>DAIOXE010000023.1:0-87775 GCA_036758125.1 Mucilaginibacter sp.
AAATGGATGCCATGAAAAAGCAATTCGATAGTCCGGAGTGGAAGAACCAAATGGAGTTGATGAAGAAGCAAGGTGAAGAAATGAAAAAACAATTCGATAGTCCGGAATGGAAAGCAAAAATGGATGCTATGAAAAAACAGTTCAATGGCCCGGAGTGGAAAAAGCAAATGGAGTTAATGAAGAAACAGGGCGAGGAAATGAGGAAACAATTTGACAGCCCTGAATGGAAAGAGAAGATGAAGGACTGGCAATTGGATAGGAAAGATTCCCTGAAGGAAAGCAGGGATACGATTGGGAAGTAGAGATTGGAGGTAAGAGATTAGGTTGAAATGGTATGGTTGAAAAAATTATTTCTAATCTCTGATCTCAAACCGTTAATCTCTGCGCTAAAACCGTAATTTAGTATCCTCCAAACAAGGATACTTTTTTTATGCTTCAAAAGCTCAGCATTAGTAATTACGCCTTAATTGATAATCTTGAAATTAGTTTCGATAGCGGTTTAAATATACTAACCGGGGAAACAGGGGCCGGTAAATCCATCATATTAGGTGCGCTTTCCCTTATCCTGGGTCAGCGTGCTGAAAGCCGGTATTTCTTTAATCAGCAAAAAAAATGTGTGATCGAAGGGTCATTTAAGATCGGAGCTTTTCATTTAAAACAATTTTTTGAGGATAATGATCTTGATTACGAAGCCGAAACCGTTTTACGGCGCGAAATATCAGCCGAT
Organism: Mucilaginibacter sp.; assembly: GCA_036758125.1. GTDB lineage: Bacteria > Bacteroidota > Bacteroidia > Sphingobacteriales > Sphingobacteriaceae > Mucilaginibacter. Next base: position 728 of record DAIOXE010000023.1, read on the forward strand.
GGCAAATCAAGGGCATTTGTAAACGACACGCCTGTAAATTTACCCGCACTTAAAGCTTTGGGCGAAAAACTGATCGATATTCATTCACAACATGCTACCTTGGAGATCAATGATCCGGAGTTTCAGCTTTTGGTGGTTGATGCTGTAGCCAAACATGATGAACTGCTGAACGATTACCGGACCAAATTCAAAGCATTTAAAAAAGCCACTGCAAAACTGCAGCAGCTGATTGAAGAAAGCGACAAAGCAAAGGCTGACCTTGATTATTACCAGTTTCAATACGACGAACTGGAAAAAGCTAACCTCACAACAGACGAGCAGGAACAATTGGAGCAGGAACTGTACGCACTGAACAATGCCGAAGAAATAAAACGTAACCTGCTGGGCGCTTATCATTTGATGCATGAAGGCGAAACTTCAGCAATTATCCAGCTGCGCGAGGCTGGGCACCAGCTCTCAACGCTTGAAAAGTTTAATCCGGAAATTGAAGAGCTATATCAGCGATTAAACAGCGCCATAATTGAATTGAAGGACATAGCCACTGAAATTGAAATTATTGAACAACGCACTCATACCGATGAAGCCCGTGTCGAAGAAATAAATACGCGGCTAAGCGTGATATACACGCTTCAAAAAAAACATCGTGTAAACAGCAACGCCGAACTATTGCAATTGCAGGATGACTTATCTGGCAAAATACAGCAGGCCGTTTTTGGTGATGAGGCTATCGAGAAACTGAAACGGCAACTCGATGCAGACAGAATGGAGCTGGAACAGCTGGCTGCTGAATTATCCGCAAACCGCAAAACAGCAATTCCAATCATCGAAACCGGTGTATTAAACAGCCTTGCAGAAATGGGGATGCCCAATGCTTCCCTTAATATCGAACTGTCCTCTCTCGCAGGACGTAACTCCCCTTTAGGGGGTTTGGGGGCTAACGGACTTGACGTTGTACGCTTCCTGTTTACTGCAAACAAAGGCCATGCCCTTGCTGAAATGAGCAAAGTTGCCTCAGGCGGTGAACTTTCCAGGCTGATGCTAAGTATAAAATCGCTCATCGCTCAAAACACAGCTTTACCTACCATTATTTTTGATGAGATAGATGCGGGAGTATCCGGCGAAGTAGCCAACAAGGTTGGGCAGATTATGCATCGCCTTGCTGATAATTTACAGGTAATTGCCATAACCCACCTGCCGCAAATAGCCAGCAAGGGGCAAAGCCATTATTTTGTTTATAAAGATGATGAAGGCGCGACGACTTATACAAGGATCAAGCAACTGGATAGCTATGAGCGCGTACTGGAAATTGCCAAAATGCTGAGCGGTGATAAACCGGGGGAAAGCGCTTTGCAGAATGCCAGGGAATTGCTTGGTAGTTTGCAGTAGGCGGTTTGCAATTAAAGTTTATGAAAATGCGGTATGCGATGAAACTCAGACGCTTACTTATCTTACTTATTTTGGGTTGTGCGGCGACTAAAAAGCCTTCATTTAGGCCAGATATTTATGTTAATGGTATCGTCACCAGGATTGATACGTTTACTTGGGTTGATAGTTCGCGCGCCAGAGTTATTCCAATCGCTATTTATAATCGCGAAAACCTAACTAATGAACTTTCTCAACGGTAGTTTATAATTCTTCATCTTATGAAAACGACTTTTAGCTTGCGTACGTTACTTATCCTGGTTTGCTCCTTGTCATTATTTTACTTTGCCGGTTTTGCTTTTAAGCAAGAAGATCAAAGCTACGTAGTTAACCACGAAAGAGATATTCAGGTTGAACAACCAGGTCCGCACAATGGCGGCGGCAAAACAATTGCCTTTCCTTTTTTCGACAAGGTAAAAGATGCAAAAATGATTTTCAGAAAAAGGATATTGCATCCGGGCTCATCCATAGGATATCACCCACAGGAAAAACAGGAAATCTATTACATCCTGAGCGGCAATGGTGAATTAACCGTGAACGGAAAGATCATCCCGGTAACCACAGGCGATGCCATTTTAACTATGCCCGGGAGCAGCCACGGGCTAAAACCATTGGGAAACAAGGACCTGACGATGCTGATTACTTATGAAAATGATTGATAAAAATCTTATTACCATGTTATAATCAATCGTTATTCGTAATTCGTAATTCGTGAATAATAATTATAACTTTACCGCCCAAATAACAACCAAAACTTATGGCTTACAATTTATTAAAAGGCAAAAAAGGGATCATTTTTGGCGCACTTAACGAGCAATCTATCGCCTGGAAAGTAGCCCAGCGGGCTGTACAGGAAGGCGCTGAAATTATTTTGAGCAACGCCCCTATTGCCTTACGCATGGGCGAACTAAATAAGCTTGCTGAAGAATGCAATGCCCCCGTGATCGGCGCCGATGTTACCAGCAATGATGATATTGTAAACCTTTTCGAAAAATCGCAGGAGCACTTTGGCGGCGGTGTTGATTTTGTCCTGCATTCTGTCGGCATGAGTATTAACGTTCGTAAAGGCATTACTTACACTGAAAACAATTATGATTTTACACATAAAGGTTTGGACATATCTGCCCTTAGCCTGCACCGCATACTGCAAACCGCGATGGAGATGGATGCCATAAACGAATGGGGTTCGGTGCTGGCCCTGACCTATATAGCAGCCCAGCGCGTATTTCCAGATTATAACGACATGTCGGATAATAAAGCATACCTCGAAAGTATTGCACGCAACTTCGGCTATTATTATGGCACAAAAAAACGTGTGCGTATCAATACAATCTCGCAATCGCCAACACGTACAACCGCGGGTGCAGGCGTTAAGGGATTTGAAGGTTTCATCAGGTATGCCGAAAAGATGAGCCCTCTTGGCAATGCCTCCGCCGATCAATGCGCAGATTATTGCATTACTTTATTTTCCGATCTTACAAAAATGGTAACCATGCAAAACCTGTTTCATGATGGCGGCTTCTCCTTTACCGGCGTTACCCAGGCTGTTGTTGAGCAAATGGAGAAGTAGTGATCAGAGATTAGAGGGTCAAGAAAGTTTGCAGTTTTCAGTATGCAGTTGTCAGGGGTTAATTATCAATTTCTCGCGCAAACTGCTTAATGCAAACTGCCAACTACTCCGCCCTATATCTGTAAACCTGCTACAGTTAAAATAAAAAACGGCAATAATCATTTGATTTATGATTATTGCCGCTTAAAAATTCCTCCGATTTTCTTGTAAAGCAAATCCCTTAACTGTTCGAATCTACTAAAATGATTTTAACCTTAATTGGCAAAGTCGGCTTAACAGCTGTACTGCCATCGGCAGACTGGGCATAAAGCGTTACATTGCCGGCATTATAAGTATAGCTATATGAAATATTGGCATATACTTCGGGCAGCTGCTCATAAGTGTTCCCGCCGTCATAAGAAATAGCAACTATTATACCCCCAATGTGTGCAAAATCGCTGCTGATCAGATTTACGTTTATCGGTGCATCGTAAGATTGGCTGCCGTTGGTATCAGTAAAAAGCGTCCAGTCACTAGTTGCCACGTTAGCGTAAACTGTTTGATTTGTAGTTGCTGGAGAAACGTACTGTTTTGTGCAGGATGATAAAGCGAATAAAATTACACAACCCGTAATAGTTAAGATTTTTTTCATAAAATTAAATTTAGTTATTTGTTTAACTAACGTTTTTTAAAAAGGTTTAATATTGTTTCAAAAATTTTTGTAAAATTTTCCTTTGGGGTCGAGGATCGAAAATTACTCCGCCGCAGGAGACGCAATGCGTTGTGCCGGAGACGCAATGCGTTGTGGCTCTGCCAAATTTAATCCGCAGGAGACGCAATGCATTGCGTCTCCCAAATTTTCATCTTTCGGACATCCGGCCTTTTCCCTAACCATGGTCTATGGACTATGGACGTTTTTCAGAGACTTTCCGGCTTCCGTACCTCCTCAAAATACATTCTTCCACATCATACTCTCAACCGGTCGGGTGCTTGGGGTGTTATATTTGGCGCCGTCCTTTGTATTATAAAAAGTTTCTATTTCGCCTTCTACCACAAAATAGATCAACTGGCCTATTGGCATGCCGGCATAAACTTTGACAGGCTGCGTGCAGGATATTTCCAGCGTCCAGGTATTGCAAAAGCCTACATCACCTTTGCCGGCGGTGGCATGTATATCAATGCCCAAACGCCCGGTGCTCGATTTTCCTTCCAAAAAAGGAACATGAATATGTGTCTCGGTATATTCAAGGGTAACCCCGAGGTATAAAGTATTGGGCTGTAAAACAAAACCCTCTTTGGGTATCTCAAAAGCCACAATCTCATTATGCAGTTTAGCATCCAAAACCCTGTCGCGGTAAGTGGCCAGGTGTTTTCCGAGATGAACATCGTAGGAGTTGGTGCCCAGGCATTCCCGTCTGAAAGGTTCTATGATGATATTACCGTTTTCAATTTCTTCTAAAATACGTTTATCTGATAATATCATTAGGTGCCTCTGGCTGGAACTTCAAAAATAGGACTATTTGAGACAACGGGCAAGGATGTTTTTTAACAAAAGTTTTAGGGAAATGTGGAAAGAAAAAGCCAGCCCTCTTCATAGAATCGTTTGGACTTAATTTCCCCGGGGGGGGACTTTTTGGATAAAGGAAAGGGTTTTAAAAAAAGCAATGACGTTTTGATTATTTTTCCCGGATATTCCGATTCCCAAAACCTCACCTGATCGACCAGCCCGTCAAATATATCCATGAAGGCTTACTTTCAGCCGACTAAACTCCTACAGCCTTAATTATAAGCTGTTTATAATTGTTTGCCGATTGAATTTTACCATTTGTCTATAAACAAAAGAGGATGGTCTATTTGATTTTTTTAGCGTCTAAAACAGTTGTTCTTTTGGTCATTGAAACAATAGAAACAACAATTAAATAAAACATTAAAATTTAGAAATCATGAAAACTTCAATTAAATTAACAGCATTATTCTTATTAGCAAGCATCGGTCTTTTCGCCGCACCAGCCGCAAAGGCAAACATTGCCATTGTGCCGGCATCAAAAAATGTCATCACTTTTTCCTCGTTACCATCTGAAAGGGGTGTTGATGTGAAGATAGAAAAAAATGAAGCCGGAAAAGCCATCGTAATGATCTATGACAAGGACGGAAACGTGCTGCGGAAGGATGTTTTATCAAATGGCAAAGGGATGGAAAAAGCCTATATCCTGAACCAACTGGAAAACGGCGATTATACTATGGAAGTCACTTCAAACAAACAGGTAGTAAAAAAAGCCATCCATGTTTACGAAGAAGGTCAAACCAAAATGTTTATTATCCTGGATTAATTTTAGAGAATTGCAATCATTAAAAAGCACCGTTTCCGGGTTTGGGAACAGTGCTTTTTGTTGAAAATCAGACTGATCAACCATGTAAGTTTTCTTCAAGCAAAAACAAAATTTGATTTTATTTGTATTTATTTTATCATAAAGAACAATATTTAATTAAAAGTATAAAAATTAAAAATCATGAAAAAAGCAATTAAATTATCGGTACTATTCTTATTAGCGAGTACCGGCCTTTTTGCTCTTGCTCCTGCAAAACCTACGAGTCCAAAGGCTACATCGATAAAAAGTATGGTCACTGTTTCTCCATTGCCTTCAAAAAGAGGTATTGAAGTTACGCTAAAAAAAGATGCGCCCGGAAAAGCCATCGTGATGCTCTATAATTGGAACAACGATGTCGTGTGGAAGGATGTGCTGTCGCCGAAAAAGACCATGGATAAGGGTTATGTTTTAAGTCAGCTCGACAACGGCAACTATACCCTTGAAGTTACTTTGAACAAACAGATGGTAAAAAAGACTATTCACGTTTACTACAGGGGTGATACGAAATTCGCATCGATAAGAGGATAAAGAGCGCCCCCTATTTTTAAAAAAGCACCGCTTTCATAATTGAGGGCGGTGTTTTTTTATATTTGCGGATGATAATTTCCGAACCTGCCTTACGTGCTTTCACCCAAAACATTTTTCTTGCCATGGGCTGCAGCGATGAACACGCCACCTTGGCCGCTGATGTTTTAATACTATCTGATCTTCGCGGCATCGATTCACACGGCGTTGCCCGCCTGGTTGGTTATGTGCGTTTATGGGAGAAAAAACGCATCAATACCAAACCCAATATAACCGTTGTACACGAAACCCCGACTACCGCTACGGTCGACGGCGATGCCGGCCTGGGTTTGGTGGTAGCCCCTTTTGCTATGAAGCTGGCTATTCAAATGGCAGAGCAATATGGGTCAGGATGGGTATCGGTGCGCAACTCCAATCATTTTGGCATTGCCGGTTTCCATACCTTAATGGCAGTTGAAAAAGATATGATCGGCTTTGCCATGACTAATGCCAGCCCGCTGGTTGCTCCCACTTTCTCAAATGAGCGGCTTTTAGGAACCAACCCCATGTGTTATGCGTTTCCGGCCGGGAAATATCCTCCGGTTGTGGTTGATATGGCAACATCCGCCGCGGCCAATGGCAAGCTGGAGATCGCCCAGCGCATGGGCAAACAGGTCCCCGAAGGCTGGATTCAGGACCGGGAAGGCAATTTCACTACCGACCCTCATGCCTTAAAAAAAGGCGGCTCACTATTGCCCCTGGGCAGCGACAGGGAGCATGGCAGCCATAAAGGGTTTGGATTAAGCGCAACTGTTGATATTCTTTCAGCAGTGTTATCCGGAGCTAACTATGGGCCATGGGTACCGCCATTTGTTTCTTTCTTAGAGCCTCCGGCTGATCCGGTTGGACTCGGCATAGGGCATTTTGTCGGGGCTATGCGTGTGGATGGTTTCCGTCCGGTTGATGAATTTAAAGCTCATCTGGACAACTGGATAACGCGTTTTAAATCAGCTTCAACAGTAGATCCTGCTCAAAAGGTTATTATCCCCGGTGAACCTGAAATGAAGGCTATGGCCGACAGAAAGAAAAATGGAATCCCTCTGATTGATGAAGTAGTTAATGATTTGAATGGATTGGCGGAGAAGTTTGGGATTGAAAAACTATGATCAAAAGCGGCGGCACGTGCGATTTTCATTATAATAATACAATGTTATAAGGTTGCTGTTTCCAGTCCGGCCGAGAGCTTGCGGGCGGATTAAACCGGGTAACGCTATAGCCAGGCTTGCGAAGTTCTTAAAACTTCGCAAGCCTTCCTTCCCGATCAAAAATTCTTAGTTGTTTCAGTAATATGCGCTAAGTGGTGTTTACTATGCCATGCATATAGTGCAAGTGCTTTTTTTAGCTGCATGGTTTGGCCAGAAGCAGGGTGTATAAAAGTCCGGTTCCATTCTTCTTCGGTAAAACTTTCCAGCAGCGCTACCCAGTGCTGGTGGATTCCCTCAATTATTTTTAATGATGATTCAACAGGCAAACGATAATCCGGCAACAGCGCCCAGTCTGCCTCTTCATAGGGTTTTATGGTTGGTTTTTCTTCTGTTAAAGCCCATTTAAAACGCATCAATGAGTTCATATGGCTGTCGGCGACATGGTGTACCACCTGCCTTAATGTCCATCCGCCGGTACGGTATGGCGTGTCAAGCTGTTTTTCATTTAAGCCGATAATTGCATGGCGCAATTTGCCCGGGAACGTTTTGATCGTAGTGGTCCAGAGCCTGATATCTTCGTTGGTATAAGATACCGGCGGCTTAAATTTCCCGGTCGGGTATCTCAGCAATTCGTCTGTCATGGTCTTAAGTTCGTCTGTCATGGTTTTAAAAAAAATTTAAATTAGGTAATATTTTTATCTGTAGCAAGCTTTTGCCTTAATTTAGCTTTTTATACCTTTTTATTTGAAGTCCCGATGATAAAAAAGCTGGTCGTAATACTCCTCATTTCCAATTGTTCTTTACTATATGCCCAAAGTGTTAAAACCAATGTGCTGGTTATAGGAGGCAACCCAAGCGGCATTGCAGCAGCTATGCAGTGTGCCCATAGTAAGGTAAAAACCATACTGGTTGCGCAGAGTGCTTCCGTGTGCGATTTCAAAATAAATGGTATAACCTCGGTTGATGCAAACCGGAACATTCCATCGGGTATTTGGGGCGAATTCCGAAAACATGTACAGGATCTTTATAAAAGCACAGCAGGGTATGATACTGCTTATAATGCGCCTTTAAAGTTCGAACCGGGTATTGGCGCATCCATTCTGAAAAAAATGACAGACACGATAAAAAATCTCACAATATATGTAAATGCTCCGTTTACAGCTATTAAAAAGGACGGTGACAGGTGGGAAGTAAGCTTTATACAAAATAAAAAAACAATTATCATCAAAACAAGTGTCGTGATTGATGCCACTGAAACCGGCGAAGTTACATCAAAAGCCAATGCGAAATTTCCATCTTATAATTATAAAGAAAACAGCAAATTAAAAATTTACCGGACATCCATTGCAAGTGGCGAAGCTTTGCCAGGGCAGCTGTCTGCCGATGCTATTGCGCCGGGAAATAATTATCCGCCATTCCCGGCTTATTGCGTACCCATGAGCGCGGTGGTGGTAAAAGGTGCAGAAAATATCCTGCTTACTGAAAAGGCATTGCCGGGTGATAAAAATATTCAATACCTGCCCCTGCAGCTTGAATTAGGCCAGGGTGTTGGAGCGATTGCGGCTTATTGCGCTTTTTTTAAAACCACGACTAAAAATTTAAAAGTGCGTACTATACAAGGTGAGCTTTTAGATTTTAAAACTTACCTTTTGCCATTTGCCGACATACAACAAAAAGACCCTGATTGGCGGGCAATACAACAAATAAGTTCAACCGGCTTATTGATGGGCATTCAACAAATAACCGGACATAATGCCCGGTTTCTTTTTAGACCCGATTCCCTGGTCAGCACTTCGGAAGTGCAGCCTGTTTTGACTGAAATTTACACGCGGGCGTTTTTATGGTTTAATAAAGAAAAGACAAGTGAGCGGTTTACAATCGGCAACCTGCTATCGTTTATCAGTGATTATACATTAACCGATCCGCTCGTGTTAAAAATACGCATACAAAGAGACTGGAAAACCAAATACAAATTCAAAACTGATTTTGACCCTAACCGCCAGGTAACCCGGCGTGAATTTGCCGTTTTAACAAACAAGTATTTAAACCCTTTCGCAAGAACGGTGGATTTGAACGGGAGGCTGATGAATTAAAAACACAAAAATAAAAACAAACGAAAACCAGGTAGTTTTATAAAACCAATCTGATAAATGCATCCGCACATCCAAAATCTGCACATCCGCACATTTGCATATCCGCACATTATCACTCCTTTTTCATCGCTCTCATCATTTGCCCGTAATTCCATTTTCGAAGCATGGCATTAACAGTGTTCACTATGCGTTTGGCACGGGTTTCATTAGTTTTTGCGCCATTTATCCATTTAATATAGTAATCCCTGTGTGATTTTGGCAGACTGTTAAAAAAATCCTGCGCCTCATGTTCAAATTCAAAACATTCCTGCAAGTCATCCGGAACTTCTACTTTATATTCCGTGTCTTCCTCGATACTTACCTGCAGCATTGCGCCTGCATTTTTATGTATCATCTTTCTTACTTCAGCCTTTAGCGCCATAATAAAATTACCGTCACCCATGGGCATCAAAGCCATGCCTTTCACATCAAACCCATCAAGTATACCTCTAACCCGGAATGATTTTTTATTGCCGGGCTTTAGTTGCTGCGCCAGGTCCGCCGGGATATCAATATAGCTCCAACCGGTTTTTTCACCCTGTGCGGCAAATTGTAAAATAACAGCAGTAAACTCAATCATAATTTCGGATTTCGGAATTTCGATTTCGGAATTAATTCCTGCCGCTAATTTACAAAAGGCTCAAGCACTTGCTGCCACCTGTCATACCCTTTTTTGTTGAGGTGCAAGTAATCCGGCTTAAATAAAGAGGAATCTGGCCTATTCGAATTAGGCTTTAACAGCACTGTGCCCAGGTCGATAAAATTACTGTTAGGCTTATTGGCCATGTAGTTTTTTACCAGTTCATTAGCCTTAGCCATTTCTGCAAAATACTTTTCGCGGCTCGGACTTGGTTTTATCGACATAAAATAAATCGCGGCATCCGGCAATTGTTTGTTTATCATTTCGAAAAGTTTTTGAAACTCTTTAAAAACAAATGCGCTGCTTTTACCTGCGGCGATGTCGTTTTCGCCCGCATAAATAAATATCTTACGAGGCCGGTAGGGAAACAATATATAAGGTGTATAGTAATCGACTATGTGCCATAGTTCACAGCCGCCAACGCCCCGTTTTATAATGGGTTTACCGGGGAAACGCTTTTCAAGGTCATCCCATAAACGAATAGATGAGCTGCCAATGAACAGGATGCCGTTTTTTTGCGGGAAGCTGATGCTATCCTGGTGCTTAAATGCCCTGATCTCATCAGCAAAAGGAAAACCTTGCTGGGCGTATACCTGGGTACCGATGGCGATACCTAAAAACAAAAACAGTATTTTTTTCATAAACAAAGCTTCAAAAATTTCATGCTAACAGAAAGAAAACCTTTTACCTTTCGCCTTTTACCTTTCACCAAATAAAAGCTTTCCGCTTTGACCTTTCAGCTTTTCGCTTTTAACCTGTTTTCAAAAAACAAAAACGGCAGCAAGCTTTCAACGCTGCCCATCACCCAGGCAGGCCCGCCGTTGCAAAATAATATAATTTTTATGGGCTTGTTTTGTTTTTTTTCATATTCTGCCATTACCTGCAAACAAGCGCCGCAGGAGGCGACCGGCTGCAAAATTTCAAATTCATCAGAGCGGGCAGTTACGGCCATTGCCTCAATAGGATCGTCGGGATAATAGGCCCCGCAGTGAAATAGCGCCACACGCTCGGCGCACAAGCCTGATGGGTAGGCGACATTCTCCTGGTTGCTACCATAAACAATCTTCCCGCTTTGTAAGCGTAATGCCGTTCCTACGCGGAATTTTGAATAGGGGGAATGTGAAGTACCCATGGCCTTAACGGCTTCAAGGCAGAGATCATAATCAGGTTGTTTAAGCTCTTTTAAAGATTGGTATTCTTTAAAGAATATTTTTATTTGATGTTCGGTCATTTCTATATCCCTGATAAAACAGGGGGTACAAGGTAGGACTTTTTTTTGTCTGAACCATGATTCTTAAAATCAAACTTACTTTATCAACCATGGACCATGGACTATTGACCATGGACTACGTACTAATCACCCAACATCCCCATTACCTCAATTTTGTCTTTCGCTATCCGGGCTTTTAGTTCGTCAATTGAACTGAATTTCATATCTCCACGTATAAAATTATGGAACTCCATGCGTATTCGCCGGTTATATATCTCCTCGTTGAAATCAAAAATATTTACTTCGATATTATGTGTAATGCCATTCAGCGTGGGGCGGGTACCAATATAGGCCATGCCCTTATAAGCAGCGTCTGCAACCTTTAATTTAACCGCAAATATGCCGTCAGAGGGAATTAGCTTATACCTTTCTTCTATAATAATATTAGCGGTAGGATAACCAATTTGCCGGCCCACCTGGTCGCCGCGGATTACGGTGCCGGTGATAAAAAATGGATAGCCCAAAAAGGTATTGGCGAGTTCAATTTCTCCATGCGATAAAGCTTTTCTTATGCGGGTTGAGCTGATCGCCACCTCGTTAATATCCTGTTCGGGTATTTCAACAACATCAAAGCCGTAAACAGGGCCCACGCGCAGTAAGTCGTCCAGGCTGCCCTGCCGGTCTTTGCCAAAACGGTGATCGTACCCGATCACAATTTTTTTGGTGCCGATCTTGTTCACCAGTATATCCCGGATATATTCATCAGGGCCTTGGTTGGAAAAATCCCTTGAAAAAGGTGTAATAATGAGGTGATCGATACCTAACTGATCAAGCAATTGTGCCTTTTCATCAATAGTATTGATAAGCCTGATGCTTTCGTCTTCGGGGTGCAGTATCATTCTGGGATGCGGGAAAAAAGTGAGCATCACCGTTTCGCCGCCGGTCTTTTCCGCCAGTTCTTTTATTCCCGAAATTATTTTACGGTGACCGATGTGCACGCCATCAAAAGTGCCGATGGTGACCACCGCATTTTTTAACCGGACGAATTCATCAATATTATGGTAGATTTTCATACTTTAGGATTTCACCGATTATATTCTATGATTTCACCGATTATTTTTTTGATTGTTCAATGGTTCAACAAACTCATCTTTAAAAGCCACATTAAACTCTTTTTCAGCTATAAAGCTTAAGTTCCCAAGTATTAATTGATGCTGCAACGCTTTTGTGTGAATTTTCTCATTGAATCCTGGCCCTAATAATCGGTGAACTTCGAAGCAGCAGCCATTTATCTTTTCCGTAAGTGCATCATGTTTAAATTTTTCCATTATTAATCGGTGTAATCAGTTTTAAAATTAATCGGTGAAATCAACTTCCATAATCGGTGCAATCAAAAAATATCAATCGGCGAAATCATTTTCATTAATCGGTGAAATCACTTTTCAATAATCGATGAAATCATCTTCAATTCCCTTATCTCCTCCACCAACTCCATTACTTCCCGCGCATCTTCAATTTTATAATCGCCGGAGCGGGTCCTCCGGAGTTTTGAAAGATAGGCGCCATTGTTTAATGCTTTTCCAAAATCGTGCACTAATGAACGGATATAGGTGCCTTTACTGCAAACCACCCTGAAATTAACTTCCGGCAGCGCGATGCCGGTAATTTCAAATTCGGTGATGGTAACACTGCGTAAACGAAGTTCCACATCCTCGCCGCGGCGTGCTTTTTGATACAGGCGTTCACCATCAATTTTTATGGCCGAATGTGCAGGCGGATATTGCTGTATATCTCCTATAAACTGTTTGCAGGTGTTCTCTATTTGCTCTTCGGTAATATGGCTGATATCAAACTTTTGATCCGCTTCAGTCTCCATATCGTAGGACGGTGTGGTTTCGCCCAAAATCATCGTCCCGGTATATTCCTTTTCCTGCGCCTGGAAGGTATCTATCTGTTTGGTCATTTTACCGGTGCAAATAATAAGCAAGCCTGACGCCAGCGGATCAAGCGTACCGGCATGGCCTACCTTTAGTTTTAATGGCTTAAATGCGTTACGGAGCTTGCCGACCACATCAAAGCTAGTCCAGTTGTAGGGTTTATTTACTAGTAGCAGCCGTCCCTCGATAAAGTCGATCACAGATTTTTGATCACAGATTTGTACTGATTTATCTGATTTCACTGATTTTATTTATTGTGATTACACCGATTATTGTATGATTACACCGATTTCAAAAATAATCGGTGTAATCATTCTTCATAAATCGGTGTAATCTTTATTCAAAAAAAGATTCTCTTTAATTTCCGGTATTATATTTTTCTCTTTTGCTGTATCAAAAAGCAATTTTACAGCCTTTTTACCTTCTGATCCTAAATCAACCGAATATTTGTTTACATATAGTTCAATATGCTTGTACATTACCTCTTCGCTCATTTCCTGCGCATGGGAGCGGATAAATTCTAATCCTGACTTTGGATTCTCAAAAGCAAACTCAACAGAACGGCGCAAAATACGGTTAATTTTGTGTTGAATATCCAAAGATAACTTGCGGTTAGCAACAATTCCGCCAAGCGGGATCGCACAGCCGGTTTGTCTTTCCCAGTAATCGCCCAGGTCAATGATCTTTTTTAATCCTTTATCCTGGTAGGTAAAGCGGTTTTCGTGGATGATGAGGCCAATATCAACGCTGCCATCGAGCACTGCGTTTTCAATATCCGAAAAAACCAGCTCCACTTTATTAGTGGCATTTGGGAAAGCTAAACCCAACAAAAAGTTAGCTGTGGTGTATTTGCCGGGAATACCAATTTTGAGATTTGAGATTTGAGATTTGAGATTTGAGATTAGTTTTTCGGGATCATCCTTGCAAATTAACAACGGGCCTACGCCAAAACCTAAAGCGCTGCCTGCATCCAGCAGCACATATTTATCAGATACATAAGCAAAAGCATGATAACTAAGCTTGGTGATATCAAGCTCGCCGCGTATGGCTTTTTGGTTCAGGGTTTCCACATCATCATAAAACACTTCAAACTCTAAACCATCGGTATCAATTTTATGATGGATGAGGGCGTCAAAAATAAATGTATCATTCGGGCAGGGCGAAAAACCCAGGGATAGTTTCATTTATTTACATTATTTTAAAATTCATGTCATTTCGAACGATAGTGAGAAAACTTAAGCGACCTGCATAATCCGTCATCCATGTTAAAATAAGGTTTCTCCTCGTTCCTCGTCGAAATGACACGAAGGGCTGAGCCTACGCATACAGCTTTAAAAACTCAATGGCAAAGGTATTCAGATTTTTTATGGCTAAGCCTATCTTCCAGTTATCACGGTTTCGCTTTTCTACATAATTTGACACTACCCTGATTTGCAGGCAGGGCACATTCATTTCCCGGCAAGCATAAAAAAAAGCAGCGCCTTCCATGCTTTCCAACTGTGGGCTTAACCTTTCGCGTACTTTTTTGATAGAAGCCTCATTGCCGTGCACTGTATTTACGGTGATTGCTTTGGCAGTTTCCAAATTAAAAGTGTTAAACAGATTACAAAGGTCCGACAGTTTTTTTGAAGGATAAAATGTACATTCACCGAAGCCAAGCTTCTTGAGCGATAAAAACTCATTATCATCTTCGGCGCCTAATTCTGCAAAAGTATCCTCGGTTATTTCTAAGACATCGCCCAAAGCAATATCTCTGTCAAAACTGCCGGCAATCCCTAAATTAACAACCAGGTCGTATTGATTTGAAGCTAAATGCCTCCCCAGGGCGAAAGCCGTAGCTACCATGCCCACTCCTGTTATAAGAAGAGAAGAACTATGAGTGAGATTTACGATTTCAGATTTACGATTTACGATTTTTTGGTTTGCTACGAAAGACTCCTTTTCATTTTCTTCCTTAAAATCGTAATTCGTAATTCGTAATTCTGAAATCAATTGCCTAACCTCCGCTTCAGTCGCGGCCACTACCAAAATCCGCATATTGCATTTTTTTGACGGCTAAGATAAAACATAAGCCCTGTTTTTGTTTTGTATATTTGCACTAATATTGTTATGATGATATACGTTACGCGTAAAGAACATTTTAACGCGGCACACAGGATGTACCGCGAAGAATGGAGCGAAGAAAAGAATGCCGAAGTTTTCGGAAAATGCGCCAACCCAAACTGGCATGGCCATAATTATAATCTGTTTATAACCGTAAAAGGCGAGGTTACCCATGCAACAGGCTACCTGATAGACCTGAAAGAATTAAAAATAATTATAAATGACCATGTCATTGAAAAACTCGACCATAAAAACATTAATAAAGATGTCGATTTTATGACAGGGAAAATGGCCTCGACAGAGTTACTTTGCATTGAAATTTTTAACCAGCTAAAAGGGCCGATCGAAGCTTACGACGGTGTTTTTTTACATTCGGTAAAATTGTACGAAACTGAAAATAACTCCGCTGAATATTTCGGCGGTTAATCCAAAAAAATGATCAAAGAAAACACCATACCCGACCGCGATAAAGGTATTGACGGTTATGTAAAAATTGACAGGTATAACCCGGAATTGATAGATAATTTATCAGACCATTATTATGATATATTAAAGCAGATTGGTGAAAAGCCCGAGCGCGATGGTTTACTAAAAACGCCGGAACGCATCGCCAAGGCTTTACTATACCTTACTCATGGATACGATTTGGATGCGAAAGAAATGCTTAGGTCGGCGATGTTTAAGGAAGAGTACAGCCAGATGGTTATCGTAAAGGATATTGAAGTGTATTCAATGTGCGAGCATCACATGCTGCCATTTTTTGGCAAAGCGCATGTGGCTTACATCCCCAACGGGCATGTAGTAGGTTTAAGTAAAATACCCAGGGTTGTTGACGTTTTCGCCCGGCGCCTGCAAGTACAGGAGCGCCTTACCAACGAAATACGCGATTGCATTCAGGATACATTAGAACCGTTGGGTGTGGGGATAGTTATTGAATGCCGGCACCTTTGCATGAGCATGCGCGGTGTACAAAAACAAAATTCAGTAACCACCACATCGGCTTTTACCGGTGAATTTTTAGAAGAAAAAACACGCACGGAGTTTTTGAATCTCATCTCGGCGAAGCTGGGATAGGTTGGTGAGTGGTTGATTAGGTGAGTGGTTGATTGAGTTAGGAAAAATTTGAAGAAAATCAATTAGTAGTTACTTTAAACATTTAACCAATAAACTAAATACTTAAATTTGCGACCATAACTACTCACTTAATCAACATAATCAACCACTTAACTAATCAAATTGAAAGCATACATTTTTCCCGGACAGGGCGCACAGTTTGTTGGTATGGGCAAAGAGTTGTTCGAAAGCTCGGACCAAGCCAGCGCGTTATTTGAGGAGGCCAATGAGATACTTGGCTTTCGCATTACCGACATAATGTTTGAAGGCACTGACGAAGACTTAAAACAAACAAATGTTACCCAACCGGCCATATTTTTACATTCGGTAATACTGGCAAGTGTTTTAGGAGAAGATTTTACGCCGGATATGGCCGCAGGGCATTCCTTAGGCGAGTTTTCGGCCCTGGTTGCTTGCAAGGCCCTGTCGTTCGAAGATGGCTTGCGTTTGGTGGCGGCGCGCGCCAACGCGATGCAAAAAGCCTGCGAAATTCAGCCATCGGCCATGGCGGCAATTATAGGACTGGATGATTTTACAGTTGAAGATATTTGCCTGCGCGTTAGTGATGTAGTTGTACCTGCAAATTATAACTGCCCCGGGCAGCTGGTAATTTCGGGAACTGTTGCGGGGGTTGATCGTGCCTGTGAATTATTAACCGCAGCCGGGGCTAAAAGGGCCTTAAAACTTAATGTTGGCGGCGCATTCCACTCGCCATTGATGGAAGCGGCAAGAATTGAATTGGAGCATGCCATAGTGCACACAGAAATTAATAAACCAATTTGCCCCGTTTACCAGAACATTGATGCAAAACCTTATACTGATCCCGTATTGATAAAACATAACCTGATAGCACAGCTTACCGGCCCGGTACGCTGGACACAAACCGTAAAACATATGCTCGAAGACGGCGCAGCTTCATTTACAGAGGTTGGGCCAGGGAACATATTGCAGGGATTGGTAAAAAAAGTTGACCGGCAAATACCGACTGAGAGCGCCGGTTAAGTCAAAAGTCTTAAGCCTTTAGTCAAAAGTCTAATGTTTTAATTTCTTAGTTTAAAGGTTTAATTCGCTATTTTTGATTTTTGACTTAGAACTTGAGACTTAAGACTTAGAATGAGTATATCCGGGAAAATACGCTTACTACTGGTCTTACTTTGTGCCAGTTTGCTTTTGACAGCAATTATTTTCCGAAAAGCTTACTCTCCTGCAAACAACCTCGAACAAACGGCCAAAACCCTTGAGCATAACCTGCACAAAAAGGAAGGCTATGTGAATGATGTACTTAACGACAAGAGCAACTTTAACCGGCTAAAAAGTCTTCCTGATAATCCTTCGGACGCCATTAAGGTTATAGAGGATATTACTACCGAAAAAGGCATTTGGTTTATCACATTAAATTACGGCCGGGTAAGGTTTTGGAGCGGCATAAAAGTTATACCAGAATACCCTGCCGCTATAAAAGAAGGGGACTCTTTCAAAAAGGAGTCAAACGGTTATTATGAAGTTATAAAAAAAACTGAAGGCAATTTCTCGGCGATTTTTTTTATTCCTGTAAAGTTAGATTATGCCTTTCAAAATGACTACCTCCAGAATACATTTGCACCTGACCTGCTTAAGGACAATAACATTGAAATAGCCGATTTTACCGACAAAAACATATATGAAATATTTAGCGCCAATAAAGCTTATTTGTTTTCGGTTAAAGCAAAGCCAGGAGAAATAAACCTTACTTTTTTTTATGATGAAATAGTGGTCTGGATAATAACGCTGGTTGTTTTCTTCTTGCTGGTGAATAACATTTGTAATTATATTTCAGACAAGGGTTATCCGATAGTCTCGCTGATATTTTTAGCTGCATTTATCGTTCTTGCCAGGCTTGTTAATTTACGCTACGGTTGGCCCGATTTTACCCATAGGCTCAAGGTTTTTAATCCTATTCTATATACTTCAGGCGGGGCGTTCCCATCTCTGGGCGATCTTTGTATCAATATTTTATTTATTTGCTGGTTTTCGGTCAAGTTGTATACGCAGCGTTACAAGCTTTTAAAAAAAACGCCAGGTAAAATCACAGGTTACTTTATATTCATTACCGGCGTATTAATTCTTATCATCACATCTACAGTGTTTGTAAATCTTTTCTACAGTTTAGCAGTAAATTCAAAAATAAGCTTTGATGTAAGCAATGTACTCAATCTTTCCCTTTTTAGTTTACTGGGCGTATTAATGCTGTGCTTTAGTTTCCTGATATTCTACCTTATTTCCGAGGTGTTTTTAACAATAGCTTTCAGGCTTTCCATCTCTAATTCGCAAAAAGCTTTTCTTTTTATCCTCTGCATATTTTTGGCCACAGTAGTTTCAACATATTACCAGGCGTTTACGCTGTTTTATATTCTCTGGGGTGCCCTTCTGTTTATCCGTGCCAATTCATACAGGCGCAAAACCGACTCGCTTGACTCGGGGTCGCTGGCGTTGATTATTTTAGTATGTGCGTTAATATCATCTGTAAAGCTCAACTATTTTGAATCGGTTAAGGAAAAAGAAACCCGCAAATCTTTTATCCAAAAGCTGGAAGTTCCGGATGATGCGAACGCCGATAATATATTTAAAAGTATAGAACGGCGAATAATTACAGATCCATCTATACATCAGTATTTTAAGGACAGTCTTTACACTAATAATTATTTAAAAACACGCCTGCAAAAGCTTTATTTTACTGGATATATATCAAAATATGAATTCATAGTTCATCAATTTGATAACCATGAACGCCCATTCCCGGCTGATAAGAATTATAGCCTGAACGATTTTAAAGACCTGGTGCTTTACAGCTCGTATAAAGTTTCCGATTACTTTTACCGGCAAAATGAATCATTTGGGTTCCTGAATTATTTTGCAATCCTGCCCGTAATGCAAAAGGGCGAAAAATTAGGGACAATAGTAATTGAATTAAAATCTAAGCCACAGGAGACGAACGCCTCAGTTCCGGGTTTGTTAATTTATGGAAAGGTGGATCATGGAGATGAATTTAAAGGCTATTCATACGCTTTTTATATCGACAATAAATTATTGAGCCAAAGCGGCAATTACGTTTACAGTCTTGTTAATACTGATCTGAAAGGACAATTAAAGAAGTATGTTATTAAGACAACTAAAGGTACCGGCAATGAATGGTATGCGCGGTTTATAAGCTATAGTCATTTAATTTATAAACCAAGCGAACGTAACCTGATAGTTGTAAGCAAGGAGCAAAATTCATTGTTGTTTGATGTTACTTCAATGACCTTCTTTTTTGTAGTCTTCCTGCTGTTTAGCGTTATGATTTTAATAATCCAATGGCTTTGGGTCAGGATAAAAATATTAACTATTAAAAACGACAGGATAAAATGGAGCCTTAAGATAAACCCTGACCTTATATTATATAAAACAAGGATCCAATTTTCGATGGTATTTGCAGTGGTCGCCACTCTGATACTGGTGGGTTTTATTACATTTTTTTCAATCAGCACACAATATCAAGTGCAACAGGATAAAACCATAAGAGATAAGATCACAAAGATAGCTACCTCATTTGAAAATGGGCCGTACACTAAATATTTGTCAAATATTAATGAAGAGAGCCAGGTGGATTTTAATGATCTCGCCAACACCTATTCAACTGATCTTGCTTTATTTGATCTTAATGGCGTGATTCTGATCACAACACAGCCAAAGATATATGAATATGGGCTGCAGGCCAGGCGAATGAATGCAAGGGCCTTTATTAATCTCAATAAGTTGCAAAAATCAGAATTTGTTAACCAGGAGATAATTGGCAGGCTGAATTATAAAGCGGCCTATATGCCGCTGCGCAATTCCAAGGCGGAGACTATAGCTTATTTGCAGTTGCCTTATTTTTCGAACGAAGCAGATTATAAGGAGCGGATTGGCTCATTGCTCAACATTATGATCAATGTGTATGCTGTGGTTTTTATCGCTATCGGGTTGGTTGCTATATTTATTGCAAGGAAAATAACAGAGCCGCTAAGTTTTATTCAGCATAGCCTGAGTAAAACCATGTATGGTAAAAAAAACGAACCAATCAGTTGGGACCGCAATGATGAAATTGGGGCGCTGGTAAAAGAATATAATAAAATGATATCCGTTTTGGAGAGCAGCGCCCAAAAATTGGCGCAGTCAGAAAGGGAAAGCGCCTGGCGTGAAATGGCCAAGCAAGTTGCACATGAAATTAAAAATCCTCTTACGCCATTAAAACTGGGGTTACAGTTACTGGATAAATCATGGAGAGATAAGGACCCTAAGTTTGACCAGAAATTTGAAAAATTCAGCAAATCGTTTGTCGAGCAAATTGAAAGTCTTTCGTCAATAGCATCTGAATTTTCGGCCTTTGCAAAAATGCCTGAAACAAAACTTGAGCGGCTGGATGTCTTTGAGATATTAAACCAGGTGGTTACCATCTTTAAAGAAATGGATAATATAAAAATTTTATATAGGATGCCTGATACCCCATTTCTTATAAATGCTGACCGCGATCAATTATTAAGGTGTTTTAATAATTTATTAAAAAATGCCATTGAAGCAACTCCTGCTGACAGGCTGGGCATAATTGAGATCAACTATCTTGTTACCAGCAAAAACATCCTGCTCACCATAAAAGACAATGGCGAAGGCATACCAGAGGGTTTGCGCGAAAAAATATTTGAGCCTAATTTTACCACCAAAAGTTCGGGCACGGGGCTGGGGTTGGCTTTTGTAAAAAACTCTATTGAAAATGCCGGCGGTAAAGTTTGGTTTGAAACCGTAGTTGGCGGCGGCACAACCTTTTACTTTAGTTTGCCTGCTGCGTGAAGCGAGTTGATAAAGTTGATTGGGTTGATTAAGTGAGTAGTTGGCAATTTACAACTTATTAACCATTCACCTAATCAACCCAATCAACCAATCTAACTCAGTAGTCGGCAACAATTTATAACCTGATTAACCATTCACTTAATCAACTCAATCAACCAATTTACTTCAATGAAAAGCCTGTTTTGCCCATGGTGTACCCATCAGCATAAAGCACCACTGTATAATCTCCTTTTTGGAACGGAGACGGATTTACCCAGTCGATCGTGTAAGCGGTACCATCGTTTTTATAGTCGATGGATGTTTTATAGGTGTATTGCAGGTCTTGTCCGTCAGCATTAAAGGGGCCAGAATCAGTTCCGGTGATGAGGTTGCCTGTTGGGTCAATAACACGCACAAATATATCATGCATCCCTTTTTCGGCTATGTCATTGCTCGCAACAGTAAAATTGATCTTGATCTTTTTAGCAGGCCCTGCCCGTTTCACGCTAACCTCTTTACCACTGTTTTTAACTTTATAGGCAACCGTATTTGCCGTTGCTAATTTTATAGCTGACCCTACCTTTACCTTTGCCCCCAGGTCCTCATTTTGTTTTGAGAGGGTCGAATCTTTTTGCTTTGCTGTTTTAAGGGTCGTTTTTAAAGTATCCCTTTCACTGGTTAGCGAAACATTTTGTTTTTTTAATTCTTCAATATCAGCGGTATATTTGGTGACAAAATACCTTAATTGTTTAACATCTTCCTGAGCTTTGTCAAGTTCTGCTTTTGTTAATTTACCTTTCGCCAGTTCGCTCCGTAAAACCTTGATCTTTGATTTTAATGAATCATTTTTTGCCTGCATCTCTGTAGACAATTTAGTTTTACCAACATTTACTTGTTCAATTTGAGCTTCCAGGCTGTCCAGTTCAGTTTGCAGCCTTGTTTTTTCGTCATTTTGATACACAATTTTCGTATCAGACTTATTTTTTTGCAGGTATAAGTACACATCAGTGGCAAGCAAAGCCAGTACAACTACAATAAGAAAGTAAATGACATTTGAATTTTTTTTAGGCGTCTGGCCTGTCTGGTTTTCCATAACAATTGATTTTAATTTTTAGATGTAGTTAAAAGCGAGTGAGTTATAATTTATAATATCGATTTTGCTTATTTAAACGTCGCAATATAATTTTTGTTTTTACGAATTAATATTGATAAATTGTGAAATATAACGAATAATTCGATCAATACGTATACGTCAGAAGCGCACTAAAATAAGTACAATATGAATAAAAACACAAAATACGCATAATTATTATGCCCGATACTAAAAGCGCAGCATTTTGAGTTTGTATCTTTACAGCTTTTAACAAATTATTTATTTAATGTATATCTGTCGGCAATTAGCGCTCCTTATTTTTATACTCTCTGTTTTTATAAGGACGCAAGCCCAGCCTAAAAAATCAGATGAAGAAAAGCTAAACCCTAAACGTGAGTTTAGAGGGGCATGGATAGCCACGGTTGAAAATATTGACTGGCCAAGCGTCTCCGGGTTAACTATTGAACAACAAAAAAACGAATTGACCCATATGCTTGATGTATTGCAGCAATCGGGTATAAATGCTGTAATGCTGCAGGTGAGGCCGGCGGCGGATGCTTTTTACGCAAAAAGCCGTGAACCATGGTCCAAATGGCTTATGGGCAAACAGGGGCTGGCCCCGGATCCTTCTTATGACCCGCTTGAATTTGCAATTACCGAGGCACATAAACGCGATATGGAACTGCATGCATGGTTTAATCCTTACAGGGCAACAGATGATGGTAAGTTTTCGGCATTGAGCCCTGAGCATATTACCCGCCTTAAGCCCGACTGGTTTTTTGTTTATGGGGGAATAAAATTGTTTAACCCCGGCATACCCGAAGTCCGGGACTATATTGTAAAAGTGTTTTTAGATGTAGTGGATAACTACGACATAGACGGCGTGCACCTGGACGATTATTTTTATCCGTACCAAATTGACGGCCAGCATATAAATGACGCAGGAACCTTTAATGCATACGGTGCAGGGTTTGACAATATTAATGACTGGCGGCGGCATAATGTCGATACCCTTATACAAATGCTGAACGACAGTATCCACAAACATAAACCGCACGTTAAATTTGGATTAAGCCCTTTTGGTATATGGGCGAACGTTTCTCAGAATCCCGAGGGTTCTGATACGCACGGCGGATCATCCTTTTATGAACAATTTGCCGACTCGCGCAAATGGATAAAGAACGGTTGGGTTGATTATATTAACCCGCAGCTTTACTGGCCTATTGGTGACCGTTCAGCGCCATTTGACAAATTGCTTGACTGGTGGAGCGATAACACTTACAACAGGCAGTTATATATCGGGATGGCGGCTTATCGTATAAACGAACATCGTAAAAGCAAATTTAAAGACCCGGCGGCAATACCCGATGAGATAAAGTACCTGCGCGAAAACCCGAGGGTACAGGGAAGTGTTTATTTTAGCGCCAAATCTCTTTTAAACAATCCCCTGGGCTTTGCTGATTCATTAAAAGACACATATTACCAATATCCTGCATTGCCGCCGCCGATGTTATGGCTGGATTCGATAGCCCCAAACCCGCCACTCAATTTTACAGCCACGGCGGCACAAAATGGCGTAGCATTGAAATGGACAACGCCCCTGGAAGCAAAAGACAAGGAACCTGTGTACGGTTATGTTATTTACCGCTTTGATGGGGACGAAAAAGTAAATCTGGAAGATCCTAAGCACATCGTGCATATCCAATACAATAATGAAACCGATTATACTGACGAAACAGTTAAAAAAGAAAAGACCTATCTATATGTTGTTACCGCCCTGGACAGGTTAAAGAATGAAAGCGATCCTTCGCCAACCATTGCGGCAACGATACATTTAGAGAGGGAATATCTAAAAGTCAAGAGCCAAGAATCAAGACAAAGAGACTAAATCGCTATTTTTCTCAATTCCTGCCTCTTGATGTCTTGTCTCTTGATTCTTGGCTCTTGATCCTTGGTTTTTGATTCCTGGCTCTCAACCCGATCACAAGCTGATCAACCCTTGATCCGCCAATCTTTGAAGGTAAATGTCAATTTCCATATCGCCCATGCCATATATTTTTTCTGTTCGCCAAAATCTTAAATATATCTCATGTTTTGTTTTGATACCGTAGTTGTAAATATCCAGCAGCTTTTGTTCAACATAATTTAAACCGGTTTCATTTATTTGTAAGCGTTTAAGCTGCGCTTCCAATGCAGGCTTTAATGCATGCAGATTACTCCAAAATTCAGTTTTATTTAAATGATCTTTTAACTTTTCAGCATCATGCGTTACATAAATACTCCAGGTTTCTGCCGCCAAAACAAAATCAATATCGCTTAACTGCACTTTTATATTATCGTATAAGTATTCCAATTCCTCGCCGGTCAGTTCGCCCATTCCCATAAAGTTTTCCTTGTCAGGAAAATCTGCGGGGCAGATAAGATAAATGGCGGGTAGTGAAAGATCCGCCCGCTGTTGCAGCAAGTTGATCACGCCCAACAGGTTTACCTGGCAATGCAGGTCAAACTCAAACCAAAGATTAATTTCATCGTAGTGTTCGCTTAGCTTATCCAACTGATCGATTACTTTTTCCTGGTAGTTCCCAGGCGTTTCCTTAAAGGTTTCGCATATCCATTCAGAGCGGATTTTCCAAAAACTACCCGACGAAATGCTTTCTTCCAGCGGCCCTTCTGAAAGCACTTCGCGCCAAATCATGGTATCGCCTTCAAGACCGGTTTGTTCAAAGGCTTGCAAGGTGGCATCGCCGTTAAGGATATGCAGAATACTCATATTGTTCGGAGCTAAAAGCTGAAAGCGTAAGGACCAAAGCTACCATTTTGTGGATATGCGGCCCAAATCTAATTGCAAAGATCTGCTTGCTTATTTATTCTTCGGCCAATAAAAAGGGCAATATCATTAAGTTAGGAGAAATTGCTGTCTTCACCCTCTTTTCGGCTTGCCGAAGAGAGGTTCGAACAGCGTAGCGCATTCGGGGTAAGTAAACTGCGCACCGGCCATGTACGCCGATATCGCTCCCATAATTACTCACCTCCGAAGGAGTCCTTCGGACCGGTCTTTGCTTCGCTCGACCACCCCCTCTTTTGCAAGCAAAAAAGAGAGTAAAAAAATGTTTTTTTCCTTAAACTTCAATCCCGTTGGGATTTAGCCAACGGGATTGACACGCTTTAGCTTTGTGCTTTCAGCTTAATTAATACGGGTTCCGACAGTGCCGCCGGTAAACCTATTATCGAAGCTGATATAATCGGTTAGTATCTGCCCGGCTTCGCGCTTTAAAAAATCCAGGTCTTCATTTGTCGGTTTTGGCTGACCTTTTTTCAAAGCAGGAAGGCCCATAGCTACCCTGCGCTCGTTTTCATCTTCAAATGACTTCTTATCATCAGCATCGCGCTGCTTTTTTAATTGCTGTTCATTTAATGTGATGCTCTTTTCGGCCTCATGCTTTTTAAAGTCACCTATATCTTCTATCAGGTATTTATAACTCGCGCTGGTTCCCATACGCTGGTCGTGTAATTTCTTTAACTGGGGTATAACCGATGTAAAATCCCCAACCCTGGTATAATCAGTTTTGGCGATAATGTCAAAAGGCATGGCCGATGGTTCAGTATCCTCGCCATACTTATCCATTGGGATCACCGATGGGAACTGGATATCAGGCATAACACCTTTATGCTGTGTTGAATTACCGGTAATGCGGTAAAATTTAGCTATGGTTAAATTCAGCTGACCGAAAATTGTTTGGCTGCCTGTTGAAGTAGCCTTGGAGCTTTTACCGACTAACGCAGTTAATTTGTCGCGCAAAGTAGGGATCTGTTTGTCAAGATCTATTGCATTTTGTACAGAACCTTTTCCGTAAGTTTGTGTACCAATGATCAGCCCGCGCCCATAATCCTGTATCGCTCCAGAAAATATTTCAGTCGCCGAAGCGCTGAAGCGGTCAACTAATACAGCCAACGGGCCCGCATAGTCAATAGCTGGGTTTTCGTCTTTCTCCACTTCTACCTGGTCATCCGCGCTTCTTACCTGTACAACCGGCCCCGTTTTAATAAATAAACCGGTAAGTTCAATGGCTTCCATTAAGGAGCCGCCCCCATTTTGGCGCATATCCATTACAATTCCATCAACGCCTTCCTGTTTTAATGAATCAATGATCAGTTTAACATCATGTGTTGTGCTTTTATAATTTGGATTGCCTGATTTGTAATCGTTGAAATCGATATAGAATGCCGGAACAGAAATGACGCCTATCTTTACGATTTTACCGTTACTATTATAGGTACGTATCTCTTTTTTAGCCGATTCGTCCTTTAAAATAATCTTTTCGCGTACCATCTCTACAACTTTAGGTTTAGCCGCAGCGCTTGAGCCTTTGGGTAGTATCTCTAATCTTACTATAGTGCCTTTGGTGCCGCGGATCAATGCAATGGCATTTTCAATCCGCCATCCTATTATGTTCTGGAATTCGCCGTCTTTTCCCTGTGCAACGCCCACAATGCGGTCGTCAACCCCAATTTGTTTGCTTTTAGCCGCCGGGCCGCCGGCAATAACCGCCTTAATAACAACGTAGTCGTTTTCTGTATTTAATGATGCACCGATACCTTCCAACTGCCGCGACATATCGATATTAAAGTTTGCCGCATTTGAGGGGGTAAAATAATTAGTATGCGGATCTATAGCTTCGGTAAATGCATCCATAAATACCTGGAAAACATCCTGATTGTTTAACTTATTTGCTTGCGATAATAAGTTCTCGTACCTTTTTTTTAATGTTTCCTTATCCTTGGCTAGGTCGCTGTTGGCCAGTTTTAAATTTAGCAGGTCGTATTTTACACGCAGCGACCATAAACTATCCATTGCGCTTTGTGAAGCAACCCAGGGCAGCTTTTCGCGGTCATAAGTAAAGACTTCGTTTTTATCGAAATCAAAACTCTTGTCCAGCTGGGCTATCGAATAATTTATATGGTCTATATATCTTTTCTGGTAAACGTTGAAAATATAAAACACATCGTTAAGGTTGCCGCTTTTTACATCGTCGTCCAACACGGTTTTGTACTTGTCAAAATCGGCCATGTCCGAAGCCAGCAAATAATTATGGCTTTGATCCAGCAATTTTATATAACGGTTATAAATTACCCGGGAAATAGAATCATTAAGCGATACTTTTTTGTAATTATATTTTGAAACAAGCTGAGCAACCGTTTGGCAAACAAGACTTTGCTTTTCATCAGGCTGAATATCATTTGAGCCGGGAACTTTTATGGGCTTTGCCGGTGTGGCGTGACAAGCCAGCGTGGCGCCAAGCACCAGCACTAAATACAATCTTTTAAACATATTTTTTACAGTCTTTAATTCGGGGGTTCTATACAACATCAATACTCGTGCCTATTAATTTAATTTGCTAATTTAAATAAAAAGAGACAGCCAAAACGCCGTCTCTTCTTTTATCAATAACAATTATACGATAATGTTTTGTTTGTTTTATAAAACATTATGGATTTTACGATATTGTTACAAATAAAGATTTCCTGGTTGATTAAGTTGATTGAGTGAGTGAGTGGTTAATTTTTTGGTAATAACTTCAGGCCAACTTAATCCAACCTAATCAACTAATAACGAAAACAAATAGTTGGTTTTTGGTTGATTAAGTTGATCGAGTGAGTAATTGATTTTGATAATAAAACCTGGCTAACTTAATCAACTTAATAAACCTAATCAACTGATAACGAAGTTCACTCTGCTTTAGTATTATTTTGAGATGTTTCGGCATAACCCACATCGGGTTTCGAAGGTGGAAGCTTGTTTTGCTGCAGATAACGGATTTTTTTTTCTATTTCTGTCAAACTGTCATTGAATCCTTTGGCGCAGGCAATATCGTATGCTTCCGTAAGGTCCTGCTCTGCAAGCCGATAATCGCCAATATTAGTTTTAATTGCCGCAAGGTTAATTAAATTTGATACGGTGTGGCTGTCATCATTTTGCTGCCTTGAGATGATGTTGCTTTGTAATAAAAACCATTTTGCTTCCGAAAGCCTGTCTTGCAGGATATACAAACGAGCTAATTCACTAAAATTATAACTGGCTTCGGCATATATCCTGAAACGCATATTATGCTGCGCCGCTTTCATTACAACATCCTCGGCAGCCTCATAGCTGTAATCGCTGGGCTTAAACTGAACGGGATAAATTTTGAGATAATTAATGGCTGCAGCAGGCATACTTGAGATGGAATGATTAATTAACTGTTCAATTAAAGACGGACGGGGAGACTGCTTCTTAAATTTCATATCTATGCGCCACCACTGGGCAGAGGCAGAAAAACTTATTGTAATAAAGATAGTGAGCAGAATAAACCTCATTTGACCGCTTTCCCTTTTAATTTAACGTAAGTTCGATATAAGCTCGCCATTCGCCTCACTCCAGCCCTCTCCAAAGGAGAGGGAGCCAATAACGAGTTTATTTTGCTGAAAATTAACCATTTGGCATCGAAGTCCTCTCCTTTGGAGAGGATTTAGGTGAGGCGAAACGGAATGCCTGAGTTAAAAAATTATATCGAACTCCCTTTTAATTTATCATTTGCACGAAAGTACGAATATTGAATCAAATGTACCATATTGATTTTTAACGAAAAAACTTGATTGTTAATTATTTAAAAAAAATCGATATATTAAACGCTCGATTTCAAGCGATTAAAGTTCAAATGATGCTATCACCCTAAAAAGGTTATACCCGCAATGACAGCAGTATCAAAAAACAAATTAGGCCTATGGACCAGTACCTCACTGGTAGTTGGCAATATGATAGGCG
This sequence comes from Mucilaginibacter sp., assembly GCA_036758125.1. Taxonomy (GTDB): domain Bacteria; phylum Bacteroidota; class Bacteroidia; order Sphingobacteriales; family Sphingobacteriaceae; genus Mucilaginibacter. The sequence continues at coordinate 29,631 of DAIOXE010000023.1, forward strand.
CGGGCGTGTTTTTAGTGCCTGCCACTATGGCTTCATTCGGCAGTGTAAGTTTACTTGGCTGGGTATTCGCCGCAATTGGCACTTTTTTTCTTGCCAGGGTATTCAGCGGGCTTAGCAAAATGGTGCCCAACGGCTCAGGCGGCCCTTATGCTTACTCACGTCATGGCTTTGGTGATTTTGCGGGATTTTTGGTAGCGTGGGGATATTATATTTCCATAATGTGCGCAAACGCGGCAATCACGATTTCTTTTGTCAGCGCTTTAAGTACCTTTTTTCCAGCATTAGCCATCGATCCGATAGCCGCAATTTCAACCGGATTGGGCGCCATCTGGCTGCTCAGCTGGGTAAATACAAAGGGCGTTGTGGTTTCGGGCGAAGTGCAGCTGGTTACCACCATTTTAAAATTATTACCGCTTGTAGTGATCGCCGGCGGCGGATTGTTTTTTATAAAAGCTGTAAACTTTCACCCGTTTAACAGCACCGGAGGTTCAGTTTTTGATGCTATTACTACGGCTGCAGCAATAACGGCGTTCTCATTTTCAGGAATTGAATGTGCTACTATACCGGCAGGAAGCGTGAAGGATCCTGCAAAAACCATCCCACGGGCAACAATGATCGGTCTGGCGGTTACTACGCTGGTGTATTTATTAGGGAGTGTAAGCATTATGGGCATTATCCCGGCAAAAACGCTGCAGCATTCCGTTACACCTTATGCCGATGCGGCGGTTATCATATTTGGCAGCAGCGCCCGTTACTGGGCGAGCGCGGGAATGGCTATCGCCGCATTCGGCTGTCTTAACGGATGGACGCTGGTGCAGGGACAGGTGCCCTTTGCCATTGCGAAGGATAAATTATTTCCCGCTGTCTTCGGCTGGCAAAATAAAAAGGGTGCGCCATATTTTGGCATCATCATTTCAAGCGCGCTGGTTTCCCTATTCATGATGATGAATTATACCAAAGGACTCGTGGAGCAATTTAAGTTTTTAATATTGCTGGCTACTTTAAGTATACTTATCCCCTACCTTTTTTGTGCCGCGGCTTATATGATCATTAAAATCGAAAAAAAGCATTTGCATACGGGCGGATGGGTTTCTTCTATCCTTGTTGGTACGCTGGCTTTCGCCTATTCGCTATGGGCCATCGCCGGTTCGGGACAAAGCAGTGTTTACTGGGGGTTTTTGCTGCTGCTGGCAGGGATACCTTTTTATGTTTGGGTAATTTATAAGAAAAAGAAAGGGGTCGAGGAAGTAGCAATAAATACAGAAGAGGTAGTTATAGATGCAAGGAAGTAATATCGAACGCCGAATGTCGAATAATGAATTTTGAAGTTTAATTCGGTGTTCGTTCGATATTAAATTTCGCAACCATCACCAAAGACTATCTGGATAATTTCGTTTACCCTATTCTTCACTTTGACGTTGTTCTAACAGTTTCTCCGCTTCGAGTTTTTTAACCGTGATATATTTTTGACCATTATTGGGATTTGTATAATTTTCCCGCCGGGTTAAGTATTCTATCGTATTTTTTAATTCATCGATAGATAAATTTTTAAGCTCCGGATATTTGTCCGAAACATCTACTAAATCAGTTGAGCCATTTTCAATCGCTGTAAATCGTTTTTTATCTGTTTTGTCGATGTCAACCAATTCAAATTTTTCTAAATCAAGTTTCTTTAGATCGATTAGTTTAAGATAATCGTCAACGACTAACTTATCAATCATTATTTTACCTTTCCCAGCCCAATGACGATTTTGTCCGTTCTTTTTAATTCCGGTAATCCAATAAGTCTTTTTTGTTTCAATATCAAAGCAAGATCCATGTCCGTTTCCTTTAAATGCACGGTTATTGAAGTAAGTCGTTTGTCCTGTCTTAGAAAATTCAACTTTTCCAATCCATGCGGGACCATCGTCAGAATATCCGCTTTTTAGTTCTATATATTTTATTTGTGGTTTCATTTTTTGTTTAGGTTCTAATCGTCCAATACGAATCGCAGTTAATCGTACGAAAAGATATTTTTTATTTCGTCTTTAATTCAGCCAAAACTTTTTGCAATAACAATTCGGCATCTTTCTTTTTAATTGTGTCGAGTTCTCCCTTGTCATAAATAGTTATTAGCAAAATGTCAATACCGTCGTCCTTTTTAATGGCCAAATAATACATCACTCTAAAGCCACCGCTTTTTCCTTTTCCTTTGCTTTCATCTGCTACCCTTATTTTATATAGGTTTGAGCCATAGGATTCTCCTAAAAAAGGATTTTTGATAAGGTTAATACCAGGTTATCAATATTATTTTTTAAAGTGTGGTACTTTTTAGCAAGTGGCTTAATTTTTCGCTGAAACTCCGCTGAAAATAAAATTTTATTCATCCCACAATTGTGATAGTGGAGTTCCTTCAATTTCTCCCCGGCTAATCAATATCGCTTCGGTAAGACCCTGTTTTAAAGATGCAAGCTGAGATCGCTTAATCACTGCCGCAACAGAAATTTTCTCAACAACCTTCCCCCCTTTTTGTTTTACAAAGGTTGATATTTCCTTCACTTCCTTGTCAGGAATCTCAATGGTTAATGTGGTCATTTTTGCCTAAAAATCAAAATTTATACCAAATATACGAATTCCGAGAAAAAGAAATGGATAATTCACAAACTTAATCAACCCAATCCAACCCAATCAACTACTCACTAACTAAGAAAACACCTCAATCTCCCCATCGCACAAGGCCCAAACCATGTAAGGATATGTATCTGCATGGTACATTTCCCCCACAGCCGAAATGCCGACTATACCGGCAAAACCATTTATTGGTTTCAATTCATTAAATGTTTTTTCAGTTGCTAAGGTCAACGGCAAACCATCAGTTACCCGGGTTACAATAGCCGATGCAACTGCGCCGCTTACAATGTCTTCGCCCACACCAGTACAAGATACTGCTGCAAAACCATTGGCAAAATTACCGGCTGTGGTTGCCGAGTCACTAACACGGCCCGGTATTTCAAATCCCTTGCCGCCTGTAGACGTTGCGGCTGCCAGGTTGCCGAAAATATCAAGGGCCGCGCAGCCCACCGTTCCCAGCCTGATGGAGTCGCTCAGTTTTTTCTCGTACTCCTTACGGCGCTGCGGGGTTTCGGGATTATAATAGCCAAAGCCGTGCTCACGGGCAAAATCTTTCGCTCCCTTGCCACTTAAAACACGGTCATCATAGCTTAAAAGTTTTTCGGCTATGCAGATAGGGTTTTTCACCTCCTCAATATTTATAACGCCAGAGAAACGCAGGGACCTGCCGTCCATCAATGATGCGCTTAACCTGATTTTGCCATCACTTTGAATTTGTGATCCCGTGCCGGCGTTAAACAACTCGCTGTCTTCCAGCAGGCTCACGGCGTAAACGGCCGTTTCAACCGCTGTATGCGTTTGCAAATACCTGTACCCAAGTTTTGCGATCTCTGCCAGGGCATCCTGCTTGGCTTTTTTTATTTCCCTGTTAGTTTCAGATTCGCTGAAGAAGCCGCCGTGGATTATTAGTTTCATAGGAATAGATTTGAGACGTGAGATTTGAGACATGAGACAGAAAAAATTTAAACTTGGTTGTCGACCGATTATGATCTCACATCTCAATTCTCATATCTACTCACAATAGATTTGAGACGTGAGATTTGAGACGTGAGACAGAAAAAATTTAAACTTGGTTGTCGACCGATTATGATCTCATATCTCACATCTCAATTCTCATATCTACTCACAACACATCATTATCGGGCACCTTAATAAATACCCCTTCTTCAACCTTAACGGTTTTTTTGATGTTTAGTTGATAGGAGATCAGGTCATATTTATCAAAAATTGACATCACGCTTACCCTCATGTTTTTAATAGATACCGGCGAACCCATTTCTACATCATAAATATTAGTTTCGGCCATCTTTCTGCCATTAACCAGTATCGTTAACCCGGAACCTATGGCCTCCATCATCGTCCCTTCGGTTATCAGCAAACCGGCATCTTCTCCTAAGCCAATGCCCAGCATGCCAGGGTTGCTGGCTACAGCATATAATAACCTGCCGATGCGACCGCGCTGTACAAAATGCGTGTCAATAATTACTGAATCAATAAAACCCAGCCCGGCCGTGATCTGTACTTCGCCTTTTATCAGCGCCTTGTTACTTTGCCCGCGATAGATCATGTTTGTCGATGCTGCCGCAGCTCCCGCAGAAGTGCCAGCCACGACGAAGTTTTCTTTTTGATAACGGGTTTTTAATATCTGTAAAAATTCTGTCCCGCCAAAAATGGAGCTTAGACGGAGTTGGTCACCGCCGGTAAACATCACCACGTCAGCTTTGCGGATACGATCGAGATAGTCTTTTTTAACTGTATCTTCCCGGTTCCTGATATCCAATACCCCAACATGGGTAACATTCAACTGGTTAAACGCCTCGACGTATTCTATCCCAACCAGTTTGGGAATCTGCGATGCTGTGGTTATCACCTCCACCACTGAAGCAACATTTTTTGCCGATTCAGTAATGATGCGCTTTAATATGCCTTGTTCAAAAAATTTAAGGTAATTGGGCTTAATAATATTTTCCTGTGAACCCAGGTTAGTGCCCATGTCAACCGCGCCGCCAATAATTATCAGTTTACCTTTCGGGATGATCATGCTTTGTTTTTTGGTTGATTAAGTTGATTGGGTTAGATTAAGTTGATAGAGTTATTATTTTCAACCACTCTCTTAATCAACTACTCACTCAATCAACTAACACAATTACAAATTAAAATAAAAAGCGGCATAAAGACGGTCTATAATAAATAATAATGCTTTTTTGTGCAAAAATTAGCAGACTGTTAATATTTCCAGCTGAATGAAGGATACCACGTCATTTTGTATAACCGAATTGGACTTAAAAAAGCGCTGCAAGCAAGGTCACAAATAATAATACCCTTTTTTACATCAAAAATTTTATTAGATTGTTATTTGTTTAGTTTTAGGCAAAAATTACGACTGTAAAAAAATCGCGGCACATCTATGAAGATCGAAAATATAAAAGTACTGCGCGGCCCCAATATCTGGAGTATAAGCCGTAAAAAATTAATACAATTACGCATCGACCTCCAGGAAATGGAACAGCAGCCGACAAACACCATTGATGGCTTTTGTGAAAGGCTGGAAAAGTTGATCCCAAGCCTGCATACCCATCGTTGTTCGCCGGGTGTTCCCGGAGGTTTTTTTCAACGGGTAGCTGCAGGAACATGGATGGGGCATGTAATTGAACACATTGCGCTCGAGATACAATCACTTGCCGGCATGGATACCGGCTTTGGCCGCACCCGTGAAACGAAAACACCAGGTGTTTATAACGTTGTATTTACCTATGTCGAAGAGAAAGTGGGCGTTTTCGCAGCAGAGACATCGGTAAAAATAGCCGAAGCATTAATAAAAGGCGAAGACTACAACCTGGAACATGACATACAGCAAATGCGCGAGATCCGCGAAAATAGCCGCCTGGGCCCAAGCACGGGGTCGATTGTTGAAGAGGCCATTGCCCGCGACATTCCCTGGATACGTTTAAACAATCAGTCGCTGGTGCAATTGGGGTACGGCAAAAATCAGGTCCGTTTCCGCGCCACCATGACCGAAAAAACCAGCTGTATTGCCGTAGATATTGCCGGTAATAAGGACGAGACCAAGCGTTTGTTACAGGAACAAGCCATACCTGTTGCTAAAGGCATGACTATTTCATCCTTAGAGGGAGTTGATGAAGCGATCCGGAGAGTTGGTTTTCCCCTGGTGTTTAAACCGCTGAATGGAAACCATGGCCGCGGTATTTCCATCAATATAAGTAACCACGCAGATGCAATTGCCGCTTATGAGCATGCCGCTGAAATTTCGCGCAAAGTAATTGTTGAACGGTTTGTAACAGGGTACGATTTCAGGGTATTGGTGATCGATAATAAGATGGTGGCCGCCGCACAGCGCGATCCTGCCCATGTTAAAGGTAATGGGATATCAACTATAAAAGAGCTGATAACTACCGAAAATGAAGACCCGCGCCGTGGTTATGGACACGAAAAGGTACTTACACTTATAACCATTGACAGGGATACGCTTGACCTTTTGAACAAGAAAGGCTATACACTAGATACTATCCCCAAAAAGGGCGAAAAAGTGTTTGTGAAATCAACCGCAAACCTGAGCACCGGGGGGACATCCATTGATGTTACCGATCATGTGCACCCCCAAAATGTGTTTATTTGTGAGCGTATTTCAAAAATAATTGGCCTTGATATTTGCGGCATAGATATTATGGCTAAAAATTTAACCGAGCCGCTCACCGAAAACGGCGGTGTGGTGCTTGAAGTTAATGCGGCGCCCGGTTTCAGGATGCACATTGCCCCAAGCGAGGGCCTGCCGCGTAATGTTGCCGGGCATGTGATCGATATGCTTTACCCACCAGGTAAATCGGCAAGGATACCTATAATCGCCATTACCGGTACGAATGGTAAAACTACAACCACGCGCTTAATAGCGCACATTGTAAAAAATAACGGGCACAGGGTTGGTTTCACCACATCTGACGGTATTTATGTGCAAAATACCATGATGCTAAAGGGTGATACCACCGGCCCTGTAAGCTCCGAATTTATTTTAAAAGATCCGACAGTTGATTTTGCCGTGCTGGAAACGGCCCGCGGCGGGATTTTAAGGGCCGGTTTAGGTTTCGGCTCCTGCGATATTGGCGTGGTAACCAATATACAGGAAGACCATTTGGGCCTGGCCGATATTTATACCCTTGACGACCTTAAAATAGTAAAAAATGTAGTTGTCGATTCCGTTAAAAAAGATGGCTGGGCTGTTTTGAATGCCGATAATGAGTATTGCGTACAAATGGGCAAAAGCGCTGCCTGTAAAGTGGCCTATTTTAGCCGTCAGGAAAATAACCCGATCATCAGATCGCATTGCAAAAAAGGCGGCATTGCCTGCATTTACGAAAACGGTTATATCACCATTCAAAAAGGCGACTGGAAGATAAGGGTGCAAAGGACCACCCTGATCCCGGTAACTTTTGGCGGGACGGTGCTGTTTATGATAGAAAATGTTTTGGCGGCTACCCTTGCAACGTTCCTTTGTGATTTTAAAACAGAAGATATAAAGGTCTCATTGGAAACCTTTATTCCTTCCGCGGCACAAACACCGGGCAGGATGAACATCTTCAATTTTAAGGATTTCCGCTTTATGATCGATTTCGCGCATAACCCTGCCGGATACAATGGAATAAAGGAATTTTTAAGCCATGTTGATGCCCCGCTAAAAATCGGCATTATTGCCGGTACAGGCGACAGGCGCGATGGGGATATACGTGAGCTTGGAAAAATATCCGGGGAAATGTTTGATTATATTATCCTGAGGCAGGAGAAACACCTGCGCGGCCGCACCGCCGAAAATATTATCGGCCTGTTAATAGAAGGTATAGAATCAGTAAGGCACGATAAGCAGTACGAGGCCATTCCCAACGAAGTTGACGCCATTAAGCATGCTATGAGCCTTGCCCGGCCCGGCGCTTTTATAGTAGCACTAAGCGATGTGATTGATAACGCCATTGAAACCGTTCAGAACTACCAGGAACAGGAGAGGAATGGGTTGTTTAATGTAGTTTGATTTCGGATTTCGCCTGCCTGCCGCAGGCAGGGATGTTCGATTTCGGATTGGAATACTCAAGCGTTCATGTTCATTTGAAATGAACACTCGTGAGCATTTCATGAACACCTCATAATCAAGCATTTCATCCTTGTTGGTGTCATCACCAACAAACACCGGTAAGCTAAATGCAGGATAACGTCTGCCTCGCGGTTTACTGGTGACAATACTAACAAGGGTACAAATTAGAAAATCAAACGTTTACTAATATTTAAAAAGTTATGACAACACTTCGCATTGAACATAAAGTTCCAAATTTTGATGGATGGAAGAGGGCATTTGAAAGTGATCCCATAAATCGAAAGAAATCAGGTGTACGCCGTTATAGGATCTTTCGTCCGGCAGATGACCCCAACTATGTAATTATAGATTTGGAATTCGATAATTTAAGCGATGCGGAAAACGCCCTCGCTTCATTGCGTAAATTATGGGAGCGGGTGGAGGGCCAGGTGATGTTCAATCCCCAAACCAGGATCCTTGACATGGTGGAGTTTGTAGAATATGAATGAGAAAAAAATTCATGCCTCACGTTCATGTCGGGTGATCTAATAATATTGAATGATGGATTTTGAATATCGAAATTTTTATTTCGTCATTCAATATTCGTTACTCGCTGTTTGATATTAAATCCTCCTTAACTCAAAAGCATTGACAGAACCCGGGCCAGAATGATAAGTTCTCCATTCTTTAACTGCTATCTGCAAACTGCCAACTGCCAACTGCCAACTGCCAACTTAATTCGCCCCCTTCACCCTGTTTTTCTCTTCTTCCGAGCCGGTTTGATGCTCACGGGCCTTAATTTTATTATTACCGAAGTTATAGGTGAAAGTCAAACGGGCAATGCGGGTTTCACGTTTCTGGGTTATGTCTAAATTAATGCTTTGATAATTGCTGGTAACATCATTGGTGCGGGTATTAAATATATCGCTTACCGAAAATTTTATGTTGGCTTTCTTATCATCAAACGAATGGCTTATACCGGCATCCGTTGAATATTGGGGCTTCACATAAAACAATCCGTAAGTTAATGCCGACTGGTAATTAGTAGTCAGTTCGGCCTTAAAGCCTTTTACCGGCGTAAATGTTTGGGTTGCCCTGATGTTATAGGCTGCCTGTCCGCGGTTCAAATTGCCGCCTTCCAGGCCGTTTGATTTAAAGCCGAGGTAAAAGCCGGTTGCGTTAACATTGCCCTCCCACCATTTTGCAATGGTGTATGGCGCGTAAATATTAACGTTATAACTATTTTGTACCTGTAGATTTGCCTGGGTTATAAAGGCGATCTTTGTGGCGGGGTCGGTACCGGGCAGCTCGGTTATTACGTCAGTAGTTCGGCTATAGCCTAAGGTTAGCGTAATGTTCTTATCATAAGTGTAGTTGAGCTCAAAATTGCTGGTGTATTGCGGTTTTAAATAAGGGTTTCCTTTTTGGTAAGTATAAGGGTCCAAATGATAAGTGAAAGGGTTCAGGTTATCATATTGGGGCCTGTCGATACGCCGGCCGTACGAGAAACTCATTTCATTCTTATCATTTATTGTATGCCTGATAAACAAGCTCGGGAAAAGATCAAGATAATGCCTTGGAATATTTTGAACTACATTTGCCGAATCGCCGTCGGCATCCGAGTTAGTGTATTCGGCCCGTAAACCTGCCTGTACGGAAAAATTTTTATAGTCCTTGCTTAAATTTATGTACCCGGCATCAATCTGCTCATCGTAAACAAAATGGTTATTGCTTTGATAAGGACTTGACTTAGATGATGTTTGAAGCAGGTCATTGTCTGTTTTTACATCACTGAATTTTACCCCTGATTCCAGCTTTAACGATTTAGTTATGGGATTTGTATAGTCAGCTTTGCCTGTGCGAATGTCAATAACCGAAGGGGTAATATTGCCTAAAAAGGCTTCGGGATGCTGAATGCTGCCGTTCGCCAGGAAAAAATCTGTAGTGTATTTGGCGAAGGTATTATTCTTAAATTTCGAATAATCAAGATCGGCGCTTAACTGCTGGCCCGCGGTATCAATTTTATAAGTGTCGTTCAGGTTAACGGCTAAGTTATGATAGGTTTGATGGAAGGTTGAAACAGTATGCAGTGATGAATCCACCCGGGTAAAGTTTGGCCCGATATAAGTCAGGTTATTATTGCTGTCATCTTCACCATTAAAATAGCCGTTTACAACAAACCCCATGGTGTTTTTTGACGACAGGTCATAGTCAGCCCCTAAACGATAGCTGTTATTATTATTCACCTGTGGCATATCGGTGTATTGATTAAAATAAACAGATTTGCCGGCAGTATCAGTAACAATACGTTTTAGCCCTATATCCTGGAAACGCTTGCTATCGTTATGACTGAAAGAGCCAAACATATTCAGTTTGCCCTGTTTATGGTTTAATGATAAAGTTTCATTGTCCTTGCCATATTTGCCCCAGCCGGCGCCAAGGGTTACGCTGCCGTTAGTGCCGGTCTGTTTGTTCTTTTTTAGTTTGATATTTATAATGCCCGAATTGCCCGCAGCATCATATTTAGCCGAAGGATTGGTGATGATTTCAATGGATTGAATGGTAGTGCCATCAGTCGAGCGCAACAAGGTAGCCAGCTGCGCCGATGTAAGATAAGTAAGCTTGTCGTTGATCATTACCGTAACTCCCTGCTTGCCTTTAAGACTGATGTTATCGTCTTTGTCAATTGAAACACCCGGCGCCCTTTCCAAAATATCCATTGCAGAATTTCCGGCGGCCAGGACGCTGTTTTCAACGTTCATTATTGTACGGTCGATCTTGTGCTCGATCAATGGTTTTGAAGCGGTAATATTAACTGTATTTAAAGTATGGCTGCCGGGCAGCATCTTTAAGGCCGGCACAGTAACATTTGAGGAGGTATCCGCCACTTTGAGCGTTTTGGTAGCGGCCTGATACCCTACTACGGTAGCCTTAATAATATAGGCGCCCGGGTTAATATGGTCAAAAATGTAAGCTCCGGTCTGGTTGCTTAACGTTCCCTTAACTACCGATGAGTCCTGAGCTTTTAGCAAACTTACCGTAGCGTAATCCATCGGCCTGCTATTTTCATCCAGCAATGAGCCTGAGATTGTGGTTTCGGGCTTGGCCGTTTGTGCAAATGTTAAAGCGGTACTTATGATGATCAGCGACAGGGTGTATAATATTTTTATGATCGGTGGTTTCATTTCTTTTTATATAACTAAAGTTATTTTTGCCGAAATGTCAGATGCAGCTTCTTTCGGACTTTCGGACTTTACTGACTTCCGGACTATTCTATAATTTTTGACAATAGCATGCCCATTAAAGAATTTTGTTCTTTTTTAAATTTCTATTAAGGTGTTAGTTTCCCCACAGGGGCTTTAGGGTCCGGTTATTTACCCGGACCGGATTTGGTATTTATTTTATGTCGTTTGTTTTTCATTTTTGTTGCGCCAATTAATTTCATTGCTTTCTATAAGATGCAAAAAGTGGTGCTAAGGTTACATTCAATTCAAATTTTTGGCGCTATTTACCGATAGTATAAGTTAGTTTGATTTTAATTTCCTTTTCGCCCGGTCGTTGTATTCACATTTCTTATAATGATGTGGCTTTAAGTTGCATATAATCAGTAGGTGTCGGTTGCAAAGAACAAAAAAGCCAAAGCGTTATTGCGAGTACCCCCAGGGCAAATCCCGGAAAAAATATGGAATGACGCATTTAACAAGCATATTTTATTCATTGCCGTCGGCTTTAGCCAACGGATAAAAAAAGGGACAGTCAAAGGCTTTAGCCGCATTATTATTTTGGCTAAAGCCCGATTTCCCCGACTATTTATTCCGTCCGCTAAAGCGGACGGCAATGAATAAAATAATATTTAAAAGCAACTTGATAATCAACAACTTACAAGGATGGTGATATTCTCTTAATTACCCTAATCAACTAAAATTATTTAATGCTGTCCCTTCTAACTTTAACACTATCTTTTTTCATGGTTACAACCGTATCAACTTTACATTGAACGCCATTATCTGTCATAATAAATACTGCCGAGGTTGCCTTGTCCTGTTTATTTATTTCTTTGCATTCATAAATGTTGACATCGCGCAAGTAACCGTCCAGTTTCTGATCAATGACAAGCTTTGAGTTTAAGGGCATTTTTAAGTGAAGTTCCACTTCTTCATCATGCCATGAGGTATTTGGCCTTTTCCGCAGGGTGTAATCAAACTTTAAAACAGTGTCTTGCTGTGCAAAAATATAGCTTGTATTGCGGGCATTGTAGAGCGCATCTTCGTAATTGCCGCCTTTAGCGCTGAACGACTCTTCAAGCACCGGAATATTTACATCGCTTTTTTCAATAATTATGGAAACACTGCGCGGTTCATTATGATATCCATTATAATCATCATCTGTTACGATCATATTACGGAAATGATCTTTAATATCAAGCCGCACGCTATCCTCATGCGAAAAATATTTAATATCGTTCAGCTTTAAATAATAAGTGTTGCCGGCTGTTGGTTTTAAATTAACGGTTTCGGTAAAGCGGGCCGATTCCCTGAAATTTGCCGATATTTTTACGGCGTAATAAATAAGCATAGTTAATGCGCATAACCAAATAACCAGGAAAACTGTTCCGGTTGATCTTCCTATATCGCCTACATTAAAAATGCCTTTAAGCGTAACTAATATGATGCTGAGAACAGGAATAAAAGCGGCCAGGAACGCACATATATAAATATTATCGGCATGTTCATTGGCAATTATGCGAAAGGGAAAGAAATCAGCAGGATGCCCGGCGCCAAAGCCAACAAAAGCGATGAGGCCAACCAGCAAAGCTATCGTAGCAGCAAAACATACCAAAAGTATAAATACTCCAATCAGTTTGATGAGCACTTTACCGGCGCCTCCTAAAAATATTCCCAAATGATGAAAAAAGTCGCCGGCAAAATCGCGTGCTTTATATACAAAAGGTTTTGCCTCGTTACCAAAATTGGAAAGGTTTTGCCTTACCGAACTTAATTCATCTTCAAAGTTCTTTTTAAAGCCTTGCAGGTTTTGTTTTTCGCCTTTCATGGCCATCCTGTCGGCGCGGGTCACTGCTTTTGGTATAATGATCCACAATATTATGTACAGTATTAAACCGCTGCCCGCAAAAGCGAACGATATGGCAAAAGCAAGCCGGATCCAAACAGCGTCAACATCAAAGTAATTGGCAATGCCTGCACAAACACCGCCAACCAAATGATCGTCCGGGTCGCGGTATAACCGGCGGCCTTCTGTACTTCTATTATTATAGGTATAGCTGCCTGCATCGGTCTTGTCTTCACCCTCGGCATGTTCAAAATCGGCTACTGTCCCCATTTGTTCAATGATCAGTCTTACATCCTGCTCCACGATAACCTGTTTGCCTTCTTTTTCCAGTAGTTCTGAAAACATTTCGGCAATGCGGTTTTCAATGTCAGTGGTGATCTCAAGACTGTCGGCCGAGTTCGAAAAATGACGCTTTACATCCGTCATATAATTTTTTAATATCTCGTAGGCATCCTCCTCAATGTGGAAGACAATGCCGTTTATGTTTATGATAATAGTTTTGTTCATGATGATTTAGTTTATAGTTTTTTAAGCTTAAAGCTAAAAGACCAAAGCATAAAGCTTTTTTGCTTTTCACTTTCTGCTTTTTCGCTTTCTATTTTTTTTGTTTTTTCATTTTTTGCTTTTCGCTTTCTGCTTTAAGCTTTCACCTTCTCTCCCCAATTGCTGTTTGCACGGCGAATAATAGTTCTTCCCAGGTCTTATCTAATTGTTCAAGCACCTTTTTGCCTTCTTCAGATAAGATGTAATACTTTCGCGGGGGCCCCGATGTCGACTCAACCCAGTTATAGGTGAGCAGGCCATTGTTTTTTAACCGGGTTAGCAGGGGATACAAAGTACCCTCAACTACAAGCAGTTGGGCCTTTTTCAGCTCGGCAATTATATCCGAGGCATAAGTCTCGCCCTTAGCTATAATGGAAAGTATGCAATACTCCAGTATTCCTTTCCGCATTTGGGTTTGTGTATTTTCAACAATCATAACGCAAAGATATATGTTTTAAATTGTATTATGCAATACATAGTACTAAAATTATTACTTTTATTGTATAAACTTATATTTTTTTTAAAAAACTTGATGTTTTTAAAGAATTAACTTGACAATTTGATAATGTAACATTACTTTTATGACTAATTAACTATTAACTGATCTTATTATTAACAAACATGAAAAAACTTCTACTAGTAAGTTTGTGTTTCCTGATGTTATGCATTACACAGGTATTTGCACAAAACCGTACAGTTACTGGTACGGTTACGGCCAAAGAAGACGGCCTGCCCCTTCCGGGAGTAACAGTAAAGGTAAAGGGTACCAATGTGGGTACCCAAACTAACACAGCAGGTAAATACTCCCTGTCTGTTCCCCAGGGCGCCATTTTGGTATTTAGCTTTATCGGCTACGAAACCCAGCAAGCGCCTGCAACCGGGCCGGTCATAAACGTTACGCTCACCTTAGCAAGCAATCAGCTTGGCGAGGTTGTGGTAACCACATCGCTGGGTATTAAACATACCGAACGGGACCTCGGTTACGCTACAGCCACGGTTACTGCAAAAGAGTTAGTAGCAACCAATGTTACAAACGTTGCCCAGGGTTTAACTGCAAAGGTTGCAGGTTTGGCTGTTTATTCCCTTGACGCCGGCGTTGACCCAAACGTAGCCATCGTGCTTAGGGGTAACCGTTCTCTTGAAGGTAACAACAATGCCCTCATCGTGGTCGACGGTATCCCGATACCGGGCGGTACATTATCGTCCATTAACCCTAATGATATAGCCGATGTAACTATATTAAAGGGTGCAAGCTCCGCAGCCCTGTATGGTTCCGAGGCGTCAAACGGGGCGATACTGATTTCTACAAAAAGGGGGACTGCCGATGCGAAACCTACTATTACTTACGAAAACTCGGTCCAACTGGAAAATGTTTCCTATTATCCGAAGCTACAGAACCAGTTCGGCACTTATGGCGGTGAAGGAAGCTACCGGATCCCCGGGACAGGCGGCCCTGACCCCAGTCAAGGCCCTTTCGTCCCAGCAACAAACCCTTTAACCGGGTATCCCGCTTATATACCCTACGAAAACCAGCTGTATGGCCCGGCCTATAACGGCGCGCTGGTACCTGTTGGCGCCCCTATAGGCAGCTGGAACGGCCCGATCGATATGATGCGTTATTCTCCGCAAAAGAAAAACCCGATCCAGCAATTCTTTCAAACAGGCGTAACCGAGCAAAATGATATATCTTTTTCGCAGGGGGACGCTAAGAACTCTATTTTTATATCCGCGCAGGACGCCTACAAGACAACAGTTGTACCCCGGGATCTAAATATTAGAAACGCTTTTAGCGTGAGGGGACACCGTACTTATGGCATATTCTCAGCCGATTACTCGGTTGGTTATTCCAAAAGCCATGTAAGTACCTATAATAGCAATACCACTGATAATAATCTTGGTTTATCCGGCGTGAGCGGAATAGGAGGCAGTTATGTTGTTAATGCCGGCGCGGCCGACTTTTACTCTTCCGTTCTTCAATTGCCGGCTTTTTTAGACCTTTCGAAGTTTAAAGACCCGGACGGTTTCTACGGAAATCCGAGCGACTTTTATGACGCATACGCCATTAACCCTTACTGGGTGCTTAAACACTCCAGGAGGGATATTAACAAAGATGTTTTGTTATCGCAGTTAAAATTAAAACTGGAACCTACAAAATGGCTGGACATGAGCTACCAGTTATCTGATAATTTTGGTATCAACCAGGAACGCGACACACAGGATGAGGTTGATTTCACAGCTTATGGTATCAGTGATTATTTTTCGGCGGGCAACACCCCTTCTGGTTTCGCGGCAACAGGAAAATCGCCCGGCCAGGTAAATGATTTTTATTCATACGGCGATGGTTCAAGTATGTCATACCCCGGATATTCGCGGATACAGGGAGATGCGATCGTAGATCTCCACTACGACTTTTTAAAGGACTTAAAGACCAGCCTGATCCTGGGTAATTCCATCCGCCAGCAGTATTTAAAAGAAATGGGCAGCGGCAGCAAGAATTTGCTGATACCCGGCTTTTACAACATCAATACCATCGGCGGTACCATCAGCGCCAATGAAGCCTCGTATACATTAAGGAACATATCCTATTTTGGCGACCTGAACGTTGGATGGAAAAACTATTTAAATTTTGAAGCCACTTTGAGACAGGAGCAGGATTCGAGATTATCAAAGGCCGAGCGTACTTTTTACTACCCTTCGGCAAAACTTTCATTTATCCCTACCGATGCTATACCCGGTTTAAAAGGCGGCAAAATTTTAAACTATGCTAAACTTTACGGATCATTCAGCCGTGTTGGTAATATCGATATAGATCCATACCATATACAGAACATCTATACTTTAGCCCCGGGATTCCCCTATGGTTCATTAGGCGGTTTAACAGCAGGCACGCAAAACTATAGTTCTACATTAAAGCCCGAATTAACCACCGAGGTTGAACTTGGCGCCGAACTTCAATTTTTTAATAGCCGTTTAAGTGTTAACGCCACTTATTACGACCAGCATGTTAAAAACCAAACCGTGGCTATCGGTACGTCAATAACTACCGGTTACAGTTCATCATTGACCAATATCGGCGAAACCCAATCGTACGGAGAGGAATTGCAGGTAACGGGCCAGATTTTGACACAGGCGCAAAATAAAATTGGCTGGACTTTAGGCGGTAACCTTGCAATCAACGACTCCAAAGTAATTTCTTTATTACCTGGTATCACTTCGCTGAATCTTGGTGGTAATGGCAGAGAATATGCCGTTGTTGGCCAGCCCTTCCCGCTGTTAGAGGGCACCGATTTTGTACGCGACCCGCAAGGACGTATGGTTGTCGACGCGAATTCGGGTTATCCAACCACTGCACAAGGTGCTTTAACAACTTATGGCAGGACAACCCCTAAGTATAACCTGGGCGTAACCACAAGTATCACTTATAAATTTATAAGCTTATCAGCGGTGGCAGAGTATCGCGGGGGGTACGTTACTTATAATGGAATCGGGGGCACGCTTGACTTCACCGGGGCCGGTTATACCTCGGCGTCAGCAGGACGGCAGCCTTTTGTTCTTCCGAACTCTTCGATAAATACCGGAACTGCCGCCAACCCTGTATATGTTGCAAATACAAATGTAAACGTTAAAGACGGCAATTATGGCTTCTGGCAAGGTTCTGCTTACGCTTCAACAGATTATCCTTATGTATCAAGCGGCGCATTCTGGAAGCTTAGAGAAGTGAACTTGTCATTTAATTTAGATCAGCTTGCGAAAAAAACTAAATTTATCAGGGGCGCTATATTTTCGTTAACAGGGCGCAACCTGTTTATGTGGGTGCCTAAGAATAACCCCTGGACCGATCCGGAATTTTCTGACAGCAGCCCGAGCAGCAATTTGCGTGGTGTAAACGATATCCGCGAAACACCTACTACCAGGATATTCGGCGGCAGCCTTAAACTAACGTTTTAATTTAAATAAACAGAGAGATGAAAAAATATATTTTAATGATAGCAGTATTTTTTTCGATCGGGATTTCCGGTTGTAAAAAAAATTACCTGAGCCTGGAGGTAAATCCTAATCAACCTTCCGTTTCGCCGCCAGCACTCACTTTAGCGGCCGCCCTGGCTACTGCCGCTGCAAATGTTAACCAAAGTTACCCGGAGTACGGCTGTTGGGTAGGTTTCTGGACAAACAGCGGCAACTTTGTGCCAAACATTGCCCTGGATGAATTCGTGATCACGAATACATCTTATACCGGCGTGTGGACCACACTTTACCAAAATTTGACAAATTTTAATAATCTGCAAGTCACAGCGGCTAAAGATCCGACATTGAAAAGCTACCAGGCAATTGCCATGATCATGAAGGTTTATGATTTTCAGCAATTGGTTGACCAGTTCGGCGATGTGGCGTATAGCCAGGCATTCCAGCCATCAACTATACTGAACCCCGCTTATGACAACCAGCAGGCTATTTATAATGATCTGGTGAAACAATTAGACGCGGCAATTGGCCTGATCGGCGGCGGGGGCGCAAGCCCGGCCGGGGATATTGTATTTAGTGCGAATGGCGCCGGCATGACCGGTTGGGCAAAATTTGCGAATACGCTTAAATTACGTTTGGCTATCCGTCAAAGCACAAAAAACAAAAGTAATGCCGCCGCCGCTGCCCTGGCTGCGACTTCAAGTATAGGTTACCTGGATGCAACGACAGATGCAGAAGCCAATCCCGGCTACGCAAACACGCTATCGGGTTCAAACAGCCAGCAAAGCCCGTTTTGGGCAACCTTTGGTTTTGATGTTAACGGTAATTCTACATTTCCAAACACGTACTACAGGGGGAATAATTTTTACATAACCACATTAAACAACTTTAACGATCCCCGGATAAACCAGATCTATGCGCCTACTGCAGGCACGGGGACCGTGGGCGGTAATACTTTTGGCGACGTTAGCGCTGCTGTAAAGAGCAACACAAATACGAGCGCCCCCGGCCCGGGTTTACTGAAATCGTACAGCATGAACGCTGTTCTGATGAACTCTGCAGAAGCCTTGTTCTTACAGGCGGAAGGGGCTTTAGAGGGCTATATCAGCGGTGATCCGCAGACTTTGTATGAAGCCGGCATTAAAGCATCATTCCAGGCCATGGGTTTAACAGCGGCCCAGGCGGTCACTTATTACAGCCAGGCTATTAAAAATGTCGGCTGGGCGGCATCAACAAATAAGCAGGAGGCGATCATTTATCAAAAATGGATAGCGCTGACAGGCTATAGCAATCTGGAAGCCTTTTTAGAATTCCAGCGTACCGGCTTCCCTGTTTTGCCTTCTCCGCTATCTGCTGATCCTTCGGCTTTATCAACCTTTGCGCCGGTAAGGCAATTTTATCCGTTAAGTGAACTTACCTCAAATTCAGCCAGTGTAGCTAAAGAGGGAACGATAAACATTTTTACAACCAAGATATTCTGGGAAAAATAAACTATAAAGAAAATGAAAAAGAGATTATATTTAATAACCACCATCCTGCTTTCGGCGGCCGCGCTTAGTTTAAGTTCATGCCTTAAAGACAGCAGATTTGTAGATCTCAGCAAGGCCGGGACTATTGTGGAATTCCCCTTTGGCGGACAAGTGCATTTTGGCCAGCAAGCTGTTACTCAAGCCCCGGATACCGATGCAAAAGGTACCATTGTGCTGAAGTTTGCGGTAAATGTTGCATCGGCAACTGTACCAACAAAGGCTACAAACATAACATTCAGCGTTGATGACCCTGCAATAATTGCTGCTTATAACGCTAAGTATCCAGTTGTAACATATACAGCGATGCCGGCCAACGCTTATGTATTTACGCAAACTTCAATAACAATCCCCGGCGGCAAGCGGGATACAGCGATGACGGTAACCTTTTATAAAAACCTGCTCGACCCCGCAAAGAGCTATATGCTGCCGATTGCGATAAAAAGCGCAGGAGGCTTGAATATCAGCGGAAATATGAGCGTTATGTATTATCATTTTATTGGTAATGATTTTGCCGGAGCTTATGAGGCATTTTTCTCCAGATGGAATGTCCCCGATACTACCGTTGCCGCTAAACAGGTAGCCAATCATGTGGATGAGGGTCCAGTTACTTTCTTACCGGTAGATCCAACTACGTTTAAGATGCCATCGGGTTATTACACTGGAATCCCTTATACTGTTTCGTTTACCAAAACAGGGTCAGGAACATCCGCTACATATTCAAACTGGGCAGTTACTTTTACTGCGGATGATATACAAACGTTCTTTACCGACCCAGGTCAGGGTGTAGTTTTAGCCTCCGGGCCGTTCTTTGATCCTAACAAAATTGCCTTTGACCCTAATAGGCAGTACAGCTATGCAGAAGCATTAAAACTATTTAGGTTCTATTACACAACGGCAAGCCGGGCTGTTATTGATGAATACATTCATCTATAGCGCTGATTAATATTGAATTTTTAGCCGCCTTGTAATTACAGGGCGGCTTTTTTTGTGCGCGCCAGGCGCGGGCGCAAACTATACCTCCCGCTGCCGCAAGCGTCCGCGCTTGTGGCCCGCGTGCTAAGTAGCCCGCTTGCTAAAAAGGGTGCAAACCAATTTGTCGCTTCAGCACGAAACGTTCCTACGGAACGTGAAAAATGGCTCACATGTATTCTACCAAGCGTTCCTACGGAACGCATTTTTATATCAGAGACATGTTCCGTAGGAACATTTGGTTGGTTGAAAAAATAAATTCAAGTGTTTGCGTTCCGTAAGAACGCTTGGTGCAATGCGACAATTTGATTTGCGCCAGCAGAATGCTTGCAATATTTTAGGTCTAAGATACGCTGCGCTAATCTTAGACTAGGAAGGGATTTTCCTAACAAAACAAAGGGTGTCATGGTGAGCTTGTCGAACCATAGTGGGCAAAGGCCTGCACGCCAGGCATCACCGCATGCACGGTGAGCGTTTAACCATTCCACCGACAAACCTTCGTCAGCCCCGCCACCGCTGCCGCAAGCGTCCGCGCTTGTGGCCCGCGTGCTAAGTAGCCCGCTTGCTAAAAGATAAAACATTGGTATTTTTAATGATTGAGATGTAATTACAAATTCCACAGGGGACTATTGCCCGGTTAAGGGGTTTTCAAAGTTGAATTACTGCTTAGAAAGTATATCGCATACCTGTCCCTTCGCCACAAGCGGGACGCTTGCGGGAGCCTGTGGGAGTTTGTGGCAACGCGTGCCTGTTAAAAAAATAATATCCGTGTCCTGCTGCGAGTTAAATAAACATTTGTATTTTTAAAGCTATGAGTCGTAATTATAAATTCCACAATCCCGAAGGGTTATATTTTATAAGTTTTGCTACGGTGTTTTGGGTTGATGTTTTTGTCAGACGTATTTACTTTGATTGTATAGTTGAAAACTTAAACCATTGCGTTGATAACAAGGGCATGGAGATTTATGCCTGGTGTATAATGCCAAGCCATATTCATCTGGTTTTCAAATCAACAATTCAAAGGCCGGATGAATTGATAAGGGATTTTAAATCTTTTACCTCAAAAAAGCTGATCGCATTAATTAACGGCAACATACAGGAGAGCAGGAAAGAATGGCTGTTAAATTCATTTAAAAAGGCAGCGGCGACAAATTCAAATAATACTAATAATCAGTTCTGGCAGCAGGATAATCATCCGATAGAATTATGGAGTCTGCATGTTATTCAGCAGAAAATAGATTATACGCATGAAAATCCGGTTGTAGCGGGCTTTGTTGAAAACGATTATGAATATTTGTATAGCAGCGCCAGGGACTATTGCGGGATACAAGGATTAGTAAAGGTAATTACTGCTTAAGAAAGTATATCGTATACCTGTCGCTTTGCCACAAGCGGGACGCTTGCGGGAGCGGGGCCTTTTTTGTCATTCCTCCTTCAGAATTTGCAAAATTTTACAACTCGCAATGACATAGTAGTTTAGGCTCATTCCAAACTCTCCAACTTAATCAACCCAATCTAACCTAATCAACTATTAACCAATATAATTCTGCAATCCACTCCCTCTCCATTGTTACGTTCTGCACTTTATGTTTTAAATAAATTTAAGTACGTTTGGGAATTAACTGACTTAATTAATTAAAATATTTATGAGATTTAAGAAACCTCTCGACTTATTGCTAAAAGAAGCTGCGGAAACCGGCAAGGGCACTTTAAAACGCACCCTGGGCGCAGGTAATTTAGTTGCACTCGGCATTGGCGCCATCATCGGCGCCGGTTTATTTGTCAGGACGGCTGCCGCCGCTGCAGATCATGCGGGGCCCTCCGTTACACTGGCCTTTATCTTAGCTGCCATTGGCTGCGCACTCGCCGGCTTATGCTATGCTGAATTTGCCGCCATGATCCCCATTGCGGGAAGCGCATACACATATTCTTATGCTACAATGGGCGAAGTGGTTGCATGGGTTATCGGGTGGGACCTTGTACTTGAATATGCCGTTGGCGCCGCCACTGTTTCAATAGCATGGTCCGAATATCTCAATAAATTAATTCAGAATTTCGGAATATCCATTCCTTATCAATACTGTCATTCGCCTTTTGAAACTTCCGTTTCGGGTCTACATGGTATTATAAATATACCGGCATTATTTATAATTGTACTGCTATCCCTGGTGCTTATTCGCGGCACACAAGAATCGGCTACGGTAAACGGCATTATTGTTATAGTTAAAGTTGCGATAGTTATTTTGTTTATCTCCATTGGCTGGGGCTTTATGAACCCTGCAAACCATACCCCATACATTCCGGCGAATCCTGGTGAGCAAGCCATGATACACGGGCAAAAAAGCTTTTTAGAATATTTTACGCATGATTTCGGAAAATTCGGATGGTCCGGCATTGTTAGCGCCGCCGGGGTGGTTTTCTTTGCTTTTATTGGTTTTGACGCTGTTTCAACCGCTGCCCAGGAAGCCAAAAATCCGAAAAAAGATATGCCCATCGGCATATTGGTTTCGCTTGCCATTTGTACAGTTTTATATGTGTTATTTGGCCATGTGCTTACCGGCGTTGCTAACTATAAAGAATTTTCGGTAGCCGGTAAAGAAGCATCGGTTGCTTATGCTATTGATACCTATATGCATAATTACCATTGGTTATCGGTATTGGTTACCGTAGCAATTTTAGGAGGCTTTTCATCGGTTATCCTGGTGATGTTGCTGGGGCAGTCACGAGTGTTTTTTTCCATGTCAAAAGATGGATTGATACCCCCGGTATTTTCAGCAGTTCACCCTAAATTTCAAACGCCATATAAATCAAATCTTATTTTCCTTGTATTTGTAGGCCTTTTTGCTGCATTCGTTCCTGAGGATGTTGTAGGTAATATGACGAGTATCGGAACCTTATTTGCGTTTGTACTGGTTTGTTTAGGTATTATGATAATGCGCAAATCAGATCCTGCCACTCCGCGGCCTTTCCGTACGCCGTGGGTGCCATTTGTGCCAATTTTAGGCGCAATAGTTTGTTTGTTAATGATGTTAGGTCTCGGAAAAGATAACTGGCTACGTTTAATAATATGGATGGCAATTGGTTTTGCTGTTTATTTCTCCTATAGTAAAAAACATTCACTAATCAGGAAAGGGATTGTGGTTCTTCCTAAAGATCCGCCAAATCCTCATTTCGAAGAGTAAAATTATTGCTACATGGTAGATATTTGTAACAAAAAAGGTTCTGTATCGTCAGAACCTTTTTTGTTGTTTATAGAACCATCTTCTATTAAAGTAAAATACTTTTTTTTCACCCTCTTTCCCGCTTGCGGAAGAGAGGGTCGACAAGCGAAGCGGTGTCGGGGTGAGTAATCTGGGTGCCATGCATTTGCGTTAATGTCGCTAGCATATTTACTCACCCGGTCTTTGCTTCGCTCGACCACCCTCTCTTTTGCAAGCAAAAAAGAGGGTTAAAAAAGCGATAATTCAATTTAATAGCTTGCGCGAGGGCAGATTGAGAAGACTTTAAAACGATCAAAAAACCCTCTCCTTTGGAGAGGGCAGGGTGAGGCATGAAAACCAACCTGAGGCATGAAAAGCAATAAGAACCTTTGGATATTAGTATTAGTATGTGTCATCAATTCGCTGGGATTTGGCATTATCGTCCCTGTGCTCTACACCTATGGCAAAACTTTTGGGTTAACCGGCACAACACTTGGCGTATTAACCGCTTCTTTTTCCATAGCCCAATTTTTTGCCACCCCTGTTTTAGGTTCACTATCAGATAAATGGGGCCGAAAGCCTTTATTAGTAATTAGCCTGGCAGGCACTTGTCTCTCCTTTTTGCTTTTTGCCGAGGCCCGCATTTTGTGGATACTTTTTGCTGCCCGGATTTTAGATGGATTAACCGGCGGCAATGTATCCGTAGCTCAAGCCATGGTAGCCGATACAGCAACGCCCCAAAACCGGGCGAAACGGTTCGGTATTTTAGGATCATCGTTAGCGTTTGGATTCGTGATAGGGCCGTTTATAGGAGGGGTATTTAATAAAATCAGTCCGCAAGCGCCCTTCTTTTTTGCAGCTGGAATTTCATTGATAGGCACCCTTTGCGCTGCCTTTTTATTAAAGGAGACCAACCCTACTAATAGGGAAACGCGGTTAAACTTTATGGGTAAATTCAAATTTAAAACGCTGCTTACCACCCTAAAACGGCCAACCGTCGGCACGGCGGTTTCAACAGGGTTTTTATTGACCATGGCACAATTCACCATGATCATCGGTTTTCAAACTTTTAGTGTAGATATTTTAAAAATAACGCCTTTAACAATGGGTTTTTTCCTGGCAGGATTTGGCATTTGCGGCATCGTCATGCAGTTGAGCGTACCATTTTTTACAAAAATATTTTCGTCCAAA
Source organism: Mucilaginibacter sp. (assembly GCA_036758125.1). Taxonomy (GTDB): domain Bacteria; phylum Bacteroidota; class Bacteroidia; order Sphingobacteriales; family Sphingobacteriaceae; genus Mucilaginibacter. The sequence continues at coordinate 53,783 of DAIOXE010000023.1, forward strand.
GCTACTATACTGCTGTTGTCCACTATATTATGTTTTGCGGCTATGTTCCTGTCGGCTTTTACCTCTTTTTTGATGCCATTTGCAATAGCACTGTGTGTATACGGGCTGTTCAATGGCCTGCGTAATCCAATGCTAAATGCCATCATCGCAGATAATGTCGATAAATCCGAGCAGGGAAAAATATTGGGTATCAACCAGTCTTATGCCTCTATAGGGCAAACGCTCGGGCCATTAACTGCGGGTTTGGCGGCTGCCATTTCGGTACATAGTATATTCTTTTTATCGTCCTTCTATATTTTAATTGCATTTTTACTTTGTTTCCGGTTAAAGTCAAAAGAATAAAACCAACCAGGCCATGCATCCATTAATTTTCAGAGAAGTACTCTCCGTAACCATGATCCTGTTTGCGATCATAGATATACTCGGCGCTATACCTGTAATTATTGAAATGCGTCAGCGTGCCGGGCACATACAGTCGGGAAAAGCAAGTATAGCTGTGCTGGTATTGATGGTTGGTTTTTTATTCGGCGGCGATGAATTGCTGAAGATCATCGGCCTCGATGTTTCTTCATTCGCCATAGCAGGCTCCCTGGTTATTTTTATCATCGCGATGGAAATGGTGTTAGGCGTAAAATTCTTTAAAGAAGAAATGCCCGAAACGGTATCCATTGTGCCCCTCGCCTTCCCCCTCATCGCCGGGGCCGGAACTATGACGACTTTGCTATCCCTAAAATCACAATACCAAACCCAAAATATTTTGGTTGGCATCGTAATCAACACACTGTTTGTTTACCTCGTACTAAAAAATGTAAAATGGATTGAAAAGCTGCTGGGTAAAACAGGTTTGAATATTTTGAGAAAAGCGTTTGGGATAATTTTATTGGCGATTGCGATAAAGTTGTTTAGGAGTAATACGCACCTATAATTTGAAAATGTGTTGATTTGAAGATTTGAAAATGCGTATCGACATATATTTTCAGACCCCAGCGGGGTCAAAGCTCGGTAGAAAAACAAGCAAAAGAAATATCGTGCCGGAGGTACGAAACAACCGCCTTGTATCGGCGCAAATGCCGCTTAGATAGTTACGTACCCACGGCACGCACCCCGTTTTTTTTGTATTCTACCAATATTTAGCACCTTACGGCGCTTTCAGTTCCCCCTTCAGGGGGTTAGGGGGCTTAACCTCGCCACAAACATCGTATCCGCCTTACTCTCATACCCCTTCAAAATCTTTTGTTCTTCCGCCTTCAATCCCAACTCCTTCACGCCTTTGTTGGTGTTGTCACCGACAAACTGCATATGCCCTTTGCGACTTTTCTTTCCCTGTAATCCTTGGCAAAAGCAACAAACGAAGAGCAAAACACATTAAAAATACAACGAAAACGTAAATCCGGGGCTTGTTGGTGACAACACCAACAAGGGCGAGGAAAGGGGAATTCATTTGCAATTCAAATGCACAGTATCTATGAATGCGTGGCTCCGATGAGACAAGACTTTAAGACGTCGAGACGGATTATCATTCTTTAACATATACGATCTTCAAAAAAAATGGCGTGGTGCCTCCCTGCGTTATGGTACTGGTTGTTGTTAAATATAGTTTCCTATTTGAGCTTGATATTTTTAAATGCTCGCCGCCAATATAAATGTCATTTCCAGAACGGCTCCAGGTGCTCGATATTGCATTTTGTCTAACATAGCATGTGTCGGTTCCAATGTAATTGGTACTGGCGGTATAATTAGTATTTATTTGCAATAAATTATTTGATAAACAAGGAAACTGAGTGGCATTTGCAATTAGCCCTGTTGATGAGCCTTGCTGCCATGAATATAAAGACCATTTTCCAATAACATCTAACTCCGTTTTGGCTTTTTTACACGTGATAAATACAATTGAAATAAAAATAAGGACAAAATATTTCTCCATTGGACAAGGTTGTTAATTTAAACATAAGTGCAGTGTAAGGATCATTTTCAAATTTTCAAATCAATCAATTTTCAAATTCCTACTCAGCCTGCTGACAAACATCGTATCCGCCTTATTCTCAAAACCTTTCAAAACCTTTTGACCTTCCACCCTCAACCCCAATTCCTTCACCATAAAATCAACCACATCCTCATTCTCGGCTTTAAAAACCGAGCAGGTGATATAAATCAACGGCTTACCTGGCTTTAAATATTTCACCACATTGCACGCAATGCTTTGCTGCAGACGCTGAAAAAATTCGATTTTATGGTCATCAAACTGGCTGATCATTTCCGGCGTACGCCCCCATGTCCCAGAGCCGCTGCACGGGGCGTCGAGGATAATACCATCAAAAGCATAATCATGCAAAATAAGATCGTTGTTTTGGGTAAGATCAAGCAGCTTTTTCTGGTATTTAAGCAGACCGGCTTGCTGAAAACGTTCGCCAAGGTTAGTTAAAATAGATTCGCGGATATCTGATACTACCAGTTTAATAGTTGGCTCTAAATCATGCAACAGCAGCGATTTCCCGCCCGATGCGGCGCAAGCATCCCACCAGTTTTCCCATTTCTGCGGCTTAAAAAACTGTGCGGTTTGCTGTGATGACAAATCCTGCACTTCGTACCAATGCGGATTAGAGATCACAGCTTCCAGGCGTGTGCCATTAGGTAAAGAAAAGCAGCCGTTACCTTCGTCCTTAAAAATAATTTCGGCGACCGTAAGCGCAATTTTTACATGCTGTTCAAACCCTTTATAAACACGAATGAAAAGATCGGGCTGAACAAAGAATGATTTCAGGAAGGTTTCTTTATCAATATCAGCAGAAAGCCGCCCTGCCCATGGAAACACTTCATCCAGAGTAAACTTAGGATATGAAGTTTCTATAATGGCAATTTTTTCGTCCATACTAAACCCTATACATGCCGCCCATTCCGGTTTAAAGTGTTGTAAAAAGGAATTTAGCTGGGTATTGCATAAAAACTCGGCAACAAAAAGACGCTCCTCTGGGGGTAAGCCAGGCAATGCCCTGCCTAAACGAAAATAGTTATACATCAACCTGCCTGCAATGCGCCGGTCGGTTGATCCCATTTGTTTATTCTGTCGGTAAAATCCGGGTAAAAACTTGCTTAGGGGCGTTTCGGCCGGATATTCATCCAAAATACGCTGAAACGTTTTAAGCTGGTTTATTGCCTTCATTCTACTTTTTTCAACTCAAAGTTAGTATATTTATATACGTTTACATGGGTGTTTATCCAACCAAGACCAGATTTTTTCTGTAGTTGAAAACTATTGTGCAGACCTTTAAAATTGGCATCGGTTAAGTTTTTCAAGCTATCCGTTGCCAGCAGGTCACCAAAATACAAACCTTCGTCAAACCCTTTAATAGCGTAAGCCGTTGGCTCGGTATGGTAGGCCTCCCTGTACTGGCGCATAAATATAATAGTATTCGCCGCCTTATAGTCAACACGGTCGGCCGAGGTAATGTGCGTATCCAAACGCTGTAGCAGATCAGCTTTCAAAAAAGAATAATTTAGCCAATTGGGGTGCCCGAAGACCGTAACCGGGTAATTCCTGCTTAAAGTATCCAGTGCCCTTAGTGTGATGTTTAAAAAGTGCTGGTCGGTCGCCGGCACTATGAACACATTTTTTTCCGTTGCGGAAAGTTGGGGCAGCAACGATGCTAACTGACCGTGAATAACCGTAAGGTCTATAAATTTTACCGGTTTTTTACTTAGGCTGTCTGTTGCCCGTTTAAAAGGAATTATATATTCATTTTCTTCGCTGAAGCCGGACCGGAGGATGAATATTTTTTCTGGCCTTAATTTGTCGCTAACATATCGGGCCGCTGCCCAGGCATGATATTCGAGCGGTGGGATGATGGTAATTAATTGCTGGTTTTTAAAAGTGGACGGCGGCGCCGGTGAAAGCGGCGAAACTATCGGCTGGCGGGCACTGGCATAGTTATTTATAAAAGCTTTCACATCAACGGGGAAAACCGGGCCAACTATTAAGTCGCTGCCCCGTATTGCTGGGTTATTTGCCAGGCTGTGTGCCTGGGCTTTATCACCTTTTGTATCATAAACCAGTAATTTGTAGTTATAACCCCGCGCGGTCAACGAATCCAGCGCCAGCTTGAACCCCCGGTAGTAGTCAAGCGCTATATCGGCTTCCCTTAAACTTGCGCTGCTATAGGATGAGCCGGGCTTTAGACGATCAAGGTCAAACGGCAGCAACAAAGATATGGTTGATACCTTGGGCCCGGCAGGTTTTTCGATTTTAGGCACGATTTTGACAACCGGTTTTTCGGCTTCCTTCTTTACAGGCTGTTCAACCGGCCGTAATTTTGGCGAACATGCTGTTGCCAGCGCAATCGTTAAAAATAATAACCACCTATTCCCATTCAATGGTTGCCGGCGGTTTCGAACTGATATCATACACTACCCGGTTAATTCCTTTTACATTGTTAATGATCTCGTTGCTGATCTTTGCCAGCAGGTCATAAGGCAGATGGCACCAATCGGCGGTCATACCGTCTAAGGATTCCACAGCGCGAAGGCAAATCACGTTTTCGTAAGTGCGTTCATCGCCCATAACACCTACTGACTGTACCGGCAAAAATATAGCCCCGGCCTGCCAAACATTATCATAAACACCTGCCGACCGCAAATTGTTGATATAAATCGCATCGGCTTCCTGTAATATATTTACTTTTTGCGGCGTAACCTCGCCTAATATCCTGATAGCCAACCCGGGGCCCGGAAACGGGTGCCTGCCTAAAATATTCGGATCTATGCCCAAAGCCTTGCCGACACGTCGTACTTCATCTTTGAACAGTGTATTTAATGGTTCAACAACCTTCAGTTTCATAAAATCGGGCAAACCGCCAACATTATGGTGCGACTTTATAGTAGCCGACGGCCCCTTTACCGACACAGACTCGATAACATCAGGATAAATGGTTCCCTGGCCAAGCCATTTAACATCCTGAACCTCGTGCGCGGCATCGTCAAAAACTTCGATGAACACACGGCCAATGGCTTTACGTTTTTTTTCTGGGTCGGTTAAGCCTGCCAGGGCATCATAAAAACGTTGTTTGGCGTCAACACCCTTTATATTTAAGCCCATGTGCTGGTACGAATCTAAAACCGACTGGTATTCGTCCTTGCGCAGCAGGCCATTATCAACAAATATGCAGTGCAGGTTTTCGCCGATAGCATGGTGCAGCAATACCGCTGCAACGGATGAATCCACACCCCCGGAGAGGCCAAGCACCACTTTATCATTGCCAAGCTTTTCCTTTAAAGCGGCAATAGTAGTTTCTATAAATGAATCCGGCGTCCAATGCTGGGAGCATCCGCAAATATCAACCAAAAAGTTAAATAGCAATTGCTTTCCGTCCACTGAATGCGTAACCTCGGGGTGGAATTGTATGCCATAAGTTTTTGTGCCTTTTACATGGTAGGCCGCAACTTTAACGGTATCCGTACTTGCTATGATCTCAAAATTGTCCCCTATACTGGCAATGGTATCCGCATGCGACATCCATACCTGCGAACCTGGCAGTATCAGCTTAAAAAGCGGGTTATGTTCACTTATATATTGCAAATTGGCCCGGCCATATTCGCGCGTGCTTGAGGGCAATACCTCGCCGCCGTTAAAGTGGGCAATGTGCTGCGCACCATAGCAAACACCTAAAATTGGCAAGTTTCCATGAAACTTTGCGAAATCAAAATGGGGTGCGTCATCCTGCCTTACAGAGTACGGACTGCCCGAAAGGATAATGCCTTTTACATTGCTGTCAACTTCGGGAAAATGATTAAAGGGATGTATCTCGCAGTAAATATTGAGCTCCCTGACACGGCGCGCTATAAGTTGGGTAAACTGTGAGCCGAAGTCAAGAATGAGGATTTTTTCTTGCATGGGCAAAGATAGGTTTTTGATTTGAGATGTGAGAAGAATTTCGGATTTCGGATGTATGATTTCGGATTTTTTTGTTGGAATAACAACCTGTCGTCCTGGCGAGGAACGAAGTAATCGCTGCACATGCAAATCAACGAACCCTTGTACTTCTGAAAAAAGGGTTTTGTTTCGGACTTTTTGTCGAATGGGAGAATGTTGTAAGGTTGGAATATTGTAAATTGCGATTATATGCTCGAAATAATAAAAGAAAAACTTCATGAATTAGAAAAGGATCACCATATCCGTATTTTATATGCCTGTGAATCAGGAAGCAGGGCATGGGGATTTCCTTCTCCCGACAGCGACTTTGATGTGCGTTTTATTTATGCCAGAACAACTAACGATTATTTACAGATCCACGAGATTAAAGATGTAATTGATTTACCGGTTAATGAGGTACTTGATATTGGCGGCTGGGATATCAGGAAGGCGTTAAAGTTATTTCTTAAATCAAATGGCCCATTATATGAATGGCTGCAATCGCCTATAATTTATAGTGATGATTCGGGGTTAGCAGAGGAGCTACGACAACTGATGCCTAAATATTTCTCTTTACGGGCGAGTGGGAATCACTATTTATCAATGGCTTTAAATGCAGTTAATAACGATCTGCAAGGTGAGCAAGTTAAGATAAAACGTTATTTTTATACATTAAGATCTGCTTTAGCTTGTAAATGGATAACTGAAAAACAAACACTTCCTCCAATGGAATTTGGAAAATTGAGAATGTTGGTTGATGCAGAACCATTTCAAACAGGTATTCACAAACTTTTAAAAATGAAGCTGGTAAGTGATGAAAAAACTTTAATTGCACCGGTCGTTATTTTAGATGAATGGTTAAATGCAACGCTTTCAAGCTGTAAAATATCATTGGCTCAAACCCCACCCAACCATCAGCCGACGGATGAATTAAACAAAATTTTTAGAAAATACATTATATCATGACTTTTGCGCAATTGCAACAAAAAAGAGAATTTATCCTTTTAGATTGTATAAGCGGGAGCCAAGCCTATAACTTGAGCCAGCATGGTTCTGATATTGATAAAAAGGGCGTTTTTATTTTACCAAAAGTTGAATTATTTGGGTTTGAATTTGATGATCAAGTTGCGAACGATGCCCATGACGAAGTATATTTTGAAATTAAACGCTTCCTTGAACTTCTAACAAAAAATAATCCAAATATCCTTGAATTGTTAAACACTCCAGCTGATTGTATTTTATATCGTCATCCTTTAATGGGACTGATAAAGTCAACAGATTTTTTATCAAAGCTATGTCTTGATACTTTTGCGGGATATGCCCAAACTCAGATCAAAAAGGCAAAAGGATTGAATAAAAAGATCAATAAACCGATGGAGAAAGCCCGCAAATCGGTGCTTGATTTTTGCTATGTTATTTATAAAAACGGAAGCATCCCGTTGATTTCATGGTTAGTGGAAAACGGTTTTTCACAACAAGATTGTGGTTTGGTGAATATTGATCACTTCAGGAATGTTTATTTGTTATATCACCAAAAACAATTGCCTCATGACAGTTGGTTTAAGGGGATTGCTTCAGGCGTGGATGCTGACGATGTGCAATTGAGTTCAGTATCAAAAGACATCGAACCCCTAGCAACAATGACTTTCAATAAGGATGGTTATTCAACTTATTGCAAAGAGTTTAAAGAATATAGAGAATGGGAAGAAAAGCGTAATGAGGCACGTTACGAAAGCACACTTTCACACGGAAAAAGCTATGATGCAAAAAATATGATGCATACATTTCGGCTTCTAAATATGGCTGAAGAGATCGCTTTATACCGTGAGGTAATTGTTCACAGGGACGACAGGAAGTTTTTATTAAAGATCAGGAGAGGTGAATTTGAGTTCGATACTTTGATGCAAATGGTAGATGATAAAATGGAAAGGATAAAAGGGTTGTATCAAAAGTCGGGCTTGCCTGAGCGCCCTGATATTAAAAAAGCTGAAAATATTTTAATAGAAATGAGAGAAGAATTTTATAGATTTTAATATTTATGGCCATGCAAAAAATCACCAACTTCCTAATGTTTAACAGCAAGGCCGAAGAAGCGATGAACTTTTATATTTCACTTTTCCCAAATTCTGAAGTTATTCACATCATCCGTTATAAGGCTAATGAAGCCGGCCACTTGGCTCCCGGTTTTTACTGCTAAGTTTTATCTATTGCTGCCGCTGCAAAACCGCTGAAAATTTTCCTTCGTAATCAGTCAGTTGGGCCTTTAGTTTACCATTTAGGGCTGTTTGATGATTTTCGCCGGTAATGCCAGCCATTTCATTTATAAAGGATATGGCATACTGTACATTACGGGCGCTAAATTCTCCTGAATTTTTTTGCATCAGGTAATAATTATAATCCAGTTGATCGGTTAAATAATTATCCACACTCGTTACAAATTTATTGCCTAACACTATGTCGTGCAGTTGATAAGCGGTTTGTCCCAAAAATACTTTACGGTCGGCCACTTCCAGGCCTGGGTTAATATCAGGCATCATTTCGTCATATTTATGAAGCACTTTTAGTGCCAGGTCATTGTGGCCATCTTTTATCAAACCCTGGGCAAGGTCGAAGAAGGTTGTTAACATTACCGGGTAAAACATGGTGGTCGATTCATGGTCAAGATACCTTGCATGTTTAAAATTGCCGTATCTGAATTTGTTCATCATGTTGTTGTACATTACCAGGCTGTTGGTTTTGCCCAGCTGATCTTTGGTTGTTGTATCCGGCTTAAGTGGTATCAATCGATAAGTAAAGCCTTCCTTATAAAGGTAGGGCTGTAAACCGATCAGGTTTTCCTGGCCAATGGTTGTAGTAAAGCATATTGGCCTTGCCCAGTTATTATGGGCCAGTATATCAATCATGGCCAGGTTTTCCTTGGTTACATAATTCGAAGTGTATTTCCATTGGATAGCAGTTGCCAGTTTGTCCTTTTGATCAGGCGTGATCACGTGATTCTTTAAAACATCATCGGGATTTATAGTGATCTTAAAGTTTTTTGTTGGCAGATAATTAATGTAAGAGCCCGACAATTTATCTGACACTGCTTGTTTTATCGAATCTTTCGTAGCTTGTGAGGCGTTAGGCGGAGTCTGTGAATTTATGGCGCCCTGTATCTCATCATAGGTGGCAAACCCCCCGTCTTTGACAAAACGGCCCATTGTGCGCTGATCATCGGATAAAATAAAATCGGATATGTCTTTAACTTCTTCAGCTCCCGGTATTTTTCTGTCATTAAAGTAGATCACATCGCGCACGCCTTCTTTATACTTATCGTAAGGCATAGTGATAGGAAGCGGCGCTGATTCGTTCATCTTGCCCTGCATCTGCCGGATATACCAATCTCCGGTAAACAAACTAAGGTTAACTATACGCACATCCGGCCTTATGCCTTCCACCTCCTGGTCGTACCATAACGAGTAAGTGTCATTATCGCCGTAAGTAAACAAAATAGCATTTGGCGGGCATGATATAAGGTAATCATAGGCCATATCGTGCGGTGTCATTTTAGTCGACCTGTCATGATCTTTCCATTCTTGTTTTGCCAACAGTACCGGGCCTGCCAACAGGCAAATAGCGGTAGCGGCTATTGCAGCACCTTTCGGACTTGCCTTTATCCGGATGAGTTCGGCAATCGCAATTACACCCAAGCCTATCCAAATGGCGAAGGCATAAAACGAGCCTACGTACGAGTAATCACGTTCACGCGGTTGAATACTCGGCTGGTTAACATACAGTACAATTGCCAATCCGGTAAAAAAGAAAAGCAAAAGCACAACCAGTGCATCCCTTTTTTTACGCTGAAAATGATACACACAGCCAAACAGGCCTATTATTAATGGCAAGGCATATAATGGCGTATAAGTGGTGTCATTAATAACCGATTTTGGTAAATTACTGCTGCTGTTACCAATTCCACTGGTCCAGTTGCCGTCTACACCAAACATATCTTGTTGCCCGTCGGCATCATTATACCGGCCGACAAAATTCCATAAAAAGTACCTTACGTACATTTGATAAACTTGCCAGCTGAACATCCATTTAATATTGTCGACAAAAGTGGGCGGTTGCTGATCGCCAATCTGCAGCCACTGCCTGTAAAACTGAGGATCCTGGCCTTCGCTGCTGTACATGCGCGGCAGAAAGGTAGTATGGTCGTAAACATAGTTTTGCTTTTTACCGGCATCCTCATACTTGGTTTTGCCTTTTCGGTAAATAGTGCTGCCCTCGGTTTGATCGATAACTTTTGCGTCAAAATACTGTCCATATAACAAGGGGTTTTCGCCGTATTGTACGCGGTTCAAATAACCATAAAGTGTAAAAGCATTGTCGGGGTGCGAATTATCCAGATCGGGATTAGCGGAAGCCCTTATTGGTATGTAGGCAAATGAGCTGTAGCCAAAATAAACAAAGGTCACACATAAAAATGCCAGGTTTAACAGCGGCTTTTTGTATTTTATACTATACCATATACCTGCAACCAGGATAGCTATAATGATTAAAAAGAAAAACAAAGCGCCGCTCCAAAAGCCCAGCCCAAGCGTGTTTACAAAGAAAAGATCGAAATAGGCGGCTATTTCAATCGTAAAACCCCTTATGCCGTATTGTACGAAAATTAAAATAAATACGCCTATTAAAAAGGCGCCTATTGCACTGCCCACATGAATATTTTTATGCCGGCGGAAATAATAAACAATTGCTATGGCCGGTATGGTCAGCAAGTTAAGCAGGTGTATGCCGATAGAAAGGCCAATAACATAAGCGATAAATATGAGCCAGCGGTCGGCGCCGGGTTCGTCGGCATGGGCATCCCACTTTAATATTGCCCAAAATACAATGGCGGTACACAGGGACGACAATGCAAATACGATGGTTTCAACAGCCGAGAACCAAAAAGTATCGGTGTAGGTAAATGCAAGCGCACCAACCAAACCGGCTCCCATGATCAGCACCATGCGTGGCTGGTCAATAGCTTCACCGGGCTTATCTGTCAGCATTTTTTTTGCGAGGGCGGTTATGGTCCAAAACAGGAACATAATGGTAGCGCCGCTTGCAATGGCCGAGCCCATATTGGTAAAATAAGGCACTTTGGCGTTATTCCCGAATGACAGCAGCGAAAATGCTTTTCCCAGCATGGCAAACAACGGGTACCCCGGCTGATGCGCCACCTGCAACCGGAACGCGCATGATATAAATTCGCCGCAATCCCAAAAACTGACGGATGGCTCTAAAGTTAAAATATAGGTAATTGATGCTATGACGAAGCAAAGCCAGCCGAAAATGTTATTTATTTTTTTGTATTGCATGGATGATATAAATGGTTTATCGCAGCGTAAATATCAGTTTTTTTAGCACTTATTTTAATAAAAAGAGCTTAAGGTTAACAACTTTTAACAAATTTAATATTATATGCCATTTAAAAGCCTGCAAATATCAAAACAAATTAACTTTTCCTTTATTAATAAATGAAATTTTTATTTCACCATAAATAGTACTTATTTTGTTGCGATGCGAAAGATTAACCTTTTACCTATAGGAAAACTTACATTAATTGCAGCGATCATTCTGTTCTCGGCGCAGCTATGTAAAGCTCAATCTATTTTATTGCCATATTCTTACCAGCTTGATCAAAAGTTTAATTCGAGCATTTATTCTATAAATAATTCATTCCACACATCGCTTAAGCCCTTTTTAATCGATAGCATTATCGGGCCCCGGTACGATGAAATAATGAAGGTTGGCGTTGACAGCAGCCGTAAGGGCTGGGTGGTGCGGAAAATATTTAACGAGCATTTATTTGACGTACAAAACAAGGAATTTACTTTTTACGGCGATTACCTACCCGACCTGCAATTAGGGAGGGATCTGGCCGGGAATACAACTACCTACCTCAATACCCGCGGTTACCAGTTTGGTGGAACGGTGGGCACTAAATTTTTCTTTTACACCAGCGGCTACGAAAACCAGGGCAAATTCCCGAATTATCTTAATAATTATATCAATAAGATTGATTTTGTTCCTGGCCAGGCATTTAATTTTGCTATTGGAAAAGCAACAAAAGACTGGAGCTATGTTACCGCGATTTTATCTTATTCGCCAATAAAACAACTGAATATTACGCTGGCCCAGGACAAAACGTTTATTGGTGATGGCTACCGTTCCCTGATTTTATCAGATTTTGCCGCTAATTATCCATTAGTACGTTTAACAGCAAATCTTGGCAAAGTGCAATATATGATGATGGTAGCATACCTCGAGGATCAGCAGGCCGTTCAGTTTGATTCGTTTGGTAATAACCGTCGAAAATGGGCTGCTTTTCATTACCTCGACTGGAACATAACCAACCGTTTGTCGTTGGGATTTTTTAACGGGCTGATAACATCAGAGGCTAATGATAAGGGGGATTTTCATGGTTTTGACCCGAATTATATAAATCCTGTACTTTATTTGAATGCATTGAACCCGACGCCTTCGCAGCCTGATAATATATTTGCGGGTTTTACCGGCAAGTATAAAATATTTGATAAAACTGCGGTGTACGGTCAGTTGCTTTTAGACCGCTTTAATGCCGGCGACTTCTTTTCGGGCAGTAACACCAACAACACTAACGGCGTACAACTTGGCATACGCGGCGCCGATCTGTTTAAGGTGACTAACTTTAACTATCTTTTTGAGTTTAATACAGTTAAGCCATACACTTATGCCAGCCAAATACCTATCGACAGTTATACTGAATTAAGTGAGCCGCTTGGCGATCCGCTGGGGGCAAACTTCAGGGAATTTATCGGCATATTAAATTATTCGATAGGCAGGTTTGACTTTATGGGCCAGTTAAATTATGCAAAATACGGCCTCGACCCAAACGCGATGACAAATTTTGGCCACGATGTTACCAAAGCTTTTGATCCCACGACCGCAACTACAGCCACAGTAGGGCAAGGCCTGGCTACCTCTTTACGCTATGCGCAGGGAACCGTCTCATTCCTTATTAATCCGAAATATAATTTGCGCTTTGAGGTCGGCGGCTTGCTTCGCGAGGAAACGAACGCGCAGAGCACTACAAAAACAGCTCTCTTCACCTTTGGCCTGCGCAGCACTTTCAGGGGCCTGTATAGTGATTTTTAGTTCTTTCAGAACAGAGATTAGAGGTTGGAGGTTAGAGATTAGTGTTTTTAGATTAGTCCGAAAGTCAGTAAAGTCCGAAAGTCCGAAAGAAGCTGCAACTGACGTTTCGGTTAAAATAACTTAAGTTATGTAGAAGGAAGTCCGAAAAAAAGAATCGGATTAAATTAATAATAAATTCGACATCACAACATTTTCAACCATCGCAACCTTTACAACTTCTTACAACCTTTACATCTTTTCAACCAAAAATTATTTTTTTGACTAAACCATTCCTTATTTTTGGGGTTTTCGGCGGTAGTTACGGGCAAATATCAGCCCCAATGCGGCACCTAGTCCCATACCGATTGCTAAATTGTTAACAGCTATCCCTATACCCGCACCAATGGCGATACCCGCGGCATAGAACAATAAGGTGCTTTTATACATTATTAATAAAGGTAAAATTAATAAAGGTAAACTTGTTATGTAAAAAAACCGATACAAACATGGGTTGTCGCGAATAATATTAAACCCTGGGCGTTATTATAAGTCAAAATATAACTTTAATACTGATTAAATATTTTAAATATCTGATTAAACGTATTGAAAAAAATTTACTCAAACCCTAAAACAATTAAACTATGCGAAAGCGGATATTGGTGCTTGATGATAACCAGGACATATTGGATATCATAAAAGAAGTGCTGTCATACGAGAAATTTGAAGTGAACATCACTTCAAACAGCAAACACTTTATGGAGATAGTTAAATCCTACCGACCCGACCTGGTGATATTGGATTATAAATTGAATTATAACAAAGGGGATGAAATTTGCCAGCAAATAAAATCTCACAATCAGCTTTTTAACACCCCTGTAATTATTTGCTCAGCCTACCTGGATAATAATATAAACATATTGGCCTGTGGCTGTGATGCTATTATTGCGAAGCCCTTTGGCCTTGAAGAATTGCTTGATAAGGTAAATGTACTGATAGCGGCTTAGGGAAGTCGGAAGTCAGAGGTCAGTCAGAAGACAAAAAAATAAAAAAGTCCTCGAAAGAAAATTTGGCTGATCACAAATTTAGTAGTTTACCCAAAAAACCTTTCCGGCTTCTGACCTCTGACTTTAGGATTTCTCTATCAAACAAACAGCATAAGCGACCACACCTTCTTCACGGCCTATAAATCCTAATTGTTCATTGGTGGTAGCTTTTATTGAAATATCGTCCTCACTGATGCCCGCGGCCCCTGCTATATTGTTTTTCATTGCGGGGATATGCGGGTTTATTTTTGGCGCTTCGAGGCAAACCATGGCGTCGATATTACCAATTTGCCAGCCTTTATCTTTTAATAGCGTTATTACTTGCTGGAGCAATATTAAACTGCTTATGCCCTTCCACTGTTCATCCTTATTTGAAAAGTGGTAACCTATATCGCGCAAATTTGCCGCACCTAATAAAGCATCACAAATAGCATGTACCAGCACATCGGCATCTGAGTGCCCGAATGCGCCGGCATGGTGCGCTAAATTTACACCGCCTAATATAAACGGATGCTGCTCTTTTAATTGGTGAACGTCAAATCCAAATCCAACCCTGATCTTTGTCATTACTTTTTATTCGAATTTTTATTTCCGCCGAAAGTAGCGATCAGACTAAAACGCAAAGTATTGGATAAAGGGCTATTTTGCTGACTTGCAGCGAGGTACGAAAAGTCAAAATCGAATATATCGTATTTAAAGCCGGCGCCTAAAGTGAGGTAATGTGCCCCTCCTTTGTTGGGGTTTTGATAAAAATATCCTGCCCTTAGGGCAAACAGCCGGTTGTACCAATACTCTAAGCCTGGCGAGATAGTGATCTCCTGCAGTTCTTCACTAAAACCTCCTGGGGCATCAGTAAATGAAGCGAAAATACCGGCCGGAACTGACACGTTATCACTCTGTCCTTTTATAATATTCCCGTTTTGATCTGTTATTGGCGGCGTCGGCACTAATAATTTGTTAAAGTCGAGTGCAAAAGTTAACTGGTTATAATCATCAAGGTTTAGGGTATTAGCCACGCCGATCTTCAAGTTAGCCGGTAAAAAGTATTTGGGGCCGTCGGTGCTATAACTGATCTTTGAGCCAATATTGGAAATATTTGTGCCGAAAGAAAAAATCGCATCGTTGCCAAATTCCTGCATTTTTTTTGTGTAAAATAAGGATACCCCGGCCGATATCGAGTTGCCTGCTTTGGCTTGAACACCTGTTCCGGTGGCAAAATACGTATTTGACAAATTTGAATGAATATAACCAAAGGTAAGGCCAAGTGAAAGTTCGTCTCCAAATTTACGGGCAAATGATCCGTTCAATGAAAATTCGCTGGGTGAATATGATCCCTGGTTGTTTTGATTATTATCTGTAAGCTGAATAGTTCCGTAATTAAAATAACGAAGTGCGACGCCAAGAGTATTGCGGTCATCAAGCTTATGTGCATAACTTAAAAAGGATAAACTGATGTCGGGAACTAATTGCCGCAGCCATGGGCTATAGGATAAAGAGAAATCATTGTCGTTTTCAAGATAAGCGAGTTTAGCCGGGTTCCAGTAATTAGCGTTAGCATCCGGGCTAATTGCGACACCCGCGTCACCCATCGCTCCGGAACGCGAATCGGGCGTTATATTCAAAAAAGGCACCGCCGTAGGTATAGCGGATAAATTACTTCCATTGGTATTCGTTCCGGTGGTTTGTGATATTGCCAGCGAGGGCAGTAATATAGAACTAAAAAAAATAACAGTTTTAACAGAGAAGAACTTCATTTGCGCAGTTTAGTTTTTATTATTTAAATAATAAATATAGGCTAATTAAAGTGCTATTACGTATAAGCACCCAAATAAGTTTTCCACTAAAATAATTCAAATTATTGTAACACATCCAGAGAAAAATCCGTTTAAAAGCGGGTAAAAGTTTAATTTCTTTAAAAGAATCGGGTAAAAAAATTAGCTTTTTAAGCAAATTGTTTTAAATTTACCTTCAAAAAATAAAGTAAAAATATGAAAGTACTTTTTACAAGAACTGCTCTTGTACTGTTGGGCATAAGTGGCTTAATGGTGAGCAGTTGCAGTAAACATCAGCAATCTGACAAAACCGGGATTACATATAACGACAAAAAAACAGGTGGTTATGAGCGGTTCAGGCAAACACATCCATCTCCGGGTCCGGGCCTTGTTCCTATTGAGGGCGGTACTTTTGTGATGGGCGGCAGTGCAGATCAGGATGTTACTTACGATTATAACAACGTGCGCCGCAGGGTAACTGTAGCTTCTTTTTATATGGATGAAACTGAGGTTGCCAACCAGGACTGGCTTGATTACCTGCATTGGATAAGTGTTACCTATCCGGCCGATCATGAACTTTACTACAATGCTTTGCCCGATACATTGGTATGGCGCAGCCCATTATCATACAATGAGCCTTATGTTGATAACTATTTAAGGCACCCTGCCTTCCAGGATTATCCCGTTGTGGGCGTAACCTGGGATCAGGTTCAAGATTATTGCACATGGCGAACCGACCGTGTAAACGAAAACATCTTACGTCAAAGAGGTAACCTGGTAGCATGGAGCGACCTGTCGGGTGGAAAGGGAAAAAACGCCAAAGTCGTTGCTCCTACAAATAAAGAGCCTTTTAATACTGATGTTTACCTGAATGGCCAATATACAGGGGCGGGAATAGACGGAAAGAAAATGATGCCGGATTTAAGCCCTAACGCAAAAGCAGCTACAGGTGCAAAGGGTAAAGGGACGAAAGGCCCGGTAAGGCCTGTGCGTTTGGAAGATGGGATATTAAAACAAGCCTATCGCCTGCCTACTGAAGCTGAGTGGGAATATGCGGCCCTATCTTTGATAGGGAATACTCAATTTGAAAATATTGACGACGGTAAAATATATCCCTGGAATGGCTTGGGCGTGCGCTCTTCAAAAAGGGCCACACGCGGACTGATTATGGCCAACTTTAAACGCGGCGCCGGTGATAACATGGGTGTAGGCGGATACTTGAATGACAAGGCCGATATCACGGCTCCCGTAAGATCTAACTTACCCAATGATTTCGGTTTGTATAACATGGCAGGCAATGTAAATGAATGGGTAGAGGACACTTATCGTCAGACATCGTTTGAAGAGGTTGATGATTTTAACCCTTTTCGCGGCAATGAATTTGGCAACAAACGCCTGGCAGACGCTGCAAAAGGATTATATGCCAAAGATAAATATGGCCGCCCGATCAAAGATCCTGCAAAATCAAACAAAAAATTGAAATACAGTGAGCTATTAGCCTTACAACAGGCAAACGGTAAAGATACTTCTAAAAGCAGTGTGCCGGGATTAAAAAACCCATTGCAAGGCAAACCTTTTAATCCGGATTACAGAGGGTATAACGATACTGTTAATACTTCACTATATGGCACAACTACATTGGTAAATAATCATTCCAAGATATATAAAGGCGGTTCGTGGAACGACCTGGCATTCTGGCTAAACCCTGCAACCCGCCGTTTTATGAATGAAGACGATGCAAGCGCCGAAGTTGGTTTCCGTTGTGCAATGACCCTTGTTGGCGCACCAGAAATACATCCTGAAGGCAAACCGCATTACAGCGTGAAAAAAACAAAGCCATTTAAAGCGAAATAATTGGCGGCCAGCCCCCTCTAAATCTCCCCCGGTTGGGGAGACTTTTAAAATGATATCATAAACAAAAAAGCGAGTTTAAACTCGCTTTTTTGTTTAGAACTGGCTTCTATATAACTTTATCTTTGCCGAAAAGTCAGTTGCAGCTTCTTTCGGACTATCGGACTTTACTGACTTTCGGACTTATCTAAAACATCATCAATATTTGCCCTTTTTCCACTTTGTCGCCAGGTTTTATTTTTACCTTTTTTACAATTGCATCCGCCGGGGCTTTGATGATATTTTCCATTTTCATTGCTTCTAAAATAAAGAGATTGTCTCCTTTTTTAATTTCCATACCTTCGGTAACAAAAACTTTAAGTACCATACCAGGCATTGGGGCCTTTATCTCACTGATTTTAGCTGCACTTAAACTGCTTAAGCCTAATTTATCAAGCAAAATATCAAACTGATCTTTTGCAGTAACACTATAAATATTATTATTCACCCTGATTTCGGCAGTTTTTTCCGAATGGTTGAAACTGATAACCTCTACGTTGTATGATCGGAGGTCATTAATAATATGCCAGGCAGATGCATTTAATCGTTTAACATCTGCCGTTAAGTTAGTACCATTGATCGATAATCCTTCCCCGTCTTTATCAACCTCATAACTATATTTGTTGTTTACGTTTACCTGGAGCATTGTGTTAGAGGTTAGAGATTAGTTAATTAGAGATTAGTTATTTGAAGCATGATCCACTTGAGTTATTTTTTTTTAAAAATTATAGCCATTTGAAATCAGTGAAATCACATAAATCATAAAAAATCTGTGATTCCTATTGCGTTAATACATATTGCACCAGGTTAGCGCCCATTTTTAGCGCTTTTATACGGGTTTCCTGGGTGTCGCCGGCATAAGTGCCGTAATCCTCCCATCCATTCCCCAAATCGCACTCATAGGTATAAAAGCATACCAGCCTCCCTTTGTAAATCAGCCCAAAACCCTGTGCA
This sequence comes from Mucilaginibacter sp., assembly GCA_036758125.1. Classification (GTDB taxonomy): domain Bacteria; phylum Bacteroidota; class Bacteroidia; order Sphingobacteriales; family Sphingobacteriaceae; genus Mucilaginibacter. The sequence goes on from DAIOXE010000023.1 coordinate 72,487, forward strand.
CGCTTACCATCGTGTTCGTGAATTTTTGGTAAACCCATGGGGAAACTAAACTTTTGATGATAAATAGGATGATTTAGCGGCAGCTCAACAAAATCAAGTTCAGGAAACACCTTTTTCATTTGCGGCCGTATGTATGGGTCAAGGCCATAATTATCATCGATGTGCAAAAAGCCGCCGCCAGTTAAATAATTGCGTAAGTTAAGCGCTTCCTGGTCCGAAAAAATGACATTGCCATGCCCGGTCATAAATATAAACGGATAGCTAAACAGCTCTGCGCTGCCAACATCCACAACCTCATCTTCCGGTTGAAAGTTCGTTTTTAAATTGTCATTACAAAATTTTATCAGGTTGGGCAAGGCCGTCCTGTCCCCATACCAATCGCCGCCACCGTTATATTTAAGCTTAGCCATTTTATAAGTTGGCGCACTAAAACCACCGATAAGCATTAGCAATGCTAATATGCAGATTATAGCGATGGGTTTCAAACCCATCGCTATACGGACAATTTTATTGCTAAACATATAATTATATTACAAAATACAACCCAATCAACCACTCACTTAGTCAACTTAATCAACCAATTACCTATTCAAAAAATTTACTTCAAAACACGCTTCTAAGGCGGCTGTTTCGGTACGTAAACGGCTTTCGCCTAAAGTTAGGGCTTTAAAACCTTTGTGCAAAGCATTATCAATCTCGGTTGTTGTAAAATCACCTTCAGGGCCTATCAATATCAAATATCTTCCTTTTTTAATAAGTTCTGACCGCAGGGTGGTTTTATCTCGTTTTTCGCAGTGGGCTATGAATTTTTGCCCTTCGAAAGGCCTGTCTAATAAAGCTGCAAAAGTTACCGGTTCATTTAAAACCGGATGATATGCTTTGATCGACTGCTTAATTGCCGACGTGATAATTTTATTGAGCCTTTCAATCTTTACTTCCTTACGCTCAGAGCGCTGGCAAATAATGGGCGATATTTCATCAATTCCAATTTCGGTCGCTTTTTCTAAAAACCATTCCATCCGCTCAATATTTTTAGTAGGCGCCACAGCTATATGTAAATAGTGGTCTCTTTTATTAAACGCTGTTTTTACTGAAATTATTTGAAGTAACGTTCTTTTTGGGTCGGCGTTCTGTATTGTGGCATTGTACAATCCGCCTTTGCCATCAATTAACTGCACTTCATCGCCGTTTTCAAGCCGGAGCACCCTGGCGCAATGCCTGCTTTCTTCTTCGTTCAGAAAATATTCCGGGTTGGATGGATCAATATCAGGTGTATAAAACAGTTGCATGATTAAAGCAGATCAATGTAAATCTACAGTATCTTCTTCATTTATCAGCAGTTCCAGTTTAACCGATTCAATGTTCTGGTCCGATTTTTTTAATACCGTAATATTATAACCGTTTGATTCTTTTTGTTCGCCAACATCAGGAATTTTCCCAAATATATCCCCAAGCCAGCCGGATACAGTATCGAAATCGCCATCTTCAGGCAAGTCATGCGGCAGATGTTCGTTTACATCATAAATTGGCGCAAGCGCATTTACAATAAATTCGCGGTCGTTTATTTTTTCAACAATGGGCTTTTCTTCATCATACTCATCCTGTATCTCGCCCACCAGTTCTTCAACAATATCTTCAAGGGTAACCATACCGGCCGTACCCCCAAACTCATCAAGCACTATCGCTATTTGTATGCGTTTTTGCTGCAACTCGGCCATCAGGTCGTTTATCTTTTTTGTTTCGGGGATGAAATAAGGCTTGCGGATAATGTTCTTTAAAATGATCTCCTCATTTCGCGCCAGTAAGGGTAAAATATCCTTGGCATGTACTATGCCCACAATTTTATCAATAACGTCATCGTAAACCGGCATGCGCGAATAACCCTCCGTTATAAGCAACTCCAGCAATTCGTCTTTTGGTGTATTAATATCAACACCCGATATTTTAGTGCGGGGCACCATAATATTTTTAACCACACGCTCATTAAAATCAAAAACATTCTGGATCAATTCGTGCTCACTTGAATCTAATGCCCCAGTTTCTCTTCCCTGTTCGAGCAAATACTGCAGTTCTTCCGAACTATGCGATGTTTCTCCGGTTACGGCTGCAATCCCCATGAGCTTTAAAATAAAATTTGCTAAACCATTTAACATCCATATTACAGGCTTGAAAATCACAAAAAAGAACCGGAGCGGTAGTGAGACAGCCATTACTGTACGTACGGATCTTTGCATGGCGATTGATTTGGGGGCTAGTTCGCCAAATACGATATGCAAAATAGTAATAAAGGCGAAGGCTACTATATGGCTGGTATTGATAATAAGGGTAGATCTAATCACTACACCAAATGATACAAATAGGTTAAGCATTAATTTGGTAACTACATCCTGGCCAACCCATCCCAGGCCCAATGAAGCAATGGTAATCCCTAATTGTGTTGCCGCAAGGTAACCATCTAGATTATGCAAAATGCCCTGGGCAACCTTTGCCACCGGGCTCCCCGTTTTAACTTTAATTTCAACTTGTGAGCCGCGCACTCTTACCATAGCAAATTCAGCGGCTACAAAAAAACCGTTTAACAAAACCAGGGATAGGGTGAGGAGAAGGTAATAACCGTTTATTTCAATGTCAGGCCCCATACGTTAACTATTGGTACACGGGAAAAGCAGATTTATACAATTCCAAACTCTCATTTATTACTTTATGAGCATACCTCATCCCCAACAGGTGCTCAATAGTAACATTTTTGCCTTCCAGTTTTTTGTAGTCTTTAAAAAAGCGTACAATCTCTACCATTACATGCGGGGGCAATTCGGCGAGGTCATTGATATAGTTTATCGACATGTCGTTTTTTGCAACAGCAATGATCTTATCGTCCTGCTCACCGTTATCGATCATGTGCATTACGCCAATCACCCTTGCTTCAATGATCGACATAGGGAAAACATCAATCGAGCAAAGCACAAGTATATCTAAAGGGTCATTATCATCGCAATAAGTCTGCGGTATAAATCCATAATTGGCCGGATACATTACAGACGAAAACAGTACGCGGTCCAGCTTTAACAAACCAGATTCTTTGTCAATTTCATACTTAGCTTTCGATCCTTTTGGTATCTCAATAATTGCGTTAACTACTTCAGGAATATTATCGCCCGGTGAAACCTGGTGCCAGGGATGTTGTGTGCTCATCTATTAATTTTATCTTAGTGCTTAAACATTTGCCCCGCTATGCATTTTTCGCTTTAAAAAAGCTGCAATCAGCGGAAGGCTGGTAACAACTATCAATCCCAAAACAATATACTCCAAATAATCTTTTAATTGAGGATATCTTCTTCCTAAAAAAAAACCTGCCAAAGTAAACGTATTTACCCAGGCGATACTGCCAATGCAGTTATAAATGGTAAATTTTTTAAGATCAACTCTTACCACACCTGCAAAGATAGGTGCAAAAGTTCTAATAATAGGGAAAAATCTGCCTAAAACTATTGCCATGCCGCCATGTTTGGCATAAAAATCTTCGGCAATCTTAATATAATGCTTTTTAAAGAATAGCGAATTCTCTTTTTTAAACAGCGCCGGCCCCGTTCGGTATCCAAACCAATAGCCTGCAAAATTCCCTAAAATGCCCGCGGCCATAAGGGATAAGACAAGTGTAAAAATGGAAATATCAAATTTTCCGGTTGAGCAAAGCAGGCCAGCCATAAAAAGCAGATAATCTCCCGGCAGAAAAAAACCGAAAAACAGGCCGGTTTCAGCAAAAACAACAATAAGCAAAAAGTAAAACCCTAAGCCTATTATAAATTTAGCATCCGTCAAATTCTGTAGGTGTTCCCAAAAATTATCCATTCACTATCTGTAAAGCTACAAAATTAAATTAATTTGTAAGGCTTGTGTTACAGATTTTAAATGGACACCTAAGTTAATTGGATTATTACTTGATATGATTTAGTTAGATGGATGCGGGTGCCCCAACTGGGCGGGCTTGGCGCCAATGCGCAGCGGGCTATTTACTCACCCGATCTGCGCTTCGCTGGATCACCGTCTCTACCGCAAGCGGTAAAGAGGGTTGAAAAACACAAAACGCTTTTTTCACCCTCTTTTTTGCCTGCAAAAGAGAGGGTGAACTAGCGAAGCGATGTTCGGGTGAGTAGACTATGGGAGCAGTGTTAACGCCAGATTGAACAATTCTATTCAGGATTTTTAAATTAGGCTCGAGATAACTGCAGGATAAACGCCGATAAGGATTATTATCAATGCTGAGAAACCCAGGACAAGTTTATAATAAACTGGTATTGCAAGCTCTGCCCGCTCTGCATCACGAAAATACATGGCTATAATTACCCTGAAATAATAAAAAATGCTAATGATAGCATTGACCACAGCTAATATTACCAGTAATACCTGGTATTGCCGCAAAGCAGCCGAAAACATAAAAAACTTACCGATGAAGCCGGCTGTGAGTGGGATGCCGGCCAATGAAAGCATTGCTATAGTTAACGCGAGCGCAAGGAAAGGATTCTTTTTCGACAAGCCATTGAAACTTTCGAAATTATCGCTTCCCGATTGCTGCTGAACCAGTATTAATGCGCCAAAAGCAATTATTGAAGCAATTGAATAAGCGGTTGCATATACAAATACCGAATTTGCAGAAGTCGCCCCCAGGGCAACAATAGCAAAAAGTAAATAGCCGGCATGAGATATGCTCGAAAATGCCAGCATACGTTTAAAGCTTTGCTGGTAAAGCGCAGTAATGTTGCCAACAAATAAGGTGACAATAGTTATGATCAGCAGTACGGGAACCCAAAAATCAGACAGCGGGGCAAAGCAAGCTGTAAATAACCGTAAGAAAGCTGCAAACGCCGCAGTTTTTACAACTGTCGACATGAAGGCCATGATAAGCGTTGGCGAGCCTTCATAAACATCGGGCACCCAAAAATGAAAAGGGGCGGCGCCAACTTTAAAACAAAGACCTACTATAATTAACAAAATTCCGGTATAAAACATTGGATCAATGCCATGGGGATGTTCCACAACCCAGTTACGGATAGCTTCAAGGTTAAATGAACCGGATGCCCCATATATTAATGTGATACCAAATAACAAAAACCCTGTCGAAAATGCGCCCATAAGGAAGTACTTTAAAGCAGCTTCGTTTGAGGCAAAATCACTCTTTTTTATACCGGCAAGAATGTATAAACTAACCGACATGATCTCAATCCCTATAAACAGCATGGTTAAATTATAGAAGGAGATCATAACAATAATGCCCGCCAATGAAAACAGGATAATAGCATAATATTCGGCTATATGATCGCTGATCTTTTCGAAATATCCTTTTGACAGGAATATGATCAATATGGTTGATATAATTGTGATGGCCGAAAAAGCGATTGCGAAATTATCAAACAGCATCATACCGTGATAAATAGGCTGGGCACTATTATTCCATTGGGCAACAGCAAAGCCTAAAGCAGCAAGTAAACCAATAACAGTAACCGGCAATAATGTTTTTTGGGCTTTATATAAACCTAAAAACAAAAGCAGGATAGGCAGAACGGATATTATAATTAAGGTACTCATTGTTTTACCTGGTAAAATTTAGTATTGACCGAATGAACCAGCTCTTTGACCGCAGCCTCGGATATATGAAGAATTGGCTGCGGGTAAATGCCGATAACTATTATTAAAGCACAAATTATGCTCAATACAACTGTTTCTGAACCACTGATGTCGGTAAATGTTGTTGTCAAAGCATTAGTTTCGCCATACATGACACTTTTATATACACGTAACATATAAACAGCGCCAAATATCATGGTTAGTCCGGCGGCCGTAACCATCCATATATTCCACTGTAAAACGCTTAGCAATAATAAAAATTCGCCTATAAAACCATTGGTCAACGGTAAAGCTACGGTTCCGAGTACGATGATCAGAAATGCCAATGCAAACTTAGGGGCCACTTTGGCTATGCCGCCTAAATCGCCGATCTGCCTTGTATTTAACCGCCTGCTGATAATGTCCCAGATAAAGAATAAACCTATAACATTAATACCGTGATTCAGCATTTGTATCATGGCGCCCTGCAGGCCTTCATTTGTCCACACAAATATACCCGCTGCAATTAATCCAACGTGTGCAAGAGATGAGTAAGCAACCAGGCGTTTTCCGTCTTTTTGTGTAAACGCAATGATCGAGGCATAACCGATACCTATAACGGCAAGCATAATTGTCATGCTTTGCCAATGTAAAAAACCAAGTGGTGCATTGGGTATCATCCAGCGTATAACTCCGTAAATGCCCATTTTTAACATAATAGCGGCTAACATCATTGTACCTGCCGATGGCGCCTCGGTATAAGTGTCTGGCTGCCAGGTATGAAAAGGAAATAGCGGCATTTTGATGGCAAATGCCAGGAAAAAGGCCCAAAATACCAGCGATTGATGGTGTGCATCAAGGGTCAGTCTATAGAAATGGAACAAATCGTAAGTTTTTTCGGGTGTTTGAAGGTACAGGTAGATGATACCGAGCAACATAAACAGCGATCCCGAAAATGTGTAAATAAAAAACTTAATAGTAATACGAATGCGATTTTCGCCGCCCCATAGGGCGCAAATAAAATAAATAGGTATCAGGGCCGCCTCCCATCCCACATAAAATAAAAACCCGTCTAAAGCAGTAAATACAACCAGCAGGCCCGCCTGCATAAATAATATAAGGGCGTAAAATGCAGGGGCATTTTTATACTGATGTTTGTACGTAGTTAAAATAATGAGCGGGACCAGCAAGGTGGTGAGCAATACCATTATCATACTTATACCATCGATACCGGCATTAAAGTAAATGCCCAGTTTCGGTATCCAGGGAGCATCTACCGCAAACTGTACCGACGCATCAGGTACAAAGCGGGTTAAAAACAATGCCGCCACTGCCAGTTCGGCTACAGAAAAAGTTAATGCTGCATGTTTTGCTGCATCATTTTTAAATAATAAAACCGCCAGAGCCGCAATTAAGGGTAAAAAAATTAAGATACTAACCGTCATTTTATATTGTAAACGTTAATCGTTTGTTATACTTTAGTTACAATGTACATTAATATGGAAATGATGCCTACCACCATCATAAATATATAAAAGCCTACATTTCCTGTCTGCAGCAAACGCAATCCCTTGCTTGATTCAACTGCTCCCTTACCAAATCCGTTTACTATTCCATCAATACCCAGGCGGTCGACCACTTTATAAAAAAATACAGATAAGGCATCCAGTGGTTTACGGATCACAGCGTCATATAATTCATCAATATAAAACTTGTGGTACGACAAATCAACCAGGGCGGGACGTTCTTCACCATCCGCAACCGGAACCTGTGCATTTTTAATATATTTAATATAAGCGTAAACTAATGCCAGCAAGGCGCCTGATACTGAGATAGCCATCAGAGACCATTCCATTTGCTGTATCGATGGGATTTGTTTCAAAATTGCTGCCGATCCTTTAAAAACGGGAGCTAAGAAAGCCTCAAGCCAGTGATGCCCCCCCAGTGATTCCGGAACACCGATAAAACCACCGATGGTTGACAATATTGCCAGTGCAATGAGCGGGATGGTCATTGATGGAGGCGATTCATGCAGGTGATGTTCTTGCTCAGTGGTGCCGCGAAACTTACCATAAAATGTAAGGTATAACAGGCGGAACATATAAAACGACGTGAACATAGCTGTAATAACCCCTATTACATACATTGACGTGCTTTGTTTAAACGTCTGCGCCAGTATCTCGTCTTTTGAAAAGAAGCCTGCAAACGGCGGGATGCCTGAGATAGCCAGCGTCCCGATAAGCATAGTAATAAAAGTAACAGGCAATTTGCTTTTCAAACCACCCATTTTGCGCATATCCTGTTCACCGCTTACCGCATGAATAACAGAACCTGCGCCGAGGAATAGTAATGCCTTAAAGAATGCATGGGTCATTAAGTGGAAAAACGCCCCGGTATAGGCGCCTACACCCAAACCTAAAAACATATAACCGAGCTGCGATACCGTAGAGTAAGCCAGCACTTTTTTAATATCAGTTTGCGTTAACGCTATAAGGGCCGCTAAAACGGCTGTTGCCAGGCCGACAATGGCTATAGTATGCTGTGTAACCGGCGCCAATGTAAATAAGATGTTCGACCGGGCAACCATATAGACACCGGCTGTAACCATGGTTGCTGCATGTATTAAAGCTGACACCGGCGTGGGGCCGGCCATAGCATCGGGAAGCCAGGTGAATAATGGTATCTGCGCCGATTTGCCTACTGCGCCAACAAATAACAGCATGGTGATTAATGTGAAATTAACACCGGCATATTCCTTTGTTGCAGCCTTTGGAAAAATGTCACTAAATGAAGCGCTTCCGAAAATAACAATAAGTATAAATATGGCGATTACGAAGCCCAGGTCGCCAATCCGGTTCATTATGAATGCTTTTTTGGCGGCATCGGCATAGTCGGGATTGGTGTACCAAAAGCCAATTAACAGGTAAGAGCATAGGCCCACACCTTCCCAGCCTATAAACATGATCAGGTAGTTTGATCCCATCACCAGCAAAAGCATAAAGAAAATGAACAAGTTGAGATAAGAAAAGAACTTACCATAACCTGCATCCCCCTTCATATAACCGACAGAATATAAATGGATCAGGAAGCCAACGCCCGTAATAATCAGCAGCATTAATGCGCTTAACTGGTCGATCAAAAAGGCAAATGGCGCCTTAAAACCTGCAACGGCGAACCAATCGAATAACGTTATATTGATGGGTACTCCGGTAGATCTTATCTGTAAAAAAGCGCCGACACTTAAACCAAAAGAAAGCAAAACCACAAGACTTCCTAAAAAGCCGATTATCGATTTTGGTAGTGAATTGCGGCAAACGCCGTTAATAATAAAACCGGCTAACGGCAGTAAAGGAATAAGCCAGATGTATTTGTCCATATATGTCCCCTCTAAATCTCCCCCGGGTAGGGAAGACTTTTGGTTTTGTTTGTTAAAAAAAACGTTATTTAAATAAAAAAAATCCGAAATCGAAATTCCGAAATCCTTCCCCTCACCATTTCAACCTGTTCAGCACATTAATATCTATTGAATTTGTATTGCGATAGATCATTACAATTATAGCTAAGCCTACCGCAACTTCGGCAGCAGCCAGCGCCATAATAAAAAACACGAAAACCTGTCCTGTTGCATCACCGCGATATACCGAGAACGCCGCAAGCAGCAGGTTTACCGAGTTAAGCATCAGCTCGACCGACATAAATATTACGATGGCGTTGCGGCGGGTCAATACGCCAATGACGCCTATCGAAAAAACGATACTGCATAATAATATGTAATGATTAAGCGGTATAGCTTGTATGTTATGCGTTAAGGTTTCCATCAGGTATTTTTTTGTCTTTAGTAGCCAGTAAAACAGCGCCAACCATTGCCGATAACAGCAGGATAGATGAGACTTCAAATGGCAGTAAATATTCGTTAAACAGTATTTTTCCTAAATTTTTTACGAGGCCCAGGTTGGGGTCGTGCAGCACTACCGGCGGCGAAACCTTAAATGCTTTTAAAGCGGCAAGTATGGTCAATAAAAAGCATCCTCCTCCTATAAAACCGGCAATTTTAACCAGGTTTGATTTACGCGGCTCCGATTCCTTATTCAAGTTCATGAGCATCAGGGTATATAAAAACAATACCAAAATGGCCCCCATGTACACTATAAAATTAACAATAGCCAAAAACTGGGCATTCATTAAAATATAGTGAATGGTAAAAGTAAAAAAGGTAAGTATGAGATATAGAATACTATGTACGGGATTTTTCGCAGTGATAACTAGGATCGAAAAAAATATGGACAAGAATGCGATGAAGTAAAATGTACTCATGGTTTGTATTTACAAAATACCTTTGCCGTTAAAAAGAGTAGCGGCAAAGGTATAAAACTTCTTTATTGATTTAAGGGCGGTTCTACTAATTTGTCTTTACCGTAAATAAAATCTTTTCTGAAATATTCTGATGGCGCATGCGGGCCATCAAGATAGATCGCTTCTTTTGGACAGGCCTCTTCGCACAGCCCGCAAAAAATGCAGCGCAACATATTTATTTCGTAAACTGCCGCGTATTTTTCTTCGCGGTATAAATGTTCTTCGCCTTTTTGGCGCTCGGCGGCTATCATCGTAATCGCCTCGGCGGGGCACGCAAGTGCACATAAACCGCATGCAACACAGCGTTCGCGGCCTTCCTCATCGCGCTTTAGCGAATGTAAGCCGCGAAAATTTTCTGAATACTCACGCTTTTGTTCGGGATACTGTATAGTTACGGGTTTCCTGAAAAAATGCTTCATAGTAATTGCCATGCCCTTAAAAATAACGGGCAAATAAATACGCTCCCAAAAATTGAGCGGCTTCGATTCAATTACCTTTCGTTTATTACTTAATGCTTCCATTTAATTAAACTCCCATCTATTTGAAAAAAGTAATAACAATTGCGGTGATTACAATATTTGCTATGGATAATGGTATTAACACTTTCCATCCCAGGTCCATTAACTGATCATACCGGAAACGGGGAATAGTCCATCGTACCCACATAAAAAAGAAAATAAAGAAAAATGCTTTTATAAACAAAGCTATAACGCCCACTATGCTTACCCAATTCTCCGATAAACCTAAATGATGCATGAAGGGGAAGTTATAACCGCCAAAATATAAGGTAGCCATTACCGCACCCGATATAAACATATTAATGTATTCAGAAAAAAGGTAAAACCCCAGTTTCATTGATGAATATTCGGTATGGTAGCCGCCGATCAGTTCGGTTTCACATTCAGGCAGGTCAAAAGGGGTACGATTGGTTTCGGCAAAGGCACATACGATAAATACCAGGAAGCCGAGAGGCTGACTAAAAACATTCCATGTAAACCAATGTCCATGCCAAAAACCTGATTGCTGTTCGGCAATCCGGCGCAAGCTTAAGGTACCTGTGGTCATTAATAAAGCAATGATGGAAAGGCCCATTGATAATTCGTAGCTAATATTTTGCGATGCCGCACGTATAGCGCCAAGCAACGAATATTTATTATTTGACGCCCATCCGCCTATCATCACGCCGTAAACGCCAAGAGAAACCACGCCCAGCAGGTATAAAACGCCGACATTAATATCAGTAACCTGCAAATCAATAATGTGTGACCCGATTGTTAATGTTTGCCCCCATGGAATAACTGCCGAGCCTATACAAGCGGTAAGTATTGACAATGACGGCCCTGCGATAAATAAGAATGCGTTCGCATTTGCCGGAATGATCTCTTCTTTCAAAAACATTTTGCCGCCATCAGCAAATGGCTGTAAAATGCCCCAGGGCCCTGCCCGGTTTGGGCCAAGCCTGTCCTGGAAAAATGCCGCGACTTTACGTTCAGCATAAGTAGAGTATAAAGCGATCAGCAAGCTGACCGCAAATATGATCACTATCAATATAAATTTAATTATTATATCTGCTATTCCCATTATAGTCGTGTGTCTCTTTCAAATTGTTCTTTATTTGCTTCGATTAAAACCGGGTTGGTTTTAATGACGGGCAAAGGTATAAAATCATAATGATTGGAGCTGATCACCGATTTATTTGAAACCGTTGCCGGCCCTTCGATTACCCAGTCCGCAGTTTTCTTTTTATCAAAACGGCAGGTGTTGCAAATAAATTCGTGAACTTCACCATATTGGTCTTTCCGGGCAGTTACCCGTAATACTTCTTCGCCTTTATACCATAGTGTTACATCGCCGCTGCATTTATCGCAATCACGGTGTGCGGCAACGGGTTTGGTAAACCAAACACGATTTTTAAACCGGAATGTTTTATCGGTAAGTGCGCCAACAGGGCATACGTCAATTACGTTCCCCGAAAAATCATTATCAACGGCGGCCTGGATATAGGTAGATATTTCCGAATGATCGCCCCGGTTCAAAATACCATGAATACGGTGTTCGGTGATTTGGTCGGCAACAAAAACACAACGGTAGCAAAGTATGCAGCGTGTCATGTGCAATTGTATTTTATCGCCTATATCAATTTTCTCGAAAGTACGGCGGTCAAACTCATAGCGGGTTTTCGCTACGCCGTGCGCAAAAGAAAGGTTTTGGAGGTCGCACTCGCCAGCCTGGTCGCAGATGGGGCAATCCAGCGGATGGTTGATCAGTAACATCTCTACAATACCTTTACGCGCCTCGAGTACTTCCGGCGAGGTGATATTCTGTACTTCCATTCCATCCATAACCGGGGTGCGGCACGAAGCTACCAGTTTGGGCATAGGGCGCGGGTCTTTTTCAGATCCTTTGCTAACTTTGACCAAACAGGTGCGGCATTTACCGCCGCTATCTTTCAGTGTTGAATAATAGCACATAGCAGGCGGAACAATGTCACCTCCTATCTGCCTTGCTGCATTCAGGATAGTTGTTCCCGGTTCTACTTCAACGGCAATGCCATCTATTGTTACTTTCATTAATTTAAATTCAATATAAAAACGCTCATGGCTAAATTAAATTACGAAAAACATCGTCCAAAGCCAGTTCAAAGCCAGGTAATATCGGCGTAGTAATTTTATCGCCAACGGTTAATGGGCGGCCTTCCACAAAAAACTTTCCTTCTTTATTTAGTACATACCTTAATAGGGATTGCTCGTCCGGATAAACAACCCAGTATTCTCTCACACCAAACTCCTCATATAAATCATATTTGATTTTTATCTCCTTGGCGTTATTTCCCGGTGATAAAATTTCGACCACTATATCAGGCGCACCCAAACAACCACGCTCATCGGTTAATTTATTTTGGTCGCAAATTACACATACATCGGGCTGAACAACGGTTTTAACTTTTTTGTCACTTTTTTCATCACGAACCAATCGAACATCAAAAGGAGCAATGTAAACTTTACAAGATTTACTCTTTAAAAAATTGCGGAGCTCACCGGCAATGTTAAGCGCAATCTCTTGATGAGTATTACTTGGCGCAGGGCTCATCTTAAAGATCTTGCCTTTAATTAATTCCAAACGTTCCTCAAAACGCCATGAATAATAATCAGCGTAAGTATAAGTTTTTGAGAAGTCTAAATCATCGATGCTATCCATACACAAAAATACTTCAAATTAGCTAAACACTTTCCAGTTTCGTTAACGGATCAGCATAATGCGCCAGGCCGTAATTCCTCGAAACCGCCTCTGATGCATTGGTCACATGCCACTCAAACTCATCCCTGAAATGCCGTATAGCACTGGCCACCGGCCATGCCGCCGCGTCGCCCAGCGGACAAATCGTATTTCCTTCAATTTTTCTGGCTACATCAACCAACAGATCCATATCGCTCAATTTGCCGTGGCCATGTTCCAAACGGTGCAATACTTTTTCCATCCAGCCTGTACCTTCGCGGCATGGCGAACATTGTCCGCAGCTTTCATGGGCATAAAAGCGGGTAAAATTCCAGGTATTGCGTACAATACACTGATCTTCATCATAAGCAATAAAACCGCCCGAACCCAACATGGTACCGCTAACAAAACCGCCGTCAGCCAATGATTCATAGGTCATCAGTCTGGGTTGGTTATTTATAGTTTTAAGGAACAGGTTTGCCGGAAGGATAGGGACTGATGAGCCACCGGCTACAACCGCCTTTAATCGTTTGCCGTTTGCTATGCCGCCACAATATTCGTCAGAATATAAAAACTCTTCAGCCGGCAGCCCGAGGTCAATTTCATAAACGCCGGGTTTTTTCACATTCCCTCCGGCGGAAATCAGCTTGGTACCTGTACTGCGGCCAACGCCAACTTTAGCATATTCATCGCCGCCTTCGTTAATGATCGGCACCACCGCCGCTATGGTCTCTACATTGTTTACCACGGTAGGGCAGCCATACAATCCGGCGATAGCCGGGAACGGCGGTTTAATGCGCGGGTTACCACGTTTGCCTTCCAATGATTCTAACAAAGCGGTTTCTTCGCCGCAAATATAGGCGCCGGCACCAGGATGCACATATAATTCAAGATCGTAACCGCTGCCTAAAATATTTTTGCCAAGAAAACCAGCGGTTTTAGCTTCCGCTATCGCTTTTTCAAGAATCCTGATCTGCGGCATCATTTCACCACGAACGTAGATATAGGATACCTTCGCCCCTAATGCATAACTGGAAGTAATCATCCCCTCAATCAAAAGGTGGGGGATATACGTCATCAGATGACGGTCCTTAAACGTGCCGGGCTCGGATTCATCGGCATTGCACACAAGATAACGGGCAACACCTTCGGGCTTGGCTAAAAAGCTCCATTTCATCCCGGTAGGGAAACCCGCTCCTCCGCGACCGCGCAGACCCGATTTTTTCACCTCTTCCATCACCTCATCAGGTGACATGGTTTTCAAAGCCTTTTCAACAGATTTGTAACCACCTTTTGAGCGGTAAACATCAAAAGTGCTGATGCCGGGTACATTGATATTTTCTAATAGTAATTTGCGTGCCATTACTCCCTAATAAATCCTTTTCGTGTGCTTATAATAATTAATATGCCTGATAATACAGCTTGCAAACGCTGCAACCACCAGGAAGTTTAAAAATGCCGGATTTTGATTGAACCCATCGTTTGTATAATTTATAACAATTACTGTTACAAGGAATAATGAATCGGTTATAATCAAAATTGTCCCGGTCATTATCAATTATTGCCCTTTGCTTTTAAATCTGCTATCAACTTGTCAACTGATTCGTTGGTTAAATTTTCATAAAATGTGTATTCAGGACCAATTTGTAATACCGGCGCAGAGCCGCATGCGGCCAGGCATTCAACACCGCGCCAGCTAAACAGGCCATCGGGGGTAACCTCGCCTTCTTTAACGCCCAATGTTTGTTCAATATGGTCCATTATTTTTTCGGCGCCGACAATACAGCAGGGGCCGGTACGGCAAACTTCCAGTACAAACTTACCTCTCGGGCTCAAAAAGTACATGCTGTAAAATGTAGCAACTTCATATACTTCTATTGCCTGTATTTCAAGATATTGAGCTACTATATCCATTGCCGGAACGCTTAACCAGCCAAATTCCGCCTGTACCAGGTGAAGTATAGGCAATAAAGCCGACTTTTGTTTTCCGGCCGGGTAACGGTTGACAATCTCATCAAACTTACTGATCAGTTCCGGTGTAAAGTCAACCGGCGCCTGGACGTTTTCAACTCTAAGCATCTAATTCTCCGGCTATAACGTTTAAACTACTCATGTTAAT
>DAIOXE010000024.1:0-87412 GCA_036758125.1 Mucilaginibacter sp.
GGCTCCGAAGGCGCCTCCTAATTGGACTTTACACAATTTTAATGCGTTTGCCCTGCGCCTTTTACCTTTCACCTTTCACCTTTCGGACTTTTTTCCCATCTTGCACAATAAACCTGAGTTGTGAACGATAAACTTAAATTATTAAAACAAAAACGTGAAGAAGCCAATTTAGGCGGGGGTAAAGCACGTATCGAAAGTCAGCATAAAAAAGGGAAACTTACTGCCCGTGAGCGCCTTCATTTTTTGATGGATGAGGGTTCATTCCAGGAGATCGGTATGCTGGTGGCCCATCGTTCCATTGATTTTGGAATGGAAAATGAAAAGTACCCCGGCGATGGGGTCGTCACCGGTTATGGCACCATAAATGGCCGTTTGGTTTACGTTTTCTCACAGGATTTTACAGTTTTCGGCGGATCGCTTTCAGAGACACATGCCGAAAAGATATGCAAAATAATGGACCTGGCCATGAAAAACGGCGCGCCGGTTGTTGGCTTAAACGACTCGGGCGGTGCACGGATACAGGAAGGGGTTGTATCATTAGGCGGATATGCCGATATATTTTACCGCAATACAATGGCTTCGGGTGTGATCCCGCAAATTTCTGCAATCATGGGGCCCTGTGCCGGCGGCGCAGTGTATTCGCCGGCTATAACGGATTTTATTTTGATGGTGGAAAACACCTCTTATATGTTTGTTACCGGCCCTAACGTGGTGAAAACTGTCACGCATGAAGCCGTGACATCCGAAGAATTAGGCGGGGCAACCGCCCATGCCACTAAATCGGGCGTAACACATTTTGCCTGTGTAAATGAGGTCGAAGCTATCCAGAATGTGAAGAAATTATTGAGCTATATGCCTCAAAACTGCGAGGATATAGCACCTGCATTACCGTATGAAACTAAAAATGAATTACGGCCTGAACTTGACGTAGTTATCCCCGAAAATGCATCACAGCCTTATGACATCAGGGAGGTGATCGATCATGTAATCGATACCGGTTCATTTTTAGAAGTACATAAAGATTTTGCCGAAAATATAGTGGTAGGTTTTGCCCGGATCGCAGGGCGCAGCATTGGTATAGTTGCCAATCAACCTGCATTTTTGGCGGGCGTGCTTGATATCAATTCGTCTACCAAGGGCGCACGTTTTGTAAGGTTTTGCGACAGCTTTAATATTCCCCTGCTGGTATTTGAAGATGTGCCTGGCTTTTTGCCCGGCACCGACCAGGAATGGAACGCTATTATAACTAATGGCGCCAAATTGCTTTATGCCTTTTGCGAAGCAACCGTTCCGCGCATTACGGTGATTACCCGTAAAGCCTACGGGGGCGCCTATGATGTAATGAACTCCAAACACATTGG
This sequence comes from Mucilaginibacter sp., assembly GCA_036758125.1. Classification (GTDB taxonomy): domain Bacteria; phylum Bacteroidota; class Bacteroidia; order Sphingobacteriales; family Sphingobacteriaceae; genus Mucilaginibacter. The sequence goes on from DAIOXE010000024.1 coordinate 1,362, forward strand.
CGCCGACATGAACTATGCGTGGCCATCGGCCGAGATTGCTGTAATGGGTGCAAAAGGCGCCGCCGAAATTATTTTTAAACGGGAGATCAATGCCGCCAATGATAAAGAAGCCAAATGGAAGGAAAAGGAACTCCTGTATTCGGATATTTTTGCAAATCCTTACCGTGCTGCAGAGCGCGGGTTTATTGATGAAGTGATCGAACCTTCGGAAACCCGGATAAAGCTCATCCACGCCTTTAAAATGCTGGAAAACAAGGTGGTGAACAACCCCAGGAAGAAGCATGGGAATATCCCTTTGTGATTTTGGATTTTGGATTTTCGATTTCGGATTTGGACAACTATTATTAACCTTGCGTTTCGTCTTCCACGTTATATTAAATCCGAAATCGAACATCCGAAATTTTACCCATATTTGTTTACATGGCCAATATCTGTTTAGTTGAAGATGAACAAAAGGTTGCGGCATTTATTTGCAAGGGGCTGGAAGAGCATGGTTACAAGCTGGAAACAGCAAAAGACGGCGCTTCGGCAAAAGCATTATTACAAAATACCAGTTTTGATTTGCTGATACTTGACGTGATGCTGCCTGACATCAATGGCATTGAATTATGCCGGCAAATAAGAACGACCGATACCAAAACACCAATTTTAATGCTGACCGCCCTCGACCAGATACAGAATAAAGTGTCAGGGTTAAAAGCCGGGGCCGATGATTACCTCGTTAAACCATTTCATTTCAGTGAGTTGCTTGCCCGCATTGAAGCATTAATGAGAAGACAGAATGCAAAGTCGGCAGAGGGGCATATACTAACATTTGAGGATCTTAAATTAGATACATGGAGCAGCATAGCAGAAAGGGCCGGCATTCAAATTACATTAACGGCAAAGGAATTTACTTTGCTGGAATTGTTTATGCGCCATCCAAACAAAGTTTTATCCAGAGAGTATATTGCCGGGCAGGTATGGAAAATTGATTTTGATACCGGGACAAATTTTATTGATGTATACGTAAATTATTTACGCAATAAAATTGAAAAAGGTTTTGAAGGGAAGTTGATACATACGGTTATAGGAATGGGCTATATTTTAAAAAGCGATAATAGTAAATGAAGATCAAGAATAGGCTTTCGCTTTATTTTACTGCAATAAGCGCAATTGTGCTCTTAATTGTGCAGGTCGCTATGTGCATTACTTTTAGCTCGCTCACCAAATCTGATTTTTATGATCATTTGATGGTCAGGGCCTATATCGCTGCACAACGATATCTTGAAGCTGATGAAATTCCCGCCGATTCCCTAAGCCATGTAAAAATGCGGTACCTTCAGCGCCTGCCGGATGAAGTTATACGATTTTATGATGACAAAAACATCGCAACTTTTATACAGGATAAGAACCAGTTTTGGACGAGCCCGGTAATTAATTCCGTGCGCAAAAATAAACAAGTAGAATTTACAGAAGGTAGCAGGCAAACTGTCGGAATTTACTATTATGATAACCAGGGAAATTTTGTGATCCTGGTTTCGGCTATTGATTTTCAAGGGCACAAGAGGTTAACTGATCTTATTGAAAGCATGGCCATATTGTTAATAGCAGTTACGGTAGGGCTGTTTGTTATTAGCAGGTGGTTTGCCCAAAAAGCCCTGGAGCCAATTGATAAAGTAATTGAACAAATGCGCCTGGTGAGGGCGAGCAATCTTAGCTTGCGGGTAAGTGAAGGAGATGGCAAAGATGAAATAAGCGCATTGGCACGCAATTTTAACCAGCTTTTGGAACATCTTGAAAACGCTTTTGAAATGCAGCAAACCTTCGTGATCAATGCTTCACACGAGTTAAGGACCCCTATTACCACTATCATTGGAGAAATTGAAATCGCCTTGCATAAACAGCGCAGCAACGCAGAATACGAACAGGTGTTACAATCGGTATTAAATGATGCTGAAAGATTAAATGAAACCTTTACGAGTTTGCTTGAACTGGCCCAGGTTGATATGAATTATACGCAGCCTGCCCTTAAACCCGTCGCAATTGATGAGTTAATATGGGAGCTTAATGATTACTGGGCAGCGAAAGCGGGCAAAGGCTTATTTAATGTAAACATATTGCATTTGCCCGACGACCATGAAAAATTACAAGTACTTGCGAACAAATCATTATTAACCATTGCATTTAATAATATAATTGGCAATGCTTTTAAATTTTCAGCAAATAAACCGGTACAATGTGACCTGTATGCTGATGAAAAATGTATTAACATAAAAATCACCGATTGGGGTATAGGTATTATGCCTGATGAGCGCGAGAAAATTTTTGAATCATTTTACCGTGGCACAAATGTTAAAGACTTTAATGGCAATGGTATTGGCCTTTATGTAACCTATAAGATCATTAGCCTTTTTAATGGTACCATTACTGTCGATTCAGCTCCGGGAAGCAATACAACGGTAGCAGTTCAGTTTATTAAGTAAATTCTAATCCCATTCTAATCTCCTTTTAATCCACCTTTAATGTTTGCGATTTAATTTTGCAGCCATCTGATGCAATCATGTTCCAAAAATATTTCCTTACTTTTTTATTATTTCAAATAGCGTTTATATGTGCTGGATTTTCCGGCCATGCACAGGTCACGGTTAACGACACGCTTAAGCTAACGATCAAACAGGCTGAAGACCAATTCCTGAAATACAACCTGCAGGTTATGGCCCAGCATTATAATATTGATATAGCCAACGCCCAGGTAATCACAGCGCGGCTGTTCCCCAACCCGGATTTCAGCATTAACAACGGTATAGCAGGCACTGATGAACCCAATCCGGCCGCTGAGCAAGCTGCCAGCATTTCACAGCTCATCACTACTGCAGGTAAACGAAACAAGAACATAAAACTGGCAAAGATTGGCGTTGAGCAGGCCCGGTACCAGTTCTTTGACCTGGTCAGAACGCTCAAGAATACGCTGCGGACCGATTTTTACACCGTTTACTACCAACGTCAGTCGGCAAAGGTGTACGACCAGGAGATTGGTTCTTTATCAAAAACTTTTAGCGTATTTAAAGAGCAATATGCCAAAGGGAATATAGCGGAAAAGGAAGTGCTGCGTATCCAGTCGCAATTATATTCGCTGCAGGCGGAATATAATAGCTTGCAAACCGGCATAGACACCACCGAGAGCCAGTTAAAGCTGCTGCTTAAGGTACCCGCGCGCACTGCAATTGAACCGCAGATAACAGAAGATATTACAGGAAAGGATATTTTGGCCAATGTGCCATATCAGCGCCTGCTTGATTCTGCCTATGTTAACCGGTACGATCTTAAATACAGCAAGGTTACGGTTGATTATAACAGTACAAACCTTGAATTGCAGAAGGCTACAGCAGTGCCGGACGTTTCCGTATCACTAAATTTCGATAAACTAGGTTCATACGGACACAATTTCCTGAGTGCCGGCATTAGCCTGCCCCTGCCCTTATTTAACCGTAACCAAGGCAATATTAAGCAAGCGGGCTTACAAGTTGACCAGAGCAAAATACAGCTGCAAAACCAGCAAAACCAGGTAGAAAGCGATGTAGCTACCAATTACAAAATAGCGTTCAGGCTTGAAAAGTTGTATAATAGTTTTGATCCTAAGTTTAAACAAGACTTTACACACCTTATACAAGAAGTGTTTAAGAATTATGAAAAACGAAACATCAGCATGCTCGAATTTCTGGACTTTTACGACTCTTATAAAACCAATATTCTACAGTTAAATAGCCTTTTGCTAAGCCGGATAACTTCGCTCGAACAACTAAATTATGCCACAGGGACCTCATTTTTTAATCAATAATGAATATGATAATCTACGCTAAACATAAAATTCTAACGTTTGCATCTGCCATTTTAATTGTCGGCTTCGTCTTTCAAAGCTGCCACCGTGCTGATGAAAGCCAGGAAAAAGATACCAGGTTTCAGGTCACCGATAGTTTGTTAAATGCAGTGCTAATTGATACGGTGAAAGCGGCAAGCGCGTTGTCGCAAATAACACTAACCGGCAGCATTGCACCTGATGAAAATAAAATGGTAAAAGTTTATCCTATGGTTAGCGGTGTGGCACGGGACGTAAATATTCAGTTAGGAGACCCGGTGCATAAAGGCCAGACGCTGGCGATTTTAAAAAGCGCTGAAATGGCCGCTTATACAAAAGACTATATTTCATCAGAGGCAGATTTAAAAAATACACGGCGTATACTTGAATCAACCCAGGACCTTTACAAAGGCGGCCTGGCATCACAAAAAGACCTGGAGCAGGCGCAATCCGACTATCAGAAAGCAGTTGCCGAAGGTAAACGTGCATCGGCTGTAATTCAGATCAACAAAAGCGATCAAAACGGATACGAAGTCAAGACACCTTTATCGGGCTTTGTAGTTGAAAAAAACCTGACGAACAATACCCAGGTAAGGGCCGACAATAGCCAAAACCTGTTCACAATAGCCGATCTGTCGACAGTCTACGTGCTGGTTAATGTTTATGAATCAGATATCGCCAAAATCCAAACCGGCGATCCGGTAAAGATTACTACGCTATCATACCCTGATAAAGTATTTGATGGGAAAATAGCAAAGATCGACAATATGCTTGACCCCGATAATAAGGTAATGCACGCAAGGATAACGATTAATAATCCCGGCAATTTACTTAAGCCCGGGATGTTCGCGAATGTGCTGATCAAGGCCAAGTCAGGCGAAAGCCTTCCGTTTATCAACACGCGTTCATTAGTTTTTGATAATGATAAAGATTATGTGATCATGATAGATAACAGCAAAGCGAAAGTGCACATTCAGCCGGTTGAAATTGCCAAAACAGTTGAAGACAGGGCCTACATCAGCAAAGGCTTAAAACCCGGCGACCGTGTTATAGCCTCAAGACAAGTGTATTTGTATGAATCGCTTAAAGAATAATTTCGGATTTACGATTTCGGATTTAGGAAGATGAATACCCCGGTAAGAATCCGAAATATAAAATAAATCCGAAATCGAAAATCCGAAATCCGAAATAAAAAAAACATCCGAAATCGAAATTCCGAAATCCGACATATGAATAGGTTTATAAGAAATATTCTTTCATTCGCCTTAAGAAACAGGTTCTTCATATTTTTTGTGACCGCCCTGCTTGCTGTTGCCGGTTATATTAGTTTTAAAACCATCAGCATTGATGCCTTTCCCGATGTTACTAATACTTCAGTCACCATAATTTCACAATGGCCCGGAAGGAGCGCGGAAGAAGTTGAAAAATTTGTAACCCGTCCCCTGGAAATCGCCATGAACCCTGCTGAAAAAAAGACCACTGTCCGGTCTTCGTCCCTTTTTGGCCTTTCGGTAGTGAAAATTACTTTTGAAGATGACGTGGATTACGCCTTCGCGCGCTTGCAGATCAATAACCACCTGGGCGATGCCAATTTGCCTGAAGGCGTAAGTCCTTCGGTTGAACCGCCTTATGGCCCTACAGGCGAAATATACCGGTTCACCTTAACAAGCAACAAAAGATCGGCGCGTGAATTAAAAACAATTGAAGATTGGGTGGTTGAGCGTGAAATACGTGCTGTGCCGGGCGTTGCCGATATTAACAGTTTCGGCGGTGAAGTAAAAACCTACCAGATCACGATTGACCCCCAAAAAGCTGTTCAGTATAATGTAACTCCTCTTCAATTGTATGAAGCGGTATCAAAGAGCAATGTGAACGTTGGCGGTGATGTAATTGATCAGGCCGGCCAGGCCTACGTGGTACGGGGCATCGGCTTGCTTAACGATATTGGCGAAATTAAAAATGTGGTTATTAACAATATTAAGGGGACGCCTATATATGTAAAAACAATAGCCGACGTTACCGAGTCTGCGTTACCCCGCCTTGGGCAGGTTGGCCGCGACAAAGATCCGGACGTTATTGAAGGTACAGTGGTAATGCGCAAAGGCGAAAACCCAAGTGAAGTAATAAAAAACCTGAAAATAAAGATCAATGAGCTTAACAATAAAATATTGCCCGATGATGTAAAACTGAAACCTTTTTACGACCGCGAAGACCTTGTAAATTTTGCTACACATACGGTGTTGCATAACATGACCGAGGGTATAATTTTCGTTACGGTCATTGTTTTTCTTTTTATGGCCGATTGGCGTACTACCCTGATCGTTGGGCTGATCATCCCGTTATCGCTTTTATTCGCCTTTATCTGTTTAAAGTTAAAAGGGATGTCGGCCAACCTGTTATCAATGGGCGCGATAGATTTCGGGATCATTATTGATGGCGCGGTAGTGATGGTCGAAGGGATATTTGTGGTACTTGACCACAGGGCCAAAGAAGTGGGTTTGGCAAATTATAATCGCCTGAGTAAGCTTGGGATGATTAAAAAGGCATGTATGGTTAATGGTAAAGGCATATTTTTCGCCAAGTTGATCATTATCACAGGATTGATGCCCATATTCAGCTTTCAAAAAGTTGAAGGTAAAATGTTCTCACCCTTAGCATGGACGCTGGGTTTTGCTTTGCTGGGAGCTGTTATTTTAACATTTACGTTCGTGCCTGCTTTAGCAAGTGTACTGCTTAACAAGGATGTTAAAGAAAAACACAATGTTTTCGTTGAGTTTGTCACGCGCAACGCTATGCGGTTTTACTCTGTTTGTTTCAAGGGCAGAAAGATTGTTTTTCCGGTTGCTATAGCCGCATTAGTTGTCAGCTTGTTTTGTTTTACACTTTTAGGCACTGAATTTTTGCCCGAACTTAACGAGGGGGCCATTTACGTCAGGGCAACGGGCCCTTTGAGTATTTCACTAAAAGAATCGGTAAAATTGGCCAATGAAATGCGAAGTATCTTCCTAAGTTTTGACGAAGTAAAACAGGTATTGTCGCAAACCGGCAGGCCCAATGACGGCACAGATGCGACAGGTTTCTACAATATTGAATTCCACGTGGATATTTACCCCGAGAGCCAATGGAAAAGGAAAGAAACTAAAGAAGAGCTTATTGCACGGATGCAGGAAAAGTTAAAGTATATCCCCGGTATCGACCTTAACTTTTCACAGCCGATATCCGATAATGTTGAAGAAGCTGTATCGGGAGTTAAGGGTTCAATCGTTGTAAAAATGTTTGGGGACGATTATAAATATATCGAAAAAAGGGAAAATAGTATAGATTCAATTTTAAAGGGCGTAAAAGGCATTGAAGACCTGGGCATTATGCATAATATGGGGCAGCCCGAATTACAAATTGATCTGAACCAGCAAAAAATGGCTCAGTACGGTGTGACCGCAGCCGATGCAAATGCTGTAATTGAGATGGCTATTGGCGGTAAAGCCGCCACCCAGATATACGAAGGTGAAAAGAAATTCGACCTCCGCATACGTTATCCCGAAAATTTCAGAAATAACGAGGAAGCTATAGGCGACCTGCGGGTACCTACGCTTAATAATAATACGGTACCGCTCCGTGAAATTGCGAGTATTAAAAAAATTACCGGGATCAGCATGATCTACCGCGACGATCATGCCCGATATGGAGCAATTAAATTTTCCATTCGCGGCAGGGACATGGGCAGTACTATTAAAGAAGCCCGGCATAAAGTTGACGCACAGATCAAACTGCCAAAAGGGTACTCACTGCAATGGGCCGGAGATTTTGAAAACCAGCAGCGCGCCACCGCAAGGTTAGCTCAGGTTGTACCTATCAGTTTGCTTATTATTTTCTTTATATTATTTATACTATTCGGCAACTTCAGGGATTCACTGCTGGTGCTCAATAATGTGCCTTTTGCTATTATGGGCGGGATACTGGCACTCCTTATAATGGGGGTGAACTTTAATATTTCCGCCGGCATCGGTTTTATAGCCTTGTTTGGCATTTGCGTACAAAACGGCGTTATTTTAATTACAAAGTTTAAAAGCAATATCATGGAGTTAAAGCATCATACCACCTGGACATCATTTGCTGTTGCTATAAGGGCAGGGGTTGAAGACCGTTTGCGCCCTGTAGTGATGACAGCCATGATGGCAGCCATAGGTTTGGCGCCTGCCGCTATGTCGCATGGTATCGGTTCAGAAGCATCAAGGCCCCTGGCCATTGTAGTAATTGGCGGATTGATCACCAATACCATATTTAACCTTTTTGTTTTTCCGATAGTATTCTTCTGGTCGTACCGCAAACGGGTTGAAAGCGGGATTGTGAGCAGAATTTGATCCATGATATTAATACCCCTTAGATAAAATGAGTTGTTGAAGGCTGTGCAGCGAAAGCTGCACTTGCCGGAGACAGTCGATTTCGGAATTACGATTTACGATTTCGGATTTATAGTATGTTGAATTAAAACGATGCGGTTAGTTAATCATTGTGTAGATTTGTTAATATGGACGATCAAAATAAACAATCAAATTCTTTTAACGATAAGGGTGAGAATTGGTGGGATGAACTGCCAGCTTCCGTTAAACAAGGGATCAATGAATCAATCGGGCAGGCTAACAGGGGAGAATTCATTGCTTACGACGAAGTGAAAAAGGAAGTGAATAAATTACTCTGAAAATACCAGAAACTAAATATATTTTAAATTTGACCAATTGAGAGTTCGAGTCTCTCACAGGTCATAAAATTTAAAAAACCACTTCTATTACATTTAGGAACGGTTTTGTTTTTTAAGCACTTTTTAGATGTTGCGTTTCTGTGCGATAGAGCCACTTTTTGAGTTCGAACCTCTTTGGGTTAACAAAAACACTCCCAGGCACTCATTTGTCTTAAAATGATTGGAGATCTGTCATTTCTGCAAAGCAATTTACAAATCTCTATACTCAATTCGGCTGGCATTTCTTTCAAAATCAAAATAACTCCAATGTAGTGCCAGGCTTATCAGAAAAACCACTACCAGTGCTATCCATAGACTAACTGTTGATTCAGTGATTCCCGTTGAAAAAGTATAAGCTAAGAAACCCCAAAAGAAAGAGAATAAAATTGATAAGATATAGCGAAATAGTCGCACTCGAAAAAAGAGCCATCCAATCAACAGGTTGCTGGCAAAAAAAACAGCAACGCCAATAAGCCAATCCCAATCAAATCTTTTACACAGCCAATAAGAAGAAAAAATAGAAACCGTTACCATTTCAATACCAGCCAATGAAAATCTATTTCTTTTACTAATGATGTATTTTTCCGCCATAGATCATTTTTGAGTATAAATAAACTTAACGAATTAAACGAACAGTGCGATAGAAGGAAAGTTTTTGTTAGAGAAATTTTAGTATTTTTGTTATATGGTAATTGAGAAAACAAATAACGAAATCATATTCCGCTTGCCTGCCGATATTGATACTACTGGTTTTGAACGGATAGTTAATTACCTTAAATACAAGGAAGCTATCAGAAAAAGTAAAGGTACAGAGGAGCAAGCCAATAAACTCGCGGATGAATCCAAAAAGCGTTGGTGGGCCGAAAATAAAGCGAAATTTATCAAGTGAACTTAATAGTTGATACTAACATTGTATTTAGTACGCTGTTAAATCCCCATTCTGCTATTGGGGAAATATTGATGAATGTACAGGATGAGTTTACATTTTTTGCACCTGAACTTCTTAAAGAAGAATTAAGAAGATACGCTCCGAAAATAATAGCTTATTCCAAGCTTGACTCAAAAACATTATCTGATATTGAAGAACTGATTTTATTAACTATAAATTTTGTTCCGGAAGAATCGATCAGTGAACAATCATGGATTCAGGCTTTTGCTTTGACAAAAGATATTGATGATGATGATACTCCATTTATAGCGCTCGGAATTGAACTTAACGCCAAATTATGGACAGGCGATAAAGTACTCTCTAAAGGTTTGGCTAAAAAAGGAGTAGATATTATCATTACTACTGCCGATTTGAAGAAACTCATTAAATAAAGGTTTCTATCTGTATTACCATAAAACTACTTTTATTCTTTCTCTTTCAAAGCAACAATTTTCTTGCAATCCTCAATAAAAGAGTTCGACATTTGCACTTTTGGGGTCACCTGTTTATAATAACATTAAACCTAATCAACAACTCACCTAATCAACCATTCACCTAATCAACCCGTCAACCAACCGTTATCTCCCCCCTCAAATCAGTCTCTAAATATTCCTTAACCATCTTCGGGTCTTCAAACTGGCCCAGGAGGTACATCATTTTGGTAACTGCCGATTCGTAGGTCATGTCAAAGCCATTAGTTACACCGATGTCCTTTAGTTGCTTGCTGGTTTCGTAACGGCCAAGCTCGACGGTACCGACCTTGCATTGTGAAATATCAAGGATCACTTTACCGCTGTCGATAGCGTTTTTAAGCAGATCGACAAACCAATGGTCGGTTGTAGTATTGCCTGCGCCGAATGTTTCCATTATGATCCCCCGTACATCAGCTGTTAAAATGGTTTCTACCACCTTAGGACTGATACCCGGGTACAATTTCAACACTGCTACGTCGCTTACAAGGTTTTTATGCACTTTAAGGGGTTCGCCGTCCGGCGGGTGCCGGATATCATTGAGGCTAAATTTAAGGTGAACGCCGGATTCAGCCAGTATGGGATAGTTTGGCGAACGGAATGCTTCAAACTTAGATGAATTATATTTAAAAGACCTGTTACCCCTGAATAATTTATAATCGAAATATATGCAGACTTCGGGTACGCGGGCGCGGTCATGCTTTTTTGCTTTAGCAATTTCAATGGCCGTCATTAAATTTTCTTTGGCATCGGTGCGTACGGCGCTAATGGGCAGTTGGGAGCCCGTAAAAATTACAGGCTTGCCAAGATTTTCGAGCATATAACTGAGAGCCGATGCGGTGAATGCCATAGTATCAGAGCCATGCAATATTACAAAGCCATCAACAGTATCGTAATTTGTTTCAATCAGACCGGCAATTTCACTCCAGATGGCGGGGTTCATGTTAGATGAATCAATGATCTCATCAAACGAATGTACCTGTATCTTACAATTCAGCTTCTCCAGTTCAGGCACATTATCCATAATTTGCTCAAAGTTAATCGGTTTGAGCATCTTGGTTTGCGGGTCGCTCATCATACCTATCGTCCCGCCGGTATAAATGATCAAAATCTGGTTCATGTAGTCAGGTTGATAGTTCATGGTTCATGGTTCATAGCAGGAAAGGAATTGAAACTAAGTTAAAATGCAACTTTCACGAACTATGAACAACTAACTACGAACATTATTGTAATTACTAATCTAAAATATTTATTTAGTTCATAGTTCATTGCTGGAAAAGAATTGAAGCTATTGAAATGCAGCTTCTATGAACTATGAACCATCAACTATGAACCTTATTATGCTATGTTAGTTCATGGTTCATGGTTCATAGTTCATGGTAGCTGCCATTTAAAATTAGCTTTCATCCCTTTTTTAGTATGAACTATGAACCATCAACTATGAACTTTCTTACGCACCAAAAACAAGCCTTGAATTCTCCGTAGTTGTATTGGCCACGGTTTCCAGGTCAGTTTGATGTAGTTCCGCAACCTTTTGGGCAATATAGATCAAGTACGAACTTTCATTTGGTTTGCCACGGTACGGAACGGGCGTAAGATACGGAGAATCTGTCTCTAAAACTATATGCTGTAGCCCGATTTGTGCTGCAACTTTGTCTAAACCGGAATTTTTGTAGGTTACCACTCCGCCAATCCCAAGGTAAAAGCCTAAATTAATTACTTTATTTGCCTGTTCCAAAGTGCCTGTAAAGCAATGAAAGATGCCACGTAAATTTTCATCGCGTTCGCTCTGAAGTACCTCATAAACTTCATCAAACGAATTCCGGCAATGTATCACTATGGGTAGTTTTAATGATTTTGCCCAGCTAATCTGCACTTTAAATGCTTTAATTTGTTCAGTTAATGTTGTTTTATCCCAGTAAAGGTCAATACCAATTTCACCTATAGCGACAATTTTATGCTGATGAGCTGCTTCCTTTATAACCTCCAATTCATCCTCCCAGCCGGTTTTTACAGAACAAGGGTGCAAACCAAGCATCGGGAAACAAATACCAGGAAATGATTTTACAAGGGAAAAAACCAAGGGGACCGAGGCGGTGTCAACATTCGGTAAAAAGAGGCAGCCAATGCCATTTTCTTTGCAGCGCTGCATTAGTTCCAACCGTTTTGTCTCATCGGTTTCATAGTACAAATGGGTATGCGTATCAGTTAAGATCATGCTGTAAAATTAAGTATATGCGGCAGAATTGGTAACCGACATATAAATTTATATATTTAGGTAAAAAATGTTAAACATTAAAGTGGCAAAAAAGAATTCACTAAGATGGCTTTTGTGTTTTTTTCACGGAATGCTTTTAATGATAATTACGTTTTTGTGGACTAACTCAATATATACTTATGAAAATGAAGTTTTATTGGTCAAATGGTCTAATATCATAAAGCATGTTTTCATAAAGGATCGGGACTTAGAAGGAAATGATTTCTTATTTATTGATTTAAGTTATGAAAAAAGCTTAATACCCCATGAAGATGGCATTGGGAATGAGGTAATTACCAATCGTGCCAAATTAGCTGAATTTTTTAATATTATAAAGAGCAACCCGCATATTGTAAAATTCATCTTATGTGATGTTTTACTAAAAGGCAAGTCTGAAGATGATAGTTTGTTGAAAAAAAGTATCGGTAATTTAACAAATGTAATTTTTCCACTGATCATATCAGATTCAGGCAAAGTTGAAAAACCAATTTTTAATGTACCTGGCGGCATTGTTGAATATGAAACAGTTAATGAATCCGTTTACAGTAAATTTTCTCTTTTTCAAAACGATAGTGTCAAAACTTTGCCATTAGCAATGTATGAAGCTATTGAAAAAAAACAATTTAAATCGTTCTGGGGCTTTCATACCGAGGGCCCGTATTTATGCTTAAATTCTATTGTAACGGATTATCCCGTAAGGCCTTATCAAATTTTTACTGCGCATAAATACCCGGTTATAAATTTATCCGAACTATTGTCATTGCCGCCCAGAGTTATTAATGAACAGTTTTTGAAAAACAGGATCGTTTGCATGGGAGATTTTACAAATGATACGCATGAGACAGTTTTAAATAAAATGCCGGGAACTTTAATTTTATTGAATAATTATCTTTCATTAAAACTTGGCTATCATCACATACATTTGCTTTGGGCTTTTTTATTGCTGATAACATATTCCGTCCTTTCATACAATGTTTTTTATTCCGGATCAAAATCCGAAGCTAAAAACACCTTCGTTTCGCTTTTTTTCGACTCGCTGTTTAAGTATGTTCTGATTCTTATCGTTATATCGCTGGCATCTTACCTGTTCTTTCATATTCAAATTAATATTTTGGTTATCGGCGTTTACCTGAATATTTTGCATTCTGTAGTTCATTATAAAAATCAGATTGAAAAAATGTGGATTAAAGACGTAGTTTTATCTGTTAAAAAGATATTTTATAAATCTTAAATAGGGTATGAAAATTTTATTTATTTTGCTTATCAGCACATTCCTCCTGAAAAGTGACGGGGGATATTATGTTGTTTACATCCAGGGAAACCCAATATTAAAGAGCACGCATAAGCCCTTAAAAATTGGCGATAAAATTTCCGAAAATGACGGTATAATATTTAATAATAAATCAGAAAAGGTCTCCATCGTCAGTCCTGTAAAGGGACGTTTTGACCTATTTGCAAATAAGGCCAGGGAGCAGCATTCCGGCGAGTTATTAACTGTGTTAAAATCGTCCCTGCTGCCTTCCGTCCACCATTATTATTTGGCTACACGGAGCATAAATTTATTGGCAAAAGATCCTAAAATATATTTTAATCAGGATGACCCAGATCTCAAATATCTCCTTATAAATGACCAGCCCTTTAATGTCATAAATTCATACAAAATGGATAATGATAACTTTTTCTTTCTACAGTACACGCTAAACAAAAAAACAATTCTAAAGAAAATACCGGTATCGGATCATGCTTTGATTTTTAATAAGCATATCATTACTGACGAAAATAATAACGTCGTTGAAAATATTGATCAGATTACTGATTGTGTCATTGCCTATCAATACGTTAATGAAGAAGCAGGCGTAAATTCGAGGGTTATTGCAAAATTTAAACCGGTCTTTGTTAATAAAGGCCTGTTAGGCAAAGAAATTAGTTTGTTACGGAAAAATTTGACAGTTTATTTTAAAGGGAATAAAAACAAAATAAACCAGGACATTTACGACTACGTAAATGGTAATTACGGATTTATACCTGCGGACGACATCGTTAATAATTTCTAAGCATACCCAATTAAGTGGTTTTCTTTTTTATTGCTGTCTTTTTTATTGCCGTCTTTTTATGCAATGACTTTTTTGTCGCCGGCTTTTTTATTACAGCGTGCTTCACAGGCTTGATCTTCACCAATTCAACATCAAATAACAGGGTGCTGTAAGGCTTTATCGGACCTGAACCTTGTTGGCCGTAAGCCAACCCTGAAGGAATGATAAATGTGGCTTTTGAGCCTTCGTTTAATAAGAGCAAACCTTCGTCCCAGCCGGGTATAACTCCGCCCGTGCCAACAACCAGCTGAAATGGCTCATAGGGACGGCCCTCCTGGAATGTTCCCGAACTTTTTGCCACTGATTCAATACTTGTGTCAAAAACTTTATCATCCAATGTGCGGCCTACGTAGTTAACCAGCAAGGTATCCCCTTTAAGGGGTTTACGTTTTAATGACGGCTGGGTAATTACATATTTTAAACCGCTCGGCGTTGTTTTAACAATGAGCTTATGGTCGGTTATGTATTTTGCAGCCTCAGCAATTTCTGCGGTTTTTATTTCAGCTATTGCTTCAGTTAACGACTGCACTTTTTCTATCTTCAGTATAAAGGTCAGATTAGTGCCTTTTGGTAAAAAAAGAGGGCGCTGATCTTCGTGCCCTTTAAAAATGGAGTCAGTGGGCACCTTTACCAATACACTATCCTTTAGCGCTAACAATGGGAATATTTCCATTAAATCAGCGGCGCTTTGCGATGGTTTTACCTGTGTTTGCACCGGATGACCAACGGCATATGTACTAAAAAGAACAGAATCCTTATCAGTTTTTTGAATAAGCTGAAAAGTTACTACATCACTTACCTTTATTTTGTCGCCCGTATTATGGGTAAATATCTGGTACATATCCCCTTCGGGGCTGTGTTGCAGGCCATTTTGTGCGTTAGCATTAACGGCGGCAGCCGTTAGAACTAAAATAAACAGGATATACTTCATCATAAAAAAGAGTCAAGAAGGTAAGAATCAAGAGCCAAGATGACAAGAATCAAGATTTAAAAAATAAAGCGGCGGTTACTAATGTGAAAAGACAATTTTCACATCTGCTTTTATCCTTGTTCTTGATTCCTGGCACTTGACTCTTGGTCCTCTTACTAAACATTATTTTTTAACCGGCTGCTGCCCTTGTACCGGCTGTGGCGGAACAAGTGATTTTGGTTTTGGGGCATTTGGGTTTGGATGTACGATATCAACAAGTTCAACATCAAATATAAGCGGGGTATACGGTTGTATTTGCTGGTTGCCCTGGGCGCCATACGCAAGGCTTGATGGTATAACAAGCGTTGCTTTTGCCCCTTTATTTAATAGCTGCATTCCCTGGTCCCATCCCTTTATCATACCTTTTTGGCCAATCGGAAAACGGATAGGCTTATATGGGTTCATAGGGTTTACAGGCAGTTTATATTTTACAGCGTCTGATTTAACGCTGGTTTCAACAGCTTTACCCGATGCTAATTTAAGGGTATAGTTTACCACTACGGTATCACCGGCAACCGGTTTATCGCCCGCTCCGGGTTTAGTTACTGCATAATATAAACCTGAATCTGTTTTAGTAACATTAAGTTTATTATCCTTAATGTATTTTTGGATCTTTCCGGGCTCGGCTTTTTGAGCCTCTTTTTTGACTACGTCCATTACCGAAGTATAATAAGCTTGTGCGCGTCCCTGAAAAACCTGGTCGCTAAGATTTCCTTTTTGGATCACTTTTTCAACTTTTACTGTATATACCTGGTATTTCCCCTTAAGATTTGCAGGGCGGGGATGACCTTTAGTTAACGAATCAATATTTATTTTGATTATAGCGCTATCACCTTCACTAAGCATTTCGATGCCTGAAAAGATATCACCTTTTTGCTGCGGCTTTTGAAACAAGCTCATATATGGCGTGCCATTATCGTAGGTGCTGCCAAGTACCGAATCGGCATCGTTTTTAAATGTAAGATTTAAGCTTACAAAATCCCCGGGCATTATTTGGGGCCCTGATTTATCTACGATAATATCATATAACATTCCATTCCCGCCTTTCTTAAACCCTACATTGCAGCTTGCTAATCCCATCGCCGCAAGCGCTAAAAACATTAGTCTTTTTTTCATTTTTATTGTATTAATAGTTTTTTGTATTCTGGTAATATTAATTTAAATTTATTTACAACTTGTTCAAGGCTGTCGGTTGATGTGCCGCCAGCCGCGTTATAATGGCCGCCGCCGCTGAAATATTTCCTGCAAATATCATTTGCAGGAATATTGCCTTTTGACCTTAATGAAAGTTTTACTTTATCACGTCGTTCAACTATAAACGCCGCTAAACGCACTCCTAATATTGACAGGGCATAATTTACTATCCCTTCGGTTTCACCTGTCATTATGCCGTATTTTTCAAGATCCTTTTTGCTTACCGCTATAATAGCTGTATTATATTCATATAAAACTTCGAGCCGCTGTGATAAACAGAGTCCTAAAAATCGGAGGCGGCTTTCGGGAGAGTTGTTGTAAACCAGATCATAGATCTGCCAGTTAACAGCCCCTGCATCAATCAGGTCGGCAGTTATGCGGTGTACCTCCGAGGTAGTATTTGGCAGGCAAAATGAGGCCGAATCGGTCATTATTCCTGTATATAAACAAGTAGCTACATCCTTATTCACCAATTCTTTATGCTTAAGCTCCCCGGCAATAAATTTGTATACTAATTGGGCCGTGGCGCTGGCCGTAATGTCCCAGTACCGGTAATCATCAAAGTCCTCAGGCTCAGGGTGGTGATCGATCATAACTTTCTCCGCGCTGCTTTTGCCAACCAGCTCACCCATTTCATTAATGCGGCTAAGGGCATTAAAATCGAGGCAAAAAATTATTTTAGCCGCGGCTATTAAAGCGGCTGATTCTTTTGGATTCTCTGTGTAAACAATTACCGCATCATTACCCGGCATCCAGCTTAAATATTCCGGATAGTCTGTCGGAGCGATAACCCTTACATGATGGCCTTGCTGTATTAAATAATTGTATAAACCTAATGACGAGCCGATAGCATCACCATCAGGTTTATGATGAGTAGTAATCACTATTTTTTGAGGCTGCGCTAAAAGTTCAGTAAGCGAGGCTATATCTAACATTAATTTTAAAAAAGAGTTGCAAAGGTAAATAAATGATTTCGGATTTTTGCAGTTGTTTGTTTTTTAAAGGCGCCCGCACAGGGCGGCGCCGTTTCGGATGTTCGATTTCGGAGATCGGAGATTGCAGATTCAGATTTTTACAAATGTGTACAATTGATTGATTGTAAAAAGCTATTTTTGCGGCTGTTTTGAAAAAAGTAGCAGTTATAAGCAACAGTAGCAATTAAAAGTAGCAGTAGCAGTTTTAACAATGCTGTAATGGCTACTCCTACTTAAATAGGTGAATCAATATTTAATATACAAAAAAAGATGAGCAGTAATAAAACTTTTACCATGATAAAGCCCGATGCAGTTGCAAATGGGCACACTGGCGCAATTTTAGATCAGATAATAAAAGGAGGCTTTAAAATAACAGCTTTAAAATACATAGCGTTAAGCAATGAAAAAGCGGGAGAGTTTTATGAGGTGCATAAAGAACGGCCTTTTTACGGCGAACTGGTGAATTTTATGTCATCAGGCCCGATTGTGGCTGCCATACTTGAAAAGGATAATGCCATCGAAGATTTTCGTAAGCTTATCGGGGCCACCGATCCATCAAAAGCAGAAAAAGGAACTATACGTAATTTATATGCACAGTCAATCGGCGCCAATGCAATTCATGGTTCCGATTCTGCTGAAAATGCCAAAATTGAGGGTGATTTCTTTTTCTCATCCCTCGAAAAATTCTGACATTCATTCATATACCGGGCAATACTGACAAAAATAATATCCTGGTTTTTTCTTTTCTTTTGGTTTTATAAAAAGATTGCATATTTTTATAAGGTTAAGACAATCTGTATTTTGCATTTGCGTTTTAATTACTAACCGGATCGGAAATTATGAAACTGCTGCTCAAATATATATTGTACTCTTTGCTTATAATAGTGTTAGTTTCGGGCACGGTGCTACTTTACAGGACCCATCCCGAAGCGCAGCTGGCTTTTATACTTCCGGGCCTTTTTATCCTCGTCTTTTCACGGATGAGCGATGACTTGCATTTCAGGACTTTTTTTCCGCGATGGACTAGAGAAAAATAATTTCTTCAACTAAAACTGTTTTTGCCTCATCATTTATCTTATTAATTATCTGGTTGCGCATCAACATCAATTCGTTTTTTATTACTGACGATTCAATACGCAGAAAAAGTTTTTTATCGTGTATAAATAATTCTTTGGTACGGTTAGCCACAGGCTTGCCTACAAGCTGGGGCCAGTGCGCTATTATCGCAGTTTCGTCATAGCGCTTTTTAATTTTATAAACCTGCAGCATTTGCTCAATGGCTTCCTTCAAAGTTTTGTCATTGGTTTTACGCATCTATTTCGCCCCCCTTCGCTTTAAACAGCTTTATATCCACCCCGATTTCATTGAATACGTTTTTAACGCGGTTTACATTGGTATCTGTAATAAAAACCTGGCCAAAATCGTGGTTCGATATCATCTTCATTAATTTGGTAACCCTTTGGTCATCAAGCTTATCAAAAATATCATCAAGCAACAATATTGGCTTAAATCCGTTCTGTTGATCTAAAAAGGTGTATTGAGCCAATTTTAAGGCAATTAAAAAGGATTTTTGCTGACCCTGGGAACCGAATTTTTTCATAGGCATCCCGTGAATTGCAAAGAGGAGATCATCCTTATGGATGCCCGAAGTTGTACGCTCAACGGCCCTGTCTTTTTCAATATTCTTTTTTAGCAGGGTAGCAAAATCATCCTGTAACAATTGTGATTCGTAAATTAATTCAACCTGCTCGGCATTATCACTCAGGTATTGGTAATGTTTATTAAATATTTCGGTAAAGCTTTCCATAAAGGCTTTACGCTTTTTGAAAATGCTATTACCGGATGCAATTAGCTGCTCATCCAGCACCTCTAGCAAATTAGGATCGTATTTACCTGTATCAGCAATAAGCTTTAAAAATGCATTGCGGTTGATCAGTACTTTATTATAGATGATCAATTCATCAAGGTATGAATTATCGGTTTGAGAGATAACGTTATCGATAAATTTTCGGCGTTCTTCACTGCCTTCTATTATTATGCTGATATCATAAGGCGATACCATCACCAACGGAAATAAGCCGATGTGGTCAGCCAGTCGCTGATAGTCCTTTTTATTGCGTTTAAATTGTTTTTTTTGATTGCGTTTAACGGAGCAGGCCACCGTTTCTTGCTTGCCATTTTTATTAAAGTTGCCGGTGATGATAAAAAAATCAGCCCCTTGTTTTATTTGCTGACTATCAATGGGATTAAAATAGCTTTTACATAACGACAGGTAATGGATAGCATCCAGTAAATTTGTTTTACCGGCGCCATTATTCCCCGTAAATACATTAACGCCATCGCTAAAAGTTAATCCGGCCTCTGCGTAATTTTTGAAATTTATAACTGATAGCTGCTGTAAATACATTTTTCAAAAATAGTGATTAGAGATCAGAGGTTAGAGATTAGTTGAATATAGTCCGGAGGTCTGGAAAAAAAAGCCGAATAAAAACCGGATGTCTTAAAAATTAACCGGACAATGTATGCCAATTAAAATCACAATAACATTTTCTCATTGTTATTACATACATTTGTACCAATACAAGTTCTTTATTTTATTTCTTCTTCAACCGGTATAGGCTTTACTTAAACGTAGATTAATAGGGAATCGTGTGAAAATCACGAACTGTCGCGCAACTGTAAGTAACAAAAAAGGTTTTTGCCAATTAAGTCCACTGTCCGCCATAGGCGGCTGGGAAGGGCGGCAAAAATGTTACAAGTCAGGAGACCTGCCACATACTGAATTGACAATGCTTTCGCGGTATAAAGCTTTTGATCTGGTCTGATTCGTTTTCTGTTGTGTTGAGTTTATTTTTCTCGGCGATTGTCTGCGTTCCCTCCTTTTCTTTTTTTATTGTAAAGCATTGCGAAGTTTAGTCAAAGAGCGTTTAACCGATTTATTCATTTAATCAATTAAAAGAAAATGCTAACGCAAAATCTCGGCTACCCGAGAATTGGTAGTCAACGTGAGTTAAAAAAAGTCTGTGAAGATTATTGGGCAGGCAAAACGGAACACAAAAATGTGCTTGCGGTCGGTAAAGATATCCGTCGTAAAAACTGGCAGATCCAAAAAGATGCGGGAATCGACCTGATCCCGTCAAACGATTTTTCCTTTTATGATCATGTATTGGATCATTCGCTAATGTTCGGGGCCATACCAAAACGGTATAATGAAATTATGCTCAAAAAAGGGAATCAGGAACTGGACCTTTATTTTGCAATGGCCCGCGGCTATCAAAAAGACGGGCTGGATGTGATTGCTATGGAAATGACGAAATGGTTTGATACCAATTATCACTATATCGTACCGGAGTTTTATAGAGATCAGCAGTTTAAATTGTTTTCTACAAAAGTTACTGATGAGTTTTACGAAGCCAAACGAGAAGGCATCATTACCAAACCGGTGCTGATTGGCCCCGTCTCCTATCTTTTGCTGGGCAAGGAAAAAGAGGCGGGTTTTGAGAGGATCGATCTCATCAAAAAACTTTTACCTGTTTATATTGATATCCTCACGAAGCTGTACGGCTTAGGTGCAGAGTGGGTACAGTTTGATGAGCCTTTTTTAACGCTCGACCTTAGTGAAAAGGAGCAGTTGATATTCAAAGATACTTACAAACAGCTCAGGGCCGCATTCCCATTTCTTAAATTTGTACTGGCTACCTATTTTGGACGATTGGGCGACAATATAAAGTTAGCAACTTCTTTGCCGGTAAATGTCTTACACATTGACCTCGTGCGGGCGCCGGATCAGTTAGATGAGGTGTTAACAATAGCGCCTGAAAAACTTAGTTTGTCGCTCGGCGTTGTTGATGGGCGAAATATCTGGAAAAATGACTACGGGACATCACTGGCCCATATTAAAAAGGCGATATCCGTTGTTGGTAAAGAGCGGCTGATAATAGCGCCAGGTTGCTCTTTACTGCACACCCCGTTTGATCTCGACCTGGAAACTGCCATTGATCCGCAAATAAAAAACTGGATGGCTTTTGCCAAACAAAAACTCAACGAAGTAAGCGAATTGAATAAAATAATTGAGGGCAACAATGAGTTGTTACAAAACAACTTAATGGCTATTTCCAATCGCAGCTTGTCAAAACTAATTCATAAACAGGACATCAAAAAAAGGGTCGCGGCGATTACTGACGCTGATGCCACACGCAGCAATGAGTTTTCGATAAGGCAAAAAATACAGCGGCAAATTTTTAAGCTGCCTTTATTCCCAACAACAACTATCGGTTCTTTTCCGCAAACGGATGACATCCGGCAATTACGGTTAAGATTAAAAAAAGGCGAAATCACGACAGCGCAATATGATGCTGAAATTGAAAAGGCCACCATTGATGCTATTCGCTGGCAGGAAGAAATTGGGTTGGATGTGCTGGTGCACGGCGAGTTTGAACGTAACGATATGGTAGAGTATTTTGGCGAACGATTAGACGGGTTTTTATTTACTAAAAATGGCTGGGTACAAAGCTATGGCAGCCGCTGTGTAAAACCACCGGTTATTTATGGTGATGTAAGCAGACCAAACGATATGACTGTTCGATGGAGCAGTTTTGCCCAGGCCAATACCGTTAAATTAATGAAAGGTATGTTGACCGGGCCGGTAACAATCCTGCAATGGTCTTTTGTGCGCGATGATCAGCCGCGGTCGGAAACCGCTTGCCAGATAGCCTTAGCGATAAGGGATGAGGTGATTGCTTTGGAAAAAGCAGGAATTAGGGTGATACAAATAGATGAACCCGCCATCCGTGAGGGCTTGCCATTACGCAAAGCAGACCGGGCAGCCTATCTGGATTGGGCTGTAAAAGCGTTCCGCATTTCAGCATGTGGCGTACAGGATGAAACCCAAATACATACACACATGTGCTATAGCGAGTTCAATGATATTATTGAACATATTGCCGCTATGGATGCGGATGTGATCACCATTGAAACTTCGCGCTCACAAATGGAATTACTGACAGCATTTGCAAACTTTAAATACCCTAATGAAATTGGCCCCGGCGTTTACGATATTCATTCACCAAGGATACCCTCTGAGGCAGAAATGGTTGATCTGCTTGAAAAAGCCGCTGTATTACTGCCGGTTGAAAACCTTTGGGTTAATCCTGATTGTGGTTTAAAAACAAGGAAATGGCCAGAAACCCGCGAAGCGCTTAAAAATATGGTTCGGGCCGCACAAACAGCCAGGGAAAAGATTGCAACCCGTACAACCGCTTAATTTTTTAGACTGCTGTGTTCCCATAAAAGGGGACACGGCAGTATTATACGATATGGCTAATCATGAAACAAAATATTGCCCAAGATGTAAGGCGCCCTTTGAATGCAAAGTTGGCAGTATTCTATTATGCCAGTGTCAAGGGCTCACTTTTTCGGAAGCAGAAAGGGACTACATCCGTTTAACGTACCACGATTGCCTGTGCAGAAATTGTTTACAGGTAATGAAACATGAAATAAGTTCAACAATGGTTAAAAAGAAAATAGAGGCCATACTCGCTCAAATAAAGAAAGAATGACTATAGTCCCCCCGCAAATAATAAATCCAAAAGGTATTGATAAAAATTTTGAATATTGTATTTTTGCAAACTTAATTTTAGAATAAAAATGTCAAAAACCCAGGCGAATACCAAAGTTCCGGTTCCAGTACAAAAAAAAGATTTAGGACAGACAGGAAAGTTTATACGTGAGAACAGGAAGAGTTTGTCGTTTATCGGCACCGCCGTAGTGGCCATGATCATCATTTATATTGCTTACCAAAGATTTTATGTCGCCCCGCGCGAGATAGTCGCATCAAACCAAATGCACGTAGCCCAGGATTTTTGGGCCAAGAAAGATTGGGATAAAGCTATTAATGGTGATGCAGGCTATCCTGGCTTTCAAAAAATTGTTAACGACTATGGCAATACCAAAGCGGCTAACCTCGCTTATTTTTACCTCGGCACCGCTTATTTAAATAAAGGGGAATTTCGTAAAGCAATTGATAATTTAACAAACTACAGGGGCAGCGACAATATGGCTGCTGCCGAAGCGCTTGGAGGTACTGCCGATGCCTACGTGGAATTAAAGGACTACGATAAGGCTGAAACCTATTTTAAGAAAGCGGCCGATAAGGCAGGCAACAAATTTCTGACCCCCTTATACCTCAAGAAGCTTGCATTGGTTTATGAAGCTCAAAACGATAATAAATCCGCTGATGATGCTTACAAAAGGATAAAAAGCGAATACCCAGATAGCCCCCAGGCGTTGAATATTGACGAATATATTGCACGAGTGGAAGCGAAGTTATAGATGGATTTTAGATTTACGAATTACGATTTTAGATTTAAAAATGACTTCTAAGGTCAAATCGTAAATCGTAAATCGTAAATCGTAAATCAAATGTCGACCCAGCTTAAAAATTTATCTGATTTTTCTGATACCGAGGTACCTTCGGCAGCGACTTATCATTTTGGGATCGTTGTTGCTGAATGGAACGCCCCTATAACAAACGCATTATACCAGGGCGCTTACGAGAGCCTGATTGAGCATGGCGCATTAACGGAGCAAATCTATACTTATTCGGTGCCCGGAAGTTTTGAATTAACTTCGGGTGCGGATATATTATTAAAAAACCGTAAATTGGATGCAGTAATTTGTTTGGGTTGTGTTATACAGGGCGAAACAAAGCATTTTGATTTTATTTGTAACGCGGTGGCCAACGGCATAAGCAATGTGGCTTTAAAATATTCCAAACCTGTTATATTTGGTGTATTAACTACTAATACGCAACAGCAGGCTGAAGACCGTGCGGGCGGGAAATATGGTAATAAAGGTGTCGAAGCAGCTATAACCGCTATAAAAATGGCTTATCTTGCTGAAACTTTAAATAGCTGATTTCCGTTTAACTCTAAAGTTAGATCAATATGAAAAAAATTATTTATATAGCACTTATCGCTTTAGTATTAGGCAGCTTATCTTCATGCGCAAACAAACTGTGCCCGGCTTACGGCTCTTATCCTAAGACCGGTCGTTAACAGTTAATTGTCATTTTTCCTCAATAGCTCAAAACCGCCTCCGGTTTTGCGTAAATTTGCATTTTATTAGTATTTATAATTTTTATTGTATTTATGAATTGGACTTCGCTGGAATCGGCTGATCAGATCGACAGCATTAAACAGCAACAAGGATACAGCGTAATTTTTAAACACAGCACCCGCTGTGCCATCAGCCTGATGGTAAAAAAACGCTTTGAGCTTGATTGGAACAGACTACCCGGAGATTTACCGCTTTACTTTGTAGATTTGATAAAATACCGCGATCTCTCCAACCAAATAGCAAACGACTTCCAGGTATACCATGAATCACCGCAGTTATTATTAATAAAAGATGGTGAATGTGTGCTTGACCTTTCGCACGGACAAATATCGGTTGAGGAAGCTATGTCTGTGCTTGTTTGAGATCGGAAGTCATAGATCGGAAATCAGATGTCGGAAGTTAGAGGTTTGACGCGTCCGACATGTGAATTCTGGTATCCGATTTCTGACTTTTAATGTCTGGCCTCAGACTTCTGACTTCCGACCTCTGACATCATTCCATCCCATCCAAAATCAACTGTCTTTTTCAAATCTTCATGCAGGCTTAAGTAAACAGGGCAGGTAAGCGCCGAACGTTCCAGCAGTTGCTTTTCTTTTTCGGTATACGTTTTTGGGAACCTGAAACTGATCGCAATTTCAGCAACCCTGCGTGGGTCGGAAGCCATAATTTTAGTGATGGAGCATTGGGTATTATCAATATCAATATTGCTATTACGGGCCTTTATGCCCATAATAGTAAGCATACAGCTTGCAAGCGATGCCGATAAAAGGTCTGTTGGCGAAAATGCTTCTCCCTTGCCCTGGTTGTCAACAGGCGCATCCGTAATAATCTTGGTACCTGATTGAACATGCGTTGCTTCGGTTCTTAATCCGCCCAGGTAAGTGGTTTCTATTGTTGCCATAATATATATGTTTTCTACAAATCCATAAATGTTTTCCTGCAAGGGCTCGAACCTCAATCTCCAGAGCCAGAATCTGACGTGCTACCATTACACCACAGGAAAATTAGTCAGGGAAGAATAATTACAAATATATAAATATTGCCATTTATCTCATTGTAGAGACGCAATATTTTGCGTCTCGGAACGAAAGTTTTCATTTAAGATCAAATTTCACAAACGTTGACGTGGGAGACGCACTATTTTACGTCTCGGAACGAATGTTCTCATTTAAGATCAAATTTCACAAACGTTGACGTGGGAGACGCACTATTTTACGTCTCGGAACGAATGTTCTCATTTAAGATCAAATTTCACAAACGTTGACGTGGGAGACGCAAAATATTGCGTCTCTACAACGAATACCTGTTATAAATAAAAGATAAAATGCCATAAAATCGTTACTAAGTCGCTATTGTTTGCTTTTAATAAATCTATAAATTTGATGACCCCATTCTAAAAAACTAATTATTCTTTAATCTAAAAGAACCATTCATTATGAAAAAACAAAACGTTTCCAGGCGCCAGTTTATCGGCACTGGTGTGCTCGCTATGGCGGGCATGGCTTTAGTTTCAAAAACTGCTTTGGCAAATTCAATTTTGGCGCCTGTTAAGCCTAACTCCAAAATAAATAGCGTTCAAATCGGAGTTATTACTTATTCATTCCGAAGTATGCCGGGCAGTATCGAACAAATTTTAAAGTACTGTGTAGATTGTAATATAAACTACATCGAACTGATGGGCGAAGCGGCCGAAGTATATGCCGGTGCGCCGCCGCGCGATGGCAGCGCTGACTATGCCGCCAGGCTTGCCGGGTGGCGGGAAAGCACTATTATGGATCCCTTTTTAGCGATCCGTAAAATGTATAATAAGGCCGGCGTAAATATCTATGCATGGAAGCCAAACGCCTTAAATAAAAAAAATACAGACGGCGAAATTGAATATGCTTTTAAGGCAGGCAAGGCTTTGGGCTGCAGCCATGTTACCGTCGAGTTGCCAACCGATAATGCGCAAACCCAGCGTCTGGGCGACCTTGCTGAGAAAAACAATATGATGGTAGGGTACCATGCGCATACGCAGGCCACGCCCACTTTATGGGATACTGCTTTAAGCCAATCAAAGCATAATGGAATTAACCTCGATATAGGCCATTACGCAGCAGGAACCAGCAGCAGTCCTGTTGATTTTATCCTGAAAAACCATAAGAGGATATTGAGCATGCATCTTAAGGATAGAAAATACCATGACGGGCCAAACATGCCCTGGGGCCAGGGAGATACGCCTATAAAAGAAGTGCTGGCGCTAATGAAAAAGAATAGTTATAAATTCCCGGCCACAATTGAGCTGGAGTATAAAATCCCCGATGGATCGGACGCGGTTAAAGAAGTTATCAAATGCAGGGAATATGCGAAGAATGCTTTGGCTTAGTTGGTGAGTGGTGAGTAGTTAGTAGCGGCAGTAGCAGTAGCAGTGGCAGGGCAGTCAAACAAATATTTACTGAAGAATGTACGATTCACAATTCAACAATTGAATTATTATATTTGAACATACATTTATACTATTAGTGAGCGGTGAATGGTGAACGGTCAGTGAGGGATGGTAGCGGCAGTTGGGTAAAAAACACTCAGCCATCGCCCACTGACCACTGACTACTCACAACTGACCGTTCACCATTCACCACTCCCCAATGAAAGAAATAGCTTTAATAATACACGAAGATGTAACCTTATCGACCGTTACCGGAGCTATGGATATGTTTATCCATACAAACCGGCTTTTTCAGCAATTAAATAAACAACAACCTTTTAAAATTGTACTGGCTTGCGAAAAGCCCATCGATGACCCTATGCTTATACAGCCGTCTTTAGTAACTTACAGTACGCTATCCGAAGTGGTCAGGCCTGACTTGATCATTGTTCCCGCTTTTTATGGCGACCGTGACCTCATGCTTAAAAAACATGGCGAAACTATAAAATGGATAAGCATAATGCATCAAAATGGCGCCGAGGTGGCTAGTTTATGCTCGGGTATCTATTTTCTTGCTGAAGCCGGACTGTTACATGGCAGGTCGTGCACCGCACATTGGAACGATATGGATGATATTGTACGAAGGTACCCCGATGTGAATTTTCTTTCGGATATGGTGATAACCGACCAGGAAGGTATTTATACCAGTGGCGGGGCGTTTTCTTCGTTAAACCTGGTGTTATACCTGATCGATAAATTTTGCGGTAGAGAAGTGGGTGTATGGGCTAGTAAAATGTTCTCGCTGGATATGGATAGGATCAATCAATCGCATTTTGCCGTATTTAAGGGCCAGCGCCAGCATAAGGATGATGATATATTGAAGGCCCAAACCTATATTGAGCAAAACCACCATTTGCAAATTAATATCGATGAAATTGCCGGTCATACCAATATGAGCAAACGTAACTTTATCAGGCGTTTTAAAAAGGCAACCCACAATACGCCTTTTGAATATTTGCAAAGGGTAAAAATAGAAGCTGCAAAAAAAGCCCTTGAAAAGGGAGCTCAAAATATTAATTTGTTAATGTACGATGCCGGTTATAACGATATAAAAACCTTCCGTGAAGTTTTTAAAAAGATTACCGGGCTTACACCGCAGGATTACCGTCGCAAATACAGCAGGGAGATACCGATGCTTGCCTGAGCGTGGGTTGATTATAAGAATGGTTGATTAAGTTGATTGGGAAAATAGTTGATGGAGTTGAAATAATACTTGACAATAATGTTGAAACTTAATCAACCTAATCCAACGCAAATTCGTGTAAATTCGAAATAATTCGTGTTATGAATAAGGTTACAGAACTGGCAAAAATGATAGATCATTCTTTGCTGCATCCCACAATGACAGATGAGGATTTGCTGCAAGGCTGCCTGTTGGCAAAAAAATACAATGTCGCCACCGTGTGTATTAAGGCATACGCCATTAAAGATGCCTTAGCGTGGCTAAAAGGATCAGATGTTATGGTTTGCGCGGTTATTGGCTTTCCGCACGGCAACAGCGCCACCGCCGTAAAAGTGTACGAAACGGAGCAGGCTTGCCGGGATGGGGCGCATGAAATTGACATGGTTGTTAACATTGGGAAGGTTTTGGGCGAGGATTGGGAGTACGTTGAAAGGGAAATTGCAGCAATAGTGGGCGTTACGAAATTATATGAGGCCGCCTTGAAAGTTATTTTTGAAAATGACTATCTGCCGGAGGATAAATTTAAAATACGGTTGTGCGAAATCTGCAGCAAACTAAAAGTCGAGTTTGTGAAAACATCCACCGGATACGGCTTTATAAAAGGCAATGATGGCAAATATTCGTATGAAGGAGCCACAGAAAAAGATCTGATCCTCATGCGCAAACATTCAGCACCCGAAGTTCAGATAAAGGCTGCAGGAGGTGTGCGAACGCTCGACGACCTTTTAAAAGTTAAAGCTTTGGGTGTGACAAGGGTAGGTGCGACAGCTACAGCCGCCATACTAGAAGAAGCCAAAAAAAGATATTCACACTAATTTACACGAATTAAGGCGAATTGACGCGAATTGGATAATTAAAGGAGGGGTATTGAATTTATGGATCCCAAAGGCGTAATTATTAATCCAAGTCCATATTCTGTAAAGGAGACTATTGATCGCTTAGAGGACTTTTTACAGCAGCACGGTGCAACTATATATGCCAGGATCGATCAACAGGCAGAACTGCAAAAGGCTGGGCTAAACATATCTCCTCTTGAATTCATTATGTTTGGAAATCCGAAGGCCGGAGGGCCAATTCTGATTGAGAATCCTGTTGCAGCGCTTGATCTGCCGCTGAAAGTAATCGCATGGGAAGATGATCAAAAGGAAGTTTATATAGCGTATAATGATGGTTTATTTATCGAGAATAGATATTCTTTATTGCATAATGAAAATTCGCCTCTGAATCTTGAAAATTTGTTCTCTATGGCATTGAAGCCGTGAGCTTTTTTACCTTTCGCCTTTACCCTTTCAGCTTTTACCTATTCTACAATCCCGAATAATAATCATACCCCTGCTCGGCCCAGTAATCACGCGGGCGGGTATTGCTGAAAGATATGGTGCCGATACGCTTCAAATTTTTAATGCCATATTTTACCGGGATGATGAGGCGCAGGGGCGCCCCGTGTTCTAAAGGGAGGAGTTTGTCACTAACCTCGTAGGCCAGCAGTGTTTGTG
Organism: Mucilaginibacter sp.; assembly: GCA_036758125.1. Taxonomy (GTDB): domain Bacteria; phylum Bacteroidota; class Bacteroidia; order Sphingobacteriales; family Sphingobacteriaceae; genus Mucilaginibacter. The sequence continues at coordinate 31,083 of DAIOXE010000024.1, forward strand.
GGTGCATGGCGCTGGGCATATCTATACCTACGTAATATGCTTTATCGGGTGTTTCCATGCCAACATAATGCATTTTGGCGTAATCATCCAATTGAAAATGCTCTATAAAATCGCTGAACTTTACCCCTGCCCAATGTGATATTTGGTCCCAGCCTTCCACGCATTTAAAATCATAGGTGATCTCGGTTTTTGGCGCCGCCATTAATTCCTGTAAAGTTATCTGTAAAACTTCGCCTTTTTTTATTACCTGTAGTTTCCAGGTTGCGGGATCAAACTTTTTTTTAGCTTCAACACCAATGTCACTGTTAACCCTCACCCGTTTGGCAGCCATGGATTTGGGATAGGTTTTTACCAGGTGCTTATCGCTGAATACAATTCGTCTGAAAAAACGTTCGGTTGCATTAAGCGCCCGCCGTAATGGTTTGCGTGCACCGCCGGTAATACCGGTCATTTCTTCAGGGGATTTATAAAGCCAGCGCCATCCTTCAAAAGCGCCAATAGCCAAAACGGTAAACGCCGAAAAAGATATAAAGTTGCGCCTGTTTATCTTTTGCCCGACGGTAAGTTCTTTTTTTATTTTTTTATTTGGAGTCTTCATCTTTGTTTTCTGCTTGAATAATAGATTCGTGAGCTTTAATAACAGGCGGGGGGACTTTAGTTACATGCTGAAGTTTTTCGTTAACTACTTCAAACCCGGAAATTGCCGGACTAAAATTACTCCAGCCCGCCAGTATCACCTGCAAAATATGGATCACAAAAAAGAAAACATATCCCAATGTTAAGGCGAAATGCAAAATCCTTGCAAAATGGTAGCCTCCGCAAAGCCAGGTTAAATAATAAAATTGCACCGGCTTATAAATTGCCAAGCCAGTAATTACCGACCCAATTCCCATAATAATAATAGAGGTATAAGCTATGCGTTGTGCTGCATTGTATTTATTTTGCGGCGGTGCGGTTTTGCGGATGTGCAGGTCGTGCAGCAACACCAGCCAGGCTTCTTTAAAGGAATTTTTCTTTGGCACAAGTTCGCGCCATTCTCCGGAAATGATGGTGTACAATACATAAAGCACCCCGTTAAGGGCAAAAAACCACATAAACAGGAAGTGAAAGGCCATCCCTTCGGATAGCCGGTGAGGTATCTTTAAAGTATTATAAAACCAATCAGGAAAGAAGCGAAAAAAAGTATGGCCAAATATGGTGATCGAATATTCGTCGTTGGCCCAGTAGATCAGCATCCCGCTCCATATCATAATGGTCAGTACCGGGAAGTTTACCCAATGGCTCCAGCGCATGGCTAAGGAGTGCTTTTCTTTTATGGCTTTCATTGATGCAAAATTGTTAACCCTCCCCTTCCGATTTGAAAATAGGGTGGAACCTATGATAAAATTAGTGAATTTTTATTTAGAATTTTTAACAGCTGCCGAAGCGCTGGCATTAATTTCGTTTGAAAAGGTTGCTCTTGCAGCACCGGTAACTGCGCCATTACCCGTATTTTGCAAAAATCCTATAATCTCCCAGCCTTGCAGATCAAAACCATGAGGCAAGGTTATGTTTACAGAACCGTTATTTCCGCTCAAGGATACCTTTTGTAATTTACGAACAATTTGTACGTGAGACAGCATCCTGCCACGATTTTCACCGCGTTCAACCTTTGTTTGGGCATTTTTTTGCAATACTGCTATTTGCAGCAAGGTGTTTTTATCTGCTCCACCGGCATTGTATTTTATCCGGGCTTTGCCCTGTTCAACAGCCGAAACAGCTAACGACAATTGAGCCGGTGATGCTTTTTGAAGACTGGTTTTAATTGCATTGCGCAAGGTACTTTCCTCCGATCCAACAAATTCTGTCCTGCCGTTAACTACAATCTGAGGGGTATAAACAGATTGCAGGTGTAAATATTTGGCATACTCACTTTGCCTTTTTGAAAAATTAGCGCTGCTAAACTGGTCTTTCCAACCAAGGTGGTTCCAGTAATCAACGTGATAAGCGAGGATGTAAACAGGTTTATCTTTACTTTCTTTCTGGATTTTTGCAACCAGCTCATCCGCCGGGGGGCAGCTGGAACAGCCTTCGGAAGTGAATAGTTCAATAACCGCAAAACCCTTATTGTCGGCATTTGCTTTATTTAAAGGCATGGATTTTATGAAGGCTGTTAAGCCTACAGCCGCAACGGTAAGTAAAATGGCGAAGCTGAATATTTTGTGTGATCGCATACGCTAATGAATTAAGTTTTTGATTCAATAGATACGAAAGAATAACCGAATTGGATGTTATAAAGTTCAAAAAAAAAAATCGTGTAATCCGAACAAATTGGCACCAATTAGTGCATATTCAATTAGTGTATAATCAACTCTTCTCCGGTCAACTCCTCTAACTCCAGTATATTATGGCTAACAATGAAAACGGTAGTCCCTAATTCATCAAACAGTATTTTAAGGTTTTTTATCAAATCTGCTTTCATTTTTGGGTCGAGGGCCGAAAAGGGCTCATCCATTAAAAGCAATTTTGGTTTAATAGCCATCGCCCTTAAAATAGCGAGGCGCTGCTGCTGTCCGCCAGATAAATATTCGGGCTTGTGCGTAATAAGGTTTTCTAATTTACCAATATGTAATAACCTTTTTATCCATTCCCAATCAGTGGTAGCATATTCCAAATGCTGCTGAACCGTCATGTTTGGGAAAAGCGCATAGTCCTGGAAAATAAAGCCTGGCATTCTTTTTTGCGGAGGCAGAAACATTTTTGAATTAGTATCGAGCCAGGTTACATCATCGATCGTGATGCTCCCTTTATCGGGTTTTATAAAACCCGCGACAATCTTTAAAAAAGTTGTTTTTCCGGCGCCGGAAGGTCCATAAATTTTCGTAATACTTCCTGCCGGGAATTGCCGCACAATTTTTAATAGCTGCTGCCCCTGGTAAGTTTTCAGGGTTTTCTCAATATCAATACGTATCATTCCAAAGGGCTTTTTAACTGGTATTTATTAAAGATGAAAACTGCAATTACTAAGATAAAAGTAATAACGAACAGGATGAGTGAATATGCATTTGCGCTTGTATAATCCATCTGCTCTACCGAGTCGTACACCGCGATGGAAGCAACCCTGGTAACATTGGGGATATTGCCGCCTATCATTAAAACTACGCCAAATTCGCCTAACGTATGTGCAAATGTGAGCACAACGGCGGTTAACAGCGACGGTTTTATGTTGGGCGCCAAAACCTTTGCAAAGGTTTGCCATTTGCTTTTACCGAGCGAATAAGAGGCCTGCGAAAGCGAAAGCGGCAATTGCTGCAGCGCCGATTTTATAGGCCCGATCATAAAAGGCATACTATAAATAACGGATGCCAGCACAAGGCCTTCGAACGAAAATACAAACTGAATATTAAAGGTTTGCAGCAGCCACTTCCCGATGCCATGCTGAGGACTGAAAGCCAGCAACAAATAAAAACCCAGTACCGATGGCGGCAATACCAAAGGCATGGTAATAATCGCCTCTATTATAATTTTAAAAACTGACCGCCCTTTTGATAGCCACCATGCAACCGGCAAACCAACCGCCAGCAGTAACAGGGTGGTAATACCGGCTAATTTTAAAGTGAGCCATATTGGGGAAATATCCATCAAGTGATTTACGAGTTACGATTTTAGATTTGAAAATTTACAACAAAGTCGTAATTCGTAAATCTAAAATCGTAAATTTTATCTGCGAGTTACGATTTTAGATTTGAAGATTTACAACAAAATCGCAATTCGTAAATCTAAAATCGTAAATTTCATCTTTGATACCCATACTCCTCAAAAATAGCTTTCGCAGCGGGGCTCAAAATGTATTGATAAAATTTTTCGGCCTCAATATTAGTATTGCCATGTTTTAGCAGCACCATTCCCTGCTCAATCGGCGCGTATGTTTTTGGGTTGATGACTTTCCAGTAAAGCCTGGTTTTGTTGGCCGGATCTTTTACCAATGCTTGCGTGGTAAAACCAACTTCAACTGCCCCGGTTGCTATATACGTATTTACCTGCGAGATACTTTCGCCATAAACCATTTTTGATTTAATATCGCTTAGGATGCCTCTGTGACGCAATGTTTCTCCGGCGGCTTTGCCATAAGGCGCAATGGCAGGATTTGCTACTGCAATCTTTTTTATCCTGGGCGTCATTAACAGCCTTTCCCAATTTTCAAAGCCAATGTCCTGGTTACTGCAAATGATCAAACTGCCCTGCGCATAAACTACAGGTTTTTTTGCACTGAATCCTTCTTTAAATAATGTTTCCGGAAAGTTCATATCAGCCGACAAAAACACATCATAAGGCGCACCGTTACGTATTTGCGCGGTTAAATTTCCTGATGACCCTACAATTGGTTCGATGGTAATGCCCGTTTTTTGTTTAAAATCCTGTCCCAATACTTTTATCACCGATTGCAGGTTAGCAGCTACGGCTACCTTTAAATTTTGAGCAAAAACCGGTGTGATCGATAATAAACAAGCCGGTATTAAAATTTTTATTCGTTTCATTGTAATCATATCAATTCCATACTTTAATAGGATTTTCCCAAACCGTAGGGTGCAGTTCAAATTGTCGCATTTTCACCAGGCGTTCCGTAGGAACGCTCAACGCTGTTTTGATTTCAAAGCTACCAACCAAGCGTCCTGATGGGACGAAATGACAGTTCTCGTCCCATCGGGACGGTTGGTTGGTAGAAAAAACCATACAAAACCATTTTCACGTTCCGTAGGAACGTTTGATACCGAAGCGACAATTTGAATTGCACCCCAAACCGTAGCGCTAATATAGGTGCTATTTAAGTTTATCGGAGCCATTTGCCTTTATCAAGCCAAAAATTATGGAAATTATTGCACATTCAACAGCATCAACTGCTAAATAAAACTTTATTGCAAACCTTTCAGTCCATTTTTAACGCGCCTTTAAATAAGAAAAGAAACAAAAAGCTATATTTATCCCGACCAATAAAAGAACTTTTATGATGAAAAAAATAATTGCATGCCTCGCTTGTTTCTTGCTTTTTATAATCTCTTTCGCTTCCAAAGCCCAAACCGGTAAATTTATTTCTGTCAAAGGCAAGGAAATCATCGGCCCTGATAAAAAACCTTTCCTGATCAGGGGGACCAATCTCGGCAACTGGCTGGTGCCCGAGGGGTATATGTTTAAGTTTAAAAGTGTAAACTCTCCCCGCCTCATCAATGAAGCTTTGCTCGAAATACTTGGCCCCGAAGAAACAAAGATATTTTGGAAAAAATTCCAGGACACTTATATAACCGCCGGTGATATTCATTTTTTGAAGGCGTCAGGAATGAATTCAATTCGCATCCCTTTTAATTACCGCCTTTTCACAAATGAGAACTATTGCAGTCAAAACAATCCCAACAGAGGCTTTGAACTGCTCGACAGGGTGATCGGCTGGTGTAAGAAAGAGGGTTTATATGTTATTTTAGATATGCACTGCGCGCCCGGAGGGCAAACCGGCGATAATATTGATGACGGTTATGGCTATCCGTTTTTGTTTAAAAGTACGGCTATGCGTCAATTGACCGCAAGCATCTGGAAACGCATCGCCGATCATTATAAAAATGAAACTATCATAATGGGATATGACCTTTTGAATGAACCCATCGCCACCTATTTTAAGGCTGATGAGTTTAACCCTTACCTTGAACCTGTATATAAACAAATAACCAAAGCAATACGTACTGTCGATAAAAACCATATCCTGTTTTTAGGTGGTGCACAATGGGACAGTAATTTTAAGGTGTTCGGGCCGGCGTTTGATTCAAAGCTTGTTTATACTTTTCACAAATACTGGACCAAAACAACGACCAGAGAAGTAATACAGGATTATATCGATTTCAGGGATAAAAACAATGTACCCATATATTGCGGCGAAACCGGTGAAAATACGGACGAATGGGTTGGGGGCTTCAGAAAAACATTGGAGGAAAATAACATCGGCTGGCATTACTGGCCCTATAAAAAAATGGATAATACCAGGGGAATAATCACCTTTGACATGCCGGCCGGGTATGATAAATTAATTGAGTACACCGAACAACCCAGATCAGATTTCGCCGCCATTCGCAAAGCAGCACCCGAAAACCGGGAACAAATAAAGCAGGCATTATATACTTTTATAAACAACAGCAAATTTGAAAACTGCAGGCCCAATAAAGGGTATATTGAGGCTTTAGGGCTGAAAGAGGTAAAAGGCGAAAGGTGAACGGCAAAAGGTAATGTAAGTCCGAAAGATCGAAAGAAGCTGTGGTTTAGTCTAAAATAAGGGCTTGACGTTTCGGAAAAAATCACTTCAGTTATATGGAAGATATTGGATGCCGGTACGTAAATTACTTAGGCTATCACACTAAAGTGTTATTTACAAAGATTAATGGAAGCCTTATATTTATCTTCTAATATAAAAAATATGACTTCTCCTTTTTATCCTGGGTACAAAACCCCGTTCGGAACTTTGCTGATAGGTATAATAGTTTTATTTATATTTTCATCCCATATGGTCATGGCGCAGGGCGCCGTGACTTATAATTGCGCTGAACTAAGCCTTTCCGGCACAACGGCCCTCAAATGCGATCCCGTTTCGGAAGACGATCCCAATGACCTGGCGGAATGTTACAGTTAACTGACCTGTTTTATGCCGGGAAGTAACCAGCGCCTTGAACTGCGCTTCCCTTCCAGGAGAGCCGTTTATCACTGGACTTCATCAAGGGCCAATGACGTAAATATGTCCCTGGACTCCCTGTCAGCCAAATTATTCCTGGTAAAGGGATACGAAATATCGGCCTATCCAAGAGATTTCACTATCGGCATAAGCCGGTACGATAATGTGAAAGGCGGGGTGATCGAAGGAACTTTTTCCGGCACGATGGAAGCCTTTATCGCTTCGACCAACTCCAGCGTTACCTTCACCGTTAAAGGGAACTTTCACACCATCCGGACAGGCAAGTTCGGCGATGAATGCCGTAAACCGCGCCATTCCGAGGACATGGTGCTGGAAAATGCAAAGACTGTTATCAGCGCGGGCCTGGCACAACCCCTGCAGCAGATGGGCTGGCAGGTAAAGGACGACCCGGGAGCTAAGATAATGATTGGCAACGACCCTGTCCCTTACAGGCCTCTCTTCCTCTGCAACGGCTTCTTAGATCTTAAGCTTACCCTTGACCCCAACACCGCATACGGCAAAATGATTAAAGATTCGGCAGAATATTACGCAGGCCAATCCACTAAAGAAGGCACGCGCAATATGTTCCGCCTGATGAAAATGCAAAATATAGACATACGCATAGACGAAAATGATCCTTATTTAAAGTCCCCATTTGCGCATGACACCCGCGACAAGTACACCGTGCTGCATATTGCGGGAGCGGCTTTCGCCTGCCGTTACTATCGTGCGCCTCAAAATGATTTGGACTCGCCTGAAGTAACCACCTCCTTATTCTTCGGCAACTGGGATGGTGCTGACATGAACGCAAAGAGCTATGCAGGTTATCCATTCATCCACAAACAACAAGGACCGTACCTGGAGACACTGGAAATCAAGATAGTAGGGCTGGCTTCGGCGGCAGCCGATGACATGATCAGGAAGATTGACTGGAAGAAGCTGAATGCAGCCCTGAGCAAATGAGTTTATTTGCGGGTTACTTGTTTTATTTGCCCATCATCAGGTTTATTGCATCCCAGCTAATGCCTTTAATTACGGAGCGCACCTTATCATCCCCGCCTTCTATGTTAACTGCAAAATTTTGAAGAACATCGCATTTTATTGCCTTTTCAGAACCGATTACAGCATTCTTATTTAAAATTTTCAGGAAGGAGGGTGTATAATTATTGAAGATATCCCGGTTAAGGTAATTCCCGAACATGATAGTGGCCACCGCAGCGGGGCTGATAAAAATGTACCCCATGTAGTTGAGATCGTAAGAATGAATATCAGGAACAGCCTTATTAACAAGAAGCCCGGCATAAGAAGCGCCATTTATTTTTAAAGGGTATTGAGGAACAAGCGAGTGCTGGCCTCCATCCTCCAAGCCGCTCTTTACAAGGTAGGGATTGATCATGAAATGAACCAAAACTATACTTTCTTCAGTGAAAGAAGTTGTTTTCTGCAACTCTTCTTTCTGTAACTGATCAATGCCGCCGCTTGTTTTTGAGTTTAATCCATTCTGTTCATCCTGGTATTTTTTGATAAAATAATTGAACTTGTCAGCATACCGGTTTACATTATTCTCATGTTCCTTAAGCGCCGTTTTATTATCTGCCTTTAAGTCCTTTAAATATTGTTCCTCATGATCCAGGGAATATTTTACCCCAAGCTGGCTATAATAGTTCGCTGAGTCCATATACGCCTTCAGTAATGGATCATCATTGGTTGCAGTCTGAACATTTGCCGCATAATTTTTAGTGCCTTCCTCAAATTTTGACTGAAAGGCTACCCGCCAGTTTTTCCATGCCTCCAGGGCGTCCTTGTTTACTACAACGATGAAGGTGATGTCATCGCTTCTCGGGGGTCTTTTCTCGTAGGGGGTGTCCTCCCATGCCTGGTAACTGATAAAGATAAAAGGCGGCCCATCGTGTGCCTCTTCGGTTAGTTCATAAACCCGCCATCCATTTTCCTTTGCAGCCTTCTGCATCAGGTCGATAAGCCGGTTACGCATCTTTTTCTCAAATACAAGTTCTTGCTCAAGCGCTATATTATCCTTCATCCTGGTCGAAAAATCGTCAGCACGGGTTAACTGATAACTGTTTGGACAGGGGGCCGGCCATTGCGGGCAAGGAAAATCCTGTGCCCATGCAACTATTGTTATAAAACAGGAAAGAAAAACCGGTATGTAACTAACTAATATATTCTTTTTCATATTGGATTATTATATTTTTATAAGGTCTATTCTGTTCTTTTAATTCGAAAGTGACCGCTTACTGTTCTTAAGCCTTTTTCAGTTTGGTCATCTGAATTCACCATTTCTAAGGTAGCCTGAAACTCGCCTTCAACATAACCACCAACAGATTCCGGACTGAACAAAAATGTTTACTCCATTATTGTCAAAGCCATTTGTATAACTTACCTGGCACCCGTGAGCGTCAGAGCTTTGAGTACCAGCGTAAACTACCGGAAATGCATCCGGGAAATGGTAAACTTTGTCCATGTTGCTTTCATCTTCTACTGTCAGTGATGCGGTTCCCCCTATACCCTGGCTAAAAGAAAAAAGGAAAAGTATATTTGCAATTGTTAGCAGCAGCAGTTTTTTAAAAAGTACATTCATATTAAATAGTTTTTTACAAACAGATATGCTAATGCGTTGAATTAAAATAATCCTCAAAATCCTTATACGGATCGTGCCTTATGGTTACACTCATTATGCCACGAATGATCACTCTTGCTTCTGATTGATTTAGCTGCCTTGCATCAAAAGTGTTTTGCGCGCCATTGACCGGTGTTTTGTTTTTATTTTCAAATTTTATGGTAAAGGGAATGGTTGCGCCTAAAAATGTGCTGCTCATTTCAGCCCGTACGTCATTTCCTTGTTGCATGGTTTTGCTCAACTGGGCAGCGATCTGCTGATAGCTCGCGCCGCTCTTCTGCATTTCTTTTATTTTCATTGCCATGGCTAACTGCGCTTGTGATTGCGATTGTATATTCTGAACTTTTTTCATCATCTCCCCGCTTTGATATTCTTTTATCATTTCATTGCCTGCTTTTTGGGGATCAACAAAAAGGGCAGCGCCGAATCCCATCGGTCCCAGCGGGCCGCTACGGGTTTTTTGTCCCGATGCCTGCCATAGATATGCGCCGGCAGGCTCAGACCTGAAGTTACCGGATAAAAATAAACTGTCAGGCTTGTCCGGATCATCGCATAAATAAGTATGCATATCGAAAGTGGAGTAAAATTGCCTGGGGCCGATATAGCTGTATAAAGGGCCGTTCCAATTTACTTCGGTAAGCGTAAAAGGAAGGAACATATTCTTATCGCCGCCTTGCGTACCGGCGGGCACCCATCTGAGGCAGGGCTTTTTGTTATTGGTGTCTGCTTGTTCTTCTTCTGTTTTGGGAACCGCATTCAAGTAAGCTTCTGAATGAAACTTTGTGGTTACAGAATACTTTTCCCCTACATCAATATCAAAATCTACAAAAATTTTAAAGCGGTTAAAAGTAACTAAAGCTGTAACGGTTTTATCTACTATATTTTCGTCTTTTCCACCTAATTGCTCATAGCTTCTTATGGTCCCTAATATAAAGGGTATGTCCGCTATTTTGGAATAGTCGTTATCTTTTATTAATAATGCCGACCATTTTTCAATAAGCTTATAAATTACCGCATTTATTTCGGGTAATAGCAGGTCCTCTCCCCTGGTATATCCCATTAACTGACAATTTCTTTCTACTATCAGACAAACCCGTTGTACAGGTACAATAGTAGTAACGTCCTTCTGATACTTTTTAAATAAAGCCCAGGAGCGGTCCTTTTCGTACTGCATAATAGTATATACAGCCTCCATCATTTTGTCGTTGATACCCTCTAAATAAGTGCAGGCAGTAGGATGCCTGGAGCTCGTTCCGACAATATCCTCAGTGAAATTTATATTATGATTTGCATCTTCTCCCAAAAGCACGGTTAGGTCCCGCACAAGGCCCATGGCGTTTTTGATCCTTTTAGGAGAACCATCGTCCAAATATGTCGATTCGTAGCGCTTAACTAATGTATCATATAAATCCCTTTTCCGTTTATTGCAGCCCCAGCAATTAAAGTAATCCGCGGAGGGCGGCGGCGGAAGATCATAATCATGCGCCCCGTCTTTTGCCTTTACCTTTGCAGCATAGGCTAAAATGTCATCATAAACGGGTTTTTCTTTTACACAAAAATCATTTTGCATAAAATTTTTGAAACCTTCCGGACCGAATTTTTTTTTACCTATAAATTCATCATTTTCACCCCAATCAATTTCTTTTAAAATAACATCCTTTGTTTCTTCTTTAAGCTTTTCATAAAATTCAACTGCCTCCTGCACAATCGGATATGTTTTCATGTCGTTGCCGGCGTCCTTGTATTCCTTCATCAGCTCCTGTTCCGCTTTTCCGGTATTATTCAGCTCATCAAAAACAGGCTGCATGGGGTCAGTTCCTTGCAAGAAACTTGCCTTTACCGCGCCCGTTTTAGGATCGAAGTTTATCGCGCTGCCGCTTGCTGTATAGAAAGTGCCGTTCTTTCTTTCTCCATACCAGATAAGCAGGCTGTCTTTATGTTTTTTTGCCGTATCCCACAAAAGATACAACGATTGGCCCTGCGCCTCCCCTATAAAAGAAAACACCGTGCACAAAAGCAGTAAGTACCGTATAGGTTTCATAGTGATCTTATTGATCCTGGTTTTCCAATTTCACATTACCGTTATTTTTACTGAACCGGCAGTGTTTACCTAATTTCTAATCGCAGCTTTAAAAACTTTAGTTCATACGAATATGAACAGAGAAACCTCCCGCTACCCATACAACAGATGGAGACTTAGGATCAGCAGAACGCAGATTGCCGGAGAAATATCCTTTGATGACCTTATTTTTTTGGGTTGCTTGTATTCAATATTCCTACCTGCGGAGAACTGACTATCAGATGCAGTTGTTGATTGGGTGCAGGTTTTTTATCGAGGCAATCAACCACTATAATTTGCACGTTTGTATTTTCATCTACATCCAATTTTGTTTTATTGGCTTTTACATGCCATTTTAAACCAATCCATTTTGTATTGCCCGATTTGTCGCGTATGTCTTTCTGATAATCGCGGAGCTTGTTTATTACAGGAGAAAATGAATTAACCGAAGCATCGATCAGATCATCCACTTTGCCGGGATCAGTTGTGTTTTGTGTTACTGTCGTAACTAGGTTATGCGTATAGGTATCGAATATTTTTAGCGTAACGATATAGGTGTATACCCCACTGCTGCCGGTTCTGGATACATCTGCATAACTGCTAAAGTCAATGCCACCTTCGGAGCTTCCTCCGTCGGGTGGAGGAAATTCAACTGTTTTACCTTGTTCCGCACCCGGCCGCAGACTTTTATATACTTTTAATTCATCGGATTGTTGTTTTGTATACTGACCTTCTAACCAATCGCCGGAATTTTGTGCCTCCGTAAATTTGCCTGCTTCTTCTACGGTTACATTTGAATCTAACTTAAAATCAATTTTTGTATCGTAGATGTAAACTTTAACAGGCGGACAATTGCATTTGATTGCATCCTGCTGCCCATACATTCTTAAGGAGCATAAAGACAGTAAGATAAATACAAAAAATTTTGATAAAAGATTTATCATTTTTTGATAATTATATCTTTACAAATTCCACGCGGCGGTTGTTGGCTTTACCTTCAGGATTTGTGTTATCGCTGATTGGTTTTGTATCGCCAAATCCCTTAGTGGTAAGTCTTGAAGCGTCGATACCCATGCTTACAAGTTGCGCTTTCACAGCATCTGCCCTGTCCTGGGACAGCGTAAGGTTATGCGCGGCGGCGCCTGAATTGTCAGTGTGGCCGTCTATTTCAAATTTCAGGGAAGGATCACTTTTTAGCATGTTGTTGATGCCATTAATCGTTCCCATCGACTCTGGCTTGAGCGTAGCTTTATCTACATCAAACAAAATCCCATGCGTGATAATTTTGCCATCGGTGGTTACTTTTTTATAAATATCGATACCTCCCGCGGCTACCCTGATGTTTTTAATAAACGAGCTTTCGTAGCCGTTAACCTCAAATGTAACATTATTGGCTTTGCGTGTAAGGTTATTTACATTTGCAACCCGATACTGATCAATGTAAACTTTACCAACTGTTTTATTAACAGCAATGGCAATATGATGCCACTTCATTGGGTCCCCGCAATTTAGTTGCTCCGGATAATTTACAGTGCCTAAAGTCCAGTCCATTGAATCCCATCCAAAGCTTAATCCCTGCATAATTGCCGGATTGTCCGCATAATAAGTTCTGCTGCCAAAATCGACAGCTATATGTGCTACTCCAAACTTTTCATTTTTAAAATCAAATTCAATAGTGAATTGGTCAGGCATATAGGATGTGTTTGTCATCCTGGCGGTTAAGTTCGCTCCTGCGCCTGTAGGCACATGAATAACTTTTTCCCCATCTTCCATTTGAATATCCATTTGCCCGTTCAGGAGTGTAAATTGAGATGGGATCTCGCCGACCTGCTCGTCAGTTAATTCTGAATCAAAAATAATTTTATCTCCCGGTATGAAGTCATAATTGGTATAAGTTTTTAAGGTCGGGGGCCCCTGCGGTGCACCGGTTTTATCGCCCGGTTTATTATTATCGTCCGGTTTTTTGCCGTTGGCATCCTTTATCTTCGCGGCATCTTCTGTTTTGTCTAATCCCTTATCAATCGTCTGATCCTCTTTTTGATCAGCGCGCTGCTCGGTTTTATTTTTTACTTTATCGGCCAGTTTTTTAAAGAACTGACTTTTAGCTGCTATTGGAAATGCAGCGAACACAACGAGGATGATTAATAACTTTTTCATAGCTTTTTTAGTTAAAGCTACGGCAGGTTTAGCCGGCAGTCAATCGCATAAAAGTGTTAGGTATCCCGCAGTTACCCCTCCCGGCCTCCGCTAATAATAGGGGAGGAGTCGGTTCCCTTCTCCCCCTATTCTTAGGGGAGATGTCGACGAAGGAGACAGAGGGGTAAATTACGGCATCCAGCGTTTACCCCTCCCGGCCTCCCCTAAATTTAGGGGAGAAGTTAAAACAGCTTTTTTCTTTCTCCCCCTAAACTTAGGGGGAGATGTCGACGAAGGAGACAGAGGGGGTAAAACGGTGGCTATTGATCATTCTTTTCCGTAAATCTTATTCAATGCTTCCGTGCGGCTTTGTACATGCAGTTTTTCGTATATGCGCCGGGTGTGGCTGCGTACGGTTTCCACACTGATATCCATATTTGAGGCGATCTCTTTATAGCGCAATCCTTTTGAAAGTGCTTTCAATATTTCTTTTTCCTTTACAGTTAATATTGCCGATGCATCTATGCCGTCTTCTTTTTGAAATGAGCCTATTACCCGCCGTGCAATCTGGGCGCTCATGGGCGAACCGCCCTGGTAAACTTCGGTTATGGCCTCCAGGATGCGCGCCGGCTGGGTCTTTTTAAGCAGGTAGCCGGTGGCGCCCGCCTTAAGCGATTCGAAAATATTCTCATCATCCTCATATACCGTGCTCATAATAAATTGCGTATCGCCGCATTTCGGTTTCAATTGCTGTACGCAATCTATACCGCTTATTCCCGGCAGGTTAATATCCATTAACACCACATCGGGCTTTGTGGCAGGTAAATGTTCAAGGGCCATTTCCCCATCCGGATAAATTTCGTGGCAGCTAAAGCCTTCGCTGAGGTTGATAAGCATCTGCAACCCCTCCCGGATTTCCTTAATATCTTCAACAATAGCTACTGTGATCATTTCTGCCTGTGATTCCATAGCAAATTTATTCCTTTTTTATTGCCTGCGCTTTAGCAAAAAAGTGTTAGACTGGTATCTGGCATTTTATCCGCGTGCCCCGCTCCGGCACAGAGATCAAATTAAATTCTCCACCTATTTGCTGTACCCTGTTTTTCATATTTTGCAAACCGTTTGAAAAACGCGATATGCTGGCAGCTTCAAATCCTTTACCATTATCTGCGATGTCTATTACCAATAATCCATCCTGTACATTTATGCCAATATCTACATTGGTAGCCCCGGCATGTTTTAAAATATTGTTGCAGCACTCTTTGACCACTAAAAAAATATTACGCCTTTTTTCTTCTGAAAGCGATGTATCGCCTGTTTCATAATCGTAAACAAATTGCAGACTAACCGGGGTAAGTTCAAAAAAGCTCTCCGCATATTCTTTAAGGTAAAGTACCAGGCTCTCAACAGAATCATTTTTCGGGTTTAATACCCATATTATATCCTGCAGGCTGTCTACCAATTCGCGTGAGGCGGTTGAAATAACGTCCAGGTTCGCGGTTGCCGGTTGCTGGTTTTTGATGTGTGCTTTAGTCACCTCGCTCAAAATCGCAATTTTTGTCAGCCCGCTTCCCAAATCATCGTGCATATCCCGGGCTATGCGGTTACGTTCAATTTCTATGGCCTGTTCCTTTTCAAGTTTTAGTATTTTTTCTCGCAGGTTGCGTTGCAAAACATAGCGAACGGCAGCCAGCAGTAACGAAGATACTAAAACCAGGCTTATCAGCCTGAACCACCACGTTGCCCAATAAGGCGGATGGATGATCATAGTGAGCGTAATTGGCCTGCTCCATAAACCCGATACGTTTTGGGCCTTTAAGTTAAAAATATACGCGCCGGGGATAAGATTACTATAGGATGCATAATTGTGAGTGGTAAATATCCACTTGTCATCCACTCCGCTTAGTCTGAATGCATAAAGGTTTTGTTCTGGTTTAATATAATTTATAGCGCCAAATTCAATTAAAACCCTGCTTTGTTTATAAGTTAAATTCAATTTATTTCCTGTGCCGGGAATTGACGACAAGGCGCTGTCATTAACCTGTATCGAGTGGAAATATAAACCAACAGGTTTTAAAGTCATTTTTGTTTCCTTCGGCGAGAAAGCCACCAATTTATCATATTCAGCGAGGTAAAATTTTTTCCCATCGAAAGTTCTTAACCAATAAAGGTCATTGCGGGTCGTTAAGCCATCTTCCTGGCCAAATAAAGTAAATTGCTTTGTTTTTGTGCGATAATATACAAGGTGCTCTTTGGTTATGTACCAAATATCCCCCCATGCATCAACCGTTACCGATTGAACACCAAGATCCCGGGTAAGCAATGGCGTATAAATTTCACTATGTTTTTTTGATACAGGATCAAACCTGAAAAGGCCCGCATCGGATGCAATAAGCAATTCGTGACCGGGTAATTCGGCTATATCATTAACACTAAACAAGGAGTTCTCTCCGCTTAGGTTATAGGAAATGAACCTTGATTCGGCGGCTACGTAACGGTATAAATAACTGTTGCCGCACAACCAAATGTTACCTTTACTATCGGTAAATATCCGTTGGATCAGATCATCTTTTAATCCCGATCCATCATTTTTCAGAAAGGTTTTGAGTTTATGGAAATTCAGATCAAACAGGTCGACACCCCTTTTATAGCATGATATCCAAACGGTATCGTGGTTTATTTGAATGTTGTTTGTTTTTACAGAAGTTAATCTGTCGTTTTTAATGTTGAGTTTTGGAAAGACCGGACGATGCCTGAATTTGTTATTTAAAATTTTTATGCCGGCAAACGATGATACCCACAGGCGGTTATATTTATCAACGGCAACACCCGATATATTGCCGCCATCCGGATTGGTTTGTTTTTTTTGTTTGTAAATTACCGATCTTCCCTGCCGGTCGAGTATCAGCAGTCCCGATGGATTGTACCAGCCTGACAATGCGAGGTATTTGTTGCCGCTTAAATTAATTTCCTGGATATTTTCTATAACCCCATTAAGCTGCCGGGATAGCGGCCTGAAAAAACGCTGACCGGCAAAAAACCGGGACACATTGAACCCCGCTAACCAAATGTACTGATCATCATCTGCCATCATGCTATTGACAGGTCCGTCGCTGTCGGCTAAAACAGGCTGTACGGTGTGTTTTTTTGCATCATTTAAATAACCGGGTATTTTATATACCCCCTGGAATGTACTTACCCATAAATTCTGGTCATGATTGTAATTAGTTGCAATTATTGCTGTCACGATATTCGCTGATTGACGTGCCGGAGGTCTTTCCCATTTTAAAACAGTAAAATTTTTGCATCGATCATCACTGATTATGCAGCCATTTCCCCAGGTACCCATCCAAATTCGTTGGCGTCTGTCAACAAATAAACGGGTGAAAGTTAAATCGCTTTCGGCAATGTGCAGCCTCCTGAAATGGAAATCTTTTTTATTGATCAGCACAGCATCAACAAAAGTACCTGCTACAAGGGTGTCATTTTTCCAGTTTGTTAAACAAGTTACATACGAAGAGCTTGCTTTTCCTTTAATCAGGTTATTCCAAACGGCGTTGAAAACATTTGTTTTTTCATTTAGTAAATATATACCTGTACTGTTGCCAACCCATATCTTTCCATCCGTATCTGCATAAACTTTATTATCGAAATCAGCATTAAAATTTTTCAAGGCTTTATTATAAACCTTGCATTTTAAAGTATAAGCATCCAAACAGGCAACACCTTCCATGGTCCCGATCCAGATATTTGAATGTTTATCCTCGGTAATATTGATTATTCCATTGTTGGGAATAGTATGATAATTATTTACCTGGTGGCTTATGTAATCAATATTTGTTCCGTCGTAACGGTAAAGGCCATTTTCGGTACCAATCCATATAAGGCCCCGGCTATCCTTAAATATACAGCGCGCTTTTTTTATCCCGGCTTTTTGCAAAACCCCGGGATAATCAATAACAACATGCTGCCCGCTATCGGAGAACGGTTCTCTGACCTGCGAACCAGTATTTGCTGATGCTGTTAATGAAAAAAATAAAAACGGTAAAAGCCACCTCATGGTTTAAATTCAGTACTACAAGTTAAATAGAAACAATGATATATTAAAAACTTACGAAAATTTATTGGTTATATTAGCAACCATTTTTATTATGAGAAAACCAATTTTTAGCTTTATAACAAGCGCCGGTATTATGCTGGTGCTTGTTGTTTTTGCAATTTCGTGCAAAAAAAGTGATTCGAATTCCAATTCGACTTATATCCTGCCGGTAACGCCACACGACACTACTACTAAATCACCGACTTATACTTTAGTATGGTCGGATGAATTTAACGGTACTGCTGTTGATCCAAAGAATTGGAATTTTGAAACAGGAAGCGCTTATAATAACGAAAAAGAATATTATCTGGCTGCAAACGCTACGGTGGCCAATGGGAACCTGGTCGTTACAGCCAAAAATGAAAGCCAGGGCGGTTTTCCTTACACTTCGGCAAGAATAAATAGTGCAAATAAGGTATTCGCGACATACGGGCGGATAGAGGCGCGCATTAAACTCCCTATGGGGGCGGGCCTCTGGCCGGCTTTTTGGATGTTGGGAGCTGATATTAACAGCGGGGTATCATGGCCCGGCTGCGGTGAGATAGATATTATGGAGCATATAAATGCCGATAGCATAATTTATGGCACGATGCATTGGAGTGCCGGGGGGCGTGAGGCTAACTACGGCCTTAATATTGCAAGTTCTCCCAGCGCATTCCATGTTTATGCAGTTGAGTGGGATACTAACGCCATAAGGTGGTATGTAGACAATACTTTGTACGTAACAGGCAGTATTGCTAACAATGTTAATAGTACCGATGCATTTCATAAACCTTTCTTTATTATTTTGAACCTGGCTGTTGCAGGTGATTTTCCAGGCCAAACTGTTGACCTAAGCAAGCTGCCTGCAAGTATGTATGTTGACTATGTGAGGGTTTACAAGGCCAATTAAATTATTAAAACTTTGCCAGAACATATAGCTTCGCAACTTTTCAAATGAATAAGTTTATAAAAGTTTGTTCTTTACTTTTAACGATTGGGTGTAATATCCATCCGGGATATTCCCAGGATATTGAAAAAAAAATACAGCTATCCTTTTCAACGGGCCGTCAACAGGAAGATTTTCACTGGTCGATTGCCGGGAACAGCAATGGTCAGAAACCCAATATACTTTCGGAACTTAAATGGAAAAACATTAGCGGAGAGGATTATTCAACGTCCCTTCAATGGAATATATGGCGCCGGTTTTCGCTGTTGGCAAATTATAATCAGGAAAATATAAAATCAGGCTCGGTAAATGATATGGATTACAATGGCGATAACCGCACCGATCCCATATACACAGGTAATTTTAGCGATAACAAAGGTTATACGGATTCATGGTCGGCAGGTGCGGGTTTTATTATTTTTAATAACAGGTTATTCAGCCTTATCCCATATATAGGCTACGGCAATAGCTCACAATATCTGTACTTAGTTGATCTGACAGGGCAGTTTCCTGGTCTAAACAGCAGTTATAACGCGCAGTGGAAGGGACCATTTGTAAAAATAAGATCATCTGTAAAAATAATAAAGGCCTTAAAATTAGCCGCCGATATTACGTATAATCAGGTAAATTACAGTGCGTGGGGCGATTGGAACCTGATCGGCGAATTTCAGCACCCCGTCAGTTACCGTCATGTAGCAGACGGGTACGGAATAAACGCTAATGCCCGCTTAATTTACAATATAACACCCAATGTAGCTGCAAATATTGGCTACAGTTACTTTAATTGGGAAACCGGTAATGGTAATGATCAGCTTTATCTTACATCTGGCTCAATTGATAAAACACGGTTGAACGGGGTGTTCAACTATGGATTTCAGATAGTGGGCGGAGTAGTGTTATCGTTATAGGATGTGGTATTTTTAACCCGCAGGCTGGATATTGGCATTTAACATGTCCCTATTGATATTTATAGTTAGACGGATGGCAGCTGACATATAATTAAGCCGTAAGGAATTTTAGGGACGATCCAGGTCGACTTTGGCGGAAGCGTATGCCCGGCATCTGCCGCCCGGATCAACTGGTCTACAGTAAGCGGGCAAACGGTAAAAGCGATGGCATCCGGATGCGAAAGGAAGATAGTGTCTATTTCTTCCATTGCCTTTTCTCCTCCGGCACATCTCAAACGGGTGTCCGTTTTGGGGTCGCAAATATTGAATACCGGCGTCAAAACCTGCTCCTGTAAAATCGCAGCGCCCAAATTATCAGCCTGATTTTTATTTTCGTAAGTATGCGGCTTGGCCAGCAGCTGATACCATTTGCCATCAATACACATACCTATATCATGCTGTCCATTTGGTTGTACCGGATGATTACCGGCGCTTTCGCTGATATGAAAGTGTTTATTAAGTTTCTTTAAAAGCCAAGTTTTCTCTACTGGTTTTTTGGGAATAACAACCCGGTCATATTCCTCTATCCTTAATTGATCAGCAGCCATATAAAGCGAAGAAATGGTATCGTAAACCGCGCCTCCGTTTTCCTTTTGTTCCAACGCAAGTTTATTTGCCGATTCAATACGATGGTGCCCATCGGCCAGGTAAACTGTTTTAACCTCGCTAAAGGCTTCAATAAGTTTTTGCTGTATTTCCATTTCTTCGATCTTCCAAAGGCGGTGCAATCCATGTTTGTTTCCCAACGTGGCTTTTGGCCGGCTTGCTTTTGTTTCTATGATAATACGGTTTATGATCATATTTGGCGGGTAGGTGAGCAAGATCGGGCTGCCTTCCAGCCTGGTGTTGGCCCGGTAATTTTTTAAACGGCGTACGCTGTCGTCAAAAGTCAGCTCATGTATTTTTATATCACCCTTCCTGTAATCTTCCAGCGCTGTCAGCGCCCAAACACCGGTTTGCCTGTAAGTTTTATGCACAACTTCATAAATATAGATACATAGATTTTTTTCGCGGTTTAACTTGTCTTTTTCCAATAAGCTTTGCAGGGTGTCTTTAATATCCTGGTAAGCCATTTCCTGCCCTTCGGGTGTTTCCGGTCTTTGCCTGGCGCCCGTTTCAAGCAATGTCTTCAGCGGTTTTAAGCCGCCTTCCTTTGTATTGTCGCCGGATACCGATTCCGCCTGCGGCTTGGTAAATACAAGCTGATCGGCGTACAAAGGGTTGGGCCGCAATGGCCTAAAGGGTAGAATAACTGCCATACTAATCGTCTGATTTGCAGGTGCAAATTCGGAATTTGGCAACACTTTTTATGGATTGAAAATAATATAGGGTTAAAATTAATTTATGCTTTAAAATAATTAATTTGCCGGGCTATTAACCAGATATATCATATTAATTTTTTCATCGATGAACAAGATCAAAACCTTAACCTTATTGCTTCTGCTAACCTTCTTTTTTGCAGGCTTTGCCAAAGCGGACGAAGGAATGTGGATACCTATGCTTATCGGCAAAAACTATGACCAGATGAAGAAGCAGGGTTTTAAACTGACTGCCGAAGACCTGTACAGTATTAATAAAGCCAGTTTAAAAGATGCTATTGTTTCGCTGGGAGGCGGCTTTTGCACAGGCGAAGTAGTATCAAACCATGGCCTGATCTTTACCAATCACCATTGCGGCTATGAGGCCATATCGGCAAATTCAACCGTGCAAAATGACATCCTTGACAGTGGCTTCTATGCCAAGAATTACGGAGAAGAGAAACCAATACCGGGTTTGTATATCCAATTTTTAGTGAGGATAGAAGATGTAACGCCGCAGGTAACGGAAGCATTAAAAAATGCTACCGATGCAAACCGCGGGACGAAACTACAGAATATTAGTAAAGAGATTGTAGCCAATGCCACCAAAGGTACCCGTTATGACGGCGCAGTGAGCGTATTTTTTGGCGGCAACCAGTATTTTCTGTACATATACCAAAAATATACTGATATAAGGCTGGTTGGGGCCCCGCCCCAATCCATCGGTAAATTTGGTGGAGAGACCGACAACTGGGAATGGCCGCGCCATACCGGCGATTTTTCGATTTTCAGGATATACTTGGGTAAAGATGGACAGCCCGCAGATTACGCACCGGACAATGTTCCGTACACACCTAAGAAATTCCTGTCTATCTCCTTAAAAGGGGTTAAAAACGGAGATTTTGCTATGATATATGGTTACCCCGGTCATACCGATAGATTTTTAACCTCAAACGGTGTCAGGCTGGCAACCGAAGAAACTAACCCCGTAATTGTAAAATTGAGGGATATCCGATTGCGGGCCTGGAAGGAGGAAATGGGCAAAAGCGCAGATACAAGGCTTAAGCTGTCATCAAAATATGCACAAATCGCTAACTATTGGAAATACTTTATCGGGCAAACCGAACAATTAAAACGTCTGGGTATTTACGATCAAAAACAGCAGGAGGAAGCCGAATTTACAAAATGGGCTGCAGATAAACCGGCGTATGCGGATCTGATGAAGGATTATCAGAAATTATATGCGGATTACGAACCTTATGCAATCCATCGCACTTATATTAATGAAGGCTTGCTTGCCCCGGGCTTTGTAATAAATACGCTGAATACTTATTATGGCCTGCGGGCAATGGACAACCAGAAGGATAATGCGGCCGCCATCGCCGATATTACCAAACAGTTGAAAAAAATAAATGACGACTATGTAAATGCTTACAATGAAATTGCGGACAAAAAGATATTCGCCCAGATCATGGCGGCCTATTATATTGATATCCCAAAAGATCAGCACGCTGATTTTATTGAAGCAATTGTAAGCAAATACTCACCCGGAAATGCCCCGGAGGCGTTTAAAGAATACGCCGATTACCTGTGGGCCAATAGTAATTTGATTGACCCTCAAAAATTAATGGTTTTTATGCAAAACCCTTCATTAGATGCACTGAATAAAGATCCGGCTGTTACTTATTCAATTAATGTTAACCCGCGGATATATACCAAAAATGTTTTCGGAAATAAGATCAGTGATTTTGAGGCAAAAAAGGCTGACCTGGACAAGCTATACCAGCAAGCGCTCCTGGAGAAAAACCAGGATAAGCTAACGTATCCCGATGCCAACTCCACCATGCGCATCAGTTACGGCAACGTTCAGGATTATACCTCGAAAGATAATGTGCACTATCCAATACAAACCAATCTGGATGGCATTATGGCCAAATATAAGCCCGGCGACAGCGAGTTCGACCTACCCCCATCATTGGTCAATGCCTATAAACACAAAGATTTTGGGCAATATGGTGAAAACGGGACGGTCCCGGTTGATTTTATTACCAATGACGATATTACCGGCGGCAATTCAGGTTCGCCGGTGATCAATGGCGATGGCGAGTTGATCGGTTTGGCTTTTGATGGGAACTGGGACGCCATGAGCGGGGATATCGCTTTCGACAAAAAATATAAACGTACCATTTGCGTTGACATCCGGTATGTGTTATGGTGTATAGATATTTTGGGACATGCCAATAATTTGATTGGGGAGCTGGATTTGCATAAAAACTAATACCGTGGTGGAATCAGACAAGAAACAGCTCGGGATTTTTGCAGTTAACTATTAGTCGATAATCTTTAGATGGACGACTAAATCGTGAAAATATTGCGGAGACCAGATAGCGATAGCTGCAGGATCTGAAATAAACCGGCTAATATCTGCTTTTACACGATTCAGATTGACTTCATCAATTTTTGCATTTACCAATGCCCTGAACTCTTGTTCATTGATAGATTCATTGTGCCAGTCGCCACTGTTTTGCGCCCTTAATAGAAAATGGTTTAAATTAAAGGCAATACCCTTTTTGATATACCATTCCATGTCGTACCAGTCGCGGCCCTTTACATTGTTTTTCCATTTACGGAATAACAAGGCGTGCATTTTACCGGCAAACAGATCAGACATTGTAAAGCATTTTACGTAAAATGAAAATGGCTTTAGCAATAACCTTTCTTCAGTTTCGAAACCTAATGGCGGCTGAATATCTACTTCAAGTTTAATTTTGATATTTGCAATTTGATCCAGTCTGTTTTGTGGAATGATGTCCTCTAAAATCAGATCCTTCCATATTGTATCCGATTTTAAAAATGCGGATTCAATATTGCTTTCGTTCGTCTTTTGCTTTTCTTTTGCAGACACCTTCATGCCCAAAGATTCGAATTCAACGATAATAGCATCCAGGTATTTATCCAATGAAAACTCAGGATTTACTTCTAACAGCGAAAAATCAAGATCTTCGGAAAAGCGGTTGAGGCCGTAAAATATTCTCAAAGCCGTGCCGCCATAAAAAGCTGCCTTTTCAAAAAATCCGGCCCGTTGCAATCCGGCAAGGGCAATCTCCTGCATAATTTCACGCAATGCCTGTATTGCTTCGTCCTTATTTGCAGGCTTATAAGTATCCAGCCACTCCTTTATCATAAACTGCTTATCACATTAATGATCATCCCTAAGCTTTCCCTTTTAGGCGAATTTGACAGCCAGGATGACATGGCTAAGGTGTCAAAGCTCATAAGGTTGTCTTCATCCATTCTTAGGTCTTCTGTCAAATAGCTCATTGCATCTTTTTTACTCCTTAATACCACACCAGCGGTTGTTATTACCTTATCAAACAAAGCCTTTTCGGGTGACGCTATCATGGCATATTGTTCACCTGATAACTCAATTTGCCGGATCCCAAATGCATAGTAAGGCAATGCAAGGTGCGTATAACTAAATGTGCCTATAGGGGTTGTAAACTTTCGTGAAGTTTTGGTAGTTCCGGATGAAATTTCATACACACGCTCCGGGATCAGCCCGTAATAAGATAGCGCTGCATCTAAAGAAACATAGCTTGGCCCTAATATATGATTTGCTACCAGAAACGGCTCCGGCTTATTGGCCTTTATAACTGGTCCCGCAATGTATAATCCTTTTTTAACGGGTGTTAATATGCCTTCACCAAGTAATGCATGAACTTTATCATTAGGGCTTTTATAATCCTTTAATAACGACATCATCAGCTGATGCGTTAAGGGCTGGTGGGAGTATGACCGTATGGCCTGCGTAATATCCATACCACAAATGTAAAAATTTAATAGGATAATAGGAAATAATCTATTTATTTATTAAAAAATTACATATTTTAATATATTGATTAACCGAAAAAGCTTTCAGTGGAGGCGACTAAAGACAATAATTCCAACACCGGCTCAACCTCCAGGCCGCTGGCCCAAAGCTCCCGGTCGAATTTTTTGAAGGATTCAAGGGAAGTCAGCAACTGGTGCGCTTCCTCATCTTCAAATTGGTCGAAATGCATAAATGTTTTGCCGTCCGGCAGCAAATAAGCACTGTATTTGACGCCCGGATGGTTAAGTGCCTTTAACTCTTGCACAATGCCGGCGATATTGGCCTGGTTTTGCGGCGCGAACGCCGCTGTCGTGGTGTAGTGTACGCGGACTATTTTCATTTAAGGAAATTTAAATATTATTCACAAGCTAAAGTTAACCGTTTTAAAAAAACAAATAGATACCAAAAGAAGACGTAATCATGGGTGTTTTGCGACAAAACGATGCCCTTTTGTGGGGTGAAGCTGAAAGCTTAGAATCTATTAGGACAAAGCTACGCCTTGCTAAAGTTTGACCAGTGGGGAGAAAGTCTAGAAGATATGCCAAGAGTTGCAGATTAATAAAAACTTATTCATAGTTTTAAGTTACCTAATCAACCCTTTTATGACCGATGACGCAATAATACTGGAAACCCTAAAATTTATACGCAGGGAGGCCAGATACAAGCCGTATGTAAATATCATTGATACGCTATGGAACGATTATGAGATTGATAAGCAAGAACATTTAAAGAGGGAACTTCTTAAAAAAAGGCTTATTAATTTAAAGATGGACAATTCATGGGAATTTCAATTAACATCAGAGGGCATGTTAGCCATAGAAACAGGTGACGAAAAACTCGAAAATGATTTTCTTAATTTCTTAGCAAGCCAAGCAGATGTTGAATCGTTTATGATAAACAATTTTATCAAACCTGATCCAAAATCACGAAATACTACCAACGAAACTGATGAGGGTGTTATATTCTTAAAAAATCTCAAACGTAAGGGACTTATAGACTATAATGACGAGGCACTTGCCCATGTAAATACATGGTTTGTTGATGGTGGGGCCGATCCTGAAATTAAACGCTGGTTTGATACATTACATGAACCATTTTACGTAAATATTATACGTAAATCCGGTTTGCAGCCGGATTTAAAGTCACAGTCTTCCAAAGTTGCAGAGCTGACCAGCGATTCGGATGATGGCGAGGATTATCTAGACATCCGAGATGATATCAATGCATTCGCCAAAATTATGGCCGCGGATACATTCAAACCACCGCTAGCAGTGGCGCTGTTTGGCAAATGGGGTACAGGGAAAAGTTTTTTTATTAAAAAACTGAGGGATAGAGTGACATATTTTTCGCATACGGGGGATAACATGTATTGCAGCGGAATCGCGCAAATTCATTTCAATGCATGGTCATATTTGGATTCTAATTTATGGGCTAGCATTGTCAGCAAGATTCTCGATGGTTTAAATGTATATATAGGTGCCAATAAAAAAGCCGACATGGAAGTTGAAACAATCAAGGCTTCATTGATGGAGCAGCTATCCCTAAATTATCTGGAAGTCGACCGGATTAAAAAAGAACAGGAGGTAGTAATTAATAACATTCAAAAATTGATTGAACAAAAGGAGAAATTGGTTGAAGGCTTAGCAACCAAGAGACAGGAGTTGGACATAGATTCCTACTCCAAAGTTGTGAATGAGGTAAATGAAAAGTTTAAGATTAAAGAGAGAATCAAATCAGCATTTGAAGCTAATCCTGCCATAACTGCTGCAGGACAAGCAATTGGAGAAATCATCCCGGAAGAATACCTAGATGACCCCAAAGTAGCCTTACAGCAAGTGAAAAGCACGGTCACCTATATTAAAATATTTTTCAGCAGGAAAAAAATCGTATCTAATTTGTTGTGGTTGATCACCGTTGTGCTGGTTGTTTATTATGCACCGAAAGGCTTAAACTGGCTGATCAGCAAAATAAAGGGAAGTGATTTTACATTCCCGCCGCTAAATGCAATGGTGCGATTGCTGGGTGCTGCCCTACCAGTGTTACATTTGATTAAGCGCACTTACCGACAATTGCAGCCGCTTGTTGTTTCGCTTTGGAAAATAAAAGGAGAATACGATACTGCCCTAAAAGATGCAGAATTCAACTTTTCAAAAGAAGAGAAGAAACTAACTGCCGCCATTGCTGCTTCTGAACGACAAATCACTGAAATTGATAGCTTAATCAAGGAGAAAGAGAAAAAGAAAGTTGTTCTGGAATATAAAAAAGAACATGCCCTGTCAACTGAGGCCCTCTATCATTTTATTGCTAAACGCACAATCAGCGAGGATTACCAACAACATCTAGGCATAGTTTCCGTTATCCGGCGTGATTTTGAAGCGCTGAGTGATCTGTTCTATGAACACAACCGAGAGAATAAACATCAAGATTTCTTGGCCAACTTTGACCACCCGCTGCAGCGAATCATCTTATATATTGATGATTTAGATCGATGCCCAGAGGATCGGGTCGTCGAAGTTCTTGAGGCTGTCAATTTGCTAATGGCATTCCCGCTCTTTATTGTGGTTGTCGGGGTTGATCGGCGCTGGGTAAAAAATGCACTGCTACGTCGTTACAGTTCACAGTTTTTAGAAGTTTCAGAAGACCAAATTGACCCTTCCGATTATCTTGAAAAAATATTTCAGGTGCCCTTTCATTTAAAAATGGCTAGTAATCGGAGTGTAAGAAAAATGATCCGGGCGCTGAGTCAGCCTTCCAATGCTTTTGATTTTGAGCCTGATGCAGCGATCTATGATGATGATAGCCCTATAGTTAAGGATCGCGAAGCTGCAAATGCGAGCGAAAAAAACAAAGACGAAAATACCTCGGCAGAAACCACGCAACTTGCCCATGTTAAAGAAGAACGGTTAAGACTTTCCAAAAGGGAGATCGAACTGATGGAAGATATGTCGGTGGTTTTGGGCGATAATCCTCGTGCCATCAAACGTTTTGTCAATATTTACCAGATTGTTAGGGCGCATGAAGGTCTGACATACATAGCAAATCAAGAAGAACATGAGTTTCTAGTGTTAATGTTTCTAGTAGCGCTTTATAATGGTCGCTACAGAAAAATAGTGCAATATTTTGTCAATTACATGCACAGCTATAAAAAGGAAGAAAAGCCATTAAGCATATTTCTCCAGGGACCCGAAAAATCACCTGCCGAAGTGAGTCAGTTAAAAAAGGAATTATATGTTGCCTTATCAGATAACTCCACTTATCATACTTTGCTTCAAGTAAATATGGCCACCTTCAAAACCCACAATACCTTTATCCAACGGTTTTCTTTTGATGAAATTGTTATTCCATCGATCGTGCAATCAGATAGCGATCAATTATAAATTCCCTCGCCCGTGTTTCGCTTGAATGCCAGCAATTTAAGCGTCCCGCTTAAATTAATAAATGATTTTTAAAGGGCTTTGCAGCACACGTCGCTTGTGACCGACTCCTTTAGGGACAAAAACCACATTTTTAGAAACATTAGGTCCAAAAAGGCTCCTGCCTGTTATCAAAAATATATAAAAGGATGATTTTTGTTTCCGTGACTTCATAAACTAATGAAGTTTGACGGGAAATGACAGCTCTTCGGAACCGGGTATCCACAGGGATAGCTTGATAGAGATATGGGTTTATAACAATTTTTTCGACAATACCATCAATTCTGTCTAATAGTTTTTCCGCAGACGATGCCCCGTAAGACTTTTCTA
Source organism: Mucilaginibacter sp. (assembly GCA_036758125.1). GTDB lineage: Bacteria > Bacteroidota > Bacteroidia > Sphingobacteriales > Sphingobacteriaceae > Mucilaginibacter. The sequence continues at coordinate 59,490 of DAIOXE010000024.1, forward strand.
CATTATTGACCAGTGCGGTTAAAGTAATTTTATAGGTTTCCGTATAAACGACTTCGCTGATCATTACCGGCCTAAAATGTCACGGTGGTTAGTATACGTGTTTACGCTGCCATTTTCTTTATCATTTTCAGCCTGACGTAATAACTCCAGTTCTCTTTCATTCATTTTTGTCTCCTGGGTCATATAATCTATATTCATCGCCTCTAAAATGGTTTTTATGGCATTCCATTTTTTCTTGCTGTTTATGTTTAAAACCACCTGTGTCATAGCCTTATTCTCAACTAAGATATTCCTGTTAATCTGATTAAAAACAAAGTTAAATTAATTTGCCATTATATACAAGCTGCTTATTCCCGGAAATACGTTATGGGAGTCGCTCACCTCAACTCCGCATTAATTTCCTCAAGCACTGCGCTTCCCGGGCATAACTCTGCCTGGCCCAAACTATTCAGCGGCCTGTCTGATGTGTGCAAGGTATGGTGCAGGTCAGTTGATTGCGGTTCAATATAGAGCAAGCCTGTGAGTATCTCATCTTTGTTCCTGGCGTTTTGGAGGGCATTCATAGCGGCCAGCCTGTCGTAAGGACTTAGGCTTTCGGCAAGCTTTTCCAGGTGAATAAAAGAACCATCGTGCATCCTTATGTCAGTTCCTGTGCCTTTTTGGTAATTGGTTGTGATTTCTTTTTTTGCAGGTACAAAATCTACGGTAGCTGTTTCTTCCATGTGCTGGCGCACATAATCGTATGATTTTGTTGAGCCTGGGTTATTATTGAAAGTAACACAGGGAGAAATAACGTTTATAAATGCAAAACCAGGGTGGTCTATTGCCGCTTTTATCAGGGGGATCAACTGTTCTTTATCGCCCGAAAAGCTTTGGGCCACAAAGGAGGCCCCCAACTCAAGGGCCAGGCCTGCAAGGTCAACGGGCTCGAAAGGGTTAGCCGATCCTTTCTTGCTTTTTGAGCCTTCGTCGGCAGTGGCCGAGTCCTGTCCTTTGGTAAGGCCGTAACAGCCGTTGTTCATCACAATATAAACCATGTTAAGGTTACGGCGGATAACATGCACAAACTGACCCATCCCGATGGAAGCCGTATCGCCGTCGCCTGATACGCCTATATAAAGCAGATCGCGGTTGGCCATATTGGCGCCGGTAGCTACCGAGGGCATTCTGCCGTGTACGGAGTTAAAGCCATGCGAATTGCCGAGAAAGTAGGTTGGTGTTTTGGATGAACACCCGATGCCCGATAATTTTGCTATGCGGTGCGGCGCAATCGACATTTCGTAACAAGCCTGTATAATGCAACCGCTTATAGAATCATGCCCACAGCCTGCACATAATGTGGATATCGCACCTTCGTACTCACGGGTGGTATATCCCAGCTCATTTTTTGGTAAACCGGGGTGGCGGAATTTTGAACGTATATAAGTCATAACGATCTTTTTACTGGTGGTATATAAGGGTTTTTGCCGGGGTTAAATTTTTGTTGATCTGTGTTGTAATAGTATGCGCTGTAATGGGCATGCCATCATAGTTTAACACAGAAATCAATTTTTGCGGGTCTGCATTCAGTTCATTTATCAGCAAGCTGCGCATTTGGCCATCACGGTTTTGCTCTATTACAAATACTTTTTCATGAGCATTAATAAAATCTTCAACTGTTTTATTAAAAGGAGAAGCCTTTAGCCTCATGGCGTCAAAAGAGACACTTCCCAGGCCCATGATGTCCAATGCCTCTTCTGCTGAATACGTTGAAGTGCCAAAAAACACAATACCATAGGGGCTTTTATTTTCTTTCTGGTACAGGCAGGGCGCAGGTACTGTGTCTTTCGCAGTTTCCCATTTCTTTAGCAGCCTGTCCATATTGCGGGCATAAACTGTGCCGTCTTCTGTGTAAGCAGCATTTTCATCGCGCGATGTTCCGCGGGTGAAAAATGAACCTTTGGTAGGATGCGTGCCGGGGATCGTGCGGTAGGTAATCCCATCGCCATCTACATCCTGGTAACGGCCGAAATGAGGCAATTCTTCAAGCTCTTGAGCATTGAGCACTTTCCCCCGGTTATATTTTCGTTTATCGTTCCATTCAAAAGGCTCCGATAGATGGTCGTTCATACCCAGGTCCAGGTCGCTCAATATTATTATGGGTGTCTGCAATAGTTCCGCCAGGTCAAAGGAGCCAGCTGTCATTTCAAAACATTCTTTTGGAGTAGAGGGGAAAAGTAACACCTGTTTGGTATCGCCGTGCGAAGCATAGGCTGCCAGCGTTATGTCCGACTGCTGGGTACGCGTAGGCATCCCGGTTGATGGGCCGGTACGCTGTACGTCTATCAATACAGCCGGTATTTCGGCAAAATAGGCCAGGCCTAAAAATTCATTCATCAATGAAAGTCCCGGCCCGCTGGTAGCAGTAAATGACCGTGCCCCGTTCCAGTTGGCGCCAATCACCATTCCAATCGCAGCCAGTTCATCTTCAGCCTGTATAATAGCATAATTTTTCTTCCCGGTTTCTTTGTCAATCCTCATCTTTTGGGCATACATTTCAAATGCCTCCGCTACTGAAGTGGAAGGTGTGATAGGATACCATGCAACTACTGTAGCGCCGCCATAAACGGCGCCAAGGCCGCAGGCTGCGTTGCCATCAATCATAATCTTGTCGCCTATAAGGTCGCGCCTTTCCAGCCGCATATCCAATGGATAGGGATAATAGTCATGAATATATTGTATACCAAGTTTTAATGACTTTATGTTTGGCGCTATAAGTTTCTCTTTGCCATTGAACTGTTCGGTAAGCAGTTGTTCCAGCACTTCAAATTCTATACCGAGCAAAGCAGACAAGGCGCCTATATAGATGATATTTTTAAACAATTGCCGCTGGCGCGGATCAGTAAATTCGCGGAGGCATATTTCCATTAACGGCACCCCGATGTAGTTTATGTCTTCACGTATTAATTCGGGATGCAGTGTTTTAGTACTGTCATACAAAAAGTATCCGCCGCTTTTTACGGATTGCACATCGTCGGGCATGCTTTGCGGATTAACACAAACCATCAAATCTACGCCTTCACGCCTGCCGAGGTAACCTTTTTCACTTACCCGCACATCGTACCAGGTTGGTAAGCCTTGAATATTTGATGGAAAAATATTTTTAGGAGTAACCGGTATCCCCATCCTGAAAATTGCCTTGGCAAAAAGATAGTTGGCGCTTGCAGAACCGGTACCATTCACATTTGCAAAACGTACTACAAAATTATTTACTTTACTTTTACCCATTGTTTTAACATGCTTTGGTAACCTTATATAAAAATTGCTGCATATCCCATGCTGATGTAGGGCAGCGCTCGGCGCACAGCCCGCAATGCAGGCACACATCCTCATCTTTTACCATCACCCGTTTTGTGGGCAGCGTATCTGATACGTAAAGATCCTGGGTTATGTTTAACGCGGGCGCTCTCAGGCGGGTTCTTAAATCTTCTTCTTCACCATTCATGGTAAAAGTGATGCATGATGTGGGGCATATATCTACGCAGGCGTCACACTCAATACACTTGTCTTTTGCAAACACCGTCTGCACATCGCAGTTGAGGCAGCGCCGGGCTTCTTTTATAGCTGTCTGTATGTCAAACCCCAGCTCTACTTCAATTTTACGATCGGATAACGTAACTTTTTTAGGAGCATGAGGGACCGCATAGCGTAGGTCGTTTTCTACTTCATTATCGTAGCTCCATTCATGGATACCCATTTTCTGGCTTACCAGGTTGGTAAATGGCGATGGCCTTTCTGTAAGAGCTTTTTCCTTGCAGTAAAGATTGATGGAGATAGCAGCCTGGTGCCCGTGTGCCACAGCAGTGATCACATTTTTTGCCCCAAAGGCGGCATCGCCCCCAAAGAAAACGTTTTTATTGGTTGACTGGAAAGTTACCGCATCTACAACTGGCATCCCCCATTGGTCAAATGCTACGCCTGTTTCCTTTTCTATCCATGTGAAGCTGTTTTCCAGGCCTATAGCTACCAGCACGTCATCAGCTTCTATAAATACCTCGGGCTCAGAGGTTGGTACCAGCGTTCGTTTGCCTTTTTCGTTAAATACGGCCTCTACTTTTTCAAAGGTCATTCCCTTCAGCTTACCGTTTTCAACCACAAATTCCTTTGGAACATGATTGTCGAGGATAAGGATATCCTCGTGCATAGCATCCTCTTTTTCCCATGGCGAGGCTTTCATTTCTTTAAAAGGGCTCCGTACCACCACTTTTACATCTTCACCGCCTAAGCGGCGCGAGGTGCGGCAGCAATCCATGGCAGTATTACCACCCCCAAGAACTATAACTTTTTTGCCTATTTTATGGGTATGCTCAAATGCCACACTTGCCAGCCAGTTAACTCCTATATGTATATTTTCGGCCCCTTCCTGGCGGCCCGGAATAATTAAGTCGCGCCCTTTCGGGGAACCGGTACCCACAAAAACAGCATCATATCTCTTGTCAAGGATTTCTTTAAGGCTTGATACGTAAGTTTTGAATTGGGTGTGAATGCCCATATCCAGTATATAATCAACCTCTTCGTTCAGCACATCAGCTGGTAAGCGGAATGAAGGGATCTGGGTGCGCATCATTCCTCCCCCGGCAAACTGATCGTCGTACAAATGGATCTCATAACCAAGTGGGGCAAGGTCACGGGCTACCGTCAGCGATGCCGGCCCTCCGCCGATCAGTGCAATGCGCTTACCATTTTTTTCAAACGGCGCCTTTGGCATAAGCGACTTCACATCGTCTTTATTGTCGGCAGCTACACGCTTGAGGCGGCAAATGGCAACAGGTTGTTCTTCAATCCTTCCGCGCCGGCATGCAGGTTCGCACGGACGGTCGCAGGTGCGGCCGAGTATGCCCGGGAAAACATTGGACTCCCAGTTTATCATGTAGGCTTCGGTATATTTTCCTGCTGCTATTAACCTGATGTATTCAGGTACTGGAGTGTGTGCGGGGCAGGCATATTGACAATCCACTACCTTGTGGAAGTATTCCGAATTTTTGTCGTCTGTAGGTTTCACCTATAATTTATTAGTTGGCGTTATTAATGACTGGATTCATTAATCAGTAAAAATAAAAATAATTAATCATTGTTTTAAGCTAAACTTCGTCTATAACTTATGCACAATTACCCGGTTATTCACTTTGAATGCGGCCATGTAAGGGCCAAAACCTTCTCCATCACCACTTTCAAATAATTTGTCCATTCGGCAGGGTGCAATCTGATTTATAAAAAAAATTTATATTCAAAATGCCATATATAGTACAAAACCTATAAAGATGATTATTAGAATGCCGGTAACAAAATAAGATACCCTGTGAGCATAGTTAAAAGAATAACTAATCCATCATATCTCGATACTATTAGCTTTGGATCCTGCGGATTATAATAAAATGTTCCCCACTTCCATAGTTCGGGGTTATATCTGTCAAATTCACTCATCTATGCAGATTTTTATATTTATAAAATCCAGCTTAAAAATCATACTACCTATACAAAGCAATTGAATTGAAAGCAAACAGTTTATCAAAAGTATTCAATGACAACAATAGAGAATATGATCTTCCTCATTTAAATAAATGATCGGCAACAATTAATTAAAAATAAACCCTATCTGTAAATTCAAACCGATTGATGAAGGCTCGTTATTACCAAACCTGGCGGGGAGCGACAAGGCCACAAAATAATTTACGTTTTTTGTTTGGGCATATACCTGGTTAAATACCGGTGTGAAACCATAACGGCCTGAAGTTTCAAAAGCCAGGCGGGAAATAATAGTAAACCCATACTTAAAGCGGAACATGGTGCCGGGATCAAATAACAGGTTACTCATTTTGCTGCCTGCACCTGATGCTTTTATTGTTGGTGTAAACTCATAACTAAAACCAAATTTATCTGAGTAGAGCACGTTTACACCTATGGGGAACCCAATGCTCGTGGTACCGTTGAAATTGCCCGTAAAGTTACCGCTGCTATAGGTCTCGAGAGGCAAAATGAAACTTAAATAGCCATACACTTTGGGATAAGTTGGTTTCACTATAATTTTTGTTGTGTCTGACGGTCCCGCGTGCATTTTTTGGGCAAATAAATGGCGGGGGACAAATAATATCGCAATTATAATTATGGTGAAGATGATTTGCCAAACAGGCCGGTTTGCAGTTCTCGCTAAGTTAGCAGGTAAATGTTTTTTCACATCTGGAAATTTATCGTTATATCTTCAAAGATATAACGAATTGCAAAAAAATAAAATTTAATGTTTTTTAAGTTTTCAACAGTTTGGTTTCCTTCTCCAAAAAATCTGCAAATCTTTGTCTTAAAAGGCGGTGGTATTTAATCAGTTCGATAGCTTCATTGGTGATAGTTGATCCGCCGCCTTTTTTGCCGCCGATTTGGGGTATAACAACAGGGATGGCAGTTTGCTCATTCAATGAATTAACTAATGCCCAGGCTTTTTTGTACGACATATTCATTTCTTTTGCCGCCATCCTGATTGATCCGGTTGCGGCGATGTGTTCCAATAACTCTACCGGGCCCGGTCCAAAAAAATGACCATCAGCAGATTCAAGCCATAAACTGCCGTTAACTTTTATATCGTGATCGTTTTTTAAGATATTTTTAATTGATGTATTCATTCATGTGTATTCTTCTATATGGGTATGCTTTTTGCGAAACGGCAGTTGCAGCTTCTTTCCGACTTTTCGGACTTTACTGACTTTCGGACTAACTTAATAATTTCTTTCATGAATGGCCGTCTGCCTTAGCTTCAAAAATCCGCCTTCTCTTTTTGAAAAAACTGTTTTTATTTCGGCAATTATTGATAAAGCTATTTCTTCCGGACTTATTGCGCCGATATCCAAACCTGCAGGTGCATAAATACGTTCCATGTTTTCGTCATTTATGGCCGTACCTTCATCGGTCAATTCATTAAAGATCTTTTCCGACCGCACCTTTGGGCCCAGCATCCCCACATAGAAAGCACTTGTATTTAGGGCTCTGGGCAAATTTATCTTATCGGTTTTATAATCGTGCGACATTAAAACTATTGCTGTGTATTTATCAATATGTATTTCACTTAATTGGTCGTACCCAAAAATCGCATCAACAGTACCCGAAAACTTTGAATTTATTTTTAAGGGATTAGAAACCATGGTCACCTGCCATCCAATCTCTTTTGTAAGCCTGGCAAGCGGATAAATATCATACTGATGCCCCATTAAAACCAAATGAATTTCGGGTAATAATATCTCAACGAAGACCGACAGCTTTCTGCCATCGGCATGTTCAAACTGCGCGGGCATTGATTTGCTGTTTTCAATTTGAAGGCTTATTTTTTTACCCAGTTGCTTTTCCAGTTCGGCATCATCAAAGACATCAAGGCTTTCAGTCCCGTTGTATTGAATTACATCTCCGGCATTTATATTCCCCCATTTTCCTTCAAGACCGGTTATCGTAATCAGTACATGGGTTTGCCTGTTTGCTGCTACGCATGTTTTTAAAACTTCCACAGGGTTATTTTTATTTTGAAACTGCAGCGGCGTAAACAACACATCTATAATACCGTTACAGCCTAGGCCCACACCAATTTGATAGGTATCATCTTCTGTAGTATCATAAGTTATTAATGATGGTTCTGATCTTGTGATGGCTAAGCGGGCACGTTTCAATGCATCGCCTTCCAGGCAGCCGCCGCTTATCCCTCCTACCCAAACGCCATCATCGGTCACCAGCATCCTTGCGCCTGTACGGCGGTAAGATGAGCCCTCCACTCTTACAACGGTTGCCAATGCCGCATGGCTGTTTCTCCAATCAATTTTATCGTAACCGCTGATGATGGCTTTTATTTCTTTCATTTTTTAAATTTAGCATTTTTAAACCGCCGCAGATATATTTACGTATCTCTTATCAAAAACTTTTATATGAAATATTTCATTCCCGCAATTTGCCTTGCGACACTTTTGGTTTCCTGCAAAAATAAAAATTCGCAAATAGTCGGTAACAATTATGTTGACAGCTTGATAAATCATTATACAATACCTACGCAGGTAATTGATAATGAGAAAGATATGCAATTCTGGAAGAGTAGGATCGATCCAAAACAGCCGCGCCAGGTAAACGAATCAAAGTACGCTTCTACGCTTATCACCAGATTTCACCAGTTTGGCGACATTAATGATGTAAAACTGGCCGAATCTATTTTGAAAAACGTTAATAAAACCTATAACAATACTTTACCAGGGCCATTTGTTGCCTTAACATCATCTGCCATGCTGCAGCATCATTTTATACAGGCTGATACCCTGCTCCAAAAGGCAGAAAAAATTGGTATTGACGGCTTTACGACAAATACGCTTTCGTTTGATGTGAATTTTGAATTGGGAAGGTACGACAATGCCTCATTTTATTTAAGACAGTTAAAAAAAGATAATGATTACAGTTACTATTTCAGACGGTCAAAGATGGATCATTTTAAAGCTAATATCGACAGCGCCATCAGCGGCATGTTAAAAGCTGCCAACCTGGAAAAACATATCCCATATCTGCAGGATATAGCTTTATCAAACGCTGGCGACCTTTACATACACGCCGGCGACCTGCAAAAGGCAGGTGATTTGTACAAGGAATGTATTCGCTTAAACAGTGCGGATTTTCACAGCATGCTTGGTTTGGGCTGGATTGCTTTGGTACATGACAAAAACGATGCTCCTGCCGAAAAAATATTCAGGTTTGTATTAACAAAAAACAAACTCCCGGATCCCTTATTCAAGCTATATCAGCTGGCTCAGGAAAAGGATGATAAAGCATCGGAAAAGAAATATGCGACTGAATTTGCAGCAAAATCAACCGATACTGTTTACGGCAAAATGTATAACAAGTATTTGATCGAGCTTTATACCGGTATTTTGCATGATCCTGCTAAGGCAGAAGAGCTTGCAAAAAACGAGTTAAATAACCGCGCCACACCGCAAACCTATGCATGGTATGCCTACACTTTGTTTGTAAACAATAAAAATGCTGCGGCTTACAAAGTATTTGAACAATATGTTTCCGGCCGGCCTTTGGAAGGGCTCGAGCTTTATTACATGGGCAAAATGATGAAAGGGATGGATAAGGGATATAACGCGGGTGAGTTTTTTAAAGCTGCCGAAAAAAACAAATACGACCTGAGTCCGGATATGGAAAAAGACCTGGAGGCTAATTTAGAAGAATAATCTTTGTATAGTCCAAAAACCGGCAATTACAGTAATAATTGCTGATAAAGGTATTACCATCTTTTTGCGGTAATAAGGTTTATGGCCGAAATACCTCGCCAATAAAAAGTATGCAGCTAAAATTACGGTCAACTGCCCTAATTCGACGCCTAAATTAAACATTACCAGGCAGGTAAGATAAGCATCCTTTGGTAAACCTAAATGCCCTAAAGCGCCCGCAAACCCCATCCCATGCACTAATCCGAATAAGAAGACTACACCGATACGTGAGGTTTTAAGCTTTGGGGAGAAAATATTTTCCAATGCCACATACATAATGGATAGCGCTATCACAGGCTCTACGATCTTTGCTGGCGGTGTAATTACATGGTACATGGCAAGCCCAAGTGTTACGGAATGCGCAACGGTAAAAGCGGTGGCCTGCCACAAAACCGGTTTTAACTTAGGGCTTAATAAAAACAGGCTAAGGATAAATAAAATATGGTCGAAGCCTAATGGAAGTATATGCTTGTAACCCAGGCCGAGATACACAAAGGCTGCATGGGATTTTGACATTTTCTCCAGTTCGCCTACAACAACATGGGCCCAAAGCGGCTGGCTAATGAGTAATAACATTAGCGCGATACCGGCTGTACGGCTGTAATGAAGAAATGATTTGCTGAAATTAAGTTTCATGAGGGTGTATGGTCTTAATTCTTATTAATTTTTAGTCCATAGTCGATAGACCATGGTCGATAGTAAAAAGCGCCAATATCCTTAACGTCCCGCTATGGGCCATCGACCAGGGTCTATGGACTATCGAAAACAAAAGCCGGAGATAACCCCGGCCTTCGCAATCGTCAACTATAGAAACAACATTACCAGGGAGCGGCCTCGTAAGGAAATGAAGTTAAAAATGGCTTATCATTATGATCAACATGGTCTGATGTTAAAGTTGGATTTGAAGTGCCTGTGGGTCCGCCAAAAACCAAAATCAAACTTACATCAATCACATCATCTGTCAGCATTCTGCCGGTAAGTACATTTGTTCCATCGTAATAAGTGGTTTTGCCTGTGGTAGAAACATTCAATACGTCGGTTGCTAAAACACCTGTAAATTGTGCGGCATTTAAACCTAAAATATTGGTTGTGAAGGCGCCGCCATTATAAGCCTGTAACTGAGCCTGGAATTTAGGCTGATATGCGGCCGCCATTACAGAAGGTATGGTTGCATTAAAGTTATCCCTGTCAGCTAAAGCTACAAAAACAGTCGCAATACCCGGACGTCCCACTTGGTCGCCCGGAATCGAGAATACTTTGCCGGTGTTAGGATCTGATATTCCGACGCCGTTATCTTTATTACATGCACCTAACACAAATGTTAGTGCGCAAAATCCAATTATAGTGTATATTAAATTCTTTTTCATGATCTTGATTTTTTTGATTGGGATTAGTGATTTTGTGCTGTTCTTAACCAAACACCTATTTTGCCTGTGCTGTTCAATAATTTTTTTGGAACCTCAACTACAACACTCATAACGTTGGTGCCTGCAAAGGTGTCAGTTCCCGGATTGTTAAAGCCTGTAGCAGTCCCGCCTGTAATTTTGTGGAACTGATCAAGGTCAAAAAAGAATGGGTCATCACGCGGCCCTGCAAAGGCCATGATGCCGTCTTTTGATGTTGCTACGATTGGAGATGCCGCGGTGTAAGGCGTAACAGGTACTATTACTGAAGCGTTACCTACTACAGTGCTGGACAAGCCGGTTTGTGCGGGTTTCACAGGGCCATAAATATACATCCTGTGATCCCGGTAAACGCATTGAATTACAAGGTCTTCGACATTGTCGCCATTATTGTCAATTTTAAATTCAATGATGGTGTTTTCATTGAACGATGCAGTTTTTGTCGTTGCCGGGCTCATTAGCCCCTGCGCGTTTCCAACAAAAACAAGATTGTCGGCATTAGCTCCCTGGAACACATACAAGTCTGTAATGTCGGTGCTCTTACCTTTCACATTAGGCGCATCAGCATGGTCTGATGCCCATAAGATGCCGCCGGCAAGCATTAAAGCCATGGCAGCAGCTGCGATAATAAGTTTTGTCTTTTTCATTTTTGATTTTTTTAAGATATAAGTTCATGTGTTAATTGCAATTCGTGGTTTTGATAAGATACGCAACCCAGCGGCGGACGGATTTACAGGATTAAAAAATATTTTCTGAGTTTATTGTCACCGGCAGGAATTAAATTTCTAATTAAATCCCCATTACGATAAACTAGGTAGGCGCTTAAAATTACGTGCTTAAAACGCCATCCTCGTTGTGAAGAAATTCATTCATTCATCTGCACCTTTGCGTTCTCACAACCAAAGAACATTAGAGGAACAGTATTTGATACTTGAGGTTGGGGATCGATCTATCGGCACGTTATCAGTTTATCGGTTGGTTATTTGCAAGCCTGAACGGTAATTTTGCCAGGCCAAGCTATATTGATAGTTTAAAAGGACATGATCATGTTCCCTTGGCCCCGACTTTTACCAGTACGGCTGCATTGGATTTCAGATTAAAAAATGGAATAAATGGCGGAATAAGTTACAGATACCTACACAACAAGGCGGCAAACAGCGATTATACATTGACCGCAAGAGGCTATTTCATTACCGACCTTGCAATAAATTATACACAAAAAAGATATGAAATGGGTGTTGCCATTGAAAATCTTTTCAACCGGCAATGGGATGAATCGCAGTTTGCGTACGTAACGCAATTGAAAGGAGAAACAGCCCCGGCAAACCAGGTAAGTTATATGCCCGGGGTTCCGTTTTTTGTGAAACTAAAGATGCTGTATTTTTTAGAAATAAGATTTATATACTTTTAATATTTACTCCTTTATTGCCGGGTTTAGAAGCCTTATTCGCTGTTGGCGCCTGTGTTGTTCTTGATGATTGCCCTGGTTTTGATGCTTGTGCCGGTTTTGGTGTGCGCATTGTTTTTGACGCTTGTACTGTTTTTGGCGCCTGCTCTGCTTTTGACGCCTGTGCAGTTTCTTGTGCCTGCGCTGGTTTTGACGCCTGTGCTTGCTCTGAAATAACAGATTCCTCAATTTTCATCTGTTTTGAGATTTTTTTGGCTAATTTTTTAGCGCTCCTGTTGATCTCTTTATTCAATTTTGCCGAGACCTCGCCAAATTTGCTGGTGATAGCTTTGAGTTCTGTGATCAGGCTTAATTTTATGTCATCTCTAACTCTTTTTTTATTAGATTTAACGCTATCTGTTTTCATAATATGATAAATTTTTCAACGAAGTTATATTATTAAGATATAAAGTCAATATTATATTTATGTTAACAGATTTAATGAGGATCAGTTTTATTATATTTTGGTAATATGAGAATTTGCGGACAAATATCCGGCACTTGAAATATTCATTAAGAATTTACAACCGCTATCGCCATTCCATCGTGTTCCTTGCTCCCTACAGTTTGTATAATCGTCGCAGTTACCTGCTTATTTTCGGCAAGGGCTTTATTAAATCTTCCAACACCTATTACACTGCCATCAGTACAATTATCATCCAGAACTTTACCTTCACGTATCACATTGTCGGCAACAATTAAGGTTCCAGGCCTCGATAGCTTTAATGCCCATTCAAAATATTCGGTATATGGCGGTTTATCGGCGTCTATAAAGATCATATCGAAGGGGCCTATTTCTTCTGCTTCAATAAGCGGTAACAGGTCAAGCGCCTTGCCAACCCTTATGTCCACAATAGCGTCAAGACCGGCTTTAGTAATATTTTTGTGCGCCACGTCTGCATGGGATTGCTCTAGTTCCAGCGTCAGCAAATAGCCTTCATCGGGGAGTGCCCTGGCCAGCCAAATGGTGCTGTAGCCGCCTAAGGTGCCAATCTCTAATATTTTTTTCGCATTGCTTAACCGGGCTAAAAGCTGTAAAAATTTGCCCTGGTTGGGTGAGATGCTTATTGCCGGTATACCGGCCTTTTCCATTGCCTTCAGCGCATCTTTCAAAACGCTGTCTTCATAGCCAAACAAGTTGCTGATGTATTCATCAACCGATTTAAAAAGTTCCTGGTCCATAAAATAAAATAATATTGCCTTAATACAAATACGTTAATTTAGCCCGTAAATTAAGTAAATAATAAAATGAAAAAGCAAAAACCGGTACTTATTTTAGCTATTTTACTGATGCCCTTCTTCGCGGTATGTCAATCCCTTACAAAAAATAACGGACATCATGATCAGGAACAAGTAAATATGCATAGCGCCTATGATGATAGTACGCTAACAAACAAAGTATTGCCTGTTATGATGCCATACAACCGTTTAATTGAGCCCGCCGGAAAAGTGATCAGTTTTGGCGACCCGCGCTTTGAAAATCATAGTCTTGATATAAAACTGATACCGCAAACCACTATTTTAGCCGTTGAAGACCGTTATGGTATTACCTTAATAGATACCACAGAAAGCAAAGTTATTGCAAATTGGTCATACAATGATGATAAACAATACCGTGGATTGATGAGCACTTATTCGGGTTTAAAAGTGCGGAATACAGGTAACGATAAACAAATCTTCTGGAGCGCCGCCGACGCCCGCCGTTCGTATGTGATGCAGGCCATTTGGGACGGTCAAAAGATCAGCATTCAAAACGCTCTCATCTTTGACCCATTAGCGCCATCGCCCATGGCCCTGCCAAACGAGCTTATTATTAATACCGAAAATGGCGCCGACTATTTATATGTGGTTTTAAACGGTAATAACCAAATTGTTAAAATAAATCTTAAAACCAAAGAAACCATCTGGACAAAACCAACCGGAGTTGCCCCGTATGGACTTGCATCGATAGGGAAACAAATTTTTGTATCCAACTGGGGCGGCCATATGCCGGCCGCTAATGCGGCGGGCAGGGAAACTGCCGGCGTTCCATACGGCAGCACTTATATCGACCCTAAAACAGGGGCGACAGCCGAAGGAACGGTACAAGTTTTTGAAGCTGAAAATGGAAATGTTATAAAAGAAATACCGGTAGGCTTGCATCCAAATGCCATTATAGCCGGTAAGGACGGCCGCTTTTTATACGTTGCAAATGCCAACAGCGATAATGTTTCGGTAATAGATGCACATACACTCAAGGTCACTGAAACCATAACTGTTCAACTTATTCCGGGTAAAAATGGGTTTATCGGCGATTCGCCCAACGCTTTGGCCATTAGTGACGATGGGACAACCTTGTATGCCGCAAATGGGCTTGATAACGCGGTTGCAGTAATAAAACTGGGGTCAAGCTCTTCTGCCAACGGAACAGGCAAAACCAATGTAAATGGCTTCATACCAACTGAAGCTTACCCGGGCGGCTTGCTGCTGGACGGCAACACTTTATTTGTAACCAACCTCGAAGGCGAAGGCTCAAGGATAAGCACTAAAGAATTTAGAACAGATGAAGTACCTGTCGATGTTACAGCCTATAACTCGCACCATCAAAAAGCAACAATATCAGTTATTCCCCTTCCTGGCAACCAACTTTTAAGACAATATACCGGGCGTGTAAAAAAGCTTAACCTTACTTTCAGGGAAGAGATAGCGCAATTGATGCCACGTAAAAATATCGCGCCAAAGCCTATTCCCGACCGCATTGGTGAGCCATCAGTTTTTAAGCATGTGCTGTACATAATTAAAGAAAACCGCACGTATGACCAGGTTTTAGGCGATATGACACAGGGCAATGGTACGCCATCTTTGTGTATTTATGGGGATAGCATAACCCCAAACCAGCATCGGATTGCAAAAGATTTTTTATTGCTTGATAATTATTATGCCTCAGGGAAATGTTCGGCAGAAGGGCATCAATGGACGGATGCCGCCATGGTGACTGACTATGTGGAAAAGAATGTCCGTGCCTGGTTCCGCAGTTATCCTCATGTGCAGGAAGATGCGCTTGTTTATGATGCGAACGGGTTTATATGGAACAATGCCGCCGATCACGGCAAAACAGTGAGAATATACGGCGAAGCATCGAAACCGCACTTTGATCAAAAGCTAAACTGGACAAATATTTACAACGATTATAAAGCCGGGCTGCCTTTTAAGTTTTACAATACCAGCACCATTTCCAGGGTAAGGCCCATGTTATCACAAAATTACCCGGGATCGGATGAATTAAGAATAACTGACCAGGTGAGGGCTTCTGCATTTATAAAGGAGCTGAAGGATTATGAAAATAAGCCCGGTGTTGAACTGCCCGAACTGATGGTTATGGCGTTGTCCACCGATCATACTGTTGGCACAAGGCCCGGATACCCTACTCCAAACGCTATGGTTGCCGATAATGACCTTGCACTTGGCCGCATCATTGAAGCGGTATCAAAAAGCCGTTTCTGGAAAAATACGGTGATCTTTGTTACCGAAGATGATTCGCAGGCCGGGTGGGACCACGTTTCGGCCTATCGTACAACCGGCTTTGTTGTAAGCCCTTACAGTCATTTACAAAAAACAGTTTCAACTAATTACAATCAAACCTGCATAGTGCGGTCGATTGAGCAAATATTAGGTATACCGCCAATGAATATTATTGACGCGACTGCATTGCCCATGTTCGACTGTTTTAGCGGCAAGCCGTCAAATTACACTTACAAGGCAACGCCAAACCGCATTGCGCTTAATCAAATAAATCCTAAGCTTGCTGCGCTTAAGGGAAAAGCACTACGTTATGCAAAAGCCTCGTTACTGCCTGAATTTGATCATGTTGACGGCGGAAGGGACGAACTGCTGAACCGTATTCTGTGGTATGCCGCTAAAGGGAAAAGGGCTTATCCTGTGAAGTTGACGGGTAAGGATGATGATTAATTGGTTGATTGGGTTGATTGCGTGAGTGGTTGATTAAGGTATATTAGTTGTAAGAGTTGTAAAGGTTGTAAGAGTTATAATTGTTGCAAGAGTTGTAAGGTTAGAATTACTACCTTTGCAACAACTTTCAACTCAAATCAACTTAATCCAACATAATCAACCCAATCAACCAATTATTAGTGGTTCTTCTTTTCAAGGATTACAAACAAGTAATCACCTGAATCATTATTAAATTTTTCTTTTATTTCTTCGAACTTATTCAAGTTTATGTCGATTTGAAGTTTTGATAGGCCCTGTTGCACTTCTTTCGCATTGGATAGCGCGGAAAATGACGAAATTCCTTGTCGAATTTCTTCATCAAAATAAAGTTCAGGTCTGTTTTTGCCGGCGTACAAAAAATGATCTTTTAAATCATCTTGTATAAAGTATTTTTCAGTAGCTGTAATAACAAAACCTGTTTCAATGGCAGCGTTTTCAATGGCTTCAAAAGATGGCATTTGTAATATGGAAGCCGCAAGGGTTTTAGGAAAATAGTGGTTAAGCCAATATCCTTTCATCTGTTCTGGCGTGGCAGTAAAGAATACAATTTTGCCCTTATCGTTTAATACCCGTTGAATTTCTGTGAACGCTTTTTTAATACTCACCCAATGATGGATGGTCAATGTGGCAATGGCGCCATCAAAAAAGTTATCATTTAGCGGGATTTGTTCCGCTTGTCCCCGAAGCCAATTTATTTTACTATTTCTTGACTTCGCTATATCGAGCATTTTTTCAGAAGGCTCAA
Source organism: Mucilaginibacter sp. (assembly GCA_036758125.1). Lineage (GTDB taxonomy): Bacteria > Bacteroidota > Bacteroidia > Sphingobacteriales > Sphingobacteriaceae > Mucilaginibacter. Next base: position 76,341 of record DAIOXE010000024.1, read on the forward strand.
TACCAAAAAAATTTAGCCCTTTATTGGCCAGGGCTATGGTATAATTGCCAGTCCCGCAGCCAATATCAAGGTATAATTTACCGGCTTGCGGCGATAAAAATTGAAATAGTTTTTCAGCGATATAAGGGTCTGCCTGCCTGGTAGAATTATATACCGGGGCGACATTGTCGTATAGAGTTTTGTTATCACTCATATATTCAACTGCTTTATTTTTTGTGATGGATTTGAACTCATCGCTAAAGATAAAAGTCTCCATTTACAAAAATGGAAAAGGTAATCTGTGAGTGCCTTCTTTTATCTTGCCTCTTGATTCCTGACGTCTTGATTCCTGGCTCCTGACTCTTGGTTCTTTCTCAACGGAGCCTTCGCTTGTAAAGCAGATTGAAGATGTTTGTTGCGCTGGTTTTAATCTGCCTCCTGTTACGGTAAGCAATGGCCACGCCATTTTTTGACCCTTGTTCGCCATTCCCCGCAATAGTTGTTACTATGCCCGCCGGAGTTATTTTACGTATCAGGTTGTTATTTGCATCAGCAACATAAACGTTACCTGCGGCGTCAACTGCCAGCCCGGCGGGCCCGTTAAAAGAGGCGGCAGTGCCTGTACTGTCGACCGCTCCGGCGGTGCCGCTGCCAGCAAGAGTACTTACAACGCCGCCAGGGGTTATTTTACGGATAAGGTTATTAACGCCGTCGGCGACATAAACATTACCGGCTGCATCTGCCGCGACACTATTAGGATAATAAAAGGTCGCCGAACCGGAGGGGCCATCATTAGCGCCCGGCAAACCGATTGCAGACCCGGCATAGATGCTTACAGTTCCAGCAGGATTTACCGCCAGTATGTTGTTGTTTAGATAATTTGCGACATATACATTGCCTGTTGCATCAACGGCCACTCCGGTAGGATTATTAAAGGGGGGCGCGGTGGATGTGGTGGTATCATTTCGGGCGAAGGTAGTCACGTTACTGCCTGATGTTATCTTACGGATCTGGTTATTGCCCGCATCAGCTATGTAAAGATTACCTGAGGCGTCCACAGCTACCCCAACCGGGTCAAAAAAAGAGGAATTTAAACCAGCGCCATTTACAAAGCCTGTGGTATCCCCGCCGGCAATTGTGGTTACTGCACCTGCTGATGTTATTTTCCGCACCAGGTTGTTACCGGCATCAGCCACAAACAAATTCCCGGATGCATCCGCGGTAATGCCCGAAGGCTCCCTAAAAGATGCAAGGGTACCCGCACCGTCAATCTTTCCCGCGTTACCACTGCCGGCAAATGTACTTACTACGCCTGCCGGTGTTATTTTACGGATAAGGTTGTTTCCGAAATCTGCCACATATATATTACCTACCGCGTCTATTGCAATACCCAGGGGGCTATTGAACGAGGGCAGCGTATCAATTGCGGCAGTATTGTCATTTCCGCCCTTCGGATTTATATGGATGTTCTGTTTGAAATCTTTTTTTGTACAGGCTGCTATAAAACATGCCATTGAAAACATCAATAAAGCGGCATAAAATAATTGTTTAATATGAGGGGGCTTCAAAATAATAATGAAAATGATTGTAGCACAATTGCAACGAATTTATGAATAATTAGAGAAGAACCAAGAGTCAAGAGCCAAGAACCAAGATAAAAAATGACGTGGGATGCATCAGTTCACATAATTTACTTCTCTTTTTCGTTCTCTTGATTCTCTTGGTTCTTGGTTCTTTTCTCGATCTATTCAACGGCCAATGGCTGGCCAATAGTATATAACGCTGCTTTCAGGTTCTTATCCAAATTATAAATGCCGCTGTAAGAGATTTTTATTAAAAGAGAAAAAAAGCGCACATGAAACATGGCGCTTTTGGGGTATATGTAGTTTAATTAATTAGCGTGTAAACCGGTTATAAATTTGTTCTTTTTTAACACATACTCAACAAGGCTAAACATGGCCTTTTTTACATCTCTGTAATCCCGGTTAATATTTGTCATAATATATTCCAGGTGCACCTGGTTAACAGCCAGCTCTTCCGCATTTTCCGGGATAATATCTTCTGCCATCAGTTCAACATGTTTAAGCTGCCTGGCTAATAATACTTCGGCCTGGCTGCTTTCTGCTTCCAGCTTTAAAAGTTCTTTACCGGTGTGTTTAAATTCTTCAAAACATGATTTATCGCAAAGCCTGACAAAATAGTCATCCATGAGATGGTGAAGAAAAGCGGTCTCTATCTTGAAAAACTCCAGGTCCGAAGCCCAGCGCCTGGCAATAACGTAATATTGAAGCGAACGGGCAGATATGGCGGTTGTGGTTCCCATGATGCACTAATGTTTATAATGTAAAAGTCGATACTTGGCTATCTATAAGTTGTGACATTAGGCGATATAAAATGTGATCCTGATCACGAATTAAGAGCCAGGAACCGAGAGCGAAATTTCATTTTGTAACGGCCTAAATGCGTTTAACCCGTCATGAAAAATTCGGGGGAAGTTTTGGTATATTTTTGAAGATGTTTGCAATAGAAAAGTACTATTGGGATTGACTTAAACATAATCAATTTTTGGGTGATTTGCAAAGGTGTCAAGTCAGTAATGCATTTATTATTGTTTTTGAGTAATTTTGCTTGCATATGCCAACTGAAGTACAAGAAGAAACCATAACGCGCGAAGATAACCTGGTGGGAGTTAAGGAACTGAACCGCCTTATTTTATGGAACGATGATATAAATACCTTCGACCATGTGATATTTTGCATGATGAAGTACCTTGATTATTCCGAAAATCAGTCCGAAAAAATTGCATGGAAGGTGCATAATGAAGGCAAATGCGCCATACTCGAAGGCACTTTTACCGAAGTGGAAGTTTACCGTAAAATCTTACAGCAGGAAGGGTTGACGGTGAGCGTGGAGTAGGGTAGTCCATGGTCGATGGTCCATAGTCCATGGCAAAAATACAATAAAAAAGTCCATGGACCATAGCAAAAGCTTCTTACTATGGACTGGACCATCGACCATGGACTAAACAATATTTCTTACCATGGACTATGGACCATCGACCATGGACTAAACAATGTAATTCCACCCATGCGTATCAGGCACATTGCCATATCTGATCGCATCGAGCGTTTTTAGTACTTTCTGTGAAAATTCACGTTCTTTTGGGTCATTGAGAAAATATTCTTCGCCGTTATGACTTATGGAGCCAACCGGGGCGATAGTAGCGGCGGTACCGGCGCCGAATGCATCGGCAAGTTTGCCATTTTTAGCGCCTTCAAGAATTTCGGCAACAGATACACGCCGTTCTTCAACAGGGAAGCCCCATTCCCGGGCGAGGGTTAAAACAGTATCGCGGGTAACGCCGTCTAAAATAGTATCGCGGGTTGAAGGAGTGATCAACGTGCCGTCCAGCACGAACATCACATTGGCAGCGCCCATTTCTTCAACGTATTGGTGGTCTTTTGCATCGGTCCATATCATCTGGTCGAAGCCTTCTTCGGCTGCCCGGCGCGAGGCCAGCATAGCGCCGCCATAATTGCCGGCTGCCTTGGCATAACCCATACCACCTTCTGCCGCGCGGGTAAAGTGCGTTTCTATCTTAACCCGTAAAATTTTTCCAAAGTATGGCCCAACCGGTCCCACCAAAACTATAAATTTATAAGTATTAGAAGGCTGCACACCCAAAAACGGGTCGGTAGCGAACATAAACGGGCGGATGTACATGGAGTGGTTTGGCTTTGTGGGTATCCAGTCACGGTCCAGGTCAACCACAGCGGCAATACTTTGGATAAATATTTCTTCAGGCAGCTCTGGCATGCATAAACGTTCAGCCGATTTATTAAAACGAGCCGCATTTTTACCAGGGCGGAAAACGGTTACCTTGCCATCACCATGTTTGTAAGCTTTCAAACCTTCAAAAAATGCCTGACCATAGTGCAATGCTGAAATTGCCGGACTAAACCCAATCTCGCCATAAGGGACTATTTGGAAATTTTTCCATTCACCATCTTCGTAATCGGCCACAAACATATGGTCGGAAAATGTTTTACCAAATTGTAAATTGTCAAAATCCGTTTCTCGTAAACGGGAATGATTGGTTTTTGTGATCTTAATGTCCAGCGTATCTGTCATGACTTAGCGTATTTAATTCTGAAAATGGCAATTTAGGGAATTTTTTTGGTTCATGGTTCATAGTTGATGGTTCATAGCAGATTTTTTTACAATAAGCAATACATTTTACAATATAACGATATTGGTTGGGTGACCAAACGCAGGGATACTTTTTATGATGAATGAAAAATATTTCGTAAATTTACTATTGAATCAACGAAAACTTGATCAATATCTACTCAGAAATTGACGCTTTTTCACAACGCCGAAATCCTTCGTATTCCGATTATTCTTTTTCGACGCCAAGAAATATGGATAAGAATGACTTATGGATTGCTGCAACAGCTGCGTTACTTGGTTTGAAGCTGGTAACTACGGATACTGACTTTAATCATTTACAACAGGCATTTATCAAGCTTCAGATAATAAAACCCAGCCTGTTTAGGTAGGTAATTTTCTAGATAAAATTCTAAAAAGTCTCCCTAACCGGGGGAGATTTAGAGGGGGCTTATCACCTTCTCCACCCATCCCTTACCCCAATTTTCCACTTCTTCATTACTCCACAGCTCCGGGTAAAATATCCTTTTCTGAAATCGTGGCGGCAAGTATTTTTGCCAGTTAGTGCCGCCGGTTGCTTTAATTTCATCCGGCTCGCGGTTAAGGTAACGAACAGCAGATTTATAATGAACAAGCGGCCAGTTAACATTCACATTTACATCCAGTTGTTTCAATTCGTTTTCAAGTTCAGATGTAGATTGGGACGCAGATTTAAGCTGATGATACAATGCATTAAAATTATGGCTGATACTTGCCTTGCCAAGCTCTATGAACGCTTTCGAATATTTCTTTTCGAACTGTTTAAGCGTTAATGTTTTTTTACCGGTTGATAATTCTGTAGCGCCAAACTTCCAGTACAGGTATTCAAACTGGTCCTCGATAGTGGCATTTTTCAGTTCTTCGCGCTTATCCCTGGCTACCAGGTTAATAAAATCAGTAGCATATATCTCAATCATCCGGTACTGCCCCGACTGAAAGCCGCTTGCCGGCAATAACGACATGCGGAACTTTAAAAACTGTTCCTTATCCATCCCATCCACCATAATCCCAAAGGATTGGGTAAGCGCCTCAAAATAAGAGTTGATACGTTTTAAGCGGGCGCTAAAAAATTCAGCGGTCAACGGATTTGCAGCGGTGATCTGTTTGCACTCGTGCAGCACGAGCTTAAAATACAGTTCGGTTATCTGGTGATAAATGATAAATATCTCCTCATCCGGGAACGGCGTTTTGGGGTTTTGTAGGCTTAACAGGGTATCCAGGTGAATGTAATCCCAATAGGTTAAAAAATCGGCATGGAGCAAACCGTCAAGATATGATACCATATCCTGGCCCATAGCTTCGTATTTTTCCTGTAAGCGTGCAAGACGTTCTTCAATTTCTGGCGAGAAATGCATAAGGTCAAAGGTAGGAAAGAAAAGTATTTAGTTTTAGAAGCAAGACAGCAAGAACCAAGATTCAAGAGAAAAATAGAAATACTGATCCGGTTAATTTTTATCTTGCTTCCTGCCTCTTGTTGTCTTGCTTCTTTATTCTTGCTGTCTGCTTCTTTATCATATTAAATAAAAACATATTCCATCCAACTTGTTCTTATCTTTATACCAAAATCCTTTGTAACCATGATGATCAGTAAAATACTTATTGCTATTGACGACAGCATCCACGCCGAACATGCAGCCGAATACGGTTTTTATTTAGCCCGGAAAATTAACGCAGCCGTAGCCGTTGTAAATATTGTTGAACCAGCCATGATCCCGCGGATGACGACTTCCGACCCTATTTTGGGCATGACAAACCAGGGAACGGGCATAGAAGAAATGGAGCTAATGGATATTCAAAAAAATCAATCGGAAAATATTGTTGAGCAAACCATAAAGAAATTTGCAGGAGATATGCCGGTAACCCATTTTACTGAATATGGCTCCACAGCTGATGGCATAATAAATTGCTGTAAAGAATTTGCGGCCGACCTGATAGTTATAGGTACACACAGCCGCACCGGCATTGACCGCTTGCTAATGGGCAGTATTGCCGAACATGTAGTGCGCCACTCAGAAGTGCCCGTTTTGGTTGTGCCGACGAAGGGGGAGTAGGAATGGAGTCCATAGTCGATAGTCCATGGACTATGGTTTTTTGTAGATTTAATTTCATTGCAACCGTTACTAATTACAACAATTGCTATGGACTTCTAATAAAGCCGCCTGACCTAAGTCACTATGGACTATCGACCATGGTCTATGGACTCCCTCAATACAGCAGCCTAAACCTTATCGTATGCTCAATTGCTTTCAGCTCGTTTAATATAACCGTATCATAGCCTTTGTTAACGTCGGTAAGCACATAGCCAATCTGTGTATTGGTCACCAGGAATTCGCCCACTATATTAATATCATGGCGGGCAAATACATCGTTTATTTTGGCGAGTATGCCCGGCACGTTTTCATGGATATGAATTAAGCGGTGGGCGTTGTTTATGCGCGGGGGCTGAAGGTCGGGAAAATTACAGCTGGTATGGGTTTTTCCCTCATTCATAAAGGCAATTACCCTTTTGGGGATAAAATCGTCATTACGGGGGTTGTTCTTCGGGTCGTCAAAAATAATAATGCCGTTTTCGCAGGCGGCCTCACCCAGTTTGCGGCTGTTTATCTTTCCAAAAATGCCTATAACTTTTAACCGGCCTGCATTTTGCAGTTGTTCTATTGTCGGCTGGATAGCCTCATTGCAAAAAAGTATTCCCGCTGCTTCAAGATCTTTTTCTTCGATATTTTCACACTGGGTAATGTTGTAGCCCTCTTTGCGCATTTGTGCCAGCGCTTCCTCTTTCACCTCGCCAGCCACCAAACATTTTATGCGGTTTTTAGGGTACGATATAGCCCGCGGCAATTTGTTGATATACAAAAACTCATCAAAGCTGGGTGTAATATGGTCGGCCTTTTCGGCCACTGATTTACGCTCAATATTTTCTGTAAATGCATAGAACTTTTTGATGATCCCCGATTCTTTCAGCTGCAGGTCAGAGTAGCCGTCGCCAATGCCAAATATTTCGCCCTCCAGGTCCAGTTCCTTTAATAATTTAACCTTTCCGCCCTCCTGCGAAAGGGGATTGCTCTTGTCGTAACCAATGATGTTGCCATCATCGTCAAACTCAAAGGTATTGGCATAAATATTTTCTTTTTTTATAAAATATTCAGTTACCACCGGTATAATAAAATCTTTAAACCCACCCGATACGATCAGTACTTCATCAGCATGATTTTTAAAGAAAACGGTATTGCGGGAAAACGAAGTGGATACTTTTTTCCGGAGCTGCGTAACCAGTTGTTTTAAATGCTCGCGGTTTGCCTTTAATAATTTAACACGTTTTTCCAGGCTCTCGGTAAAAGATAATTTACCTTCCATCGCCGCATTGGTCAGATCCTCGATCTGTTTGTATATTTTTTCCCTGTCGGGATGATTTTTTAAAGATATACGGGCCAGCTCGTCCAAAGCCTCCACCTGTGTAAATGTACTGTCGAAATCTATTATGAAATATTGGTTCATTCTTTATGATGTCAAATATGCGGATGTGCAAATGTGCGGATTTTTTTGGTTCAATGGTTCATTGGTTGTATAGTTCATTGGTTATGTTTCGGTAAAGTAACAAGATTTGTTTTTCGTAGAGACGCAATATTTTGCGTCTCGAGGCAGATGTATTGATCAAACACGGAAATCTTGCGCCTCAGTATTTAATAATTACTTTTAATTTATAGATAACCGAGATTATATCAATACGCAAAATAATTATCGCCATGTTTTTGGCAATATGAATTGTTTTTCATTGGATTTGATATATACTTAAATACCAATTATATCTTAAATCGTTAATTATCAAGGTAAAACATGCAATTAAACCTGAATTAAACAACCTAAAAACACGATTATAAATTATGCAAGTTCACGTAAATTACCTCGCTGTAGCGGCAGCGGCGATTGCCAGCTACATCATCGGCGCAATTTGCTATGGCGCAATTTTTAGTAAAGTTTGGGTACGCCTTACCGGCATTACTGATATGAAGCCGGCGCCGATGAACATTGTGCTGGTTTTGATCAGCTCATTTGTGATGGCCTATGTGCTGGACCATTCCCTTGTTTTTGGCAACGCTTATTTAAAAACCGGTGGCGTGCAAGGCGGACTAATGGGCGCATTTTTCCTTTGGTTGGGTTTCGTAGCAACAGTAACCTTATGCACCAAGCTCTATGAAAAAAAACCATGGGGGCTTTGGCTGCTGGACAACGCTTTTTGGCTTATTTCCCTTATGGTTATGGCAACTATTCTTTCTGTTTGGCTTGGAAACATGCCGGCATAGTCAAATCGACAAACAACTATTGGCTGCCTCAAACTCTCCCTTTGGAGGCGGCCAATAGTTTTAATTCCTCCATGTAATTGTTGTTAGTCCGTTGGTGATGGGTTGCCTTAGCTAGCAGCGAAAGTTAACTTTATTTCACCAATCATCTGTCATAATCCTATATTTGGAAATGAAAACCTTATTCCTGCTATTATTATTCGTTGCTGCTTTACCCTTGCCAAAGCCAGTAAATAACCATTTAAAGTTGTCTCCCCCTCAGGCAGATTCAGGCCTTATAAAGTTAGAAAATAAAAAAGCTCTTATTGATCAATACATAACTAAGCACAGCAAAACTTTGATTGTTTTCGTGAAAGTTCCTGGTAAAAAGGATTTAGCAATGGTTAAAAACGATAAGTGGCCTGATGAAATAGAATACACTGTTAATATATTAAAGAATTCATCAGGAAAAATCATCTTTATAGCCCAGATGCTCGATAGTGAAAGTGGTGACTGGAGTATTATTTATAAACATTACTTTGACGAACAGGGCAATACTTATGCGTTTAGCAAAGCCGAATTCTTTTTTGATGATAATATAAAAAGTGGCGCAGTACATCTGCGGGTTTTAAATTATTATGATACTGGATTTAACGTCATCAATAAAATAAACCAGCTTACCGATGGAAATGATAAAGTATTAAAAGGAGACAAAAACCTATATAATCAGTTTCATAATGATTACAGTATCTACAAAAATCTGTCGGATTGCCTTGTGGGCTACAATATCAAATTAGCTAATTAAACTTCCCCCTTTAGGGGGTTAGGGGGCTTAATATCCTTAACTCCTTCGGATAATAATTATTGATTCGATTTGGCAAAAGCTTAGCCCAGCCCAGCGCCTGTCCTTCAAACATCATCAGGCTCCAGCCTTTATCGGTTGTATTGATGTCGATCTTTTCCCTGCGTAAATATTGAATAGCCTGGTTGTAGTCGAGTGCAGTTTCTAATACCACATCCTTATTAATATATATGCTTAGCGCCAATTCATGATCCGGTACCAAATCATTTCCCATCAACTTTCCTATCCTTATCCCCGATTTTTTGATATATAAATGCCGCTGTAAAATATCCAGACTATCTTTATGCTGACGGTTAATAGCCAGCCAGTCATCATTGACTTTGAAATAGTAAAAGTCGTCGGCGTTATTAATATATGCTTTCACTTGTTCAATTTCTTTTGACGGTAGCTTTTGATTGCTTTTTGATTTGAACGATGGTAACTGCTGCGTTTGCTCCTTCTTTTTTAAACAGGCGGCAAATAAGCCTTCGCCTTTTATCTTATCCGGGTAAAAACGATAACCCCATGCTTTTTGGGCCGGAGATTCTGTTTCAACAATACCCCATTCCTCATTAACCGGAATGCGCAGGCTTTCCAGCTCAAATTCGCTGCAAAGCCAATCCAATATGTCTTCGTTTTCCTGGTGCGAATAAGAGCATGTACTATATATAAGGTATCCGCCTTCTTTTAAAGCCGGATAAATATCCGTCAAAATGCGCTCCTGTCGCTGATGGCATAAATTTACATTAGCTTCTGACCACTCATTCATAGCCGCCGGATCTTTCCTGAACATTCCCGAGCCTGAACATGGCGCATCGACCAGTAAAACATCAAAAAAGCCGGATAGCCTGCCGAAATCCCTGGGGTCGTTATTGCTTACTATTGTATTTGCGGTACCCCAGCGGTTAAGGTTATCGCACAAAACCGGGACACGGGTTTTTATAATCTCATTGGCTACTAACAGGTCATCACTATTTAAAGCAGAATTAATCAATGTGCTTTTACCGCCGGGGGCTGCACATAGGTCAAGTACTTTTACAGACTTATCCTTATTTTGCCTTATATATTTAAGGATATAATCTATAAACATGGATGACGCCTCCTGCACATAATAACAGCCGGCATGGAAAAGCGGGTCGAACGTAAAGGATGGGCGGGTATCCAGATAGTATCCTTCAAGACACCACGATACCTGCGCACCTGTTTTTATAGATGATTTTTTAAATGGATTTACTCTTATTGAAGTGGGCGACCCAATATTTTCATGAGCATTTATAAAATTTTGACGTTCAAAGCCGGGTTCACCCGATAAGGAAGTCAGGAAATTTTCGGGGAAAATGTGTTCATCCATATGATTTTCAAAGATAGTAAATCCCTTTGCTCAATACCCATCTGCATATCTGCACATTTGCATGGCCGCACATCCTCATAGTTTACAGTGAGTTAGATCAAACTGTTTATTTTTTTGTAAAATTCTTTTGGCTCGTAGCTAAAATCTCTGTATATTTGTAACCGCTTTAGCGAAAAAAGCAACTGTTTTTTGAAGATGTGAAGACTAAAAAACAATCTGAAAATAAGTGAAAATAACACTTGACAGGCATTATAAATAATCGCATCTTTGCAGCCGCTTCGGGAACGAGGCAAAATGGTTAAAAAATAAAGAACCGAAAGGTTTTTGAAATAAAGTTCTCTGCGACAGAGAACAACAAACGTTCTTAAAAGGTATAGATAATCATGTAGCGTAGCAGCCTTAAAGGAGGTGAAGG
>DAIOXE010000025.1:0-87355 GCA_036758125.1 Mucilaginibacter sp.
ATGTTTGCCCTTTAAAGTTTACCACGAAAGAGGGACTTTTTCAGTGCCCCCGGTTAAAGGTACCTGCCTTTTTAATTTTATCAACCAATGCCTGCGGCATTGGTTCCCCGGTTTTGTAATGAACCGCATAATGTGCAAATACCTTTGGATAGAGCGCCCAGTTTTCGTTAAACTGCGATGGGAATTCAACAAAATCCCTGGCTGTATTGCTGCCGGAAAGACTCAGGTATTGCTGATTGCCAAAAAAACCGTGCAGCGCATGCCCAAATTCGTGGAACATGGTTCTGGCATCGTCAAAGCTGATCAGCGCGGGCTGGCCGGAGGCGGGTTTAGTAAAATTGCAAACATTATAAATGACCGGTTTGGTGCCAAGTAATTTAGATTGTCCAACCATATTATCCATCCACGCGCCGCCCGATTTATTATCCCGCTTAAAGTAATCACAATAAAATAGCCCGATCTGGCTGCCGTCTTTATCAAAAACATCGAAGACGCGCACATCCTGCTGATAAACCGGCAGGTCGTGCCGCTCTTTAAAAGTAAGGCCATATAGCTGGTTAGCGGCATAAAAAACGCCGTTCTGCAAAACCTTGTCCAACACAAAATAAGGCTTCACCTCGTTTTCATCCAGGTTATATTTAGTTTTCCGCACCTGTTCGGCATAAAAATTCCAGTCATATGGCTGCAGCATAAAGCCGCCCTTTTGCTTGTCAATAAGCATCTGTATTTCGGCACCCTCTTCCTTCGATTTGGCCGTAGCGGCAGGTACCAGCTTTGCCATAAACTGAGCAACGGCTTCCGGTGTTTTCGCCATTTGGTCCCTTAGTTTCCAGTCGGCGTAGTTTTTAAAACCCAATAGGTGTGCTTTTTCTGTCCTGATCCGCGCGATGCGAAGTATTACCTTGCGTGTATCATTGCTGTCACTCTTTTCGGTTCGCGCCCACGAAGCGTTGAATAAATTTTGTCTTGTCTCACGGTTCGAAAGCGATTGCAATGCGGGCTGTTGCGTAGTGTTTTGCATCGGCAACATCCATTGTCCATCGTGTTTGGCTGCTTTGGCATTTTGAGCGGCTGCGGCAATAGCCTCAGCGGAGAGACCGTTCAAGGCCTTCTTGTCGCTTACGATTACAGCTGCTGCTTTGGTTGCTGCCAGTAAAAGCTGGGTAAACTTTGTGCTTAGTCCCGCCTCCTCCTTGTTAAGCTCCTTCAGTCTTGTTTTGGCGCTGTCCGGCAGGTTGGCACCGGCCAGTTCAAACTCCTGGTAATAATATTCAAGCAAGTGTTCCGATTCCGGGTCGAGCTTCAACTTATCTTTTTGTGCATAAATAGCTTGTATTCTTTCAAACAAATTGCTGTTAAGATAAATAGCATCCTGGTTGGCAGCCAGTTCGGGCGCTACTTCTTGCTGTACTTTTTGCAGATCAGGGTTGGTATTAGCCCCTGTAAGCAGGTTAAAAACGCCGCTGACCCGGTGCAACAGCTGCCCGCTTTTTTCAAGGGCAACCAGTGTGTTTTCGAAAGTCGGGGCTCCTGGGCCTTCAGCTACTTTTAATACCTCGGCCTGCTGCTGTTTCATGCCTTCTTCAATAGCTGGCTTAAAATCGCTGTTTTTGATCCTGGTGAAATCAGCCGCCTGGAACGGCAGCTTGCTGGCCCCAAAAAAGGGGTTATTTTCATTCCAATTGTTCGTTGCAGACTGTTTTTGATTGCACGACATGGCAATAATTAATATAACCAAAACTGGCAGGTAAGTAAAATTTCTCATAACAAACAAAAGGTTTATGAGGCAAGGTATGAATATTTTTTAAATCCAATAACCCCGGTGGTATTCATCTCTTTACACCCCGATGAACTAATATTGACCAAAAATCCGTATTTTTGTGCGCTTTTTGAGAAAGGCAAATTATGTTAGAAAAATTAGAAGCAATATACCAACGCTGGAAAGACGTTGAAACGGAGCTGAGCAGCCCTGATGTCATGGCTGATATGAAGCGCTACGCCCAATTAAATAAAGAATATAAGGATTTGGCCAAGGTTGTGGATGAATATAACATCTACCGCAACATTATGAGCAATATCGATAGCAACAAAGAGATTTTAGCGACCGAAAAAGACGAAGAATTTCGTGAAATGGCTAAAGCTGAGTTGGATGAATTGCTAACCAAACAGGATGAAGTGGAGGAAGCTATCCGTTTAATGCTGATACCAAAGGATCCGGAAGATTCAAAAAATGCAATTATTGAAATACGCGGCGGAACAGGCGGCGATGAGGCGGCTTTGTTTGCCGGCGATCTATACCGCATGTACATGCGCTACTGTGAAAAACGCGGCTGGAAAACCGAACTGGTCGATTATACCGAAGGCACATCAGGCGGTTACAAAGAAATTGTATTTAATGTTATCGGCGAAGATGCCTATGGCACTTTAAAATATGAATCCGGTGTGCACCGGGTACAGCGCGTACCAGATACCGAAACCCAGGGCCGTGTGCACACGTCGGCGGCAACCGTTGTGGTATTGCCCGAAGTGGATGAATTTGATATTGACCTGCAGGTAAGCGATATCCGCAAGGACTTATTTTGTGCATCGGGACCGGGCGGACAGTCAGTAAACACAACCTATTCGGCCGTAAGGCTAACGCACATCCCTTCCGGGATAGTCGCCCAGTGCCAGGACCAAAAATCACAGTTAAAAAATTATGATAAAGCTTTGCAGGTATTACGGTCGAGGGTTTATGAAATGGAACTGCAAAAACACTTGGAAATAACTTCCAAAAAGCGCAAAACAATGGTCTCGACAGGCGACCGCTCGGCTAAAGTGCGTACCTATAATTACCCCCAGGGCCGCCTCACAGAACACCGCATCGGGCTGACCATTTACAATCTGCCCGGCGTATTGAACGGCGATTTGCAGGAGATAATGGAAGCCTTGCAATTTGCTGAAAATGCGGAGAAATTGAAGGAAGGGACGGTGGTATAAGAAGTCTAAAGTCAGTAGTTGAAAGTCTTAAGTAAATCCCTTTGCGTTCTATCGCCAATGCAAGAAAATACAATTAATGTTACAATTACATTAATCAAAACTCCGTTTTCATCTCATTTTCATAATAAGCCGCTACTTTCGGCCAATAAACATTAGCTGTATTCCCTATTTCCCCTTATTGGCGGACTTTAAAGCGAAGGTTTTGGTTAAAAACATTCTTTTTTATATGGCATTTTAAATCTATTGGCTTATGTTAGCTATAAAGACCCTGACCCCTAAATCAATCATTTTCAGGCGCGTTGTACGCCTGATGGGTGGCCAATTTGAAATTAGTGTTGTTGGCAGCGACCCGCATTGGGCCGATGAACAAATAGATGATGCTATAATCGAGATAAACCGCATTGAAAAGCTGCTCAGTACATTTAGTGACGATACCCCTATTAATAAAATAAATCGCAATGCCGGAATAAAACCCGTTAAAACAACTCCGGAAATTTTCAGATTGATCGACCGATCGTTAAAAATATCTGAACTTACCAATGGCGCGTTTGATATTACCTATTACTCTGAAAAAGAGGCCATGGGCGACGATAACGGCTCAGCGAAAACTGCCGTACGACAAATAAACTTCCGGGATGTGGTACTCGATGCCAAAGACCAAACTGTTTTTCTGAAAGAAAAAGGCATGCGCATAGGTTTTGGGGCGAATATTAAGGGATATGCTGCCGACAGGGTCAAATATTTATTGCAAATGCAGGGCGTAAGCAGCGGTATCATCAATGCCGGAGGCGACCTTTTAACATGGGGGGCAAATCCTGATAATGAACCATGGACAATAGCCACTGCCGACCCAGCTCAAAATACACAAGCTTTTGCAGATGTTGAGATAAGCAACATGGCTGTCGCCACATCCGTAAATACCGAAAAAAATACAGTCATCATTAATAAAAAATATTCAGGCGCTGTTAATCCGAAAAAAGGCTTTCCGGTTAGCGGAATTAAACGTGTAAGTATAATAAGCACCACTGCCGAACTGGCCGATTCTATGGCGACCCCTATCATGTCAATAGGGATTAATGCAGGGCTATATTTAATAAACCAGTTAAATCAGATGGCCTGTATTGTTATTGATGATCATGATCGCATTTATACTTCCAAAGACGTTAGTATCATCGGTTAACATAAAATTTAATTTCACACTATTTATGCTTGTGTGAATAAATAAAAGCTAAATTTAGCAATATGCTGACGGGTAATGTTCAGCATATTGATGATAAACGCTATTAATAATATTTTTGTAAACCCCAATTATATAATTCAGATCAATTTCAGGGCTTCTGTTATTAACGTATTTAACTACAGGTCAGCTCAAAATTAATTAAATGGATAATGTTTAATTGATGTAATTTGAATAGAATTTTAATATTTCCCCCTCCTCAATGATAAAGTGGCTTGCGTATATTGTCGTGTTATTGATATTTGCACCATGTTTATCTTCTGCTAAAATAAAAAATTATCATTTTAATGCTTTTTCTGGTAGTTTGCAATTAAGTTTGCCCTTTCAGCGAGTACCGACTGATACGGCTGCAACAAAAAACAGTAAAAAACAGGACCAGGAAGATAAAAAGAAAATCAAGGAAGTAGCTAAAACCAAAAAACAGCGGAAGCCCGAAAAAATTGGACCCGGAGGTAACGCGGCAGTCTCAAGTACTAAGCAAAAGCCTAAAAGACAGCGCCGGCCCGAAGGATTGGTGCGGCCGCCGGAAATACCCAGAAGAAATGGCAATTAACAAATTCAACAGCAATTTTTTTGAATGTAAATGAAGTACTTTTTTGCATCGCTCTTCTTTATAATCTGTAATGCTGCATATGCCGCATCAAACCGGGTTTCGCTTTTCAACTGCCATGCAAATCGTACTATTGCAGATACCGATACAGTGTTCAGAAAAAGGTCAATTTCCGTGGGCGCCAACTACGGCAGCGACTTCCAGTTTTTTGGTCGTACCGGACCTGTTAAATATCCCTTTTTAAGCGCTGATGCGATATATAATTTCAAAACCGGCTTTTTTGTTTATGGTTCGGCGGTGCAGGTGATCGGGTATAAGCCATTTGTTGATGAAGTTGACCTTGGAACGGGCTATTTATACCGGTATTCAAAAAAGCTTTCCGGCTCCATAAGCTATACGCGGTTTTTATTCAATAAAGATGCTGCAGATGTAATAAAATCGGCATCATCAAATGATATAAATTTTAAAAACACTTTCGACTGGAAATTTGCGAAATCAAGTGTAATATTTGACTACCTGTTTGGTATGGCAAATGACTATTTTATCACCTTTAACACTTCCAAATACATTGAAACCAGTTGGAGCGTTTTTGATGACAAAGATTACCTGTCATTTAATCCAACCATCAGCGCTATTTTTGGCACCCAGAATTTTGTTGGACGATATTCGGCTGAACATATTGACAGGCTGGATTTAGACCATTCATACATTCCAGGGTTAGATACTCCCCCCGCATTTCTGAAATATAACAATGGCAGGTTTAACGCGCTTAATTATAATGTTAAAATTCCGATTGCTTATAACAGGCCCCATTATACTTTCGAAGCGTCATGGAAATACTCCATACCGGTAAATGTAGAAGGCGCATTGAAAAACAGGCACGAGATTTTTTTTAATTTAACATTTTATTACCTCTTTTTTTAAACCGGGCATGAATGTTTTAATAATTGAAGATGAAAAAGGGCTTGCAGATGAGTTGGAAATATTCCTGACCGGCTATAGCTATATCTGCGAGGTATGTTTTACCGGCGCTGCTGCATCCGAAAAAATTGCTGTTAATCTTTATGACTTTATATTAATTGACCTGGGTTTGCCCGATTATGAAGGCCTGGATCTGCTTAAAGAAGCGAAAAAAAACAATCCCGAGGCAGTTTGTATAATATTAACCGCACGTGCGGAAGTTTATGACCGCATAAAAGGGTTGGACCTCGGCGCCGACGATTATTTACCCAAGCCCTTTTCGCTGCTTGAACTGCAAAGCAGGATGCAGGCCATAACCCGCAGAAAATTCGGCTTAAAACAAAACCTGGTTGATCTGGGTGGATTTTTAATCAACCTTACTGATCGTACCATAAGCTATTATAACACTGAAATTACTACGATAACTAAAAAAGAATTTGACCTGATCGCCTATTTAATTTTGCATAAAAACAGGACATTAACGCGTTCACAGTTAAGCGAACATATTTGGGGAAGTATCATAAATGACGACTATGATTCTAATTATATTGATGCACACATCAAAAATATCCGAAAAAAGTTAAATGTCTTTGCATCGCCGGAATGGCTCGAAACCGTGCGCGGCTTAGGTTATAAAATAAAAATAAACAATTGATTAGAATTTAAGTATTTGAAACTTAAAACAAAACTTACCCTCTTCAATACCATCTCGAAACTGGTAATTGTTACCATATTTGTGCTTTTGCTGCCTTTACTTATCAAAAATATTAACCGAAATTTTACCGACAGTAAACTTCGGAAACAAAAAAACAAGCTGCTCAAACTAATAAAATCATCAAGCATAAATAATTATTTATACGCCGCTTATTCTCCGCTTAAAGAGGAATATTACAGCCTTGATGAAGATTCGTTAGATGAATACCTGGATACTATAAAAAATGAAAAGCGTAAAATAGAAGGAGATACGATAGATTACAGAATACTTAGCTACAATTTTGTAATTAATAAAAAAAATTACCTGCTCGAAATCGGCAAGAGCGCGGATACTATTAGGGACACCACTACACCCCTCCAAAACATAGCTTTCGTTGTGCTGGTAGGGATGATTCTCTTAACTATCCTTGCTGACCAGGTGTATAGCAGCTATGTATTAAAGCCTTTGGATCTGATTATTAAAACCAAATTAATAGGCCATAAATTTCCAAATTTCGGATCATCATATAAGAAGGTAAAAACCTCTACATCCGATTTTGAGCACCTGGATATCAGTATCCATAAAATGATAGAAACCATTGAAAGTACATTCCAAAAAGAGCGGGAATTTATTTCAAATGCATCGCACGAGTTAATGACGCCGATTTCTATCCTGCAGTCAAAAATTGAAAATATGTTTGCGCAGGAAGACATTCCCGACGAGCCTAAAACCCGGCTGCTGGAGATGCAAAAAATATTGAACCGATTAAAAAGCATAACAAAAACCCTATTGCTGATATCGCAAATTGAAAATGAGCAATTTTTAAAAGAGGATAAAATTTCTCTTAAAATATTGCTGCAGGAAGTCTATGACGAAATTTCGGTACGTCTGCAGGACAAAAACATAAGTTATGAAGTATCGATGCCTGAAGATTGGAATTTGGTTAATGTTAACAAATTTTTATTGTTCAACCTGTTTTTCAACCTTATTAATAACGCCATAAAGTATAATCGCGAAAACGGCGAAATAAAAGTTATTGCCAGCCATGAAAATAACAATTTTATGGTCAGTATAACCGATACCGGAATCGGGATCAGCGCCGAAGACCTTCCATCCATTTTCAACAGGTTTAAAAAATTCAGGCGGGCCATGCAGCAGGATAGTTTTGGCCTCGGTTTGCCCATTGTAAAATCAATTGCCGCATTTCATCAAATAAAAATTGAAGTTGAATCCGAAAAAGATAAAGGGAGTACGTTTAAGCTTATTTTTCCGCAGTTTCTAATCGAATCTTAATGTCACATAAATTATCAGTAAATTGATCCGCTTAACTTAAACCATTATATTAATTTTCAGTCTAATCATCGGTTTAATCAGAAAGTTGTTCAATATATAAAAATGAAAAGGATTTATAAATATGCGGCCGGTTTGTTTTTAACCGGTTTGCTTTCAGCAGCAATGATCACAACTGCCAGCGCCCAGCGGGGCGGCCATAGCGGTGGCGGCGGCTCCCACGTAGGCGGCGGAGGAGGAGTCGGTTTCCATGGCAGCACTGGAATGGGTGGTTTTCGGGGCGGTGTGCGTACCGGCGTTAGAGGTGGCGTGGGTTATAGAGGCGGGTTTAGAAGCGGTACAGGTTATTTTGCGGGCAGCGGCTATCATGGCGGTGCATTTTACCGGCCCGGCTTCGGATATTACGGTTATCCGCATATTGGTTTTTATTTAGGCTTTTTGCCTTTTGGTTATTACCCATTTTATTGGGGCGATAATTTATTTTACTACTATGGGGGCGTTTTTTACAGCCCGTATGATAATGGTGGCTACCAGGTAGTTGCCCCCCCTATAGGCGCGGCTGTTCCGGATCTCCCTGATAATGCCCAGTCGATAAAGATAGACGGCGTGCAGTACTATGAATTGGATGGCGTTTATTATAAGGTAGGCGTTAATGATAAAGGTAAAAAAATATACATCGTTGCCGGCAAAGACGGCGTATTAAACACCGGTGATAATGTTACTGATCCAAATGCAGATGTGGCCATGCCGAAAGTTGGCGATATTGTAAACCAGCTGCCCGATGATTGCCGCAAAGTAATACTGAATGGTAAAAAATACTTTGTGTCACCTAACGGCATCTATTACGAAAAGGTAAGAGATCCAAATGGCAATGTGGGTTATCGTATAACAAGCTTACCCGGCGATGAGAAAGGCGTCTAACACGCGGATTAATCTAAAAATAATTAAAAGCCTACATCAATTTGGTTTAATACAAATTCTATAAATCAGAAATCGAAATTCTTCGTAGGAGTCCTTCAGACCGAAATCCGAAATCAATTAATGAATTCCCCGGAACAGCCTGCTCCACCTTATCTTGCTGAGGAACGACGCATTATCGTCCCAGCTCATCCATATAAATAAGGCTTTGCCTACAATATGGTCTTCCGGCACAAATCCCCAATAACGTGAATCTTCAGAATCGTGGCGGTTATCGCCCATCATCCAGTAGTAATTCATTTTAAAGGTATAGCTGTCGGTCTTTTTGCCGTTTATCAAAATATCCTTGCCAACAATCTGTACTTTATTGTTCTCATACACCTCGATGGCGCGTTCATACAAAGGGAAAGTCATACTGTCTAATTTTACAGTCCAACCTTTTTTAGGGATAATGATCGGTCCGAAATTATCCACGTTCCAATGGTAATCGGGTATCCTGGGGGTAAGCATTACATGTATCGGAAACACATGAGGAAAAACAGGATTCATCGGATCGGAAATACCTCTTGGTTCGATACGGGGAGTAAGTGATTTAATGTTTGAATATCCTTTCAATACATTAGCAGCCTCTTTTGTCATGGTGGGATAAGCATTACCCTCATACATTGAAATATGCAGCTCGTCAAAAATTTGAGGGTTAACATCCATACCTGTTGTGGTGAGGCTATAATCTATCTGGGATTCAGGCGGACTTGGCATAGCCTTGCCATTTACATAAACCTGCGCGTTAACAACACTTAAAGTGTCGCCGGAAGTCCCCTGACAACGTTTTATATAGTTTTCCCGTTTGTCAACCGGACGGTTATTTATAGTATCCTGGGGATAATTAAAAACCACCACATCATTCTTTTTTACTTCACTTAAACCGGGCAAGCGGTGATATGATAGTTCTAAACCATCCCAATAGGCCTTGGTATTGATCATCGGCATAGTATGATGCGCAAAGGGAAACGCGATGGGCGTCATTGGTATCCGGGCTCCGTAATTCACCTTGCTTACAAACAGAAAATCGCCGACAAGAAGCGATCTTTCCATGGATGGTGTAGGAATTACATAAGCCTCAATAAAAAAAGTACGTATAAGCGTAGCGGCTACTACCGCAAAAATTATTGCCTCGGTCCATTCCCGTGCGGATGATTTTTTTAATGTTTTCTGATACTTTTCTTTAAATTCAGGACTTGCAGATTTCCCCAGGTATTTGGTTTCTTTGTCAAAACCCCACTTTGGCAAATAAATAAATAACAGCAATATACCTGCCGCCTGTTCGCGTAAAGTGAATTTTCCAAATGATTTAATGAAATCTATCGTAATAGATATTCCGACCAAAAGATTAATTCCTGGAATGAACATAAATATTATCCACCACCAGGGCCGGCCGCTTAGGGTTATCATTATATAGATGTTGTATAACGGAATAATGGCTTTCCATCCGGGTTCACCGGCTTTTTCGAATAATTTCCAAAGGCCGATGTATGGCAGTACGATCAGTATTATAAAAGCAAGTACAAGTTCAACTACGTTCATTATTATATTTTTAAGATGCTATATTTTAAATTCAAAAATCAAACATTTCTTCAACAGAAAAAAATCCTTTTTTATCCTGTATCCATTCTGCAGCCATTACAGCGCCCAGGGCAAAGCCGTTGCGGTTATGCGCGGTATGTTTAAATTCGATCGTGTCAACTTCCGAATCATAAATGACCGTATGTGTGCCCGGAACACTGTCTATGCGGAATGATTCTATCAATAACTGATCGCTCTTAATATTATCGTTAGCTGTTTCATCGCCATCAGCAGTTAGTACGTTAACCCATTCTTTTTTCGAGTCAAGGTTATCTAATATACCTTCGGCAATGGTGATTGCTGTCCCGCTTGGCGCATCGAGCTTTTGGGTGTGATGTATCTCTTCAACCTGCACGTCGTAATAAGGATAATTGTTCATCAGCTTTGCAAGCACCCGGTTAACATGAAAAAATACATTTACACCAATGCTGAAATTGGATGCATAGATTAACGAACTGTCACTTTGTTCGCATTGTTGCTTTACCCGGTCAATCTCGTCATACCAGCCGGTAGTACCCACTACTACCGGCACGCCGGCTATAAAGCAATGTTCAATATTGCCAAATACCGTTGCGGGCGTACTAAATTCTATGGCAACATCTGCTTTTTGTAAATTTTCGGCTGTAAGTTCATGCCGGTTATCATAATCAATTTTTAGTACAATTTCGTGCTTGCGGTCAATGGCTATCTTTTCAATGATCTTCCCCATTTTACCGTATCCTAACAGTGCGATTTTCATTTTAAGTATTTATTATCCGGGTGATATCAGAATGCAAAAGTAATTTTTATAGCCGGAATAAAAGAACCATTAAAATTTTGTGCAAATAGCTGCTGGTTAAGCAGAGCAGGGGTTATTTTCATCGAAAGGTTTCTGTCAACGGTATAGGCGCTTTCAAATTTTGCATCAATATACGCATCGATGACGTTTATGCCCCAGGCAGCAAAAACGCCCAATATATCAAGGTCGCGGTTGCGGCGGTAATAATCTTTTTGATCGTATAAAGCCTGGCTTGGATAGCCAGCGTATAACTGGTACTCTGCATAATATGGATCTTTGAGGCCGGGGGTAACACCATGCTCCCTGTATTGTGATAACGCTAAAAATTCGGCGTATTGAGTATTGTTCCATATAATATAATACCCCAAAGCGCCCAGGGCGCCATAAATAACCGGCACCTTCCACCAATGATGATTATATACCTGCCCCCATCCCGGAATTAACAATGAATGCATAATAGCTGTATGCGGGCTATGCAAAGTATCAGGATGGTAAACTTTTTCTTTTTTTGCTTTAGGCTTAAAAGACCGGGTAACCACTGTATCAGCCCTGGTAGAGGTCAAAGTGTCCTTATTATTTTTGATAACAGTTGACTTTGTAGTATCTGGTTGTTGTGCCCTCGCGCCAAAAGCGCATAACATCAATAACCAAATTATGGGCAAATATTTATACATGTTTTACATTAAAAACTTCTCTATCAGGGAAGCCGCATTACCACTCCATAATTTCGAGGATACGGCTAAGATCATCTTCTGATAAAAATGGGATCTCGATAGTACCCTTTCCCTGGCCCCCGAATTTAAGCTTAACCCTTGTGCTGAATTTAGATGCCAGGTCGTCCTGTATTTTTTGAATTTGGAACGAGATTGGTTCAGGCTGTTTCCCTTCCTTTTTCAGAGGCGCCCTTTGCATATCCCTTGCCAGCTCTTCTGCTTTACGAACGGATAAACCATGCTTTATGATATGCTGATGTATATATATTTGTTTGGTTGGATCGTCAATAGATATCAGTGCCTTGGCATGGCCCATGCTGATCTGGCCATCACGTATAGAAGCCTGTATGCCAGGAGGCAATTTTAGTAAACGGAGGTAGTTTGTTACGGTTGATCGGTTTTTGCTTACGCGTTCGCTCAATTCTTCCTGTTTCAGGCTGCATTCTTCAATCATCCGCTGAAAGCTTATGGCTACTTCAATGGCATTGAGGTTTTCGCGCTGAATGTTTTCAATAAGCGCCATCTCAAGCATTTGCTGGTCATTGGCGGTACGCACATAAGCCGGTACTTGTGTTAAGCCTGCCAGTTTTGATGCGCGAAGGCGGCGTTCTCCTGATATCAGTTGATAACTATGGGCATTTAAGCGCCTTACGGTGATTGGTTGAATAAGCCCCTGCAGTTTGATTGAATCCGCCAATTCTGTCAGCGCTTGTTCATCAAAATCGGTGCGCGGCTGAAAGGGGTTTACTTCAATTTCAGATAATCTTATCTCGTTTACCGAACCGGGGGTGTTATTTACTTCGTGGCCGGATAAAACGTTATTTTTATTGGGCAGTACACTTTCAGAGTCGTTCAATAGTGCACTCAATCCTCTGCCTAAAGCATTTCTTTTTTCTGAACTCATTTGTATACTGTTTCTGTTTTTGCCATGGGGCCGGTACTCACCAAACCATTTTTCCGAACAATTTCACGTGCAAGATTAAGATAATTTATAGCACCCTTGCTGGTTGCATCGTGCATAATTACTGATATGCCAAAGCTTGGGGCCTCGCTTAAGCGCGTATTGCGCTGAATAATTGTATCAAACACCATATCCTCAAAATGGCTCCTTACTTCCTCAACTACCTGGTTGGATAAGCGAAGCCTTACGTCGTACATAGTCAGAAGGATCCCTTCTATTTCTAACTGTGGATTTAATCTTGATTGAACGATCTTGATTGTATTCAACAGCTTGCCCAAACCCTCTAAGGCAAAGTACTCGCATTGAACCGGGATAATTACTGAATCGGCGGCAGTTAGTGCATTAATAGTGATAAGGCCCAATGAAGGGGAACAGTCGATAATAATAAAATCGTATTCGTCTTTAACCATGTTAAGCACCGCTTTCATCTTGTATTCACGGTCGGTCAGGTTAATCATTTCGATCTCCGCACCTACCAGGTCAATGTGGGCCGGCAGAAGGTCAAGGTTGGGCGTTTCGGTTTTTTGAATAGCATCATGCGGATCCACCTGGTTGATGATACACTCATAAATACTATTTTTTATAGTTCGCGGATCAAATCCGATCCCGGATGTTGAATTGGCTTGTGGATCGGCATCAACCAATAATGTTTTGAACTCTAACACAGCTAAACTTGCAGCCAGGTTTATGGATGATGTGGTTTTGCCGACACCACCTTTTTGATTGGCCAAAGCAATAATTTTACTCATTTTATATTTTCAAAAGTTTTATAAAAAGGTTTTTTGCAAAAACGGAATATAGTAAAGAAAATTCTACTTCGTATAGTTTTTTACGGTGGTAAAGATAAGTATTTATATAATTCAGCAATCCACAGCTTTAGCCTATTTACAAACAAATTGGTGAGTGGTGAGTGGAGGAAAATCAATTAGTGAATTAGTGAATTAGTGAATTAGTGAATTATTGATTGGAGGAATTAATTATTGAATTATTGATTTAATGAATTATTGATTTAATTTGTCTGCCCGGTGATTTTTAATTTACGTATCAGGATTACGCACTAATTCAAAACTGTATCATTCACTAAGTCAAAATTCACTAATTCAAAACTTATATCATTCACTAATTCACTAATTCACTAATTCACTAATTCACTAATTCCCCATGGTCACCATTATATCTGCTACTAACCGCCCCGGAAGCTCAACACTTAAATTGTCTCAATATTATCAAAAAAGATTGCGCGAAAAGGGATTGGAAGCCGGATTATTTTCGCTTACTCAATTACCGGGGAACATCATTGAAAGTGATCTTTATGGCAAAAGGAGCGCTGAATTTGAACCCGTACAGGAGATCATTACCAATACGCAAAAATTCTTATTCATCATACCCGAGTATAATGGCAGTTTTCCGGGTGTGTTAAAAGTGTTTGTCGATGCCTGCAGCTTTCCTGAGAGTTTTTACGAAAAGAAGGCTGTACTTACGGGCTTGTCATCTGGTAAATATGGTAACATCCGGGGTATCGATCATTTTACAGGGGTTTGCCATTATATGCATTTACACGTGATGTCTTTAAAGGTGCATATTTCGGAAATAAATAAAGAGTTTGATGAAAATTATAACCTCTTTAAGAAAGACACTGTAAAGTTTACCGATGAGCAAATGGATAAATTTATACTATTTTGATCAACCTACCCATTAATCAGCTTGGCCATAACAAATGCGGCGGCGGCGGCCAGGGCGCCGATAATTAGTACTTTTAACGCCCCGCTTAATAATGGCTGCCCGGTTACTTTGCTCTTAAAATATCCGAATACAAAAAGGCATACCATAGTGATGGCGCACGAGTAATACAAAGCAACATGCGAATCATTTATAAAAAAATATGGTGAAAGCGGTATAATCCCGCCGACGATATATGAAAGGCCTATGGTAATGGCGCTCTGCGAGGCCCGGTTAGCCTCGGGCTTTTCGAGGCCAAGTTCATAGCGCATCATAAAATCAACCCATTTATCTTTATCTTTTGCCATTTCATCGGCAATCTGGACTTGCAATGTTGCTGACAACCCAAAACCGGCAAACACTTCTTTAACTTCCGACTTTTCCTGCTCCGGCACCCTCTCAATTTCTTCATACTCGCGTTTTAATTCCGAATTGTAATGATCTGATTCAGTGCGGCCAGCCAGGAAACCGCCCAGCCCCATAGCGATTGAACCTGCCACAATTTCGGCAATACCGGCTGTAACCACAATCCCCGAAGAGTTCACAGCCCCGCTCAAACCTGCTGCCAGCGCAAAAGGCACGGTTAATCCGTCAGACATCCCTATAACAATATCGCGTATTGTATCTGAGCTTTTTAAATGATGTTCGTGATGCATTTTTAAATGTACCGCATATAACGGAATGTTTATAACAAAAAGGAAATTTATTATTAGTCTTGATTATTTGTTTTTACGATAAAATAATTATATTCACCCATTCATTAAACCTTATCAGGACATGATAAATCTCAACAAACTGCTTTTTTTAATCCTCTTAGCCCCTTTTTTCTCAGCGGCCCAGGATAATTACCAGCCCGGGGTTGTAGTAAACTTACAAGGCGATACCTTACGCGGGCTTATTAACTACAGCGAATGGGACAATAATCCCTCCAGCATATCATTTAAACCTGATCAGAAAAGCGGCCCCTTAAAATTTACTGCTAATGATATAAAATATTTCAGCGTAGATGTCGGCCACCTCGCCGCGTATATAAAGTACATCGGTCCCATTTTAACAGACAATACGGACATAAATCATTTATCTGTTGGCCGCGATTCAAGTTTCAGAGAGGATACTGTATTTTTAAAAATCTTACAGCAAGGCAAAAACTGTTGCTTCTCTCCTATTCGGATAATCAGAAAACAAGATTTTTTACCGCACGGAATTTTTCAGAAAAACCCGTTGAATTAGTTTACAGAATATATTATAACAGTACCGAAGAAAACGGCAGGGACAGAACTGAATATGAAAATACCTATAAAGGGCAGTTATATGAGGCAGCCGTAAAGGCGGGTGTAATGAACGGCGCACTAAAAAGCTATATCAAAACAAGCGATTATAAGGAAGAAAATCTACTATACATAGCCGGTAAAATAAACGGCGCGTCAGGAACAGACCCCGCAAAAAACAACCCGTCAAAGCCAAAGTCGTTTAATATAGCAATTGCTGTAGCTGCCATTGTGATTATAGCAATATGGGCAATTCATGATTTTGCAAGCATTCACCAATGATAACCCCTTTTTAAATTTACACTCATTATATAATGAGATACCTAAACAAACTATTGATGGCAATTTTTTTATTGCCGCTATTTGTTACAGCCCAAAGTAATTACAAACCCGGTTATGTAGTTACTTTAAAAGGCGATACGGTCAGGGGATTTATCGATTACCAGGAATGGGATTCCAATCCGACAACTATTTCTTTTAAATCTATTGTCAGCGGCCCTCAATCGCAAAGATTCACAATTAATAACATCAGCTTTTTTAATGTGAATGGCCTTGCGACGTATAAAAAATTTACCTGCTCCATTAGTATGGATGAAACCAATACAGCACACCTGAGCGCAGGCAGGGATACGAGTTATAGAAATGACGTCGTTTTTTTTAAAATATTGCAAAAAGGAAAAAACCTATCGCTGTATTCATATACTGACGGCCTTAAAACACGGTTTTACATAGGCGAGGCGCCTGGTTATACCCCTGTTGAACTGATATACAGAATATATGACGATACCGGTGATGCAGCCCATAAAGAAGGAAATACCGTTATAGAAAACACCTTCCTTAAACAATTATTTGCACTTGCCAATAAATATAATGTATTGGATGAAAACTTGTCAAAGATTTTCGAAACGGCAGAATATTCACAAGTAGATTTGCTGAACATAGTTAGTAAGATAAATAATATATCGAAACAAGAATATGCGAAAAAATATGCCGAGCACAGTAAATTTAATTTTTACGTAAGCGCCGCATTGAATATTTCCAGTACATCTTCTTCATCCGTCTCATCTTACACGGCAGGGGGAGGAAGGGCGTATACTTCCTACTTGCCGGCGGTTTCATTTGGAATTGATGTCCCGAATCTCAATACGGGAAAAGTGGAATTACGCGGGGAGATATCTTTTGCCGAATCCCAATTCAACTCGTCGTACCAGTTAAAAGTTAGTCCTTATGTTGGGGTTAAAGCCACTTATGATCAGCTTGGCGTCTCCATTGCCCCACAAATAATTTATAATTTTTACAATGCAGAGAATTTTAAAATTTATGCGGGCGCCGGCGTTGCCTTTATTCATTTTATTTATAGTAATTCTTTTTTTGGAAGTCAAAACCCAAAGGTATACGACAATGGCGTTGGAGAGACAGACCCTTATAATTTCATAGCAAATAATAGTTCGTATATGCTAACCGCAGGTGTAAAAATCAATAGAAAGTTCGAAATTTTTGCCAAATATTTTACACCTACTGTTACAACCGGCGGTGGTTATTTTCAATTGGATACTAGCAATGAACAAATTGGGTTTATTTATTTTTTAGGAAAGTGATATTTCGGAAACTAATTTAATGTATTTTAACTTAATAACACCTTATAACTAATCATAATGAAACATTTTTACAAGTTACTGTTCGCTCTTTTTTTATTGCCGCTATTTACTATGGCGCAGAGCCATTACAAAGCCGGCTATGTAGTTACTTTAAAAGGCGATACACTTCATGGATTTATTGATTTCCAGGAATGGGATTCAAATCCGACAGCTATTTCTTTTAAATCTGTCGTCAGCGATCCTGCACCGCAAAGGTTCACTACTAGTAATATCAGCTTTTTTAATGTGGATGGGCTTGCAACAAACAAAAAATATGTTTGTTCGATCAGTATGGACGTTACAAATACCGGGTACATTGGCGAAGGAAGGGACACCAGTTTCAAAATTGATACGGTTTTTTTACAAATATTACAAAAAGGAAGAAACCTAGCCCTTTATTCCTACAGGGACAATGTAAAAACACGGTTTTATATTGGGGAAACTCCCGGTTATATACCAACCGAGCTGACTTATAGATTATACTTTGATAGAGACGCTACTAATATTCCTGGCAATACAGTTAACGAAAATACCTATCAGAAACAATTATTTGCCCTTGCAATTAAATATAATGCACTGGATGATAAATTAACCGCCATGTTAGAAAATTCATTCACAAGTTATAATAAAGATGATTTACTCGCCATAGTCAGCAGGATAAATAATATATCAAAAGCAGAGTTTGAGAAAAAATATACTGAACACAGTAAATTTAATTTTTACGTAAGCGCGGCATTGAATATTTCCCGTACATCTTCTTCATCCGTCTCATCTTACACGGCAGGGGGAGGAAGGGCATATACTTCCTACTTGCCGGCGGTTTCATTTGGAATTAACGTGACCCCAAATCCCAATGCGGGAAAAGTGGAATTACGCGGGGAGATATCTTTTGCAGAATCTCAATTCAACTCGTCATACCAGTTAACAGTTAGTCCTTATACTGCGGTTAAAGCTACTTATGATCAACTTGGCGTATCCATTGCCCCACAAATAATTTATAATTTTTACAATGCAGAGAATTTTAAAATTTATGCGGGCGCCGGCGTTGCCTTTATTCATTTTATTTATAGTAATTCTTTTTTTGGAAGTCAAAACCCAAATGTTTCAGATAATGGCGTTGGAGAGACTGACCCGTATAATTTCGAAGCAAATGATACATCGTTTCTGTTAACAGCGGGTGCAAAATTTAATAAAAAGTTCGCAATTTTTGCCAAATATTTTTCACCGATGCCTACAACAAACAGTGGTTATTTTCAATTCAATACCACTAATGAGCAAATTGGGATTATTTATTTGTTAGGGAAATAATTTCGTAAAGAAGTCAATTTATATATCTCTGCAACTTAAACAGCATCTTTTGATCTATCACAATGAAATATTTTAACAAATTATTCCTTATTCTTTTTTTCCTGCCTTTATTTTCAATTGCCCAAAGCAATTATCAGCCAGGTTACGTAGTTACTTTAAAAGACGATACCCTTCAGGGATTTATTGATTACAGAGAATGGGAGAAAAACCCTGAAAATATCAATTTTAAGAGCAGCCAAAACGCTATTGAAGCGGAACGGTTTACGAGAAAAAATGCCCTTGGTTTTGCAATAACCGGCCTGGAGTACTATGAACGCTATACGTTATCAATCAGTCAAGACTCCTTTGACCTTAATAAGCTGACATCAAAGCCCGATACCAGTACTTTGATCGATACGGTTTTTTTGCGGATCAGCACAAGAGGCAAACACCTCACATTGTATAGTTTTACTGATGATATTAAGCCACGCTTTTATTTATTGGAAGCTGGGGAAACTCAGCCGCAGGAATTGATTTACCACGCTTTCTATAATCCTGATATGTCGGCTTCTGTACAATATATTAAAAGATACCGGATCCAATTGGAAAACCTGGCCCAAAAATATAATGTTAATACCAAAATCGTAAACGATGACATTCTGCAGTTAACATATGCCGAACCTGACCTGATTAAGGTTGTAGAGGCTATAAATGGCCCGCAATCATCGCAGTTTACATCTGACAAGCTTGTCGGAACAAGATGGTTTGCAGGAATAGGCGTTAACTACAGTAATCTAAGATTTGATGGATCGGGTACAGTTTTTCCGGGAAAAAGTGGCGCAGGCAGCTTTTTTCCAAAAATTTCAGCCGGATTTGACCTTTTTCGCAATAAAAATATCCAGCGCCTAATATTGCGCACCGAGTATTCATTTACAGTAAATCAATTTCAATTTACCGATAATTACAATGTATCCACAACAATTCCGGCAACGACTTCCCTAAACTTTCAACAATATAATAATTCAATTATCCCCCAGGTTATCTTTAACGTTTACAATAAAGAGCGGTTAAAATTGTTTATCAACGCTGGCGTTGCATTCAATATATCTTTATATAATCATTATCAAACGTTAACAAAAGAGGGTGGTTCATTTCAATCTACAACCAGCCAGGATAATTTTCCGTTATTTGAAAAAACATGGTTTTCACTTCTTATAAAGGCAGGCTTACAATTAAACAAGAAATTAGAGATAACTGTTTGTTATATACCATCTTCACCTATAACCAATTATGTCTATTTTTCGGGGAACTTAACATCATACCAGGCTGGTGTAAACTATTTGTTTGGGATTAAATAAGAAGAATCATCACTACTTCATTTGATATGACAGTCTTAAATCAAATGGACAGGTTCCACCTCGTGATAGATGTTATCGACCGCCTGCCGCAAACCGGCGGCAAAGGGGTTCACCTGAAACAATTATTATCGGATAAATTGATCGAACACAAACAATATATAAAGGCCAAATGGTAGGGATATGCCGGAGGTACTCAATTGGAAATGGGGGGACACTATTGATTTATAGTTCGTCATGGTTCATAGTTTACACTAATAACGCCGATCAAGAACCAATAATCAAGATCCCTGACTCTTGATTATTGGTTCCCGGCTTTCCAATTACAATAATAATTTTACGCTGCAATAAAACCAATATAACCTTTTAAGGTTAAATTCATGATGATAGAAAAAGAAGAAATTTTTGACTACACACCCGACAAGAAATACGATAAAACCGTAGCCTACTTCTCCATGGAATATGCTATCAACCAGGCTTTGAAAATTTATAGCGGCGGCCTGGGCTTTTTGGCAGGCTCGCACTTGCGCAGCGCTTATGAATTAAAACAGAACCTGATTGGCATTGGAATATTATGGAAATATGGCTATTACGACCAGGTAAGGGATAATAATGCCCTGATGAAACCCGAATTTATAGAAAAAGATTACTTTTTTTTGAAGGACACAGGTATTGTTTTTACTATAGCGGTGCACGATGCGCCGGTGCATGTAAAAGCTTACCTCCTTAAGCCGGAAACATTCGGCTCGGCGCCATTGTTTTTATTAAGCACGGACATTCCTGAGAATGACGGACTTTCGCGCTCTATAACCCACTGCCTGTACGATTCAAATGAAGCCGCACGTATTGCGCAAACGATTGTTTTAGGCATAGGCGGGGCAATGCTGCTGGATATATTAGGAATAGAACCGGACGTTTACCACATGAACGAAGGCCATTCGATATCACTTAATTTTTACTTGCTGGCGAAGTATAAAAGCCTGGAAGAAGTAAAAAAAAGAGTGGTTTTTACAACACATACGCCGGAAATGGCGGGCAACGAGGCGCATCATTATGGTTTACTGAAAGAGATGTCGTTCTTCTATCATTTACAGGAGGATGAAGCAAGATCACTGTTGAGCATGGATGGAGATTATTTTAATTATACCGTGGCGGCCCTTAAGTTTGCCCGGAAAGCCAATGGTGTTTCCAAAATTCATGCTGAGGTGGCCCGGAAAATGTGGAAAGACAATCCGGGCACATGCGAGATCATTTCTATCACCAACGCGCAAAACAAGAACTATTGGAAGGATCCTATTCTTGACGATGCTATCAGCAGTAATAATGATGAGGCGATTACCGGCAGAAAAAAAGAGTTGAAACGCGAACTCTTTAAAATTGTGGCTGATCAATGCGGAAAACTATTTGATGAAAATGTACTTACCATTGTATGGGCCCGGCGGTTTGCAGGATATAAACGCGCCGATCTGATCATGTATGATTGGGTACGTTTCGTGGATTTAATAAACAATACTCAATTTCCTGTGCAAATCATCTGGGCAGGCAAACCTTATCCGGAAGACGCTGATTCCATAGGCTTATTTAACCGGATTATTACCAGAGTAAAACCTTTTGCCAACTGTGCGGTACTAACCGGGTATGAACTAAGCTTATCTGCTTTGCTAAAAAAAGGGGCTGATATATGGCTTAATAATCCCAGGATGTATCATGAAGCTTCAGGAACCAGTGGTATGACAGCAGCTATGAACGGCGCTGTCAATGTTTCATTGCCCGATGGCTGGGTACCTGAATTTGCCAGGGATAAAGAAAATTGTTTTGTTGTACAACCCGCTCCCCCACAACTTACCATAGTTGAAAAAGACAAGGAGGAAGCTATCGGTCTCGCGGATACCCTGCAAAATATAGTTTTGCCGATATATTACAATAACCAGGCACAATGGCTGAGCATGCTCAAGAAAGCGGCTGCCGATATTGCCCCGGCTTTTGAATCTGGCAGACTGGCTGACGAATATTATGAAAAGATGTACAATGTTTAAAAATAGATTTGCTAAGTTTAAATAAATTGCCTATGTTTAACTAATAATTAAGGGTCGTTGGCCCGCTGCATTTATCTGATAAAAAACAGTGGTTTTTTGTGACCGCCGTCATATATTTTCTATAAAGTATTTACAATCTTAGTTAAGATTTCACAACCTTATCAAGTGGTAAATTATCGTTTGACTTTAAATGAAAGTTATGAAAACTCTCCTGATCATTAACGACAATTCTTTTGAGGCTAAACATGCCGCGGAATTTGTTTTGGCAATGGCCCAAAAGACCGGGGCCAATATTATGCTGGCCAATACAGTTGTAAACAGCAGGAAGTCTGTTGAAAAGGTAACGGCAGGTAATATTGTAAATATTGGTCATGAAGCTTACCTGGGAAAGGATTCTGTCTCTGAAATGCTTTATCATTTAAAATTACTTAATGACGGGCGATACGCTTTTAAACCTGAAATAAAAGAGTTTGATGTTTCGGGCATGAACGAAAATGAACTGATCGAATTTATCAACAGGAACCATATCTGGATGATGGTTAAAGGCATGACTGATGAAACAAATACATCACGAACAAGAAAATCTTTAAATATCCAGGCGGTGCTAAACAGGGTACTTTGCCCATTATTGCTAATTCCTTCCCAATGGCGATTAAAGGATATTGAACGTTTAACATATATCGCCGATCTGCGCTATTGCCGAATACAGGTGGTACGCTATTTAGCTGACCTCGCAAGGCCCTGGAGCGCGGCATTGTCAATTGCCCATATGTCGGCAAATGGCTTGCCCGACATGGCCGAAAAATATGCGCTGACAGTTTTTAGCGAAGAAGTGAACAACAATGTCAACTATGATCAGCTTTTCTTTAATAACATAAAAGAAAAAGACCTTGCAAAAGTAATTGATGTAGTGATCAACGGAATGCATAACGATATCCTGGTGATGGTAAACCATCGTTTTCATTTTGAGGAAATTGTAGGCCGGTACATAACTGATACACTGCCTTTGAACATAACCATTCCATTGCTTATCTTTCCGTATTGATGGTTGGAAAGTTGTAAGGAGTTATAAAAGTTGAAAATGTTGTAAGGGGTACAAAAGTTTATAGGGTTTGTAAAGGTTGCAATTGCCAACCAGACATCACATTAAGTTAAGGCCAATTGCCATCTTCACCCTCTTTCCGGCTTGCCGAAGAGACGGTCGAACAGCGTAGCGCATTGGGGTGAGTAAACTGTGCGCTAAGCATTTGCGGTAATGTCGCTCGCATATTTACTCACCCGGTCTTTGCTTCGGTCGACCACCCTCTCTTTTGCACGCAAAAAAGAGGGTAAAAAAATGTTATAAAATTTTAACTGCTATCTTTATAACCACTCTAACTACTACAACCTTTACAACCGTTTCAACTAAATTGGAAAATAACTCTGACGTTTCTCAAAACTTTTGGCATCTAAGCACGGATGAGGCACTATCGCAATTATCATGTACCAGAAACGGGCTCAATAGCGCCGATGCGGCGAAGCTGTTAATTAAATATGGACCTAATACCATAAAAGCCGGCTCAAATGCATCTGCCTTTCTTTTGTTTTTGTCGCAATTTAAAAGCCCTGTTACTTTGCTGCTAATCATAGCGGCTTTATTATCTGCCGGCCTGGGTGATGTTCCTGATACAATAATTATACTTACCATTGTATTGATCAGCGGTTTTCTTGGTTTCTGGCAGGAAAAAGGCGCCGCCGATGCGGTTAAAGAGTTATTGAAATTGGTCCAGGTCCATTGCACTGTTTTAAGAGATGGCCAAGAAAGAGAATTACCTGTTGAGGCGGTGGTGCCGGGAGATATAGTGTCATTATCTGCCGGCGACCTTATACCCGGAGACAGTTTACTTTTAGAATCGCAAGCCTTGTTTGTAGACGAAGCTGCTTTTACAGGTGAAACGTACCCGGTAGAAAAAGATTCCTCCGTATTGCCCGTCGATACGCCATTGGCAAAAAGAACTAACGCCTTGTTCATGGGTTCGCATATTATCAGCGGGAAAGCGAGCGCTCTGATTATTAAAACCGGGAAGCAAACGGAATTTGGCAAAATATCATCCCAGCTGCAGCAAAGAGCGCCCGAAACTGATTTCGAAAAAGGCATACGCAAGTTTGGCTACATGCTGATGGAGATTACGCTAATACTTGTGATCATCATTTTTGGAATTAACGTATATCTTCACAAACCTCCTCTCGATTCCTTTTTATTTTCGCTTGCTTTAGCTGTCGGCCTAACACCGCAATTATTGCCTGCAATTATAAGCGTTAACCTCGCAACCGGCGCCAGGCGCATGGCTAAACAGCAGGTAATTGTAAAGCGCCTTTCATCTATCGAGAATTTCGGCAGTATGAATATCCTTTGCTCGGACAAGACAGGAACAATAACCGAAGGTAAAGTAAACCTGAAAGACACCCTGGACATTTACGGGAAACATAGCGACGAGGTGTTACGATACGCCTGGCTCAATGCGTCTATGCAGCAGGGGTTTAATAATCCTATTGATGCGGCTATTTGTTCAAGTTACAAAGGGCCTGCCAATATTTTTACTGTTCAAACGGAGATACCTTATGATTTTATCCGCAAAAGATTAACTATCCAGATAAAAAATGAAAAGCAAAATCTAGCGGTTACCAAAGGCGCTTTAAATGCCGTTTTATCTATCTGTACCCGGGCCGAAACGCCAGAAGGAAAGCTTATAGACATTCAAGAATGCAGGCAATCCATTCTTCAGCAATACCGGCAATTAAGCAATACAGGGTACCGCACCCTGGGCGTGGCCTATAAGCCTGCGGATGCTGCGCATAATTTTACAAGGGACGATGAAAAAGAAATGATCTTTTTGGGCTTTGTGACCTTATTTGATCCGCCCAAAGCCGATGTAGCCGAAATTTTGGTTAACCTTAATAAGCTTGGCGTAAAACTTAAAATAATTACCGGTGATAACGCCCTTGTCGCAAAAAGCCTGGCCATCCAGGTCGGTATTAAAGATCCCAGGATAATTACCGGGGTTGATTTGCAAAAGATGAGTGACGCCGCTTTAATGCACCATGCACCACTAACAGACATTTTTGCCGAGGTTGAGCCTAATCAAAAAGAACGGATCATAACAATGCTAAAAAAAGCAGGCAATGTGGTCGGTTTTATGGGCGACGGTATTAACGATGCCCCTGCGCTGCATATAGCCGATGTGGGCATTTCGGTAAATACTGCCGTTGATGTGGCTAAAGAGGCTGCTGAAATTGTTTTATTAAGCCGGGATCTCGGGGTGCTGGCCAATGGGATTATTGAAGGCCGGAAAACATTTACGAATACCATGAAATATATTTTTATGGCAACCAGCGCAAACTTCGGCAATATGTTCAGCATGGCAGGCGCTTCACTGTTCCTGCCGTTCTTGCCATTATTGCCGAAACAAATACTGCTTACCAACCTTTTAACCGATTTCCCGGAAATGGCCATAGCTACCGACAGGGTAGATCAAATCAATATACAGACCCCGCAGCATTGGGACCTGGCCTTCATCAGGCGTTTTATGATAATCTTTGGCCTCCTGAGCTCAATTTTCGACTACCTGACATTTGGGGTATTGCTATACGTCTTTCATGCCAAAGAAAAAGCATTTCAAACAGGATGGTTTATTGAGTCGGTTATTTCGGCTACATTAATTGTGCTGGTCGTGCGCACCAGGCTGCCGTTTTTTAAAAGCCTGCCGGGTAAATACCTTTCCATAGCCACCGGTTTTATTTTATTATTTGTATTGGCATTACCTCTCACACCCATATCTCTGTGGTTTGGATTTGCACGATTGCCCATAATCTTTTATGGATGGATGCTGCTTATAGTGGCATGTTATATCATAGCGGCTGAGATAGCTAAACGGTGGTTTTACAGCAAACTAAATAAGACGACAAAAAGGTAATATTGTGCGGGAAATCTATCAATTTATAAATGAATAGCCTATGATTGAAAAGCTTCTTCCTCCCATGCATCAGGCAAACGAAACCCTCGCCAGATCAATTGTAAAAACGATTAGCTATCGTGTTGTAATTTTGATTCTTGATTTCGCTTCGATTTATCTTTTTACCGGAAAACTAAAAATAGCGATTGGCTTCACGATTGTAAGCAATATTTATACTACCATCGGTTATTTTTTTCATGAAAGAATTTGGGATAAAGTAAAATGGGGTAAAATAATCTATAAAAAGATGTGACGAAGATCTCTTATTTCCTATTTATATTACGATGTTCTTTTTCCAAATAAGAAAAATCGGCCTCTAATGATTTTCGGTCCCAGTTGCCGGTATTAGCGGCGGCCTCATAGATGGGTACGCCTGAATGAAAGAATAAAATAATTTTGATGATTTGTATCATTTTACAAAAATAACCGTAACTTCAATAAAACCTTATTTATGAAGTCTCTTTTAACAGTATTGTTATTTTTTATTGTCCTTTCTGGCTGCAAAAAAATACCTGCGGGCATAACTACTACGGTAAGTGGCACCGTGATGGATGATAACCGCGGTGTTCCTATCGCCAATGCAAAGATTGCTGTAATTGAGGATAAGTATAAATCCACCGGAGAGATGGCGGGAGAGTTCCCTATTAACAATTCAGGCACAGCAATTTCAGGCCCGGATGGCAAATATTCTATAACTTTTACAACTAACGGCAAGGGTGATGAATATGTGATCCGTATTTCGCTGGACACAAATTATTTTAATTTGAATAATTTGAAAAAAATAGACGTCGGCGGGAATGTTGTGATGGACTTTACGGCCTGGCAATTGGCTACACTGAAGGCGCACATAATTGTAAAGAATAACCCGGCCCCGCCGATGTGGGTATCATCAGGAATAAATGCATCAGGCGCTAAAATTTACGGAACCAACAATGACACTATTGTTAACCTACCGGTAATCCCCAACCGGGTAAATGGGATTACATTTAATATACAAGTTCCGGGTAATCGGTATTCGAGTTATTTCATCCAAAACGTTGATTTATCGGGCTTCTCAGATACTTATAATCAAATCATTACGGTTTATCCTGCAACCTTTGTTCAGCTATAAAAAGCAGGCCCCTTCCAAATCACGAGTCGCCATTGCGCACTTGCCTTGCCCGACAGACTCGCGAGAGGGGGTATTACAGATGTGCAAATGATTTAAACGCCTCCCATTTTACATCATTATTGGCATACATTTGTATTTCATAATCTTTGAACTTATCTTTCAGGTCTTGATGTATTTTAGCGAAGTTTATTCCGCCTCTTTTTGTGTAAGAGAGAAATTCGATAAACTTTTGGCCTTCCAGACCTGTGATAATAGCAACAAGTGCGCCATCTCCTTTTTTAAGTAAGATATCATTTAATATATCTTCAATCTCACCTTTTATTTTCATAGTAGATTCATCATGAACTTCTACGGGAATAGCTATGCCCATCTTTATTGGATAGTCGGGGTGACCCATCGCATCTTTGTAGCCCATGTTAATCCTTACAAGCGTTAGATTTGGTGCCTCTTCTATTATTGACCAGCTTTCTGGGTATTCAAGTATTGGTAAAAATTTCTTCTTTTTAAAGAGGTTAAGCATATTAAAAGTATATCATAAACTGCATAAAAATGATAAATATTCCCGTTATAGTAAAATGTATTCGCGAATATAGTTATGTATGGAAATCCAAAAAAGCCCGCTGTCTGTTCCAACTACGGATTTCTATGTCCTGAGACTGTTTTCCACCACTACCGCAACCATCAGCATTTTAATTGGTTACAAATTGTAACCAACTCGCTTCCTTACTTCGAAAGCCACGTCATTTCAACTGTCCGAATTTTTCGGACACTTTATCAACAATCTGTGGTGCACCTTTTATCAGTTGTTACTTCAACTTTCAGTTGTACGATATTTTCGTACAACTGATTTCAATATCGAACAATAAATGTTTAATATCGAACACCGAAGCTTACTTCATTGCCTGCCGGCTGGCTGGTTTGTCATTCGACAATCGATATACATTATCAGAACTAAAAGCCCTCCAAGGATGCGTTTACTAAAAATTCTTTTATTAGGTTTTCCGACACATCAAAACCTGGCATAAATTCTATCTGTTCCTCAAAACTAATGCCTGTAAAATAGCTTAATTGTCCTCTGAAAAGCTTTTCGCTGAACATATCGCCGAAGATTTCAGTAGCCCTGTTACAAATTATATTAACAGCGTAGTGGCCCTTAATAATAAAATACAAATCAACATAGTCTTTCCATTTACTTCTTCTTCCCAAAGCAAATGCTTTCATGGCCGCCAGATCTAACAAGGTAGGAATGGTTATTGCTTTTTCAACAATTAAACTGTGGGGCACTTCATAGTCAAAATTAATAAAAGTAAATTTCACATCGCGGCACATTAAATTAAGCTGTCCTTCTCTGTTTAACGTTATTAAAAAGTGCTCTTTTGCCGCATCAAATTTTGAAAAAATGCTTTTGGGTTTAATGTTACCCATCTTAAATAAATCGAAATCAATGGATAGCCTATGCCCAATGTGGAGGGCAATGGCAGTACCGCCAACCATATAATACTCCCGTTTAAATTTTGCTAAAAAAGGTAAAAGGTGGCGCTGGTCTTTATTTAATACTTCAAGATGCATATTTATTGAAATATAAAGTAAAAAAATTACTAACCTCGGGGAAATAATTGCTTCTGTCTTTCTGGGTTTTTAGTTGCTCAAAAAAAGTTGCTGCTGCCGTTTTTATGCCAACGATAGAAAAAAGTTCTTTTATTGTTTCTTTACCGGCATAGTTAATAAAGAATTCCAATACTACAGGCAGAGGTAAATTTTCTTTTTCACTGTCCTTGCTATACCAAAACAAGTGCGCATTTTTTCGTATCAAAGCTTTTAATTCAGGGCTGTTTTCCATAAATTAATCCACATTCTCTTTAGTAAATATAGCAAAAAAATTAAAATTATAGGTAGGCGGTTAAAAACGAAAAAATCACCCCGTCCGCTGTCCGTAGTTTCCAACTACGGATTACTATGCCTGGAGACTATGTCTCCACCT
Source organism: Mucilaginibacter sp. (assembly GCA_036758125.1). GTDB lineage: Bacteria > Bacteroidota > Bacteroidia > Sphingobacteriales > Sphingobacteriaceae > Mucilaginibacter. The sequence goes on from DAIOXE010000025.1 coordinate 29,090, forward strand.
ACCCCGCCCAGCCCTCTCTATCCAAACTCCTGAAATGTATAGCCTCTGCCAGATGCTCCAATTGTATATCCTCGGTTCCGGCCAGATCGGCAATTGTGCGGGATACTTTTAATATCCTGTCATAAGCCCTGGCGGACAGGCCCAATTTTTCCATCGCTTTTTTTAGCAGGCTTTGACCGGCGGCGCTTATTTTGCAGATGTCGCGTACCATTTGGGGGCTCATTTGAGCGTTGGCATGCAGGTCGGGTTTGTTGCCGAAACGTTCGGCTTGTATGTCCCTTGCTTTTATTACACGGTCGCGGATAAACTCACTTTTTTCGGCAAGGCGGTCGCTGGCAAGTTCAGTAAAGTTAACCGGGGTTACTTCAACATGCAGGTCGATACGGTCCAGCAGCGGGCCGGATATTTTACTAAGGTATTTTTGTACGGTGCCCGGCGGGCAAATACACTCTTTCTCCGGGTGGTTAAAGTATCCGCAGGGACAGGGGTTCATACTCGCGACCAACATAAACGAGCTCGGATAATCAACCGAAAACTTAGCCCTTGAAATCGTTACCCTGCGTTCTTCCAGCGGCTGGCGCATTACTTCGAGGGCGCTGCGTTTAAATTCCGGCAGCTCATCCAAAAATAGTACACCATTATGCGCCAGCGAAATTTCACCGGGCTGCGGGTTGCTGCCCCCACCTACCAGCGCCACATCACTGATAGTATGGTGCGGCGAACGGAACGGACGCACAGTAACCAGCGCATCTGCAGCAGCTAACTTACCCGCTACGGAATGTATTTTGGTGGTCTCTAAGGATTCGTATAAACTTAACGGCGGCAAAATAGAAGGCAGCCTTCGCGCCAGCATGGTTTTTCCAGCGCCCGGCGGACCGATCAATATCACATTATGCCCGCCTGCGGCGGCAATTTCGAGGGCACGTTTTATATTTTCCTGTCCGCGCACTTCGCTGAAATCGCTGTCATAGCTGGTGAGGCTTTTGTAGAACTCTTCGCGGGTGTTTACCACTTCGGCGGCTAAAGTTGCAGTCCCATTAAAAAATCCGACAACTTCCTTTATGTTTTCAACGCCGTAAACTTCGAGTTCGTTAACTATAGCGGCTTCGCGGGCGTTTTGTTTGGGCAGGATGAAACCCTTATAACCATCCTTGCGGGCTTGTATGGCAATGGGCAGCGCACCTTTTATGGGCTGCAGGCCACCATCCAGCGAAAGCTCGCCCATGATGATGTATTTGTCGAGGTTTTCGTTTCCTATTTGCCCGGAACCGGCAAGTATGCCGATCGCGATGGGAAGATCGTATGCAGACCCTTCCTTCCGGATGTCAGCAGGCGCCATATTCACTATTATTTTTTGCCGCGGCATGCGGAAGTTATTGGTTTGCAGGGCAGCTTCTACACGCTGCATTGATTCGCGCACGGCATTATCCGGCAAACCCACGATCAAATAGAATGGTTTGGCCCCGCCACTTATATTTACCTCAATTGTTATGGTTATTGCTTCGATACCATAAACCGCGCTGCCAAATGTTTTAACTAACAAATTGATAAAGTTTATTGACAGCGTAAGTTATATAATTTTATTGAGGGCGTAAAAGGTTTCTAAAGAATATGGTAGAGATCGATGCATCGACATGCCGAAACGCAATAGCGGTAATGTCGCTTTCATAGTTACTCACCCGGTCTTAGCTTCGCTCGACCACCCTCTCTACAGCAAGCTGTAAAGAGGGGACAGATTGTTGTTTAAGCATTTTTTGGCCGATAAATTATAGATATTCTTTTATTTTATTCAAAACAACTTGCGTTTCATTTAGTATTTGAAGATTATCAAACCTAAGAATAGCCAATCCTAAACCAGCTAACACTTCATCACGGTTTTTATCATAATCTTTTTAAGCAGGTGAATAGGGCCGTCAGCTTCGATTACTAATTTTGCTTTATGGCAATAAAAATCTGGGATATAGTATAAATTCCTTTTTAAATTCCTCGCAACAAATATTGGGTGCTGTCTTAGAAACTTCTGATCAGATAGCTTTCTATTCCTAAGATAAACCCATAAAAGCTTTTCAGCAGGCGTCTCAAGTCTCCGCAATTCGCGGCACAGGTCGATGATATTTGGCATAAAGAAAGATAAGAAAATATTTTTTATAAAGTTTTTCGCCCTCTTTATGGCTTGCCATAGAGAGGGTCGACAAGCGTAGCGATGTCGGGGTGAGTAACTGTCGAAGCGATATTAGCGCCATGTCCGATAATAAACCGCGATGCATCGCGACTCTACTTTTCAAAATAATGCAGCGTCAGGCTTTCCCCATCAAAAACAGCGTAGGAATTTTCAAAAACCCATTCGCCCAGGTTAACGTAGCGGCTTTTATTATCTAACTGAATATCTAATGGCAAATGGCGGTGGCCGAATACCAGGTAATCATAAAAATTCGTTTTCATCAACCCGCGGCAGTAAACAACCAGCCATTCATGCTGGCCCGGTTTAGGATCCTCCTTTTTCTGATTGGCGATACGGCTGTGCGACGACCAGTAATTGGCTATACCAACACCCAGGTTTGGATGAATGCGTGCAAAAAGCCATTGGCAGAGTCTGCTTCGGAATATTTTCTTTAACACTTTGTAAGTCCTATCGCCGGGTCCTAAGCCATCGCCATGATGCAGGTAAAATTTTTTTCCGCCGCGTTCAATCTCCAATTCATCGCTGATAATGGTGGCGCCAAGCTCACGTTCAAAGTAGTCGAACATCCACATATCATGGTTGCCTTTAAAAAAATAGATCTTTACACCTGAATCCGCCAGTTCGGCCAGTTTTCCCAAAAAGCGGATGTAGCCTTTTGGAACCACCGTCTTATATTCGAACCAGAAATCAAAAACATCGCCCATCAAAAAAACTTCGGCGGCATCCGCTTTTATTGAATCGAGCCAGCGCACCAAACGGGCCTCACGCTCGCGGTATTTAGCATAAGTGCCGGTGCCTAAATGAAAATCGGAAGCAAAGTATAATTTGTTACGGGTGGCCATGATTGCCGTAAAAATAAACTAAAAATGCGAATCGGGAATAAGAATCAAGAACCAAGAGTCAAGAGTCAAGAGTCAAGAATAAAGAAAAAAAAAGAAATAAAAAAAAGCAAAGAAAAGGTTGAGAGCCCTTTCCTTGCTTACACGTATTGCTCAAAAATAATTTATTGTATTCAAATCTAGTTTAGTTCATCTGCTGATTGCGCAGCGGATTAGCCTGCTCGCATACTTTGTTAACCAGTTCCTTTGACAGGGGTTTGGTCATGAACGAATTAACACAGGCATATTGTTTTGAATGGAAAACATCTGCCGACCGTATTGACGAACTCATAATATGTACCTGTACATTTTTTTTGGCGCCGGCGTTAAATATTTCCAGTTCGTCTAAAAATTCCCAGCCGGTTAGCTCGGGCATGTCCAGATCTAAAAATATTACATCCGGCAGCATTGCACTGCGTTCTTTATTTTCTTCCAGGTAATCTAAAATTAACCGGCCATCAAAAGTGTAGGTGGCTTGCTCACAATTATAATTATTATGCAGTAACCTTTGCATAATATAGTGATCTGTGGGGTTGTCATCAATTACTACAAGCTTGCACATAACAAATTAGGATTTAAAATTCTTTACTTTATGTAAGTATGTGTTCAATATATATTTACCCATTAAAAGTAATATTTATTTTGCCGCAAACAAAAAATCCCTTTCTCAAACCTGTTATTTTTAATTTATTTCGTTGCTTATTTACAGTAGACAATATATATGCCAAATTATTGTTTTATCATTTTAATGGTGATCATTATCGTTTGAAAATATTATTTTTAGTTTCAGTTAATAAACGGCTATGATTTACTGAAACCATGTTGGGACAATGGGGAAAATGTGAGGCAGACCGGGTAAAAATTCCATACCCATTCTTCGAAACGGCCTTCCGAAGCTATTAAATTGTGGAAAAAGTAAATGTATTAATATGAATTTTGAAAACCGGGCGTCGAAGTTTTTAATGGGGCTCCGCTTAAAACTCATTTTCATAAACCGTTAAAAAAAATTATTTTAGTCGCCCCGCAATGATTTTTTTTAATAAACCAAAAAACCTGGATGACGCAGATGATCATAAACTGCTGGATAACTACCGCGAAACCGGTGATCTTGCTATTTTAGGACGACTGTTTGAAGAACAGATGCCTTTGGTTTATGGCGTCTGTCTCAAATATTTAAAAGATGAAGAGCCTGCTAAAGACGCGGTGATGGGCATATTTGAGGAATTGATCAGCAAAGCCAGGCAACATGATATCAAACAGTTTAGGAGTTGGTTATATGTGGTAAGCCGGAATTATTGTTTGATGCAATTGCGGTCGGGTAAAAAAATGGAGGTGGTTAATTTGGACGACGTTATGGAATTTTTGCCTTTTTTGCATCCTGATGATGATAACCGTGAAGTTGCCATGAAAGCATTGGAAAACTGCATGAATAAATTGCCAGGCAATCAAAAACAAAGTATTGACCTGTTTTATTTAAATGAAAAGTGCTATAAAGAAATAGTTGAACTTACCGGGTTTACTTTAAACGAAGTGAAAAGTTATATACAGAATGGCAAACGCAACCTTAAAATTTGCTTAGAAAAAGTTAGTGAGTAAAAGAGAAGCAGAAATATTGAAAATAAAAAAGTACCTGAACGGAGAGCTTGATGCCAAAGCTATGCACCGGTTAGAAAGACAGGCACAGGATGACCCGTTTTTAATGGATGCGCTGGAAGGTTATGAAAGAGCGGAAAGCGATCAGCAGGCAAATTTAAATGATCTTTCCGCCCGGATAAAAAGACGTGTTACAAATAGAAACTTGCGGATCATTCCATGGATGTTAATTGGTATTGCCGCATCAGTGTTGATTATATGTGCTGTGGGTGTATGGTGGTTAAATAATAATCGCCCTGCCAATGAGCCTAAACTGGCTGTAGCTGTTAAACCGGTTGAGAAAACAATACCGGCAGAACCTATAAGTAAAGTACCTTCCGATAAAAAAGCGATAGCAGCTTTTAAGAAAATCCCGCACGCACAAAAAGAAATACAAAGATCAGTTCGGGCAGATAAAACAATCGGTGTATCCAAAAACATTCCGGATGCCGCTGTTCTGGCGGCGACCACTAATATTAAAGATTCTGTTCCAAAAGATACGACACCTTTGAATGAAATGGTGGTGATGGGTTATGCAACGCAAAAGAAAAAAGATATCGGAGCACCGGCAATGGTTGCTGGCATTAGCAATGTAAAAAAACCAGAGGATACCATCTCCCAACAATTATTGCAGGGGCAGGCGGCAGGAGTTACCATTAACAACAATGCAGTTCCCCGGCAGCAAAAAGATTTAATTATTAACGGTAAAACTTTTACGGGGAAATCATTGAATGAAATTTCAACGACAGACAAAAGCTACAAATCTTCAAAAAAAATAATAAATGGCCGGGTGGTCGCAAATGACGACGGACTGCCTATACCCGGCGTAAGCGTTAAAGTTGCCGGAACAAATATTGCAACCCAAACCGATGCTAATGGCCGCTTTAATTTATCTGTTGATAGCAGCAAAACAACGTTGGTTGTCGGTTATATTGGGTACCAAACGTTAAAAGTGAGCGCAAACAATCGGGATTCAATTAAAACCATTGCACTCAGCCCAACCAGTAATTCGTTAAATGAGGTAGTAGTTACCGGTTATACTTCCCAAAAAAACACGGAAGAACCTGTTGTGATATATGCACATCCCCAAACGGGATGGAACAGTTTTAGAAAATATTTAAAGAAAAATGCTGTTTCGCCTGATGGAAAAAAAGGTATTGTGAAACTATCCTTTATGGTGGATCATAACGGCGTTATCTCAACTATTACGATCAAAAATGGATTGAGCCCGGCAACAAACCAAAAGGCTATTGATTTAATAAATGATGGCCCTGGTTGGATCGGCAATACAAACGGCGAACCTGAAAAAGTGAATTTGAGAATTAAGTTCGCGAGGTAGAGATAAACCACCGCTATATTAATGCTTTTGCTGGCTATCGGCAAAAGCAAATACTTTTTGCAATAATGGCGTACTGCGGGCGCCAATATTTTTGCGGATATTCAATTCTTCGAGTGCTATCTCGCAGAATAAACCATCGATAGCCTTTTGGGTTGCATAATCATTAATATCCGGGTTAATCTTTTTTACAAAAGGGATTTTATTATACTCTTTGGCGGCATTGCTATAATACTTCGTAGCCCCTACCTTATTTAAACTCTTTTCAATAACCGGTTTAAATGTTAAAGTTAATTGTGCCGAAGTTGTATGCTTAAAGTATTGCGTGGCTGCATCCTTCGGGCCGGTCAAAATTTTAGTTGCATCCTGCAGGGTCATACGCTTTATGGCGTCAATAAAGATGGGTTTTGCCTGTTTGGCGGCATCTTCGGCAGCGCGGTTTAGCGAAAGGATGACATTGTCGCACAGTTTGTTCAGACCAATATCCCGTAATGTTTTTTCGGCGTTTTTTGCTTCCGGGGGGAAAAGGATCTTTACTGCGGCATTCCCAAAGAAACCATTTACTGCCGAAAGCCGGTCAGCGCTCTTCGAAGTCCCCTGCTGTAATGCTTGTTTTAAGCCATCGGCAATCTCGGGCGTTGAGGGGATACCGGGCTGGACTGTATTTGATATATGACTTGCCGGGCGATAGCCGGTTAAAACAATAAAAACAATGAAGGAAGGGATTAGCAATAGAGTTTTTTTCATTTAATTAAGGATTAAAGTCACGCATGCTTCATGCGAAATAATTGTGCTGCTAAATTAAATAAATTTATCGCAGGAAAAGAGATTAAACGAATGTCCTTAATAAAGCAAATATGGCGGCGGCGATAATTGCTGAAACAGGTATGGTTATTACCCACGCCCAGATTATATTTAATGTTAGCCCCCAGCGCACGGCCGATAAACGTTTAGTTAGGCCAACACCGATAATTGATCCTGTAATGGTATGTGTTGTTGAAACCGGTATCCCAAAGTATTCTGTAAAAAATAAGGTAAGCGCCCCGGCAGTTTCGGCGCTCACGCCTTCAAGCGGGGTAATCTTTGTAATCCGCGTACCCATCGTTTTGACAATTTTCCATCCGCCCGACATGGTGCCAAAGGCAATAGCCGAGTAACAGGCTAACGGTATCCAATTCGGCATCGGGTCGCCGGTTTTAATGATATGCGAAGTAACTATCGCCACGTAAAGTATCCCCATTACTTTTTGAGCATCGTTACCGCCATGGGCAAAACTCAAGGCTGCCGACGATACTAATTGAAGCCTTTTAAACCACCTTTCAGCAACGGAGGGCCTGGCGTTTTTACAGATGTGCAATATGGTAATAGTAACTATATAAGCTATTACTAACCCTATAACCGGGGCTAATACAATATAAGCCACAATGGTTAATATATAATGCATGTTGACCGCATTAAGCCCATTTGATCCCATAAACAATGCGTTGGTAATGCCGGCCCCCGCAAAGCCTCCGATAAGCGTATGAGACGAACTTGATGGTATGCCGAACCACCAGGTTGTCAAATTCCAGCTAATTGCCGCAATTAAGCCTGCAAGTATTACATACATGGTAACAAAATGCCCCTCTACAATTTTCGATACGGTATTTGCTACCCTGTGATCTTTTACAAAAAAATAAACCAGGAAATTAAAAGCAGCCGCCCACAAAACCGCCTGGAAAGGGGTTAATACCTTTGTTGATACGATGGTAGCAATTGAGTTGGCCGCATCGTGAAAGCCATTAGTATAATCAAACAGGAGAGCAAGACAAACGACAACAATAAGTATAGGTGTGATCATCAGTGTTTAAGCGTTTTTAACTAAGATGGATTCCATAACATTCGCTGCATCTTCACACATATCGGTAGCTGTTTCTAATGACGACAATATCTCTTTATATTTAATAAGGCGTATGGCATCGGTTTCATATAAAAACAGGTCGGCTACGGCACGATCAAAAACGTTATCAGCCTGGTTTTCAACGCTGTTAATACGGATACATGAATCGGCAATGCTCCTCACGTTTTTCAAATCTTTTAATTCCCTCACTGCCTTTTCCAATTCAACGCTTCCCTGTAATATTAATTCAGAAAGCTTTCTTATATGTTCATTAAAATCATCGATCCGGTAAAGGCTCATCCGGTTCGCCGCGCCCTGGATATTATCGGCAACATCGTCAATTGCCGATGCAAGCTGGTGTATATCCTCACGGTCGAAGGGAGTAATGAAGTTTTTTCCAAGTTCAAGATATATCTGGTGGGTAATTTCATCGCCTTTGTTTTCTAATTTATCTATCTGCCTGATCATGTCTTCGCGGGCAGCCGGATTATCCGAATTAACGGTGTCCACCAGTATTGAAGCCATCATAACAGCATTACTTGCGGCCTGTTCAAATAGCGGGAAAAATATTTTTTTATCTTTTGGTACGAAGTATTGGAATATACTGTTGAGTGACATTTTTTGGTGGGATTTGCGCAAAGGTAACTTTGCAATGTTAAGTTAATGTTAACTTTTTAGAACAGGTATGTTAGGGAAGGGTAAAGCCTGCTTTGATTTTTGCAAGGTAAAACCGAATGTTGAGCCCAAACCTTCGGTGCTGCGCACATTAATAGTTTGCTCATGGGCCTCGATAATATGTTTTACTATAGCAAGGCCTAAACCCGATCCTCCAATTTGCCTGGAGCGGCTGGTGTCGGTCCTGAAAAAGCGCTCAAATAAGCGTGGAAGGTATTTTTCTTCAATTCCGATCCCATCGTCGGTAACTTCAACGAGCACCTGGTCATGCAGTTCAAACAGGCTCACAGAGGTACTTCCTTCTTCATTGCCGTATTTAAAGGAGTTGTCGATCAGGTTAACCAATACCTGCCTTATCTTTTCACGGTCGGCATTTACCAATATTGGTTCGTCATATTTTTGTTTGAATATTAATTTAATGTTATGCTGACGCGCTTTGATCTCCATCGATTCAAAAACCTCTTTTATAAGGTCGTTTATCTTAAACCTGGTGAGGTTAATGGATATTTCACCTGATTCAAGCCTGGATATTTCGTCAAGGTCATTGATCAGGTAGCTTAGCCGGTCGACATTCTTGGCGGCTTTCGCTAAAAAGTCCTGTGCCAGTTCTTTATCTTCAAAATCATCATCCTGTATAGCTTCGATATAGCCCTGTATAGCAAACAGGGGGGTTTTGAACTCGTGCGATATATTGGACAAAAAATCACGGCGAAATTTTTCCTGCTTACGGAGTTCATCGATTTCGCTTTTCTTTTCTTTAGCCCACTCTTTTACTTCATTCTCCACATCGTTAATAGGATCAGCGCTGATATGCTCACCTAAGGCGTCACGGAGATCGCGCCCAAGCTTTAAATTATGGATAAGCTTGTAAATGAGTTTTATTTTTGAATAGACATATTTTTCTATCAGATAATAGAAAACAATAAAACTAGTAACAATGGTAACGAAAAAAGTTATAGTGACATCGTACCAGCTATGCTGGAAATAATAATTTACAGCCGAAAGGGTTACCGCCACTGCTGCCGCGTTAATTAAAACAAGTATCCGTAATTTCATACTTGTAAATATAGTGATTAGAGGTTAGAGATCAGAGATTGGTGTCACGAAAGGCACAAATGACGCACTAAGATTAGTTACAAAATTTTCAACTTTCCAACTAATCTCTAATCTCCGACCACTACTCTCTAACCATCGCATCAACATTAACCGTCACCTCATTTGAAAGTATTAAGCTGCTGTCGCCTATTCCAAAGTCGAGTCGGTTTAAATTAAAGCTCCCTTTAAAAGCTATTGTATTGTTTTTTTCGGTAATTGTGAAAGGTATTTCCATCAATTTGGTTTTGCCTTTGATGGTGAGGTTAAACAGCCCGGCATATTTATCGCCGCTTTTATGTCTAAATGACACTGACTTAATAATGATCTTAGGATAATGCGAAACGTCAAAGAAATCTTCATCTTTTAAGTGATCGTCACGGCTCGAATTGTCAGTATTAATGGACCCTGCATCAACTGACGCATCAATTGCGCTTGAAGCTAAATTAACAGGATTGAACCGGATATCAGCCTGCAAGCCGCTTATTGTACCGCCAACACCGATACCCATATTTTTTGTCTGGAATGTTATAGCTGATCGCGTGACTGTATTTTTCACCAGCGTAAAACCGGCCGGGATCATCATAATTATTAGTAAAGGGCCAAAAAGTCTCTTCATCGTTCTAAATAACATAGTTTTTAGACATTATATTTTATACAATGATAATTTTACATTAGATGAGCATTATGGGGAAATGTTAAAAGGCTTGTTTGTTTTATCTAACAAAATATTCAATCACCCTTTTACTGAACCTTCAATATTATTTAAATTGTGTAACTTTAAATAAATTAAGTTATGGGCTTTGCCAATATGAGGGATTTAATATCTTTAAAGAAAGCATTTGATAATCTAAATAAAATTGCTTCATCAACCGATTTGAAGGAGATGACCATGGATGATATTAATAATGAAATAAAAGCACACAGGCTTGAAAAAAGGACAGATAAATTATCTGATAAATACAAAGGCGTTCTTAGTAAAGAGGACGGACAGAAACTCAATGAGCATATTAAACAAATGCGAAGTGAATGGGAATGAGACTTACGAAGTTTTTAAAACTTCGTAAGTCTGACAATGCTCTTCTAAAACTCCACATGCGCCCTTATCGAAAATACATTAACCGGCCCACGGTCCTCGTTATAGGCGGGGTTTACTATAAACTGGTAATCGGGGGTGATAAAAAATTTCTTTTGGTAAGCATTTAGCTTATAATAAAATTCAGCTATCATTTCGGGGGCGTAGTTTAATCTGCCATCGCCGATTAAAAAGCCATAACCACCGTCTGCAAGATAGTTACGGTGAGGCGCGGATAGACCATTAATTACAAACGCTAATCCGGCATCATCGTCGCCGCGTTTCCATCGCGTGCCTTTTAGTGAACCGCCAAAGGTTAATGAGCGGTCAATTTCGGTAAAGAACCAGGTTTCGGTATGGCCGTCATTATAGCTTGCCTTCGCAAATACCCCAAAATCTTTGCTGAGGTATTGATCAGTATTAACAGCAAAGCCGTATTTGTGCCGGCCGTAGTGTTGTGTCGAATCAATATTTGGAGCAGTTGGGTTTTGTGCTATCGCCAGGTTATAATCGCCAAATTTTCCGTTATTCAAAAATCCTAAAACCCGTAACGTCCCTTTTTGGTCGTCAATAGTATAGCGTTTTTCAAATTCAAGCGTTTCGGTATTTGCTTTACCGATTTTAGCATCCCAAATAGATTGATTCTCCTGGGTGGTAACCATGGTAAATGCAAAGCGAAGCGCCCAGGCAGGCTGTCCCAATTCAGCAGTAGCGCCAAAAACATACCCCCGCGTATTGGCCGGGTAATCCCAGGCTGCGTTGTCCATCAGGGCCCAGTTCATAAACTGGCTGCGCGGATCATGGCTGAAATTATTTTGATCAAAAAAATCACCCATTCCGATTTTCCCTGCAGCAATTGAGAAATACCGTTTACTTTTTAAACCGCCTAATATATCAGCGTCAGCTTCAATGTTATCTTTTTCCGTCCCCCATTCAAAAGTTTGTTTAAAATACATGCGGGCGATGTAAATTTTATTCTGAATGCCCCCTACCCGAAAGGTCTCTCCATTTGGAAAACCGGCAATGCCCAACGTTTGGCTTAGACCAGCCCCACCTGATAGCTCTGGATCAAAATGTACTTCCGCGCCTTTCCAAAGCCGGGCAGCGCCGAAAAGTGTAGTAGTAATCGATGACTGCGTTTCATCTTTGGGCGATAAGCTGTTTTGGCCGCTATAAGGAGCATTGAATGAGGGCTTGTATTGAGTAATAATGGTTTGCTGAAAATGAAAACTTGTACGCTCCTGTTTGACTGTATCCTGGGCGGAGACAGTTTGCGTTATAACAAATAATAAGATAAGGAGAAGCTGATGTTTTTTCATATCAAAATTACGGCAAAATTAGCGTTTCAATTTAAAGCACATATTTATTTTACATAAACTTAACCATTTTGAGCTAAAATTTAAGCAAACCTAATAAATATTTTAGACAAGCCTAAATTTATCAAAAAATATTAATGCTGAAACAAACGTAATGAGGCAAAAAAGTAGCTATGGTTGATTATGGATATGTTCAACCTCTGCAACAGGGCTGAATAAATAAATACGTTGGGAGTTAACCTCGACACATTTATAGCGTTTTCGCAACTTTTCATGCTTGCTAAATACGCGGCCATCCTTAAGTTTAAACAAGGCTTTGGCGGGAAGTTTTTCAACCGTGACAACCGATTCTTTCGGTGTATCATATTTCCGTAATGACCTGTAAAGTGTCAGGTCAGAGCAGCTTGATGCGGCGGGATTATCAAGGTAATTAACAATAGCGTGTTTAATATCAGACGGAAAAACTTCTTTTTCGAAAAATGGCTGCATCATTTTTTTAAAGTTATTTTTCCATTCAGCGCCATGCGGCTTTGCTTTATGCTTATGCTCGTTCCAGGTATGCAGATGCGCAAACTCGTGCACCGCAGTTACAAGGAAAGCGTATTGGTTCAAATCATAATTAACAGATATACGGTGCCCTTTGCCGGAGTGCGGCGGCCTGTAATCACCAAATTTGCTGTTGCGGTTGCGCGAAATTTTGAATTCGCATTTAAAGTAGTCGATCCATCGGCTGATGAGCGGGGCAGCGTCAGGCGGAAGATAGGTTGCAAGAATTTTTACTTTATCCAATTTTTACCTCATTGCAAAGATAAGGGGAAAAAGCAGAAAGCAGAAAGACTAAAGCTAAAAGCTGATATAAAATCCCAAAAAAAACTTGCCGCTAAGATTTGAAAACGGTGTCATTGGTTATTAGGTCATTGATAGGTCGGTAAATACCATTATAAAAACAGCCCGCTTATAATTAGCAGGCTGTTCTTTTTAGTAATACCTTAGAAAAGCAAGTTCTTGCAAATAACGCAATTCAAATGACCTAATGACCCAATAACTCAATGCTTAAAACGGCAAATCATCCTCATCAGGTGTTGAACTAATGTCCGCGGGAGGTGCGTACTCTGGTGTTGTACTCGTGCCTGCAGGTGATAATATATTAATTTTCCATAACGCCATTGAGTTAAAATAGCTCTTTTTACCTGTTTTATCAGTCCAGGGCCTTCCCCTTAAATTGAAGAATACTTCAACATCATCGCCAACCTTTACATTATCTAATAAATTACAGCGGTCCTGTATAGCTTCGAACTTTAAATATTCGGGATACTGTGGATTCTCGATATATTCAAGTATCAGTTCTCTTTTTTTGAGTGATTCAGTAACCTGTACGGTTGGAGCCACTTCATGTACCTTACCCTTAATTTCCATATTTTAAAAAATTAAAAATGTAAAGTTAATAGATAAGAAATGAAATTGGGTGTATTTAATTTATAAATTCGCAAAATATCATGCAAGTTTTCCACACCGAAAGTAAAATCATCATTACCTGCAATAAAAGGCTGTCAACCTACCTGCAGCAGGAAGTAGAAGAACTGGGTTTTAAACCGACGCGGGTTTTTCAAACCGGGGTAGAACTTATGGGTACCGTTACAGATACTATAGCTTTGAACCTCAATTTGCGCTGCGCCAGCCAGGTACTTTATTTAATAAAAAGTTTCACAGCTGATGACCCACAGCAGCTTTATGATGAGTTGGTTAAGATTGAGTGGGAAAAGCTGATCGACATTGCCGGTTATTTTTCGGTATCGTCAAACGTGAACAATGAGCATATACGCACGCCGCTTTTTGCCAATGTAAAGGTTAAGGATGCCATAGCCGACAGGATAAAATCCGTGAAAGGTATCAGGCCAAATTCAGGCGCTGAGGTAAATAAAACATTAATTCATTTATACTGGCAGGATAGCGAGGCCGATATATTTTTAGATACCTCGGGCGAAACGCTGGCGAAGCACAGTTACCGTAAAATTCCCGGCAAGGCCCCTATGCTTGAAGCTTTGGCGGCTTCAACCATTATGGCCACACACTGGGATAAAAACAGCACTTTCATCAACCCAATGTGCGGTTCAGGCACGCTGGCTATTGAAGCAGCCCTGCTAGCAACTGATAAATGCCCCGGCCTTTTCAGGATGAATTACGGTTTTATGCATATAATGGGCTATGATGAAACGGTGTTTTTTGCGGAAAGAAGGAAATTAAAAGATAAAGCAAAGAAAGAAACAGGATTTAAGATTATCGCTACCGATATATCAGCCGATGCTGTAGACATTGCTCAAAAAAACGCAAAAACTGCGGGCGTAGACCATTTAATAGATTTTAGCGTTTGTGACTTTGAAGATACGCTTGTACCGGCCGGGCCGGGGGTTATAATGTTTAACCCCGAATATGGTGAACGCCTTGGAGTACATAGCAAATTAGAGGCTACTTACAAGCGTATCGGCGATTTTATGAAAAAAGAATGTCTGGGTTATCGTGGATATATCTTTACAGGCAACCCCGACCTGGCTAAAAAGATCGGTTTGCGCGCTTCAAGGAAAATTGAATTTTATAATGGCAAACTCGATTGCCGCTTATTGGAATACGAATTGTACGAAGGCAGCAAAAGAGAGCCGAAAGATTAGTTTTTTTGTTGACTGGGTTAGATTAAGTTGATTAGGTTTTAAAAATCAACCATTTTTTTTCAGTCATTTATTCACGATTTGATGAAAAAGGCATTATTAATATTAACAGCCGTATTACTATCTGTCCCTTGCATGGCGCAGGAACAGCTTGCGTTCCCTTTCCAGGGCGGTAAGGATGTAATGATCCAGTTTTTTAAAGACAGTTTAACAGTTTCGCCCGCGATCATTCAAAAGAAAGCTGTAGGCACAGTGGTTTTTAAATTTACAGCTGACCCAAAAGGCGCAATAACAAAGCTCATAGTTTATTATGCCGATGATGCTATTTTGGCCCCACCTATTATCGAAGCGTTAAAGAGATCAAACCATAAATGGATAATCCCTAATTATGAAAAGACCCACGATTTTATAATTCCATTTACTTTTAGCTTTAATCTCCCGGCTAATAATAACAGAGTGCTGCAAAAAACCATTTACGATAATTACCGCAATCGCAAGCCAATAATTTCTACCGACCAGGTGCCCCTTGATGAAGCTACTTTATTGCCCGCGATGGTGGTAAATTATGATATAAACCAATAGTAGACGCAATGCATTGCATCTCTACTATATTTCGGATTTCGGAATTTCGATTTCGGATTTAAAAATTATTATATCTATTGCCTGTATATTTGTGTAGAGACGCAATACCTTGCGTCTCCTATGATTATCGATGGAACAAACGCAGGCCCAAAATTATCGCAAGATCATCCATATTGATATGGATGCCTTTTATGCTTCGGTTGAGCAGCGTGATAACCCGGAGTACCGTGACAAACCAATAGTGGTAGGCGGCCTGCCGCAGGGACGCGGCGGTGTAGTAGCTACCGCAAGTTACGAGGCGAGGAAGTTTGGTATACGGTCGGCTATGCCATCGAAACAGGCATTGCACCTTTGTCCTGATGCAATTTTCATTCGCCCAAGGTTTGCCGCCTATAAAGAAGTATCGCAAAATATCCGTGAAATATTCAGCCGGTATACGGACCTGATCGAACCGCTTTCACTGGATGAAGCATACCTTGATGTTACGGTCGATAAGCTGAATATCGGCTCGGCAATTGAGATAGCAAAACAAATAAAACAAGCCATTAACGACGAATTGCAGCTAACCGCTTCTGCCGGGATATCCATAAATAAGTTTGTAGCTAAAACCGCTTCGGACATTAACAAACCTGATGGCTTAACTTTCATAGGCCCTTCGGCTATCGAAGCTTTCATGGAAAAATTGCCTGTCGAAAAGTTTTTTGGCGTGGGTAAAGTAACCGCCCAAAAGATGAAAAGCATGGGCCTGCACACCGGTGAGGACCTCAAAAAGCTGACCGAGGAGTCCCTAACAAAACACTTTGGCAAAGCCGGCCGGTTTTATTACCAAATAGTACGGGGTATCGATAACCGTGAAGTACAGCCACATCGTGAAACGAAATCGCTTGCAGCAGAAGACACTTTTCCTTATGATCTTACCACCACAGAAGAAATGGAAGCCGAGCTCGACAAGATTGCAAAAACTATTTGCAGCCGCTTGCAGCATTACGGGCTAAAAGGGCGCACTATCACCCTGAAAATAAAGTACAGTGATTTTAAGCAGATCACCCGGAACCAATCGTTTCCTGCAGGTTTGAATGACCTGGAAACTATATGTTCAACGGCAAAACGCTTACTTGCAGCAACTGGACTGGAGGATAAAAAAATAAGGCTGCTGGGTATTTCACTTTCCAATTTTGCGGAGGTTATGGTGAAGCAAAAGGAAGAAAAGGTGACGGACCAGTTAACACTTTTCTAAAATACTTCATATGCAGTTTGCCTGAACAAGAAATGAATGCGGCAATTTTAGATAAAAATTGAGATGCTGTTTCCCCAGCCCCGCCCACGCATTCCCCAAACCGTGTATTTTTCGAGCCGGTTATTTAAAGCTTTGTAAGAATTGGAATTTTGGTTTACGCTCAATTTAGGCTTTATTAAGGTAAAAAGACAGATGCTTGCCTCAATAACACCTAAATTCATATGGTGGAATGAATATTGTATTAAAGTATTTATAAAACAAACTCCATATGAACATTTTTAACTTCGCAGGCATAATTATAATGTCACTTCCAGTATTTTTTATCATCAAAACAAGCATTTCGATGATTAAAGATAAGCGGTTGAATTAATTTTCAATTGCGTGCTCCCGGATCACGGCCTATTGTTCTTCAATAAGCCGTCCTTTCAGGTGGTTATAGTCAGCTTCTGTAATCGTACCGCTATTAATTTGAGACGATCACAGGGTTGTTTACCCGTCGAATTAACAGGTCGGCCGCAGCCCGGCCCATTTCATCCCAGTTGTTATAAATTAATTGGTTCATCCGTGGTTTCATTAAACTTTTTACTAATGAACCAGTAAACTAATGAACCAATGAACCTTTCAATACCCTTAATTTATTGGGCATGACTTGAAGACTTGTCATGGTCGATCTCTTCGAGGAAACCATGCTCATTAACGGCATAATGTGCCTCAGAAGTATCATTGTAATTTTTGGGTATTTTAATCGCTTTGTTTTTCCTTTTAAACGGAAAAGATAAGGGCGCGACCAGCAATGCCAGCAGCGCGCTAATTTTTAATAGTTCAACAAGCATAACCTTTATACTAAGTAAACAGATAGCGAAAGCACTTATAATTGGTTATATTTAAAAGCGGAAACCATTTTCGCAGGTTTAAATATTCGGATTTTATGCTATTCCCTACAACAAAGCTAAATCAATGCCAAATTGTTTCATAGTGATAAAGTATTACTTTGAAAATGGCAACAAAGCAGGATTTATAGCACAACATTTATTCATCAACTAATAAAATCCTATCAATTTTGATAAGGATTTCCCGCTTTGAACGCAATTTTTATTATTTATTAATTTTAAATTTAGAGCCGGTCAGAAGATAAAATCTATTATTTTCTGCGCAAATTCACTATGCTTGCATAATTATTTACCCAGTATGCCAAAATAAACTTCCTGCTGTAATAACACCAAACCATAAATTGCATGTTATATTAAAAATAAAATTATGTCTTTAGTTATGAATAAATTAGGATTAGCCCCCATATTCTTTGGGTTATTAATGTTCGCAAACTGCAATGGCAATACCAGTAAATCAACCACGGATACCGGCAAGATGACCTCATTTGGTTCAAACTCCGATTCCAATTCCCTTCTTGGTGCGGGAAGCTCATTTGTTTACCCGCTGTTTTCAAAACTTTTTGCTGCATATGGTAAAGAAACCGGGATCAGAGTAAACTATCAATCTATAGGCTCAGGCGGCGGAATTTTGCAGCTTACCAATAAAACCATAGATTTCGGCGACTCTGATGCGCCATTGAATGATGAACAAGCAAAAAAAATGGGAGCACCTGTATTGCATATCCCCATGTGCTCTGGCGCTGTGGTGATCAGCTACAATCTTCCCGAATTAAAGGGAACATTGAAATTAACTCCCGATGTGCTCGCTAATATCTTTTTAGGAAAGGTCACCAAGTGGAATGATGCCCAAATTGCAAAAGTAAATCCGGGTTTGGCTTTGCCGGGGACAGCTATTTTCATTGCCCACCGGTCTGACGGAAGCGGAACAACTAACATCTTCACTACTTATTTATCAAAAGTAAGCAGCGCATGGAAGACAAAGCCTGGAACTGGCTCGGCTATCAACTGGCCTGCAGGCATAGGCGGCAAGGGTAATGAGGGTGTTTCAGGATTGATCAGACAAACTCCTGGTGCAATCGGATATATTGAGCTCGCTTACGCCTTACAAAATAAAATGTCTTTCGCCGATATTCAGAATAAGAGCGGCAATTTTATTACGCCCACAGTTGAATCAACCAGCGCTGCCGGAAATATAACTATACCTGCCGATGCAAAAGTTTCATTAACCAACACCGATGCAAAGGATGGTTACCCTATCAGCGGATTTACCTGGGCAATGATCTATAAAGAGCAAAACTATAACGGAAGGTCACAGCAAAGGGCCGAAAAAGTAGTTAAACTGCTTTGGTGGAATATTCATCAAGGGCAAAAATATTGTAAAGGCCTTAATTATGCACCATTGTCGCCTGCGGCCATGGCAGTTGCCGAAAAGCTATTAAAATCTGCGACCTTTGATGGGAAACCCTTGCTGCAGTAATTGAAGTGACAGAACATATTCTCAAGCTGGTTTATATGAAGTGAGCACCCGCTGACCGCTGTCCGTAGGTGCATCTACGGATTGGCTATGCCTGTAGTTTGCAACTACAGTCCCTAATCTATATCTTTATCAGAACTAAAACTGTAATTAATTATGGCACGAAAAGGCTGTTTGTTTTATTAGCATAGTCGTCCGAAGTCACAGACTTCGAACAGCAGGAGAGAAACAAAAGAAAGCATTTTCTTTTGCAAATCTCAAAAAAAAATGCTTTCTTTTGTTTCTAAATTTTAACTATTGTCACAATTATTACCTCATGTACATTAGACAATCTCTATTTTTAGCCCTTATCTCTATTGTCATTTTTACATCTTGCAAGAAAAATGGGACACCAACGCCAACACCAACGCCAAAGCCTGTTGTAAATCCGATTGTTGATGTCGTTTATGCAGCAGGTTTTACCATAGATACTCATAATGTTAGCCATGCCACCATTTGGAGAAATGGTGCAGCAACAATACTCGATAATACTTCAGGAAACTCATTTGTGGGAACTATTACGTTGAGCGGTGCTGACGTATATGCAACAGGAATCGTTTATGATGCTCAAAATACTGCTTATCCAACTTTATGGAAAAATGGGATTGCAAGAACAGTTGGTGCTTTACCGGGGCAATTTGGTCCCGTGTATGGTGTTACAGTGTTAGATGGCTCGGATTTGTATGCAGTGGGCAGCCTCCAGGTTCCGCAAAATTCATTTGAAAGTAAATCAAATGCGACCTATTGGAAAAATGGGATTGCAACCACAATTGATACCAGCTATTCTGAGGCGTTTTCCATAACATTAATGGGATCGGATGTATATACAGCAGGTATTACTGTTCCTGCTTTTAATGAAGCAAATGCAACCTATTGGAAAAATGGAATAAAAACGGTACTTAATTCTTCTCCTTGGTCTTATGCAAATGTCATAGCCGTTAATGGTTCAGATATATATGTAGCTGGTGTCATTATGGACGATCAAAATTTCATTCATTTTTCACTATGGAAGAATGGGGTATTAACAAAAGAATCTGGTAGCTCTTATTCTGTCGGCTCATCAAACCCCCTCAAGGCAATAGTTATCAACGGTACTGATGTATATGTAGCAGGCTTAATATTTGATCAGGTTGCCAACCATGCAACTCTTTGGAAAAATGGTGTACCCACGATCCTAGATATAAATGATGCGACGACAGTTTTTGGATATGCTTCTGCCATCGCTTTAAATGGCACCGATGTCTATGTGGGTGGGCAAAATGGAGCTGGAGCTGCAGTTTACTGGAAAAATGTGGTGCCCGTACAACTTAATTCGATGGGTGGTGTAAATAGTATGGTTTTAGTAACACATTAAATAATTTTTGCTGTCAGTAGATTGCATCTACGGATTGGCTATGCAGGTAGTTTATAACTACAGGATAAAGTGAGCCTGGCCAATGTGCGCCGGGCTTTGTTATTTAGGTGGCATAAGCTTTACCTAGCTGATCGAAATTCAGCTTCGTCCTAAAATATATTGGGCGTACAGTTTAACTTTCCCCTATATCCTCCGCTTCAACGTAATGATCACATTGTCATATTTTTTATCATGATAAATTTCAAGCAGCAGGCTGCGGTCACTTTGGGATTTAAATAATGCGTCAATTTCTTCGAGTTTAAGCTTGGCTACCGGTTTAAAGTTTATCGCCATTATTTCATCACCCCCTTCAAGGCCTATTTCATCTGCCGGCGATCCCGGCTCAACCCTGCTAATAATAACGTGACTGTAATCATCGCCCGCCCTGTAATATTCCAGGCCGCTCATGTCGTGTTCAAATGGGGCGTTAACATCCGGGCCCGGCTTTAAGTAAAGCGCGCTGTCGGGATAGTCAATTATCAATGTAAAGCGTTTAAGGATCCTTATCCCAAGGTTGCCGTCCCGTCTTTCTGTCCGGGCCGTCTCATCGCTGTCTATGGGGAACGAAGTTATAACGTTTTTGATTTTAAACCTGCCGATATCAATTTCATTTACCCGGCTTATAAATCCTTCAATTGGCCCGGTTAGCCCGACACCCAGGTTGGCAGCGATAAACTTTTTGGGGAGCCCTTGTTTTTGTATGATGTTTTCGAGTGACAAGGGATGGCCCGCGCCCAAATCAAGTATCAGTTTATCATTGGCTTTAGTGCCGTTTGGGAAGGTGATTTTTGCCATTATATAGGGTTTCCTGTCTTCAATAATAAGCGGAACTTTATTTCCCTTCTTAAAAAGCCGGATATTCTTTGGCCTCGAAACGGTTACTATACTGTCGGCAAAATCAACTTTAACGGCCAGGTTATTAAAGAACTCATACCCCAGCAAACCGTGGATCGGGATGCCTGCAAAATTCGAAAGCCCAAAGTGGTCCGTTTTTAATATGGCGGCCGCAACATCGTAACTAACCAGCCCGGGTATATCAACCTTTAATTCCGAGGTAATGTAAGCCTCATATTCTTCCCCTTTTCCCAGTCCGGATATTTTTATGGTACGTTTGCTGGGAATGCTGATCGAGTCGACTAATTTGGGATCGGTTATCAGCATAAGCCCTACGCCGGTATCTAAAATAAAATTAAAGGGGCCCCTGCCGTTTATATCTAACCGTATTACCACCATGTCGCGTATCATGCGGAATGGGATGTTTACGCGTTTTCTCCCGCCTTCCAGATCAAAATATTGCGCGTTGGCAAACAAACAGCAGCAACATAAAAAAGTTGAAAGCGCTATAACACGAGAGCGCATGATGGTTTGAAATAGCCTTGCCAATTAAAGTTTATATTTGGAAATTAAATATACAATATTAATCATGCTAATAAAGCGCCAAGAATCAAGAGCCAGGATAAAAAAGTAGAAATCACCCTGCTTCCTTTTTTCTTGACTCTTGGTTCTATCATTAACTATACCTATGCAATTAAAAGTATTTTTGACAATAACGCTTATTTGCGGTTTTTTAATACAAGCCAGCCATACTGACGCCCGGCATATTAGAAAGAGAAAAATAAAAAAACTGTTTAAACATTCGGCAATTCTGAAGGATCACTTTACAGGTTTTGCCTTGTATGATCTTGATGAAAAAAAAATGATTTATGAGCAAAATGCCGATAAATATTTCACCCCGGCTTCCAACACCAAACTTTTTACTTTTTACACCTGCCTTAAAATGCTGGGCGATTCGATACCAGCTTTAAAGTATGTTATCCGCAATGATTCATTGATATTTTGGGGAACGGGCGACCCTTCGTTTCTTCATAGCGGTATAAAAGGCATAAAAGGATTTAATTTTTTAAAGAATAGTCAGAAGAAACTGTTTTTCGCATCGGGCAGCTATACAAACGATTTTTATGGAGGAGGCTGGGCCTGGGACGACTACAATGATTATTACCAGGCCGAAATAACCGAATTGCCCGTCGAGGATAATGTTGCCGTGTTATATGCCGATAAAAACGACTCGCTGCAGATCAAACCCGCGTACTTAAAAAAGTATTTAAAATGCGACAGTACTTACCGGCCTGACCGTTTCAGGGTCAGGCGCGATTTTTTAAGCAATACTTTTGTTTACCCTTCATCAGCGCCGCCAAAAAACTTCAGGCAGGAGATCCCCTGGAAAACAAGCACCGAATTGACCCTGGCCTTATTGCAGGATACCTTAAAAGAACCGGTAACTGAAATACATTCGCCACTGCCGGATAGCGCAAAAATAATATATGACGCCGATGCCGATACAGTTTACAAACACATGCTGCAACCCAGCGATAATTTTATTGCCGAACAATTATTATTGGTTTGCTCATCCGCAAAATTCAAAACATTGAACTCCGACTCGGTGATCAATTATTCAATTGCCCATTATTTGAATGATCTGCCCGATACGCCACAGTGGGTGGATGGCTCCGGCCTTTCCCGCCGCAACCTCTTCACACCCCGAAGCATCGTATATCTTTTAGATAAAATACTGGATGAAGTAAAAAATGACGATCTGGTTCATAGCCTGATGCCGGCAGGCGGGGTGGTGGGTACCATAAGATCTGCCTATAAAACCGATAACGGACAGCCATTTGTTTGGGCAAAAACGGGTTCATTATCAAATAATTATAACCAAAGCGGATATATTATTACGAGAAAAGGAAAGCGGCTGGCATTTTCATTCATGAATAATAATTTCACCAGGTCAAGCCGCCAGCTAAGGGATGAAATGGTGAGGATAATGACGTATATACACGAGCAGTATTAGTTATTTGTTGATTGGGTTAGATTAAGTTGATTGAGTTATATTCAGTTGATTAAGTTTATTGGGTGAGTAGTTGGTTAAGTTACAGAAAAGTGACCGTTCACTCAATCAACTATTCACCTAATCAACTATTCACTTATTCAACCGCTCACTCAATCAACCTAATCAACTAATCACTAACTTTCCTCACCTCAGGGTGCTGCGGCGGCAGTTCATCAACCTCTCTTTCAATTTCGGTTTGTTTAATGCTCACGGCGTATTCTGCCGGCTGGATACGGCTTCCTATCGCCTCCGCGTATACCTGCGTATATTCAGCGCCGATATATAAAATTGCAGATGTATAATATATCCAAACTAAAATAACCAAAATGGAGCCGACCGCCATATACGTTGAACTTTTGGCGGCATATTGTATGTATAAATTAATTGCATACTGGCCCACCGTAAAAAGAACGGCAGTAAAAAAGGCACCGCTGCGTACATCCCGCCACCTGATCTTAACGTCGGGTAAAAACTTAAATATAATGCCAAACAAGGTAGCGATAACCATAAAGCTAATCCCAAGATTTACCACTTTAAACAACAGCTTTGTTATGGGCAGCAACCTTTCAATCCAGTTACCTAAGGCAGTGACAACAAAATTAACCAGTAACGTGACTAACAATAAGAAACCCAACCCGATGATCAACGAAAATGATAAGAAACGATTTTGGATCAGTTTAAGCCATCCGCGCTTTGGCTTGGCCTTTACCCGCCAGATGATGTTCAATGAATCCTGTATCTCTAAAAAAATACTGCTTGCACCAAGAAATAATACCATTACGCCAACAGTGACGGCTGTTCCGGACTTACCGGAAACCTGAAGTTTATTTAAAACACCCTCGATCTGGAGGGCGGCGCCTGAGCCTATATATCCGGCCATACGCGGGTATAATTGATGTGTGGCTGCATCATGCCCCCAAACTAATCCTGCTATCGAAATAATTATTATTAACAAAGGCGCTAATGAAAAGATGGTGTAATAGGCCAGCGAAGCGCTTAGTTTTAACCCGTTATCATCAATAAAGGCCATCATGGTAGCTACCAATATCTTCCAGGTGTGTTTAAAATATGCTTTGCTAAAAATTTTCATATTGAATTAAAATCACAAATATAGAGATGCAATGCATTGCACTGCTACGGTCAATGTCATTAAGTTAGGGAAAAGTGTCGTTTTTACCCTCTTTCCGGCTTGCCGAAGAGAGGGTCGAACAGCGTAGCGCATTCGGGGTGAGTAGATGTGCGCCGTGTATTGGGCGGTAATGTCGCTCACATATTTACCCACCCGGTCGTTGCTTCGCTCGACCACCCTCCCTTTTGCAAGCAAAATGGAGGGTTAAAAAATTACACTTTCCTAACTTAATGACATTGACGTGCCACATACGATAAAAAGATATAACAGCTAAAAATGTTTGCCGGAATTTTTTAAACAGTACTACTTAATTTCCGAAAACGGAACATCAAGCAGTGAGTATTTGGGCCAGCCGTTAAAATCATAATGCCACCATTCGGTGGGCTGCACTTTAAACCCATGCGCCTGCATTATATTTTTCAGTAATTCGCGGTTAGCGATTTCCTGTTTTGGCAAATCAGGGTAATTTGCAGCCGCCTTTTTACTAAAACTATCAAAACCGGTGGGCATATCCAATTCTTTGCCGGTTTTCAGGTCCAACAAACTCATATCTATGGCACACCCGCGGTTATGTTTTGACCCTTTGCGCGGATCAGCAACAAAATTGGTATCGTGCGCTACTTCATAAAATTTTACCGTGATAGCATAAGGCCGGTAGGCATCATATATTTTTATGCCCAGGCCCCGTGTTTTTAGCTCATTCTCAACATCCTTTAAGGCCAGAGCAACCGGCAGGCGGGCAAATGCCTTTGCTTCCCTGTACATCTGGCGATGGGTGAAATTATTTGTTGTTGCATACCTGATGTCAAGCGTTATACCGGGAATATATTGTTTTATTTCCACCAGTCTCATTTCCGGGTGGGCCTTTATTTGCTGTCTATATTTTTGCAAGCCCATTACTTTCGAGCTATCAATATATTTATAGTGCTGTGCCTGAACTATATGGCCGGCTATAATAAAAAATACAAAAATGATGTAACGCTTCATTTTTAACGATTAGAAACGATAAGCAGGTCAAGGTCTTTGGTAGGAATTGAAAAACGTTCGCCCATGTGTTTATTGGTCAGGTGCCCTTTATAAATGTAAACGGCATCGCGCACGCCCGATTTTTGCCAGATCATATTTTTCAGGCTGCCCTGTTCGCCAATGTCCAATAATATCGGGGTAAAAATGTTAGTGAGCGCATAGGTAGCTGTGCGCGCCACCCTCGAAGCGATATTGGGTACACAATAATGGATCACATCATATTTCCTGAAAACTGGATGTGTATGATTTGTTACTTCCGACGTTTCAAAGCAACCGCCCTGGTCAATGCTTACATCAATGATTACCGAATTAGGTTTCATGCGGCTCACCGTAGCTTCCGAGACTAAGCAGGGGCTCCTGCCGTCTTCAGCGCGCATTGCGCCGATGGCTACATCGCAGGTAGTAATCGCTTTCTCTAAAACTATAGGCTGAACAACCGAGGTAAATACTCTTGTGCCGATGTTGTTCTGCAGGCGCCGCAGTTTGTAAATTGAAGGGTCAAAAACCTTTACTTCGGCGCCTAACGATATGGCGGTGCGGGCAGCATACTCACCAACGGTGCCCGCGCCTAATATTACAATTTCGGTCGGCGGTACGCCCGTAATGCCGCCAAGCATTAAACCTTTTCCATCAAATATATTGCTCAGGTACTCCGCAGCTATTAAAATGGAGGTAGCCCCAACAATTTCGCTCATCGCCCTGACCACACTTAACGAACCACCTTCATCGCGCAGGTGCTCAAAGCAAAGTGCGGTTATTTTTTTATTTAGCAAAGCATGAAGACATTCGGATTTAAAGGTTGATAGTTGCAGAGCCGAGATGAGTATTTGCCCGGGTTTCATAAACTCAATTTCGCCAAGTGTAGGCGGCGCTATTTTTATAATAATATCCGCTTCGTACAATTTCCTGGTATCGTAAACAATTTGTGCGCCCTGTTCGCTGTAATCCTTATCAGAAAAATTAGCAGCCTGGCCCGCATTGCTTTCCAGCATTACATCATGACCATTATTTATTAATAAGGCCACCGATAGCGGCGTTAAAGGGATCCTGTTTTCCTGGAAGGAAACTTCCTTTGGGATGCCGATGTATAGTTTGTCTTTTTTGTTCTTTACCTCCAGCATCGACTCCTGAGGCTGCATCATGGCTTGTTTGGCAATATCCGAAAACCCACTGTATTTCCCTGAACTCATTGTGTATTATTTTCTGGCTGATGAAGATAGGTAAAAAAATGGATTTTTGTTTAAATTAAATCTTCCCGATAATTATCTGCCTTGAATCATTGTCACTTACGTTTATCTCGACCTTGACATAATGTTCCGGCAAAAGGCCGGAAATCTTTTCAGGCCATTCAATAAAACAGTAAACGCCCGAATAAAAGTATTCTTCATAACCCAAATCCAGAGCTTCGTTTTGGTTTTTCAGGCGATAAAAATCGAAGTGGTAAATTTTACTGTTTTCGCCAATGTATTCATTTACGATGGAGAAGGTAGGGCTTGTTACAGGCTCGGTTGTCCCCAAACATTCGCATAATGATTTGATGAGCGTTGTTTTTCCCGCTCCTAATTCGCCGTAGAAAAGAAAAATGCGGGCGTTTGCTGCGTATGATAATATTTCAGATGCAATGGCAGGGAGTTGGGCGGTGGAGGTTGAATTGAAAAGCACAGGTTAATTATTTTCGAACAATATTAAATCCAGATGTTGTACTTTTTTAAATCCTCTGTCAGCAGTAATAAGGGGCAGGTTATAAGATATAGCGGAAGCGGCAATAATGCAGTCAGGTAATTTGAGTTTTGCCTGTTTCCTTATTTCGATAGCGTTGATTTTGACTTTTTCTTCGATGTTTATTATTGAAACTGATTGTAAAAAATTGTTCAGAACTTGAATTGCTGAAGAATTATAACCGTGGTATGCATACAGTTCCATTTCAGTGATAATGGAAAGGTATAAACTTTGACCCTGTAGAATTTCAGCTAAGACAATATCGCCGTTTAATAGGTAGATACAGATGTTCGTATCTATAAAGATGTCAGTTCCATTCATCTCTTAGACGCTTCTGTATAACTAAGGCATCTTCATCAACTTTTAATGCACCACAGAATTTTTTAGCATCAAAGTTTTTTTTACTTTGTCGACCAGCTAATAATTCTTTTACCCTTTTAATGTCTTTACTGCTTTTTAATGTTAAAACCATACTCAAATTTAAAAAAAATATCGAATTATCGCACTTAGCTTTATGCGTTTTGGATTTTTTACAGTATTAGAGGTTTTTTGATACCTCTTCCCAATCTAACATAGTTTCGGGATGCTTCCTTGCATATTTTATTCTATTCAAAACAATTTTTTGAGTTTCAATTGGAATATCGATATCATCTTCCCAAATTATTTCATTTAACTTCAATTTTTCCTTTGGGGATAATTGCTTTACAGCCTCAATTATTTGCTGAAAACTGACTTGAACGCTCATTTTTACTGTTTCCATAAACTGTTAATCAAAAGTAATAAAAAACCTAATCATTATCACGCCACCTTCTTTGAAGAATCACGGCATCCTCCTTAAGTTTAAGAATACCAAAATACCTGCTTAAACGCTTTTTCTTATCTTCCGTAACTTTACTTGAAAATTTCTTCAGCTTTTTTTCTATAGCTTCCGGAGTGTCTTCTTTTTTTATCTCCACTACCATACCCAAAATTACAAAAAAATAATAAATAATTACTTCGGCCCGTAAACAGCTATTGGTATAAGCATTTCTTCGAGCGAGATACCGCCATGCTGAAAAGTCTCATTATAAAAGTTAACAAAGTGGTTGTAATTATTGGGGTAAACAAAATACTTGTCCTCCTTTGCAAACACAAAACTCGAGCTTACGTGCAGTTTAGGCAGCATAGCATCGTGCGGGTTACGGACGTGAAATACTTCCTTGGGGTTAAAATTTAAGTTTTTACCTTGTTTATAGCGCAGGTTGGTATTGGTATTCCTGTCGCCTACTATTTTACTCGGATTTTTAACTCTGATGGTGCCATGATCGGTAGTTATGATAACCCTTACCTGCTTTTGTGCTAAGAACTTAAGCAGGTCGTATAACGGAGAATGTTCAAACCAGGATAAGGTTAAAGAGCGGTAGGCGGCATCATCGCTGGCCAGCTCACGGATCATTTGCATATCCGTACGGGCATGCGACAACATATCAACAAAGTTATAAACCACCACATTCAACTCATTACTCATCAGGTTACTTACCGAATCGTTAAGTGCGCGGCCTTCGTCAATATTTAAAATTTTATGGTAGGAATGTTTAATATCCTTCCTCAAAACGCGTTTAAGCTGGTCGGTAATAAATTGGCCTTCAAATAAATTCTTGCCCCCTTCATCCTCATCATTTTGCCACATTTCGGGGTATCGTTTTTCCATATCCAAAGGCATCAGCCCCGAGAAAATCGAATTACGTGCGTATTGTGTGGCGGTAGGTAAAATGCTATAATAGGCATCCTCCTCTTCCAGCCTGAAATATTCTGTTATAAGCGAATTTATGATCCTGAACTGATCATATCTAAGGTTATCAATCAAAATAAAAAACAGCGGCCCTTTGCCATCCAGGCGGGGGAAAACCTTCTTTTTAAATAGCTGCGGCGAAACGGTCGGGCCCGATTCCGGATCCTTCATCCAGTTTAAATAATTTCTTTCAACAAATTTGCAGAACTGAACATTAGCCTCTGATTTTTGCATGGTCAATATCTCGTGCATACCCGCGTCTTCCAGGGGTTCCAGTTCCAATTCCCAATAAATTAGTTTTTTATAAACGTCAACCCATTCCTGGAAACTTAAATTATCATTAAGGATCATGCCAAGGTTCCTGAAGTCCTGCTGGTAAGCCATCGTCGTCTTTTCAGTCACCAGGCGCTTATTTTCAGTAAACTTTTTTATGGTTAATTGTATTTGTTTCGGATTAACCGGCTTTATCAGGTAATCATCAATTCTTGACCCGATGGCGTCCTCCATCAAATATTCCTCTTCGTTTTTTGTGATCAAAACAATCGGCACATCATTATTGATATTTTTTATTTGCGACAACGTTTCGAGGCCAGTTAACCCCGGCATATTTTCATCTAAAAAAACAAGGTCGAAATGGCTATTTTTGAATGCTTCAACTGCATCATTGCCATTTGTTACAGTACTAACCTTGTAGCCTTTTTCGTTTAAAAAAAGTATATGCGGTTTTAAAAGGTCAATCTCGTCATCGGCCCATAATATCGTTGTATCTTGCATGGTATATTTTTTAAGAGATTAGAGACTGGAGATTAGAGATTAGTTGGAAGGGGGTTATAATTTATTTCACCTAATCTCTAATCTCCAACCTCTAATCCCTAACATTAACCCCAAAGCACAGCTTTTGTTATAGTTTATTATAGAGATTAACAAAAATTAACAAATATACGATGGTGTTTTGCCTTTATTTAACATTTTTGCAAAATATAACCACATTGAACAAAAAGAAAATTATAAATGACCCGGTTTATGGGTTTATCAGCGTCCCTACAGATCTGATATTCGACCTCATTGAACACCCTTATTTTCAACGGCTAAGATATATTAAGCAATTGGGCATGACGCATCTGGTGTATCCCGGCGCTTTACATACCCGGTTTCACCATGCCTTAGGAGCAATGTATTTAATGGGCATGGCTATAGAAACCTTACGTAATAAAGGCCATGAAATTACTCATAAAGAGGAAGAAGCTGTTATTATAGCCATATTATTGCATGACATTGGGCATGGGCCATTTTCCCACGCTTTGGAAGAGATCATTGTTGAAGGCATTTCGCACGAAGATATATCATTCATGTTAATGAGTAAGCTCAATGAGCAATTCAACGGTCGTTTAGGAATGGCTATAGAAATTTTTAGCGGCACCTATCCGCGTGCGTTTTTACATCAGCTGGTATCGAGCCAGTTAGATATGGACAGGATGGACTACTTGAACCGGGATAGCTTTTTTACAGGCGTTGTGGAGGGCGTGATCAGTTCTGACCGTATTATTAAAATGCTCAATGTCAAGGACGACCAGATAGCGGTTGAAGAAAAAGGGATATACTCTGTCGAGAAATTTTTAATTGCACGAAGGCTTATGTATTGGCAGGTTTATTTGCATAAGACAGTAATAGCCGCCGAGCAACTGCTGGCCAAAATACTTATGCGCAGCCGTGAACTTGCACTAAACGGCGAACCGGTTTTTACCACACCTGCTTTAAGCCATTTCCTCAAAAAACCGATAAGTAAGGAAGCTCTCATGAATCAAGACCACCATCTTGAAATGTTTGCGAGTCTTGATGATACTGATATTATGGCTGCCGTAAAAGTTTGGGCCACCCATCCAGACATTGTTTTGTCAAAGTTATGCCGCAATCTTGTTCATCGTGAACTTTATAAAGTTGACATAACCAATAAAGCCCCCGATAAAAAATTTATTGCTAAATTAACAGAACTCGTGGTAAAAAAATATGGTATGACAGCACACGAAGCCTCGTATTTTGTTTTTGACGATACCGTACGGAATGACGCTTACAACGCTGCCGATGGCAACATCCGTATTTTAATGAAAGACGGCACTATAAAAGACATTACAGCCGCCAGCGATAATTCAAATTTAGAAGCGTTGGCGAAAACTGTAAAAAAATATATACTTTGTTATGATAAAGATCTTGTCAGAGATTAGAGACCGGAGATTAGAGATTAGTCAGGAATTAGCTAATTAAAAACTAATCTCTAATCTCCGGTCTCTAATCTCTGTAAAATTGAATATTAAAAATTAAATTTGCCCGATGCAATTTACCGCCCATGAATTAAGTTTACTGCTTAATGGAACAGTTGAAGGAGACCCGTTAGTGCCGGTAAATCAATTGGCTAAAATAGAAGAAGCGAAAACAGGCTCACTTTCATTTTTGGCCAATCCTAAATACGAGCAATACCTGTATACTACCAATGCTTCAGTGGTTATCATTAACAATGACCAGGTACTCGCCGCGCCATCCAAAGCGACGTTGATACGGGTAGATAATGCTTACAGCGCATTTTCATTATTGCTCGAAAAATACAACACCATAAAATTAAATAAAACCGGGATCGAAGAGCCAAACTTTATTCATCCTTCGGCACAAATCGGTGAAAATGTGTATGTGGGTGCTTTTGCCTATATCGGCCCCAATGTTAAATTAGGTAATAACACTAAAATATATCCCCATACCTATATTGCTGATGATGTAATAATTGGGAATGATGTTACGTTGTTCCCCGGAGTAAAAGTTTATTTTGATTGCGTAATCGGGAACAATGTCATTATTCATTCGGGCACGGTGATTGGCGGGGATGGTTTTGGTTTTGCCCCGGCTCCTGATGGCACCTATACCAAAATAAGCCAGATAGGCAATGTTATTATTGAAGATGACGTGGAGATCGGCGCTAATACTACTGTTGACAGGGCAACTTTGGGTTCGACTATTATACGCAAGGGCGTAAAGCTGGATAACCTGATCCAGGTGGCACACAATGTTGAAATTGGTGCAAATACCGTAGTAGCAGCCCAAACCGGCATATCAGGAAGTACAAAAGTTGGCGAAAATTGCATTATAGGAGGCCAGGCAGGCATTGTAGGCCATATCACAATAGCTAAGGGTTCACAAATACAAGCCAAATCAGGAATAGGCCATTCAATAGTGGCTGAGGGGAAAAAATGGGCGGGGGCCCCGGCTGTTTCGTTCTCAGACAATATGCGTTCGCTGGTTGTGATAAACCGTTTGCCCGAATTAGAAAAAAGAATTAATGAACTTGAAAAAATAATTACTGAATTAAGAAAAGGTCATTAAGTCATTGGGTCATTAAGTCATTGGTTTGTTCCAGTACCATAACTTAATGACCCAATGACCCAATGACCTAATGACTATTTGAAAAATGAATGTAAAACAAAGAACAATAAAGGCGCCTGTTTCAGTTTCCGGTACCGGGTTACATACCGGCGAACGTGTTACTATGACCTTTAACCCGGCCCCCGAGAACCATGGCTATAAATTTAGAAGAATTGATCTGCAGGGTTCACCGGTAATTGATGCCGATGTCGATAATGTAACAGATACCTCCCGCGGTACTACTATTTCACAAAATGGCGCCAGTGTAAGCACTATAGAACACGTACTCGCTGCATTGGTGGGATTAGAATTGGATAATGTCTTGATAGACCTCGACGGGCCCGAAACTCCGATAATGGATGGCAGCTCGATCCAGTTTGTTGATGCTATAAAAGATGTAGGTTTTGAAGATCAGGATTCCGACCGGGAATATTATCATATTCCTTATAATATTCATTACTCCGAGCCTGACCGCAAGGTAGAAATGGTGGCAATGCCCCTTGATGACTACCGGTTTACCTGTATGGTAGATTATAATTCGCAGGTATTGGGCAGCCAGCATGCCAGTATTTCAACCATATCCGAGTTTAACAAAGAAATAGCTTCGTGCCGCACCTTCTGTTTTTTGCACGAACTTGAAATGCTGTTAAAACACAACCTGATTAAAGGCGGCGATTTAAATAACGCGATAGTTGTGGTTGATAAAGATGTGGATGATGAAGAATTAGCGCACTTAGCAAAAATATTTAACCGTAAAGACATTAAAGTAGCGCCCCAGGGTATCTTAAATAATATCGAGCTTCGTCATCAGAACGAACCGGCCAGGCATAAGCTGCTGGACATGATAGGCGACCTTGCTTTGGTAGGCGTTCCGTTACGCGGCCATATTATGGCAGCCAGGCCGGGCCATGCAGCAAATGTAGCCTTCGCTAAAAAAATAAAAACCCTCATAAAAAAAGAAAGAAGCCGCAAGCGTGTAAAAATTTACGACCCCAATGCCAAACCCGTTTATGATACCGTTCAGATCATGAACATTCTTCCGCACCGCCAGCCGTTTTTGATGATTGATAAGATTCTTGAACTCACAAAAAACCATGTTGTCGGACTTAAAAATGTAACGATGAACGAGGACCTTTTTATGGGCCACTTTCCAGGGACGCCCTTATTCCCCGGGGTTTTGCAAATTGAAGCCATGGCGCAAACGGGCGGTATATTAGTTTTAAATACCGTGCCCGATCCCGAAAATTATATTACCTTGTTCCTTAAAATAGAAAATGCCCGGTTTAAAGCGCCGGTGGTGCCGGGCGATACCCTGATCTTTCATTGCAGCCTGCTGGCTCCTATCCGAAGGGGTATTGCGCAAATGAAAGGTATAGGCATGGTTGGTGAGCGCATTGTTGTTGAAGCCGAACTAATGGCACAGATTATAAAAAGACAAAAAACAGAAGAAGCATGATCCAGCCATTGGCATATATACACCCACAGGCTAAAATTGCCGATAACGTGGTAATTGAACCGTTTGTAACCATCCACAAAGATGTGGAAATTGGCGAAGGAACATGGATAGGCTCAAACAGCACGATAATGGATGGCGCGCGTATCGGCAAAAATTGCCGTGTTTTCCCGGGCGCGGTAATCTCAGCTCCCCCACAAGACTTGAAATACCGCGGCGAACAAAGTACCGTCACGGTGGGGGATAACACCATCATCCGCGAATGTGTTACCCTTAACCGCGGCACCGCCCTTGATAAAAATACCACCACTATCGGCAGCAATTGCTTGCTGATGGCATATGTTCACGTCGCACACGATTGCGTTATCGGCGATAACGTGATCATTGCAAATTCGGTACAGCTTGGCGGACATATCAATATTTATGATTATGCCTTTATCGGCGGTACGTCAGCGGTACACCAGTTTGTAGACATTGGCGCGCACGCCATGATATCCGGTGGCTCACTGGTACGCAAAGACGTTCCGCCTTTTACCAAAGCAGGGCGTGAGCCGCTGTCCTACGTCGGCATCAACTCTGTGGGCTTAAGGCGCAGAGGCTTTTCAGCAGCCACTATTAACGAGATACAGGAGATATACCGTATTATCTTCCTTAAAAAATACAACGTTACCAAAGCCTTGGATATCATCGAAGCTGAATTTAATCCAACCATTGAAAGGGACGAGATCATTAATTTTGTACAGAACTCTCAACGGGGGATAATGAAGGGGTTTGGGAATAGTTAGTGCCGCAGTCCATAGTCGATAGTCCATGGACCATGGCAAAAGCTTGTTAGAAATATTCAGTTTTATATCACTCTACACTAAAACCATGGACTATGGACCATGGTCTATGGACTAAAAAATGAAAATCAGCCTTGAAAATATTGGCCGCCGCTTTAACCGGGAATGGATATTCAGGGGGATCGATTATACATTTGCCACCGGTAAAATTTATGCTGTATTGGGACCCAACGGATCGGGGAAATCAACGTTATTACAAGTATTGAACGGCAGCCTGTCGCCTTCGGCAGGAAAGATTAATTATTTTTATGAAGATAAGCCTGTTGAAATTGATGCGGTTTACAAACACCTTAGCCTTGCCGCTCCCTACCTTGAACTAATAGAAGAATTTACGTTAGATGAAATGTTAGATTTTCATTTCAAATTCAAATTGTACAAAGCGGGGATATGCAAAAATGAAGTAATTGATTTGTTAGCAATGCCAGAAAGCAAAAACAAGCTGATCAAATATTTTTCATCAGGTATGAAGCAGCGGCTTAAGCTGGCCCTGGCCTTTTGCGCGGATACCCCTATGCTCATGCTTGACGAACCAACTTCCAATTTAGACACCCAGGGCGTAGACTGGTATTTAAGCCTGGTACAAAAATTCGCTCAAAACCGCTTAACTATCATCTGCTCAAACCAGGAACATGAATATAGTTTTTGCGATGAGCGGCTGAATATTGTGGATTTTAAGGGGAGGTGAAAGGCGAAAGGTAAAAGGGGAAAGGTAAAAGGCACTTCGTCTTAGACCAGAAGCTGGTCAATCCTAACGTTTATAAAATGGCTCCGTTTTTTCTTTGAAATAATTGCTTATCTCACCGTTATTATCAACTGTAATAAAGTCTATGATTTCACCCGACTTAAGAAATGGTTTTAGAATAAGATCCGCTTCATTAATTAAATCATTTGGATTTCCGACCAAATCCAAGCCGATTATTAAATGAGGGGGCACATTTGTCGTGGGATCAAAGAACCAACCAAGGAAAGCAGCATTTAAATTTAATTTCCTTGAGAATAATTTTTTTAATTCATTTACAATTACACTTGGATAAATTGCCGGCTGTCCAATTTGGACTTCTGTTTCCTTTTTATATGTTATAGTTTTTACACTACCAGCTGACAGATCACCGTTTAATATCCTCTCTATTTCTTCCGGTATCAAGTCTTTACTATAGTCAGAATATGGGTTAAGTATATAAGTGGCCCCATTGGTTAAATTGAAAATATCTTTTCCTTTTAATTCAAGATATTTAACTTCATATTTAATGATTTGATTGTCAAAAATCTTTTTTACTGACGTAAAAATTGGGATAATGCCATTTTGGAGTGAAACTATTTTGATGAGTTGTTCTTTGTGAAGCTTTTGTAATCCTGGAATCATTTCTTCATTACTAATTAATGTTATTAAAGGATCCGATAATAATCTTTTATAAAGTTCAGGACGGCAAGACAAGTCAGAAACGGACTTTCTTAAAAGAAATTCAACCTCATTCTCCTCTTTAAATCCTCCACGTTTAATTCGTTCATTTTTAAATTTTGAATAATCAAATAATCCCATGATAATTATTAAATAAAATTGGCATTAAGGTATTACCTACGATTACTTACAATGTTAAAAATTTCTAAGTTAGAATTCATTTCCTAGTCTAAGAATAACGCAGCGTATTTCAGATCTAAAATGTGCTAAGCTCTCAGCTTAACAACATAACAAGGCCTGAAATCGGCATTTTCTTCCTATTGAGCTAAATTAATAATCTGCCGGGTTCGCAAGCAGAAGGCTTGCAATATTTTGCGTCTAAGACACCGGAAAGTGAAGTCAGAAGGCGGAGGCAAGACTAAAAAAGAAATAGACATGCCCCAGTCTCCGAGGATAGGGATTTTCTTAAAATCTAAAATTTTAAATAAATCCGAAATCGAACATCCGAAATCCGAAATTATAAATACGCTTCCCTCAGCTTAATCAACCGTATCCAGTGCATCACTTTCATAATAGGATAAACAGGGTCGAACTCAAACCATTTCACAGCGAAGTTGGCACTGTTCGGGCGTTTGTGGTGATTATTTTGAAATAATTCGCCCAGCATAAAAAAATCAAAAGGACTTGTATTTTTTGAATGATCACCGTTATTAAAGTTGGCATAGCCATATTTATGACCGCACCAGTTAACAATAGCGCCCTGTATAGGGCCCATCAAAAAGTGAACGGGCAGCAGCAAAAACATCCACCAATGTGCGGCAAAAATAACATAGAATGCTACATAAAAACCGCCGAATACTAAACGCGATATGTGGGTTGATCCCCAATAATCAAGCAGGCGCCACTCGGGGTAATTGCCTTTAAACTGTGCTTCAGGCTCTTTTAAACGCTTTTCGTAAAGCCTATAACTTTGTGCCGTACGCCACATCATTTGAAAAACATCCCTGAAAAAATAAGGTGAATGCGGATCTTTTTCAGTATCGCTGAACGCATGGTGCTCGCGGTGCATAATGGCATAAGCGCGGGGATTTAAAAATGACGACCCCTGGCAAATAAATGTCAGCAGGTGAAACATCCGTTCATTAAATTTATTGGTGCTGAACATCTTATGTGAAGCGTAGCGGTGCAAATAAAACGTCTGAAAGAATAAAGAAAGGAACCAATGGGCAAGGAAAAAAATTAAAATGATCACTGTGGGTAGCGTAAAAAATAAGTAGGAAATGCTTTATAATTACGCAAAGATACAATTAAGATTTGTCAACTTTTTAAAAGTTGACAAATCTAATAGTTTGACCAAAGCCCACTCAATAATTCAATAATTCAATAATTCAATAATTCAATAATTCAATAATTATTTTAGCTGTCACGCAAAGCTTTGATCTGGTTATGCGCAGCAATTATACCCACCTGCTGATTTGCAATTATCTCAGTTACTTCGGGCGACAAGTCGTTATCGGGGGACAGGGCATCCTGATATGCTTTTTTAATAGCATCCTCACCCCGTTCACATTCTTCTAAAATACTTTTGCGGTCGTGGCCGCTAAACGTGGCTTTAACGTCGAGCCACATACGGTGTAACGTGCCGCTGCCGCTCGTACCCGTTTCGGCTTCGCCGCCAATTTTGCTTACGGCCAAACTCAACTCATGCACATTATACCTGCTTTCTTCCCTTAAGCTTTGAAAAAGCGCTTTCAGGTCCAAATCATAGTCGCCAAGATCCTTGCTGGCGTGTGCAAACCCGGCAATCCGGTCGTTATTAATTTCGATCAGGTCATTCAATACCTCAATTGATTTTTCGATAGTTTCCATAGTGATAGTTTTTTGTTTAGCGTCAAACAACTATCTTGCCAATGTTTAAAAATTTAAACAGCTCTTCCGTATAACTAATGTTATTTTTGCTGGACGTCAGTGGTAGCTTCTTTCGGACTTTGCTGACTTTACTGACTTTCGGACTTCTATAAACAATTAATGACCAACAAAAAATTTACCGGCCAGGCAGCTATCATCACCGGCGCGGGACAAGGAATTGGCTTTGAGATAGCCAGGCAATTAGCGCTTAATGGCGCGGCTGTGCTCATTAACGATTTAAATGACGAACTGGTTAAAAAAGCCGCAGACCACATAAATTCATTGGGCGGAAAATGCATCGCCCTTGCGGGGGATGCCTCGGATATAGATTTTATTCAGCAAATGGTTGATACCGCCGTGCACCATTTTGGCAAACTTACGATAGCCGTTGCCAATGCGGGAATCACCTTGTTCGGTGATTTTTTAACGTATCCTGCAGAGTCGCTTCAAAGTGTGGTGAACTTAAATTTACAGGGCAGCTTTTTCCTGGCGCAGCGGGCTGCCCGGCAAATGATCAGTCAGCAGAGCGGGGGAAGTATACTGTTCATGTCATCAGCAACCGGCCACCAGGCACATAAGGACCTGGCAGCTTACGGAATGACGAAGGCTGCCCTTGAAATGCTGGCTAAAAACCTTGTTATCGAATTATCTGCCTATCATATCACAGTGAATACCGTTGCGCCCGGCGCAACCCTCACCGAACGCACGCTGGAAGATGCGGAGTATAAAAGCACATGGTCGCGCATTACGCCTATGGGCCGTCCGGCTACAGTGGAAGATGTTGCCAATGCAGTACTCTTTTTGGTCTCACCGGACTCAAGGCAAATTACCGGGCAAAATATAATTGTTGATGGCGGCTGGACAGCAGTTAGCACTTCGCCTTACCAATAATTTTATTGCGAATCAATATAAGTAATAAAATTGCTTTGAAAGCCCGATAAAAATGATTACATTTGCATTTGAAATTAAAAAAGAGGGGACTTAGTCCCCTCTTTTATTTTATCAATCAAATTTTCCGTGTGATAATGAATATTGAAAAAAGGGTTAGGGAACTGGTTGAAGAGAAGGTCACCGCCATGGGGCGGCCGGACCTATTTATAGTGGATGTAA
This sequence comes from Mucilaginibacter sp., assembly GCA_036758125.1. Taxonomy (GTDB): domain Bacteria; phylum Bacteroidota; class Bacteroidia; order Sphingobacteriales; family Sphingobacteriaceae; genus Mucilaginibacter. The sequence continues at coordinate 68,085 of DAIOXE010000025.1, forward strand.
AAATGCACGCTAACGGGAAGCTGATTATACTGGTTGATGGGGATAAAGGCGTTGGCATTGATGATTGCGCGGAAATAAGCAGATATGTTGGTTTTCGGCTGGAAGAAGAGAATGTGATAGAAACTGCATATAACCTCGAAGTTTCATCGCCAGGGATTGACAGGCCGCTTACATCAATAAGGCAATATTTAAAAAATATTGAACGAAATTTGTCAATTAAAATGGCTGATGGCGTTAAAAGAGAAGGTAAACTAACAGGCGTCACGGAAGATGCCATAATAATTGAAGAAAAAATAAAAGAAAAAGGGAAAAAGGCCGAAATTATTGAAAGCACCATCCCTATTAGTAAAATAACAGAAACAAAAGTTTTAATATCATTCAAGTAAGAAAATGAGCAATATTAATTTAATTGATTCTTTTCAGGAATTTAAAGATTTCAAAAACATCGATCGCCCAACTATGATGAGCGTACTGGAAGACGTTTTCAGAAGTATGATCAGAAAAAAGTACGGAACAGATGAAAATTGCGACGTAATTGTTAATACCGACAACGGTGACCTTGAAATATGGCGCACCCGTAAGGTTATGGAAGATGGTTTTAGTGAAGACGATGACCTGGAAATTGAACTGGCAGAAGCGAGAACATTGGATCCAAGCCTTGAAGTTGGCGATGATTATATTGAACAGGTCACCCTGGAAAGCTTTGGCCGCCGCGCTATATTAGCCGCAAGGCAAACGCTGGTCTCCAAGATACTGGAACTGGAAAAGGACGAAATATTTAAAAAATATAAAGACCGCGTAGGCGAAATTGTTACGGGCGAGGTTTACCAGGTTTGGAAAAAAGAAACTTTAGTGCTCGATGATGAAGGCAATGAGCTGTTGTTACCAAAATCAGAGCAAATCCCTGCCGATTATTTTAAAAAGGGCGATACCGTAAAAGCCGTGGTAGATAAGGTAGACATGCTGAACAGTAATCCCAAAATCATCATATCACGTACTGCGCCCGAGTTTTTACAGCGGTTGTTTGAGATGGAAGTGCCTGAAATTTTTGATGGGCTGATCACCATTAAAAAAATCGTCCGTGAACCAGGCGAAAGGGCTAAAGTTGCTGTCGAATCCTATGACGACCGTATTGACCCGGTGGGTGCCTGCGTGGGTATGAAAGGATCCCGCATACATGGCATTGTACGCGAACTTAAAAATGAAAATATTGATGTGATCAATTACACCAATAATTTGCAATTATATATTCAGCGCGCATTATCGCCTGCCAAAATCACTTCCATTAAGCTGGATGACGAAAAGAAAACCGCGGCGGTATATCTAAAGCCCGACCAGGTTTCGTTAGCCATTGGCCGCGGCGGTCATAATATAAAATTGGCAGGTAAATTGACAGGTTATGAAATTGATGTTTACCGAGAAGCGGATGAAACGGATGAGGATGTGGATATTGAAGAATTTTCAGATGAAATTGAAAGCTGGATAATTGATGAATTTAAACGCATTGGCTTAGATACTGCTAAATCGGTACTGGCATTAACGGTAAATGAGTTGGTAAAGCGCACAGATTTAGAAGAAGAGACTGTTAAAGAAGTGTTATCAATTTTGCAAGCTGAGTTTGAATAAGCACAATAACCGAAATTAAAATCGTATTTTTGCAAAAATAGAAGAGAAAGAATTATAATAAATGTCAGAAGACAAATCTATAAAATTATTTACAGCAGCAAAAGAGCTGAACATCGGTACGGGCACTATTGTCGATTTTTTGGCGACAAAAGGGTATAAGGTACAAAAACATCCTATGGCCCAACTCGACAGCGACATGTACAATGCTCTTTTGAAAGAGTTTGCTGTGGATAAAATTATTAAGGAGGAGGCCAAGCAGATCAGTATCGGAAAGATCAGGAAGGAAGAACCAGTTCATTTTCCCGAAAAACCTGCCGAGCATCGCCGGTCAAGAGATTTTGAGAATGAGGAGATACTCATAAAAAACATAGGCCACCATTTTACACCACCTGTAGCCGAAAAAATAAAACCGGTCGAACCTGCTCCAATCGAAAAGGCTGAAGGCCATAATGAAGCTTTACCAGGTGTAAAAGTAGTGGGTAAAATAGACCTTGATAACCTGCATGCAAAAGCCCCGGTTGAAAAACCTGCGGAGAAAGAAGAAGAAGTTATAAAACCGGAAATTACTGCGCCAAAACCGGCCGCGGAAACAGAGAAGGAATTTACACCAGAAACCCCGGCTGCAGAAATTAATAAGGAAACTACTGCACCGGCAGCAGCAGAAACTGCTTTGCCGGTTGAAGCTGAACAGGCGATTGAAACACCCCCGGAGGGCGTTACAGGTGAACCGCAGGAGCCGGCTGTAATCAGGGCGAAAGCCGAACGATTGACAGGCCCCAATGTGGTTGGTAAGATAACGTTGCCCGCTAATGCGCCCAAACGCAATCCGGTAGCTTCATCGTCAAATACCAGCGCTCAGGATCATAAACGTAAAAGAAAACGTAAGGACCATCAGGGACCCGGGGGCCATGCCCAGCAGCATGGCGGCCAGCCGATGAATCATGCAGGCCAGCAGGCAGCCAATCCGCCCGGCCAGCAGCAGCCGCATGGTGGCAATAGGCCCGATTTTAGAAACCGGGGTAGTAATCCCCCAGGCGGCGGAGGGGCAGGAGCCAGTCATGGCGCCAGGCCCGATTTCAGGAGCCGTAATGCACCACCAAGCGGAACACCCAGGGAAGAACCTTCCGAAAAAGATATACAGGACCAGATCAAGGCAACATTAGCGCGCTTAAGCGGCGCCGGTAAATCGGGTAAATTTGCACAGCGTGCCAAATTCCGCCGTCAAAAACGCGATGATGTAGCTGCCACTGCTGAAGAACTGGCAATGGAGCAGGAACTGCAGTCAAAAGTATTAAAGGTTACCGAGTTTGTAACAGCCAACGAACTGGCTTCAATGATGGATGTGTCTGTAACGCAGATCATCTCCACTTGTATGAGCCTCGGCATGTTCGTATCGATAAATCAGAGGCTTGATGCTGAAACGCTGAGCATTGTTGCCGATGAATTTGGCTACCAGGTTGAGTTTGTAAAACCACAAGACGAGGAAGCTAACCTTGACCAGCCTGATAATCCTGAAGACCTGGTTCCGCGCGCACCGATTGTAACCATAATGGGCCACGTTGACCATGGTAAAACATCATTGCTTGATTTTATACGTAAAACAAACGTTATAGGCGGCGAAGCCGGGGGCATAACCCAGCATATTGGCGCTTACGAGGTAACATTGCCTGACGACAAGGGAAAAATAACATTCCTGGATACACCGGGTCACGAGGCCTTTACAGCCATGCGTGCCAGGGGCGCCCAGGTAACAGATATTGTGATCATCGTAATTGCAGCTGATGACAGTGTGATGCCGCAAACCCGCGAAGCTATAAACCACGCGCAGGCAGCCGGGGCGCCTATTATTTTCGCGTTCAACAAAATTGACCGGCCGGGCGCTAATGCTGACAAGATACGCGAACAACTGTCAGGCATGAATATCCTTGTTGAAGAATGGGGCGGTAAATACCAGTCGCAGGAAATATCAGCTAAAACCGGCCAGAACGTCGATTTATTGTTGGAAAAAATATTGCTGGAAGCCGAATTGCTTGAGCTAAAAGCAAACCCGAACAAACGTGCAGTCGGTACTGTGATCGAAGCGGCATTAGATAAAGGCCGCGGAATAGTTACCACTATTTTAGTACAGGCCGGAACGCTAAAGGTCGGCGATCCGATATTGGCCGGTTGTTACAGCGGACGTGTAAAAGCACTGACCAATGAGCGCGGCCAGAGAGTTGAATCTGCAGGCCCCTCAACACCGGTACAGGTACTGGGCATGCAGGGTGCGCCAACAGCGGGTGATAAATTTAATGTGCTGGAAAGTGAAGTTGAAGCCCGTGAAATTGCCAATAAACGCTTGCAGCTGCAACGCGAACAAGGTTTACGCACACAAAAACATATCACGCTTGATGAAATTGGCCGCCGTTTGGCTGTCGGAAACTTCAAAGAGCTTAACATTATTGTTAAAGGCGATGTGGATGGCTCGATCGAGGCGTTATCCGACTCGCTGCTAAAACTATCCACCGAGCAGATACAGGTAAATATTATTTCGAAAGCCGTTGGTCAGATCTCCGAATCGGATGTATTGCTCGCATCGGCATCTGATGCCATTATTATCGGCTTCCAGGTGCGGCCTTCGGCAAGCGCACGTAAACTGGCAGAACATGAACAAATAGATATCAGGCTTTACTCCATCATCTATGATGCGATAAACGAGATAAAGGCTGCGATGGAAGGGATGCTTGCCCCAACCTTTGAAGAGAAAATTGTTGCCAACGTTGAAATACGTGAAACCTTTAAGATCAGTAAAGTTGGTACAATTGCCGGTTGCATGGTACTTGATGGTAAAATTACCCGTAACAGCAAAATACGCATCGTTCGCGAGGGGGTAGTAATTTACACCGGCGAACTGGCCTCATTAAAACGCTTTAAAGATGACGTTAAAGAAGTTAGCACTGGCTACGAATGCGGCTTAAATATTCAAAACTTTAATAATATTGAAGTAGGCGATATTGTTGAGGCGTATGAAAATGTAGAGGTGAAAAGGAAGTTGTAATCTAATCCATTCAAAAGATAAAAAGGCCTTCGGCGATTAGTTGAGGGCTTTATTGTTCTTTATCCAGTAAGCCGCTTATATTAATCCATCTCAAAAGCCGATTGCGATTTTTTTCCCAACCGTTCGGATGCTGCCCGCATATCTGCAAGTGCCTGTTTATCGTTTGTCATATTTCCTTTCACTAACTGCATATACTCTTTGTTCGCCTTCAATTTGTTAAGCAAATGGATAATTTCAACTTTCTTTTGCCTCGACAAGTGAAGATTATTAGTGAGCATATTTTCCAATATATCAGCCAGAGAATCCACTATAGCTTCTTTTGTATCGATAGTCTTTTGTTTTTTAACGGAGTTCTTTACTTCAATAGCCTGCATAATAAGGCCCGAAATATTAAGAATATCCATTTCTTCTATCACAGCATCTTTTTCCAGTTGTTCTAACATTGTCATGAGCTAAGTTCCTCCATTAATATTAACGTGACATCATTCAGCTTTGTTACCTCCAGTATAGTAAATCTACGATTTGGCCTGAATAATATTTCCATTTCATTTTGACCGCTATGGAAACCATATTTGGCAAATTTTTCTATCACTTTACCAGTATGACTGATTTTCCAACTCAGCAACGGTTAAATTCACACTTCTGTAAACTAAGCCCTTATAGTTCGGCAATTTTTTTAAAGTATTATCCAGCAACTTGCCAAATTCAGTATTACTCTTTCCCTGGCTTTTTCGCAGCATACTATTTAGACCTTCGTAACCATCCTCAGAATACTTATAAATAAGTGTTCTTTCTTCCAGGCTGAGCACAGAAGCAACACCGGCAATGGGGCTTATCTTAACTGCTGTAAACTCCTTGTCTAAATAAGAGCTGACATATTTGACCAATTTGCTCTTTTTAGCCATTTTGCCTGTTAACAAATTATTGACTGAAATTAATGAATTTCGAGCAAAGGTAATAACAGATCATTAAGAACACACTTCTCATTTTAACACTTCCATACAATTTATTTACAATAATTTTTTAGACTGTAGCGATAACCTCAACATCCCCGTAATGGCAATAAAACCATAGCCATAAAATTGTTACAAACAATTAGCCATAAAACAGAAATTTTAACACTTTTTTACAACTAAATTTTTGGTTATTAGATTTAACAACCGTAATTTTCATCTTTAACCTTTATTACCTTCATTTTTAGCCCGAGCTCATGAAAAAATGTGTTTACCCGTCTGCAACACGAAGTATCGGCGATTTATTTCGATATAAAAATATTTTATTTCTTTATAGTACCTTTCGACTACCTATCCGACTATTGGCGGGCTGTGCTTTTATCGGTAAAAAAAATATGGCATGAAACAAATCTCTCTTATCATAAAATGTGCATTCATCGCAGGTTCATATTGCTCTTTCGTATACGGCCAGGACAATAATTCGCACGCCCAGGTCAGCATGGCCGATAGCAGTTCGCAGCAAAATGCATTAAATAATACATTAAAATTTTTTTCTGCGTCAATAGGGAAGCAGTCGCCGTTGTTCAATGGCGCCGAATACTATTTTTACGACCCCCACATTAAAGGCAATGCCTACTTTTTAGAGGCGCGTGCGTTTGTCCCCGGTGCTGTTTTTTATGATGGGGAACTATTCACCGGGGTGCCAATGCTATATGATATTTACAGCGATAAAGTTGTTGTATTGCTATATAATCACTTTTCAAAGTTTTCATTAGTAAATGAAAAAGTAAAAAGCTTTGATCTTTTAGACCATCATTTTGTAAATATTAACGCCGACACCCTCGTCAATAATTCGATTATAAAGTCAGGTTTTTATGATGAGCTTTATAATGGAAAAACACAGGTTCTGGTAAAACGATCAAAAAACATTCAAACTGCCACGAGTGGGATATTAGGACCGGAATCTTATTTCAACCTCGTAAAAAATTATTATTTGAGGAAAAACAAAGTTTATTACAGTATTACCGGTAAAGGATCAATGATTGATGTTTTGAAGGATAGGAAGAAGCAAATCCAGCAATATATAAAAGCTAATCAAATTAAATTCCGGCGAGATCCTGAAGAGGCTATGGTCAAAATAGCATCTTATTATGACCATTTAACCAACTGATATGAGAAAAACTTTCCTTTTAAGTTTCTGCTTTTTGTTTATATTCCGGTTAGCGTCCGCTCAGCAAAGTAATAAATTAATCAGCGTTAACTTTCAGCAAGCAACTATTGCTCAATTCGTTAATGAGCTCGAATCAAAAAGCAGCTATCATTTTTATTACGACCCTGTACAATTTGATAGTTTAAGAGTAACGGTGCAGGCAAACGAAAAGCCGCTTGAAACCATTTTAGACATGGCTTTCAAAAATACTGATTTCCATTATGCAATTACTCAACAGCAAATATTCCTGACAAAGGGACGGCAAATAAAAACCGAACTGGCGCCGGGTTTTTTGGTAACGACTACTACCAATGTGCCGGGTAAACAAACAACAGCAGTTGCTGATTATACTGATGAAAAAGACAAAAAAGTACCTGATGCTACAACCGAAAATAAGATTTATGAAATAGGCATAAAAACCAACAACCTAAAAGCAGGCAATGCAACATTATCAGGCTATGTACGCGACATTAAATCGGGCGAATCTGTTGCCGGGGCAAGTATTTATGTGGCCAATACAAAAACGGGGGTAGCTACCGACCAGTTCGGGTATTTCACCATATCACTATCTCGTGGGAGGCACACATTGATCATTCGTGGCATCGGCATGCGTGATACCAGGCGCCAGATCATACTTTATACCGATGGTAAACTGAATATTGAGATGCAGGAACAGGTAAACAGTTTAAAAGAAGTTAAAATATCGGCAGATAAAGTTGCTAATGTCCGAAGTGTTGAATTGGGTGTTACCCGTCTTGATATTAAGAATATTAAGCAGATACCGACAGCTTTTGGAGAAGCAGATGTATTAAAGGTGGTATTAACCCTTCCGGGCGTTACATCGGTGGGTGAAGCCACTACGGGCTTTAATGTAAGGGGCGGCTCGGCCGATGAAAACCTGATCCTGCTTGATGGCGCTACTATTTACAACCCGGCCCATTTTTTTGGATTTTTCGCCGCTTTCAATCCGGATATTGTTAAAGATATTGAACTTTACAAAAGCAGCATACCCGAAAAATTTGGGGGGCGTTTATCATCGGTGCTGGAAATAACCAACAGGGAAGGCAATAAAAAGATATTTACCGGCTCGGCAGGGATAGGCTTATTAACCAGCCGGTTTAATATTGAAGGGCCCATCATAAAAGACAAAACCTCGTTTATATTTGGCGGGCGCACCACCTACTCCGACTGGCTGCTGCATTTATTGCCCGATGCTTACAAGCATAGCTCGGCGTCATTTTCAGATGTTAACCTTGACATCAGCCACCAAATAAATGACAAAAACAACCTTTACCTTTCCAGCTACTATAGTACTGATAAATTTAAACTGAACAGCGACACTACTTACTCTTATGCCAATAAAAGTATTTTACTAAAATGGAAGCATAATTTTAACACCAAATTATTCAGTTTAATAACCGGTGGCGTCGACCGGTATCAGTATGGTATTACGAGTACTGCTAACCCCGTAAATGGTTACGATCTGGCTTTTAATGTTAATCAAACCAATTTCAAAGCTGATTTTACTTATTATGTAAGCAATAACCACACTATTAGTTTTGGATTAAACTCAGTTTTATACAAAATAAATCCAGGCACGTTTGAACCAGATGGCAGCCAATCATTGGTTTTACCCCAGGTTGTTTCCCCCGAGCAGGCGCTTGAAAGCGCCTTGTATTTAGGGGATAAATATGATGTAACTGCAAATTTAACTGTCAGCGCGGGGATAAGGTATAACATTTATAATTACCTGGGACCGCAAACTGTTGATAACTATGCGCCTAATTTGCCAAAGAGCTCTGACAACGTGCTTGATAGTACCGCGTATAGAAGCGGGCGAATAATTAACACTTATGCAGCGCCTGACATCAGGATATCCGCGCGCTATTTACTAAATGATAACCTATCGGTAAAAGCCGGGTATAATACCTTGCACCAGTATATCCACTTATTATCCAATTCAACGTCAATTTCCCCAACCGACGTTTATAAGCTGAGCGACCCAAACATAAAACCCGAACATGGCGACCAGGTATCATTGGGATTTTTCCAAAACGCAGCCGCTAATACGATAGAAATGTCGGTAGAGGTATATTATAAACGCATAAGAGATTACCTTGATTATAAAAGTGGCGCGGTACTATTATTAAACCAGCATATTGAGCGGGATATCATTAATACACAAGGCAAGGCTTACGGTGCAGAGTTTTTACTGAAAAAAACCGCAGGTAAATTAAACGGCTGGCTTAGTTATACTTATTCCCGCACCTTTTTAAGGCAGGATGACCCCAATGCCGGAGAACTGATCAATGGCGGCGCCTGGTACCCTGCGAATTATGATAAGCCAAATGTCTTTAACTTTAATGGCAATTACCGCTTTACACACCGCTACAGCTTTTCGCTAGATGTAGCCTACAGCACCGGCAGGCCAATTACCCTGCCAATAGCCAAGTATGAATATGCAGGTTCGGAAAGGGTATTTTATTCCGACCGGAATGCTTACCGGATACCTGATTATTTCAGATCAGACTTTTCGGTAACTCTTGAAGGGAACCATAAAGTACATCAAAAATTTCACAATTCATGGACCTTCGGTGTTTATAATTTAACCGGCCGCCAAAACGCCTATTCTACATTCTTTACGGAGCAAAGCGGGGTTATCAGTGGGTATAAATTATCAATATTCGCATCGCCTATTCCATTTATTAATTATAACATACGTTTCTGATACTATGAAATATATTTTCGGACATGTGCTGTATTTTACAATTATTGCAACGGCCTGTAGCTGTAAAAAACCGTATTTGCCCCCCGCGATTAATTCACCGAACAGTTACCTCGTTGTTGAGGGCGCCATCAATAGCGGATCAGGTCCGACCACAATTAAACTTAGCCGCACTGTTAACCTTTCAAATAAAATTACGGTAAATCCCGTGACTGGCGCTGTGTTAACAGTTGAAAGTGATCAAAATAATATTTACCCTTTAACAGAAACTACGGCCGGGCTTTACGTTTCGTATGGTTTAAACCTTGATAATACCCGGAAGTACCGTTTAAGAATAAAATCACCAGACAATAAAGAATATTTGTCAGATTTTGTAGCGGTGGTAAACTCCCCTCCTATTGACAGCATTAGTTATACCATACAAAGCAACGGCATAAACATTTATTCAAACACGCACGATCCGAAAAACAATACAAGGTATTATCGCTGGGCTTACGGGGAAACATGGATAATCCACTCAAATTACGATTCCGGTTTTATATCTAACGGAGATACTGTTTTAGGCAGACCGCCAGATGACCAGATTTATACGTGCTGGCAAAGCGATACATCGGATGCAATTATCTTAAATTCATCAGCCAAGCTGGCAAAGGACGTGATCGTCAATAACCTGGTCACTTCTGTTGCATCAACGTCCGAAAAAATAGGCTCGGAATATAGTATCCTTGTCACACAATATGCTTTGACCGGTGATGCTTATAAATTCTGGACAAACTTAAAAAAGAACACGGAGCAATTAGGCAGCATTTTTGATGCGCAGCCATCGCAGATAAATGGTAACATACATTGTACCACAAATCCGCTGGAGCCCGTTATTGGCTATATAAGCGCAGGCAGTACTTCGAGTGCGCGGATATTTATTAAGGCCCATCAATTACCTGACTGGATACCCACCGCCGCTTATCCAAATTGCGAACTCGACACTTTTTATTATAAGTACTATCCGCCAGGCAGCAAAAACCCTATTAATCAGATTGATTTACGTATAAATTATAATAGGGGCGCCATTAATCCCGAAATTCCGGTAAGTGCCATTGGCCTTCCGGGTCAGCCGCCGGTGGGGTACTCAGCATCAGGTCCTTTTTGCGTGGATTGCACTTTACGGGGGACTAATATTCAACCAAGCTTTTGGAAATGAAAACGAGATATGAAAAGAGCACACTGCCTACCGGTTTTAATAATTTCCGTTATGGGCTGCAGAAAACCATATAACCCGCCTGCTATTACAGCCTCAGCAAGTTACCTTGTCGTTGAAGGTGCGATCAGCAGCGGACCGGATATAACTACAATTAAACTTAGCCGCACCGTTAATCTTTCGGGCACGGTTACGGCAAATCCTGTGCTGCAAGCCTCGGTAACTATTGAGAGCGACCGGAATGATAACTATCCTCTATTTGAAACCGGTAATGGCAATTATGTTATTGGCGCCTTATATCTTGATAATACACGTACCTATCGGTTAGATGTAAAAACAGCCGATGGCAAGCAATACCTTTCTGATTTCGAACCGGTACTTAGCAATCCTCCTATTGATAGCATTGGTTATACGGTAAAGCCCAATAGCGTAGTAGTTTATGTAAACACACATGATCCAGGTAATATTATAAAGTACTATCGCTGGGATTATACAGAAACATGGCAATTCCATGCCAAATACCCCTCAGAATATGTTTCCGATGGAACGAAAATAGTAGGAAGGACATCGGCCCAGGATATTTTTAGCTGTTTTGGAAACGATACATCGAGCACTATTGTTTTAGGATCAACTGCCAAATTAAAACAGGCTGTCATCTATCAAAATCCTTTGGCAGAAATAGCAGCTACATCCGAAAAAATAGAAACAAAATACAGTATCCTTGTTAATCAGTATCCTTTGACAGCTAATGCTTACAATTTTTGGATAAACTTGAAAAAGAACACTGAGCAGTTAGGAAGTATTTTTGATGCTGAACCGTCAAACATTGCGGGGAATATTCATTGCGTAACCAATCCATCGGAGCCCGTTATTGGTTATATCAGTGTTTGCACTGTTCAAAGTAAAAGAATATTTATTTCAAATTCACAATTACCGTCGGCATGGCTGCCTGCCTATCCTTATACCTGTGAACTGGATTCAGCATTTTTTTGCAGGCCTGCGGGACAGGGCTGTCAGAACGATGTCGCTTTATTTTTAATCCCTCCCGGGTCTACCGAAATTCCGGTTGAAGCGTTTGGTACCGGGCTTGGAGCCCTTGGTTACCTCGGCACAAGCGTTGAATGTGCAGATTGTACTATAAGGGGCACCAAAACGCAACCGGCATTTTGGAAATGAAAAATGCATATATGAGGAGATTAACCTATATATCGGTTTTAATAATTTCAATGATGGGATGCAGAAAACCATATAGCCCGCCCGCTATTACCGGCAAGGGAAGCTACCTTGTTGTGGAAGGGGTGATCAATAGCGGAACCGATTCAACAGTTATTAAACTTAGCCGTACAGTTAATGTTTCAAGTAAAGTGACCGCAAATCCGGTTACCGGCGCTGCATTAGCCGTTGAAAGCGACCAAAATGCTATTTATCCATTAACCGAAACCGCCAACGGTAATTATGTTTCGGCAGGTTTAAACCTTGATATTTCAAGGCAATATCGTTTAAGTATAAAAACATCTGATAACAAACAATATCTTTCAGATCTTGTGCCGGTAAACGTTACGCCGCCTATTGACAGTATCGGGTATAATATTGTAACTACGGCTGATACAGGGATCCAGATATATGTAAATACGCATGATGCAAATAACAACACCCGCTACTACCGCTGGGATTATGATGAAGCCTGGGCTTTTCATGCAAAATATGCTTCAAATTTTATATCTGACGGCTCGGCCATTTTCGCACGGACGCGTGCCCAATACATGTTTTTTTGCTTTACAAATGATGTTTCGGGCGTCATAGTTTTAGGCTCATCAGCTAAATTGCAGCAGAATGTAATTTATCAAAACCCGATAATATTTATTCCATCCGCATCAGAAAAATTAGAATCCAAATACAGTATCCTCCTTCGTGAGTATGCTTTAACCGCCGATGCCTATAGCTTTTGGGTAAACCTGAAAAAGAATACCGAACAATTAGGCAGTATTTTCGATGCCCAGCCATCACAAATAAAAGGCAACATCCACAGCACAACTAATCCGCAGGAGCCGGTTATCGGGTATATAAGCGCCTGTACAGTTTCTTCAAAAAGGATATTTATATCAAACAGTCAATTGCCCAACTGGGTGCCCACCTATCCTTATCAATGCAACCTGGACACAACAGGTAAAGGTTCTGGAATTTATATTCACGATCTAATCGTAAATCCGCAAACATTTTTCATAATAGATGGCATTCCGTCTGCATTTAATCCATCGAGATATACTTTTACAGAAAGCAATGCTTGCGTAGATTGTACGATACGGGGAACTAAAACACAACCGGCTTTTTGGAGATGAAAATAAATTGAAGTGATAAAGAATTATCGATAAATTACACATGAATAAAAACTAAACTGTTATGAGAACCATTACAAAAACCAGTAAGGCAGTATTGTTATCAACCGTGCTTTCCATGCTTTTTTTAGGCAGCAGCGCCCAGGTTATACAGGAAGTGCAAAACAGTTTTAACCTGTATAAGCAAAGCGCTTTGCAGGAAAAAATATTTGTACATACTGATAAAAACATCTACCTGCCGGGTGAGATATTATGGTTCAAAATTTATTGTGTGGATGGCAACGATCATAAGCCGCTTAACCTGAGCAAGGTTGTTTATATTGATGTTTTGGATAATAACCAAAACCCGGTTGTGCAAGCTAAAGTTGCTATGAAAAATGGTTTGGGCGATGGCTCATTATATATTCCGGTATCGATAACTAATGGCAATTATAAATTACGCGCCTATACCAGCTGGATGAAAAACTTTAGCCCCGACTTTTATTTTGAAAAACAGATTACGCTGATAAATCCATTAAAGTCGCCGGAGGCAATGGTTAAAGAAAATGCCCCGGCTTATGATATCCGGTTTTTCCCCGAAGGCGGCAATTTAGTAAGCGGGATACAAAGTAAAGTGGCGTTTAAAGCAGTAGTGCGGGATGGCAAAGGCATAAACCTTACCGGCCTCATTATCAATCAGAAAAACGACACAATAGCAGCATTTGGATCGTTAAAATTTGGAATGGGCAGCTTCTCTTTCAAACCGGCTTCAAATGATATCTATCGGGCTGTTATAAAGATAGGGGACAACCCTATGTTTACAACCGGTTTCCCCGAAATTAGCAGCCAGGGTTATGCGATGACGTTAACAGATGATGACCCCGAAAAACTAAACATCACTGTTAAAACCAACGAAAATACAGCTGGAAATATCTACCTGTTTGCGCATACCAGGCAAACGGTGAAGGTGGCCGAAACTGCCGAAATTAGTAACGGGACCGCCAGCTTTACTATCCGTAAAAATCAACTGGGCGAAGGCATATCGCACCTCACGGTTTTTAATAGTGCAAAACAACCCGTTTGCGAAAGGCTTTATTTTAAACGGCCCGCGCAACAATTATTTATCGATGCCGCGGCTGATCAGCAGCAATATAATTTGCGCAAAAAAGTAAATGTCAATGTTCTGGCCAAAGACCCGGCAGGTAAGGCATTAGATGCCGATCTGTCAATGGCTGTTTACCGCATCGATTCGTTACAGGTCATTGATCCGCTTGATATTTTTAGCTATTTGTGGCTAAGCTCCGATCTGAGAGGCAGTATAGAATCGCCGGGTTATTATTTTAAAAACATTAATGCCGAAACGGACGAAGCATTAGATAACCTGATGCTTACCCAGGGCTGGCGAAGGTTTCAGTGGAACCAGGTGCTGGAAAACAAACCTGCGGAATTTACCTTTCTGCCCGAGTATAACGGACACCTCATTACCGCCAGGATCGTTAATATTGATGGCGGGGCCCCGGCAAAAAATATTATTACTTATTTGGGAATTCCGGGGAAAAGAGTTCAGTTGTACGCTTCGCAAAGCGATTCATCGGGACATTTGCTTTATAATACAAAAGATTTTTTTGGGCCAAGCGAAATCATAGCACAAACAAACCAGTTAATCGACAGTACTTACCGAATTGACGTTTCAAGTCCGTTTTCAGAACAATATTCAAAAACAACCTTGCCCGGATTTGAATTTAATGCTGCTATGGCGAAAGCATTGCAGGAGCATAGTTTGGGCATCCAGGTACTGAACGTATATTCGGGCAATATGCTAAAGCGTTATTATGATCCGTTGGCGGATAGCCTCGCTTTTTATGGCAAGCCTTTCGCCACATATAAACTGGATGATTATACCCGTTTTACAACTATGGAAGAGGATTTGCGCGAATATGTAAGAGAAGATAATATAGTAAATTCAAGAGGGAAATTTCACATAAAGGTACTTAATGATCGCGGATTTCTCGATAGCGACCCTTTAGTACTGGTCGATGGTATACCGGTATTTAATATTAACAAAGTATTTACTATCGACCCTTTGAAGGTAAGAAAGCTGGAAGTTGTGCCTTACAGGTATTTCTACGGCCCGGCGGTAGAAGAAGGCATATTTAGTTTTACAACGTACAAAGGCGATCTGGGCGGCGTCGAGCTTGATCCTCATGCAGTGGTGCTTGATTACGAAGGATTGCAGCTGCGCAGAGAATTTTACTCGCCCGTTTACGATACGGAAGCAAAGTCGGCAAGCAGGATACCCGATTTCAGGAACGTATTATATTGGTCTCCATCGGTAATTACTCATGGCAAAGGCACCGCCTCCTTTTATACTTCCGACCAACCGGGCAAATACATAGGGGTTGTGCAGGGAATTACACCAACCGGGGACGCAGGGGTGCAGTATTTTAATTTTGAGGTTAAATAGAATTGGTTAAGAAAATGGACTTCGTAGAGACGCAATGCATTGCATCTCTAACAATTATTATATTTGAATAATCCAAACTATATTACCGACATATTTCATAAAACATCGTATACCATAAACCCGCCACAGGAGACGCAATGCATTGCGTCTCTACGTTTGTGGAATTATTATATTACTTAACGAACCTTATTGAATATGACCGAATTATTCAAAAATAAATACAGAATACCTTCTGCCCGGTTACAAACATGGGATTATGCTGACAATGCCATGTATTTTATTACAATTTGTACAGCAAACAGGGAATGTTTTTTCGGAAACGTCGCAGAGACGCAATGCATTGCGTCTTTGACCAATATAGCCGAATATGAAATGCCGTTAAGCGACCTCGGAAAAACGGTAGAATTAGAATGGCTAAAATCCAAAGAATTACGACCTGATATGAATTTAGAACTGGGTGAATATGTTGTAATGCCCAATCATTTTCATGGAATCATTTTTATTGATGACAATCGGTATAATATCCGTGATTTCACCGGGGGTACGGACGCAATACATAGAGACGCAATGCACGGAGACGCAATGCACAGAGACGCAATGCATTGCGTCTCTACGACGGGTGATGATATAAATGATTTTCCCAAAAATAAATTCGGGCCGCAGACAAAGAACCTGGCATCGATTATTCGTGGTTTTAAATCGTCGGTAACAACTTATGCCCGGAAAAACAATATTCCATTTGATTGGCAGGCCCGGTTTCATGATCATATTATTA
The DNA here is from genome assembly GCA_036758125.1 of Mucilaginibacter sp. GTDB lineage: Bacteria > Bacteroidota > Bacteroidia > Sphingobacteriales > Sphingobacteriaceae > Mucilaginibacter. The sequence continues at coordinate 84,385 of DAIOXE010000025.1, forward strand.
CCTCAAACAGCGAATATCTTAGAATTGCTGATTATATTGTTAACAATGTCAAAAATTGGCGCGAAGATAAATTTTATAAAAAGTGATTGATTCTAAAAGCGTCCGTAGAGACGCAATACATTGCGTCTCTACCATTTGGATTAAAATAACCATGTTATTGTTTTTATTCGGCCCAATCGTTCATAAAATTATTCTTCCACAAAATATTTATTCTTGCAGCCTGCTTCCTTTCCTAAAACAAATTAAATTAGTCAATTTTTAAAAAGATTCCATGAAACCATTTTTTACAATCGTTTTATTAATCTGCAATTTGCTGATGACGAAGACCGTTCCCGCACAATCCGCTGATCATCCCATATTAAGTAAACCCTGGAACGCGTATTGGATCGTACCGCCCGATGGTACGGGCCGGGAATATGGCGTTTATTACTTCCGGAAAAGTATCGACCTTGCTGTTAAACCTTCAACTTTCGTTGTAAAAGTATCGGCAGATAACCGGTACAAATTATTTGTGAACAGGACCCTGGTTTCTCTCGGTCCGGCAAGGGGTGATACCTATTACTGGAATTACGAAACAGTTGACCTCACGCCTTATCTCACAACAGGAAAAAATATCGTATCGGCCGTTGTTTGGAACGAGGCTGAATATCGCCCGGAGGCGCAGATCTCTTTGCACACAGCATTTATTGTCCAGGGAAATACCGCTAACGAAGAAATACTGAACAGCAACAACACCTGGAAATGTTATCATAACAAAGCTTACCAGCCGCTTACCGGCATTGGTTACCATCCCTATTATGTTGCCGGGCCTGGCGAATTTGCAGATATGGGCAAATCGGCTAACGGCTGGATGAATGTTGATTTTGACGATAGTTCCTGGCCAAATGCTGCCAATTCCGAACATGGCAAGCCAAAGGGCATGTCGGATGCGTTTGGCTGGATGCTGGTGCCTTCTTCGATCCCGCAAATGGAACGTACTATTCAGCGCATCCCGGTTCTGCGCAAAGCGGACGGCATAACAGTTCCTCCTTCGTTTCCAGCTACAAAAACAACTGTAACCATCCCGGCCAATACAACCGCTACTTTATTGCTCGACCAAACCTATCTCACCAATGCTTATTTAACGCTTAATTTCAGTAATGGCAAAGATGCCGGCATTTCACTTACCTATGCCGAAGCGCTTTTCACCAGCGTTGACCGTTATGGCGCAAAAAAAGGCAATCGCGATGCTGTGGAAGGAAAGATACTTGCCGGAAGAAAGGATAGCATAATTTCGAACGGTACGCCCAATCAATCATTTACGACGCTCTACTGGCGCACTTTCCGGTACATCGGTTTAAGGATACAAACTAAAGGTGAACCGCTGGTGATTGACGATATATATGGCACTTTTACCGGCTACCCCTTTAAGTTTAATGCCAAATTGCAAACCGATAACCCCGAAATGCAAAAAATGCTGGATATCGGCTGGCGTACCGCAAGGCTCGACGCCATGGAAACCTATATGGATTGTCCCTATTACGAGCAATTGCAATACATTGGCGATACGCGAATCCAGGCTTTGGTATCCTATTATAACAGCGGCGACGACAGGCTGGCACGCAATGCGATTAACTTGATGGACCATTCGCGCATTGCCGAAGGGCTTACGCTTAGCCGGCACCCATCGTATAGTCCGCAGATCATTTCAACTTTCTCTTTGTGGTATATTGGTGTATTGCATGATTACTGGATGTACCGGCCTGACAGTAATTTTATAAAAGATAAACTTCCGGGAGCAAGAGACGTGCTGGGTTTTTTTAGCAAATACCAGCAGGCCGATGGCTCGTTAAAAGATACGCCGTACTGGACCTACGTGGATTGGGTGAACAGCAAAGGCTGGGAAAGCGGCATGCCTCCAAAGGGGACAAAAGGAAATTCGTCAATCATGGATCTGCAATTGCTGTTAGCCTACCAGGCTGCCGCTGAAATGGAAGCAAAAATGGGCATGCCGGGTTTTGCAATCCTGTATCGCAGAAAAGTGATGCAGCTAAAGCAAACCATTCAAAATAAATATTGGGACCCGGTAAAAAAACTATATGCTGATACGGAGGATAAGGATTTGTTTTCGCAGCACGCCAATACGCTGGCTCTACTTACGGGCATGGTAAAAGGCCCCGAAGCCATGGCTTTGGGCAAAAATATTCTCGCAGATACGTCGTTAACGCAATGCTCTATTTATTTTAAATACTACATGCACCAGGCGTTGATAAAAGCAGGATTGGGCAATGATTATATGAAATGGCTCGATATATGGCGCGACAATATAAAAATGGGCCTTACCACCTGGGCTGAAATGTCGAACCTTGAATACACACGCTCCGATTGCCATGCCTGGGGCGCCAGCCCGAATATTGAATTTTTCAGGACGGTTTTAGGTATTGACAGTTATGCCCCCGGTTTTAACAAGATAAAAATTGAGCCGCATTTGGGGGAGCTAAAAAAGGCAAGCGGTGAGATACCCCGTCCAAACGGGAAAATAGCAGTTGAATATGTTAAAGATAATACAGTATGGAGAATAAAGATTAACCTGCCCCAAAAAACATCCGGTGTTTTTATTTGGAGAGGCAAGACATATCCGTTAAAAGCTGGGGAGAATTTGTTTAATATCTAAAAATATCGGAACTCCGGTATCTCGGAAGCCTTTTTTATCAGAAGCCTTGAAATGTGTAAACCCTGAAAATGATGTAAGCCATGTATATAGCTGACTATCAGCAGAATACCAATACGTAAACCCTAAAATGTGTAAACCTTTGTAAACCCGCTTTGGTACTCCTGGCAGTCATCCGGCGAAAAAAAACAAATTTATTGTACCTAATGTTGTTCATATATTGTTTCTTTGCGGATTCATAATTTGTGGCATTATTAACCATAAATTATCATTACTGTCCACTTAAAACAAGCTGAGTGACAGTTGTTTACAATTTAGTTC
>DAIOXE010000026.1:0-86335 GCA_036758125.1 Mucilaginibacter sp.
GTATCTTTATATCGTAAGATTTGTAAATAATCTGCATCAAAAAGTGGTTAGTAATTCGGTGCGTAGTACATCGGCAACCATATAAAGTATTGTAAGCCAATATGTTAGTAATCGTGTTCGATTCCCCTACGGGCTACAAAAATCGATGTCAAATCATTCAAAAAGCTGTAAATCATTGATTTACAGCTTTCTTTTTTTCCGGCAAAACCCCGTTTTATTCACCAAATCGTATAGTTCCAGTGAGTAATTCAGTGAGTCGGGAAAGTCAAGCAAATGACTCACTGGAAACTCAGTAACTTATTGTATTACAGCATGTTCTATTAAAATACATCTTGTAAATGAGGTAGCTGCAAACTTAATTTGTTTCACATTTTAAGCTTGTTTTATGGAGTTAAATTACAGTCTGCTCTTCTATTTGAAGAAGCCAAAGAACTACGCATCAGGGAACATCCCTGTTTACATGCGCTTCACGGTCAATGGATTACCTAAAGAATGCGCTACAACAAGAACTGCCGATCCGGAAAAGTGGTGTGCCAAAACCGGCCGTGAGAATGGTAAAACTGAACCCTCTAGGTCCCTTAATTTTCACCTGGATGACCTGCAACAAAAGGTGCACAATGTCCATGCACAGATGGTCAGAGATGACCAGGAAATTACAGCCGAAACCTTACGTGATAAATTCCTCGGCAGGGACAAGCCGCAGAAGGTGCCGCAACTATCGGAGATTTTCCGGTTGCACAATCACAAATGGAGGAACTGATTGGGAAGGAATTTGAAGAAAATACCTTAAAAGGTTATCGTAGCTGCCTGCTGCACCTGACCGGTTATATTCAAAAAAAGTATAAGTCGGATGATTTGGCGATCAAGCGGCTTGATTACAATTTTATCAATGACTTTAACCATTATCTTAAATTGGACTGCGGCATTCAGCCTATCTCGGCAGCAAAGTATTTGAAGCACCTGAAAAAGGTGGTTAACAATTACATCCTTAAACCTAAGCTTTTAAGGGATAATCCCTTCTCAGAATTCAAGTCAAAGGCGAAAGTGAAGGAGCGCGAATTTTTAAGCCAGTTGCAGCTTAACCGACTCATGAAAAAGGATTTTAAAATCGCACGGGTCGCCCATGTGCGCGACATATTTGTGTTTTGCTGTTATACCGGCTTGTCCTATGCGGATGTTAAAAAGCTGACGCGGGATGAAATTACGACCGGCATTGATGGTGGGAAATGGATATTTACACATAGGAAGAAAAATGATAACTCCTCCCGCATCCCTTTATTAAAACCGGCGCTGCAAATTATAGCGAAATACAAAGATCATCCTAAATGTGTCAATGAGGGTGTTGTTCTGCCGGTTTTAAGTAACCAGAAAATGAACAGTTATTTAAAGGAGATTGCCGATGCCTGCGACATTACGCAAAACCTGACCTTCCATTTATCCCGGCATACGTTTGCCACTACAGTGACCTTGACCAACGGGGTGCCGATTGAAAGCGTCAGCAAGATGCTGGGGCATGTGGATATAAAAACCACGCAGCATTACGCAAAGGTGATCGATACAAAGGTCAGCCAGGACATGAAAAAACTGAGAAGGAAGCTGGATAGAATGGCCAGTTAGCACGATCACATTCCTATGAATTGCGGTTGACCAATACCGCAATTCACAGGAATAAACCAGGAATTTTAGATTTAATTATATTACATTCGTTCATAATTGTTTTATTACATTTGTTTATAATTGTTTTATTACATTCATTCATAATTGTTTTATTACATTTGTTTATAATTGTTTTATTACAAATTAATTATTATGGCAACACCACGCGAACGACTAGTCGAAGCATTACAGACACTAAAGACATTACAAGACAACGGAACAGTTGCCATTCATACATCAGAAATACCAAAGGGCTCAGTACGCACATTACTTGTCAGGAAAGGTTTTCTAAAAGAAATTATACGTGGGTGGTACATACCAGCAGACCCAGGCGAACGTCGCGGCGACAGCACATCCTGGTACACTTCTTATTGGGAATTTTGCGTAAAATTTCTCGAATATAAATATAGTAAGGACTGGTGTATTTCAGCAGAACAATCCCTACAAATCCATGCCGGCAATTTTACAGTGCCAACACAGTTGATTGTTAAATCACCCGAAGCGAATAACACATTGACTGAATTGCCGTTTAAAACTACGCTGTTTAACTTAAAGGGGGATCTTCCTGATAGTGAACTAACTACCCAAATAAATGGCATTCGCATGTACACCCTCCAGGGCGCTCTTATTTACGCCTCGGCAAACACGTATGCACGTAATCCTATAGATGCAAGAACAGCAGCATCAATGATCCGAGACGCATCCGAATTGCTTCCTTTTCTTCTTGAAAAGGGCCATGCCACTATTGCCGGGAGACTGGCGGGTGCATTCAGGAATATTGGCCGTGAAAAGATCGCGGACGATATCATCGGTGCCATGAAATCGGCTGATTATACAATCCGCGAATCCGACCCCTTTGAAGACAAAATTGAAATCAAGCTATCTTCAAGAGAACGCTCCCCTTACGCAAACAGGTTGAAATTAATGTGGCAGATGATGCGGACAAATGTCATTGCTCACTTTCCCGCAGCACCCGGCATCCCGAAGGATACGGCAGCCTACCTGGAACACGTTGACCATATTTTTGTCACAGATGCCTACCATTCCCTATCAATAGAACGCTACCGGGTAACCCCGGAACTTATAGAAAGAGTAAGTACCGGAACCTGGGATAAGGACGGGAATGAGGAAGATAAAAAGCAAAAGGATGCCATGGCTGCGCGTGGATACTGGCAGGCTTTCCAAAAGGTCAAAGAAACTATATTAAAAATCATGGAAGGGAGTAACGCCGGAAAACAAGCGGATGCAGACCACCCGGGATGGTACCGTGAACTTTTTGATCCGAGTGTTACAGCTGGAATATTAAAATCGTCTGACCTTGCGGGCTACCGCAATAACCAGGTTTATATCAGCAGTTCAAAACACACCCCTTTAAGTGTTGATGCCATGCGTGATGCTATGCCTATATTATTTGAATTACTTGAAGAAGAGCCCGAAGCATCAGTAAGGGCTGTCCTGGGCCATTTTATTTTTGTATTCATACACCCTTACATGGATGGTAACGGACGGATGGGCCGTTTTTTAATGAATGTTATGCTAGCATCGGGAGGCTATCCCTGGACGGTAATACCTGTTGAAAAACGGCAAACCTATATGACAGCCCTCGAAAAGGCAAGTACGGAGCAGGATATAGTTTCTTTTGCAAAATTCATATCCCATCTTGTGATCCACGAAACTGAGGGCAAGCCGGAAGCGCGCCTTCCTGATAAATAAAGCCAGCTGAATCCAGGTTATAGCTATCATTTATTCTGAAAACAAATCATTACCAAGATTTCAAAATTGGCAATGTAATGAAGGGAGAAGTATCAAATTTGGCCTATATAGCTGGATGATATGGCCCAAATTGATATTGTAACCAAAGATGACCTTGAACTATTCAAACAGGATTTGATTAGGGAAATTTCTGCGTTGATCAAGCCGCAAAGCAACGATCCTAAACAATGGCTGCGGAGTGTTGAGGTAAGAAAGCTTTTACACATCTCGCCCGGCACGTTACAAAATTTCCGGGTAAACGGAACCCTGACATTTACAAAAGTCGGCGGCATATTCTTCTATAAATATGACGATATTTTAAAAGTGCTGGAGAAAAAGGGGCGATGAGTAATGAGCAATTCCAGTTTTTGATGCGCTTTCTAAACAGGATGGCTGATGATGATCGTTTAAATACGTCCCATATCAGCCTTTGCTTTGCCTTGATTATTTGCTGGAACGATCAAAAAAACAAGTTCCCGTTTAAAATTAGCCGAAGGATGTTAATGAGTTATGGTAAAATTGCCTCTATCAGCACCTACCATATTTGTATCAAGGACTTGATTTCATTTGGGTTGATCAGGTATGCTCCGAGTTATAATTCCTACCAGGGGACTTTGGTTACGCTTTTAACAAAAATGGACAGTTAGATTTTTTTTCAGGCAGGAAAGATTTTGACAGAAAGTAACGTATTAAAGTTACAATTATTTAAGATCCAACTACACAATTTAGACGGTATTTAATAAAGCCGCCGAGCCAACCAATTTAGCAGGAGCTTGCTTTTAATTAAAACTAAGACCTGAGCCAGTTAAATCACTTAAGCAGATGTTGTCAGTAAATTACTGATATTTGTATATGGTGAAACCTCCCTCCCCTATATTTTCTGATGAATTTCTGGAACCCTATCTGGAGAATTTCAGGTTAGAGCACCTGCCGGGCATCTTCGAGAAAAAAGAAATATTAAAAAGCTGGCAGGAACAACTGAAGAGCGGAAAGGTTGCAGCTATGACAGAGATCGAGCTCAAATCTGTATTCAGCAGCGAGATTATCGGTAATGTCCTCGGCTTCAATCGTGGTGACCCGCATAGATGGGGTTTAAGAGAAGAATTTAAAGTAGAAACAGACAGTAGCAGAGCGGATGCTGCGATGGGTATTTTTAGCATCTGTGATGAGGAAATAGATAACGAGGTACGAATTGTGGTCGAAGTTAAACGACCGGGTACCGATCTCGACAAGCCGCAAAGCCGGGCAGATACAAAAAATAGCCCTGTAGAGCAGGCATTTTTATATGCAACAAAAGCAGGCAGCAGAATTCGATGGGTCATAGTAACTAACTTTGAAGCAATCAGGTTTTACCACGCGAGTTATCAGGGGGAATGTCAAACTTTCTTTTTAAAAGACTTATTGGAAGAAAAAGAGCTTAAAAGCTTTCTGTTTCTTTTCCGCCAGGATCAATTGATGAACCGGCTGCTTTCACCAACTGATAAACTTTATGCCCATCGGTTAATGCCCAGGCAGCAACAGAAGAAATTACATATACTGGACGATATTTATAATAGTTTATACCGTTTTGATGAACTGCCCTTTCTTGAACCGGAATTTATTGCAAACCTCCACCCTTTTAATATTCTTCAAGAAGATGTATGGCATTACGGCAGCTACCAGCTTTATACCCTAAACACGGCAATCTATCACTTATTGAAACAAATTGAGGTAAAAGATCAGAATGAGATCGTTATGGGACCCGATTTGCAAACGGAACTACAGGATGCTGGGGTATCGGAACCAGAATATAAGTTGGGTTATATTTTTAAGAAATTGAGCAATTGCCTGATTTTTCAGATTTGCTGTTTTCCTGACCTTGAACCCATTAGGAAAAGGAATGGAAATGCACTTAACTTTTCCCTGCACGTCCGGTTTGGTTTTGAAGCAGACGAAGGGTTGGTGCGAACGATCCGGTATCACCCGGAAACGGACTGTAATTGTTCCTTTTGCCTTTATGATAGGTTCGACATCAACCGGCTCATCAGGCAGCTAAAAGCTGGCGGGGGGAAAGCTGATCGCGTTAGTCTCGATGAGGCCTATGGGAATTATTTGTTGCCAGTCAACAATTACAAAAATGCCTATCTGATTTATAAAGCACTAGAAGAAAGGAATAAAGGAGTCAGTAGTCACGCCATAGCCTATTTTTTAGCCAAATACAATCTAAAAGAACTATATCAGCTAATCGGAGATTACCAGCTTGATGACCGGCAGCAATTGCTGGAGGAACTCAAGGCTATTGACCTTGATCACGTCCTCTACCAGGAGATTGATATCTTTTTGGATGAAAGCCAGGTTCGCTACCTGCAGCGGATCAAGGAACAGCGCATTATACGACAGGCAAAAGACCAATTTTCACAATTGTTATCGAAAATAAAGGAAAGCAGGGAAGATTTACGTCGTGGAACACAATGGAGCGGGGGATTTCCGGATTATACAGATGACCTGGAATACCAACACTATCGCCTGTATGCAAATTATCATGGTAATTTACTCATCGGCCATAATTTTTCCCGATATGCTGATATTATAAAGGATTATGCAGAGGCATTGGTTGTGAGTTACCAGCTACCGACAACATTTAAAGCATTTACCCGATTGCAACTATGCGAATTTATTTGGCATTTGAACCCTAACCAATTAGAAAAACTATTTAAGCCGGTAGAAACCATAACCTTGTCAGACCATCATCGCGAAGAACTGGTGGATCGGATTGAACTTTTTTTGCAATCCAACTACGAACCCTTTCAGCATACTTTTTTAGAAAACCGCATGGTCGGGCACTTACGGGATAAGTTTACATTCAGGATTCAGTATGAGCATGTTTTTTCCAATATATTTATCTTGTTGCGAAAGATTCAGTTAACCGATACAGAATGGAAAAGAATAACCAAGGCAACTTGCAACCATTTGCAAGTAAGTCCCCATACCTATCAGCCGGATACCGGGTCATTGGGTGACCTGATCAAAACGACTGGGAACGTTTTTACGCAAAAACAACTTTGCGATTTGCTGGAACTGTTCCTTATCAACCAGGAAGCGCACCGGCATCCTTTTGAATCATTGGGCCTGAATATTCCTTCGGCCTTAACACAATACTATCCTGATTTTCGCCTAACTGACCGCGCGCTGGTAAAAAAAGCACTGGCCAACTGTACGGCCAGTAATGGTTATTCCAGCTATCAGCGATTGATACCTGTATATGCAATTTGTAACGAGGCATGCCAATCCATCTTAAAGGCAGGAATCAGCGAATTTTTGGACGAATCCTATCATAGTGAATTATATAAAGAAGCACTTCGCGCAGGTATGTACGTTTACCAGGAAAAAGATTATTTTACAAAGCTGATCCTTTCAGTGAATCGATATAAACCATTTACCTACCAGGGCTTGCCAACGGAAATTGTTCCGTATAACAATTTTGAGTTCTTTAATTTTTGCCTGTTGCTTTACCGGCTTAAAATAAAATTGGATCACAGCGAAAAAGCATTGATGCCAGAATTGACCTCGTATGAGAGCTGGCTCATAGAACCGGAAAGTTTTGATTATAGTGAATTTGACCCGAGATGGCTAAAGGATGCGGAAAAACGCCCCATGCTGCTTAAACGTTACAAAAAAGTCCCTGACATTGCAGATAAACTGGAACTTTACCTGACTAATTCCTATGACAAGAAACTGGCGGAATTATATTTCCGGCATTTGCGAAAAACGGTCATAGAAAAATCCACAACGTAATGGTTGGGTGGGACGCCTGCGGAGTATCTTCTATTAATTTTTTGCTGCGCAGATAGGTTGCGCAGAACCTTCATTACTTTGTGCCAGCAATATTAAAAACATAAAACCATGAGCTACGATTTGGACATTTGGCCGCCGCATGAAGTATTTTATATGGAGAGCATGTTAACGATAACCAGGACAGCAATGACGAATTTAGCGCAATTGCAGTTTTGTTTAGATGAATTATATGAGGATCGCGCAGCTGATGAGGCAATAAAGACCGGTACGACAACCATATATAACAACACTGATGTGATAGCCTTTGAGAAAAAATCCGGAACGGATGACGTATTGATTTTGGTGAACGCCCGGAACAATGCAGTTAATTACCAGGTACCGCCGTCTTTACAAAACACCAGTTGGACAGATGGAATGACGAATGCGACGGAGACACTCTCTGCCCAGCTTACCTTATCCACTTATCAATACATTGTATTAAAGAAAAATTAGCAATCCCTCCTCATATATATAAATTGGTTTGTAACAAGACGGGAGCCCTCCCGTCTTGTTCTATTTTATAAGCAAAATATAACTGACCCCATATACCTTGAGAATTAAAAAGTATCGTAAACCTAATATTATTGAATTTTAGAATATAGGTATATAGCGTGCGTAATTCGGTGTGTACCTAAATGGAAAATAGCTACGCGCCGAATTGTTCATAATTAATTGACTATCAAGACGTTTAACCAGTGAACATCTTGATAAAAGCAGCTTACAAACTTACTTTTGTTTCACTTTTTAAGCTTATAATTATGAAAAGTAATTTTATCTGAGAAAGCAAAACAACTACAAAGGTGGCCCTATCGTCATCTACATGCGCATTACCGTAGATGGTAAGCGTGCGGATACGTCCGCCGGACGTGAATGTGACCCTACCAAATGGAACAGCCAGGCAGGGCGGGCCATCGGCACAAAGGAAGAAATCAAGTCGCTTAACAACTATCTGGACAGCCTGCAACAGCTATGCGCTGTTAGTTGCGCCCAATAAAACATTTTTTGCATTCCGGGAATCATTCTTATAATTCAATCAATTCTTAAATAAAATATGCGAAGCAGTAATCAGATATAGTTATGGCAACAAACAGATACGGAGAATTCTCAAATTCGCATAAATTTTATAAAGCATTCAAAAGTTGTTGAATGTGATTTTTTGCCTTTCTGAAGATCGACCCATTAAACTGGCCCGATGATTTAGATTATTAACGAATAAAGCGAAGTTTGTATAAAACTCATGAAAGCAGCTTATTCCTTGCAATAAGGCACCCTCCAATTATACCGGCCTTTTCACCCAACTGAGAAATAAGCAGCTTTGTGTCGCTGTTCACAAGGGTTAATGAATATTTATTAATGGCGCTCCGGATTGGAAAATAAATATAATCACCGGTGTTCATCAGCGTACCGCCCAGGATTACCATCTCGGAGTTAAATATATTGATGAGCAGGGCAATACTCCGTCCAATTTTTTCGCCGATTTCTGCTAACAGATCAATGGACGTCATATCTTCGTTTCGGGCGCCCTCTATAATGTCAGTCAACCGGATATTTTCCAGTTTTTCGGGGTTCGTGATAATGGACGATGTCTGTCCCTCCTTAATCTTTTCTTTGAACAAGCGGATCAAAGCTCTCCCCGATGCCTCCGTCTCCAGGCAGCCCTTCTTGCCGCAATGACAAATGATTTCATTGTCAAAAAAGGGGACATGACCGATTTCACCGCTGAAACCGGATTTTCCATAATACATTTTTCCATCGATTAGAATGCCCAATCCCAATCCGTAATCCAGGTTCAGGAACAGCACATTCTTCTCGTTCTTAACTATCCCCTTATGAAATTCTCCATACGCCATTGCCCTGGAATCATTCTCCAGGAAGGTCCGGATAGATAACTGCCGCTCCACTATACTACTCAGCGATTCCTCATTAAAATGGAAATAACTGTGGCTTGTGCCGCTATCGCTATTAATCCTGCCCCCCAGGTTGATACATAATGATATGATATTATTTTGGTTAACTGGCGCTTGCTGGATGAAATTCCTGATCAGGGAAATCAATTCATCAAGGGATTGGCTGGTGTTATCCAATAAATACGGTATTCGCATATTGGCGGTCACCATATTTTTTTTAAAATCCAGTAAGCCGATATTTACATAATACTCTTTCACGTCCACCCCCAGGAAAAAGCAGGACTCGGCCACCAACCCGTATATGCTCGCGGGCCGCCCCAGCATAGAATTGATCTTCCCGCAATCTTTCAAAAGCCCCTCTTCTATTAGTTCATTGATTACGCTGGTAACTTTGGGGGTACTGATGTTTAATGCCTGCGCCAGATCCGTAATCGTTGACTCTTCATTTTGATCCATGTAATTGATGATATGCCGTTTGCGCGTTTTATTTTTAAGCGCAACGCCAGAAGAACTCTCCTCCGAAAAAAACTCAAATAGGTTATGTTGAAGCATAAAACTTTTTTAAATAAATATACAAAAATCTATTACAAACGAAATAACGTTTATAATTATTGTTTACACAAATTATATTTTAAATAAAATTATATAAAATAGTTGTTTTATAAAAAAATGTTTAATAGTTTCGTCTATTAATTAAATTAATTTATTAATTAATGCTTACTTACTAAATTAATTTATAAGTAGAATTCTAATTAAATATCTATAAATGAACTCTCCAAAACCCGAGCCATCCCAAATTCATAACTATGCTGATCTCTATAAAGGTGAGTTGGTAACCAATATTATCCCATTCTGGTTACAAAACAGTCAGGATAAACTTAATGGGGGATATTATACCTGTCTGAGGCGGGACGGAAGTGTTTATGATACCGATAAATTTATGTGGCTGCAGGGGAGAGAGGTTTGGTGTTTCTCTTATATGTATAACAATTTGGATAAAAGGGCTGAATGGCTTGATATGGCTACCCAGGGCGCAGAATTTATGAAGAAATGGGGAAGGGATACGAAAGGCGACTGGTATTTTTCTCTCACAGCCGAGGGCAAACCACTCACCCAGCCTTTTAATATTTTTAGCGATTGTTTTGCAGCATTGGCCTTTGCTGCCATGGATAAATCAGTTCCCGGAAAAGGGTACGGCGATATTGCCCTCGATACATTTGAAAATATCCTGCGCCGCAGGAATAATTGGAAAGGAATATACGAAAAATCTTACCCTGGCACCCGCAATTTGAAGTCCTTTGCCCTGCCGATGATTTTGTCAAATCTTTCCGTTGAGATGGAACACCTGCTCGATAAAGAAAGGGTTGATTCTTTTATAACTTCTATTATCGATGAAGTGATGGGGGAATTCTATCGGCCAGAATTAGGATTGATCGTTGAAAATATAACTATTGACGGCACGCTCAGCGATAGTTTCGAAGGCCGTCTGCTCAATCCCGGGCATTCTATCGAAGCTATGTGGTTTTTTATGGACCTCGGCAGCCGCCTAAAAGATAAATCCCTGATTGAAAAATCTATTTCCATTATGCTTCAAACCCTTGAATATGGCTGGGATAAAGAATATGGCGGCATATTCTACTTTCTGGACAGAGAGGAATTTCCTCTGCAAAACTTGGAATGGGACCAGAAACTTTGGTGGGTTCATGCTGAAGCGTTAGTTGCACTTGCAAAAGGATTTGTTTATACCGGAGATCAGAGGTGTTTCCGGTGGTTCGAAAAGGTTCATGAATATACCTGGGCGCATTTTCGTGATGAAGCGTATGGTGAATGGTTTGGTTACCTTAACCGGAGAGGGGAAGTTTTAATAGACGCCAAAGGTGGAAAATGGAAAGGTTGTTTCCATATTCCCCGTGCTTTGTACCAGGTATGGAAAACCCTGAATGATTATAAGCTGCCTCAGGATCATTTATTTACCGATAATAAAGCTAATTCCAGATGAAATTATTTTAAACCCTAATACGATGAATCTTAAATTTACAAAACGCATGAGGCCTTTAATGTTGCTGCTTTTTCTGTTCTCGCTGCAACTATATAGCCTCGCTCAAGCCCAAACAAAGTGTATTGGCACAGTAACCAATAGCGAGGGCTCCCCATTACAATTGGCCACTGTGAAATCAATGGACGGCAAATCATCCGCTATTACTGACGCCAAGGGCCATTTTGAAATTATGTTAAAATCTTCTGCGGCCAGTTTAAAAATCACGATGGTAGGTTATGAACCCCTGGAAGTCTCCATTCAGCCTGGCGTACCTGTGAGAGTTGTTCTGAAAGAACAAGTAAGCACACTTAACGAGGTGGTAGTTATAGGTTATGGGACCCGGAAGAAAAAGGACCTCACGGGTTCCGTAGCATCCATCAGCGCCGCGGAATTAGAAAAAACCAATCCTGTAACCCTTGAACAAGGGATCCAGGGTAAAGCAGCGGGCGTATTAGTTACCCAGACCGATGGCGCACCAGGCGCAGGCATGAGCATTCAGATACGCGGTACAAACTCCTTTTTGGGTGGCACAGAGCCTCTTTATGTTATCGATGGGGTTCCAATGGAATCTGATAATAATGACAATACGCCGGCATCGGGATCCCCGTACGAGCAGGCCAAAACAAATACATTGTCCTTTCTAAATCCATCGGACATTCAATCAATAGAAATATTGAAAGATGCTTCGGCCACTGCCATATATGGTTCACGGGGCGCCAACGGTGTTGTTATTATAACAACTAAGAAGGGAACCGCCGGACGGGACCGTATTGAATTCAACGTTCTTACAAGTATTTCCCATATCACAAAAAAATACGATCTGCTGAATGCTGAACAATTTGCCAATTATCAAAACGAGGCATACGTTAATTCAGACACTTATCTTGGAACCAACTACCAGGCTACCGGTCAACTTCCTTATCCGGGTAAATTTGACACTTTACAAAATAAATATTTAAAAGGGCCTGCCGATTACCGTAACGGAGGCACTGATTGGCAGAATGTTTTATTCCAGAACGCACCTAAACAAGATTATACCCTCACATTGTCAGGTGGTTCAGACAAAAATACCTACCTGATCAGCGGTGACATATTGAACCAGGAGGGAATAATTATAAATTCTAAATTTCGGCGGTACAGTATCCACGCCAACCTGGATCGCAGTGTTAAAAAATGGCTGCAAGTGGGAACTTCTATAAGTTATTCAAATGCCATTAACCAAATGGTTACAACGGGCGCAAGTATTGTGGGGCCTGCAGGAGGGGTAATCAAATCTGCGCTCACCTTTATTCCCACTGTTCCCCTTGTCGATCCTTCGACAGGTCAATATACCCAATTATATTTTACTTCCAATCCCTACCAGTACGCCAAACAGGCGCTCGACCAGGTATCCGGGCCGCGTATGTTTAACTCTTCCTACATTGAAGCGTCAATCCTGCAGGGTCTGAAATTCAGAAGTGTACTGGGTTGGAATGTTGCTTCCGACCGGAGAGACCAATACTACCCAAGGACGATCAATGAGGGCAGGACCTATAATGGAATTGCTTATGTATCCACAACGAGTTCCAGCAACGTAAGCTCTGAAAACTATTTCACTTATGATAAAAAATGGGGCATACAGTCATTGAACGCTACCGGAGGCGCCTCTTATAATAACGGTATCTGGCAATATCAAAGCGATGAAGTCAGCGGCTTCATGAACGATGTTCTCCAGGATAATAATCTCGGTGCTGCTTCGGTGTATAATCAGCCGGCAAGTGGCAAGTCAGACTGGCGCCTCATCTCTTATTATGGAAGGGTAAATTATATACTAAGCAATAAATATCTTTTTACAGCAACCTACCGGAGGGATGGCTCCAGTAAATTCGCAACCGACAATAAATGGGCTGGCTTTACCTCCGGCGCTATTGCCTGGCGCCTGTCCGAAGAAAAGTTTCTAAAAAATGTGAAATGGTTAAGCAATCTTAAGGCCCGTACCAGTTTTGGCCAATCGGGTAACCAGGGTATCGGTTCATATAGTTCACTGTCCCAGATATCGGCGTCTAATTACCCTTATTCTGGCACTGTGGCAAACGGATATCTTGTTTCCTATTTGGGAAATGACAAACTGAAATGGGAAACCACGAACCAGTTCGATGGCGGCCTTGATATTGGGCTCTGGAACGACAAGGTGAGCATTGTCCTGGACTATTATTATAAAAAGACCTTTAACCTTCTCCAGTATGTCACTCTTCCCAGCAGTACCGGCTTCTCTTCTCAATTGGAAAACATGGGAACTATTCGGAACGAAGGTTTCGAAGCGGCAGTTAACGCAAAACTTATTGATTCCAAAAATTTCGGATGGAGTGTTTCGGCCAATATCTCGACTAATACTAACAAAATCCTCAGCCTGGGCGGTGTTAATGAACAATGGGTTCAGACTATCGGGACCGAGCCGGTGAATTATCAGCCCTTTGTGCAACGGGTGGGGCAACCGATAGGTATTATAATGGGATGGAAAGAAGACGGTATTTTCCAAAACGAACAGGAAGTTCGGGACAGCAAATTATTCAACGGACAACCTGACGCAATTATAAAGCGCGAGGTAGGAGAGATACGCTATAAAGATATCAATGGCGATGGCGTAATCGATAACAATGACCGCACCATCATCGGAAACGTTAACCCTAAATTCTACTATGGTTTCTCCACAAACCTTAACTATGGGAATTTCGACATCAACATTTTCTTCCAGGGAGTTTATGGCGGGGATATCATTAACACTTTGAAATATATAACCGACAACTTAGGCAGCTATTCCAATACTACTGTGGAAGCTTACAATGCAAGATGGACCGGACCGGGCTCCCAAGGCACTAACCCCAAAGATATTCTTAACTCATGGAGGGATTTTAAATTCTCCAACCGGTTCGTGGAAAATGGCTCCTATCTTCGCCTTAAAAACGTTAACCTGGGCTATACTTTTAACTTGAAAAACAAGGAGATCATCAACAGTCTGCGTATTTTCTCCAGTATTGATAACTTATTTACTATTACCAAATACAGTGGTTACGATCCCGAAGTCAACGGCTTCGGCCAGGATCCTTCACGCAGGGGGGTTGACCTGGGAAATTATCCAACCTCAAGAACCTTTTCTTTAGGAGTAAACTGTTCATTTTAACCATTAAAAAACAAGACCATGAAAATTTTAAATAACAAAGCTAAATTTTTTTATCTCCTGGCTTTCCTGACATCTCTCGGGGTGGTAAGTTGCAAAAAGACGCTTCAAGAAACACCTTCTTCCTTCTATTCCCCGAACAATCTTTATAAAACAGAGGCAGACGCGCAGTCTGCGGTAACCGGCCTCTATGGCATCCTCACCGGCTGGGGTTTTTTCAAAGCGCCTTATCTGTTCAGCGAAGACGCTGACCATGATCAAATTGTGGGGCCTGTCTGGAATTTTAGCAGCCAGGGAGCAGGCGCTTATGATCAGTATTGGGGTGTAGCCAGCCTCTGGCAGGGCCTTTACAATATCAATGCACAGGTGAACACTCTGCTGGCAAAAGCGCCGGGCATCACTTTCTCTTCAGATTCCCTTAAGAACCGCCTGCTGGGAGAAGCATATTTCTTTCGGGGATGGTCTTATTTCAACCTGGTTAGGCTTTGGGGAAGAGTTCCCATCAGGCTTACCAATGCATCGATCGGTTCAGCGGATATGTCGAAATCTTCAGTGGCAGATGTATATAAACAGGTTATTGCCGATCTTACGCAGGCCGAAAATCTATTACCGGTTAAGAGCAGCCATTATGCAGGCGCCACCGGCTCTGTAACAAAAGGAGCTGCTCAAACCCTCATGGCCAAAGTGTATTTGACTATGGCTTCCGGCTCAGCCACCGGCTCGGTAACAGTTCGCGGAGGAACAGATAATGCCTATTACACTTATACCAAAGATGTAGTGGCCGGATACGAGGGTATGGATAGCAAATCTCTCTTTGCCCTGGCCAGAGACAAAGCCCTGGAAGTGATGAATAGCAATCAATATAGCCTTGTACCGAACTTTATGGATCTGTGGGGCCGCGCACATAAGAATAACAACGAGATGATCTGGGAATACCAGACCCAGGACAATAGTACTTACGGCACATATTTGCAGTACTGGTACTCGTCACCCTGGTATGGCGGCACGTCATATATGTGGATGGCTAAGAATCTCTACGATAGTTACCAGCAACAGGACGAACGCGCTTTGAAAGGCGTTTTTCATCAATATTTTATGTACGGAGCCTGGATGCTTTACCCGGAACGGGACTCTTTACTGTATAAATCTGTTCCTGGCGGATATACGGCTAAATTCTATCCGGCTTATTCACACCCTTTCACCAAGAAATACTGGATCGGTACTTCCACCGAAATCGGAGACGCCGCCACTAATACCAATGGCGGACTTCGTGACGTAGATTTTCCCTTGCTTCGGTATGCCGATGTATTACTGATTTATGCCGAGGCGGCCAATGAGGCAGGCGGCGGTTCCGGGCCGGGTGCTTACGATGCCCTGAACAAGGTGCGCCGCAGAAGCAATGAACAGGATACCACAGGCCTTAATCAAGAGCAGTTCCGTTCCTTAGTGCTGGAAGAAAGGGGTAAGGAATTTTATCAGGAAAATAGTCGCCGCTTTGATCTTATCCGCTGGGGAATCTTTCTCCAGGTGATGAACCAGGTGGGAACGATGGAGAACGTTATCAAGGCTCGTTCTCAGAAGAACTTGCTATTTCCTATCCCTCAGAGCGAGATTAATGCTAATAAACTGATCGGCGGTAATAATTTCGGATGGTAACATTAAAAAAAAATAAATTATGGAAAGGCGTAAATTTTTAAGATGTGGGGGAATGGGCATTGCCGGAATGCTTATTGGAAGCCAATTAGAGGCGAAGGTATTTGATGCCGCTCGTAAAAATCCGAAAATAAAACCCATTGCGGGCTCATGGTTTGAGTTTCAGCACATGAATGAGGGGGAAGGATTATACTGGAACCCGGCCCTGAAAAACTTCACAACAGCGCAATGGAAGGAAAAAGTCAGGGAGATCAAAGGAGTGGGTATGGAGTACCTGGTCCTTATGGGCATTGCCGGATTTGGCAAGGCCTTCTACCCAACCGCACTTGCACCAAAATTCGATTTGGCCTGTGAGGATCCTTTAGAAGCCGTCCTTTCGTCGGCTGACGAAGTCGGCATCAAATTTTTTATAAGCAATGATTTTTGGGGCGATGCTAACAACCCGGAAAAGATGATGAAGGACCCGGAGATCAGAAAGGTGCGGGCTAAAGCTATGGAGGAAGTTGCAGAGAGGTATAGCCACCATAAGAGTTTTTATGGATGGTATTTCCCTAATGAAGCGTATCTTCATCCTTACTTTGATGAATTCTTTATCGACCACGTGAATGAGTGCGCCGGTATCGCGAAAAAACTCACGCCTAACTGTGTGAACCTTGTGGCGCCATATAATATTAAAGCCGAAAAGTCGGACAAAAACTTTGTAGATCAGCTTGAGCGGATGAATATTGAAATTGTTGCCTATCAAGATGGCGTAGGCGTTAATTCGACGAAGCTGGGTGAACCTGCAAAATATTTCGAACATCTGCATGAAGCTCATCAAAAAGCTGGCAGGTCCAGGATTTGGGCGGATATGGAATTATTTTATTTTGAAGACAAGACCAAAGGAAATCTTATGCCGGCTGATTTCGGGACCCGCATCCTCCGGCAAATGGAAGACCTTTCCCCATTTGTTGATAAGATACTCTGCTATCAATATATAGGAATAATGAATAAGCCGGATTCAAAGGCCTTTGCCGGCAGTAAGGGATCTGTCAAATTATACCAGCAATACAAACATTGGCTGGACCATTATAAAGGATGAGTCATTTCCTTTCATAGGGTGAAATAAAAAATAGAATAAAGAAAATGATACGATTTTATAAAATTGCAGGCTTGGTTTTAATAGCGGCGTTTTTCGGGCAAACAAACGTTTTTTCCCAAACGCCCGTGCTTAAATTCAAGGATCATCAATTCAAAATAGTTCAGTTCACCGACTTGCACTGGATTGTTGGCAATACTTTTTTCCGTAATGGGGACGACAGTACGATGAGCCTGATGCGATATGTGATCCTCATGGAAAAGCCAGACCTGGTAGTGTTTACCGGGGATAATGTCGTATCCCGGGATGCCGCTGTAGCCTGGAAAGAGGTGACTAAACCATTGGCTGATTTAAAGGTGCCATTTTTAGTTGCCTTCGGTAATCATGATACTGAAACTGATCTTACAAAACGGCAGGCCCTGGCTGTAATTCGCTCAAATCCCTATAACCTTACTTACGATGCCGATACAACGCTTACAGGGACAGGTAACTGTGCTTTGCCAATTATGGACGAAACCGGCCAGACGGATAAATGGGTGATTTATATGTTCGATTCCAATGCCTATTCGCCAGACTCGCTTGTGAAAGGTTATGACTGGATTCATAACGACCAAATTCAATGGTACCGGAAACAAAGTACGCAATATACGCAGATGAATGGCCGGCCCCTTCCATCCCTCGCTTTCTTTCATATTCCCCTTCCTGAATTTGACCCGGTAAGCCATTTGAAATCAATCGTGGGTACTATGGGTGAGACGACCGTTCACTCCCCCTCGATCAACAGCGGTTTGTTTACTTCTTTTTTAGAAATGCGGGATGTATGTGGTGTATTCGTTGGCCATGATCATAACAATGATTTTGCAGGCGTACTTGACAATATCTGTTTGGGTTATGGCCGCAAAACAGGGTTTAACGCGCCTTACCCGGAAATATTAGAAAAGGGCGCACGTGTGATCCAATTGTATGAAAACGATAAAAAGTTCAATACCTTTATCCGCACCCGCAGTGGCCGCTATCTTGATTTCACTTTTGATCAATCAGCTGTTACCAGGCCACCCGTAGACGCCGTCAGTCAGTAAATTTCATCTCTCTACATAAATCCTAATGCAAATTTTCACCGGATAATTAAAAGCTCAAATGGATAAACAAAAAGGCATAGAGACAGGTAAATTAACTAAACCCAACATGAGATATGTGGTTTTCCTTTCGGTAGTTGCCGCCCTGGGAGGTTTTTTATTTGGCTACGATACAGCTGTAATATCCGGAACAATAGATCAAGTGTCCCACCAGTACCAGCTCAATCCAATGCAGCAGGGATGGTATGTTGGATGCGCTCTGGCAGGCACTATTTTAGGTGCGCTTATCGCCGGCATACTTAGCGATAGGTTCGGAAGAAAAAAGGCGATGATCATGTCCGCCATACTATTCTCAGTATCCGGGATTGGTTGCGCAATGTCAGGAAATATTGATGAGTTGATAATCTACCGTATAATAGGGGGAATAGGGATTGGCGTGGTATCTATTATTTCGCCCATGTATATTTCGGAAGTGGCTATCACAAAGCACAGGGGGCGCCTGGTATCCCTCTACCAGTTAGCGATTACAATTGGCTTTTTGGGCGCCTACCTGGTGAATTACGAACTGCTGCGTATCGCCCTTAGCGGAATCTTCACAGGCGATGACAGGTTATCGAGAATATTCGGCGCTGAGGTATGGAGAGGAATGTTGGGTATGGAATCATTGCCGGCCGTGATCTTCTTTTTTATTATATTCTTTATACCGGAAAGCCCCCGCTGGCTCATTGCCCGGCAGAAGGAGCATAACGCGCTAAAAACGTTGAATCGTATTTACAACGATTTGGCCGAAGCCGCAAGGCAGGCGGGTGAAGTGACCAAACAGTTGAAGCGTGATCAGAAATTGGACTGGCGATTATTGTTTAAACCTGCAATCTTCAAAACGCTCCTGATAGGCATGGGCATTGCCATCCTGGGGCAGTTCATGGGCGTAAATGCCGTATTGTATTATGGTCCCACTATATTCAGGAACAGTGGTATGTCTAATGGGGATTCCCTTTTTTACCAGGTATTGGTAGGGGTTGTTAATGCACTGACCACTATTTTGGCGCTGATGATAATTGATAAGGTTGGGCGTAAAAAGCTTGTTTACTATGGAGTTTCGGGAATGATTATCTCTTTATCACTTATAGGATTTTATTTCATAAAACAAGCATCATGGAATCTTCCGTCTGTTACATTGCTGATCTTTTTTTTATTATATATATTTTGCTGTGCCATTTCTATTTCTGCGGTTATCTGGGTATTGCTTTCCGAAATGTATCCCACTCCAGTGAGAGGCATTGCCATGTCGATAGCCGGATTTGCGCTATGGGTCGGCACCTTCCTGATCGGGCAGCTCACCCCCTGGATGTTGACTAATCTTACACCATCGGGCACTTTTTTTCTCTTTGCTGCCATGTGCCTGCCTTATTTATGGATAATATGGAAACTGGTCCCTGAAACAGCAGGTAAATCCCTGGAAGAGATTGAACGCATGTGGGGGAATTGAACCGGGGATGTTTCAAGATTTGAGCTGAGCAACCTGCCCGGCCTCCATCTTGATTATTGTAAAATAAAATTGTGATTTGTAAAAATATGTTGGGCTATTATATTTATTGCATTGTTTTCCTGATTGCCGATGCTAATAAACAAAATAGCAAAGTTGGTATTCTTAAGCAATTATTTATATTTTATTCTGGTAAGTAATTGGAAAGAACTTGTGTTGTAAAAGAGACTTTTGGAAAATTCTAAAGAATAAGAAACTTATCTATTAAAATGGTACAAAACCCAAAAATAAAACCCATATCAGGCTCATGGTTCGAGTTTCAGCATTTACTTCCATCCGAAGGAAAGTATTGGGATCCTGCTTTAAAAAATTTTACTGAAGCACAATGGAAAGAGAAAGTAAAGGAAATAAGTGAGATTGGGTTTAAATATTTGGTATTGCAGGAAATAGCTTTGGATGGGAAAGCCATTTATCCATCCAGTCTGGCTCCACAATATAAATTAGGTTGCGAAGACCCATTAGAAGCTGTCCTATCCGCTGCTGATGAAGTAGGTATTAAATTTTTTGTTGGCAATGATTTTTGGGCTGATTGCCAAAAAGGTGAATTTTTAATGAAAGATCCAGGCATCCGTAAATTCCGAGCCAAAGCAATGGAAGAAGTTGCAGAAAAATATAGTCATCATCCAAGCTTTTACGGTTGGTATTTCCCCAATGAATCTTATTTGATGCCCTACTTCGATGATGCCTTTATTGATTATATGAATGATTGCGCGAAAGTGGCGAAAACGCTTATGCCTGCAAGTGTGAATCTCATAGCTCCGTATAATATCAAAGCTGAAAAGTGTGATGATAAATTTGTAAAGCAATTGGGAAAAATGAATATTGAAATCATTGCATATCAGGACGGAATTGGTGTGAACTCCACAAAATTAGGAGAGCCTGCCAAATATTTTGAAGATTTATTTAATGCACATCAGAAAGCATCGAGAGCAAGAATATGGGCTGATATGGAACTGTTTTATTTTGAAGACAAGACAAAAGAAAATCTTTTGCCAGCCGATTTCAGTAGAATATTAAAACAAATGGAAGATATTTCTCCATTTGTTGATAAAATATTATGTTACCAATATATCGGACAAATGAACAAACCCGGATCAATGGCGTATGCAGGAAATTCCAACCAGGAATCAGTAAGATTGTATAAACAATATAAACAATAGTTGGATGCGCAAAAATTCTAATAATAAAAATCCAAATACAGTTTCTGCCCTGAAAAATGTAATCGTATTGGTGTTGTTCTTTAGTGCAGTTAAAGTGAACGCGCAATTACCTTTGCGGTTGCCCTCTATTCTCAGTAATCATGCAGTGTTACAACAATCATCGAAAGTTAAGTTGTGGGGTTGGGGGCCGGGTTCTTTTAAGGTGGCAATTATTTGTAGTTGGGATCCTGCTGATACAGTATCCGTACTGATAGGAGCTGAATGTATGTGGGAAACTTTTGTAAGAACACCAAAATCCAGAGGACCTTTTACAATTCAATTTTTATGTGGGAAACAAAAAATTATTATAAACGATATTCTTATTGGAGAAGTATGGTTGTGTTCCGGGCAGTCAAACATGGAATTTAATTTTCATTGGGGAGTTACTGATGCGGATGATGCCCTTAAAACTTCTGCCAACAAAGAAATTCGTTTTTTTCAGGTAAATCAGTCATATGACAAATATCCTCAAAGTGATTGTAAAGGGGAATGGAAAATCTGTGATGCAGTTTCTGCCGCGAATTTTAGCGTTATAGGTTATATTTTCGGAAGGAATATTTATGAAAAATTAAAAGTTCCGGTTGGATTAATCGGTTCTTATTGGGAAGGAACATGTGCACAGGCCTGGACTCCAAGGAAAGTTTTTGATAATGATACAGTGTTGAAAAAAATGACAATAAATATTGAGCCTTACGGCTGGGCTCCAAAAGGAGCTTCACTTTTGTATAATTCTATGATACACCCTATAACCAGGTATCGTCTGGCGGGTGTGATTTGGTACCAAGGGGAGGCGAATGTTGTGAGCGAATCGACTACTTATGGCAAACTTTTTTCGGCTCTGATTCAAAATTGGCGAAAAGTATTCCATAATGATTTTCCTTTTTATTTTGTTCAAATAGCCCCATGGAATGGCTATCCCGGTATAAATGCAGCTTTTTTGAGAGAGCAACAGGAATCTGTATTGTCTGTTGCTAAGACGGGAATGATTGCTATAGGCGATTTAGTTAATGATGTTTCCGACATACATCCCAAAGCAAAACGAGAAGTCGGCAACCGGTTATCAAATCTGGTTTTGAAGGAACAATACGGCTTCTATGACTTGCATCCTTATTTCCCACATTTTAGAGAATGTACTTTTGAAAAAAATAAAGCGATTGTAAAATTTTGGTCAATCGGAAAGTTAAGTGCAAAAGGAAAAGAAATAGAAGACTTTCAGATTGCCGGCCCGGATAAAATTTTCTTTCCGGCAAATGCGGTTATTGAAAACAACGGAACAGTAAAATTAACCGCTAAAGAAGTTATGCAACCCAAGTGGGTTCGGTATTGTTTTACCAATGATCAAATCCCTGGTTTGTTTGACTTGAATGGCTTACCGTTGTTGCCGTTCAGAACTGATGTTTCAAGTTATTAGATTTGATTGGTATGATAATCCAATGAGTCATTATTAATAAATAAAACTATTTCAAAAGGGAATTGAATGGAAGTAAAAATAATAATAATGGATATGATTAAATATAAATTATGGAAATCCATTCAAACTAAACTGCACAATGCTACCAGTAAGGTCACTAATATTTTGAATCATACAGGTATTTGTCGTTTGCCCATACAATGTTCGGAAGGTAATCGAATAAATGTATGGTATTCATGTTTGACTCTCATTCTAATGTGCTTGCCCTTGTTACTATTGGAAAAGATAAAAATAAGAGATACTTCTGACAGAGATTTACCAGGATTATATTTCAGTTATTCTTTCGAACAAAATAAAAAAATATGAAAAAATATTTATTATATATAACATTTTTATTTTGTAGTCTTTTAATAAAAGTAAATGTTATTGCACAGGACAAAAGTTCTTACCCTGTAATAGACGGAACATTTATTCAGGACAATCTTGTCGCGAATTGGAATGATGCCCGTTGGCAGAAGGAACTAAATGCATTGAAGGAGGTTGGAATGCATTATATAATTTTTGCACCAACCCTTCATACGAATAAAGAAGGTGTGAGCGAATCTATGTATCCGAGTACTTTGCATGATGTTAGGCAAAAATATAAAGCTGACCTTGTAGATAACTGTTTAAGAAATGCTGCTAAAGCGGGATTTAAAGTTTTTCTGGGACTTAATTTCAATGAAGAATGGTGGACCGGGCAGTTTAGGTATGAATGGCTGAAACATCAAATGGAAACTGGCAACAAGGTCGCAGATGAGTTAGTAAAAAAATACAAAAATAAGTATGGTGAAGTAATGTATGGCTGGTATTGGGTGTGGGAGGTTGATAATATTCATTGCAAAACAACATTTTTGCAGGATGAGCTAGCTGATATTCTAAATGTGAATCTCGACCATTTGCATGCTATTACTCCATCAATGCCATTTATGCTTTGCCCTTTTATGAATTACCGATTGGGCACGGCCGGGCAAAACAGGGATATGTGGGAACGGGTTTTCGCCGGAACTCATTTTAATAAAGGTGATATTTTTGCGCCTCAGGATTGTATCGGTGCCGGAGGATTGAAACTTGATACCTTATCTGTGTGGTTCAGGGAAATGAAGAAAGCGGCAGATACGAAACCCGGATTATTGTTTTGGTCGGATGCTGAAACTTTTGACCAGCGATTTTGGACGATAGCACCGTTAAACCGGTTAGTTAAACAATTGGAAATTGAAAAGCCCTACGTTAGTAATATTATTTCATTTGCATACAGCCATTATTATAGTCCTTATAAAGTAAATAAAAAATACCATGAGGCATATTCAGAATATGTTCGTACAGGGGTATTGCCGGTTTCTTCGCTGAAGGGTTCGGTTTCAGGTCTTAAATTACATCTATCCCCTGAGCATAAACCGGTATTAACCTGGAAAGCGCCTAAAGATAGCGGCGAAGTCGCTGGATATTATATTTTCAGAAACGAAGAATTGATGACTAACATTCAACCTGAAAATAAGGGAATAAATACATCTCAAAATACCTTTGCCGATAATTCATCCTTAAAAAACGGGAAATATAAATATGCAGTATGCGCATATTCTTTTACCGGGGTAGCCACTTTAAAAAGGATGTTGATTTTAAAATTAAATAATAAATGAAAAGATCAGGTTTTATTATATTGGTGATGTTATTGTTCGATATAAGTATTGCTTATACGCAACAGCCTGAATTGCAGGGAGACCTCAAAGAGTTGTTTAAAGGGCCGTCTGCATCTTCTGATATTGAACACTGGTTGAGTATAATGAATAAATGGCGGGTTGATGAGAAAAAACACTTGAATTATAATGATTCTTTGTACTTGAAACCAGGTTTACGCTGGACGGAGAGGCCTTTTATTTATGCACAGATGATGGCAGAAGACAGGTTTTTCTATGACCCTATTCATCAGAAGTACACAGTAAACCGTTATCTGGATGACCTAAAAAAACGTTATGGCGGCCTTGATGCAGTGCTCATCTGGCCCACCTATCCTAATATCGGCATCGATAACCGGAATCAATTTGACTTACTTGCTGATATGCCCGGCGGATTAACAGGCGTAAGGCAAATGGTGCAGGAATTTAAAAAAAGGGGAGTAAGGGTTTTCTTTCCAATTATGATTTGGGATAAGGGTACACATGATGTTGGCATGCCCATGCCCCTTGCCATTATAAAAGAAATGAAGAGTATTGGTGCAGACGGATTGAACGGAGACACAATGTTTGGGATAACCAGGGATTTTCTTGTAGCATCTGACAGCCTCGATTATCCAATAGCCTTACAGCCGGAAGTTGCCATAAATGATCTAAAGATGGTTGAATGGAACCGAATGAGTTGGGGATATTTTTGGAATTATGAATATGCGCCTGGGGTTAGCGTTTACAAATGGTTGGAGCCGAAACACCAGGTACAAGTGACCAATCGTTGGATGATCGATAAAACTAATGATCTGCAATATGCTTTTTTTAACGGTATCGGCTATAACGCATGGGAAAATATATGGGGTATTTGGAACAGGATACCGGATCGCTATGCAGCAGCTATTCGGAGAATAGCTGCTATCTATCGCCAGTTCCCGTCTTTGTGGAGCAGCGCTGATTGGCAACCCTATATTCCGACAATTCAAAAAGGAATTTTTACATCTGTATTTCCGGGGAAATATCAACAGATATACACGCTTGTCAATAGGGATAGTACCGGCAAAAGGGGAAGGCAAATTGAACTTCCTTACAAAAAAGGATTAATATACTATGATGTTTGGAATGGAAAAGCGCTCATTCCTCAAAGGGTGCAAGATCATATTTACCTGGATTTCCCAATAGAAGGCTTCGGATTTGGGGCAATTCTGGCGGTAAAGCCGTCTTCTGTGAATAGCAGCCTTAAAGATTTTTTGAACAGGATGCATGTCCTTGCAAAGAGGCCGCTAAAATCATATTCTGCCGCCTGGGCGCCATTGCCGCAGCATATAACGCCTATTCATAAAACAGCCCCGCATTTGAATGCACCGGAGGGAATGATATTGATACCCGGGACAAAAGCTTATGTATTTGAATCAAAAGGTGTAATGATTGAAGGTAACGACCTTCCTGCGGCAATTGGCGTGCAGCACCCCTGGGAAGATCACCCATCCCGGTCGCAAAAGCATATTATTAAAATCCCTTCTTTTTATATTGACCGGTATCCCGTAACCAATAAGCAGTTTAAACAATTTATAGATGCTACAAAATATCATCCGCGGGATGACCATAATTTTCTAAAAGATTGGCGAAACGGAAGTTTTCAATCCGGATGGGAAGAAAAGCCGGTTGCCTGGGTATCTATAGAAGATGCCAGGGCTTATGCGGCCTGGGCCGGTAAAAGATTGCCTCATGAATGGGAATGGGAGTATGCCGGGCAGGGAATTGATAACCGCCTCTATCCCTGGGGGAATAAGATGGACAGTTTAAGAATACCTAAGCGTGATAACAGCCGCGTTATGTATGGGCCGTGCAATGTTAATTCATTCCCCGATGGTATAAGTCCCTTTGGTGCATTAGATATGGTAGGAAACGTTTGGCAGTGGACAGATGAATACACCGACTTACATACACGTTCGGCTATTTTAAAGGGTGGAAGCTACTATCATCCCCAAAGCTCTGATTGGTATTTCCCCCAGGCATACGAATTGAATAAATACGCTAAATACCTGTTAATGGCGCCCGGAAAAGATAGGTCGGGAACTATTGGGTTTCGTTGTGCAGCTGATATCGGTCATGGCGGCGAATGAAGTAAAGTGAATTAAATGAATGTAATTAATGAAAAGAATAATTGTTGTAGGCAGTGCCAATACTGATATGGTTGTAAAATCAGAAAAACTTCCTTTGCCCGGAGAAACCTCATTGGGCGGCATGTTCTTTATGAACGCGGGCGGTAAAGGCGCTAATCAGGCTGTTGCCGCTGCCAGATTGGGAGGCAATGTTACACTGGTTGCAAAAATTGGTAATGATATTTTTGGAAAACAAACGGTAGAAGGTTTACAAAAAGAAAATATTAATGCCGATTATGTTTTTGTGGATGAAGAAGCGCCATCAGGCACTGCATTAATTATGGTAAATAAAGCAGGTGAGAATTGTATTGTAGTTGCACCGGGCGCCAATGCTAATCTCTTGCCTGCAGATATTGATAAGGTAAAAGATATGGCAGAAGCAGAAATAATTTTAATGCAATTGGAAATCCCGATGGAAACAATTACAGCGGTAATAAAAAATGCCAAAGCAAATCATCAAAAAGTAATCCTCAATCCTGCGCCTGCACAAAAACTCGATGATGAGTTGCTCAATGGTTTATTTCTTATAACACCCAATGAAACAGAAGCATCTTTACTAACTGGTATAACAGTAGATGATGCAGCAACAGCTTCACTGGCAGCCGGTATTTTTATAAATAAGGGAGTGCAGAATGTGTTGATCACACTGGGCAGCAAGGGCGCCTGCTTTCAGAATAAAAACCTGGCAATAATGACAGATGCACCAGTGGTAGAGGCAATGGATACAACCGCAGCCGGTGATACTTTCAGTGGTGCAATAGCCGTGGCAATAACAGAAAATATGGATTGGCAGAAAGCAATTCAATTTGCAGTGAACGCGGCTTCCATTTCGGTAACAAGGCTGGGAGCGCAAGCATCTGTTCCATATAGAAGGGAAATAGTAATTTAATCAAACTAAAAAAAAGTTTATGTTCATCGTAGAAAATTACGGGCTTGCCATCATGCTTTGTGTTATTACCATGTTCTGCTGGGGATCGTGGGCCAACACAACAAAGCTTACCACCAAAACCTGGCGATTTGAATTATTTTATTGGGATTATGGCTTTGGTATCTTGCTTACGACACTGCTCCTTGCCTTTACGCTGGGGAGCAATGGAAGCGAAGGCAGGGCTTTCCTTGATGATATCAGGCAAGCTGATATGAGTAACCTGCTGTCTTCTTTTGCGGGTGGTGTAATTTTTAACTTAGCTAACATATTGCTGGTAGCCGCAATCGCCATTGCAGGCATGTCAGTTGCATTTCCGGTTGGTATCGGCATTGCTTTGGTATTGGGTGTAATTGTAAATTATATTTCAAACCCGCAGGGTAACCCGGTGTTGATATTCGGCGGTGTTGCTTTAATCGCTTTGGCCATTATACTCAATGCCAGGGCCTATCAAAAATTACAGACTAATGCTTCAGAAAAAGTTTCCGGGAAAGGATTGATCCTTTCGGTAGTAAGCGGATGTTTAATGGGCTTATTTTATAAATACGTTGCCGGTTCAATGGTAAGCAATTTCAATGTGCCGGAAGCGGGAAAACTGACTCCATATACAGCATTGGTAATTTTTGCTATTGGTATTGTAATCAGTAGTTTTCTTTTTAATTCTATTCAAATGAAGCGCCCCTTTATTGGCGCCCCGGTTTCATTTTCCGATTATTTTAAAGGCGAAACAAAAGATCATTTAATTGGAATTTTAGGAGGTGCGATATGGAGTGCAGGTATGTCATTAAGCATTATTGCTTCCGGGAAAGCCGGCCCTGCTATTTCTTATGGATTAGGCCAGGGAGCTACGGTTGTAGCAGCGCTTTGGGGTATTTATGTTTGGAGAGAATTCGATAAGGCGCCAAGGGGCGTCAAACCTTTGTTGAATATCATGCTGCTCTTTTACATGGCCGGATTAGCATTGATCATTGTTTCTAAATAATTCTTGTTTCTACAGAAAGTTGATCAGTAATCAATTGTTGATAGTGTTGCTAATACCATTGCCACGATTTGTAGCCGGGGAATCGCCCTGCTGCAGCCTTACCGCGCCGCCCGCAAACTGAAATTCACTGCGCTCATAACATACCTGCTTTGGATTACCAATATGGAAATAATAACACCGCTGACACTAAATTATGCGTCTCAAAAAAATCGTTGAGTGCGAGGTGGTTAACTTAACAGGTGATAGATATAATTTTACAGGACACGCAAACTTTCTTTGAATCTTAAATTGTAATACCATACTTTTGAATGGGCTCTGCATTCATTCTTGCTGATTCCCCAGCATCATTCTTACCGAATGTTCTGTATTGCTAATTACCAAAAACGCTGTATTCTTATATTTGCGCGATGCGCTTTTACTTATATGGGTATAACGGCCAGTTAGACTGATATAAATCGTCATCGGCTATCCACCGGGAACCTTTTACTTAAAAATGCCAGTATGTTCGTCCGGCAGGCTTTGATTGACCAGTCCGAATGCGTCCCATCATAGTCGGCATGTTCGTAATAATAGTGGAAACCTTTGTCGTGTAAGCGTTTTGCCATTTGACCGCACATGAGGGGGGAAGGCCAAATTTGATCGCGATTAAAGGATATCAGCAGTACAGGGCCATTTATTTTCTCTAAGGGTATCGCCGCTACGTTTACTTGCGCTGTGTCGAGCAAGGCGTCCTCAAACATTTGTGTTCTTTGGCCGGTAAACATTCCTTTTATCGTGGTCCACGAAAATGGGATGTTCACAAAAGGCAATTCTTTCCCGTTTTCGCTCCATGCGGAATGCTGCTTACCCGAGGCGTCAAATATATTTGCCGGCGGGCCCGGGAATACCACCGAACTGGGATCAATGGCTACAACGACTTTTACTTCTGGATAACGGCTCCCCAAAAGCAAAGCTAACTCCGCTCCGCGGGACGCGCCAACCAGTGCATAATTGTTTGGAACCACCAGTCCTTTTTGCGCAGCTAACCAGTGAAAGGCTTTGTTAAAATAAGACAAGGGAATGCCCCGGAGATTGTCCGGCAGATGATCTGTGCCAAAGTACGAAAGCGACAAAACGCAGAATCCCCGGTTAACGAGTTCCTTGATAAAATCCGGGTGATAACTCCAGCTTTTTCCTCCTTCAGACCCTCCCAACAAAATGATGGCGTTTTGCGGCCGGGCTGAAGAACTATAAAAGAAATCAGCATCCAGGCCATCGGTACTGACTGACCGTATAGTTACTCCCTTTAGGACGTAAGCCGGACGAACCGAAAAGGTTGACGGCTGCGGAGAAAAAAAATGGTTTAGCGCTAATAAAGCAAGACACAGCATGATGATAACGAAAACGAGTTTTCCGGCCAGCGTTTTAAATACCAAATGTTTCATCCTGCCTAACCAATTTTCAATAAGCTGAGCACCCGGTCGCTTTCATTTTTCATTCCCTTATTTTATTGTGATGTAAACTTACGAATAATAAAGCTGTAATAAAATGACTTCCGACTCAAGACTTATGACTTGACAACTTCGGTTTTACATCACTCCGCCTGGCAAGGTCTCTCGAAGAGTATCCTGATCCCGTCCACACCTTCTTTGTCCCATGCTCTTAAGTCTTAAATTTCAATTCCATATTCACCACATCCGCGAAGATAGCCCACCGCCGGGATAAAAAGTAAAGGCCATGCAAGCGGGCCGTGTTGTTTTGTTTTTCAGCGGCGGCCCGGCCTTGACTATTTACCCGGCTCACGCTGTTAGTTGCTTAACTGGTGAAAATGGGATGGTGTACGCTATGGCTTGCGGGCGTTGTTAGCCAATAATGTTTTTACTAAACGCCAGTAATTAAAATTGTATGATAATGCAATGTTTTGTACCTTTATATTGTAAGATTTGTATTAATCTGCATCAAAAAAATGGTTAGTAATTCGGTGCGTAGTAAACCGAAAGCCATATAAAATATTGTAAGCCAGTAGGTTAATGATCGTGTTCGATTCCCCTAGGGGATACCTAAAGTGTGTCCCAATAGCCTTTAAATGCGGATTTACGGGTTCGATTCCTCTAA
Source organism: Mucilaginibacter sp. (assembly GCA_036758125.1). Classification (GTDB taxonomy): domain Bacteria; phylum Bacteroidota; class Bacteroidia; order Sphingobacteriales; family Sphingobacteriaceae; genus Mucilaginibacter. The sequence continues at coordinate 30,153 of DAIOXE010000026.1, forward strand.
GGTTGTTTTGGTTGGAGCTGAATTAAGAGTTACTTTTCATGCGGTTTTAACCATTCCTGATACTTATCCTCCAGCCATTTGTCCTGGTCATACAGGTACGCCGGGGTTCTTACAGACCCATGATCGCCCGGATAGTACGCAAAGGTAATGGTGGCGTTTATCTTTTTCATTTCCTCTTCCATCAGATGAACTGGGAGATTTAAAGAATAGGTATCTTCGTTACCTACCGAAATCCGTATCTTATCCCTAAGATCACCTTTTAACTTCGGCCAGTTTTTTCTTAGATAAAGTGATATATCATATTGCTTCCAGTGTTCCAGGACATCCGGGTTCAACTTTCCTGTAGTATAATCATACAAGCGTCTGACCTCCCCGCGCTTCCCTCTTGGGCCGTAAACTGCATCAAAGGAACGGTTCTGTTCCCCGCGGTAAATCACTTCTTCATAATCGTATTTATAATTCTTCAAGGGCTTCAGCTCATACATATTCTCCTTGACGAACGAGCGAAAGTCGACCGGGTCAGGTGAGCTGGCGTTACAGCCCGCAAATAATTGGGGGTAATGTATCTGCAACCATAAAGCCGCCCATCCGCCGCTGCTATGTCCTTTCGCCAGAAAGGCCCCATTGCAACGGTATGTTTTTTTTAGCAAAGGAATAAAGTCTTTAGTCAATGCATCACCCCAGGGCCCGGTATTCTCGCTGTTTGCATAAACACAATGCCCTAAAGAACAATTGCCATCGAGGTATACCTTAATACAGGCAGTAGTATCGATAGCGATGGAGGACGCGGTGTCCCCATTTTCTTTCGAATAGTGATGATAATCCGCTCCATACCCGCCGATGTTAAACACAACAGGGAATTTTCGTTTCGTTTCGCTGAAATACTGAGCAGGCAAGATGACCGCCGCATCAACCGTCATTGGTTTGCGGCTGAATTTACTCAGCAATCCGGACGGTGCTTTCAATTCTTTGATATAGGTGCTGTTCACAAAAATCGGCTGTGGAACCAACTGATCGCATACCAACGTGGTCACTTGCGCCGTATCGCTGGTAAATGCGACCTGAACAGCCTTGCTGTACAGGTTACCTGGGCTGGTGCCAATGTTACGCCCGCCCAGGTCCCTGTCCCATACTGCCTGCACATAATAGGCGCCGCGCTCCAGCTTACTCAATGGCGCCGGATGGGCAATTGCCCTATTATCAAAAAGCACTGCCTCGCCCGGCCTGATCGCTTTGACGATACGGGCGTAACAGGGTTCATATAATTCATTTTTGGGTTCCTTTTCGGTTTTCGAAAGATACAGGATCACATGCCCGGTGAACGGGCTGCTGAAAACGGCAGGAGAATAGCTAACACTAAACTGTTGAGCATTCGCATTGCTTATCAGGATAAACCATGCAAACAAGATGGTGATATAATACTTCATAATTTAATTTTCTTACCGGCAAATGTATAGGATGAACAAACAGTAAAATAGAATGAAATTTGCCTTTTGATTCAGAGTTTTTGATACTGCTTCGGTGACAACGAAGTGTAGGTCCTGAAATTCCTGATAAAATGGCTTTGATCTGAAAAGTTACAGCAATAAGCCGCCTGGGTTAGGGAAGTACCATCATTTTTGATCAAGGATAACGAACGCTCTACTTTGAGTTTACGCAGGTAGCTGCCAAGAGTGCAGGCGAAATAGGCTGGGAAATGTTTAGATATGGTAATACGATTTACCCCGGAAGCCAGTGATAGTTCTTTTAACGTAATGGTTTCATTCCATTTATCGTTTAACAACTCATGTACGATATTGACCCAGGCTGGCGGTTTCTTCATACTACCCATCACCCGCGATAGTGAAGCAAATTCCAAAAACAGCATTTTTACCGAATCGGCTGTATGATCGTCGTTAAACAATAATTCCCGGTACATTCGTTCCGCAATGCCTTTTATATTTGCATTGCTCAACCAACCCAGATTCAAAAACTTTATACCTTTAAAAGATTTTTTAAAGTATTGCCGGTTATACCGGCTTGTAATTTTTTCATTTTCTTATCTTATGTCCCGAAGCTGCATAGTACCAAATAAATAAATAACATGGTATTAATATCGAGTAAGCAACCCGGGCGTTAAACAGATCGGTGAGATAGCCGTAAAACAATGGGATCAATGCGCCCCCGGCAATTCCCATAATTAAAAGGGACGAACCTATTTTGGTAAAGCGGCCCAGATCGGCGATCGCTAATGGCCAAATAGCCGGCCACATTAATGAATTTGCCAACCCCAATAAAGCAATAAAGAAAACAGAGGTGTATCCGTGTGTACAAACCGCCGCGATTGAAAATAAAACACCAAGGATAGCGGAAATTCTTAAGGCTTTATCCTGTTTAATATAGCGGGGAATGGTTATGATCCCAATTATATATCCAGCAACCATAGCGCCCAACGTGCACGATGTAAAGAATTTTGCTGTCGAGAGCGCTATTCCCTGGGACGCGCCATATCGTATAATAGTATCACCGGCCATTACTTCAACGCCGACGTAGAAAAACAGGGTCAAAACACCCAGTAATAAATGGGGAAATTGAATTATGCTTTTCTTATTAATATTAACTGCAGCCAGTGTTTCGTCTTCGTGATCGGTATCTATTGTTGGTAAACTCGAGAAGTAAACCCATACAGCCAATATTACCAGTGCAATTAAAAATACAATATATGGCAAAACTACTTTCGATGCTAAAACATTTAGCTCAACGGCTTTGTGCGCTGTATCCATACCTTTTATGCGGCGTACAACAGCATCCGCTCCTTTTAAAACAACAGATCCCAAAACTATCGGGGCTATAATCCCTCCCAATTTATTGCATATTCCCATTATGCTGATTCGTCTTGCGGCGCTTTCGCGATCGCCAATAATAGTAACATAAGGATTAACAGCAGCCTGTAGCACGGTTAACCCTGCACCCTGAAAAAACAATCCTAAAAGAAATAAAATATAGGAGCGTGCTAGAGCTGCGGGTACAAATATCAGTGCCCCAACCGCCATGATGATTAAACCTGCAGACATGCCTTTTTTAAATCCTACACTTCGAAGTATATAGGCCGCTGGAATTGCCATCAACAAATAAGGAGAATAAAATGCCGTGGTCACAAAATAAGATCTAAAATTGTTAAGCTCACATAATATTTTCAAATAAGGGATCAACACTGAATTTAACCATGTGATAAATCCAAAAACAAAAAACAAAGCACCAATAGTGATAATTGGATTAATAGCCGTTTTAGCGTATGCTGAATCTAAGGTCTTATGAGTCGTCATATTAATAAATTTAAATTTTCATCGCCTGCAATAAAGCAGGCATTTTTAAAAAATTCCGGCAAATGAAAGTTGGGGTCATCAGAAAACATATCGGCCCAGGATAAATAATGTGGTTGTGGCAATTCATCTCCGCATTTGTAAAAATTTATCAGGCATGATTTATTTTTTAACGAATCCAGCTTGTGGTAGTAAAAAACTTCAACAGGAATTATCAGGCTAAGTTCCCATTTTATAGTGGGGGTCTGCGACACGCTTCCATTTTTAAATAACGCCTGATATTTTATTTTTTCAATAAGTTTTTTAGACACCGGCAGCCGCGCTTCCTTTTCTTTCCCGAAGCCTATATGGCATGATCCCGCACAGTTGAATTCAATATTGTAATAACCTCTTTTATCATTAAAATCAATAAAAAATTCAACGCAGCTATCTTTATAAACCGGGCCGTTCGTTTCGCACCAAATGTAAACGAATATTCTTTTTGATTGGACGCCGTAAAAAATATTTTTTTAAACTGTTTGAATACTTTGCCTTTGCATGGCTGCAGATACTATTCAAAAACACATAACCCAGCCCAATGGGCCATGCTAACCATATAGGTATGCAAACCCGTCATTGACTGTCACGCAAAGGTCGCTTACTTTTTTATTTTCAAATAGGTTTTCTATAAGGTCTCTTGCCTGTTTGTACTCATTATGGATAGGGCATGGGTGCTTGGACGAACATTTGCTTAGGCCCAGTCCGCATTCCTTAAAAATCTGTTGCCCGTCTATCGCTCTTACAATATTGATAATAGGCTGGTTTCTCTGTTTACCGGTGAGATAAAACCCGCCTGAGGGGCCTTTCAGACTGTTGATAACACCCTGTTTAACCAGGATTTGTAAAAACTTACCTACTGTATGCTCACTGGCGCCAATATATTCAGCAATCTCCTTAATCGCTGATTTATTGCCTGACTCAATTTTTGTAGCCAGATATATTACCGCTTTAACAGCAGTCTTACAGGTATTACTAAGCATATTATCTATTTAAAAATTTACGGCCCTCTTCTGATATTAGCTCCATGCTCCAGGGTGGCTCGAAAATAACATCAACGTTTACAGCACATCCGTCAAACAAATATTCTAATGTTTGCTTCACATTGTCCCGGATGGATTCCCCCATGGGACAAAACTGGGTAGTTAAAGTCATAATAATAAGAATATTTCCGTTATCTTCATTAAAATCGATGCGGTAAATTAATCCGAGATCTACCACATTCAGGCCAATCTCCGGGTCCAGCACGTCCTTTAAGGCAAATAGTGCTAAATCACATTTCTTATCGTTATTGGTGGTTACTTTCATTTTATTGGGGTATGAAAAATTACACGGTATACATTCCAGTTGTATAAAATTGCCGCCAGCAATAAGGCCAGGGCGGATACTTTTAATAGCAGGGTATCCGGGAACAGAATACCTCCGATAAACAGGATAAATCCTGATAAGTAGGCGACGCCCATTGTATTAAAGATCTTTACATCATAAAGATCTTTTGGACTTGGGGTTTTGCCGAGGCCTGCCCGGTGATGATAAACCTTATTCCAGATAATAAAAGGAAGTGTCTTGAATGTCATCCCGAATATCATGGCGGTGATCCAGCCGAAAAAAATAGAAAAGCCATAAGCCATAACTAACCTGGTATTTGCTGTGGAAATAGCAACCAGGATCGTAATGACTGTTAGTAAAACTAAAGGTATGCCCATCATTAAAACGGATAACAGCGAAATCCTGATCTGATTGTCGGTTTGTCTTCTGATACGCTTTTTGAACGACTGGAAACAATAGAAGGCGAAAAGAGAAACAGCCGCGAATACTTCCGCGAGGGGAATAACGAATAGGTAGCCCCTCCCTGTGTATAGAAAGAAAAAAACGAAACCCACCAAAGCTGTATTGATCAGTGTAAAGATGATCCATAAAAGGGGAACATTGGTGTATTTTGAGATCAGGAACATTGGGATCAACCGTGTTCCAACCCCGATGACCAGGAGCAGGAACCAGCCGGCAATGCCCAAATGCGCATGCAGGGAAAGGTAGTGTAGTGAGCCCTGTTCAAAAATGGGATAAGTGAAATTAAAAACCAGCAGAAGCCCCACTATAGTAGTGGTAAACAACCACAAAGTAGCTGTGAATACGAAAAAAGCATGGACATTCTTCTTTTTACTGCTTATCAGGCTGGCGGCAATATTGATTAGGAAACAAAGGATCCCTCCATTTATTAATAATGCCCCGCATTGAGCAGGCCAGTTCATATCAAAGGTATAAAACGCATAGATCAGCAGTGGAATACCCAAGCCTGCTAAAATAAAAGAGAGATAAGCCAGAAAATTGCTGAATAACTTACCCTCTATCATCACGGGAAAAAGCTGGTGGCTGGCGCCCAGTATCATCATGGTGCCCCATCCCAGGGCCATAGTATGTGTCACCGCCAATACCGGGGGTTGGAAATAATGGGACCCGAAGGCCTTAGAAGAAAGAACCAGCAATACCACAGCCGCAAGAAATGATAATGCGGCATAAGCATAAAAAGGGATAATGACCTTATAGGTGGTATTTTTAACCAGGTTGTCGGTGCTGATCATATCAGGATTTGAAAATTAAAAGATGAACCTCACCGTCGCCGATCTCCTTAATCCGGTAGTCAAAGCCCCGTTCCGCCAATTCAGGCAGTAAATAAACCGGGATTCTTTTATGATATACGAACAAGGCATCGCCAACGGTCAATTGCCCAAGGGAATCCAGGATGGCAATCATAGGCTGGGGCATCTCCAGTGCGCGGACATCTATTGTAATTAGCTTGTTTTTACATATTTCAAACACTTCGTCCCAATCCTTACTCAAGGTTTCTTTTGGTTTCGCTGTAACAGCCTCTTCAGCGAAATCTGCTTTCCTGAAAAAATAAGTTTCGACAAGGTGATCTTCAACCATATCAATATAGCTGACGAACCCTTTCTTCTCTAACAGAGGGATTAAGGGGACCGGAACAAAAGTGTTAACGATTTTTAAGACCTGACCGGCAGCTACGCCCTTTGCCTTTTCTAAAATCAGTTTTAACGGGTCGTTGCCTGCAGCGATAACCGGGCGGACATCAAGCTCAACGAGCTGTTCCTGCCTGATCGAATGAATGAAATCGGGTACCGGCGCCTGCTCTTCAATAACCGGCAAGATACCGCTGTCGATATTGAATCCGAGTGGCCTGAGCTTGTCGAAAAAATCATCAATGCTGCATCCGCTCACTTTTGAGGCCATCGCCAGGCTGGTCCTTCCCGCCATAAGTTTTCGGAGCAGCGGGTTGCGCAGCTTTTCAAACCTGGGGCTAATACTGATGATTGCCTCCATGGCTTCAGGGTGCTCTTTAATAACAGCAGCGATCTTTGTGTTGGCGTTAATAGTGTTCATAATTTAAAATATTGGATGTAAAGATTTGATTGTCTTTTCATTATCGGCTTTGTTGTTGTTTTCCGAAGGCCTGATGATTAATCTGAGCGATTGGTCATAGGTGATATAATGCCATATCCAGTTGATCAAAATAAGCAACTTGTTCTTTATACCTATAATTGACATAAGATGCACAACCATCCAGATAATCCATGCACTGAAACCTTTTATTTTTAATTTGCCCATCTCAACTACTGCCAGGTTACGCCCCACAGTTGCCATGCTTCCTTTATCATGATACATAAAAGCTTCCAATTTCTTTCGGAAAACAATATTCTTTAAATTTTTTGCCAGTAACTCAGCTTGCTGAATGGCCACCGGGGCCACTTGCGGATGGCCTTTAGGACTTTCTTCGTCCTGCATAAATGCCACATCGCCAATAGCAAAAGCATTTGCCAAACCATAGATTCGGTTAAAGGCATCTACCCTGATCCTATCATTGGGAAGAAGAGATGATAATGGCAAGCCCCTTAACGCCATGCCTTTTACACCCGCAGCCCAAACAAGGCAGCGGCTGAATAGCATAGTGCCGTCACTAAGCGATACCGAACGGCCGTCATAATTATTTACTGATGTATTGACTTGAACCTTTACGCCCAGGGCTTCAAGATACTGTTGCGCTTTTTCGCCGGATTGCTCACTTATGCCGCTTAACAGACGGGCAGATGCTTCAATCAAAACAATAGTCATTTGCTTAAAGTCAAGTTCAGGATAATCTTTTGGCAAGATATTGTTTTTCATTTCGGCAATTGCGCCAGCCAGTTCAACGCCGGTTGGACCGCCGCCGACGATTACTATTTGTAGCAAAGCATCCCTTTCCTTTTCATTGTTTGAAATTAGCGCCTGTTCGAAGTTTTGCAATAAAGTATTACGCAGATACAATGCTTCAGCAACCGATTTCATTGAATATGAATTCTGCTGCAGCGATTGGTTATTAAAATAGTTCGTTTCAGCGCCCTGGGCCAGCACAAGGTAGTCGAAATCAATATTGCCGATAGATGTTTCTATTCTGTTTTCATCCGGGCGGATGTTTTTTACTTCGGCAATACGGATATAAACATTTTTATAGTGCTGAAATATCTTGCGAAGCGGAAAACTAATACTACTGGGCTCCAAGCCCGACGTAGCTACCTGGTACAGCAATGGCTGGAACTGGTGGTAGTTATTTTTATCGATTAAAATGACCTGGAAATAGGTGGAGGAAAGTTTTTTGGCGAGTGTAAGCCCGGCAAATCCTGCCCCCACAATTACTATTCTTTTTTGAAGGCCATGTTTAGATGGAATATCCATGTTTTAATTTTCTTTTCCTAAAATCTATAGCCCTTCTATTACTTGCCTTTTTCTATTTCAAGGGCCTTCTCAAATAAGATATTATTTTCAAGGTGAATATGGGTAAACATATCGCCTTCAAACTCTTCCAGCATTTTATATAATAAGCCGTAGCTGGCACAGGCATCTTCAGGAAGCGCATAATTGTTACTGAGCATCCGGATATCCGATAAACTTTTGCCCACAATCTCATGTTCTTGTTCCATTAGTTCGATAGGCTTTTGTACGGATGTGCCATCATTTGCTTTTGCAGAAACCAATTGTTTGATATACGGGAACACGAAGCTTTCTTCTTTTTCCATGTGTTCGGTCATTTCACTACAAATATCGTGTACCAGTTCGTTAATAGTAAATAACTCGGAGTGGCGTCCTCCGTGTACTTTGGCAACTTTATCTACATATTTTATAAGTTCCGGTACAGAAGCTTTGACATAGCTGTGGTGCGTATTGACGATGTAATCGGCCAGGAAATCTAATTTCCAGTCATTATAGGGTAAAGGCCTGGGCAAGGGTGAACCGGAAGTTTGTTTTTCTGCCCACCGTAATTCATGCTCTACAGCGGCTACATCAAGGCCTTTTTCGGCGCAGGCCTCCTTTACGGTCTTTTTTCCGCCGCAGCAAAAATCTAATCCGTATTTCTTGAAGATTTCCGCTTTGCGCAGATCCTTTGCCGCAATCTGACCAAGGGTTTCATCACTCTCTCCGCTAACACGTTTTTTTATGCTCACTTTCCACCATTCCGGGCCTTGCTGCAGGTATTCCCATACGAAAATATTTCCCCGCTCGCCAAGAAGCTGGTAATAAACCGGTTTGGGGTCATGGTCATTCAGGATGGCAAATCCTTCGCCTTCTTTTAAGGCATCAAAGTATTCGAAAATAGTGGGATGTTTTAGTCTTGGTTCGATTAAGGTAACGTTAAGTATGCCGTCTGTTAAAGATTCCATATATGTATTGATTTTTTGTTTATGATGTAAAGGTAAATACAAAGGAATAAAAGTACTTAAATACTTTTATACTTTACGCAGGGATGACACTAATAGGATTTTCTTATTTCTACTTTTGTGTATAAACAATACGCTTGCAGCGGACCGTACCGGGGTTCATTATTTTAACTCAGAGATCATGGAAGTTATAGACGAAAAAAAATTGGAGATAAAAATAATCGGGGCGCTTAAGGGGCATACCGGTTGTATTTATGCAATGGATAAAGGCCTTTATCCAAATACTATATTTACCGGGGGCAGCGATAATTTCATAGCGCAATGGAACCTGGAAACCCTTCAGGCCGAAAAGTTTGCAGCTTCATTTACGGCGCACCTGTACACAATTTGCCATATTCCCGAAAAAAAACTATTACTTGCAGGAACCACCGACGGAAACATCCATATTATAAATTTAGATCAAAAGAAAGAGGTCAGGATTCTTAAACACCACAAAGGCCCGGTGTTCGACATTAAATATTCCTTGAAAACCAATTGTTTTTATACAGCGGGCGGTGATGGCAATTTAGCTGTTTGTTCTCTTGATACCCTCTCGCTGCTTAAAATTATAACGCTTTCCCACGAAAAGCTGCGCAGCATAGATTTTAATTACAATGCTTCCGAAATTGCTGTCGCAACGGGCAGTTGTGATATTTTTATTTTAGACCTGTTTACCTTACAGATTAAATTCGGATTTATTGCACATCAGCTTTCAGCAAATATTGTCCGTTATACTCCCGATGGGAAATTTCTTCTGTCAGGAGGAAGGGATGCATATTTGAAGATATGGGAAACCGGCAGTTACACCTTATCAAAGTCTATCCCCGCCCATAACTGGGCGATATACGATATTACCTTTAGCCCGGATGCGGCATTGTTTGCCACAGCAAGCCGTGATAAGACCGTGAAGATATGGGATACGAAAACGTTCGCGCTAATCAAACGCATCACCAAAGAACATTTTGCAGGCCATACATTCTCCGTAAATAAATTGCTTTGGAGCGCCTTTAATAATTACCTGGTCTCCGTAGGCGATGATAAGGAAGTTACCATAAGGGAATTAATTTATGAATAATGCGAATCGGGAGTCAAGATATTAGAACCAGGAACCAAGATAAAAAATAATGAACATGAAAAATATACTTGTTTTAATTGACCTTAATAAAGCCCCTGAAAATATTTTAAGATCGGCTTCAAAAATTGCTAATCAATTACATGCCAATCTTGTGCTCTCATGTTTTCAGTATGATGTATCCCTGATTGAAGAGCTCCACGACTCTGAAGGTCTTTTACATGATGAAAAATATTTTTCGTGTTCGGAGCACTTAGCGGATTTCCTAAGAGCAGAGCCCTCTTTTTATGGGGATTTTGGCCGGCAAATTACTTGTATTGATCCTGTTGATGATGATCTGCAAACCATCAAAAAATTTGTTGTTAACAACAATATTTTAATGACAATACAAAGCATGCCAGAGTCGATGGAATCCAATGATGATAATGTTGGAATTTCAATCCCGGACATGGTAAAGTTTATTAATTGTCCCCATTTGTTCATTCCTGACCACATGGATTTAACGCTAATAGATAAAATTGCATATTTTACCGATCTTCGTTATTGTGACACGGGAGTTGTGAACTTTTTGAAAATATTTAATGCGTTCATTTTTATCACACATCTTTCTGCCAGTGGTATACCCGATTTAGACGAAAGCTATGCACAATCAATACTGTCCGAGGAAATTGCTGTAAGGACGGGATACAAGAAGCTTTTTCTTAGAAACATCAAACGTGTTAACCTGGTAAATGATTTAGAAAAGGTAATAGAAAGTACACAGGTTGGCCTCTGCGCAATAGTAAATAAGAAACATCGTTTATTGGAAGAATTATTCCCGCCTAAGCCTGTTGAGATTAGAAATTTCCGTCGTTTACCTTTGCTGATATTTCCTTATTTCGATTGGTTTTTTAGTAGCTGAAAGGAGGAAGATAAAAAAAAATGATATTCAACTATATACAGCACTATGCTTATTTATTCCGTTTAACAATTTACCATGGAACGAGCTTTTCATTATGCCACTGTAACCGATGCCATCAGTCAACTTAGAAAACAAGGATTTACAGTTGATTTCAATTTGAAAGAAAATCGTGTTGAGGCTGAATCTACGGAATTTGCTTCAGAGGGATTTGAGATTTTAGATGTTTACAGGTACGAGGGAAATTCCGATCCTGCTGATGAAGCTACGGTTTATGCAATTGTATCACAATCAGGATTAAAAGGTATTTTAGTAACAGGTTATGGTATTAATCCCGACACTGTTTCTGCTCAAATTCTAAGAAAATTACATTACTAATCGCTCCTGTTATACCCATTTTTTTATCAGGCCTTTTAATTAATATGCGGCTAAGTATCAGCCAGCAGGTCAAAATATTCATCATCTTCATTTTTGCCGCCATATCCTTTACCGGTATGCCTATGGGTTTCTAAAAATTCTATTTTGCTGATCCATTTCACCATTTTATATCCCAGCTGATTTTCCACCCTTAACCTAAGGGGTGCGCCATGTGTTTTAGAAAGTGGCTGGTAATTCATTTCCCATGCCAGTATGGATTGCGGTTTCAGGCAATTATCCAAACTATGGGTGTCATAATAAGTTCCTCCATACATCCCTTCGCCAAATGAATAAAATACTACAGTCGTTACAGAAGGATGGGGTTTAACCAGTTCTACGAGATTTTTAATGGGTAAACCGCCCCATTCGGCAATTCCAGACCAACCTTGTATGCAATGGTGCATCGTTATGTTTTGCTCCAAATCCATTTGTTTAAGGTCTTTGAGTGATAGTTCGACCGGGTTTTCTACCAGTCCGCCAACTTGAAGTTTGTAATCTTTAAAATTATTATCAGCAAGGTTGTGCCACTCATCTGAATCGGGCATTTTACCATTTACCCAGAAATAAGGCGAAATGTCTTTTTGCTTATAGTAAACCTTAGGTTTAAATTTATTAATAGAAGCACGCCATAACGTGCCGTTGATAGCCGCTTCGGCATATTGCAATGAACGGGGCCGTTGCCAGGAAATCCAGTGAGCTAAAAAACCAAAGGCCACGATGAATAAAATAATAGATAGACCGATATATATCCCTGCATGGCTAACGGGACTATCTGAACCAACAGTGATGTGGTTCATGTTACGCGTCAATCCGGTAGCTGCTATCATGGCCACATGAACTATTATAAAGGATACAAAAGCTAACATGACCAAAAAATGAACGGATCTCGCGCCCTGGCGATTGCCAAATAGCTTAGGGAACCAATGCAGCCGGTTTTCAATGGCTGGCGACATTGCCATGCCGCTAAGCATAGCAATAGGCGCCAGTAAAAAGACTACAGCAAAGTAAGATAATTGCTGCAGGGCATTAAAATGATAAAAACCATTAGGTTCGACGGGCATGTGAAAGGTTGCATAATGAACAAAGACATTCCAGGAATCCGGTAACACGTGCCATGACGCCGGAACGAGACGTTTCCATTGATTAGTAAAAAACAACAACGCAATAAATACCGCGCCATTAAGCAGAAAAAAGGGAACGGTTATAAAATGCCAATGCCTGGCTATCCCTATGGAATGGCGGTAGCCTGGTAAACCAATTACAGGGTTTAAATAGCGGGCATCTTCTTTAGCTGTCCAAACCCTGTCATCAGGTACTTTCACCGGAGTAAACCGCAGCCATTCCGAATTTGGCGAACAACCATTGTTCCAATATAAACGGGCATGGTCGGCCAGCACGGAAAGTCCGCTTCTGATAATGAGTAACAGGAAAAAAAAGTTAACCCAATGGCTAAGGCTTAGCCATAATGGAAATCCCTTTGGGTCGGCCTGGGTAATCGCAGGCAACGATAAAGATGGGTCGGGCGGCAAGCCGAATGCCAGGTATTGGAACCATGCAAGTCCTGCTGTTGCCAGCAGGATGATAAAAAAGATAACAAGCGCAGAAGGCTTTATGCCAACAAAAAACCGTCTGTCCCCGGGATACCGTACTTCCTGCTCTGCTTTATTAAAGTTGGTAAACATGGCTTTTATGATTAAATGGGAATCACCCGAAAACCTGCTTCGTAGAAACTGCTATCCTGTTCCATGAATTTATAATAATTATCTGCATGATAATTTGCGCCAACCCATTTTCACCATAGGTTTTTATAGCTTTATCATAGGTATCATCACTAACGCCATCTTTCGAAATAAGTGTTACTTCTTCTGTTAATTGTAATACTATTCTTTCTTCTTCAGTGAATAATGGCGATTCTTTCCAGGCGGATAATGCAAAAATCCTTCTTTGGGTCTCGCCTATCTCCAATGCTTCCTGGGTATGCATATCTATGCAATAAGCACAACCGTTAATTTGCGAAGCCCTTATTTTTATCATTTCAAGAAGCATTGGCGAAATTGGAGAATTCCTGATATATTGCTCCAAACCAAGCATGGCTTTGTAAGCATCCGGCTCTTTGTCTTTAATTGATATTCGGTTCATCTGTTTGTTTTTTGTACTGAAGTTTTACATCTTACTCATTTTCATAACTCAATTTTCCATTTACAATTCTTGCGGGAGCGGTATATGGATGTATTTCTTCTTTTGCGATGCCCATTATATGCATTACTTTCCAGCCATTCAGTTTTAGATAATCAGAAACCATAGACCGGTGACAGCGCCACCATACTGCCTCTGAACACATGTATGCAGTGCGTTGTTTTAACGCGATCTTTTCAAGTTCTGCTATTCCCTCTTTAAAAGAATCTGTTTCCATATAATCCGCATAGCCGCGAAAAGCAGCATTTCTCCATGCCGTATTTTTAGAATCGGGTTTTACCTTTCTTCTCCCTCCAAGGCTTTTTAAATGAACATATTGGAGGTTGTTTTGAGGTAAAGAAACCGATAATGCCTCTTTATTGTATTGTGGAAATTTACGTGAGCCGGGAAAACTTCTGATGTCGGCAACCAGTTCAATATTAAATGAATGGAGCATGGATATAAATTCCTCCAATGGGCGGGTAGAATGTCCAATTGTCCATATCGTCTTATCCTCGTTTTTCATTTTTTACGATTGTCCCAATTATTTGTTTTGTACGAACTATACAGGAGGATTGGGAATTAATGGCCTCATCGTAATCTCGTCTACCAAGAAATTATCCGGCGTTTCTACAAGCTGAATGATAAGTGCTGCGATGTCATTTGGTTGCAGCATATTTTTGTGTGGATGTATACTGGAACCTTCAAAAAAGTGTGTGTCGCTATAAAATTTTTAGTATTTCTCCATTTCATCCATAGCAATGGTAGCGTGGGCATAAGCAGCGCCTGCACGCATTTCAGCAGCTACCCAAATAGCCTCCATAATTTCCTCTTTACTGGCTCCTTTTCGCATAGCCTGCTTAGAATGCGACCTGATGCAATAGGGACATTGAGTTACATGCGCTACTGCTACAGCGATAAGTTGTTTTGTTTTTTCAGGAAGCGCACCCGCCTCAAATACTGTCTTACTAAAATTTCGCCAAGCTTCTAAATTTTTAGGTGCTAAAGCAGCCTTTTTATCAGCGAGTTCTTTGGTTGTTATTGGATATAAATTTTCGTTTTCCATGATATTTTTTTAACTATTTTATTAATTCTTATCATTAAATCATCCCTTTACAAGGTAATTCAAAAGAACCAGCGCTTCGTTATGTTCTTGATCTTTAGCTCCATATAATAAGGTAACGCTTTCCTGCTTTGCTTTTTCTTTCAAAAGCGAAACTGCATCTTTGTTTTCTTTAAGCTCTGCCAGGTATTTTTTCCTGAACTCATCCCATTTAGCCGGTTCATGACCAAACCACTTTCGAAGTTCTGCCGTTGGCGCAATATCCTTCAACCATAAATCAACGCCCGCTTTTTCCTTTGTCAGGCCGCGTGGCCAAAGCCTGTCCACTAGAATCCGCAGTCCGTCTTCTTTATGCGGTTGTTCGTATACCCTTTTGATCTTGATTTTCATTTGTGTTTTCGTGTTTTAAAATGGAACCAAGAGTCAAGAAAAAATAGAAACAGTGACAATTGAGCCGGGTTTTATTTCTTTATCTTGGCTCTTGGCTCTTGGCTCTTGGTTCTTAATCATCTTATAATATTTACTTTTATTCCATCAATAGATTCATCGATCATCATTTGGCAGGCTAAATGAACCTCTTTGCCGGTAACGCCGGTCCTAAGAAGGGTCATTTCTTCATTACGTTCATAATACGATAGCTCATGGATGCTGCTGACGATCTCAACCAGGCAGGTTCCGCATTTGCCCATGCCCAAACATTCTCCAAAACCTTCCGGATAAATTTGATCATAGATCAGCATCATCAGGCTCCTGTATTCGTTTGTATAGGTTTTAATTTCATGGATTTTCCCCTCATAACAAATAGTTACAGATATGTTCTTAACCGGCGTATGGGTCATTTTTTATCAATCCAAAATTCATCAGGGTAATTGTCTTTAAACGGAGCCGGGTGCTGCTGGGTCAGATACGCTTCAACGCTTTTCAAAGCTGATTCCGGAAGAACCTGTTCTAAATGAGGCAATAATATTCTTTCCTCGAAGCGGATATGCTTTATCAGCAATTCTGCAAATTCAAGATAGTTATCCTTTACAGTATTTTTATCGTGATTTAGCCTGTCGATGTGATTTTGAAGCATCTGATGCTCGTTTTTACCTTGCTGCGAAAGGGCATCTTCTTCTATCCGGTTGAATAACAAGGCTTCTTCTTCCTGAAAGTGCGCCTTCAAATGATGTTCCCAAAAGTAATTCACATACTTTTTGATCCGGGGGAGATCAATGTCTCTTTTTAGTCCTTCCTTGATCTTCCAGCTGAAAAGTAGCCCTGCATGGTGATCTTTAGAAAGCTCGACCATGTGCTGACTTCGTTTGATGGGCTTATTTTCCATATTCTTCAATTGTTAATGTGTCAAGAGCCAAGAATCAAGAGCCAGGAATCAAGATAAAAAAGAAAAAACAGTTTATTTACGGTATTGCACCGGTATATTCTCCAGGATGTTGTTTCCTCTTTAACGGATTTTTTCACCCTGCTGCTATTTTCTTGATTCTTGATTCTAACACTCTTGTTTAATTATAATGAAGCAAAAGTAATCAGGGCATCGTTTGCCAAAACGATATAGGCCTTGAAGTCTTCAATAACTTTTAATATATGCGGCTCGTGAGCTGGTATTGACAAATTCGAACCTTTTTTTAACTCGCAGGTTTCGCTCTTGCATATGAATAATGCCTTTCCCGACTCCACAATCACATAGGCGTCGGATGTCGCGAAATGCCTTGGCATATTTGTTCCAGCCGGTAATTCGACCTTAAGTACTTTATAGTGGTCATTTGCTTCAATTTCTTTCATGGTTGTAACAAATTAAATTTATCCCGGTTTGGATGAAAGCTTATATCCATTAGTTTAAACAATTACTTTAGCGGATGCGTTCCCTATTTTTTGCAGCCGGCTTAAAAACATCGCAGCCATCAATCCGGCCCTGGTTTTTGCATCTTCTGCTATATAACCTTTAAAATTCTTGTCAATTGTTAAAGAAAAGAGTTCCAGCCAGCGGTCAAAATGTGCCGGGCCGATTTTTAGCGGTGCATGTTTACCAAAAGGGTTTCCCCGGAAACCCGGAACGCCAAATAGCGCGGCATTCCAGAAAGCGTACATTTTTTCGAGATGCGGTCCCCAATTGTCCTGTATTGCTTCTTCGAAGGTTGGCCCAAGCAACGTATCCTGACGGACTTTTCCATAAAATTCATCTACAAAAAGCCGGATAGACGTTATATCTTTAATATCTTTCTTATTCATTCAAGTACCGTAAATAGTATCAAACATTTATGTTTGTTTTTAACCTTTAATAAGATGCAAAGATATGGGGATATTTAATATTAAAAGAGGTTTTTATCTTTTATTGCTTTGTCATTATACTTCTTTTTAAGAGAGGCTAATGGTTGCTGATTAAACCTTTATTTAAATAAAGCCACCTGACCGGAGGTTATATGATAGTAAGCCGCCCAGGCTACAAATAAAATTAAAAGGATAATTATCCAAAAAGGAATGCTATGCGGCGTTTCACTGCCCTGCAGCATAAATGTTTTCTGATCGCCCTTACTGTAGGCGTTGATCATTAAAGGTAAAACACCATCAACCACTTCATCACTCGTGATGCCTTCAACAGCTATTGCCGGCCCGTTACGCACAATAAACGGTACTGTTTTAATACCTTCCTTTCCCCTATGGTCTTTACTGACAACCTTGAGCACATGCTTCCCGTCTGTCAATTTTTTTGTATCCAGATCAAATGATACCGGAGCCGGGAAAGTTCCTATAGGCTGGGGGTCATCATCAATAAACAACGTTACAAAACTTCTGTCTTCCATAACTTACGAATTTAAGATGATCTTTTTAATATCCTGATGCCTGGGGTTATCTGGTTTTGCCAGGTATTTAATTAAAGCATAGAACGAGTACAGGGTAATGAGCACCATAATACTTACAATTATATAATCCCAATTGCCGGTCGGTCCGGCTCCGTGGGTTATGCCTTGTAAAAATTTGGGCTGTTGCTGTTTACAAGCCTCGCAGGCAAATGCCAGTGAATTAATTGAAACCCATATTCCAAATGTAAAAGCGGCTCTAAGCAAAAGACGCTTTCTATCTATATTGTTTTTCATTTTCTATTTAGCGATTGGTCCTGATTTAATTTGATTAAATGTTTCTTTTACTTCGGTAAGGGTTACTTTCCTCGAATTATTGCCCCAACTGCTGCGTTCATGATTGATGATCGCTACTATTTCTTCCGGCGTCAGGTTATTGTTGGTACCTACCGGAGGCATAACACCATACCCTTCGTTTGCCCTGCCATTATAGCCCTTCATGATAATGGTGATCTGCGTTTTAGGATTTTCATCCAAAACAACCGGGCTACCCTTTAAAGGCGGAAATGCACCCTTCAAACCTTCACCATTTTCCTGGTGGCAGCTTTGACAATTAGTAGCATACAGCGCCGCAGCATCCAATCCTGTATTTAAATTGCTGGTTGTTCCGGCCGGCTCTGCTTTAGGGAAAGGCTTGCCATATAGAAATACCGGCGTTGGCGAGCCATCAGGCAGTTTAAATTGTTTAAACGATTGAAGATAAGCTACCAGTTGAAGTGCTTCTTTGCCGGCAACAATCTTCCCTATTATTCCTTTTCGGAACTCATCCGGAACAGTCAGCACGATATCGCCTTGTTCGGGATAATCCTTTACCTCAAATAACCACGTATAGGCCGGCATAATAGATTGCGCCACTACTGAACGGGGATTGTACAAATGCAGCAGGTGCCAGGCCTGGCTTGGCTGGCGGTTACCGATATTCATCAAATCCGGCCCTGTACGCTCCGACCCCATGAGATTTGCTGTGTTTCGCCACACATCCGTTCTTACGTTCCGGGCATAGTCGGCAGCGATGCTGGGCCGGGTACCCCACATTTTATCCATGTCCACATTTCTAACCTGCTGTGTATGGCAGGCAATACAGCCTTCCCTTACGAAAATAGCTTTACCGGCTATTTCATCTGCCGTTAGCGCATGACTTCCCGGCAGCGGCGCATTATCATTCTGTGCATTTAATGCCGGCAATATTGCGGCAAACATGGTTAAGCCTATAAACAGAATTATGGCTGCTCCAAAAAGTTTTTTATGATTATTATAGAAGTCCATCAGATCATTGGTTAGAAATAGTTGCCGGTATTTTGTTCAATTCTTCAAAAACTGCTTTTTGCAAGTCAATTTCTTCCCGGCCGGCAATCATATAATAAAGATTATAGGCAAAAATCAGGTGCGAGGCCCACATCAATGATCCGCCTATCGCACGCCAAAGCCAGTACGGCGCCATTAACGCCACAGAATCAATAAAAGGTTTCCCGGCAAGCCAGGACATTCCCTTTAGCGTTCCGCCTATCATTAGTGGTATGGTGTAAAATAATAGACCGATAAGCGCCATCCAAAAATGAGCGCCTACCAAGACCTGGCGCGGCTCTTTCCCTGTTAGCCGTGGTACGAGGGTGTATATAAAGGCCCAGAGCATAAAAGCAATAATACCATACATGGTCATGTGAGAATGTGCGACTGTAAAATCAGTAAAATGCCAGTAAAGGTTGGCAGAACGGAAAGCCTCCGCCGTTCCCTGGAAGGAACCTGTGAAATAAAAGATAATCCCTACCAGGTAAAATGGTAAAGTGTAACTCGAACCTATTCTATGGAAATGACCTTTAAACGTCATCAGGAAATTAGTGGTTCCGGCAAAAACAGGTATCAGCATGCCCATACTGCCCACAATGGCTGTTGTTTGCAGCCACCAGGGTATGGCGCTGAATATAAAGTGATGAGTGCCGATGACTGTATAAAACAGTATCTGCGTCCAGAAAGCCAGAATGCCGAGGCTATAAGAATAAATGGGCGTATTCAATTGCTGCGGAAGAAAATAATAGATCAAACCGAGGTTAAAAAGCATAAACCACATTCCCACACCCTGGTGCATATAATAGCCCTGCGCTATAGTTTCACCCAGGCCGTTTTGCCAGAAAGGCAAATATCCAACAAGAACGATAACTATGGTAAACATAACAGCCGCCACCATATACCAGTTGGAGATGTATATTTCTTTAGTTTTGCGCCTGGCAATGGTTTGCAGATAGTTGACGAGTGTAATAACGACAGCGATGGCAAAAAGGAGCATTATGGGCCAGATGTATTCTCTGTATTCCCCGCCTCCATTGTTGATGCCCGCCATCAAGGCTATGGTGCCGGCAACGACAGAGGCATTAATAAGATATAAAGCATACCAGGCCCGCTTTAAACTGGCGACCGCCACATTGCTCACCGTTGAAACTACATAATAGCCCAGGCCTATCATTGCAAGGGATGACCATCCCCAGAAAACCATATTGGTGTGTACAGGGCGCAAACGCCCAAAACTTAGCCAGCTTATATGGTCAATATCGGGAGCAGCAAATTTAATCCCTAAATATTCACCGATAGAAGTCCCCAAAACCAGCCAAAATGCCGCCGTACAGATATACCAAAGAATCAATTTTGACAGCGCAGGATCAATCTCAGGCCTTTTAACTGCTTTCTTTTTTTGCGCAAGGAATCGTGGGGTATCAACTTCAGCAATATTATGCAGCAAACCTTTTTTGTCTTCAGGCGGATTTGCGCCTCCAAGCTCTGTGTTGCTGAGTTCAAAGCTGAGCGCCTCTTTGCGTTTCTGCAGCTGATCTCCAATCTCTTCAGGGCTTAACTCTTGTAAAGATTTCGCAAGCAGTTTAGCTTCCTGTCTGATCTTGCTGCTGCGAATTCTTTTCACCATTTGACTTACCTTCGCCGTCACCAGATAAGCTGCAATAAGCAATGGAATGATGATCAGTGTAATGGTGATAAGAACACCGGGATTGGTCCAGACATCTCTATTTGCATCTGTGGTCTGTGCAAACAGGTTTAATCCGGCAAATGTCAGTAATAATAAAGCAATTGTTTTTTTCATTTTTTACCTGAATTTTCGTTTTTTAACTGCTGACGATTAGCGAAAGACTTAAGCTTAATCAATATTTCCAGCTGATTAATATCCAGTTCGTTTAAGTGGTTCTTTAACCAATTTCCCCCGCTTGTTTCAGTGTTGTCCACTGTATTTTCCAACCGGGTACTGCTTTTTAAGAGCCAAAGAGCTAATAATAACAAAATCAAAATAGCTGCTGCAAGCAACAGGTTTATTCCAGACCAATGGCTTTCCGTTTCTTTTACAACAGATTCTGGAACTTTCGCTTGTGCATATATAAGGACTGGAATAATCGAAAACATGAACAAAAAAATAACGGGCCTTTTCATAGTGGAAGTATTTTAATAACTCTGTTTAATCCCAATGGTTTTATTATTTATTTTTTTAAAACAGCGATGCCTGACTTATATAATATATTAATACCTTTTTATCTTATTTTAAACAAAAAATCATCTTTTTAAGGAAGCGGTCCCTAAATTTAATTCTCCATTAAAATCTCCGATAGATGTTGTTTTTAACAAGTAATGCAGATCGTCGCGTATTTTTTTAAACTCAGTGTGCAATGGACAAGGGTTTTTTTGCGAACATTCCTTTAACCCCAGGCCACAGCCAAAAAACACGCCATTTCCGTCCACAGCTTCAACAATATCAGCCAAAGGTCGTTTTAATGTATATTGGTCAACGTAGAAACCTCCGTTTGGGCCTTTCGACGATTGAACCAAACCTCTTCTGCTCAAATCCTGTAAAATTTTAGCCAGGAAATGTGCCGGCGCATCAATTTCCTCAGCAATTTCCTTAATGCCGACCTTGCCGCCATCTTCCGTTTTTTGTGCAATAAAGAAAACAGCCCTTATCGCATATTCACATGTTTTTGAAAATATTGCCATCTTTTGGGGCAAATGTAAGGTATCTTTTAATATATAAAGAGTTTTTTATCTTTTTATGATGATTTTTCCGTCAGGATGCGGAAGCGTTGATAACCAGGGTGCGACAGCTTGAAGAAACTCCGATCAAGATTTGTAAGGAAAGGATATGCCGCAAAAAGCATCCCTTATCTCACCCCGGAACGCTTTGCCATCGAAAATACTTGATAAGCTGTTATTAATAACAACGACACTGTTCCAACGCATTATGAATTAAGGATCACCCGCGTGCTTAGTTCCTTTTCAATATTAAATAGGTAAAAGGCGGCAATGTTACATGGTTAGATAATCACTAAAATTAACAATCTTTTTAAGTTTGTGTAAGCCGGGGATAAATAACATCATTTCATCCTTAAAAATCCTGGCCCAAATTGGCAAAAAATGCCATGTGAGCCAATACCGTAAGCATAATCGATCCAGACATTGGTATTAGAGTGCTTATTAATTTCTACCCTGATTTTTAAACAAAAAAAGCGTTCCGTATCTCACCCCGGAACGCCCTGTTACCAATCAACTAAATAGTTGATTAAGTTGATTGAGTGAGTGGTTGATTAAGTTATTGTACTTTTTCAATTAACTGTACTATTCACCTAATCAACTCAATCAACTACCTAACCAACTTATTCAACCTAACCAACTTATTCAACTTAATCAACTACTTAAACCTACTGCTGATCAAATTCTCCATTAGCCCTTATAGTTATTTCATCGCCCACCATTGCCTTGGGAGCTGTTCCGATACCAAAATCGGTACGGTTTATTGCCGCGGTTGCTTTAAAGCCCGCAACAGGTTTGTGGGTCATCATACTTTTACCTACTCCAATTAATGTTAGATCGAACGAAACCGGTTTTGTTACCCCGTGCATGGTTAAGTTCCCGGTAACTTTATATTTTTTTTCCTCGATTTTACTGACGGATGTGCTTTTAAATGTTATCACGGGATATTTAGCCACTTCAAAATAATGATCGCTTTTCAGATCTTTATCACGAGTTTCATTATCGGTATTTATGGATGCCGGATCGATAGTTATTTCGAAAACGGCATCGCTAAAATCATCTTTTGAAGAAATCATGCTTGCATCAAATTTTTTAAAGTTGCCGTCAATTTCAGATAACATCATGTGCGTTACAGTAAACCCGATCTTTGCGTGTGCTTTATCAACGTTCCATTTTGTTTGGGCAAATAAGGTAGTGCTTACTACTAAAATTGCCGATAGTAAAGTGATCTTTTTCATGTTTTCGTTTTTTGTTTTTCTAATTAATAGTTTGCTTTCAATTTTGTTTGAATATTATTTAAACTAATTCAATCTGGTCCGGGGCCGCCGCCGGGAGGTGGCCCGCCACCCGGCGGGCCGTGGAAGTCTCTGCCCATACCAGGGCCATCGGGCCTTTTACCTGACATTTTCTGGAAACGATAGGTAAAGCTTAGCAGGTAATATCTGCCCAGGCGGTTAACATTGCTTTGTGTAATATAACTGCTGGTTTGTGTACTGGTAAAACCTGTGTTTTGATTAAACACATCAAGCACCGAAAAACGAAGGGTAGCCATATTTCCCTTTAAAAACCTGCGCTCAACATAGGTATTGAACACGTTGGGGTTTTTGGCGCCTGCATAACCATAGTAAAGGGTTTTTGTATAATCGTAGCTGTAGGTCCAGTCTTTCCAAACATAATTTTTGCCATTCACGCCTAATATCCAGGTTCTGAAATTGTCCTGGATGCCCGGCTGGGGGACGGAGTTTTTGGAAGCATTAACGCTATAGGTTGTATTTAATTCTGCATCAATTATATCAGTAATATCGACCCTGAAACGCACGCCCTGTGAGGCTACTAATGTTTTGGCTATGTTTTTTTCAGTAGTGGCATCATAAGTGACCGGGGCAATATCTGTGAGGTATGATATGTTGTTTTGATAGGATAAACGGCCTATAAAAAATAGGTTGTATTTCCGTTTTTCCCAGGGTTTGGCAAATACATAAAATGCTGATGCCGAGTAGTAACCGGGAGTATTTAAATAGCCGGTTGCTATAGTGCCGGCAAGATGAATATCGGGTGTATAGGTACGTGGATAAGTTATGGTATTCGCTACAATTTTATTATCTGTCTGCACGAATGAGAAGTTGCTGAAGAATACATTTCCCGACTCGAAATTGAACTTGTTGTACCTTAAGGAAAAGATATTATTATATTCAGGTTTCAAATCGGGGTTGCCGGTTACCGGGTATAAAGCATTCGAAAAATCAGTAACGGGCTGCAATTCCGTGTAAGCGGGCATGCTGCTGCTTCCGCTATAATTGGCACTCAGCGTCTGAGTCCGCGAGAAATTATAAATAAAGTGGGCATTTGGCGAAAAATTAAACGTGCTTATGCTTGTTGGCCCGCTAACCGCCGAGTTCCCTTGCAGCAATGAAGGCTGTGCAGTTACTCCCAGTACATAATTATATTTCTTTTGAACAAAACGGTAGTTTAAACCAAAACGATTAGTTATAAAGGTGAAATTATAATTGTTACTTAATAGCGCATATTGGTTAAACTGGTTATCAGCAGCCAAAGTATCAGTTTCTTTATCAGCCGTAGTATATGAATGTTTGTAATTATAATTAAGTTCGATATAACTATGCGCCGCAATAGGTTCAATATACGAAACGTAAGTTCCTACGGTATCGGTACGGCTATCGGTAGTAATACGCTGATCTAAGGGCGCATTTGGGATTCCTTTTATATAATACAGAACCGGATTTTGAAATTGATCGTTTATAGATGAACCAACGCCGGTATTTATGCTAAAATTACGGCCATGGCCATTAAACCGGTGGTTATAAAGCACGTTTATGCCGTAATTTGGCGCTGATGAATGGCTCGGCGTATTAGAATTGAAGTCGGTTATTATAGTATCACTTTCCAGGAAATCCGACTTGGATAGTGTGGTATGAACGCCTGCGTATGAATACGAAGGACTTATTTTTAAGTAATTGATCGTGTCGGGCCTGTACTCTATGTTAAAGGTAAACCTTTGGTTTATTTTCCCGTCAGTCTGGTTGCCCTTTTCCGTATTGGTGGTACGATTTACCGGGGACAAATTATTTTGAATAGTAGAGCTGATAGTATTTATTGTGTTATCAGAAAAACTATAGCTGCCATATACGGTTATCTTTTTCCCCCATGAGTCGCGGTAGTTAAATCCAATTGACCGTGCGGTTGTTACACCATTGATATTGTTATTACCTCCGGGAGGGCCGCCGGGCCCGCCCCTGCCGCCGCCGCCACCACCTGGTCCGCCAAAATTAAACAGGTTGGTATTAGTATTATTAAGGTTGCTGAGTACGGCTATTTGCTGATTGCCATTAAAGTTAAATAAATTAGCTTGCGCCAAATACCTGCCCTGGTCCTTTGTGCCGTCGATTTGCGGTATTGCGTCCTTACCCCCGCCTGCGCTTGCCTGGCCAAAATAGCCATGGTTTCTGCTTGGTTTTATGTTGATATTTAAAATGGTCTCGGGCTCCCCGGTTTTTATCCCCGTAAGGTTCGCCTGGTCTCCATAATCATTTACCATTTGTATGTTTTGAACAGCATCGGCAGGTAGATTTTGTGTAGCCGTTTTTAAGTCGCCGCCAAAGAAATCTTTTCCGTTCACACGTACCTTGTTTACGCTTTTACCCTGGAAGGTTACATTGCCCTGCGCATCAACATCAGCGCCCGGAATCTTTTTTATCATGTCCTCCACAGGCGCGCCATCCCGAACTTTATAGGCCGCAGCATTGAACTCCACTGTATCTTCCTTTATTTTAACAGGCAATACGTCAGAAACAACAACCGTGTTTAACATGGTGGTGGAAGGTTTCAAGATTATCGGCCTCAAAAAAACCGGATCATTGGTGTTATCTAAAGTAAAGTGGCGTTTTACAGGCTCATAGCTGATTGATTGAATAACCAGGCTAAACTGACCAACTTTTACCGAGGCAAAAACGAACGCACCCTTTGCATCAGTAATAGTTGAAGCGCTGTCTTTTCCCATTAAAATTTTAACCGTTGACCCGGGTAAAGCCTGCTTGGTTGAATCGATCACAGAGCCATGCACATCTCTGCCGGTTTGGGCATAACCTTTTACAGTTATTAAAAGAACTATAGCTATAACGGCGTATATAAATTTCATTCTTATTTTTGGTTAGATAGCGCAAATCAAATCCAAAGCGGGCAAACCAAAAAATAGAATAGACAGAACGCTTAAAGAAGTAGATTAAAGCGTATTTTCAACCTATGAAGGCGCTATTTTAAACCAGACATGATAAAAGGTGATTTTAAAGGTAAATATTGCCTGTCTGTCGGTAAATTGTATCTCCTGATAGATTTTGATTGGCATGATGCGGAATACATTTGTAATTTAGTGGTGAGTAGTGAGTGGTGAGTAGTTGATTGAGTTAGATTCAGTTGATTAAATTGATTGGGTTGAATAGTTTTTAGTTTTAAAAGTTGTGAGATTTTTTTTTCAAATCAACCACTCACTTAATCAACTACTCACTTAATCAACCACTCACCCAATCAACTTAATAAACTTAATAAACCAACAAATGATCATTCCTAAATCAAAAAGTAAACTCATAACCATAATCATCCATGTTTTAATATGGGTGGTATTTGGTTTGATATATTATTTCCAGCCTTTCATGGGAAATATAATAGTGCCATACCAGTTGTGGATAAAGAATGGCATTATTTGGAGCCTACTGATACTTGCATACTATTCTAATTCAACTATACTGGTACCAAAGTTTTTGTTAAAAAACCGTACCGGCCTTTATTTTGTGGCAGTTATCGGAATAACCGCCATTATTGTATTTTTAAATATTTACGCCGACCGTTTGTTAAACCTCCCCCAGTTAATGGATGCTGCCTTTCACAGACATGGCCCGCCCAAACATAGGGGTGGCAGGAGCCATGAATGGGACATAGCAATGGTTGCGATGATAGCGTTGGTTTTAGGCATCAGCACCAGCATTACCGTCATACAAAAATGGCAAAATGACAAGCAGAAACACCAGGAAATGGAGCAGGACAAGATTAGCTCGGAATTGTCGTTTCTGAAAGCGCAGATCAACCCGCATTTCTTTTTTAATACGCTTAACAACATTTATGCGCTTACATTAGTAAATGCCGATACGTCGCGCAAAGCGATCCATCAGTTATCGCGCATGATGCGCTATGTATTGTATGATACGGAAAACAGCACAACCCAATTGAGCCAGGAAATAGCCTTTGTAAAAGACTACATAAGCCTGATGCAACTGCGTTTAACAGATGCGGTTAAAATTGACTTTTCATCCCCCGCTGCGCTTAAGGATATGGCAATAGCGCCCATGATATTTCTGCCTTTCATCGAAAATGCCTTTAAGCATGGTGTAAGCGCAACCCAGCCCAGTTATATTGATATAGCCATCGAAAAAAAAAATACTATAGTTGGATTAACGGTATCTAATACCATTATTAAAGAACAAAGCAGTAACTTAGAGGAAGCCAGCGGTATAGGGCTTAACAATACCAAACGCAGGTTGGACCTGCTTTATCCGGGCAAGCACACTTTATTAATAGATGAAGACAATGCCGAAAACATTTATTCAGTTCACTTAACGCTTGATCTGTCATGATATTAAATTGTATAGCTGTTGACGACGAGCCTTTGGCGCTCGGCCTGGTAAGCTCGTTTATTGAGCAAACGCCCTTTTTGAAACTTGCTGGCCGTTTTTCAAGCGCGGTAGAGGCTTTGCGGGCCATTCATTCCCAAAAAGTAGACGTAGTTTTTCTGGATATACAAATGCCTGATCTTAACGGCATTGAGCTCGCACGTGTGCTGGATAACAGCAAAACCAATAAGCCCCGTATTATTTTCACTACCGCCTATAACCAGTTTGCGCTTGAAGGTTATAAAGTTGAGGCGCTTGACTACTTGCTTAAACCTTTTAATTACGAAGAGTTTTTGCACGCAGCCAACAAAGCCCTGGCGTACAGCGAACTGCTCGAAAAATCAAATGCCAGTGCTACTGCCACTGCTACTCTTGCAGCAGCTATTCCCGAAGAGCGCATAGAGGATGAATACTTGTTTTTAAAAGTAGAGTACCAATTGGTACGCATCGCCCTTAACGATATTTTATACATTGAAGGATTAAAAGACTACGTTAAAGTATGGCTTAAAAACATCGAAAAACCAATACTGTCGCTAACCAGCCTCAAATCGTTAGAAGAGAAGCTTCCTTCAAAGCGCTTTATGCGTGTGCACCGCTCATTTATTGTCTCGCTTGACAAAATAAACTCGATAACCCGTAACGCTTTGCAAATTGGCAAAGTGAATATTACCGTCGGCGATCAGTATAAGGAGGCGTTCAGCCGGTTTTTGAGTAAATGGGTGTAGGGGATGTGCAGGTTTGAGGATGTGCAGATGTAAAGATATGTATGGATGTGCTGATGAAGAATGGAAAGTATCCCCAATCTGCACATTTGAAATCTGCACATCTGCACATTAATTCGCACATTAAACTACCAAACCGTTTAAAATAACCTAAAATAGGTTGAATTTATTTGTAATCTGTTCTATAAAAAACAAGTTTCGCGAAAGTTATGGTCTTTGCGTTAACGTTATGTAAAAATATAAGTGGTATAAACAAATGCAAGCCTGTGGGCTAGTCCCACATAAAATAATGCTGCTATCTTTGCGGGCTTTTATAAAGCAATATTAACACATCCTAAGTTAATGAATAATAAAATTTTATACAATGCATGTCGCAGGTTGCTATGGCTAAGTCCTGTTCAGGGATCAGCTATTATTGCTTTGCCGTTATTTCTGCTGTTTTTTTCATGCGGCAATAAGGGCAATCAAACCGATGCCCAAGCGACTATGCCTGCGCCAACCTTTAAAGTGATCACTTTAAAACCAAGGTCGGTCACTTTAAACACCGATTACCCGGCGAGTATACAGGGGCTTCAAAACATTGAGATAAGGCCAAAAGTTGATGGATTTGTGGAAAAGATTTATGTTGATGAAGGCTCGTCGGTAAAAAAAGGGCAATTGCTTTTTAAAATAAAGGCGCCCCAATATGAGCAGGATGTACGCACCGCCGAAGCTGGCATAAAAACAGCCGAAGCTGATGTAAATACGGCAACTTTGCAGGTTAACAAAGTTAAGCCCCTCGTTGAAAAGGATATTATAAGCCATTACGAACTTGAATCGGCTCAATTAGCTTTACAAACAAAGCAAGCTGCATTAGCCCAGGCGCGGGCGGCTTTGGAAAATGCCAGGGTTAATTTAAGTTATACAACAATTGTTAGCCCGGTTGACGGCGTAATCGGCTCACTGCCTTATAAATTAGGCAGCCTGGTAACGGGCACAACTGCCTACCCGCTAACTACGGTGTATAATACAGCTGCTGTTTATGCGTATTTCGCGATGAACGAAAAACAGTTGCTTGATTTTAGCAGGGACAGCACAAATACAACCTTTCGCGCCAAATTAAATAACATCCCAAAAGTCTCGCTCGTCTTGTCTGATGGTACTGTTTATGAGTATAAAGGAAAGATTGAGACCGTAAACGGACTGATCAATACTACTACAGGTTCAGCTAATTTCAGAGCTGCGTTTATAAATCCAAAAGGGCTTTTGCGTAGCGGCGGCAGTGCAACGGTACGGATCCCTGCCCTGGCAAAAAATGTTATTATAGTTCCGCAAAATGTTACTTATGAGCTGCAGGACAAGCGTTTTGTTTATCTTATCGATGATAAAAATAAAGTTAAGAATGTATCTGTAAAGGTTATGGACAATACGCCGGGGCAGTTTTACATCGTAACCGATGGTTTAAAAAGCGGCGACAAAATAATTGCCGAAGGCGCGAATAATTTAAAAGACGGCACACAAATTAAGTCCGTTGAAGTTAGCGATGAGTCTGTTTATAAAGGGCTTAATTAAATTGTAGAGACGCAATATTTTGCGTCTCTAACGCGGAAATCCGATTATCCTAAGACGCAAAATATTGCGTCTCTACACGAAAAATATATGTTAAAACGATTTATAGAGCGGCCTGTACTATCCACTGTAATTTCGGTGCTGCTTGTCATTTTGGGTGTTATAGGGTTGATAAATCTTCCTATTTCACAATACCCGGATATTGCTCCTCCAACTGTATTCGTATCGGCGAATTATAGCGGCGCCAACGCCGATGTGGTGTTGAAAAGCGTTATTATCCCCCTGGAAGAACAGATCAACGGGGTGGAGAACATGACCTACATGACGTCTTCGGCCGGCAACGATGGTTCGGCATCAATCACTATTTTCTTTAAGGTTGGCGTCAATCCCGATTTGGCTGCCGTAAACGTTCAGAACCGGGTAGCCAGGGCAACCAGCCTTTTGCCGCAGGTGGTAACCCAGGCGGGTGTCACTGTCGCCAAAAGCCAAAACACGAACCTTTTGATATTTTCCTTATACAGTGAAAATAAAGCCTACGATGCAACATTTTTACAAAATTATGTCAAAATAAACCTTGTACCGGCAATACAACGTGTAAACGGTGTAGGCACCACAAGGATATTCACTTCAAAGGATTATTCGATGCGGATTTGGTTAAAGCCTGATGTAATGTCGCGGTATGGCCTTGTCCCTGATGATATCACCAACGCACTAAACGAACAGAATATTGAGGCGGCTCCCGGAAGCTTTGGAGAAAATAGCCACGAATCATTTCAATATGTAATAAGGTATACCGGGCGACTGAAAACAGCGGCTGAATTTGGGAACATCGTTCTCAAATCTGCCGGCAACGGACAGTTATTGCATTTAAGCGACGTAGCACGTCTTGAGCTTGGTGCCCTGGATTATTCCGTCGATTTGAAAACCAATGGCTTACCATCTGTTGGCGTTGGCATAACCCAGGCATCAGGATCTAATGCGCGGAATGTGATCAACGATACAAAAGACATTCTCGAAGCTGCTTCTGCTTCTTTCCCGAACGGGGTAAAGATCACATACCTTGTCGATGCCAATGAATATCTGAACGCCTCCATCGAAAAAGTGATCAGCACACTTGTCGAAGCATTTATACTGGTTTTTATTGTTGTATTTGTTTTCTTGCAAGACTTCCGTTCAACGCTTATCCCGGCCATAGCTGTGCCGGTAGCTATCATTGGCACCTTCTTTTTTTTAGACCTGTTTGGTTTTACTATTAACCTCCTTACTTTGTTTGCGATGGTTTTGGCAATCGGGATTGTGGTGGATGATGCTATAGTTGTTGTTGAAGCTGTACATGCTAAGCTCGACAAAGGTTATAAATCGTCCCGTAAAGCTTCGGTTGATGCCATGAGCGAAATTGCCGGAGCGATAGTTTCTATCACATTGGTGATGTCTGCGGTGTTTTTGCCTGTAACATTTATTCCCGGATCAACCGGAGTATTTTATAAGCAATTTGGTATTACACTGGCTGTAGCAATCTTGCTTTCAGCAGTAAACGCTTTAACGCTCAGCCCTGCTTTATGTGCCATATTTCTCAGGCCGCATTCGGAAGAAGAGAAAAAGAAACGTTGGTTTAATTGGTTCTATAGCCGTTTTGATATCGCTTTTGATTCGGTTAAAAAAAATTATGAACGTTCAGTCACCTTTCTGGCGGGCAAAAAATGGATAGTTTTAGTTGCCATAGCTGTATTTATAACTTCCCTTGCTATTCTTATAAAAACTACGCCATCAAGTTTCGTGCCCAGCGAGGACCAGGGCACCATTTTTACAAGCGTTAGTCTGCCGCCTGCTTCGGGTATGGACCGCACAGCCGCAGTCACTAAAAAGCTGGATAGCATTGCACATACTATACCTTCGGTAAAAAACAGTTTGCAAATAGTGGGCTTTAACTTTTTGGCAGGCAGCGGCAGCGCATACGGCATGGTGATCATCAAATTAAAACCGTGGAATGAAAGGCCAAAAGATAATATTCAAAGTGTGATCAGGCAGCTGTATTCAAAAATAGGGGATGTTCATGCGGCTAAGGTCTTCTTTTTTTCACCTCCAACCGTGCAGGGCTTTGGTGCAGGCAGCGGTTTTGATTTCCAGCTGCAGGACAAGGGCGGACATTCTATGGCCGAAATTTATAAGGTAACGACCGACTTTTTATCGGCCTTGAATAAACGTAAGGAAATTCAAAATACCAATACCTCTTTTAATCCAAACTTCCCGCAATACCAGGTTGACGTAAATGTGGCCAAATGTAAGGAGGCTGGAATCACGATAAATTCGGTGGTCAATACCCTGCAAGGCTACTATGGCGGTTTATATGCCTCAAATTTTAACCAGTTTGGCAAACAATTCCGGGTAATGGTGCAAGCCGATTACGCTTACCGCGCCAACGTTAACGGATTGAGCAAAATTTTTGTGCGAAGCGCTGATGGCACAATGGCGCCTATTACGGAATTTATAACGCTGACAAAAGTATTTGGCCCCGAAGCTATAGAAAGGTTTAATTTGTTTACCGCAGTAGCTGTTACCGGGGCGCCAAACCCCGGGTACAGTACCGGCGATGCCATTGCCGCGATAAAAGCTGTTGCCGCGGAGAAACTGCCGCCAGGTTACGGCTACGATTTTTCGGGATTGACGCGTGAAGAAATTTCTTCGGGCACACAATCCTTGTACATATTTATCCTATGCCTTTTGTTTGTTTATTTTTTGCTAAGCGCTCAATACGAAAGCTATATTTTGCCATTCGCGGTATTATTATCGTTGCCGATTGGGTTAACGGGTACCTATCTCTTTGCGAAGGTTACAGGTATCGACAGCAATATTTATGTGCAGATATCGCTTATTATGCTGATAGGCCTATTATCTAAAAATGCTATTTTGATTGTTGAATTCGCGCTTGACCGCAGACGTGGAGGCATGGAGATTTTGCAAGCTGCAATTGAAGGGGCCAAAGCTCGTTTACGGCCCATATTAATGACGTCGTTCGCATTTATTTTTGGTATTATGCCACTGATGTTCGCAACCGGCGCGGGAGCTTTAGGCAACCGATCAATAGGCACCGGCGCCGTAGGCGGTATGTTGATAGGTACTGTTTTTGGCATTTTTGCCATCCCAGTTTTATTTATCATCTTCCAGACGATACAAGAAAAGCTGCGTAGTAATCGGCGGCATGACGAGGATGATGCGGATGAAGCCATAACAGCGCCAGTTAAAGTAAAAGCATAATGCCAACACCGATCATGAACAACTCCTGTTTAAAATATTCATTTGTAGTGCCGCTAATAGTTTGCACAATGTTGTCCTGTAAAGTAACAAAGCCGTACCGCCAGCCTGGTATGGATACCCGCGGTCTTTACCGCGATCAGGGCGCTACAGATACAGCAACTATCGCCACTATGCCCTGGCAAAGCTTATTTGCCGATACAGCCTTAAAAGCCTTGATAAGTGAGGGGCTAAGTCAAAACCTGAATTTGAAAGCAGCGATTCAAAAGATAGTGGAAGCACAGGCGGCACTTGGGCAAAGCAAGGCTGCATTTTTACCAAATTTAAACGGGAATGCGAGTGCGGCAAGGTCAAAACTGTCGGTGGCGAGTTTGAATTTCCCACCGGGCTTTTCATTCAATACCGTGACAACTTTATACCAAATTGGTTTAACGTCATCATGGGAAGCTGATATATGGGGGAAGTTAAGCAGTGCAAAGAAAGCAGCCTACGCCAATTTATTGCAAACGGATGCGGCAAAAAGAGCCGTCCAAACCCAACTGATTGCTGACATCGCTAACAATTATTACAATTTGCTGGCCCTTGATAAGGAACTTGAAATAACCAACAGGGCTGTAGAATACCGCATTAAGGATGTAGAAACCATGAAAGCCCTGAAAGAAGGTGATGTGGTGAATGGGGCCGCGGTGGTACAAAGTGAAGCCAACCGCTATGCTGCCGAAGTTGCCATACCTGATATAAAAAGAAGCATCCGTGAAACTGAAAATGTCATTGATATTTTGATTGGCCGTCAGCTGGGATCGTTAAACCGCGGTAAGCTTGAAGACCAAAAACCTATCAGCGACCTGCAAACCGGCATCCCGGCACAATTGCTGAAAAACCGGCCCGATGTACAACAGGCCGAATATGCTTTTAGGGCGGCATTTGAAAATACCAACCTGGCCCGAACCTATTTTTACCCGGCATTCACCATCACGGCATCTGGTGGATTTTCCAATTTGCAACTGAAAGATTTTTTTGTGAACTCGGTATTCTACAATCTTGCTGCTGGCTTAACCCAGCCAATTTTTAACCAGGGCATCAATAAAGCAAGGTTAAAAACCGCACAGGCACAGCAACTGGAAGCCTTATACAACTTTCAACAAAGCTTGCTGGTGGCAGGGCAGGAGGCATCAAACGCCCTTTACGCTTATCAAACCGCTATCGAAAAAGATAGCTCAAGGACTAAAGAGATAGCCGCATTGGTTAAATCGGTTGATTATACCCTGCAGCTATTGCGCTACAGTTCGGCAACAAATTATAACGATGTGCTGATCTCCGAACAAAACTTATTAGCCGCCCGCTTAAGTGGCGTTAACGATCGTTTACAACAGCTGCAGGCTATTGTAAGTCTGTACAGGGCATTAGGGGGTGGGTGGAGATAGTATTTGTTCCCATTAAATTAACGATAGTTCGATGTAAGAAAAACTTTGCCCCGATGGCGGATATCGCGATGGCGGCTTATTTTTATATCGAGCTTACGTAAAGTTAAAGCAGAGCCACTAAAAATATCAAACGCGCTTTTTTTATTCCGTCAGCACTGTAAACTTAAACACCAGCGGTTCAAAATTTCGGATGAGTTCATCGATAAAGCCTTGTCCCCACTTTACATTTGGGCTTGAAAATTCAGATTATAATGATTTGTTGAACTGTTTACTGCTTTCGAGACTTTATAAACTTTAGAGTCATATGAGTCCACAATATATAAATTATCTGATTTATCAATGGCTAGCCCTGTTGGGTATGAAAAAGTACTCCTGGCAAGGTAGGTACTTACATCCCCAGCCGGGGTTACTTTGCGAATTGAGCCATTTCCCGTATCTGCTACAAATAAATTTCCTAATGAATCAAACACCAGGCCATTCGGGTTATTAAAGGAGGCGGCTATTCCTTTTCCATCCTTAATCCCCACATTATTATTTCCGGCAAAGGTTGTAACGATGCCATCAGGTGTTATTTTACGAATCATTCTGCCATTATCAGCAACATAAATATTTCCATGGGCATCAGCAGCTAAACCTGTGGGGCCCCAAAAAATGGCCGAAGTTCCAGTTCCATCCGCAGAACCATAGCTCCCATACTTGCCGGCAAACGTACTTACTGTACCGTCAGAAGTAATTTTGCGAACCAGATTATTCTGTGTATCAGAAACATATAAATTGCCTGTATTGTCTTCAGTTATGCCAATGGGGCCATAAAATGAGGCCAGTTTACCTACGCCGTTATCGGCAAACCCATGCGATTGGTCAACATTCCCCCCAACAAAAGTAGAAACATCGGCACCAGGGCTTATTTTTCGCACAAGGCCGTTGCCTGTATCCACAACGTAAATAATTCCAGATGGATCGATAACAATTCCATTTGGGGCACTAAAAGATGATGCCCTTCCTATACCATCAGCTAAACCATATTTATCGTTTCCTGCAAATGTTGTTGTTACTCCTTTTGTATCAATTTGGCAAATTATTGAAGAGTCACCAGATTCGGTTACAAATAAATTACCCAGACCATCTACTGATATATAATTTGGATTGTCAAATCCTGAAAAAACAGTGGTTATTTTAGCAGTCGTTTGAGTGATAGTTGAAGGGGGTACATTTGAGGATGCGGTTTTTGAGCACCCATTAAAAACGAAAATAGCCAAAAAAGCGAGTATAAAAATATTAAGCTTAAATTTTGAAGATAGATTTTGCATTTCAATGATAAGGTTACGTCTACGACTAAACCAAGAAATTAAATGTAAAGTTTATTTATTCATTAATCAAAAAAAAATAAAACTTCGTGATGCAAAGATTCGTCTATCATTCCGTCAGCACCGTAAACTTAAACTCCAGCGGTTCAAAATTGCGGAGGAGTTCATCGATAAATGTTTGTCCCCATTTTACATAAAAGAGACCAAAGTTTTCAGTGCGTTCCTGCAGGCTGTCTTTTGGGAAAAGATCAAGTTTAATATGTTCAACCTGCTCCAGGCGGGTCGCATAATTTCTTTTTTCGGCCTTTATCAATTTTTTCTCCAGGTTATCTATCGCATGTTTCAGCCTGGCTTGTACGGCTTCGGCAGAGGGAGCCAGCGTATTGTCAATCTTGAACGCCTTAAGTTTTATATTCTCAAAAACATCGCATAAACCTCTCCATTCTTTGGATAAACTTAAAGTATGCTGACTGTGCTTTTTTACCCAGTCGTTCTTTATTTCATCCGTAGTTTTAAATAACTCTGTGGGCTGAAGTTCCATCTTTGCAATCTTTGCCGCTATTTCTTTTTCAATAAGCAATCCTGAGTTACGCAGGATAAGGATAGGGAAGTCAACATTATAATGTTCAAAATTTGATTTCAGTTCCAGCCAGTACACTACCTCTGCGCCGCCGCCTACGTAGGCTATATTTGGCAAAATACATTCCTGGTACAATGGGCGCATCACAACATTTGGGCTAAACCGTTCAGGGTATCGGCTGATCTCTTGTTTCAATTCTGCTTCCGTAAAACAGGTCCCGCTATTCATTACCTGGTAGCGGTCGTTTTCAAATACTATCCTTTCGCGCAAGCCGTCAAGCAAATAAAAGAAATTGATCTCGCGTGGATTTACCTGGATATGGACACCCAAAGCCTGCAGTTTTTCGTTCGTAGCGCTGATATTGTTAAAGCTGTTTTGCTCAATTATATCGCGCTCCATAATCGGCGCAAATTGCTGCTTAAACGCGTGATCATCAGCATCGATGATAACCAGCCCGTATTGGCCGAACAAGGCGTTAACCAAATAACGTGTTGCATCTGCCAGTTTATCAAATTTGGTATAGGCAGTTTCCACTATATCTGCAAGCTCGCTTGAATGTCCGTTTATTCCAAGGGCTCCCTTATATTGATTTAAGGCCTGGCGCATTGTTTCGGGATTTATGCGCCCGGTTGCGCCAGATGCCGCGTACCACCAATGCACTTTTTTTCCGCCTATGTTGGTATAATTGATCTCGGCAAAATCATGGTCCTCAGACGCCATCCAATAAACCGGCACAAAATTTTTATCTGGGAAGGCCTCTTTTAGCTGCCGCGATAATTTAATAGCGGTTACAATTTTATAAATAAAATAAAGCGGGCCTGCGAAAATATTAAGCTGGTGGCCTGTGGTGATGGTGTATGTATTATTTGATGCGAGAAGGGAAATCGCCCGATCAGCCCCCTCTAAATCTCCCCCGGTAGGGGAGACTTTAGCTGCATCGGCCCCAAATCCATACTGTTGTTTTAAAACCTTCACTAAAATTTCGCGATCAGCAATTACTTTCTTGTTTTTAAGAAGCGCGGCAAAACCTTTAAGATCAGGCCGGTAACTATAAAATGAGCGCAGTTCCGGAGCATCTTCCAGGTAATCAATTACTGTGGGGGAGAATGATCCCGTGTCTTTATAGTTTATACAGGAGGCTTCCATGCTTTATTCGGAATTCGGATGTTCGATTTCGGATTTAAGAATTGGTTCGAATTTAGATTTTTTAAAGTTCTAAAATGGAAACCAGACGGCCAAAAACAGTTTATTTTACAATATGTCCATAAAGATCAAAGTCTTCGGCGGTATCTATTTTCACATTTACAAAGCTGCCAATTGTAGCATAATCCTTTTTTGCATCAATTAAAACCTCATTATCCACCTCGGGCGAATCATATTCTGTACGGCCAACAAAGTAATTACCATCTTTTTTATCAACCAAAACCTTGTATATATTTCCAATCTTCTCCTGGTTCTTTTCAAAAGAAATACCTTGCTGTAATTCCATGATAATATCCGCGCGTTCCTGTTTTACTTCTTCGGGCACATCATCAACCAGCGAATGTGCATGGGTTTTTTCTTCGTGCGAATAGGTAAAACAGCCTAAACGGTCGAACTTAGTTTCTTCAACCCATTGCTGCATTTCTTCAAAATCCTGTTCCGTTTCACCGGGATAACCTGTGATCAGCGTTGTTCGCATGGCAATACCCGGCACTTTATCCCTGATTTGATTTACCAGGTCGATAGTTTTTTGTTTCGTAATACCCCGGCGCATAGATTTGAGCATGCTATCGCTGATATGCTGCAGAGGCATATCCATGTACTTGCAAATATTATCGCGCTCATTCATCACATCTAAAATTTCCATCGGGAAACCGGACGGATAAGCATATTGCAGCCTGATCCATTCAATGCCATTCACATCGGAAAGACGGCGGAGCAGTTCATCCAAGTTGCGTTTGCCATAAATATCAAGACCATAATAGGTGAGGTCCTGCGCTATTAAAATCAGTTCCTTTGTGCCGTTTTTGGCTAAATTTTGCGCGTCTTTTACCAATTGATCAATCGGCTGGCTCAAATGTTTGCCGCGCATCAGCGGGATGGCGCAAAATGAACAGGGACGGTTACAACCCTCGGCTATTTTAAAATAAGCGAAATGGGATGGCGTAGTTAAAAGGCGCTCACCGATAAGTTCATGCTTATAATCAGCGCCAACAGATTTTAAAAGATTTTGAAGGTCATTTGTGCCGAACCAGGCATCAACATTAGC
Source organism: Mucilaginibacter sp. (assembly GCA_036758125.1). Classification (GTDB taxonomy): domain Bacteria; phylum Bacteroidota; class Bacteroidia; order Sphingobacteriales; family Sphingobacteriaceae; genus Mucilaginibacter. The sequence goes on from DAIOXE010000026.1 coordinate 68,506, forward strand.
GATCTCAGCTTCCAGTTCAGGCTTATAGCGTTCCGACAAACAGCCCGTAACAATCACTTTCCCTACTTTGCCCTGCTCTTTTAATTCGCTGTATTGTAGAATAGTATCAATAGATTCCTGTTTGGCATTATCGATAAAGCCGCAAGTATTTATCACGATAATATCATCGCTGCTAACCTTATCAGCTTCATGCATCACATCAAAATGATTGCCTTTGAGCTGGCCCATGAGGATCTCTGAGTCATAAATATTTTTGGAACAGCCTAAAGTCACCACGTTTACACGTTGTTTTGATTTCACCGATTTATTGTTTGATTTCACCGAGTCCTTTTGAATTATAAATTTAATGATTTTAGCTTCGTTCAAACCGAAAATCGCTTTACTTCACAACTTGAATTACCAAAATTAATTAATAGCCCGGTTTTTATTTTACTGGCCTTAAGATAAGATAACAATTGACTTTTAAATAAAGCAGGTAGATAACCGGTTACTGCTTTAAGTTCGATTATTACAGTATTTTCTACAAAAAGATCACACCTGAAAGTACCCACGAATTGGTCTTTGAAGATTACCTTAAATTCTTTTTCAGCTACAAAACTTAGATTTTCGATTTTTAATTGATGGTGGAGGGCGTTAGCATATATTTTTTCAACAAAACCAGGGCCAATTAGTCGATGCACCTCAAAACAACAACCAATTATCTTTTCGGTAAGTGCATCATGCTCAAAGTTTCCCATTGTTAATCGGTATAATCGGATTCAAAAAATCGGTGAAATCGTTTCCTCAAATCGGTGAAATCACATTTTAAAGAGCGAATTTACGAATTGTTGCCTGTCAAACAACTGCAAATCGTCTTTCCCTTCACCTACCCCTATATATTTTACCGGTATCTTAAACTGGTCCGAAATACCTATCACCACTCCGCCCTTTGCCGTACCGTCCAGTTTGGTTAAAGCCAGCGCGTTTACGGCAGTTGCTTCCGTAAACTGTTTGCATTGCTCAATGGCGTTTTGCCCGGTTGATGCATCCAGTATCAGCAATATTTCATGCGGCGCGCCTGGAACTACCTTTTGCATTACGTTTTTGATCTTGGCAAGTTCATTCATCAGGCCCACCTTATTATGCAAACGGCCTGCTGTATCAATAATTGCCACATCGTCGCCGTTTGCCACAGCAGAACGTAAAGTATCATAGGCAACCGAAGCGGGATCGGAACCCATGGGCTGTGAAATGACTTTTACGCCAACCCGCTCGCCCCATAATTGTATCTGGCCGACGGCGGCTGCGCGGAATGTGTCGGCAGCGCCTATTACCACTTTATTGCCTGCTTGCTTAAGTTTATGGGCAAGTTTGCCGATGGTAGTAGTTTTGCCTACGCCATTTACGCCCACAACCATAATTACATAAGGCTTGTGATTGCCGTATTCAAGGTTCGAGAAATCGCTGCTGTTATTTTCGGCTAATAATTGTTGTATCTCGTCTTTAAGCAGGCTGTTTAATTCGGATGTGCTCACATATTTATCGCGGGCCACACGGGCCTGTATACGTTCTATGATCTTCAGCGTAGTTTTAACGCCAACATCAGAGGTCACTAAAACTTCTTCCAGTTCATCCAGCACATCGTCATCAACGGTCGACTTGCCGGCAATTACCTTGGTGATCTTTGAAAAAAAGTTATCCTTTGTTTTTTCCAAACCGGTATCCAGCGCCTGCTGCTCCTGCGGCGTACTTTCCTTTTTTTTGAAAAAATCGAATAATCCCATGGTGCCTCACCTAAATCCTCTCCAAAGGAGAGGACTTTAAAAAATATCTTACCTTAATCCTATGCAAAGTCCTCATCCTTTTTTCACCCTCTCCTTTGGAGAGGGCAGGGTGAGGCATAAAAAAAGCCTTCCCGTTATCACAAGATGGCTTTTATATTTTAATTGAACAAACCCGGTTATAATTTCCCGGCGATCGCATCTTTAATGAAATCGTTGGCTACGATCTGTTCTTTAAATGAGTAAGCGCCGGTACGGGGTGATTTCGCCATAGTGATCACTTTTGAATAATCTTTACCTTTTCCTGTCCGTAATGTTGCAATTGATTTCTTTGCCATGCCTTTTTAATTATTGAATTAGTGAATTAGTGATTTGGTGAATTGATCTTTTTAACTTAATCAACCAATAAACTCAATCAACTTAATCAACTAATTTACTTTATTTCTTTATGAACGGTTACTTTTCTTAAAACCGGGTTAAATTTTTTCAATTCCAGTCTTTCAGTTGTATTTTTTTTGTTCTTGGTGGTAATATAACGCGACATACCAGGCATACCGCTTGTTTTATGTTCCGTGCATTCTAAAATTACCTGAACCCTGTTGCCTTTCTTAGCCATCTCTTTTTAATTATTGAATTAGTGAATTAGTGAATTAGTGAATTGAAATTGCTGCCGGAATAAACCTAAGCAACTTAATCAACCCAATCAACTTACTCACCAATTATATAAACCCCTTTTTTACAAATTTATTGATACAGGCGCTGATGCCATTTTTGGTGATAGTTTTAACAGCCGAAGTTGAAACCTTTAAGGTTATCCACTTATCTTCCTCAGGAATATAAAACTTCTTAAGTTTTAAGTTTGGATGAAACCTGCGTTTTGTTTTAACGTTTGAGTTTGAAACGTTATTACCAACCAAAGATCCTTTTCCTGTTAGATCACAAATTCTTGACATGACAAATCTTTTTAATTATGTCCCTTTTTGTAAAGAGTTTGCAAATATCAGGATTTTAAGTTGAATAGGCAATAGTGATTTAAAAAATATTTTGGGTTCTATGACGAATAGCGTGCGTATTGGATTTTTAGGCTTAAATCCGGGATTAAATCTCTTTTTAAAGAGCCAAAGGCTCGAACATTTTGTAACAACGGGTTTCAACCCGTTGCCTGTACCCGGCAATAATATAAGTGCCATAGGCACGGTCTATATTATACGGCTAAATTGATACCAGCATTTGCCGTTTTTACTGACTGCCAAATAACTTAACCGCCTAATTATATAGGCCGAGCCTACGGCTCTTTACTATTTTTTGCTTCTTTTCAACGGATTGAAATCCGTTGTTACAAAATTGGCCGAGGCTCTGCCTCTCTTTTATTGAATATATTACACACAAAACGTCATAGCGCCATATATTGTACGGATTATTTCCGTATATTTGCTACAACAAGTACTCGTTATGGAAAAACAAATAACGCTATCGGGAAAAGCCAGGTTTGATGCCAAAATACCTAAAGCTCAAAAACAGCTTTTTGAATATGCAGCCAGTTTGGGAGGATTTAGAACACTGACCGATTTTATTATTAATGCGGTGCAGGAAAAAGCCAATACCATTATTCAGGAACACAATACCATCCTCGCATCTGAAAAAGACCGGGAAATATTTTTTGATGCGATAATGAATCCTCCGGGCCCGAATCAAAAATTACGCGATGCCGCAGAACGTTATAAATTATTCATACAAGAGAATAAATGAGCGTTAAAATAGAACTGCTCAATGCTTCGTTAAATAAAAAGGATTTCTGTTGTGGTGCAGCTATGCTTGATAATTACCTGCATACGCAAGCAAGCCAGGACGTTAAGCGTAAACTATGCGTAGTGTTTGTACTATTTGAGGACACTACGATAAAAGGTTACTATACACTTTCAAATGCATCCATCCCCGCTGAATTGATGCCGGAAGCCATTAAAAAGAAGATGCCGGGTTCTTATAAAGCGCTCCCCGTAACCCTGCTTGGAAGATTGGCAATCGATGTAAAATTTAAAGGACAAGGCTTAGGGGGTATCCTGTTAATCGACGCCCTAAAACGAAGCTTTTCTGTTGCTGGTGAAAGCTTAGGGTCAATCGGAGTGGTTGTTGACCCATTAGATGAAGATGCGGTTGCCTTCTACAAAAAATTTGGATTTATCCTGTTGCCCGACAGCGGAAAGATGTTTCTGGCGATGGCGGATATAGCGGAGTTGGGGTTGTAATTGAGTACCATTGGGGTTGGCCTGTTACCTGTCAGTGCCGCACGAGTGCACCACCTCTTTTGGCCCGCGCGGGACCTCACGCTTAAAAAGATTAAATCTCCCTGAATTTAAAGATTTTGAGGTAAAATTAGCTCTTTTGTTAGACGTTCTATGAAGTCATCTATCTCGAAATATAAAGTAGAGGCTTTTTTCATAGTAACAGGATTTGTAAAATCATTATCAAATGATTCCATAGTTATTCTAACGCTATAATCTTGTTGTAAATGCAGCATGAATAAACCGTTGTAAGCTCTTTTTGAATTAAGGTCTATTATTTCTACTGTGCCATTTTCCTCTGATATAAAATTAAAAGTGTAAATAAACAAACCGTCAATATCAATCCTTTCTTTTATTAATTTATCCTTATATAGTTTTAAAACTCTACTTTGTTCACTATTCATAATATATAAATATACCTAATTTTGCAACATGGCAAAGAAAAAAGAGAAACGACAAAAGCCACAAGATGTGATAGCTGAACTACCGTAAACCTTATTAAATAAAATAAAATGAGTACAACGCTTTATGTTTTATTATTTGTAGTCGGTTTGGTTATCGGCTCAATACTTTTTGGCACGATAATTTTGCCGGTTTTTTATATGCTTCCAAAAGCAATATATTATTCGGTTAAAGGAAAGATAAAACCCGTTTCGGTTTTGGTTGTTTTAAGAACTCCTCTGGTGATGACAGCGATTTGTGTAATGATTGGTGTTTTTTTTCCTAATGTTTTATTGTATTTAGAGCGAATACCTATAAATAATGGAAGCAATGTTGCAATTATACTTTTCTGTATTAGCCGTTTTCTAAGGAAAAGCGGACGGGTTAAATCAGATGCTGAATTTTGGCTTTCTGTTTTTCAATATCGCAAAGGGGGGGGCTACCACATCAAAATGATGAAAAAACAAAGGAGGAAGTGTAGGCGAGTGTTAGGGGGGCTTTATTTTATACCAAAATCTTATAGTTGCGTAGTATAAGTTTGGTTTACGCGTTCGTTGGTTTTTCGTACTTTTAAACGTTGTGCGTCATGCTTAGGCAACTCACTAAAACAGGACACTTAAAATCTTCGAGTAAATATGGAACGACCATCACTGATTAACTACTTAGCATATCAAGCACTATCTTCTATTACAAAAAAAGGGTTATTTAGTGGACAGTATGTTTTGTTCGGAGAATATTTGGAGCAAACACAAATGCTCTTTGAAATGAGTAGTGCTTTAGGGTACACATATCGTGACAAAATGGAAACATTTGCAATTTTATTTTCTGAAGAAGGCAAACAGAAAAGTGTTACCGATTACATGTCGGCAGCTGCAATAGAACATTATAAGAAATATCAACCCGAACATAAAAACTGGTTTGACTTTTTCTTTGGTACTGAAGCTCTTGATTTAACTAAGAGATTTCAGGATTCTAAAATTTTACCTAATGGTGAATGGTTTAACCCAAAAGTTTATAAAAGTAAAGTTCCATATAAGCTTGCGATGGTATTGTTACCCACACTCAGTGCAGAAGGGATTGCTTTTGGTTATAAATACCCAGAGCTTGTTGAAAAATTCTTTTCATTTGTATTCAATGCTGATAAATGGCAGTTTGCGTTCAAGGCTGGATTAGCCATTGGTTCTAAGCCGCCAAAAACAATCACACTTCCAACTATGCAGAAAGAAGCAATAGATTTGATTAAGCCTATTGTAGAGAAATATTATCCTGAACTTGTTAAATCTCTTGACTTAAACAATTAATTCCTGCCCTTTATTTTGTAACTTAGCTGAGTGAAAAATAGTAACCAAAAAGGACTTGATTTTGAAGTTGACAAACTGACAAACTCAATTAAAAATGAAGTTTCACGAGACGGTTTCTCGACAGCCCCCCTGGTCTATGATTAGCGCGGCGTATCTTAGACCTAAAATGTGTTAAGATCAGCTTAACAATATAATAGGCAGTAAACCTTTTTCCTCTGTATAATAATCTTTTGCACTGCTGTATAAATAATCTGGCGGGTAATTAACCCCCTATGTCGCTGGATTATTATTACTTGGATCTTTTTACTATTCGCTAATTTTTATATTTCAACTGGTTTTTAAAAGAAGATATGCCTAGATTATTAAATTCATTTTTCAGTTAGTTCAACAAACACATCTCGCATAGTAGGCATAAAATCTTCGATCTCAAAAGCTAATGGCCTGAGCCGTTCAATACAGCTCTCATTCATATATTCATCTGATTCAGTAGAGTGGATCATTGAACATATTATTTGTGTGGCTTTATTTTTATCAGAAATTTTGCAGGCGTTAAAATAGTCAGTCCAGTTTTCCAGGAAGTCATTTAGATAGCTTAAACCTCTATTTTCAACTTCTTCAATGTTTACCGGTCCGTTGAAGAAATCTTGAACGCTATCTTTTGATGTAACGGTAGCTGATATGAAATGCAAGCATTCCTTTAATAATAAATCAGACGTATCCAAAAGACCCTCGCATGATTTAATAAATGTGCTCATACAGAAAATCATATATCGAAATCTCGAATCAGAATATTTGAAAAGTAAAATATCCTTGGAGTTTGAAATTGTGTGATAATATAAGTTTGAAAATACCTTTATTGCCGATTCAATTTGTTTAAGTTGCCTTTTATTACTAGGGTCTATGAAATTAAGTTTAAAATTATTTTGTTCTGTATAATAACGACCATACGATTTATCGAAATCACTTTTAAAATCTTTACGTGTCTCTTTTGAAATAGGCGACAATATTATAAGGATAAATCCAAATGAAACACCGATGTTTAACGTTTCATTTCTCGATAACCAGTCAACTACAGAAGGGAAAAACCAACCAAATACGAATAAAACAATGAACCAAATTAACGGCGTTCGTAATAATGCGAAAAATACTTTCGGTCTTATTTGTTTCTTTGATAGGTAAAAAAAAGCGATTGGCACCCCCATTAAAATTGGTAATATTATGTTTGCTGATACAAACAATCCGATTAAAAATCCTATTGTAGACCACAATAGAGCCATCCAACCGAAATTTGCAACCAATATCCCTTCAAGAATACAAAATAAAATGCCGCCGATTTTATACATAAAGAATTCCTTCCATTAGATTTATATCAAATTTAAATCTAAAGATATTATTTTAAACCTCTGACTAACTGATTATAATTAAATTTCAAATTGACGATTGGAATTTATTTAAAAGCTATACTTAATGAGATACATACCAAAAGCTATATTATCCCCAACCTCGCGCGAGAATCCGCGCAGGCCTAAAACGTTGGGCTTCTCATGTGCCCCTGACAGGTAATGAACCAGTGCCATGGCTTCGTATACTTGATCCATTGATTTCCAATATACCAGTTGTAATCAGGAGGCATTCCCGTAATAGCCCGTTACCTGTCAGCCGAGCACGAGTGCGGGTCATCACCTACCTAAATAAAACTTCTTAAAATATTTTAAAAAGATCATTTTTATTGCCCACTTAACCCGAAATTTACTAATTTACGCCACCAATTTTTAAGTCTATGAAAACCCCGATGAAAATCAGCTCATTTGAAGAATACAAGCAAGTTTACAAGCATAGTGTTGAACAGCCCGAACAATTTTGGGAAGGTGTAGCCGAAAATTTCTTGTGGCGCAAAAAGTGGGACAAAGTACTGGAATGGAATTTTAAAGATCCGCTGATAAAATGGTTCCAGGGCGCAAAACTTAACATTACTGAAAATTGCCTCGACCGCCATTTGGATAAATTGGGCGATAAACCGGCCATTATATGGGAGCCGAATGACCCATCTGAGCATCATCGCATATTGACCTACCGTCAACTTTACGAAAAAGTTTGCCAGTTTGCCAATGTGCTTAAAAATAACGGCGCCAAAAAAGGCGATAGGATATGCATCTACATGCCGATGGTTCCGGAGCTTGAAATAGCAGTTTTAGCCTGCGCCAGGATAGGGGCTATCCATTCGGTTGTTTTTGGCGGCTTTTCGGCACAATCCATTGCCGACAGGATAAATGATGCCACCTGCAATATTGTTATAACTGCCGATGGCGGCTATAGGGGTACTAAGGAAATTCCTTTAAAAAATATTATTGATGATGCGCTGGTACAATGCCACTCCGTTAAACGGGTTATCGTGCTTACCCGCAGCCGTACGCCGGTCTCCATGATAAAAGGCCGCGATGTTTGGTGGGAAGATGAGATAAAAAAGGTAGAAACACAGGGGGATGAAGATTTTCCTGCTGAAGAAATGGATGCCGAAGATATGTTGTTTATCCTTTACACGTCCGGCTCAACCGGCAAGCCAAAAGGCGTGGTGCATACCTGCGGAGGTTACATGGTTTACACAGGATATACTTTTACCAACGCTTTTCAATACGAACAAGGCGAGGTTTATTTTTGTACGGCTGATATTGGCTGGATAACCGGCCACTCCTATATCACTTACGGGCCACTTTCGCAGGGCGCGACCACCGTGCTATTTGAAGGTATCCCTTCATGGCCAACCCCGGGGCGTTTTTGGGATATTGTGCAAAAATATAAGGTGAATATCCTTTATACCGCTCCAACAGCCATCCGCTCGCTGATGAGTTTTGGCGATGAGGTATTGAAGGGCAAGGATTTTAGCTCGCTTAAAAAACTGGGATCAGTTGGCGAACCGATAAATGAAGAAGCCTGGCATTGGTTTGATGAAAAGATCGGTCAGGGCAAATGCCCGATTGTTGATACCTGGTGGCAAACGGAGACCGGCGGCTTCATGATCTCGCCTATAGCGGGCATTACGCCAACCAAGCCAAGTTATGCCGGTTTGCCTTTACCGGGAATACAGCCGGTTTTGGTTGATGAGCATAGTAAAATTATTGAAGGTAACGGCGTAAGCGGAAATTTATGCATCCGCTTTCCGTGGCCGGGTATGCTGCGTACCACTTATGGCGATCACAGGCGTTGCCGCGCAACTTATTTTGCGACTTACCCAAACCTGTATTTCACCGGTGATGGCTGTTTGCGTGATGAAGACGGCTATTACCGCATCACCGGAAGGGTCGACGACGTACTGAATGTGTCCGGTCACCGTATTGGCACCGCCGAAGTGGAGAACGCTATTAATATGCACAGCAGCGTGGTGGAATCGGCGGTCGTGGGTTATCCGCATGAAATCAAAGGTCAGGGTGTATACGCGTTTGTGGTTTGCCCTAATCAGCACGGAGATGAGGAACTTACCCGAAAAGATATCATGATGACCGTTGCCCGGATCATCGGGGCGATAGCAAAACCAGATAAGATACAATTTGTAACAGGTTTGCCAAAAACCCGTTCAGGAAAGATCATGCGTCGCATTTTACGCAAAATTGCAGAGGGCGATACCGGTAATTTAGGTGACACTTCTACCTTACTTGATCCTGCTGTGGTGGAGGAGATTAAGGAAGGGGCGTTGTGAAGAGGTTCATAGTTGATGGTTCATAGTTCATAGACGAACTAATAAAACCAAAATGATGTCCCTGATGTTATAACAATACATCTTAAATAAAAAACATCATGGATAAATTACAATTGAAAGGTGGCTGGAACCAGGTAAAAGGAAAGATAAAACAAGCTTATGGCCATCTTACTGACGACGATCTTGCCTATGAGGAAGGCAAAGACGATGAGACATTAGGAAAACTTCAAAAGAAAACAGGAAAATCGCGCGATGAACTGGTGAAGTGGATAAACAGTTTATGACATTTGAAAAGCTCCGGCAAACGGGGCTTTTTTATTTAAACAGCATGGCTAAGTCGATGCTGAATCCTGGAAGCAATACTGAATTTAAATGTTCGCTCTTTTGTGCTTTTTGGTGAAGATTGTATACGCCATCTCTTAACACATAGAGATCAGCGTTTTGTGCAATGGGGTCAATTATTATGTATTCTTTAACGCCATACTTTTCGTAAATATCTTTTTTCTGACGCAAGTCATAATATGCATTTGAGGGAGAAAGTATTTCAATAACTAAGTCAGGAGCGCCTTCTATACGTTCCTTAACAAGTTCACCCTTCCTCTCTTCCGTAATATAAAGAATATCAGGCTGTAATACATTTCCCTCATCAAGCTTTACATCCATAGGGGCATATACCAAAAATCCATTGTCGTTTTTATTGTCTAAAAAATTAGACATAGCCTGAGTAATTCTACGAGAAATTACCTGGTGTAAAGGAATAGGTGAAGGTGACATAATTAAATCATAATTAATTAATTGAAAAGGTGCACCTTCCTCCAGCATCATGTAATCATCCACAGTGTATTTCTTTTTCTTTTCAACAGCAAGCATAAATCAAATATAACTAATTTTGCGCCAAATGAAGAAATCAGCGCCTACTATTCTTGTTGTAAATGATGACGGCATCACCGCTCCCGGTATCAAGGCCTTAATAGATGTGATGATGGAACTGGGCAGGGTTGTAGTAGTTGCGCCGGATAGCCCGCAATCAGGCATGGGACATGCTATTACAGTTGGCAAGCCTTTACGATTGGATAAGGTTGATATTTACAAAGGCATTGAAATGTATAGCTGCTCCGGCACCCCGGTTGATTGTGTTAAGCTTGCTGTGAATAAGATATTTAAGGGCCAGAAGCCTGATCTTTGTGTTTCGGGTATCAATCATGGCTTAAATAATTCTATAAATGTATTGTATTCAGGCACTATGTCGGCAGCGGTTGAAGGGGCCATTGAAAGCATACCATCCATTGGGTTTTCTTTGGATGACTACACCTTACAGGCCGATTTCAGCCATTGTATAAAATATGTAAAGGATATAGCTGTGCAGGTTTTAAAAAATGGTCTGCCAACAGGTACTTTACTTAATGTCAATTTCCCGCATACGCCGCATATAAAAGGCATAAAAATATGCCGGCAAGCCAATGCAAAATGGGCCGAGGATTTTGATGAGCGATTGGATCCGCATAATCGTCCTTATTATTGGCTAACAGGTGTATTTCAATTAAATGACGGCGGCGAGGATACTGATGTTTGGGCACTGGAGCATGATTACGTATCGGTTGTCCCGGTGCAGTTTGATATGACGGCGCATCATGCTATACCATTGTTGCATGGGTGGAGGTTTGAGGAATAGCGTATTGCGAAGGGTTAATAGCATGTCGGCGATTTACTCACCCGAACATCGCTGCGCTCGTCCACCCTCTCTTTTGCAGGCAAAAAAGAGGGTTAAGAAACGACTTTTTCTTTTTTACCCTCTTTACCGCTTGCGGTAGAGAGGGTGATCCAGCGAAGCGTAGATCGGGTGAGTAAACTCCGCGTCAGTTAATAAAAATAAAACATTTAAAATCTTACCTGCAATCGTACTTTTGGGTTTATGCTCAACAATAATAGTATGCTCACCGGCATTTTAGCCGCTTTGATATTTCCTGCAATTGCTTCCGTGGCGGCATATTCGCTAAAAAACAACTTTTATTTGATCAACAAGCCGGCCCTGCCCTATTTCATCGCCATAGCTTTAAACCTTGTTTTATTAAGGGTTAGTTATAAAAAAGAGGCCGACAAAACTGTTAGGGGGGTAATGCTGGCTACATTTGTATTTATGGTGTTAATTTTCATTTTTAAAATTCACCCGATTAGATGAAGTATTACCTGGTGGCCGGTGAGGCTTCGGGCGATTTGCACGGGGCCAATTTAATGAAAGCTTTAAAAGAGCGGGATAAGCAGGCTGATTTCCGTTTTTTTGGCGGTGACCTGATGAGAGCCGAAGGCGGCACAATTGTTAAACATTTTGCCGATATGGCCTTTATGGGTTTTTTTGAAGTGGCAGCCAACCTAAACACCATTTTAAGAAATCTGAAATTTTGCAAAGAAGATATCGCCGCGTGGGAACCTGATGTTTTGATACTGATCGATTTTCCGGGCTTCAATTTAAAAATTGCTGAATTTGCTAAAAAGAATGGCCTGCTGGTTTGCTATTATATTTCGCCAAAAGTTTGGGCATGGAACCAGAAACGGGTACTTAAAATTAAAAAAATAGTCGACCACCTGTTTTGTATTTTACCCTTCGAGGTTGATTTCTACAAGAAATGGGGTATGCAGGTTGATTATGTGGGCAATCCATTGCTTGATGCGGTTGCAGCATTTAAACCTGGTGCGGATTTCTTTAAAAACCATCAACTGCCCGAAAAGAAAATAATCGCGTTATTGCCCGGAAGCCGAAGGCAGGAAATCAGCCGCTTGCTGCCAGAGATGATAAGCGCATCCGAAAAATTCCCGGATTACCAGTTTATTGTAGCCGGGGCGCCGTCATTTAACAGGATCTATTATGAACAATTTTTCAACAGGAAGAGTATCCCAGTACTATTTAACGCAACATACGATCTGTTAAGCCATGCCGAAGCAGCTATAGTTGCATCAGGAACGGCAACGCTCGAAGCTGCTTTATTTAACGTTCCCCAGGTATTAGTTTATAAAGGGCACCCAATATCTATAGGCATAGCGAGGGCTGTTATAAAAATAAAATTTATAGGGCTAGTTAACCTTATAATGGACAGCACGGTCGTTAAAGAACTTATACAACAAGATTGTACGCCGCAGAACATAGCGGCCGAACTTGATAATATCCTCAACAATATAAGCTACCGCCAAAATATGCTTAACAATTATGACAAACTGGACGAGAAAATGGGGGAACCCGGTGCCTCCGCTAAAACTGCTGAACTGATCATAAAATACGCATCAAAAAAATAAAGCCTTCCGGTTGTCCGGAAAGCTTTATGATTTTCATAGATATTGCAGGGTAGATATATGATGGTCAGGCTACTGACAACGTTTGTTGCACTATAGCCTGTTTGTTGCGTGTTAAAAATGGATTCCTGGCCATAAATAATTTCAAATCATTTGTAAGGATATTTTTTAGCTCGTTGTCAAAACGAATTGTTAATCTGCTTACTGCGGCTTTCCTGTGAGTTTTCATGGTTAAGTTTTTTTAGTGTTAATGGTTATTTGGTTTGTTCATCAGTATTAGTGTCTTCGGTTAAATTATCTTTTCTGCGTTTAGCTTCTTTATATTGACGTAATAATTGTTCCTTATCCCTTTCATCCGATGTCATTTCCGGATCTAAAGGATTGTCCCATTCTTTCTCGCCTTTCTTCTTCCCTTTTTTACTTACGGAAACCATGCTCTGCCGGATTTGATAAGCAATAGTCTAATTCAGTGCCAAAACTTGAAAGGTTGTAAATATTAATCACGAGAATTAGCAACAGGGTCTGCAATACCGCAAAAAAAGAATTAAACCCTTTTTAGAAGTATTTCACTGTTTCAAAAAGTGTCTGAAATTGTATAAAACTTGTTGTAAACAGTAGTCATTATTTTTTCACATGCAGAAAATGAATAGAAAATCTAACTGAAATTTTCCAAAATATGTCTCTACGATTTAGTTGGTTTTTTATTTAAAAGGTTTTATAAAAAAATCATTAAAAAATTCTGTTTTTGTTACAAAAAAGAGGAAAAAAATGCCATTTTTATTTTTTTCAACAAATTTCCTCATATTATAGTAACGTCCGTTTAATTTTTTCAATAAAGTTGTCTTAAATGTCATATTTTATTAAAAAAACTGTGAAAAACTGTATATTTTTTGAATTGAGTAAATAATTTTTCATGTTTTGCAACTTTTTTGAAAAAATTAACATATTTTTAACAAAATGTTTATATTTTTGACAATCAAATAGGAGCAAACAGGTTTTTTACAAAAAAATTACAAAAAATTTGTTGCAAATGTTAAATGTTAGTGTTACATTTACACCGGAAATAAAACAAACAAGTCTTCTCATAATTTAGGTTTATAATTGGTTAGTAAAGACCCCTGCCCATCAGGGGCTTTACTTATTTTAGGGGGGCTGAGCTTTACGAACTTTACAATGCTTTTAATATCGAACACCGAATATTGAATTTCGAATAATGAAGGAGAAAAACTTCGAAATTTGGTGTTCAAAATTCATTATTCGATATTTAATTCATCTTTGCTATTATTCAACTTTTTGTTACTTTTGCCATCCGCGGAAGCCAGTTTCCAGTGGGCAGTTTGCAGATTTACTCCTGCTAACTGCCAACTGCAAACTGCAAACTGAAAAAAGGGGGATTAGCTCAGCTGGCTAGAGCGTTTGCATGGCATGCAAGAGGTCATCGGTTCGACTCCGATATTCTCCACTTTGATTATCACCCACTTACAAAACTATGTGAGTGGTGGTAGCCATATCTTGAAACGAAGCCCGAACAGTTTAGTAGTATTTTACATGATTATCCGGATAATCAAAAAGGGTTCATTATTTGGAAAGATCTGTTGGAGGAAACATTATATATTGATCCATTCGCTGTGCCAAGACGCTTGATTAATGCCACTATTGACTTTATTGAAATACCTTAATAGAAATATTTGTATATTTGTATATGATGACAAGAGATGTCCATATTAAAGAACTATTTCCAAAGCACTTATTTTGGGATGTTGATATGTCACGTCTCGACATTGATAATGATCGCGATCTTATTATTCCAAGGGCATTAATTGCAACAACTCCATTGACTTTTACGAATGATATAGCAAAACTTGAGATAATTTATCCAAAAGCGGTTATTGCCCGTGAGTTAAAAGACACAAAGGAAAGAGTTAGTAATCAGATCTGTCGTTTGGTTGCCAGGCGCTATCATATTAAACAATTTGTTCGCTTTTCTAAATGAAGGCCCTTTCCGATAGCTTGATTGAAACTATTCTTGAACTTCAGCAACTTCCCTCGCTATCCAAAAGTAGCCTTGGTGGCGGAACCAATTTAGCAATTCGGTATGGACATCGCATATCGTACGATATAGATCTGTTTTTCCCAGGCATTATTGGAAAACAAGGTTATGAAGTTATTAAAGAACAAGTAATGGCTTTTTATGGCCATAACGTTTTTGCTATAGACTATCCCTGCGACGAAGATGACCAATTTCTGTTTCAACGTTTTTTCCTCCGCAAAGGCGAGACAGCCATTAAAGTAGAAATATTACAGAATATGCAAACTCATCGGGAGCCTGAAATCATCAATGGCATCAAATTGATGAATGTATATGACATTGGGTCATTAAAGTTGATGAGTGCGTCTAATCGAGCTAATCATAAAGATGTATATGACTTGGATTATATCACAGATCACATACCATTGAATGAATTAATGGATTTGCTGAAAAACAGACAAGAGAATTACAATCAGCCCGGGCACGAAAATATTTTTGATCAGGACGGGGAGTGTAGCCCTGTCGATAACCCAGCTCTATTGTTAAAATTTGAAGAGCCAATGAAAGGCAGCACCTCAAGGCCTGGTCACTCTAACCCCCGTGTTGACTTTATTGATGGAGAAAAAAACTGGGCAGTTGCCAGAAGTAGTTGGAGACGTAAAGTAAGAGCATATTTCAATAGCATAGGTAAAGATTTTCCAGGCATTCAATCAGTATAACACAGGTGGCTTCCCCGCCCGTTCAGGTGTCCGCACTTGAATGACTTTTGTTGGAAGCGTCCACGCTCCCGATTATGAACTGTAAGAGATGTTCAATCTACCAAGTGAGCATGGACGCTCAAAATTTTATGTGTTCAAGGCTGGACACTTGAACGGGCGAGATGAATATGGAATAATTCTCTTAAAATATAGTATAATGCATATTTTACATATTTTTACTTCACGTTAAAGTTCGCAACAACCAATTTATATGAGCATTTCAAAAACCTTAATCTTATTTACACTACTATTCCATTTAATTCAATTTGTAAACGCACAAGACAAGATCATTAAACGCAATGGTGATACCCTAAAAGTGAAAATTGTACGATCGACCCCTGATATGGTTGAATTTACATATCCTAATGAAGAATCTATAAATTCCGAATATAAAAATAGCCTTATAAAAATTATTTATGCGAGTGGCAGGGAGGAAAATTGTGCCGGAGAAAAAAAATTAGCAGTTGTTAACGGTGAAAAGGATTGGGAAAAAGTTGAAATTACATCAAATCCAGACGATGTGAAAGGTTTAACAAAGCTTGGTGAAGTAATAGGCAAATCGGGTTGGGGAGGTGCTTATGCCCAGGGATTAGGTGATAAAAATGCTCGCAAAGATTTGAAAAAAAATGCTGCCAAATTAGGAGCTTCAATAGTTCTTTTACAAGATAAGCCTGACCATTGGGGAGTAAAACTCATAGGTGTTGCATATAAATAAATCCATTAAAATAGAAGGTAACAGTTTCATGCTAAATCAAAGTATGTTTTAATTAAACCCATGAAAAGAAATTTACTTATAATCTTATTGCTATTTATTTGCCTGGCCTCTAAAGCCCAAAAAAATTACGTTGAAAAAACAGATAATGGTTATGAGCAACCAATAGTTGATAAGCTGCTATCTGATAATTACAAAATTACTTTTAAAAAAGATAGTGCTGATTATATAATTATGTGCATAATCAGCAAAACTGGCATGGGTAGAGCGAGTGGGTCAATTGCAATTGTTAATAATAAGAATGGTGATTTGTTGGTAAAATCGAAGGAAGTCGTGGGACAAACGGCAATGTGGAATGGATATGAAAATCCCAAAATGGCTTGTATGAAAAAGATTGCCGATAAATACTTAACAGATCTAATCAAATCCATCGCAATTAAAAATCCGAGTATCGGGAAGTAATCAGTAGTTTAAATTTGTAGCTTGTGGATTATTTATATCACTATACTTCAATTGAAAATTTAGCTCTTATCTTGAAAAGTAAGAATATAAGATTTAAGGCATTAGACACAGTTGATGATTTAAATGAGGGTATTGCTGCCGATGTTGATGAATATGGGCAATTTGTATTTGTAAGTTGTTGGACGGATGAAACAGAAGAAAGCATACCAATATGGAATATGTATGCGAAAGATATGTCAGGAGTTAGGATTGCTTTGCCTAAATATCCGTTTAATCACTATTCATTTGATGATTTAACTAAAATGAGTGATGTTCCATTTAGTCGAAGCACTATTTTCAATGGACTTCATTTTGATAGTGGCTGGATTCCACAGCAGGGTGAACATTATTTAGTTAATATGCAATATACCGATGATGAAGAATTATTGAAGCCGAAGATAGTGGAGAGTTTAAGTAAAAATAGCAGAACAATTTGGGCACCAAGAGTCGGTATGTACAAGAATACATGTTGGCGTTTTCAGTCAGAAGTAAGATATAGAATAATTGTTTACCCTGGCAGACATGGATTTAAACCCACCAGTAACGATAAATTTCAAAATCAATATAAAATGAATTCAGATTATATTGACATTCCTATTCGAGATAATGCCTTTAACGAAATGAAAATTTTACTCGGTCCAAAGCAATCTGAAGGCCTTCGCCTAATAGCAGAGATGCTTATAGAGAAATATAATACCAATGCAAAAATTGAAACAAGCAATTTGAAAATCAGACATTAGTTTATAAAAATGAAATATTATTTATTAATTCCATTTCTATTATTTGGGTATGTCACTAAGGCTCAAAAAATTTATGTTTGGTGTCCAGAGAATTATCAAGTTAAGCCAAGAGTTGATTTAAGAAAAAATGATACTATTAATGTTGTATTCTTTGACGGCAGAACCATACCTCCAAAAAATAAAATCGAATGTTCGCCCCGTTAGTCCGGATTTATAATCCCGGACTAACGGGGATTTGTAATCCCCGTACTCCCCGTATGCCAGTACCTCAAATTATTCCAGCCAATCATTCAAAACAATTACATCCAGTATGCCGGTATGTTCACC
>DAIOXE010000027.1:0-13232 GCA_036758125.1 Mucilaginibacter sp.
AATCACTAAGAATCAGAAAGATGCGATATGAAATTTGCTTAACTTAGTGACATTGGGCGCGAGCCTGAGAAAGAAACCCTGCCAACGCTTGAAGAATTGGGCATCGGTTTCGTGCCTTTCAGTCCGCTGGGCAAAGGTTTCCTCACCGGCGCAATTAACGAAAACACAAAGTTCGACAGCACAGATTTTCGCAATATTGTACCTCGTTTTTCGTCTGAAGCAAGAAAAGCAAACCAAGCCCTGGTTGACCTGCTTGGCAATATTGCGCAGCAAAAGATTGCCACCCCTGCACAGATAGCGCTCGCCTGGCTGCTGGCTCAAAAGCCATGGATCATTCCAATTCCGGGTACTACAAAGATTCACCGCCTGGAGGAAAACCTCGGTGCAGCGGCCATTGAGCTTACTGCGGATGATCTTCGTGAGATTGAGGACGCCGCTTCTCATATCATTATAGAAGGCGCCCGGTATCCGGAAGATCTGCAGAAACGCGTTGGTCGTTAATAATGATGGCAAAGAATATTGTAAAAGCAATGGAAGAAACAGGGGTTAAAAAACTAATATTTATTAATTCAATAGGCTAGGGCAGACGCATTAAAAGGAGACCCCGATGGGGTCTAAGCACACGGTTTTAGGGTTTTCTATAAACAGGATACTCCCAAGGGAGTTAAAAACCATCAGGTAAAAGAATAAATGGCTCCGGAGGGGCCACCTGTTTATAGAAAATTTGTAATAAACCTGAAAGACTCCATCGGAGTCACCTATGAATTTGCTTGGAAGTCATGACTGTAACCAATTATTTTAATGCGTCTGCCCTGGTCAATAGGCGGACATAATCGAAGCATCAGGCCTTGATCAGCTTAGGCGGAGCGGAAAAATACATTATCGCGGAAAAAATATATTATCACGGACTTCCATTTATACAAAAGTAAATAATAAAATTGCCAATGTTTTACTGCCGGTTGAATGAATTAGGTTTTCTTTAGTAACGCGGCTCAAACAAAAACAAACAATCTTAACTTTACGGTATATGATCCCCCTGTTAACTTCCGTCCAGATCCGTGAAGCCGATGCTTATACCATAGCTCATGAACCAATTGCCTCCATTGATTTGATGGAGCACGCTTCAAAAGCTTTTGTGGGCTGGTTTATTAATCATTTTCCGGATAAAGATCAAACCATATCTGTTTATTGCGGCACCGGGAACAACGGAGGAGATGGGCTCGCCATAGCGAGGATGCTGGACGATCATCAGTATAAAAACCTGGATGTTAAAATTGCACGGTTTTCGGACAAAGCAACAGACGATTTTAATACTAACCTGAAAAGACTTCGGCAGACTTCGGTGCCGGTATCAACTATCGGTAAAGGCGAAAACCTGCCTCCTGAAGAAAGTGAGATCATTATCGTCGCTTTATTAGGCACCGGTTTAAATAAGCCGCTCGAAGGCGATTTTAAGCGATTAGTTAGTCAAATTAATGGATTGCAGAAAACGGTGGTTTCGGTTGATGTGCCGGCCGGGCTTTTTACTGACGGAGAGATCCCGCCTGATGCTGTGGTTTTAAAAGCCGACCTGGTAATCACCTTCCAGGCGCCAAAAATCAATTTCCTGCTGCCCGAATCAGGCCCGTATATTAAATGCTGGGAGGCGGTGAATATCGGTGTCGATGAAAAATTTATAAGGTCGCTCAATTCTCCTTACCTGGCGGTGGAAGAAAAAGACATTCGTGAAATGCTCAGGCCGCGCCAGCGGTTCAGTAATAAAGGAACTTACGGGCACGCGCTTATTATTGCCGGACAGCCCGAAACAATGGGAGCGGCTTTGTTGAGCGCCTCCGCCTGTGTATATGCAGGTTCGGGCTTAACTACTGCATGTATACCCCCAAACGGGCTTACAGCCCTGAATTGTTATATGCCCGAAATTATGGCCTTAGTAAGGCCTGATTTAGATGTACCCAAAATTCAGTGGGATAAATTTAATACAATGGGCATTGGGCCCGGATTGGGAAGAGATGCATATGCATTGGCCCTGCTTACTGACGTTTTAACTAACTATAATAAACCTATAGTTATAGATGCCGATGCGCTCAATCTTTTATCCGCACATAAAGAGCTTTGGCGTAAAATACCCGAAAACAGTATTTTAACACCGCACATGAAAGAATTTGACCGGCTTTTCGGCGAGCATAAGAACTGGTGGCAGCGCATGCAGACAGGTATCGAAAAAGCTAAAGAGCTTAAACTTTATATTCTTTTAAAAAACGCCTACACTTTAATCATAACCCCGCAAGGCATAATATATTTCAACACAACAAGCAATCAGGCTATGGCCAGCGGCGGCATGGGCGATATATTAACGGGTATAATTGCTTCTCTGCTTGCTCAAAATTATTCATCGGGAGATGCTTGTATTATCGGCGCCTATGTACACGGCAAAGCAGGGGATGAACTGGCTTTGCCCAACCGCATGAACGTGGTGTTGCCCAGCCAGGTCGCTGCCCGTGTACCGTTAACTATGGCGAAATTAATGGCATAAAAAAAGCGGCCGCAAGTATTTGTGCAGCCGCTATTTTAACTATTAACTGATCTTATAAAGAACTAAATACTCGAGTTATAGACGCGCCAAATTTTATTTTATTACGGAAACCCGCAAAAATAGTGCCGATCGAATGTAAAATTGTGGTGACTAATAGATTAGTTGAGTGGTGAGTGGTTGATTAGGTGAGTGGTTGGATAGTTGATTCTTGCTAACTTAATCAACTTAATCCAACCCAATCAACCATTAACTAATTTAATTCAGAATTTACCAATAACCATTATGTGGTCCATAGAGGGGCTGGCGCTGCCGCCGCGGGGTTCAAGGGTTACTGCAAAGTTATCAGCGGAAGCAACGGGTTTCATTTCTTTCATGTTGGCCGAATCCGTGCTTTCATCAAAAACTCCCAGGTCGACAGGCTTTCCGCCAACAAGCGCCCATAGTTGGTACTGGTGCTCCTTGTCATTTACAGGCATTTTCATGCCGCCCATGTCAATCATCACTTTTTTCTTTGCCGGACTCCAGACAACAGTAAGTTCTGCATTGGGCGAGTGAGGTGTGCCCTGCAATTTGAGAATTTTGTAGGAAGCGTCGCGGAATATCTTTAACTGATGGTCCATCAGGTTTACCCTGTTGGCAAAATGCTGACTGTTTAATTGTAATGCCGCTAATCGGGTATTTGATTCCTGCAGCTTGTTGTATATTGACACAAGCGCAATGCCGCTGACCACTAATAACGCAAGACAGGCTGCAAACGCAATTTTGTAAAAATTGGCAGATCTTGCAGCAGACAATGCGATGATGTTATCGTTATTATCAACAATTTGTGATGCAAAAGCGCTGTCGTCATCAAAATTAGAAAGCGTGCTGTCTAATATCCTTTTGCGCAAACGTTCTGACGGTTCAACTGCATTATTTTTAGCAAATAACTCCATCGACCGCTCAATTTCATCCAACTCAGTTTTTATAGCCGGATGTTTTGCAGCCATCGCCTCCACCTGCAACTTTTCTTCCGGCGTTACATCGCCAAGAACATAAAGTTCCAATATCCCCGATTCAATATATGCTTTAATGTCTTCCAATTCAATTAAAATGTTTCCTAAGTTGCAATATGGCCATTCGCAGCCTTGTTTTAATAGTACCAAGCGGCACGTCCAGTTCTTCAGCGGCTTCCACGTGGGTATAGCCTTTAAAATAAACCAGCTCAACAATTGTCTTTTGCTCTGGTTTTAATGTTTCCACTAATTCTTTAACGCCCAGCAACTCAGGTTTGTAAACCGTGCTCCTCTGTTCGTCAATAAAAGTTACGTTATTTTCAAGTTTCCGGTTTTTATGCTGGTTCTTAAAATCCTTCGACCGTATTTTATCTATGGCAAGGTTGCGGGCAATATTAACCATCCAGGTAAACAGGCGCCCTTTATCGGAATTATAGCCCGAAAAGGAGTGCCAGATTTTTACGAAGGTTTCCTGCAGAACATCTTCGGCGGTTGCCGTATCAACAATTATGCGCGAAATTACACCATAAAGCGATGACGAATACATATCATAAAGCGCCTCAATCGCAATCTTCTCACGATTTCTTAATGAAAGTACCAATTCATCTTCTGTAAGCGATATTTTTTGCTTCCGGCTCAACAGGTTGAAGGTATGAAGGAATTATCAGATTTCAAACAGGTGTTTTTCAGCATGATAGGAGGAACGCACCAGCGGCCCGCTTTCCACATATCTGAAACCCTTCTCCAATCCAATTTGCTTGTAACGGTCAAATTGGTCGGGGTGTATCCAGTCAATCACCGGGTGGTGACTGCGGGTTGGCTGTAAATACTGGCCAAGCGTTAATATTTGTACACCCGCGTCCAGTAGGTCGGCCATGGCCTCCAAAACATCTTCTTCTGTTTCGCCAAGCCCAAGCATAATGCCCGATTTGGTACGTAATCCCGATGCTGATATATGTTTTAAACAGTCCAGGCTGCGGTCATACTTAGCCTGTATGCGAACTTCTTTGGTTAATCTTCTTACTGTTTCAATATTATGCGAAACTACTTCAGGCCGCGTTTCAAGTACGCGTTCAAGGTTTTCCCATACGCCCCTGAAATCAGGGATTAACGTTTCCAGCGTAGTTTCGGGGCTTTCCCGGCGAATGGCATTGATCGTTTCGGCCCAGATGATCGAGCCGCCGTCTTTCAAATCATCACGGTCGACCGATGTGATCACACAATGTTTAACCTGCATCAGCTTAACTGAATTTGCCACGCGGTTTGGTTCGCCGGTATCAACAGCCAATGGCTTTCCGGTAGCTACCGCACAAAAGGAGCAAGAGCGTGTGCAGATATTGCCTAATATCATAAACGTAGCCGTACCTGCACCCCAGCATTCGCCCATATTGGGACAACTGCCGCTTTCGCAAATGGTATGCAGCTTATGTTCATCAACTAAACCGCGAACGTGGGCATACTCCTTGCCAACAGGTAGTTTCACCCTCAGCCAATCGGGCTTGCGTTGCGGTTGGATTGCTGGGATTACAGGCAAATCGATCATGATGCAAAGATAGAGATTAGCGGTTAGAGATTAGCGGTTAGAAAAAGTTTTTTTAGTATGAAATTGGGAAAAGTCAATAAAGTACGAAAGAAGACGGGTGGTGCAGAGACGCAAATTTCGCAATTGTGTGTCGGTATTATGCAGACTGAACGTTACCTGGAAACTATCAATAAATTCCTGACGACTCAATTAACCGGAATGTTTTTTAAAAAACAGCTTGTGTAATAGAAAATCGTGCGTATATTTGCCCTCCCATCCGAGGGTCGCTCTTCGGGTAACCGGAGTGGTAGTTCAGCTGGTTAGAATACGTGCCTGTCACGCACGGGGTCGCGGGTTCGAGTCCCGTCCATTCCGCTTTTAGGGTATCAAAAACACCCGAAACCGCTTAAATCAATGATTTAAGCGGTTTTTTTATGCCAAATCCGCTCGTTTCAGGCCATGTTTTAGGGTTCATTCGGTTACCTATTCGGTTACCTGTTTGAATTCTCTAAATTTAGGTAACCGAATAGCTTGTATTTAATTGATTTTGAATGGATTACAACGATACCAAATGGTATCAAAACAGTTCAAAAATCATTAATTCAAGTACTTAAAAAACGGTTATTTTATGAAAAATTTAAACAGCTTTTCAATTTTAATCTGGGCGAACAAAGCGAAAGCAGATGTTAACGGACAGATTCCCTTGTATGCAAGGGTTACAGTAATGGGCAAAAGAGCGGAGATCTCTTTAAAAAAGAAAGTCAATCCTAAAAAATGGGATGCTAAAACAGGCTTCATGAAGGGAAGCGGCGAGGATGTCCGTACAGTCAACAACCACCTCAACCAGGTCACCAATGAGATTTTCAAGGTTTACAGCGATTTGCAAATCGCCGGTGACTTCGTTTCAGCGGAAGAAATCAAGCATAAGTTTACTGGTAATCCGATGGAGCGCCGGTCGCTTCTGGAGGTATTTGATGAGCATAACAAAGACGTAGCCAGCTTAGTTGGTAAAGATTATGTGAAGGCAACCCTGACAAAGTATAAAACGATCCGCAGTAAAGTTGCGGGATTTATTCAGCACAAGTATAGCAAGCCGGATTTATATCTTGACGCGCTTGAATTCGGTTTTATTACCGGCTTTGAGAAGTATTTGAAGATAGAGGCAGGAATTGACCATAATACGGCCATGAGCTACATTAAGCGGCTCAAAAGGATCATCAACATATCGGTAAACAACCAATGGATCAGCTCGAACCCGTTTGCCGGATTCAAATGTACAACCCGTAAGGTAGTCAGGGAAGAACTGACAGAGGATGAACTTGAAAAACTGGCTGAAAAAAAATTCAGTATCAGGCGACTGGAAGAAGTAAGGGATTGTTTCCTTTTCAGCTGCTATACCGGGTATGCTTTCGTTGATGCGCAAAAGTTATCCCCTGAAAATGTCATTATCAGCAAGGATGGGGAAATATGGATCAAGACAAGCCGGACAAAAACAGAAATATCCGCCAATGTCCTTTTAATGCCACAGGCCTTTGCTATCATCAATAAGTATAAGGAACATGAAGGATGCATGGTAAATAACCGGTTGCTCCCGATGAAAAGCAACCAAAAAATGAATTCCTATTTAAAAGAAATAGCCGACCTCTGTGAAATCAACAAAAACCTGACAACCCATATGGCAAGGCATACTTTTGCTACAACGGTGACGCTTGGAAACGATGTCCCGATAGAATCGGTAAGTAAAATGCTTGGCCATACTAAGATCACCACTACCCAAATCTACGCCAGGACAAAAGAGAAAAAGGTTGGCCGGGACATGAAAGCATTGATGTTAAAATTTAAAATGGCATAAAATTTTAATAAAGCGACACATTCACACATTAGTATTAAAAACTCTTAAATTTAAAAATCATGACTAACGATCAAATCATCATATATCAAACCCCGGATGGAAAAACATCTATTGACGTAAAAGTTGAAGCAGATACTATCTGGTTAACGCAATATCAGCTTACTGACCTGTTTAAACGGGATAGAACAGTTATCACGAAGCATTTAAACAATATTTTTAAGGAAGGTGAACTGGATGAAAAAAGCAATGTGCAAAAAATGCACATTGCAAATGCAGACCGGCCTGTATCTTACTATAGTTTAGATGTGATAATATCCGTAGGGTACCGGGTTAAATCGACACAAGGCACTCAATTCCGAATCTGGGCAAATAAAGTCCTTAAAGAATACCTGATAAAAGGATATGCTATCAATGAATTAAAGTTAAAAGAACAGGCAGAAAAGTTTCATGAGTTAAAACAAACGGTCACCCTTTTAAGCAATGTGCTTAGAAACAAAGAACTGTCTTCAGAAGAAGCAACCGGATTGTTAAACGTTATCACCGACTATAGCTATGCATTAGATATACTGGACCAGTATGACCACCAGGTATTAGTGCTGGAGGGAACAACCGATCACCAGTTATTTGTAGCAACTTATGAAGAAGCGATGCAAGCCATTAAAGACCTGAAAGATAAATTCGGCGGAAGTTCTTTATTTGGCAACGAAAAAGACGATTCCTTTAAAAGCTCTATAGGAACAATTTATCAATCTTTCGGCGGGGTTGAGTTTTATCCCACTATAGAAGAAAAGGCTGCCAACCTCCTGTATTTTGTGGTAAAAAACCATTCTTTTTCAGACGGGAACAAACGAATCGCCGCTTACCTGTTCGTTTGGTTCCTGGAAAGGAATAAAATACTATATCGCGAAGATGGGTCAAAACGAATAGCGGATAATGCTTTGGTGGCGTTAACGCTGATGATTGCAGAAAGCAAACCCGACGAAAAAGACATGATGGTAAAAGTGGTTGTCAGCCTGATTAATTCAAAAAACTAAAGGCATATCAAATAAATAAACGGTTGAAATTCAGGCGGTTTTTTATCGGCCGCCTGAATAATGCCCGATTATTTTTTTGGGATTTTTGATAGCCCCGTGATTAAAAATCAAAAAGTTGAAAATTTAATGGGATACCTTTTAGTAACTATTGAGGGAAGTATTACCTGAAAACAACTGTTCTTGTAATGAGACCCCCCCCGTTATACCCAGCGCACACACCAGGCCATTACATCGCTTAAACAACCGGCAGCAGCAAGCAGGGAAACTGTCAAGGGCCCCGATCCTTCATCGGGGTTTACATGCCCTTTACGGTTTTCCTGCGGTGCTAATTTTGTGATTGCGGTGAAATCGACAGAGCGGTTTTGATTCGGATTTTCTGCAACCCAAGCGAATATTTTATTACCTCTGCTTGTAATTTATGAACATACGTTGTTTAAAGTGCCGTTCAGGCAGGTGTGTTACGAGGTACGAGTTTCACTCCTGCATTTTGGCAGCGAGGCTGGCGGCGATTGGAATATAGCGTTGCTAAACGCGTGATGTAATGAGCCGCCTGCCGCAGCTGCAATGGGGCTGTTTTATTTGCTGACAATACATCATTGATGAAGCATCGCCACCAATGCCTCAAAATCATAAAACACCTTTTCCTTAGCTTTGTTCATCTGTACATAAACGGGATAACATCCGCTTAATTTTTTCAGGAACTGCTCATGAAATTGGGTGAAATGCGCCTTCAGGACAGTCAGGCAGTTATCATAGCCAATCAACCAGTTTAACAAATCATCGTCCTGAACAGTTGCAAGGGAATAGTAAATGGCATCATTTTCGCTGGCGACAAAAAGCGGTGCTTTATTGAAGTTCAGGTGAATTTCCTGATTCCCGTTTGTTATTACTGCATGCAAAGTGAAATGATCCCCTTTGTCCTTTAAAATAAAGCTCAATACCGGCAACGAAGCGGCCAGGCAACATTTCTTCAACAGGCTCTTTACAGGTTTACCCTTTAGTAATTTAAACCCAAAAGCAAAGCAGGAATGTACAAAATCCTGTGAGGCTATGCCACCATCTAAAGCCTTGTGCCATAATTCCAATTGTCTGTTCTTTAAAACACGCCCCTGCTCATGCTCATCTTCGTTTAAGCTGCTCATGGAATTAGCCACAGCTAACAGCTCAAAGCATATATCATTAAGGAACAACTGGCTGTCTGTGTAGTCAACTTTGGCAGGGGATCTTTTATCGGTGATAAATTCCTTAAACTGTGCGATTTTATTGCCCGGCTTATCGGTTACGCCCAGATAGGGTATCAATACAGGCAAGTAGTAAGCCGCACGAATGCAGGTGCAGACAAGGCAGTAACCCAAAACCAGTTCATTGCCTTTCCGGGTTGGCGGCAAGTTGCGTTCCCGTTGCTTTTCAATACGTATTGTATCTCCCTTTTGAAACCCAACTCCCGGTTTAAACAAATTACCATAGTCTTTCACCGGCTGAATAGTATTGAATGTCTTGTTCGCGTTTATATTCAAAAATTTATTTCTGCCGGTTACCTCCCTGGTGTATCCCGGCCAGTAATAATTTTCAAACCTGTATTCATCAAGGTTAAACATCAGGTTGCGTAACCCGTAGTAGGCATGTTTGCATAACAGGCCTCCCGGCATCCCGCAATTACAACAGACCTCCATTTCCCCGATACTGATATGGACAAACAGATAGTGTGGTTCTTCCTCCGGCATGTTCACCTGAAACATAGCAACCTCTCTTTTAAAACCGATAAAGCTTGCCCAAACGCCTTTAAAGTTTTTCCTGCTTTTAGGCAAGGGCAAATAATGCCCGTTCAGGTCTTTAACAGTTAGTTCAAAGCCATCATTCACTAAGGGCAGTGAATAAAATGGGGTATCTGCATTCACGAACGATTCCGGTTTGATATACTTTGCCATGAGTGGGGTTATTAAAGGTAAATGATATGATCTATCCTGCCATCATTGATGCGGCTGATGCAGGGCTGTACTCCGCCAATTGCGCTGCGGCATCCTTTGCGGCCAGTTCGTATGCGGCGATCCTATTTTGGCAAAGCACCTCTGCGAGTACCATAAAATCATCCACCTGGTTCATAATGGCATCAGCATCATCGCTTGATACATCAAAATCATCTTTATAACGGGCATGGGAATAACTGGAATTTAAGAGTTTAAACAGCCGTCTTTCCTCATCTGTATTTCCGGGAAAATGGATAGCCAGTCCGGGATAGAAACAAAGGCATAGCTTGAGCAACCTGTCGAGGTTATGGATATCCGCACGATAAGCCATAAATACCCGGATTAAGCAATTACAGGTTTGTTCCACAGCCTGGTGGAGCAGGAAGGCCATCGTATTAAAATAACCAGCTTCCCAACAGGCTTCGGCGGATTCCAGAAACCCACTGGCCATATTCCATCGGTAATTATAATACTTTCTTGCTTTCTGCAGTGTTTGTCCCGGATCAATAGGCTGCAATACTTTTTGTTTAAAGAATACCGGCATTCCATCTGCTGAATATAGCAGATAACCCTCCATGTAAACGGTTATAAAGAACCGGCTCTGTTTGGCAATAGCTTCGCCAATGGTTTCGCTGCCATGTGAAATAATGGTAATAGTGGCAGCAGTATAGTGCGTGGTGACATAATCCTGCACATCATGTTCTATACGGACAGCTTCTTTCGTTACCATCAAAAGAAAATAATGACTTCTATATTGGTTTTCCGAAGGCAAAAAGCAACTTTTCGCTTCGCTGCTATTATGGAGGCTTCCAAAGCAAATCAGTTTATCGGGGCTGTAACGTTCGGTCAGCAGGGCCACTACGTTTTGCAGTTCCTGTAGTTGGAACGGCGTAAGGTTAATTGGGTTCTTTTCCATATCGCTTCTGTTTACTTTGTATAATTATTCAAAGTTCATCGGGTACACAGCGGTATCGAACTAAAGGAGTTGGTATTTTACCCGATTCCCGTTGTTTTTTACCAACGGGAATCTTTGTATATTTGAACCTATGGAAACATCAGCTAAACCAACCAGTACCCATATAGGAAGAAAAGTAAGCCGGATCCGTGAATTACGCGGCATCAAACAGGAACATCTTGCAGCCGAATTAGGCGTAAGCCAGCAAACGGTTTCCCGTATGGAGCAAAGCGAAACGATTGAGGATGAAGTGCTCGCGAAGGTGGCGTGTGTGTTGGGCGTGTCTGCCGAAGCCATAAAAAATTATAGTGATGAAGCGGTTATTTACAATATTCAAAATAATTACGAAGGTTCTACTTTAAATCACAGCCCAAATTATCAATATAACCACCAATGTACCTTCAACCCAATAGACAAGATTGTCGAGTTGTACAATGAAAAGGTAACGCTGCTTGAACGCCTTTTACTGGCTGAAAAAGAAAAAAACGAACTCTTAAAAGGTAAATAAAACTCAGATGAAAGGGTGAGGCGGCGCATCAGCACCATCCGACCATCCATGTTTATCATCATTAAACAGCTGATGCAATCGCCTTTCCATCGCATCCACGGACATTTCCAACGGAGGGCCTAAGGTGGTGTCTTCCAGTGACCTGAACCATGTTTCCAGTTTCAATGTTTCAGGTTCAGTGAGCAAATTCATCCGCCAGCGCTGAGCTAAATCAAAAATCCTCAGTTTATAATTCTCAAGCTGCATTTTACAGGGTTTTTAATCGCTGGTAAATTATCAAATTTTTTATCTCCCCAGGCCTCTTTTTTTCCTCCGCTTTAGTGCATCATCTTCGTCATCCGCAATTTGAACAGAAAAAGGAGGGATATAGCTATTACCCCAATTATCAAAAAGCTCCCTATCAGTATTAAGAGTTTCCGCAGCTGTTTCCAATCCCGTTGCTGCTGTGCCGCCATTGTTTCCAGTTGGTTCATTTTCTGCCATATCTTGTCCTGCGCTTCGGCTATCCCGTTCATGAATTTGACGTTGTTCATCGAATTCTGCTGCATCAGGTATAGCAGCTTCAGCATTGTTTCTTCTTTCTCTTCCTGATGGTTCTCCTGTTTCGGATCGCTGTTCGTATGCTGCCCTTGTGCTATCGTTTGCCTGGCTAATTGCTTCGCTGTCTCTAACTTGTTCATAGTCAACTTTTTTTATGATTTCCGCCCATTTGAACTGGTTACCCAATGCCTGCCCCTTGATCTTAAAATCTGCATGGAAGTAAGTAATACCGGTTACCCTTCCTGTTGAAGCCTGGTTGAATAAAAAATGTATGCCTTCTTTCTTACCCTGTTTGATCAGATCGGGAATGGTCATGAATGGCTGCCGGAGCAGTATTTTCATTTTTTCCTGTAAAAGCATTTTATCGGAGGGCTTGCCGGTTCTTATCACCATTTCCAGTTCGCCTTTTTTTACCGCCCTGAATTGTGATTTCCTGCTGTCCTCCACTTTGGTCAGGCGATACTTTATTTCGAGGTTCCGTAAGATAGCCTCACTCGTTTTATAGTTATTACTGTCTGATACAACCGTCCCGTCAAAGCAAATCCGGTTCACCAGCAGGTGGATATGCGGATGGTCAGCATCATAATGCCGGAAGATGAGGTACTGGTTGTTGGTGTACCCGCTTTCTTTTAAATACTCATGCGCTATTTCCAGTAATTGAGCATTGTCCGGCTTATCCTCCTTGGAAAAATTCAGGCTCGTATGATAAACATAGCGGTTGAGGTTTGGCCGCAGACCTCTCACGAGTTTTAGTTCCTGCCGGATCATCCGGGAATCAATGGAGGCAAAGTTGCTGTCCAGTAGTTCCGCCCGCAGCATCGGATCAGGATGATAAAGTTTTTTCAGGTTATAGTTAAGCGCGCCTAAAAAGCTTTTACCGATTTTCTGAATGGCTATCATGATTGAGTAAAAGACTGATGATTTGCTGTTGTTGTTTCCATAGGTTTACCAATAGCTCCACTAACTTTTGATTCATCCTGCCAGCGTTGGCCAGCCGGGTCAGCTGGTTGAGGTTTACCCCGATCTTTTTTAATTCGAGGTAGGTGTCCAGGTCTATCCGTCCGGGCCTGGGCTCGGGGAACCTGCCTTTGAGTACTTTTTCCCTGACCAGTGCCGATGGCGACAGTCCGCAGGTGTTCGCCACTTTTTCCAGCGTCCGCTGTTCTGTTTCAGTCAGGCGGATGGTGAAGTTTACCGACCTGACGGCTTCCTTACTGATACGGGGCCTACCCATAAACGCAAAAATTATTGAATCGTAACCAGCGATAATGTAACCAGCTCTTTTGTATCCCGATATATTGTGCCTGGAGACTTTCTATCCGGATC
>DAIOXE010000027.1:13332-79176 GCA_036758125.1 Mucilaginibacter sp.
ACTTGTACCCAGATATTCTGTAGCGGGAGACGTTGTAACCAGCTCTTTTGTATCCGGATATATTGTGCCTGGAGACTTTCTATCCGGATCACTTGTACCCAGATATTCTGTAGCGGGAGACGTTGTAACCAGCTCTTTTGTATCCCGATACTTTCTATCCGGATCGCTTGTACCCGGATATTATATAGCCAGATACATTTGTAACCAAAAAACAGCCGGATACCCATTATTTCGCGGTTTTCTTTCCCTCCATCATCTTAACAATATCGTCATACTTATAATAAAGGATACCCCCTATCCTGGTAAAACCCAAAGTCCCGTTTACCCGAAGGTTTTGTAGTGTGCCGGGCGAAATCCTGAGCATGTTTTTAACCTGATAACTCTTCAGCCATTTCCTTGGCTCATCGGTGGGTTTCCCCAACAAAGCTTTTATTTCCTGTAATAGTTTTTCCCCGAACTCGTCCAGGTCTTCTTTGGTAATAATTTGTGCTGCCATAAATTTTAATTAATAGATTTTAAAGCAAAGCAAAACGGATTGATTCGATTTTTTTCAGTAGTACGGACATACTACTGAAAGATTTTTTTATTAAATCATCACCCCCCTTCACAAACAGCGATATTTCATCTTTCGGATTACGCTGTTTGACAAGTTCGCCGGCAGGTGTCCTGAATGTTTTTCACCGTCATTTTAAACTTTTTTGAAAGAATATAAATTGCTGTCATGTTATTTGCTATGTTACAGCACCAAATGTGCAGAAATGGCAATTTATTATTGGGGTGCTTGAAGGGTGGGAACCTCAAATATTTTTTATGAGCGAGGGGAAGCTGGTGATTTGCCAAATCCGGGTTAGCCTTTACCTCAATTTGGAAAGCGGGACGGCATGTAAAAATTCTCTAAACCGAAATGTTTTTTATTGTTATTATAAAATTGATATGATGAACAAAGTGAATCATATCGGGTCCGGGTATCCCGGCAAGCCGTTTTCGCAGGGCGAAAACATGGCTTGCTTTGGTAAGCGCCGGAAGAATTTTAGATGTTGCAGGAAATGGAGGATAGTTAATATATTTGAAATCAAGCAATTTAAATCATATTTTTATTGTTCTTTTCAAATTCAAAAATGATTTACCTCGATAATAATGCTACGACTAAAATAGACCCGCGGGTTTTGGATGAGATGTTACCTTATCTAACAGATCAGTATGGGAATGCTTCAAGCAATCATGAGTTTGGCGCTAAAATTAATCAACAAGTAAACTTATCAAAAAGCCAAATTGCCGAACTAATAGGGTGCGATGCGGAGGAGTTGATTTTCACCTCCGGTGCCACAGAAGCTATAAATTTGGCTATTAAAGGGGTAGCTGAATATTACCAAAATAGAGGGAAGCACATCATAACCTCGGTGACAGAACATCCAGCTGTGATCGAGACCTGTTTGGCGCTTGAAAAAAAAGGATTTGAAATATCATGGTTAACGCCAGACTCGGATGGAATAATTGAACCATCGAAACTACAGGCTGCCATCAAGGGAGATACAATTCTTGTTTCTATCATGCTAGTTAATAATGAAACAGGAGTAATTCAAAAGATAAACGCGCTATCCGAACTTTGCCGCGAGCGCGGAGTTATTTTCATGACAGATGCCACCCAGGCTGTCGGAAAAATACCGGTAGATGTAAATCAAATGGGGATTGATCTTATGAGCTTTTCCTCTCACAAGTTCTATGGGCCAAAGGGAATTGGATGTTTGTATATTCGAAATAAAAAACCAGTTAGGGTTAAATTATTTCCTATTATACACGGCGGAGGGCAGGAGCGTGGAATACGAAGCGGGACTCTGAATGTTCCTGGTATTGTTGGATTCGGAGCTGCTGCTGCTCTATCGCGCAAAGAGATGAACGATGACATGAGACGAATTAGCCGCATGCGCAACCGATTAGAAGGGGAATTGCTGAAGATACCGCACACTTTGAGAAACGGCAGTTTGGCTTTTCGTATTTACAACACAAGCAATATATGCTTTG
This sequence comes from Mucilaginibacter sp., assembly GCA_036758125.1. GTDB lineage: Bacteria > Bacteroidota > Bacteroidia > Sphingobacteriales > Sphingobacteriaceae > Mucilaginibacter. The sequence continues at coordinate 15,355 of DAIOXE010000027.1, forward strand.
AAGGCGCGGATGCCGATGCAATTATGGTAGGTATGAAAGATATTGCGATATCGAATGGATCGGCTTGTTCGTCGACTGCAGTGGAGCCTTCTCATGTATTGGTCGCAATGGGCCGTACTGAACTACAAGCGTTTTCTTCACTAAGATTTAGTTTGGGAAGATTTACGAATGATGAGGAAATTGATCAAATCATCGCGACAGTTCGTGCAGTTGTTGCGAATCTCAGGGAATTAGTATTGAAATGATAGGCAGCGCCGATATATTGTTAAAGAACATTTTTGAACAAAATGACATGTCCGTCCGGGCCTATCACGTTACATTACGCCTGGAATTAAAGACAGTTAAGGACCTAAATGAGTTCATTAAGGACGGGGGTGATTTTTTAAGAGTGAGCCAATGCGGTGAGCGTACGAACAAAGAGCTACTGGAAATGGCTAAAGGAGCAGGTTTTGAGTCTAAACCGATATCAGAAAGTAATGATGTAAGTGAAATTATTTCATCCGAAGACAACCTGGAATATTTAGTAAATCAAAAATTTACCAGACTAAGTGTTCGCGCAAAAAATGCCTTAGATAGTTTTTTTGGCTACCACAAATTCACTCCGCCACAAATTGAACATCATTTTATAAAAAATGATTTCTCAGCACTAACGCTGCGGAATGTGGGTGTAAAAACCGCAGAGGAAATTAATACAACTATCTTATCCGTAAAGGAGCTGTATTTTAGTGTTGTTGAAAGTCAATTAAGCCCGAACCAAAAGGCCGCAATCAAAATCAAGCAGGTGTTTGGAATGGATTTAAATGACGAGTCGCTAATAGAACAATATCTAAATAATTCTTTTCCCATTATATATTTCTCCTTCGTTTACGGAGAGTTTCTTTTAAGAAATGATAAGGTCGGCCTTTTTGTCTATAAAAATCATTTTGGCTTCATGGACAAAGAGTACTCTCTGGAAGATATGGCGAAAATGTTTTCGCTTACCAGGGAGCGTATTCGGCAAAGAAGGCGCGATGTAATTAACAAGCTTACATCCCAATTTTGTAAACTTAAAGAATTGCTGCCTCACTCAAGTTACAATCTAATATTGGAAGATGAACCAGTTTTATTATCAATGGATGATGTACTATTGATTAAAGATGAGATCGAATTAATGGGCCATGGTTACGCCGCATTTATAATGGAATGTTTATTTGGCGAAGGATATTTTTGCTTATCTGAATATGACAGATTTACCCGGCCGGCCAAAATAGATCTATATGAAAAATGGAAGGAAGTAAAAACTATTCGTGGAGCATATTTAGTTTCCAAACGATTTGCTGATAAACCGACATTTCTTAAGCTTTACCAGATCCTTGTAGACTTGCTTTGTGTGAGGAGAGAGAACGAGGAGTCATTTTCAATCAGAAACATTTTCAATGATTTATCACAACCAGGTCTCGAGTGTTTAAATGACTTTCTGGGTAGGGAATTAGAACTATATTGCGAACAATATACAATTCAAATTCCCCGAACTACAACCAAGTTAATTTACGAATATGCAATGGAGGCCCTTGAAAAGATCGGCAGGCCAACTCATATTACCGAGATATTTAGTTATGTCAGCGACAATAACCCCAAATTAAAAACGACAGAAAACAGTGTACGAGCTGCCATCGCCAACAGAAAGAAAATATTTATATACTTCGGAAGGTCCAGCACATTTGGGTTAAAATCCTGGGAAGAAAAGAATGCTTTTATTAAAGGAGGAACAATTCGGACAATTGTTGAAGAGTTTTTGAGCGAACATGATGCCCCTTGCCATATTTCGGACATTACGGTTTACGTGAATCGCTACCGTAAAACTGATCAATATTCCGTCATAAATAATTTAAAGATGACCGAAGACAATCGGTTCGTTTTTTTTAAAAACAATCATATAGGACTGAGCTCAAAAAATTATGACTCTCGAAAGAAAAACTTAAACCAAGGTATTAAAGATGTCTCAATTGATGATCTTATGACCAATATTTTTTCCCGGTAAAATTAATATAGTTAATCAGCATTCAGCGCGTATTTTCCCGGACTTACCAATTTATACCATTTTTCTTTAAAGGCGCTTTTAAAGTCGAGGGTCTCACATCTCCGCCGTATTTGTGTTTGCACGATATGTTCCGGCGTTGGCGAGTTGAAGTTATAAAGTTGTTGTAGTATGATGCGATTATATATTTCCTTTACAGTGAGCCCATGCTTTTCATTCTTCAACGCAATCTTTATGGCGTCATTAATTGTTCTTTCAGCCATTGATAACTATTTTAGAAGGCAAGTTAGCACTATTGTTTTTTGTGATTTCACGATACTTTAATTTCAGCCCGTCAAGATCTTTGTCAGGAAATGAATTCAGCATGTAAAGTACGAGGTTGTAGGCCAAACTTTGATTAACCGTTCCGGCGGTCATTTTTCCAAATGTCCAAATCACATTATTTAATGGGCTTTCAGGCATAGTGAAATTTATTTTTGGCAAATTCTTCTCCAAAAAGCCTAAATCTTTGTAATAAAAAGCATACAGATTTGCCAACATTTTTAACCCTATTGGCCTGAATAAATAATATTTATTTTCTTTTCTTGCGTCAGCTAAAGACAGCTTTTTGGAAATAAAGAATTGATGATATTCCGGAATTATTTTGATCATGAAGTCATAAAAACCGGTAACGATGCCATAAAATTGTTGCACATTTTCTTCGTCCCATTCTGGCAAACCCTTTTGCTTTCTATAAAGTTTTTTTAATCGTTTACATACACTGTCGAGTGTGGCAAGATTTGCAAAGTGGATTATGTCATTTTTTTCTAAGTTGGTTGTTTCAGAAAGTGCAATAAGTTGCGTGTCTTTAAAATGTGAATACTCGGCAAATATACGTCGTGACACTACAGCGTTAATGTCCTCTTCATCAATTTTAATTCTGTCGACTAATCCTACCTGCTTTGCGTTCTTATTGATGTCAGAGAATAATTTTCTGGAACGTTTTCGGCCAGGTAAATCGTCAATGTGGCCTACAAAAATAACTGAAAACTGATCGCTGCAGAATCCCGTTGTGTCATCGACGCCTTTTTTTGAGAGTTCAACTGCTAATTTAATACCTTCAACCCGATGCTGCCCGTCTAACGCAAACATTTGCTCATCGCCCGAAAATACCATAAGGCCACTTGTACTAGATACCGACTCAAGTTGGTCCTTGTCCATGCTAGCAGGACCAACATAGTTTTCAATCATATAAGATAGAGCTACCCAATCAGGAACTGTTCCGAAAAGCCCAACGATAATTGAATTGAAGAAGTGTTGTTTGTCGCTAAGAAGATATTTTGATATTTTTTGTTTTTTTTCTTCTTTCAACTCTCTTTGTAAATACTCATCTAACGTTTTAGATTCTCTGATGTCTTTTACTGGCATTATCCAATCTGCTACTTGTTGGGCGGTCATTACTGAAGAGTAGTAAACCCAGTCTCCAACTACACCTCGTAGGCATGGTAAAATTAACTTCGACTGTTTCATCTTATAAATTGAGCTTTGATGATATTCTTGATTTTCACTGGAAAGTCACGGTCATTGGCTGGTGGTATAAAAAAACCATGCAAATCTACTTCTAACTGTTCCAATTCTACAGATGTGATAGTTGGAAGCAAAGAGTAAATTACCCAGGTATTGTTATAATACTTTTTTAACATACTGTGAAGCTTTTTTCTCTTCCTTATATTGTTAATATTGTAATAGTCACTTAATCGCGTTTTTAATGGACGATTTGACCCGCCCTCACCCGCAATTCCAACATACATAACAAACTGCGGCAATTCAAGTATTCGTTCCTCTGGACGAATTACAAAAAGATAAATACCTATGTCATCGGTTGCAATCGTTTTATCTAAGTCTGGGAAAACGGAATATTTAAACTCATTCCAAGTAAATTTACCTAGATGCTTTTTTAATTTTGTGTAAAATTCATTCCAGTAATTTGGGTCGAGCTGAAATTCAATTTGTGAATTTTTCCATCGGTACTCATCGGTAATGGACAGATAGGTGCTAACATCTCTCGTTAATTCCTTATCAAGAATGTCAAATGTTGCCAAAGTTATCATCTAGTCAATCTGTTTTGTATTTCATAGATTAAACTTTCGGTATTTTGATAAGCTAATGGGTCGAATGCTAATGAATTCTGAATAATATTCATTCCAGCATTCGCATAGTTCTCGATCATCCTTTTCAATTCCTCGCCATCTCGCAGAATATCAAATGAACCTGTCTTTTCAACGGCCATAATATACAGCAACTTCTCATGCGGGTCCTTAATGTTCTGCCATTTGAATGGAGGAGTATGATATGGTTTTTCAATTTCTTTGGGTTCGCCTTCCATAAATCCAAGAATGGCACCCCATACAAACAACTCCCACATGGTGGGAAATGTTAATTCTTTTTTCGTTTTTCCTGTATCTGACTGGCACAGCCGTTTATAGGTATTTTCGTAGTGAAAAGTGTCAATTCTGACGGAAACTGTAGGTTCTATCATTGTTTTAAGATTTCGACTTTTGTTCGTTGCTCAATTAGTTTTTCTCCGATTGTCTTTAATTCATAAGCATATTGAACACTTTTATTTGTTTGAATTAAAGCACGTACGACATCATTTCTGACACTGGCATTATCCGTAGTGTCGGCATCATCCTTCAATATAATGACAGATTGTTTAAATATATCCATCATAGTAGTGATGGTGTTGACTTTATTATTTCCTCCCAGGGCTGATATCGGTGCATCAGCTACAAAAGGGAAATAGGTGTTCCAAAATTGGTTTGAAACCGCTAAAACGGCTGCGACGAAGGCAATCTGAAGTGAAACCTTATTTGCTTGGTTAATGTTAATCAGCCGTTTACCGCTTTCATCGACCGTGTAAACCTCCTTAAGGTCGTAATCGACTTTAACTTTTCCTGAAAGTGCAGGGTTTTTTTCGGTCATGTGCCTAAAACATTCATTCGCGTTGGATTCAATATCAGCAATCAATTTTGTTAAAAAACTATTATAAAATTTAGTAACAGTATCCTGAATTTTTTCTCCCAGTTTAAACCGATCTTTTTCCTTTGGGTTAGACGAGTTTTCGACAAGCGAATCATAATCTTTTTGTTGTTCGGTTAACAGACCTGTGATATAGACTATTTTTTCCCTGGAACCTTTTATTCGTTCTTCGAATCTATCCAAATCCCCTTTTGCCACATCACGGTCAATTTGGAGCTGAGCAAAATTGCGCTGCTTTAACTCGTCCTCCGAAATATCTGCGGGCTTACTCTCTTTCAGCTCTATTTCTTTGGCTTTGATTTTTTGATCTAATGCTTTAATAAGTGTGTGATACTCTTCCTCGCGGCTGAAAAATTTGAATATCTCGGCAGAAATTTGGCTATTTCTTTCAAGTGTGTTTTCGCTAACAAAACTTAATTTATTGATGAGCTCAGTTTCACTGTCAAGCGCTTTTTCATTGAGGTGCGATTTAATATTGTCATAAAAGGCTGTACCGTCCTCAGCATCATTACCGCAAACCAAGCATTTATGAAGCCGGAGCATTTCCTTGACAAATTCTTGCCTTATGGGCTCCGGAATCTTTTTTTCTATTTTGTTTTTGTTATAAATCTCCTGAAAACCTTTTAATATTTTGTCAGTACCCGCATACATCCACTGATCAAATATGTTTCTTTTCTGGCTATCAATAAGTTGAACGCGCAAATCAATTTTACTTGATTTCTGTGTTTCCAATTGTTGAATTTCATTGATAATTCTTGCGCATTCTTCGTATTTCTTCAGTTCATCATTCTTTTTGGAAAACACTTCCTTAGCGGTATCCCTTTCCTTAACGAAGTTTTCAAATTCATCCTTTTCATGTTCCAGGTCGCTTTTCAATGAGTCAATGGTAGCTGAAAGCGCCATTTTTTTATCCTGCAACTGATCGTTACTGTCTTCTTTTACTTCGAATTCCTTCTTTAAAGTTTTGAAGACCTTATCTGCGTAATTTTTTGCCTTGTCAAAAATCTCGATTCGGGAAAGGTCTGTGAGCGCATTAATAAAATCTGATTTATTATTCAGGCTCATGATCTGGCTAATATTCTCGCCCTGAAAAAGAAAATATTTTGACAAGTTTTGGGGGAATAACAGTTTTATTTGATTTTCGGCCTCCAGATCCCAGTATGGAGTTGCATCATTGGTTATACGGTCTGTTTTTCTCAGGCTCAGCGTAGGATTTCGGGGCACGTCCCACGAGGAATTTCCTTTGTTTTTAATTTTATACTCGCGTGTTAAAAGATATTTTGTGCCTTCTTCATCTTCGAAACTCATCGAAACGCTGGCTTTTACGGATTCCCCTTCCCTGGCAAGCGATTTTGCATAGTTATTTACTAAGTCCTCTTTCCACTCCTTGGTTTCCCTCCAGTCTTCGATATCCGTATGATAGGCTTTATTATAAAGCACCCAATTTATGGCATCGAAGAGTTTAGATTTTCCGGTCCGGTTTTGGCCGATTATTATTGTAGGTCCGTCACCAAACCTAAAATGATTTTTATCATAATAGGATAAAAAGTTTTCCAGTTCAAGGGAATGTATTTTCATGGTTCAGGATGTTTTTTTGTTGAGTAGGTTTCACCATCAATCATGTCGTACAGTTTGCGTTCTATGTTTCTGGGAACGCCTGAATTATATTCCATCACAACTTCTTGCAAAAGATTGAGCACAATTTTAGATTGTTGGGGATCGTGTTTTTGTAATGTCTCCAGCATAGTCTTTATTTGCTGCATTACGTTTTCATTTTGTATTCCTGCCATTATTGTGATATTTCAGTTGAAAAGATATCGATGCCGTATTCGTCAGCTATATTTTCGAGCGTTTTTAATGCTTGGTATTTATTTTTAGAAAGGCTGGCGAATTCGTAAACCCTCCGCAATTCCGCTTGAAGTATGCTTTTTTCCATAGATAAATTGGATTGATTCGCGATAGAATTTATATCCGGAACCACTATCATATCATATATCGTAGCTACTCTTTTTTCCTGATGCCTTCTCAATATCCTTCCCCTTCTTTGAATAAACTGTCTTGGATTACCTGTACTGGAGCAAAATATAGCGGTTTCTGTCCTGGCCACGTCGACACCCTCATCGAGGCACTTCATCGCCGTCAATACCTGAATTTCGCCTTCTGCAAATTGGTTTAAAATAGTTCCCCGATTTTTAGTTTCGCCAATAAATTGATGCTGAGAAACGTTGAATTCATTAGTAACAATGGCTGAATAATCATTGATGAGCCGGGTATCTAACAACGGATCATTGCCTTCCGGCACATAAACAAGTGTGTATTGGATGCAACCTTTAATATCCAATATATTTTGCAGGCATTTCCTTAAGCAGTCTGCCTTATTGTGCGCTTTATGGATGATCCTTTTGCGCTTTATTTTCAATGCCGTTACCCTAGGGTTGTCCTCATACGATTGAGTCTGAGTATTAAAGTATTTCAATAGTTGTTTCGATATTTCTTTATACTCTTCCAGTTCGTCGGCAGTCAGCGTAACAATGTAAGGCAGATAAGTATATTCACATAAATAACCCTTTTCTATCGCTTCTTTCATATCCAGCCTGAATGTCGGCTTTTCTAAAGCATTAAAAAATTCAAGAATAGCCGCTGTACCTTCATCATCGAAATGACGCTGCGGTGTTGCCGAAAGCCCAATTCGCCGACGGAACTTGTGTGGGTAACGTGCTATCAGGCGGCTTGTTCCCAGGTTATGTGCTTCATCTGCGATGAATAGGACATCGGCGTTTAAACGGTTGACAATGGAACCAAACTTATCTAAAGCAAAGGTTTCGTAGGTCGCTATAATAATAAACGAATTATTTAAAACGAACGATTTGTTGACCTCCTGTAACGCTTCCTGTACCCAATTCTTATTTAAACTGTTTGCGATAATAACATTGCCAAAACTGAATTCTGACGCTTCTTGTCCCCATTGTTCAGCCAATGATAGGGAAGGCACCAAAATTAATGCACGGACCCGTTTTTCGATTTGAAAAATATGAACGGCGCAATTTAGAGCAGTAATAGTTTTACCAGTTCCGGTTGCCATTTCAAAAAATCCCTGGTAATTTGAACTCTTCCAATTCTCCAGTGCCGTCAGTTGATACGGTTTGGGCGATTTACCTGAAGGAAATTTGGGCGATCTGTCGAGGTTAGACAATTTTAACTGAATATCATCCAGCTTAATTTTCAACTTCTGATTAATTGTAATGCTTTTTGCCTCGCCGATTAACTGCAATTCTTCAAGGATCAATTCGTTCAGGCTTTCAACCGGAAAGCTGTTTTTTATAAAAGTTTCTATCTTATCAAGCGGGATGATATCCGCTACAGCCGATTTTCCTTCCCAGCATTTTTCGAACAACTTTGTAAAGTATTGGATTCGTTCATTCTCCAGCCGCTCCCCGGACCAGGACGTATAACAGCTTAAGGTTTCCATGTTGTTCAGCAATGCATTTTGCGAGAAATTTGCGGAACCATTGAATGCAATTTTGTTAAAATTCTCATCATGAAAAATCCCAAATTTCTGATGGGCAATTCCTAACATTCGATCTTTAGGAACAATAGCTTTGAACTGTATCTTTTTTTCTGCTATCATCCATGATAGACACCTGAAAAAATGGATGTCGTGCTTGTTTAAGGTCTCATAAAGCTTGGTAAGATCAGTTTGAAACCTTTCCTGGATATAATCTGCCGGCTGGGATGAGTTTCCTGCAATTATTGCCGTTTTATCTTCATCTGAAAGAATATTATTTATAATTATTCGCATCTGCCCGCCACGATAGATAAAATAAGCAAAACCCAACGAAAGCGCCCTAATGCCAGATGAACTGAAATAGCCAAGGCCCAGGTCAAAAGAATTGCTTTCCATCAATGAGTCAATAAAAAACTCGAGTGGTTCGCGTTCACCTGAACTGTAAATTATTTCATAATCATTAACATTCAGCATTATTGTATAAAGGTTAAACCAGTTTCAATTTTCTCCAATAAAAAGTCAAAACCAGTGGTATTGGGGGATTCCTGTAGTTCCTTATATATCAGTTCAAGCCCGTGATCAATATGTATCTTTATATACCTGGCAATGTCTTTATCTGTTTTATATATGCCGTAGTGCAGGCAAACCAAGGATATATAATATGGGTAATAATTGCCAAACAATACACCTTTGCTGTATTCTTTGCCTTTTGCGTCTTTAATCTCAGAAAGTAAAAACTTCTTTCCGCTGGAAAGTGAATAAGAAAAAGCCAGACGGGCGACTACGTTTTCCGGCCCCAGATTTAGCTTTCTGGTGAGTTCGGTCACGCGGAGCTTGTTTTCAAGCGAAGTTTTAATTGTTGTGAACATCTTCTGATACCTTTTGATATTTGTTAAATAATTTTTCCGGTTCAATTTCCTCGAAAGAAGAATGATATTCGCTTTTGTTTAAGATCAGATAAGAAAGATTAATATTTGGCAAAAGGACGCTAAACTCACGCTCACTAAGTTCTTTTTCTAATAACGGGAACAGTACGACCTGATTCGAAATGTGTGGATAGAAGTCGCGGATAATATTTATTGAATGATTTTTATCGAACTTCTGCAACGGGCTATCGATAAATACCGGAAACGAGATATTGGATTCATCAACCAGCGCCTTTAATAGAGCCGTGGCATATAATTGCTGTTCACCTTTTGAAAAACTTTCGGTATTTAATTGATTGTTATGTCTGTCGAATAGATAAATTTCGATCATCTCGCTTTCAATTACCACCTCAACGCGCTGAATAAAGTCTTTTTTATGCATTAATAAATTTAATTCCTTTTTCAAGCGTAGCTCAAGCGAAGATTTTTTTTCATTACGGAACCTCGTTATAAACTCATCGAGTTGAACGATCAAACGTCCCGCGGTTTCATCCTTTAATTTATCGTTCTCATCCAGGTTGACCTTTTTAGACAATTCCGACATCACTTTGGCTTTGATAGCTATTTCTTTATGATAGCCGCCAATTTCCTGATTAATAGCATCGATTTTTCTTTCTATCTGTATGATCTTGCTGTCAATTTCAGATTTACTGCTCCTGATCTGCTTAATAAGTAAATCATTTTCTTTGGTCTCAGCCAGGGAAATCTTGCGGGTAATTTTGTTGAAGAAAATCCGGTTGTTTTTATGATCTTTTATAAGTTGCCTGAATACGTGGCTAAAAGAATATTTTAGGTTATTGTAAATGGCTTCAAATTCGTTTGCTTCATGATCTTCAAACGCCAACAAGGTTTTGGAGGAGTTTTTAGTATCAGCCTTTAAAAAGGTCTTCGCCAGCGAATTTTCAAATTCATCCAGTATTTGCCTGGCCGCCAAGTCCTTTATTTTGTTGTTGTAAAGGTTCTTCTTTAGATCTCCGGTAAGATTTTCTAGTTTTCTTTTAATGATCCCGGGATTGATATTTTCTGATTTATTCTCCTGCTCTGTCTCATATTGCTTCTTTACTTGCATGAAAATATCAGCTGATATTGCAAAAGGAGCAAGGTCAAGCAAGTCCTTCATCTTGTTTTTTATGAGATTATATTCTTCGGTAAGCCTTTCCCTCACCTTTTTTAAATCCGTAAGTTCATCCAACGATATTGAGTTGCCCTCTCTAATCAACTTTTCCTGAAACTGCTCGGAAAGTTGCCTATTATTATCGCGCTCAGTTTGCAAATGACTAAGCTGGACAGCATTATGATCCAGTAGTTTTTTTAGTTGGTCCGTTTCCTTCTGCAATAGCTGTAGTTTTTCCCGGTCTTTCTCTGACGCTGAGTTTTTTCGGAATCTTACCCGTATATCTTCAAGATTGGTTTTTAGGTCTTCATATTTTTTTATTCCTAGTACCTCTGAGTAAGCGCGGCTTAACGCCTTTTTATCTTCCGTTGATTTTATTTCCGCGAGAGCGACTATTTTTTCCGCGTCAAAAAAGAAGAACTTTGCTATTTCTTTTGGCAAAATAAAATCGTTAATAAAAATTTCATCACCAACCTCTTTGGTCAACTCATTTTCCTGCCCATCTATCAAAATCGTAACCGTATCATCATTTCGTTCCCAATCAAAATTTCTAATGATCTCAATACGATTGCAGGGAATAGCGGGAATTTTGAGATTCGTCAAAGTAACGGCAACGGAATAAGATCTTATTTTTTTTGCCTTTTGCAATAAATCATCATATAGAGGAACATTAAGTTCTTTCAAATTACTCCAGCCATTTGGCAGGTTTTGTTTTAAAAAGTCCTCGTATTTTAATTTAGCAATAAAGTTGAACTTTGCGCCAGCATATTTCTTATACCCTCCGGCATCATAAATTTCCCGCCGATATTTTTCGTCGACATCAATCATTAATTTACCGTACAATGCCCATACAAGAGAAGTTAGTAGCGTTGTTTTGCCGTAGCCATTATTTCCGGAAACAATAAAAACATTTTTTCCGTCATGTGCCGGAAAATTAAGGACGTTTTCCCCGTGATAAATCCCGTAATCGCTTAAAGTCAGACTGCTTATGTGCATATTTGTTATCTTCCAGTTTGAATAAATTGATCCAGCCTGTTTTCTAGGTCATTCTGCAATCCCCGATTATTCATTAATAATGTTTTGGTTTTTTGTAAAGTAAGCAGGTCATTGATCAAATCGAAATCGCCTGATTTTGCATTACAGACATCTTTTAAAAGTTCTTTTTCCTTAATGGATTTGTCATCGTCGACGTCAAAAGACAACCTGGTACCATATATTGAATTGTAGATATCAGCAACTTTATTATTGAATAAACTATCTCTGTACCATGTGACCTGAATAGCTACAAGTTCCTGGTAATTTATTAGGGACAATTCCGGCTGCGATTTCTGAACTTCTAACTGCGTTTTTAATAATTCCTTTAAAAGAAGCGCCCTTATTTCTGGGGTATATGGACCGGGTCCTTCATCATTGTTCCTTCTCCGGTTTTCCCGCCATCCTTCGCGATCCCGCGATTCAGCCAATAAATTCCTAAAATCTATCAGCGGCTCCATCCATTCTTCACCACTTCCGATAAGGCCTTCCATAGACCTATCGCGTTTAACCACTGTACAAACCCAGCATCCAAACCGGCTGTTACCACAAGAGGGAGTGGTCGTATCTATCACCAATGGGCAATCGCCACTGTTATTAGACATTTTATATAGCGTTATCAACTCTTTATTATTAGCGCCCCAGGGCGAAGGCACTTGGAGAAGGTATTGCCAAAGGTCATCGATCAAAATATCTTTGATTGGTGAATAAACAAATGCTTTAGGGAGGATATGTTTACTTAGTCGCTGACCCTTTACTGTGTGCTTTTTTATACTGCGTGCTCTTGCCTGACTCTCATCGCGTCGCGTGCCCAGCAAAATAATTGCTTCTCCTTCTTCACTTATTTTGTCCAGGATGAATTGTGTGGTCGGACTAATTTTAAGTCTCTCTGTACACCACCTGAAGAGGTTATTTGGCGAAGGATAGCCTTTTCCAATGAGATTAACCCAAAACGTATCTTCTAACTTTGGAGTAGTCCTATTTACGTAGACGGGCATAGATTGCTCTGAGGCGGCAATTTGTATTTGTTTGAGAACCCGTTCACTAAATTCCAATATCTTAGGATTCTCTACCAGAGTATTATTACAAACTATATAGACTTTTCTTGTTCTTAGTTCTGGGGGCAAGTCTTTTATAGCGTACCAAACCAACTGAAGTAACATCGTTGAGTCTTTGCCGCCACTGAAACCAACAATCCATGGAATATTATTATCAGTTGCAAAATACTGATCTTGAATTTCTTCGGTAATGAATTGAATTAATTCGTGCATCTATTTATTGAAAAATTTAAAATGACATTAATAAACCATCAAGTCGTTAGAATTATCATTAAATCTTTCCAACAGCAAATGATGGCAAATTTAGTTGAAAAAGATGCCGCTACGAATAATTATAAATGCATAAGGGCTATTAATTTATAAATATAATTTAAAAATTTTCGTTCGCCGTTAGTTTTTGTTAACATTTAAACAGATAATCTTTATTTGAAACCACGCAATAGGTAATATTATATACAAATAATTAATAATGATAGCTTTAGTAGTTATAAACCTGCTGCTTAGTCTTTCAAGTAATAATTAAGACTCAGGTATTATGTTAAGTAAATGAACACTAAAAAGCTATGCTGAATATATATAAGTATTAGTGAATTAATAATTTACAAAAATTCAGGAAGTCGCTAAAAGCCGCAAGTCCGCCAAAAAGGGGTTCGAGATCTTTCCCCTACGGGCTACTAAGCCTCCAGCGAAAGTTGGAGGCTTTTTGCATGAGTGTTATCGCGAGTGGGGACACTCGCAACTATTTTCGGTTAAGCGTGGACGCTTAACCGGGCGGGGAAAGCGTCAGAAAGGCGAAAAAAAAGCGTCAGGTGAGCTGCATAGCAGTCTCTGATCAATTTGGTTTGAATCACAGAAAGTTCTTGCGTTTGTCGTGCAGGCCGAGCTGCGACAAAATGAAGGTGAGTATGGCACCCACGATGGTAATAAGTCCACTAATAATGGTGAACCAATTAACTTGTTGTGAAAAATCCATTTACACATAAGGTTAAGTTAGCCAAACGAATATAAAAATAATTGTTGATTAAGTTGCTAATTATTAAACAATTAGCAATGATTCATACTACTTCGTTGGTCTGGATTTTTAATCCACGACCTAAACGTACGCGGATTTGTAATTCGCGAATAATAGTAACGTTCACAAACGGGATTACAAATTCCCACTAATAAAGTCCAAGATTTTAAAATCCGGACTAACGAGAGATTTTATGCATTTAGTACTTTATCGAAAGGGCAGCGTTGTCACCATAAAATGACTTGTAGTCTTTACTTTTGTAGTTCATTAATTTCTTCTTCCAGCGTCTTATAATAAATATCAAACCTTCTATCAAATTCTAGTTTGTCATGTGTTTTAAATTCATAAATCGCTTTCGTTAAATTAGCTTTCGAACCTAATACAACTTGGTCTGCTTGCTCAATCTGCATTATATTATTGAATGAAGTTTCAAAGTATGATCGTTCTTCATCCAATTTGATACGTGCCAATTTTTTATTTCTGAAAGCAATGTCATTATTAAATGGCAGTAAACCGACCATGTACTTTTGATTAATTGGCATTTTTATTATTCCTGTTGGATCGTAGATATTCTTTCCACATTTAACTGGATTATCGCTTGTTATAAAAAAATCATCTTGGGCGGCTTCGTATACAACAATTCTGTCATTAATTCTCCTGTTAGTTAGTTCTTTAAATCGCAAATAAGTATCGGAATTATACCGCTCTCTAGTTTCGTCCTTAGATTCTTTTATAACTTCGCCGAGCGTTTTATTTTCAAAACTTACTACACCGCCTCCGTCAAAATGTATTTCCTTTCTTAGACCTTTTGCTTCTATTAATGCATGCCCATGTTCTAACGATCTTGAGAAAATATCATTTAAGGCGTTGATATATTTAGCCGTTCGCCAATATTGGCAAATGACAAATGCAATAATTTTGAACCTGTCATTATTGCTAATATCAATCCCATTCGTTAGGATATTGTAAACTTGTCCGTAATCGGCTTCTACAGTTTTACTATAATACTTTTCTAAAAATCTTTTATCCTCGTCAGGCAGTTTTTTGAATGTGTAAAATTCATTTTGTTTACAAACCGCCTTAATATTGACGTTAAAAATAACATTATCATCAACTTGTAAATTACAGGCGTCAATTAACCAATCTTTTTTCTTTGCCAAAGCAAAATGTTTTAAGTAACACCTTGGTACCAGATGTTGTCCTATTGGCTCATTCATATTTATATATTAAAACCGATAATTTAGGCAAATAAATTAAAAACCAATCCTTGCTAAGTTTCTTTTGCTTCTTTTCTTTAAAAAGAAAAGAAGTCACGGACAAGATAGCTCGATCTCAAATTGAGTTATATATTATATTTGATCTGTTATTATGCTGCTAATAGCTTTAAATCTTGCAAAAAGCGGTTCGATATCGTTCCCCTACGGGCTACAAGCCGCTTTACAAAAGTAGAGCGGCTTGTAGCTTTTATTCGTTCTTATAGTGCGGCGATAACATCAACTATAGAGTGATTACGCAATCTGATTAAAAAGTAGCCCAATTTACTCCTTTGTCATTTTTGACGACTGCACCGGCTGGTTCTATTGTTTTTAAGAATTTAAGTGTAGCTGTCATATAATTAAAGATCAATGCGCTTTCATCATGATTAAGTACAGGATTGTCATGTGCGTAACTGTTATTGTTCCTGACATCATTAAAGGCGTCAAAACACTGGAAAGTTGATCGCAAAATCTTTTCTGTCATGTCAGTTTTTATTGCGCCGGATGATCGTAATGCTTTAACATATTTCCCGTAAATTGCATTAAGCGATTCGTTTTTTTCCACGGCAATAGCATACTTGGAACACATCTCCCTAAAGTATTTCATTAAAAATGTATGGAGTCTATCTAATGCGCCCGCAGGTTCATCTTTGTCAATACTTTCCTGTATATGTTTCGCCAGAGAATGGAAATCATCGTCCTCATTATTGGCGGCTATCACTTCAGCATTGGTAACGCTTACTTCACCTCTAAGCCGCTCGATCACCCCGATAAACTCACTTTTTAATTTAGGATCAGGGTCAATTCTATTATACTGATCGTCAGACTCCCAATCATCTCGCCGTACATTCATGGCATCCAAAAGTTTGGCGACGAGCGATTCGGATTCCTGCGACATAAAGCTTCTCATCAAATTGGCTTTCGATGTTCCCTTATCCTGATATTTGCTTAATTTAATATCAATGCCGGTTACGTCATAAATAAATTCTTGAAGCGTGCTATGACCGAAATTCAATAAGTTACCGTCACCCATACCCAAATACTTCTCAATAGTTCGTTTTTCGCCGAAATCAATATGTGCCATTTTCTTGATGAAATTAAGTGCCGTCTAAACCACAAACTTACTAAGGACGTTTCCTAAATCATAGGCAAGTTTGAATTATACCTAATGATTTCATTGATTCTGCTTTAAAAACTAAATTCTTTCACAGAACACATTACAGCATATAAAAGGTTAGGACGTTAAAAAGTCTCAAATCATACAAAAATATTCGATATCTTTCTCCAATGGATTCCTTAAACTTTTAGCCCATAGAGGAATCGAACCCCATTTAAGCCACTCGCAATTCGTTCAAAACCGTCAATTGCTCTATTAAATGGTTCGAATTATGTCCAGTCTGGGGAGTCACAATGGGCAATCACGAGAAATTGGTCGCTTGCCGACTATCATCAACTGCAGATTTTAAATTGGTTGAGATCAAAATAAAAAAGGTGCCGTTAGTTACGGGCACCTTTAAATATCTAAGGAAGCAGCAAAATGATGCGGATCAAATCCAGGCCATTATTTTCTGTCTTCCTTCTTTATCTTAGCCTCAGCGAGGGAGGAATATCTTTCATTGACAAATTTAATATTACTTTTGTGAAATAACAAAATCCAATTGTAATATTTTAATCGGTGCAAATTCTATACCACAAATCAACCAATCTTACGACCGTTCAAAAGTACTTCATTGAACGCAGTGTTGAAGTGCTTTATCGCGGCACTATGGATTCCTACAGGGTTCGGGTAAGAAACCCTAAGACGATCTTACAGGAAGTATATTCGACGATCGTCGGCTTTGAAAAGGGACAGGTAAAGCATTTTTTAACGATCGCTACCAAAGAAAGCAATAAGTTTTCCCTACGGGATGAAGCTATTGATGCGTTAAAACTGCAACCAAATTACTTAAGCTTTAAGACCGTCACTTCTTCTTACTTGTTATTGTTGTTAAGCCAGTTAAACGAATACAATTATAAACAGACAAAGGATTGTCTCCGCCTAGTCCTTGACGAAAATCATGAATATCTAAAAGCCATCTCGGAGGGCTTGAAAACTCTTCTGCAGCAAAACCCGATAGATGACGAGGAACTTCAGCAATTGCTTAAAGCGACCGGTACCTGTATAGGCATATTTTTTACTGAGCTAATGGAGAACGGTTTTTCGAAAGGTTTTCTTTACAGATATATCTATGGTGTTTTCATAAACACATTGGATGATAGCAGTGAGTTCATGACACGGTTAGATGAAATGATCGCCAGGATCAATGATAACCAGAGTGCCTATGAACTAACCTTCCGGGTCGATACTACCTCAAAGGTCATAGATGGCATACAACCTTTGCAAAGCGAGGTTTGCATCAATGACACTGTTACTGATTTGGATGAACTGGCAGGAAATAAGGAATTTGATAATTTTATTCCGCCGCGTAAAAACAGGTGCTTCATCAAATGCAGCATTACCGCGCCGGATTATCTGGCCGCGTTAAAAGTGGCTAAAGCCTTGATTGCGGAGAACCTTGACGTGTTGAACCTGGGTTTTCCGGACGAATACCTCAACGTCTATTCCCGTGTACTCGTTGTTGATACAGGTAATAAAGCGGGCGCTCAGTTTCAGGAAACACGAAATTTTCTGGACGGTAAATATAAGGTTGCCAAAGAACATTACGAAGGCTTTATTGAACAGCTTCCCGCGATCAACGCCAACCCGAGGGTAACGCAGGAAAGCAAGGACAAGATCAAATCTGCGGTCCGTTATCTTCGCTTAGGCAATCAGTCCACAGAAGTGGAACATAAGTTTATCAATTATTGGATCGGTTTGGAATATCTTTTTTCAAATTACGAAAGCTCAAATACGATCAACCGCATCAAAGATTATTTTGTAGCGTGCCATTCATTAAACTATGTTAAAAGAAACTCTTTTGATTTTTTCCGAAGCGTTGAGGAGTTAAGACCGGCCGAACTTGCACAAATTGCTGCCTACAACATTGATCCTATTGTATCCTTGACTAACCCGGATTTTTATAGGCAGATATACGATGTATTTTTAAACGATCACCCGCTGCTAGCATTTCGCGCAAAAACGCTTCAGGGCGTTCTGCGACCAGGGGAACCGTCTACCAAGATAAAAGACTACATTAGCAAACATCAAAAGAATTTGATGATCCATTTTACTAGGATATATCGGCTGCGAAATGAGATCATCCATGATGCAGCAACCAATACAAACAATGAAAGTATTGCATCCAACCTACGGTACTACCTGACTTTTATCCTTAACGGCGTTATAGGTTATCTGAGCACATCACCAAAGGAACAAAATAGCATTGAGGATTATTTTACTCTGAATGAGATCTATCTTGGCAACATCGCTCACAACAGTTTCCCACTTAACGAATTGCTGAAAATATCGTCAGCTATGGATTTTATCGTTTAACTCGTTTACAAGCCGGATAATCAAATTTCAACAAAACATGTTCAAGTGATCAGTTGAATTGAAAGAAATCTGTTCGTATAACAGTCCTGATCAACGGGATGATTTCGACCGGATCATCAAAGCCGAAGCAAAAAATTAGAAAAACAAGCCCTGAGACCCTAAAATATTCAAAACTTTTGTTATATTTGGTAGTAAGTTCTTTCAAACTCAATCAAAACAAATCAAATTATTCGGTTACCTAATCGGTTACCTCTTGATTTTATGAAATATCAAATGATTGATAATTAAGCATATAAAGCAATGGTTCGAGTCCCGTCCATTCCGCAGAAGCTTCATCCCTACAACTATGGGGATGAGGCTTTTTTCTTTTATGTCATTTTATATTGGCATCATCCAGCGCCAAATGGTATCATTCAGCGCCAAATTGATGGTTCAGCCTTCACTCGCAACTTCTTATGGGTCAAGCAAAAAAATGCTTTATTATTTGGAATTTCTTCTATTATTGTTACTATATTTATTGTGAGATTAAACCTTCGGTAATTTTTGTCCGGTACTAAGTTTTTACTCACATATTTTATCACTTAAAATTTTACTGTTATGAGAAAGAACGATCAACCACAGGTAAATCAGCGGCGGACTTTTTTAAAGCAATTTGCCACCGGCGCCGCCGTGTTAGGTGTGGGTATGTTAGCCCCGCCACTGCCATTATCAGCTGCAAACATTTCTTCGCCTGACGTTTCAGAAGCCGATGAATGGTTTAATAAGGTAAAAGGAAAGCATAGAATAGTATTTGATGTAACTAAACCACATGAAATATTTCCTTTTGCATGGCCAAAGATATTTTTGGCCACGAACGGAATGACCGGCACCCCCGAAAATGATTGCGGAGTGGTGGTGGTCTTGCGTCACGATGCCATTGCTTATGCACTGGGAGATCAGCTTTGGGAAAAATATAAATTCGGCGAAATGTTTAAGATAGACGATGCTGAAGGCAAGGCCCCAGCTACCAGTAACCCCTTCTGGCAGCCAAAGCCCGGTACTTATAAAGTACCCGGAATAGGCGTGGTGCAAATTGGGATAAATGAATTGCAGGCCAATGGAGTGATGTTTTGCGCTTGTAACATGGCCCTGACCGTGTTTAGCACCGTGATGGCCGAACAAACAAAACAAGATGTCGGGGACGTTAAGAAGGAGTGGCTTGCCGGTTTATTGCCAGGAGTACAACCGGTACCATCAGGCGTTTGGGCCGTAGGCCGCGCCCAGGAACATGGATGTTCTTATTGCTTCGTTGGCTAAGCTGAAAGTCCTAAGTCTTTAGTCTAAAGTTCTAAGTTAAAAAATGGCAAAATTCGACTTATGACTTACGACTAAAGACTGTTGGCTTGACTCCGGGCTTGCCAATTTTCTTTTATTCATGGATGCTATTTAATGGACTCCGCATGAATGGTCTTGCGTAAAAATCAGATCACAATGTTTAGAAATAAAAATATCCTGCTTACGCCGGTTGTGATAATTGCAATTACAGGCGTCACTGCATATTTACTAAAGGACAAAACTGATCCAAAAAGAAGTATCGCATCAGCAACTATTTCTGTACCTGCCAAACAGCATTGGGTTATACCAGACACTACCGAATTAACAAATGGAGGCGAAGAAGCGAAACTGATAAAATATGGGCGCGCCCTTATTGTAAATACATCTTATTATTTTGGGCCAAAAGGCGTGATCGCCCGTAAAAGTAACGGAGTGAATTGCCAGAGCTGCCATCTTGATGCCGGAACGAAATTTTTGGGGAATAATTTTTCAATGGTGTCGGCCTGCTATCCAAGATTTAAAGAAAGGAGCCGCACGTTTGAAACAATCGTAGAAAAAGTGGAGGATTGTTTTGTACGAAGCCTGAACGGTAAAGAGATTGACAGCAGCGGCAGGGAAATGAAAGCATTTGCGGCATACCTGCAATGGATTGGAAAAAATGTGAAAAAAGGTATAAAACCAGTTGGATCGGGAATTGAAGAGTTATCATTTTTAAACAGGGCGGCGGATACTGCAAAAGGAAGAATAGTGTTTGTTTCCAAATGTCAAACCTGTCATGGCAAAAACGGGGCAGGGGTTTTAAAGAAAAACGGGGTAGGCTATATTTATCCGCCGCTTTGGGGCGAACACAGCTATAACATAGGAGCCAGTATTTATCGTATTTCAAAATTCGCGGGCTATGTAAAAAATAATATGCCTTTTAAGGCTGTTAAGAAGAACCGGCTTACCGCTGAACAGGCCTGGGATGTAGCTGCTTTTGTTAATTCCCAATACCATCCTTTTAAAGATATCAGCTCCGATTGGCCGAAGCTTGCCACCAAACCTTACGATTATCCATTTGGCCCTTATGCCGACCATCTCTTTACACGAAATCAGCACAAATACGGCCCGTATGAACCGATAAAAAATTATTATGCTTCATTATCCGGCAAGAAATAATATAAAACGCCCGCAATTCCGTATTTTTGTATAAACGCCATAAATCTTTCAGGGAATTTTATTTATCATCCAAGATACAAGGCATCGCGCCAAAAGATAAAAATCCGAAAAATTTCATGCCTGAAAGTCGTTCTTTACGTTGTTTTTTCATATATTTGATTGATATACAGTGTTTAATAGAATCATTCAGGCGAATTTTTAATGGTACCCAAAACGCGTTTTGCCTTCGGAAAGTGGTAAAATTGTGGTACCCAAAATGCGTTTTGCCTTCGGAAAGCGGTAAAATTGTGGTACCCAAAACGCGTTTTGCCTTCGGAAAGACATAAAATTGTGGTACCCAAAACTGGTTTAGCCTATGAGGATCCCGAAGATAAAGCGTATTTTGCTCCCATTTTAAAAGCTATGCCTGATCATTATCTAAAAGGGAAACTTGATGCTGTCTTTTTTTGCGATCAATCCATTTTTATACCGCAACCATATAGTATATGAAAGTGAAATGGTTGTGTTTGGCATCGCTGCTGGTCATACTTGCAGGCTGTCGTAAAAAAGAAAATATTGCTCCTTCCAATCCCGGTAACCCAACAACCGGTCAAAGTACTTTTTCGATGTCTGAATTGCTGCAAAGCAATATGGTTGTACAGCGCGATAAGCCTTTTGCGATTTGGGGAAAAGCGCCGGCAAGGCTTAAAATAGTTGTAAATGTTAGTTGGAACATAACAACTTTCAATACAGTTGCTGATGCTTCGGGCAACTGGACAGTATCGGTACCCGGAACTGCGGCTAATGCCAGTCCTCAAACTATTATTGCAAAGGCTGATGGATTTGATGCTGTGATACTTACCAACGTAGTGATCGGTGATGTATGGATTTGTTCGGGCCAGTCGAATATGGCATACCCTGTTGATTCAATTGCCCCTTTTGAAGGTGTGGTTAATTACAAAACGGAGATAGCGGCTGCCAATTATCCTTTTATACGTGTGCTTGCCGTACAGGACGATTATGAAGCCACGCCCGCCGCAAATCTTCATTTCCCGGTAACATGGAGTGTTTGCTCGCCCGCAACTGTGGGTAAAATGAGCGCAATCGCTTATTATTTTGCCCAAAAACTAAATGTGTCTCTTAATATACCTATTGGCATTATTATTTCGGCCGTTAATGGTTCCTGGTGCCAGAATTGGACCAACGTGGATGCTATTCAAAGCGATCCGGTTTTATCGGCGAAATACTTAGCTGGCAGTTCAGCGTTGTATAACGGGAAGATAAACCTCCTAATCAACCTTTCTGTTAAAGGATTTATATGGTACCAGGGCGAAAACAACCAGCATGATAACCCGCCTGCTGATTATACCAGGCTTAACTCGGCATTAATACAAGGCTGGCGCACCAACTTTAACCAGGCCGCGCTTCCTTTTTACTATGTGCAATTAACCCCTTTTGCCGAAGATTATAACAGTACAAACCCGGTGGGAGGCGATCTGACTTCCGATTATTTAGCTTTGTTCAGGGAGGCGCAGGCAAATATACGTGCTGTGCCGGGCACAGAAATGGCCATAACGATGGATGTTGGAGAGCCCGCTAACCATCATCCGCGTAATAAAAAACCTGTGGGCGAGCGTTTAGCCTTATTAGCTTTGAATCATACCTATGGTCAAAATGTACAATGCCTTGGTCCGCAATATGCCGCATTTGCAGCAAATCAATATACAGTAGTCGTCAATTTTGTTGCCGGGACGGCCACTGGGTTGAACACGATAGGCAATAACCCCTTAAACCAGTTCTTTTTTGTAGCCGGGACAGACCATTTGTTCAGGCAGGGAGCAGCAACGATCAGCGGCAATACGATAATAATAACCGCACCCCAAAATACACCCTTGCCTATACAGGCGGTAAGGTACGCCTTTACAAACGCACCCGTAACCAACCTGCAAAATTCAGCAGGGCTGCCTGCCGAGCCATTCAGGACGGACAATTGGAGCAATTAGTATTTCACCGGGTGCAAGTCAATTTGTCGCTGCAGCACGAAACGTTCCTGCGGAACGTGTAAATGGATTGTGTATCTTCTACCAACCAAACGTTCCTACGGAGCGCATTTTTATGTCGGAGACATGTTCCATAGGAACATTTGGCCGGTAGAAAAAATAAAAGCAAGCGGTTGCGTTCCGTAGGAACGCTTGGTGAAATGTGACGATTTGATTTGCGCCCATTTCATCAGACGCAATAATTTGCTATATTAGAAATGCAAAACTAAATATTGGTATGAAGCACATCATTATCGGCGACCTGCATGGAAAAGACTGCTGGAAAGAGATTAATATAAGTGCGTATGATAAAGTTGTTTTCCTGGGCGATTATGTTGATCACTGGAACTTGCCTGATTTGAAAATTAGTCAAAACCTGGAAGAAATCATAAAGTTAAAGAGCAAACATCCAAAAAAAATTGAATTGCTGCTCGGTAATCACGACGTCCAATACCTTCATTATCCGCATTTTCGTTGTTCAGGTTTCCGGCCATCTATGCAAAGATCGCTGACCTGGCTTTTTGACAGCAATAAAGATCTTTTTAAAATAGCCTATCAAAAGGGCGATCATTTATTTACCCATGCAGGTGTCACAAACGCATGGTATGCCGAATTTTTGGAGTTGCCGGTCTTGCAGCAAATCAGGGATGAACATGATACGATTGCCGATCTTCTTAATAAGACAGAACAAACAGCCGGGCGTTCGTTGCTGCATAGGGTCGGAAGTATCCGGGGAGGATATGGCTATGGCGGGCCTACCTGGGCGGACCGTAAAGAAATGATTGCGGATATGCTCGACGGTTATCACCAGGTGGTTGGGCATACGGTAATACCCCGCGTTGAAGTTGTAAGATTCAGCGGTAAGTCGGTTACCTTTATTGATGTTCTTGATACTGTTACTTATTTTCATGAGATGGATTGTTGATGCGAAAGTAAAATAACCGATACCGGTAGTATTACTTAGGTCATTTTCCTTATCTTGGCCTATCCAATTCAATACCCTTTTTAGTTAACAATGAGAAAGATAATATGTGTATTTTTTGCCATACTTGCGGGCGGGACCTGTGCAGCGCAGGTAAAAGTCCAGCATTTATTAACAGAAGACCAGGTTGATCCGATCGGCATCGATGCCAGAGTCCCCCGCTTTAGCTGGAAGCTGGATGCAGGTGACAAACGTGATGTAATGCAAACGGCTTATGAGATAAAGGTGAGCACCTATAAGGTCTTAAAGAAGGGCAAACATGAGGTATGGAACACCGGAAAGGTAATGTCAGATCAATCGGTTTATGTGCCGTATAAAGGCGAAACGTTGCTGCCAGGGCAAAAATACTATTGGCAGGTTAGAGTTTGGGATAACCCGGGCAAGGCCTCTGAATGGAGCGCGCCCGCTTCCTGGCAAATGGGCCTGCTTACGCCTGACGACTGGAAGGCCAAATGGATAACCCCGGGCTTTGCCGAAGACTCGGTGATGCGGCCAAGCCCTTTATTTCGAAAAGAATTTTCACTCAGCAAAAAAATAGCATCTGCTACTGCGTATATTACAGCGCATGGCTTATACGAGGCGCAGATAAACGGGCACAGAGTTGGCGACGCGTATTTAACCCCCGGATGGACAAGCTATAACAAACGCCTGCAATACCAGGCCTATGATGTTACTTCCCTGTTGCAAAAGGGAAATAATGCCGTCGGGGCAACCCTTGGAAACGGCTGGTACCGCGGTTTCATTGGTTACGATCCTAAACCAGGGCTGTATGGAAAAGATATCGCCTTGCTGTTACAGTTGGAAGTTACTTATACCGATGGAACAAGGGAAACTATTGGAACTGATGATAGCTGGAAGTCATCAACAGGACCGGTCCGTTTCGCCGAAATATATTATGGTGCAACCATTGACGATCGTATGCAGCAAAAGAACTGGTCGACTACAAATTTTGATGATAAAACCTGGTCGGGAGTAAAGGTGCAGGATTTTTCAAAGGCTGTTTTGGTAGCGACCTGTAATGAGCCCGTACGGAAGCATGAAACCTTTAAACCGGTAAAAATATTTAAAACGCCAAAAGGTGAGCAGGTAATCGATTTCGGGCAAAACCTGGTTGGCTGGGTACAGATGAAAGTGAGCGGGAAGGTCGGCGACAAGATCACGATTTCACACGCCGAAGTAATAGACAAGGCGGGTAATTTTTATACCGACAATTTGCGGACTGCGCGCTCGCAGGACGTTTACATACTTAAAGGCGGCGGCATAGAGACATTTGAGCCGCAGTTTACCTGGCAGGGCTTTCGCTACATTAAAGTGGAAGGTTATCTGGGTGATTTAAAATCGGAAGATTTTACAGCGATTGCGCTTTATTCTGACATGACGCCAACCGGGACTTTCTCTTGCTCGAACCCCCTTATCAACCAATTGCAGCATAACATTCAATGGGGACAAAAAGGAAATTTTTTAGATATACCGACCGATTGTCCGCAACGCGACGAACGCTTAGGCTGGACAGGTGATGCCCAGGTGTTTTCCCGCACAGCATCATACCTCATGAATGTACATAACTTTTTTACAAAATGGCTAAAAGATGTTGCCGCCGACCAATATGCCAGCGGCAGTGTGCCTTTTGTAATACCAAATGTGATCGGCAAAAGTGCAGCAGACGGGCCGGGTGCAAGTACCGGATGGGCCGACGTAGCAACTATTATCCCATGGAATATGTACCTGGCCTATGGCGATAAACGCATATTGGAAGACCAGTACAGCAGCATGAAGGCCTGGGTTGATTATATGCAGCACCAAAGCAAAAACGACTTATGGAATACCGGTTTCCACTTCGGCGACTGGCTTTTTTACAGCGTAAATGATGATACTGACGGCAGCTCGGCTATTACAAACAAGTATTTAATTGCCCAGTGTTTTTATGCACATTCAACCCAATTGCTCATAAACGCGGCAAATGTTTTGGGCAAAACAGACGATGTAACTTATTATACAGCACTGCTTGCTAAAATTAAAGAAGCTTATTTAAAGGAATATGTAACGCCAAACGGATTGATCTCCTCTGATACGCAAACCGCCTATGTGCTTGCCCTGCAATTTGACATGCTGCCCGAAAATTTGAGGCAGCAAGCCGCTGACAGGCTGGTCAGCAATATCAGGCGGTATGCCAACCATTTAACTACCGGTTTTTTAGGCACCCCATATCTGTGCAATGTGCTTAGCCGTTTTGGCCATGCTGATGTGGCTTACGCCCTCTTATTACAGGATACTTATCCATCATGGTTATACCCTGTAAAAATGGGTGCAACAACTATCTGGGAAAGATGGGATGGCATAAAGCCCGATGGCTCATTTGAAACTCCAACAATGAATTCCTATAACCATTATGCTTACGGCGCCATTGGCGATTGGATGTATCGGGTTATAGCTGGCATTGATACAAAACCAGAAGGCCCCGGTTATAAGCAGATAGTGATAAAACCAACTATCGGCGGTGGTTTAGAAAACGCTGCCGCAGATTATGAAACCAATTACGGAAAGGTAAGCTCACATTGGAAATTGGATAACGGAAATGTTATGCTTGATGTGGAAATCCCGGCAAACACAATGGCAACAGTTTATATCCCGGCAAACAGCGGCAGCAATATTTTGGAAAGCGGTAAGCCAATTGCCTCGGAACCAGACATTAAACTGGCTGATCCGGAGACTGGTTATGTTGTAGTTAATATAGGGTCAGGGGTTTATCATTTTAGTGTTGGAACGCCTCAGCCTTAATTTCGTAGAGACGCAATATTTTGCGTCTCTGTGCGCCCAATGTAGATTCCAGAGACGCAAAATATTGCGTCTCTACATAAAAATTGCTATTTCCTGAACATAGTGGCTATCCATATAATTAGCGCAATAATAATAACTACAGCAATAATACCCACAGCGACCCCGGCTTTAAAAATTCCGCTGATCACGGCGCAGCTGCTTAAACACAGCAGCAGTAAAAAAGGCAGTGCGAAATATAATTTTTTCATGGTTTTTGATTTATAGTATTATGCTATAATAGCATAACCAATCAAATGGTTTCAACTAAGCCTTTTTTGATATCAATCCATCTCCTAAACTATTAAAACGATAATCACGCTATCAAAATGATAGCATATTTCAATAGTGTAAAGGTTACACTACCTTATTAAAAATCTGGAAACCAACTGTTTACTTTTTGATAAGATGAAATTGCATCTTATGGCATGGGTATTGGCTTGCGCATGAAGTAATTTATAATAATTGATTTCACTCTTAATGAGCGCATTCTTTCCTTTATCCCCGACCTCGCTATCCGGCAAGTCAAAATTTTGCTTTAAATTTTTCAATTTTCAATTTGATTCTCATTCATGCAATCACATATAAAAAATCTTTCTTTTGCAGGTGCTATAGTTACCCTGGGCATTATTTTCGGCGATATTGGCACCTCGCCATTGTATGTTTTTCAGACGTTACTGTTTGAGGGCGGAAAAGTAAATGAATTTTTAGTATTGGGCTCCATTTCGTGTATCTTCTGGACGCTTACGCTCCAAACTACTTTCAAATATATCATTATAACTCTTCAGGCAGATAACCATGGCGAGGGTGGGATATTCTCACTATACGCGCTGGTTAGGCGCTATGGAAAATGGCTGGCCATACCCGGCATCATTGGCGCCGGCACCCTGCTGGCCGACGGTATTATTACGCCGCCTATTTCGGTAACATCGGCTATTGAAGGATTAAACAATGTGCCCGCGCTGAGCGACCCTAAACTGCACCCGGAATTTATACCCGGCAGTCACCTTATTTTAGGCATTGTGATCGGTATCATGGTTGCACTGTTCTTTTTCCAGCAGTTTGGCACCAAGGTGGTTGGTTCTTCATTTGGTCCTATCATGCTGTTGTGGTTTTTAATGATCGGCAGCTTAGGGTTGCTACAGGTGATGCATTATCCTACCATATTTAAAGCTTTTAACCCTATTTACGGCTTCAGGCTGCTGACAGAACACCCGCGGGGCTTTTGGCTGTTGGGCGCAGTGTTTTTATGTACCACGGGCGCCGAAGCGCTATACGCCGACCTGGGGCATTGCGGTCGTAAAAACATACAGGCTACCTGGATATTTGTAAAGTGCGCCCTTTTATTGAATTATTGCGGCCAGGGCGCCTGGGTATTGATGCAGCCAAAAGGAACCAATTTTGATGGTGTGAACCCGTTTTACACAATTGTGCCCGATCCCCATTTATTGATGATCCCCTGCGTGGGATTGGCAACCCTGGCAACTATTATTGCCAGCCAGGCGTTGATTAGCGGTTCGTTTACCCTTATAAGTGAGGCAGTAAGTATGAATTTCTGGCCTCGTATCACTATCAAATACCCATCAAACATACGCGGACAAATTTATATCCCAAGCATCAACTGGATATTATGCGTTGGTTGTATCCTTGTATCCCTTTACTTTGAAACCTCCGAACACATGACTGCCGCTTATGGGTTTTCTATTACCATCGCAATGCTCATGACTACCCTGCTCATGTCATATTATATGCGATATGTAAAGCATTGGCCGCTTTGGGTTGTCGTGATTATTTTATGCGTGTTTTTAACTGTTGAATTCTCTTTCTTTGTGGCAAACGCAGTTAAATTGCTGAAGCGCTTATTCTTCGTAGTGTTCGAAATCAGTTTGATTTTTACCATGTATATATGGTTCAAGGCCCGCAAGATCAACAACCGCTTCTTGCATTTTATCGATCTTAAAGACCAGATACCCCTGTTAGTCGCGCTCAGCGAGGATGAATCCGTAAGCAAATACTCCACACATCTTATCTATCTGACAAAAGCCAATAATGCTAAACAGATTGAAGAAAAGATAATATACTCTATTATGAGCCGGAAGCCCAAGCGTGCCGACACTTACTGGTTTATTCATATCGAGACAACTAATGAACCCTACACTATGGAATATAGTGTTGACCAATTAGAATCTGGCAAAGTTATCAGGGTTGAATTCAGGTTGGGTTTCAGGATACAGCCGCGGGTTAATCTTTTGTACCGAAAAGTGATTGAAGAAATGGTTGCGCGCAACGAGATCGATATCACCAGCCACTACGATTCGTTAAAGAAATTTAAGGTCGCCGCCGATTTCAGGTTTGTAATTATGGAAAAATTCTTATCGTATAATAATGCATTCAGCACTAAAGAAGGATTTATTTTGAACAGTTATTTCGCCATTAAAAAGCTGGCCCAATCAGAAGCGAAAGCCTTTGGCCTGGACACCAGCGAAACATACATTGAAAAAATACCCCTGGTGGTAAACCCGGTTACCAATCTGGTATTGAAAAGGATTGAGGCGCAGGACCAGGTACACAGCCCGAAGCAAGTCACATTTCTTAGGTAAAAAGTCCCCGGATATTATCAGGAACCTTCGATAAAGATAAAACCGCAATACTTATAACTTAAAGAATCTGGAAACCAGCTAATAGCTTTTTAAGAAGAAAAAATTCAATTTTATTGTATAGTTATTGGCTTGCGCTACCCAATAATTAATAATAATTGATTTTTACTCTTAATGAGCGCATTCTTTCTCTTATCTTTGACCTCGTTTTCGCGGAGGTCGAAATTTTGCTTTACATTTTTAACATCCAATCTTCAATTTGATTCTGATTCATGCAATCACATATTAAAAACCTCTCTTTTGCAGGTGCAATAGTTACCCTTGGTATAATTTTCGGCGATATCGGTACCTCTCCATTATATGTTTTTCAAACTTTACTGGTTGAAGGCGGAAAAGTAGATGAATTTTTGGTGTTAGGCTCCATTTCGTGTATCTTCTGGACGCTTACGCTCCAAACTACCTTTAAATATATCATTATAACGCTTCAGGCAGATAACCACGGCGAGGGTGGGATATTTTCATTATACGCGCTCGTGAGGCGTTATGGAAAATGGCTGGCCATACCTGCCATTATTGGCGCCGGCACCCTGTTGACCGACGGTATCATTACGCCGCCTATTTCGGTAACTTCCGCTATTGAAGGGCTTGGAAATGTGCCGGCCCTGGCCTCGGCATTTGTGCCCGGCAGCAGGCTGATTTTAGCTATTGTAATTGGCATAATGTTAGCTTTGTTTTTCTTTCAGCAATTTGGCACGAAGGTAGTCGGGTCGTCATTCGGGCCTATTATGCTTTTATGGTTTTTAATGATCGGCACTTTAGGTTTGATCCAGGTGGTGCATTACCCAACAATATTTAAAGCTTTCAATCCTATTTATGGCTTCAGATTGCTTACAGAACATCCGAACGGTTTTTGGCTGCTGGGCGCCGTGTTTTTATGTACCACGGGCGCCGAGGCCTTGTACGCCGACCTGGGGCATTGCGGGCGTAAAAACATACAGGCTACCTGGATGTTTGTAAAAAGCGCCCTTTTATTAAATTATTGCGGCCAGGGCGCCTGGGTGCTGCTTCAGCCTAAGGGAACCAGTTTTAAAGGGGTGAACCCGTTTTACACGATGGTGCCCGATCCCCATTTATTTATGATCCCTTGCGTGGCATTGGCAACCCTGGCAACTATTATAGCCAGCCAGGCATTGATCAGTGGTTCGTTTACCCTTATAAGCGAGGCAGTTAGTATGAATTTCTGGCCGCGCATCACCATTAAATATCCGTCAAACATTCGCGGGCAAATTTACATACCCAGTATTAATTGGATACTTTGTACTGGTTGTGTGCTTGCTTCCTTATATTTCCGCACTTCTGAACACATGACAGCCGCTTATGGTTTCTCTATTACTATAGCCATGCTTATGACTACTATTTTGATGTCATACTTTATGCGATTTGTAAAACACTGGCCGTTCTGGATCGTCACTATTATTTTATGTGTGTTTTTAACGCTTGAGTTCTCCTTCTTTGTGGCAAATGCCATTAAGCTGGCAAAACTACTATTCTTCGTGGCATTTGAGATCGCGTTGATTTTTACTATGTATATATGGTTCAAGGCCCGCAAGATCAACAACCGCTTTTTGCATTTTATCGATCTTAAAGACCAGATACCCCTGTTAGTCGCGCTCAGCGAGGACGAATCGGTAAGCAAATACTCCACCCATCTTATTTATCTGACAAAAGCCAACAATGCTAAACAGATTGAAGAAAAGGTAATGTACTCTATTATGAGCCGAAAGCCCAAACGTGCCGATACTTATTGGTTTATCCATATCGAAACCACTAATGAACCCTACACCATGGAATACAGTGTTGACCAATTAAAACAAGGCAAAGTTATCCGGGTTGAATTCAGGTTAGGCTTCAGGATACAGCCGCGGGTTAATGTTTTGTACCGAAAAGTGATTGAAGATATGGTTGCACGCAACGAAATCGATATCACCAGCCACTACGATTCGTTGAAAAAATTTAAGGTCGCTGCCGATTTTAGGTTTGTAATTATGGAAAAATTCCTGTCGTATAATAATGCGTTCAGTGTTAAAGAAGGATTTATTTTGAATAGTTATTTCGCCATTAAAAAGCTGGCCCAAACAGAAGCGAAAGCCTTTGGCCTTGACACCAGCGAAACATACATTGAAAAAATACCCCTGGTGGTAAACCCGGTTACCAATATAGTACTGAAAAGGATAGAAGCCGACCAGTCTCAAAGTCCAAAGTCGGAAATCTTGAGTCATCATTCTTAGTTCTAAGTCTAAAGTCCCAAG
Organism: Mucilaginibacter sp.; assembly: GCA_036758125.1. Taxonomy (GTDB): domain Bacteria; phylum Bacteroidota; class Bacteroidia; order Sphingobacteriales; family Sphingobacteriaceae; genus Mucilaginibacter. The sequence goes on from DAIOXE010000027.1 coordinate 46,957, forward strand.
TCTTAAGTCAATAACCTTAAGTAATGGCGGAAACCATAATATTTACAACCTGATACTTAGGGCTTTAGACTTAAGACTGGGGCTTAAATTTACTCACTTCTTTCCGCCGATTCTGCGCTCAAGCTCTGAAATTGGCATTGTCACCATCCGGCCTATTGGTTGCTTGCCCCGGTAGGTGATCACCCTCAATTGAGTGGCGTCTTTTGGCACGATCAGCGGTTCGGTGTATTTAGGATAAAACCTGTCGGGATACGAATTATCAAAACTATAATAAATATCAAGGTCAGGGATTTCGGTAGTCAGCCTTACGTGCATCAGGCTATCCGCGCCCATGCTGGGCGTAAAGTCCGGGTCATACATGCTGGGCGCATATTTTATCTCTGCTTCATTAAAGCGGGCAAATTGTTTTTCAACCCTGGGATAAAAATTATTCCAGTTTTTCTTTTCCTTTGGCGACCAAACTGACTCGGCTATAGCAAATCCCCTTGGCCAGGTCATATATTCCACCTGTCGGAAATTGAATACCTGCTCAGTCCATAAGTTTGCTTGTCCGCCCAATATTAATTTGGCATTGGCGCTGTCGGGCACGGGGTCAAACTCATACGCCTTGCTTAAACGTAACGTGGCATAAATATGCGGTTCCATAACGCGGTCGCTCTGCATATAATCCAGGTAAGCAAAAGTGGTTGGGCTCATCACTACTTCATGCCCAAGCTTTGAAGCTGTAATGCCGCCTTGTATGCCCCGCCAGCTCATCACCGCTGCATTGGGTCCCAGGCCGCCTTCAATGATCTCGTCCCAGCCCATAAATTTTTTACCTTTTGATTCCACGATCTTCTCCAAACGCTTTTCGAAATAGCTTTGTACTTCTTCCATAGTTTTTAAACTGTCTTTTTGCATCAGTGCTTTAACGGAATCGCTTTGCGCCCAGAAATTTTTGGCGCACTCATCGCCGCCCATGTGCACATATCCAAAAGGGAAAAGCTGTGCAACTTCCGTTAATACTTTATCTAAAAAAGCATAAGTTTTTTCGCTGGATGGGTTAAGCGTATTATCAATCAGTGCTGTGAGGCCTCCTTTGCCAAAATCCATAATATGCTCCCCCGACCGCACCTTGTAGTTTTCGGCGCCTGCCGTACAAGAGAGCTCGGGATAAGAAACTACCGCGGCCAGGCTATGGCCCGGAACGTCAATTTCGGGCATAATATTTACGAACCGTTCTTTGGCGTATTGCACCAGCTCCCTTATATCGTTCTGGGTGTAAAACCCACCGTATGTACGCGGTTCATCAGGTCCCGGTGGTGCGAACGTGCCAAACTCACCTACTTCTTTAACATTATAGGCGCCAACAGTAGTTAGGCGCGGCAAGCTTTTTATTTCAATGCGCCAGCCTTCATCGTCAGTAAGGTGCATGTGCAGCAGGTTAAATTTATAGCGCGCCATCTGATCAATATATTGTTTTACTTCATCCTTGGTAAAGAAATGCCGCGTAACATCAAGCATCAGGCCTCTCCAGCCAAATCTGGGATAATCGGTGATATCGACACAAGGCGCCGTCCAATTTACATGCGGAACCACTTCATTACTTTCAATTTCTTTGGGCAATAACTGCACAAATGTTTGTACGCCATAAAATAAACCGGCAGGCTCATTAGCTTTAATGATCACGCCTTTCGGAGTAACCGATAAACGATAGCCTTCCTTACCCAAAAGGGTATCGGGTTTTGCATAAAGTAATAATTTGACTGAGGGATGCGCGAAAACATTCTTTATTGTTACCTGTGCGCCTGTTGAGGTTACCAGCTTATTTTTCAAATAAGCCGCAACCTGCATCGAACCGGCTTGCGGGGCAGCTTGTATGAGGATACGTTTGGGTAAAATAAAGGTACCCTGCGCAGTGATGACTTTTACCGGTTCGGGTATAATTGCCAGTGTAGGTTTGGCAACCTGGCTAAATGATAAAAGACTTGTAAAACAACAGCAGAACAATAAAGACAATTTTTTCATCTCAGGAGTTATTAAAGGTTTATATACAGTAGAAACAGCACGCAAATTATACTTTTTAAATAATATTAAAAAGTGGTTGCTTACAAAATCAGCATTTATTAATTATTATATTGCGTCACAAAGACACATTATAAACCAATTCTTAATGAAAAAATCCCCTGCAATAGCTGTTTGCTTGATTTTAGCAAGTGCTCCGGCTCTTTTTTATTCGTTCAAACCCGACAATGATCCTGGTAAAAATTCTGATACAGTCCGCATAGAGTCGGGTCTGATTTCGGGTGTCCAAGATAAAACAAGTACTGTGGTGGAATTTAAGGGCATTCCATTCGCGGCGCCTCCCACTGGAGATTTGCGATGGAAAGCGCCGCAGCCGGTGCGGCCCTGGGAAGGCGTGAAAAAGTGCGATGCCTTTGGCGCCAGCCCGATGCAGGCGAAACCTGTACCTTTTGTGGTTTATACGTCAGAGTTTCTTATCCCTGAACAACCTATCAGTGAGGATTGCCTTTATCTGAATGTTTGGACTAAAGCACACAGGGGTGAGAAAAAGCCTGTTTTTGTTTGGATATATGGCGGCGGTTTCACAAGCGGCGGCACTGCTGTACCTATTTATGATGGCGGGGCGATGGCAAAAAAGGGAATTATATTTGTATCGGTTAATTACCGGGTTGGTGTTTTTGGCTTCCTTGCCCATCCTGATCTTACTAAAGAATCGCCTGACAATGCTTCGGGCAATTATGGTTTGCTCGACCAGATCGCCGCTTTAAAATGGGTTAAGAAAAACATTGCCGCTTTTGGAGGTGATCCCAATAATGTAACGATCGGTGGTCAGTCGGCAGGCTCAATGAGCGTAAACTGCCTGGTAGCATCGCCTGTGGCAAAGGATCTGTTTAATAAGGCCATTGCCGAAAGCGGTTCGTTAATGATCGCGAACCCGGCAATAAAAACCAGCAATCTTGAAGGCGCAGAACAGCAGGGCTTAAAACTGGCCGAATCTGTACATGTATCTTCAATTGAAGCGCTCCGAAAAATCCCGGCTGATGAATTAATGAAATTTAAGGGCAGTTATTCGCCGATTGTTGATGGCTACGTATTACCCAAACCTGTTTCTGAAATTTTTGCAGAAGGCAAACAAAACAATGTTCCTGTGCTTACCGGCTGGAATGCCGATGAGAGCTTTGTTTCAAGTTTTAAAAAGAAAGAAGACTTTATTCAATGGGCTAAAAAAAACTATGGCAGCCGCGCCGATGAGTTCTTAAAATATTTTCCCGCCAATACGGATGCAGAAGCGGCGCGTTCGCAAGTTAAAATAAGCCGTGATATGATATTTGCTGCTTCAGGGTATAAATGGGCAACGTTGCAGAGTTCACAAGGCAAATCCCCCATTTATGTCTATTATTTTAAGCGCAAGCTGCCCGCTACCGCTGATTATGTGAAATATGGAGCATTCCATACAGGGGAAGTAGCCTACGTAATGAATAATTTAAAGTTTCTGCACCGCCCATGGGAGCCGGTTGACTTTAAATTGGCTGACCTGATGTCATCTTATTGGGTAAACTTTATTACCAGCGGCAACCCCAATGGAAAAGGCTTGCCGGCGTGGCCAAATTTTAATACGCAAACCAAACAGGCAATGGTGTTTGATAAAACTTCGGGCAAACAGGAGTTGCCTGATTGGAGAGAACTGGAGTTCTTTAGTCATTAGTCATTAGGTCATTGGGTTATTTATATCAGTTTAGGCTTTACATCACCCTTCACCTTTTGCCTTTCACCTTTTGCCTTCCAAACTACAATTTTATAAAAGTCCCTTTGCCGGCAATACCACCTTGTCCGTTCTTAATCATCTGTATAATGTAGGTGCCGGGCAAGAGATTGCTGATGTCAGTTCGCCAGTTTTGGCTATTCGTAGTGGTTGTCTTTATGACAACCCCGGCGAGACTAATTATTTTAATACCATAGGACGCTGATTCTGTATTTTGAGCAGTTACCGCTTCCGAAATTCCATTGAGGGTTTGCTGGCTGGTTGAATTAGTGAATGAGACATCATTTGCAGCTATGGAGAAATTTATTATCCCGCTTGCCGGGTTAGGATAAATATTAATGCTGTTATGCGCAATGTTTGTATTCGAATACCTTAGTGTGATTACATCCGAATAGCTTACGGCGCCATTAAGATCCCCGATTTTTAAACGATATTGATCAGTTCCGGTAGTGACCGGCGTTTTATCCAAAAAGCTGTATGTGCCCAGGCTGTCTGATGTAATCATATTAATAGCATCATAAGTTAGCCCGCCATCGGCACTTCTTTCAACCGTAAAGTTAGTGTAGCCGTATTCGTTTTCTGTTTTCCAGGATATCTGGGCGCCATCTGATGCCTTTTCAGCGATAAAATCTAATAAATGAATGGCCAGCGCAGGATTTTCACGGATAATCAGGCTAAAACGTTTGGAGCCAAAGCTATTAGTGTCGGCTTTAAGCAGATTGAAAGTATAGGCTTTATTTTGACGCATATCAAGTGAATCCTTTTTATAGGCATCCATCAGCCATACTTCATATATCGCTGGGATACCTTCATCTTCGGTCATTTTTAATCTATAGGAGCCATCTGCGGTCGCATTTACGTATAATTGAATGGTTTCGCTGTGTTTTGGCAATGGCAGCCTGTTAATAGCCAGCTTAATATTGTCGCTCGAAATAGTGGACAGACTTATTTTCCCATTTCCTATAAAATACGGAGCGTCTTCATTAAAATAATACCCGGTTTTAGCATTGGCGTCAAACCCGATATAGGTGTCGTCAGTGTTAATCGCGTCTTTATATAATTGCAGCCTTAAATGCGGCTTTGAGTTGTTAATGGCAAAAACGCTGTCTGCAAGAATAGTTAAAATAACGCAGGAGAATAGCAGATGTAGTTTCATGATAAGGTTTTTTTAAAAAATTTAACATTATTTAAAAAATTTCACGCGCCCTGCGATACCCTCAATAATCTAAGTTTAGATAAATATAAATAAAGATATGTCAATATGTTGATAACTTAACACTATTTATACAAAAAATGTTTTAGAGAAAAACTATTTATATTTTACTTATAAATTAATTAAACACTATTTAAAGTTTTACAAACGTATTTCGCCCTACTAAGCTTTTATCGTTCTTATTATATACCTGTATAAAATAAGTTCCCGGCGCCAGTCCGCTTACATTGCCCTGCCAGTTAGCTGAAGATGAAGTGACGGATTTTATGATCGAACCGGTCACGCTTACTATTTTAATATCATACAACGCAGTGCTATTTGTCGGAGTTGCGGCCAAAGATGGCATTGTACCTAAACTTAGCAGGCCGGATAAATTTGCAGTTGAACCGCTCTTTTGATTAATAGCTAAATTAATAACATTGCTTGCCGGGTTAGGGTAAACGCTGATATTGCCGGCCTTTGAATCGTTGGAGTTTCCATAGATCAGCGTAACCACATTTGAGTAGCTGATAGCGCCGTTCAGGTCTTCTATCTTCAAACGATACTGGTCTGCGGCAAGCGGAGGGTTTTCATCCAAAAAGCTGTAAGTGCCCAGCGCGCTTGAGCCAATACCGCCCAAAACATCAAATGTTGCGCCGCCGTCACTGCTTCTTTCAACAGTGAAATTGGTGTAGTTCTGTTCGTTCTCTGTTTTCCATACAACCTGGGCGCCACCGGATGCTTTGTTTGCTGCAAAGTTTAGCAAATGCACCCCTAATGCCGGGTTTTGACGGATAACTAATTGAAAACGGTTAGGTCCATAACTGTTAGGATCGTCTGACATATCAAAGGTATAGGTTGTATTGTGCCGCAAATCCAATGAATCCTTTTTGTAATTATCCATCAGCCAAACTTCATAAAGTTGAGGGATAGCATCAAGAGCGGTCCTTTGAAGGGTATATGAGCCATTAAGCCATCCCTCTGCATCCAGCTTTATCACCTCAGGGGTTTGCTTTGGCAAGGGTAAATAATTTATGGCTAATGGGACATTGTCTGCCGAGAAGCTCGACAATCCCTCCATTGCGTTTACACCCGGCATGTATTCAGCATCTTCAGCGCCATTATATTTTGGTGAAGCGCCCGAATTAAATCCAACAACTATATCATCATAATTTAAGCTATCGATTGCTAATTTTAACCGAAGTAATTGACTGGGGGCCTGAGCCACCGGTTTGCCCATTAGTAAACTGGGCCCTCTTAGCTGGGAGAGAGGTGATTTAGCCGACTCGTTAAATACTAACTTTGCACTTGGGTTAGTTGCCTGTACAAAAAATCCCTGTCCGCTTACTATGATATTGGTTGCGTTCCCTGTACCCGTCCTATCCGAAGAATTATAGGTATCGTACTGGTAGGTTACCGGGTTAAATACCCATATAGTCGGATTTATGTACGCGGTGTAAATACCGGTTGTTAATGAGCTGGTGTTATACGTATTCCAATCAATGGAGCATGGATAAGGGTTACCAACCATATTAAATCCGCGTACGGCATAATTAGTGGTAGTATCGGTACTGGACTTGAAAACTGTGTACCCTAAATGTGAAGAAGTTGGGGTGTACCAGTCTTTTGCGATTATTTGCCCCTGGTTAATAGTTCCGATTGATGTTAAGGTTACATTTTCGACCGCCACGAACGGGTAGTGTGTCCGTGCTGTAAAATTGGTTGCATTGCCCCTGTCAAAGAAGAACACACCGGTACCGATGGGAATAGAATACCTGCCGCTATTGCTTACACCGGTTACACCTATAGTGCCATACAATCTTCCAACGCCGGGAACGTTGTTGGGATTAGTTGAGTTGAGAATATAAGTGATGCCGGGAAAATTTCCGCCGGTAAAGCTGAAATTGTACGGAACTATACCTTCATTGTATAAATAAGTGGAGGGGTTACCCAAGGCTGTGGTGCCGCCTGCACAGCCGGTAATATAACAATTTGTAGTGCTGGTTGCGCTGGTATTGTTCGCTGTACTGCCTACGATATAATTTATGCTGTAAACATAATTGCCGTTAACCATTGTGTCTAAATGCACCGGTGATGATATGATACGGTAGCCGCGTTCAATCCAGCGGTCTGTCGCCAAATCATAAACACCGCTGCCCTGGAAATAACGCTCTACATGAACGGGTCCCGTAATTAAACCTGTTGTTATAGGCTCAACAGATGCAGACCCTGTAGAATCCGATTGTAAAGTAAAGATTAAAGGGGGATTTAGTTGATCGATTGTTAACACTCCGGAGCCGGCAATATCTACCAAAGCCGCCGGAACAATGTTTATGGTTCCGTGTCCTGTTAAAATGGGCGTGGCATTATTATTAACCGTAAGAATATGCTTAACAGTTAACGTATCTCCGAGATCAACCGTTAATTTACCCGCCCGGGCAGCGCCAAATGTTATGTTATAAACAGAGGTGTTTACTTTTATCTCAGGCTCATCACCGTGATAACCAATAACACCAATACTTGCCACATCAGTTGGGCCAGCAGGGACCTTCCCTGTACTCCAGTTGCCGGGTAAATTCCAATCGGTGAGGCCATTGCCGCCGCCACCTTGTCCTATCCAGTAGTCATCTTTCACGCAGGCTATGCTTATAACGGTTTTGGCAGTGTCACCGCCTTTGATAGCTGAAATGGTATAAAGGGTGGCAGCCTGTAATGATGTTGAGTCAGGCGTGCCGGTGATAGTACCGCTGACCGTGTCAAAATTGAGGCCGGCCGGCAAGCCGGGGCTTATGGAAAAACTATTGGGGCTGTTGGTAGTGACAGGAACCCAAGGCGTTATCGGTGAATTTATTGTAAAAACATTTATTGAAGGGCTGTAACTGATGGTAGGAAAAGAATTACCGGGACATTTCAATGTTACTGTGGCAGTAGCGCTGCTTGTGCTGGAAAAATAAGCTGTAACCGTATCGGTTTTAAGATTAAATGAGGATGCCGGTGCCCCTGTGAAATCCCCGTTGGAACTGTTAAAGCTTAAACCCGGCGGTAAAGTCCCGCTTAAATAATAACCGCCAATAGGCGGATATTTAGTTACAGTATTATTGGTATAATCGGACACATACAGGTTGCCCTGGCTATCGGTAACAATACCCCTGGGGTCAGTGAGGCCGGTTATAGATGTTAAAAGAGTGGTGCCGGATGAATTGTAAACCTTTACAGATCCTGTTCCTGAATCGCCAATATATATATTGCCCGCGCCGTCGATATAAATCGCATTAGGGTTACTTAACCCGGTAATAGTAGTAAAGCTTGCCAGTAAAGTTCCCGTTGAAGTATATCCGGTTACATTTTTGTTGGTGTTATCTAAAACATAAATATTACCTGAATTATCTACAGCCACAGCTACCGGGTTAGTTGTACCGCTAAGGGAGAAGGCAAGATACCCGAGGGTATTATATTGAGCTACTGTGTTGTTGCCCTTATTGGCGCTGCCTTCAGCAATATAAAGGTTATTTGAGGCGTTCATGGTAATTCCGGTAGCTGTGCCTAGGCCGTAGATTATAGTGTCTCCCTTTGCAGCATATTGAGACACGTAGGCATTATCATTATAATTACCAGTACCACTATTTGTATGGTTGAAATTCAGCACATATCCGTTTCCCAACGCGTCAAACGCGATACCCACAGGGTTTGACAGTGAGCTTAAACCATAAGTACCCTTGGAAGCACCGGTTGAACTGTATTCGCTCACCGTATTGTTGCCATAATTTGTGACATATATATTGCCTGAAGGGTCAATGGCCATACCCCAGGGATTACTTAAACCGGTTCCGATAAGCTGACCCCCACCAAAACCAAATGTTGCTGCTTTCGCGCCGTTTGGCGATAAGGTGGGAATAGGTGTGCCGACTGTTAAGGTGGTGTCAATAGATGGGTTATAAGCAATACTCTGGGCAAATATATGATTGCTCAACAGCGTTAAGCCAAACGCAAGAAAGAAAATTAGTAATCTCGTCTTCATTTCAAAACAATAATTTATCAAATAAAAAGCAATAACAATGCTAAGAAGTTATTTGACTGTGATATTTTTGCGAATAGCTTTACAATAGCTGTTTATATATTAAATGCTTAACTATTAATCATTTAAATAGGGGAGGAAAATTAAACCCATTGAAAAGTGCATTTTAATTGTTTTCCACAAAATGCGTCATTTATTTTCCCCAGTTTGGGGTGGAGAAAGCGGAAAGCAGAAAACAAAATGCGGAAGGGTGAAAGGTGTTTAAAATGGTTTTATTAGGATTGTAGAGACGCAATATTTTGCGTCTCTGAACAAATGCAATGGCATTTAAGACAAATTTCGCAAACATTCCGGTTCGGTCGCAACATTCCGGTCCGGGACGCAAATATTGCGTCTCTACCGAAAATGATTTTATTGGGATTTTGTAGAGACGCAATATTTTGCGTCTCTGAACGAATGCAACGGCATTTAAGACAAATTTCACCAACATTCAGGTCCGGTCGCAACATTCAGGTCCGAGACGCAAAATATTGCGTCTCTACCGAAAATGATTTTATTGGGATTTTGTAGAGACGCAACATTTTGCGTCTCTGAAACAAATGCAACGGCATTTAAGATAAATTTCGCAAACATTCAGGCCAGGTCGCAACATTCGGGTCCGAGACGCAAAATATTGCGTCTCTACAGCAATTGTTTATATTTACAAATGCTAAATCTTTATTTCGAAGGCGATAGTTATAAAGGTAAATATCGTGTTTCACCGGCAAGGCTGCCTGGTTGGGATTATGGTTCTAACGGCTTATATTATTTGACCATTTGCACTCAAAACAGGGATCATTATTTTGGAGAAATAATTTCCGGACAAAATACAGAGACGCAAAACTCAGAGGTGCAAAACCCGGAGACGCAAAACTCAGAGACGCAAAACCCGGAGACGCAAAATATTGCGTCTCTACGTCCAACAATTATCGGAGAAATTGCTTATCGAAACTGGTTAGATATTCCCAACCATTTTTCATTTGTTGAACTGAATGATTTTGTAATAATGCCTAACCACATTCATGGCATTCTTTACATCAATAAGCCCGGAAATATTGATTGGCAGATAAATAAATTTGGTGTGCAAAGTCAAAATTTAGCATCAGTTATCAGAGGCTATAAAGCATCAGTTAAAGCTTACGCGACAACAAATAATATTGAGTTTGGATGGCAGCCAAGGTATTATGATCATGTGATCAGAAATGAAAAAGAGTATTTATATATCAACGGGTACATTGCCGGTAATCCTGAACAATGGCTGCTAAATGGTGACAATGTTGATAATAATATACTCAAACCGTAGAGGCCGAATATTTAAAAATGATTTTATTGGGATTTTGTAGAGACGCAATATTTTGCTTCTCTGAACGATTGAAAATGATTTTGTAGAGACGCAATATTTTGCGTCTCTGACCCCCCCCTACAATTTCACAAAAGCGCTTTTTCCAACCAAACTCTTGTCACTGTTATTAACCACCTCTATAAAGTAAGTGCCGGGCGCAAGGTTGCTGACGTCGTTTTGCCATATAGCCTGTGATGACGTGGCATTTGAAATAACCGAACCTGTTATGCTTATTATTTTAATGTTATAGGACTGCGTACCAGTGGTTGTTTGCACTGTACTTAGGGTTTGCGTTACCGGCAAATCAGAAAACTGATTGTTATTGCTGTTTTGATTAATAGTTAGATTAATAAGATGGCTTGCCGGGTTAGGATAAACACTGATATTGCCGGCCAATGAATTACCCGGGTTTCCATAGATCAGGGTAACTACGTTGGAGTAGCTAATAGTGCCGTTAAAGTCTTCCGACTTTAAGCGGTATTGATCTGCGGCATGTGGCGGGTCCTTATCCAGCAAACTGTAGGTACCAGCGCCGTTTGAGGGCATGTCGCCAACCACTACATATGTTTTTCCGTGATCTGTGCTGCGTTCAACGGTGAAATAAGTATAATTCTGCTCATTTTTCGTGGTCCATGTTATTTCCGCTTCTCTTCCGCTTGTCTTTTTAGCATCAAAGCTTAACAATTTATAGGCAAGCGCGGGGTTTTGCAGCAATATCAGCCTAAAGCGGTTCGATCCGTAAGAAGCGGTATCGGTGCTGATGGTAAAGCTATAGGCGCTGTCTTTACGCATGTTCACCGAATCTTTGGTAAAGGCGTCCTTCAACCATATATCATATATCTGGGGAATGCCCTCAATATTTTTCAGACTTAAATTATAGCTGCCGACAACGGATACGCTAACCTTCAGCCGGATGGTATCGCCTTTTGATGCTAAAGGCAACTGGTTGATAGCAAGCGGTATATTATCAGACGATAAACTCGATAAGCTAACCTTTCCGTACCCCAATTTGTACCGCGCATCTTCCATCGGGTCATAAGTAGTTTTGGTATTGCCATTGAACCGCATAATGGTTTCGTCCGAATTGACGGAATCAAGCTTAAGCTGCAGGCGCAAATATTGGGTATTATTACTAGCCAGCGGCGTTTTGGACATAAAGAGCGCTGCCCCGGTAACCTGGGTATTAGTTTTTGCAGCTTCGGTAAAAGTCAATGCAGCGCCTGTGCCGGTTGCATACACAAAAAATCCTTCGCCGCTTGGGATAATATTTGTTGCACCGTTTGTGCCTGCAATGCCGGGTGTCGATGCGTCAAATACGCCATAATTTCCTGTACCCTGTACAAGCTGGTAGCTAAAGGGCGCAACATTTTGACCATATATCGCCGCAGAAGAGTTTGTATTGCTGAAATTATCCCAATCAATTGAGCTCGGATAAGGATTACCTACCAGGTTGGCGCCTTCAGCAGTCACGTCATTTGAAACAGTGGTAAACCCTAAATTACCTTCCGGCGGACCGTACCACTCTTTTACGATTATATCACCCTGGTTTAATGCGCCGGTCGCGGTTAAATCTGCGGCCGTCGCCGGATAGCTTGGAACCGTTTCCACACCAACGAGGGCCTTGTACCTGTCTCCCCTGTAGAAGAACAAAAAGCCGTTACCTACCGGGATGTCATACGGCCCGCCATCAATGTCCAGGTAATAATCAGGTGCCTGGGTAAGATCATTTATGCCCCTGAAACCGCTGTTTAAGAAAGTTGTGTACAACGGCGCAAGGTTCTCACGGTACAGGTAAAGCGTGGGGTTACCTACTTTATCAAAGCCGCCCAAGGCGTTTGTTCCCGTTATGTAGGATGTGTTTTGTACATAGTTCAAACTATAAACGTTGTTAACATTCACGGCGCTCAAATATACCGGTGAAGATATCAGCCGGTATCCCCTTTTGGCTGAAATATAACGCTGAACATTTACCTTGCCTGTTATTTTACAGCCCAATGGTATGTTAGCTATAGTCGCTGAACCATTGGCATCGGATAATAAAGTGAATTCGACGTTGGTTGTCCCAACCCGTGTTCCGTTGCTGAGGGTCATAACGCCGGTGCTCGCCACGTTAAATACGCCACCCCCACCGTTACCATGATTAGTATGAAGCAGGTATTGTGCGTTTGTTCCGGTGAATAATACATTATTGAAGGTAACGGGATTTGCCTTTAGCGTACTGATATCGGTAACGCTTGGGCCAGGCGCATTAAAAGTTACCAGGCCGGTACCAAAAGTGGTTGTGCCGCTGTTGGTGAATGATCCGGACATCGTTACCGCCCCGCTGCCGAAAGTGGTCGTACCACTGTTAATGTAGGTCTTTACTATGTTTACAGCACCCGCGCCAAAAGTAGCAATGCCACTGTTGACAAAGGTACTGTCCATGGTTACTGTGCCGTAGCCAAACGTAGCGGTGCCAATGTTGTTGAATGAATTGCCGATAGTTAAAGTACCGCTGGTTGTGCTTGATGGATTAACATTAAAGGTTTCACCCGTCTTGTTCGTTAGCCCTCCTGATACTGCTACCGTACCGCTGTTGGCGAGGTTAATGATTCCTGTCCCTGCATTTAAAGTTAGCTCGGAGCCAACAGTAAGGTTGTATCCCGGGCTCACCGTTAAAGTCACGGCATTGCCGCCGTTTGGTCCGAATGTTAATGAAGAAATCGTCTCAGTTGCATTTAACGTTGGCTGGGAATTGGTACTTGCATAAAGGGTAACACCAATATTTACATCATCATTAGTGGTGTGCGGATAACTTGAGGGAGACCGTGATGCTGTCCAGTTAGCGGAATTGGTCCAGTTATTATCGGATGCTCCCGTCCAGGTGTAGGAATTATTCGATAATTGATCACTGTAAGGCACATATGTAATAGTATAGTTGCTGGCCAGGAAGCCTCCTGTGCCGGTAGCCGCAGAGGGAGTAATGGTATAAGGCGTTCCTGCAGGTTGCGTGCCGTCTAAAGTAGGTGAGGAAGTTAAGGTTACGCTTGTTACAGTTTCGCCGCTTACGGCCGTTGGAGTGCTGACAAAATATGTGGTATAAATACCGTTTGTAAAGACGGCGGAGTCAGCAAGAGATGGGCCAATCGCGGTAATGGTGAGGGCAGCAGGCGTTACCGTGCCAGCATAAATATTATAGGTGATGTTGTAGTTGCTTGCGAGGAAACCGCCAGTACCTGTAGCCAAAGAAGGGGTAACCACGTATGTTGCACCAACCGGCGCTGTTGCCGACTGGCCATTAGCATCGGCCGTTAAGGTGACACTCGTAACCGTTTCTCCGGTTACAGCTCCTGTTGCAGTAAAATTTATGCTGCTGGTACCGGTACTTAAAACAGTGCCATAACTTTTGGTCGGGCCGGTGGCGGTAACGTTTAACGGCGCTGCGGTAATATTTGCTGTTATGCCGGGTTGGGTTAAAGTATAGTTGCCGGCCTGTGCCCCGGTTAAAGTAAGCGTTACCGTAATGTTTGTGCCAACATTGGCGGTGGCGAAAGTGCCTGTGGAATTATAACTGACTACGTCGCCGCTGACCACCCCGCTTAAAGTTCCAGTGCCTGATAACGTTGCAGTAGTGGTTCCATCGTATGTTTTATCATTCGCTGTCAAACCGCTTATGGTTAATGCTTTTGCTGTGACCGTGATACTTTGGGTTACATCAGTTGCAGCCGCGTAGGTACTACTGCCGGCCTGTGAAGCCGTTATGGTTGCAGTACCAACACCTACGATAGTGAGCGTACTGCCCGAAACGCTCACTACAGACGTATTGCTGCTGCTATAACTTACCGTAAGGCCGGAGCTGGCTGTGCCATTGAGTGAAATAGGAGCAGTTCCATAAACCTGGGGGCTTGAAAGTGTAAAAGCTATAGTTTGAGGCTGACCGGCTATTGTTATGTTTATAATTGTTGTTGCCGTTATACCAACAGTGCTATAGGTGGCAGTAATAGTATAATTGGCAGCCGCAGTGACAGTTGTTGGAGTGCCTGATATCACGCCGGTACTTGTATTACAAGATAAACCAGCCGGTAGGGTGGGGCTTACTGCATAACCTGTCGGAGTGTCCCCTGTATTTATTGGAGTTAAGGGTGTTATTGTTGTACCAGCAAGATAGTTATAGGGCGAACCGGTATAGCTTATGTTTTCCCGGGTTACCGTTATGGTGTATGTTACAGTTGTATTGCCTTGTGTAACTGCGATGCTGATAGGGTTCGTTCCGGCATTTAGCGTCAACGGATTGGAAGCGGAAACTGTAGTTCCATTCAGCGTCATTGTAAATGTTGAACCGCTAGAAGCGGTTGGCGTAACTGTTACAGAACTAGTTGAACTGCTTTCTGATACTGTATAGCTAATAGTGCCAGATGCAAATGCTGGAGACAGGGTGCCGATACTTATGGTTAAACCAGTAAGCGAAGGACTAGCTGCTATCACCTTGGCGGATGACATTGTTGTCAAAACAAAAGTCACCGCTATTACTATTAGCTTTACCGAAAAAGATTTAAAACGCCTTCCCGGCCGGGGGATATAACTTTGTTCAATAATTGAAGTGGGTAAATACTTTTTCATAATGGTAAGGGTTAAGGGTCAATAATTTTAATCGGGCTTTTGCAGGCATAGGTAGTCACCCCGGCATTTTTGATAAATACCTGCGCAAAAATGAAAAGGCAAAAAAGCACGCTTGTTTTCATGGCAACAACAATAATTTATCAATCACAGCAGTAAAAAATAGCAGCGCTAAGGCTGCTAAGGGGCTATTAAACTACAAAATATTGTTGAATAAAACAAAAAGGGTGTGAATAACTTTTCAATATTTCCTTTTAATACTAAATACTTAAGTATTAATTATTTAAGTGCTATTAAAAATTAAAGTTTGAAAAGCGTTTTGGATCGTAGGGACGCAATATTTTGCGTCTCTGAAACGAATGCCGGCATTTAAGATAAATTTCACAAACATTCAGGTTTGAGACGCAAAATCAGGGGTCCGAGACGCAAAATATTGCGCCTCTACGGCAATTGTTTATATTTACAAATGCAAAATCTTCATTTCGAAGGCTATAGTTATAAAGGTAAATATCGTGTTTCGTCAACCAGGTTGCCTGGCTGGGATTATGGTTCTAACGGTTTATATTATTTGACCATTTGCACACAAGACCGGGAGCATTATTTTGGTGAAATAGTTTCCGGACAAAACTTAGAGACGCAAAATATTGCGTCTCTATATTCAAAATGACTTTTCGGACTAATCCTTATTTCACAACGAAAAATCCAGTCCTACCATAACCAGGTCAGTTGTCATTTTATAGGAAATCTGGCTGCCGGGGATAGCACCGTATGGGTTGGAAGCTGTCACCATCATTGGACTTAACAGGGGGCCGCTTGTAGAGCCGCTGCTGGAGCCATGATGGTAAACTGCATTAAATGTAAGCCGTTTGCTGAATGGATGCCCAAAACCAAACTGGAATGCATTTTTAATGATGGCAGTTGCCGGGGTTGAGAAAAATGCAAGTTCGGGATTTATCGGGTTCGAGCTATAGGTATATCCAAACCTCAGCGGCAGTTTAGCGATACCCTTAAACTGGAGTCCTGCTGAAACCACCGACATATCTTTCCACCCGAAACCTGCCACAGATGCGGTACTTGTCCAGCCTTTTTCTTTAAATCCTGCGGCATTTTCGTAGTTCACAAACCTGTAGTCGAAAGCTAAGTCAACTAAACCGGTTGAATAACCTATTCCTGCGGATAAAATTGACGGAAAGTTCATTTTGAATTTTACATTCGGTGCGGCGCTGCCATTGAGGTAGGTGTTTTTAAAATCAAAATTGCCGAAGCTTTGTGTTGTTTTATAGGAGGCGCCCAATTTTATTCCCATACCTGAATTGTAAAATATTCCGAATTGTCCGCCAAATCCTAAAGCCGTTGCTTTATCACTTACCGGGTACCCCAGTGTTTGGCTGGGTGAGGAAAGCGGGTTGGGAGCAAGCTGCAGTGATGAATAATTAAAATTTGGCGCAAGGCCGATGGACAATTGTTCTGTCAGCTTGTAAGCGTAAGTTACGCCAGCCTGCAATAACTGATAATCTGATTGAATGCGCCCGAACCCTCCGGAACTTTGAGGCATATTGATGGGGTTCTGGTTGTTTTCGGGGAAAGTAACGCCGAAACCACTGATGCCAAATATAGAAGCGCCAAAGGTATGCTTACTGTTTTTTTTGCCCCAAACCATTGCCAGCGCCGGCATAACTGATGGGCTCCTGACATCCTTTGTTACGCCGCTGAACGGCCCCTGGGGTGTGGGCGCCGTAGATGACAGCACCGGCGAAGAGAAAAATATTCCGGCATTAATAGAAAGTATCTTTGAATCGAAGGCAGATATAGCCGCAGGGTTCCATTGCAATGCGCCATTAATATCAATTGGCTGCGCCGTGGCAGCGCCACCCATTGACATATTTGTCGCCCCGATGCCCTGCATTATATGGCCTGCTTGTGCAAATAAAATAAAAGGTAATATGCTTAGTCCTAATAGAGTAATTAATTTTTTCATGATTGTGATTTTTTTAAAACGATGTTTTTACGGGGCAAAGTTCCCTGCAAATTTTCCGCTCCGGGTGAGGGCGGTCATTTTGCGGGATGATATTAATCACAGGTGATCCCAATCACAAAAATATTTTAACTATTTGATTGAATACAATGGAGAGGCTTTATCAAAAGTCAATAAGAGGAAGCAAAAAATAATATTTGGTCATAGCGTTCCCGGTGACTCCTTAGTGACCTTAGTGGTTAAATTTTTTTACCACGAAGACCACTAAAAGAAGGCACAAGGTGACACAAAGATTTAATGGTTCAAAATATAATTTTGTAAACTCCTGCCATCAAAGACTTTTGATACAGCCTCTTTAGGTGAGGCAACGGATATTTTTGATAAAAAGACGAATGCTTGCGGTAAGAAAAACTATATCTAACTCACGTTAAATCATGCCGACAGTCTTTCCCTAATTTCCCTTTGCACGATTGCCAGCTCATTTCGCAAAGAAGTTACATTATTGACAACATTTAACTGTTTGATCAAATTATAATCAAAGCGGTAATTATCCAAAAGCAATGTTCTGATCTCCTCCTGGATGTCTTCGGATTTCTTTTTTAATACTGGGATTGATTCCATAAAATTAGCATAAGCATAAATTAGGCGACTCCCGGCAATAGTCGATTTGCGTCGCAATGTTTTTGCAGCGCATCGTCGCTCATGCAGGGGTCATGTCTTCTTTATACGTTTATAATTAACTATGGTTTAAGACGAAATGCAGTTAGGTTGGCAAAACGCAAAAATTATGACGCGCTAAACACATTTGGCTGATCATAATTACCAAAACGGGCATGAAAAGAGGAGGAATTTTTATAATTTATTCCATTTCTCGCCTGGAAGTACATCTGCCTGGCGCGGGAAAACTTTAGTTGTCAGCACACGATGTACTTCTTCATCTGCATCTGCACAGCAATCAGCTAAAACGGTTATTCGGTAGTCTTTATCAGCAGCTTCACGTATAGTTGATAATACAACGCCACTGGTGGCAACGCCCGTAACCACTATATGCTGAATGCCCTGTGCCCTTAAAATTACTTCAAGATCGCTGCCCGTAAATGCACTGATACGACGTTTAGTAACAATAATTTCAGCCGGCAGCGGCGCAATCGCAGGTTCAATTTTCAGAAATTCTTCCACAGCTACATTAGCAAATCTTGCCTTGCTTGCTGAGAAGCCTTTGTTATTCATGCTTATTTCCGGCGTACCAGGCCGAAAGCCTACTGTTACATATATAACCGGGATTTTGTTGTCGCGGGCATTTGCTATGGCTTTTGCAATATTGCTGATAAGCGCTTTAGTGTCCGGAAGGCTGCGGAGCACCGCCACCTGCATATCCATTACCAGCAGGGCGGTGTTTTGCGTATTTTGTTCCATTTTATTTTGTTTTTCGGGGCTTTAGATGAATGGCAAATATAATAAACAAGCCTTTACCGATAGATAAAGCGCCGTTAAAAGGTAGGGCAGACGCATTAAAGGAGACCCCAATGGGGTCTAAGCACACGGTTTTAGAGTTTTCTATAAACAGGATACTCCCAAGGGAGTTAAAAACCATCAGGTAAAAGAATAAATGGCTCCGGAGGGGCCACCTGTTTATAGAAAATTTGTAATAAACCTGAAAGACTCCATCGGAGTCACCTATGAATTTGCTTGGAAGTCATGACTGTAACCTATTATTTTAATGCGTCTGCCCTGCGTCAAAAGGTGCACAGCCTGGATGAATCTTGATGACGGAGGGGGAAATTCGATCGCGCCTTCCAAGATTGGACAAAATTATTTGGGAATTTTTAATCAATTAATGTAATTGTTACAATTATTTATATATTAGTGGGTAGCATTCGCGAGCCAACACTGATTAAAACCAATTATAATAATACAATGCGGTTTAAAATTTACACCTTATTTATATTGTATATTTTAATGCAACAGCGGTTGGCTGCGCAAAATTCCGTGTACCAGTTTTCTCATCTGGATATTACTAACGGCCTCTCAATTAACCAGGTAAACTGCGTTTTTAAAGATTCCAACGGCTTTATGTGGTTCGGCACCCTTGCCGGGCTAAACCGGTTTGATGGTTATAAATTCAAGGTGTTTAAACATTCGGCAAACAATCCCTATTCCTTACCCGAAAATTATATCAGAAGTGTTTTTGAGGGACCCGGGAAAAAGCTATGGATAAAAACAAATAATGGTTTATGTTTTTATGATCCGGTTACCGAAAAGTTTTCCAATGTTATTGTATATGAACTTGCAGGGTATAACGTTTTAACAGACCAGTTAACGGCAATTAAGAAAGACAGGGAAGGTAATTTCTGGTTTTTAACAAATGACGGAGGATTGTATTGTTATCATCCAAAAAATCGTACTACCACATTTTTTAGCAGCGCGGCCAACTCCAGGGTAATATTGCATTCAAACACTGTGACCGATGTTGTTGAAGATAGCCACAATGTTGTTTGGCTGATTTACAGCGATGGGGTGACTGATAAATTTGACGCCCGGACCAACAGGATCATCTACAGATCTTACAGTTTAGCCAAAGCTAATAATAACAGATTTGAGCCTTATTCGGCCACATTAGATAATAAAGATAATTTGTGGCTATTTGCATTAGGCAGCCCTATCGGGGCTTATTGCTACCATACAAATACAAATAATCTTGTTCATTTCAGCTCGGAGTCGGCGGATATGAAGCTAAATTCAAACATTATCAATAGTATTATACTTGGCGACGATAATAAAATATGGATAGGAACCGATCATGGCGGCATTAATTTAATCGATCCGGCAAATAACAGCATCCAGTACCTTTTAAATAAGGAAGATGATGCCAAATCCTTACAGGGCGACTGTATTGATCTGTATAAAGATAATACGGGTATAATTTGGGCCGGCGCGTTTAAACAAGGTATCAGCTACTATCACAAAGGCATAATCCAGTTCCCGCTTATACGTCACTATATTTCTGACAGTAAAAGCTTGCCTTATGAAGATGTGGATTGTTTTGCCGACGATGCTAAAGGTAATTTGTGGATCGGCACTAACGGCGGCGGTTTAATCAACTACAATTCTGTAACAAAAAAATATACTCAATTTAAGCATAACGCAAAAGATCCAAACAGTTTAACCAGCGATATAATCATCAGTTTATGTATTGATCATGATCATAAACTATGGATAGGAACATATTTTGGTGGATTGGATTGCTTCGACGGAAGCAAATTTACTCATTACCGGCACAATGATAATAGTTCGTCAAGCATTTCGGATGACCGGGTTTATAGTATTATAGAAGATTCATCATTAAGACTATGGGTGGGCACTTTTGCAGGCAACATTAATATTTTTGACCGGGCGTCAAACAGCTTTTTACATCCCGGTTATCAAATGCTCTCCAATTATACCGCTACTATCTATGAGGATAAACAAAAAAATATTTGGATAGGCCGGGATAAAGGGATCGATCTTATTGAAAAAAATAAAGGCACAGTAAAGCATTATATCAATCAACCAAAAAATCCCAATAGCTTAGTTGCCAATGATGTAAACAGCATTATTCAGGATAGGAAAGGGTTATACTGGATAGGGACAAAAGACGGCTTAAGTATTTTAAATGCACAAACTAATAAGTTTTATAACCTTAACGAAGCAAATGGCTTACCAGGCAGTAACGTCAGAAAGGTACTGGAAGATAATAATGGCAAAATTTGGATAAGTACTGCAAACGGGCTTGCCAGCATTATTTGTGTCAAGGCGGGTGACGAATATAAGTTTCAGGTAAACAAGTTCGACGAATTTGACGGCTTGCAAGGGAGGGAATTCAATGCCAATGCTGCTTTTAAAACACAAAAAGGACAGTTGATCTTTGGCGGCGCTCACGGCTTTAATATATTTAACCCCGAAAGTATCAATTTTGCCAAAAACAAACCCCAATTATTATTTACCGATTTCCAATTATTTAATAAAAGTATCGCTGCCGGCGATACTATAAACGGCAATGTGATATTGCAGCGTTCAATTACAGAAACAAGGGACTTAACATTAAACTACGATGAAAACGTTTTTAGTATTGAATTTGCTGACTGCGATTATTTTAATCCTAATAAAATTGTTTATCGATACAAGCTTGAGGGATTCGACAAGCAGTGGCTTTCCGCTCAAAACAGCACACGTAAAGCAACCTATACAAATTTAGATGCCGGCGATTATATATTTAAAGTAAGGGCAAGTAATATTAACGATCCCGATAATACCAGTACCATAACGCTCAACATAAAAATCCTGCCCCCCTTCTGGAAATCTCCATTCGCTTATATCCTTTACACAGTCCTTGTCATCGGCCTGTTGTTTTACATTCGCCATAAAGGGATAGTTAAGCTGAAAAAGGAGTTTAAGAATAAGCAGGATAAATTCGAGTCGGAGCGGAAAATAGCACAGGAGCGTGAAGACGCAAAGCGGATGCACGAGCTTGATTTGCTGAAGATTAAGTTTTTCACCAACGTGAGTCACGAATTCCGGACCCCATTGTCACTGATTATTTCGCCGATTGATAACCTGATAAAAAACAATGAAAAACCCGGGCAGCAGAATGATCTTTTGATGATAAAAAGAAACGGACGGCGTTTGTTAAACCTCGTTAACGAACTGCTCGATTTCAGGAAAATGGAATTTAAAGAACTAAAGCTTAATTTAAACACCGGCGATATTATTGAATTTATAAAAGACATTTCATCTTCTTTTACTGATATTGCTCAACAAAACCACGTTGATTATTTGATCGAAAGCGAAATTGATTCGTTGATAGTAAAATTCGATCATGATAAAATTGAGCGCGTATTGTTCAATTTACTTTCTAATGCATTTAAATTCACCGCTTCGGGTGGCCAGGTGAGTGTTTTCATTAGTATCCTGAAAGACATTGCAGCTGCGGGTGACCAGCAGGTTTTAGAAATAAAAGTTATAGATACTGGTATTGGGGTGCCAAAAGAAAACCACGAAAAAGTTTTTGAGCGCTTTTTCCAGGATACCGTGCCCGAGAGTTTGCTGAACCAGGGCAGCGGGATAGGATTGTCTATCACCAGGGAGTTTATTAGAATGCATGCCGGAGAGATCAGCATTGAAAGCGAACCCGGAAATGGGACTTGTTTTACCATTCACTTACCGGTTGGTTTAGAATGCGATAAGAATGTTCCGGAGCCACCGCAGCCTGAGATATTTAAACCGGATGGAAATTTTGATAAATCAGCTAAAAAGCCTGTTATTTTACTAATTGAAGACAATGATGATCTGAGATTTTATCTGAAAGATAATTTGAAGCATAGCTTTACAATTATAGAAGCCGTAAATGGGAAGGATGGCTGGCAAAAAGCGCTCGCTTTACACCCAAACCTGATAGTAAGCGATGTGAGCATGCCTGAGATGAATGGCATAGATCTGTGTAAAAAAATAAAGGGCGATAAACGCACTGAACACCTGCCCATCATTTTATTGACAGCTTTGACTGATGAAGACGACCAATTAGCCGGGCTTGCCAATGGCGCGAATGATTACATAACCAAGCCTTTTAACTTTCAGATATTGCTTTCGAAAATTAATGGCCTTTTGCTGATGCATAAAACACTTAAGAAAACTTATCAGAAACAGGTGGAAGTTAATGCGCAAGAAATACAAATCGTATCGGAAGATGAAAGGTTTTTAAAAAATGTATTTTCCTGCATCGAAAACAATATAACCAATATAAATTTCTCTGTGGAGGAATTAAGCCGCCAATTGTCATTAAGCAGGGTTTCGCTTTACAAAAGATTATTAACGCTCACCGGTAAAACCCCGGTAGACTGTATCCGCACCATTCGTTTAAAAAGGGCTGCCCAATTATTAGAAAAAAGCAAACTGAATATCGCGGGCGTTGCCTATGAAGTAGGTTTCAATAACCCAAACTATTTCTCAAGAGTATTTAAAGACGAATATGGCATGCTGCCTTCAGAATATGTTAATGAGATGCGAAGGAAGGAAAAAGAAGCTCAAGAGATAGGCGATGCGGTTGAGTTGTAGCAAATGGTTAGCATTTTTTTCAACGTAGAGACGCAATATTTTGCGTCTCGGACCAGAATGTTCGGGCATTCACCTTAAATGACATCGCATTCGTTCAGAGACGCAAAACATTGCGTCTCTGACCAGAGTGTTCGGGCATTTACCTTAAATGACATCGCATTCGTTCAGAGACGCAAAATATTGCGTCTCTACGATCCAAATAAAACACTGCTAAACTGCTTGGCTATCCCTGTAGTAACTACAGGGACAATAAAGTAGCGCATCAAATTATGCCGGCATTGATCAGATCATTGATACGGATCGTTTGTTTTATTAATGTAGTCGAAGACTACAAGCATCTGCCGGTTAATTCCCCAAAAAACACCCTTAGTTAACATTTTTAGTACTAAATAGAAACTTTTGTTCCATTTGGAAAAATGTCAAACCCATAGTTTTACAGCATAAAAGCGGTGAAATCCAATTATAATATCACCACCTAAATAATTATGCTATACCAAAACTTTAAGTCGACCAGGCAAAAGGCCTGCAGTTTTTTCTTTGTGCTTTTTTATGCGGCTATAACATGCACCGCAAAAGGGGCTGTTAAATCGTATAAGAAAGAATCCGACGGCGTGGTTTTTAAGCTGGATAAAGGCCTTCTCAAAATAAAAATATGCGCGGATGATATTGTCGAAGTCAAATACACCATTTTCGATACTTTCCCGGAAAAAGCATCGCTTGTTGTTAACAATGCCTGGACAACAAATACGCCCTTTAAAGTAGCAGAGCAAAATGGCAGGATCGTTATTACCACATCAAGGTTAAAAATAATTATTGATAAGGCAACCAATG
The DNA here is from genome assembly GCA_036758125.1 of Mucilaginibacter sp. Taxonomy (GTDB): domain Bacteria; phylum Bacteroidota; class Bacteroidia; order Sphingobacteriales; family Sphingobacteriaceae; genus Mucilaginibacter. The sequence goes on from DAIOXE010000027.1 coordinate 70,803, forward strand.
CTGTTACTTATAAAGATAATAATGGAAAAGTGATAACTGCCGAGGATGCTGATAACAATAAGACAATTGTTCCTGCAACCATAGCCGGGATCAGCACCTATAATTGCAGTACAGAATTTAATTCCCCTGCGGATGAGGCGCTTTTCGGTTTAGGATGCCACCCGGAAGACACGCTTTCAATCAATTACAAAGGGCGCAACCAGCAAATGCTGATCAAATATATGACAGGCGCGATTCCCGTTATGCTATCCACAAAAGGATACGGTTTGTTATGGGACAATTATTCCGCGTCAAACTTTTACGGCGCCGAGGCAAACAACACCAAATTCAAATATGTGTCGGAAAGCGGGAAGGATGTAGATTATTACTTTTTTTATGGCCCTGACTTTGATCATATCATTAATCTGTACAGGACGGCAACCGGCAAGGCCCCCATGTACCCGAAATGGTCGTTCGGCTTGTTTCAGTCGCAGGACAGGTATAAAACGCAGGCTGAGATATTAAGCGTTAAGGACGGCTATCGTCAAAATCATATCCCGGTTGATGCGATAGTTCAGGACTGGTACTGGTGGTCGCCGCTGCCTATCGGCTCTCACGTTATGAACCATGACAGGTACCCCGACCCCAAAGGCATGATAGATGAACTGCATAAGGCAAACATGCATGCCATGATATCTATATGGCCTGTATTTGGCAGCGGAACAAAAAACTTTGACGCGCTTAAAAGCAAAGGCTATCTTACCAGCATTACATGGGATAATTTTGTCACCCATACTTTCGATACTTATTACGATGCGCATAACCCCAAAGCAAGGGACCTGTACTGGGCGCAAGCCAGGGACAGTGTAGTAAAGCGTTATGGATGGGATGCCTGGTGGGTTGATCAATGTGAGCCTGACAATGGCTCCCTGCTTGATGAGCGGCGCAAGGCAAATTTTTCGGTAGGCAAAGGCATTGATTATTTTAATACCTATGCACTGGAACATGCAAAGGGCTTATACAAAGGCTGGCGCACTGATATTGCCGGCAAGCGTGCTTTCTTTTTAATACGGCAGGCTTTTGCCGGTTCGCAGCATTACGCTGCGACATTATGGTCGTCTGACGTTAGCTGCACTTTTCGGGCGCTAAAATCCCAGGTGCCGCAAGGTATTAATGCCTGTGCATCCGGTATCCCTTACTGGACATCAGATATTGGCGGTTATATGTCCAGGGTTACGCCGGACGGGGCGCCCGATTGGTCGGACCCTAAATTTCGCGAACTGTTTATCCGGTGGTTTCAATTTGGCACGTTCTGCCCCATATTTCGTATACATGGCAAAGGCGAAAGAGGGCTGTTTTCAAACAACTGGGATCAGCCGACAAAAGATATTCTTCTAAAATTCGACAATCTTCGTTACAGGCTGCTGCCATATATTTATTCCCTGGCCGGCAAGACTACACTTGATAATTACACCATAATGCGGTCGCTGGCATTTGATTTCAGGAATGATCCGAATGTTTTCAGCATCCCCGACCAATATATGTTTGGTCCGGCATTTATGGTTAGCCCGGTTACCAAACCTTTATATAATACCTCCGGGGAATCAAAAACAAGAAAGGTATATCTGCCGAACGCCACCTGGTACGATTTCTGGACCGGCAAAACAATCACCGGCGGCAAAACGATAGACGCCGGATCGCCCATAAATATTTTGCCGCTATATGTAAGAGCCGGTTCTATTGTGCCAATGGGCCCGGAGGTGGAATACGCAACTCAAAAAACATCAAAGCCATTAGAATTGCGCATTTACCCGGGCGCCAATGGCAAGTTTACCCTATATGAGGACGAGAACGATAACTACAATTACGAAAAGGGTAAGTATGCAATTTTTACCATTTCGTGGAACGACAAACTGCACCAGCTCAACATAAGCGGAACAAAAGGTGAGTATGCCGGAATGCCAAAACAGCGCACTTTTAATATAGTGCTGGTTGGGCCTGATCATGGCGTTGGTGGTTTGATAACAGAGAAAGCAGATAAAATAATTAATTATAAAGGGCAGACGGTAATGGTAAAGATATGAGAAAGATGTGCGGATGATCTGATCTTGATTCTTGGCTCTTTATCAAATTATAATAGGAATGCATAATTCAATAACCCGGAACGTAATACGTGAAATAACACCTTTAAACACGGGTGATTGTTTTACTGTGTCTTCAAGGATAAAAAAGGATTTTGATTTTCCTTTACACTATCATGAGGAGTATGAGCTCAACCTTATACTAAATGCTAAAGGTGCGAAACGGGTTGTTGGAGATGGTGTTGGGGTTATTGACGATATGGAGCTCGTATTTATCGGGCCAAATATTTACCATGCCTGGTTTACGCATCAGTGCACTAACCAGGTAATTAAGGAAGTCACTATTCAGTTCCATAAGGACTTGTTTGATGAAACATTTTTACGGAGAAACCAGGTAAGCTTCCTTAAAAACATGTTTAATAATGCACAGCGCGGCATACTTTTTTCGCAGGAAACTACTGCCGCCATTGCCGAACGCATTTTAAATCTGAACCAAAAGAGCAGGTTTGATGCGGTTTTAGAATTGCTGTCCATACTGCATTCCCTTTCCCTGTCTTCAAATATCCAATTGCTCTCGGACCCGGGCTTTTCGGGCGAAAGTTTTCATTTCAAAAGCAGGCGTATTGAAAAGGTATTTGAGTACATGTATAACAATTATGATAAACATATAACGCTTGCTGAAGTTGCCCGTATCGCGAATATGCCGCAGGTCTCCTTCAGCAGGTTTATTAAAAAACGTACTGGCAAAACATTCATCGAAAGTTTGAATGAAATAAGGTTAGGCCATGCATCAAGAATGCTGATCGATACCAATGACACCATAGCCGGAATAGCTTATAAATGCGGTTTTAATAACATATCCAATTTTAACAGAACATTTAAACGTAAAAAATTATGCATCCCAAGAGAGTTTAGGGAGACATACAGTTTTGGGAGGAGCTTTTTTATATAAATATTATAAGAAAGCAACAATACATTTTAAAATATTTTAATATGTCAATCATGCTGACGTAACTGGCTGTGTATTAAGTATTAATGCCAATATCGGAGGGTTAAATTATAATAATATCGCGTTAATAAATGTAAAAATAGTATTATATTAAGGTAGGTATTTGAGCTAAATTTAAGTTGTTAATAATACAATTTAATCAATCCTATAATCAACGAAAAACCAAATAATTAACTATAAACAATTTCAATCTAAATGCACTCAAATGAAGAAAGATTTACTGTTCAACAAATTTAGTAGCTGCAAAAAATTCGCATTGATTTTTTTGCTGGCTATATGCACATGCTATGCCGCTTTTGCCCAAAACCGGCAAATTACCGGTAAGGTAACGTCATCTGATGACGGTTCCGCCATGGCAGGGGTTAGCGTCAAAATTAAAGGCACCGCGGCAGGTACCCAAACCGACGTAAACGGCGTTTTTAAACTGTCAGTGCCGACTAATGCAACGCTGGTTTTTAGCTTTATCGGGTACGATCCACAGGAAATTGCCGTTGGCAACGACAATGTGATCAACGCTAAGTTATCTTTGAACACCAGCAGCCTGGCAGAAGTAACCGTGGTATCGATAGGTTACGGTACATCCAAACGTACCGACCTGACAGGCTCAATCAGTTCGGTAACCGCCAAACAAATTGAGCAGGTACCGGTTACGACATTAGAACAGGCCTTGCAGGGCCGCGCTGCGGGTGTGCAGGTTACGAGCAATGATGGCTCTCCCGGCGGTAACATTACCGTATTGATAAGAGGTACCGGAAGTTTGGCAAGCGGCGGCAATACCCCGTTATACGTGGTCGACGGTTATCCTGTCAGCACCGGCATTAACAATATTAATCCTAACGACATTGCGTCCATAGATATATTGAAAGATGCATCGGCCACCGCTATTTACGGCATACGGGCTGCCAACGGCGTTGTGCTTGTTACGACAAAAAAAGGTAAAAAAGAGGGCGTACAGGTTTCTGTGGACGGGTATGAGCAATATCAAAGTAAGCCGAAAGAATATCAGGTGTTAAACGCGCAGCAATGGGGCACATTGGCTAACCAGGTTGCCGCTGCCGATCCGCTGCATAACTTCGGGCCGTCAGAGTTACCAAGCTGGCTCGATCCGGCTACATTAACCAATGCCGATTGGCAGAATGCGATGTACCGGACTGGCTTAACGCAAAGTTACAGTATTGCTATCCGCGGCGGTAATGATAAAGTTCAGTCGGCAACCTCAATCGGGTACTACGATCAGAAAGGTATCGTATTGGGTTCATACTTTAAAAGGCTCACCGCGGGGACTAATGTAGATTACCAGCCTTTCAAATGGCTCAAATCCTCAACGACCGCCAGGTACACCTACCAGGATGCAAATACCCCCTTCGGGACCAATAATTTAACCCTGTTAACCGAATTGCCGCCAACCCTCGATGGCGGTAACATGCTTACCAGCCAGATAAAGGACAGCAACGGCAATTATGGCTTTTATAACCCGATAAATACTTATGTGGCAAAATACAGCAACCCCGTTTTCACTGTCTCGACAGATCAATATCAAAACATAACCCAATATTTTTTAACCAATACGTCGCTGGAAGCCACTATAGTTGACGGGCTTAAAATTAAAACATTTGCCGGTGTAAACCTTAATGAATATTCCGGCTCCTTTTTTCAGCCCGAGGATGACCGTTTAGTTAACCAATATGGCGCTTCGGCGGGTGCCGTTGCAAATGCTTTTTATAACCAGCACCTGCAAAACTACTTTGAGTGGCAATGGGATAACACCATATCATACGACAAAACTTTTGGCAAGCACACCATAAATTTTGTGGGCGGTACTTCTGAGCTGGAACAAACGTTCGCAACCATGGGCGGCAGCGGTATTCCCCCGAACAGTACGATCAGGGACCTGTCACAGGTTACAAACCTTATACTCGACACCTATAACTACGGTAATGGCGGCGGCCCGGGCAACGGTCAAACCATTTATACGTTGGCATCGCAATTTGCCAGGGGCACCTATAAGTTTGAAGACAAGTACATTATTACAGCAACCGTAAGAAGGGACGGATCGTCTAAATTTGCACCCAGCCATCAATATGGCGTATTTCCTTCCGGCGCCGTAGCCTGGAAAGCCAAGCAAGAGTCATTTTTGAAAGACCAGGACTGGCTGACCGACCTTAAATTCAGGGGCAGCTATGGCAAGGTAGGTAACCAGGGGGCCATCGGCTTATACCAATACCTGGGGCTATTTTCAACAAGCGGAACATTATCCGGCAATGATAACGGAGGTTACCCCTTTAATAAAATATACCAGGGCGGTCTTACACCGGTTCAGCCTGCAAACCCTGGCTTGAAATGGGAAACTGACTATATAACCGACATAGGCATGGATGCGGCATTTTTGCATGGCGACCTTACCTTAACCGTTGACTGGTATGACAGAAAATCGAAGGATTTCTTGCTGAACCTTGTTGCATCTCCTCAAACAGGTTTTCCTTTCATAACCGCCAATGTCGGCAGCATGGAGAATAAAGGCCTTGAGTTTTCGGTAAATTACAACCATACTGCCAGCAAGGATTTTCATTACGGTTTAAATTTAACGCTTACAACAAATAGCAATAAGCTTACCAGTATAACTTCCGGAACGAACTTTGTAACCAACTTTGGCGGCCTTAGCTTACCGGGAATCGGCTGGGGGGGCGCTACTGGAGATTGGACCAAAACATACATAGGACAGCCAGTGGGGGAATTTTATGGGTATAAATCGTTGGGCATCATCCAGACGCAGGCCCAGATTAATACGTTAAATGCGCAGGCGGCCGCCAAAAACCCGGCCAATCCTTTCTATCAGCAAACCGGTACCGGGCCGGGCGACCGTTTATTTGCAGACGTTAACGGCGATGGCCAGGTAACCAATGCCGACAAGGTAAGTTTGGGCAGCCCGCAGCCGAAGTTTTATGGAGGTTTTACGCTCGACGCCTCCTATAAAGCTTGGGATTTTAACGCTTTCTTTTACGGTACTTACGGAAACAAAATATTAGACTACCAGGAAAGCACCCTGGAAAGCTTCCAGAACCGGAGCTTTGTAGGGGTTGAAAACGTTAGCCTGAATTATTACCAAAACCGCTGGACGCCTTCTAACCCTTCGAACGTTTATTCCAGGGCTACCTATAATGATGATGCTATCGGCAGCAACGTTCCGTCGAGCGCATGGATTCAAAATGGCAGTTTCCTGAAATTAAAAAACCTTACAGTGGGATATACGTTACCTGCAGATATGGCAAAGAAGTTGGCTTTGTCAAAAATAAGGATATACGTTTCTACCCAGAACCTGTTTACCATTACAAGTTATACCGGTCTTGATCCAGAGATCGGCGTGCAGAATGGAAACCCGACCCAGAATGGCATAGACAATGGTACTTATCCCTCGTCTAAATTTTACACCGTAGGTTTAAACGTAACATTATAATAAAGAAAGATAAATATTAAAGATATGAAAATGAATAAGAAAAACATTACCCTTATAGCCTTGTTCGCGGCGATGCTGATCCCGCTAAGCTGTAAGAAGAACTTTTTGACAAACACCGATACCTATCAGTCCACATTGGCTGCTACTTTCAATAAATCATCAGATGTTGTAGCAATGGTAAACGGTATTTATGATGGCTTCCAGAGCAGCGACCTGTTGAAGAAGTCAATGTGGTATTATGCTAACTTCTTGTCGCATGATTTTTTTAACTATGGCGCCGATGTCGTGTGGAACAACTATCAAATTACCTCATTATTTGGTCAGCTTTCTACTTTTTGGGGCAATGGTTATATTGTTATAGCCAGGGCAAACACTGCAATTGACGTAATAGCGGCATCGAGGGCGAAAGGCATAGTTACCCAGGCCCTGGCCGACCGCTTAACAGGTGAAGCTTATTTTTTAAGGGGCCTGATGTATTATTACCTGGCAGGCTCATTTAGCGGGGTTCCCTTAGAATTAAAGCAAGGAAGCAACGGTTTAGCCCCAAGGAGTACCCAGGACCAGGTATTTGCGCAGGTAGTGGCTGATATGAAACAGGCTGAAAATCTATTGGTATCCAAGACAACCCTTCCGGCTGCAGATTTGGGCAGGGCTACAAAGGGATCGGCTTATGCCTACGAGGGAGCGGCGCAAATGTGGCTAAAAAATTATACCGCCGCTTTAGCTGCTTTTAATAATACAGAGCTAACCAGTAATTACCATTTACTGCCGAACTTTGTTGACGTTCACGAATTTGACCATCAGAATAATGACGAATCTCTCTTCGAAATTCAGTTTGACATTAACGGTTCTCAGAGTTGGGACGGTAACTGGCAAGACGGCGGCGAAGTAGCCTGGATAGACGATTTTAGCTGGCCCGAAGAAGTATCAGGCTTTGGCTACGATTATGCCAACCCGGGGCTTTGGTACTCGTATCAAGCCGGCGATTTGCGTAAGGGGGTTACCATTCTGGGCCCAGGAGATCCAAATTTAAGCCCTGGAATTATTGCAAAATGGGGAGGCATAAAGGGCTATCCGAATGTGCAGGGCGGCTATCAAAGCAATCCGATAAGATACTCAGACGGCGCCGGCCATCCAATTAACACTAACGGCACTGTTACCCACCCATGGTATGGCGTATCAGATCAGAAACGTTCGGGGTACATGTGTGCAAAAAAATGGAGGGATCCAACCCTCACCGGGGCCACAGGTAATCCTACAACTATTTTTGGATCACAAAACCAGATATTAATGCGCTATGCAGAAGTTTTGCTGGATAGGGCCGAGTGCAAGATAAGGACAGGTGATGTGGCAGGTGGATTGGCTGATGTACAATTAGTTAGAAACCGCGCTTGGGGCGGGGCAGCGCCGGCTGTTGTGCAGGATGGCGCCAATTTTGATGGTAGTGCTTCTGCTCCCATAACCGATCCTTTGCAAATCGTTTTGAGCGAATACAGGCATGAGCTTACCGGCGAATACTCTGTTTTTTATGACCTGCGCAGGGCAGGCCCCGGTGTAGCTGCAGCCTTTATTCATGCTGCTTATGGTACAGACGCAACTACGGCGCCTCAACCCTACCCGTTTGGTCCAACTGCTGATGGTAATCTCCATGGTGTTTGGCGCACGGCCCTCCCGGCGGGGCGCGATCTGTTGCCTATCCCACAAAGCGCGATAGGGCTTAATCCAAACTTAACACAAAACCCGGCCTATAATTAATTATCAATATATAGCAATAAAAAAAGCCGTCCGCCGATTGGGGGGGGCACTGAAAAAGTCCCTCTTTCGTGGTAAACTTTAAAGGGCAAACATTTA
>DAIOXE010000028.1:0-77058 GCA_036758125.1 Mucilaginibacter sp.
GAGCGAGCCAGTTTTATAGGAGGGAAAAAACTCAGAGAATAAACCCTGGTAAGCCGGGACACGGTAATGAAGCCAGATATCAGCATACATTTTTTCAGCCCGCTGAAGGTATTCGGTTGAAAGTTTGCTTTGCTGCGCAACAGCGCTCTTGGTACCGGAACACAGAAAAGCTCCCGCAAGGCAAAACACTATTAATTTTATGTTAGAAAATCTCTTGTTCATCTCGTTTACATTTTATTAAAAACCTTGCTTACTGAGCAGACGGAGGCGGAACTTTGCTGCCCCAATCCTTGTTTGGTTTATCCCCCATGGTAAATACCATTTTGCCGCCCTGCATTAACTCATCCCGGTATAACCAGCAATTATTTAGCCGTTTGCCATTAAAATGAACTGACTGTACGTAAACGTTTTCTTTTGAATTGTTTTTTGCTTCGATAATTAATCGTCTATGATTACCCAATGCGATGGTGGCTTTATCAAACATTGGACTGCCCAGCTCAACAATAGGTTTTGCATCGGTAAAACCTTTCACATCAAATAAACCAATGGCCGTCATTACATACCACGAGCCTAACTGTCCCTGATCTTCATCCTGCCCATAGCCGTAACCGTGAATTGGCTCGATACCATAAAATTCATCACAGATCATTCTTGTCCATTTTTGAGTAAGCCATGGTTTGCCCGAAAAATTAAACAACCAGCTGATGTGCAAGCTTGGTTCGTTGCCGTGGTTATAAATTGACGTGATCCCGGCAAAGGCGTTGATCGTTTTACCACCGCCGAAACCATCCTTTTCTGATTTTTGAAAAATATCGTCCAGGTTATTATTGAAATAATCTTTACCCTGGATTGCAATTAATGCCTCCGGGTTTTGAGGCACGTAAAAAGTATATTGCATGGCATTGCCCTCCTGGTATCCTCTCCACGGTGCATACGGATCAAATTTGTCTATAAATTTGCCATCCGCTTTTTTGGGCTGTATAAGTTTGTTAACGGGATTATAGAGGTACCGCCAGCCATTGGAATATTTTATCAGCCTTTGATAATCGACTTTCTTCCCTAATTTCTTAGCCATTTGAGCTGCCGCAAAGGCGCTAAAGCTGTACTCCAGCGTATGTGAGGCTGAAAAATCAGAGCCGGTTGAGTCCGTTATGAAGTTTCTCCCGTCACCTTCTAAAAAGGGGACGTAGCCATATTTGGTAAATGCCTTCACATCCATTTTGCCTGATCCGACAGGCCGGTTTTTCCAGCCCAGTTCATTTGCTTTAACTGCATTGTAAGCTAAATTTATATCGTAGTCCCGTATTCCTGCCTGGTAGGCGGCCGCAATGGTTAAGCCCACGAAATTAGTTCCCACGCCCGATACATATTCACTGTTGGCAATACCGTCCCCAAACCATCCCTTATCATTGTATAATTGTAATTGCGTGTGAATAAAATCTTCATAGCTTTTTGGATAGGATAAAGACCATAACTGTGTTAAATCCCAATAGGCGCCCCAAATGGCATCGGTATTGATAAAATCATAATTTGGTTTTCCGAAGGCATTGGTTTGCAATTGACCTACTAAACCACCATGTTTAGGATAGGCCCCATTCACGTCACTTGCAATGCCCCGACCTAACAGGGCGTGAAAAAGACCAGTATAAAATTTAACTTTATTGGTATCGGCTTTGCCTTCCACATGAATTTTGCTGAGTTCGTGTTGCCAGATCTGCTGCGCTTTTGTTTTGGCCTGCTCAAATGAAAGACCGCTTGCTTCTGTTTGTAAATTTAATTTAGCATTGGCAGTTGAAGTATAAGATAGTCCTACCTTAATTTCGATGGTTTCATTTTTGGTTGTTTTGTAATCCAGGAACAAGCCTGCGCCTTTTCCGTTGGCTGATGTGGATGTTTGCTGTATCCAATTCGATGCAAACGAACCTACGTTATCCGGTTTTTTACTGATCTCGCCGTAGAAATACATATTTACTCTACCTGCAGGATCATATATTTTAACATATTTGGGATAGGTATAAACAAATCCCTCAAAATGTGTGGCGTCGATCATTTTAATGCCGGCATCAGTAACCGGGCCGCTTTCGCCCTGCACATTTCCTATATCAAGAATGATATGTGAGTGATCGTTTTGCGGGAATGTATAACGATGAAAGCCTACCCTTTTTGTAGCAGTGAGTTCGGCGGTAATCTGGTAATCATCCAGCAATACCTTATAATAACCCGGTTCAGCCACTTCGTTTTTGCGGTCGAAATGTGAGCGGTATCCACTGTTGGGTGTATCGAGGCCTCCGGGTTTTATTTTTAATTCTCCTGTGGTGGGCATAAAGCTTACCCCGCCAACTTGCCATTCATGGAAGTGAACAAAGCCCTCGATGGAATTCTGACGGGTATCATAACCCACAGCCTCCCAGCCTTGTGCATTTCCATAATGCCCGTTAGTCGACGGGGCCAGCTTGGCCATACCGCCTGGCACAGCCGCCGGTGTGTAAAAGAACCAGCGGCTGTGTGCGGTACCTATATTCGCATCAACATATTTTAACACGTTTTGCCCACTGGCTACATAGGAACATAGAAATAACGTGTTTATTAAAATTATCTGAACTACTTTAAAGCGGTAGATTTTCATTTTATATTATTCGTTTAATAATAGCCGTTTTAATGTTTACGGTATAGGGTTTTGCACCAAAACCGGCACGCCATTTACTGCGCTTTGATCAATTTCACTTTGCGGGATCGGGAAATATTCTGCTTTCCCTTTTTCAAAATGAGCCCCAACCAGCACCGAATATTTTTGCGATTCATGTGGTACAAAAACCGTGTTTAATTCGTAGTCGGCGGTTCCCCAACGCACCAGGTCGTAAAAACGGTGGCCTTCCATCGCCAGTTCTATTTTTCTTTCAAACTGCACGTAAGTTCTGGCATTAGCTTGGCCTTGTGCCAAAAAGAAGCCTGGAGGATAATTTTTTACAACATAATTTGCTGCAGGTGTCCCGTCAGGTTTAGTTACAAATCCTGCAGGGTTTGCTGCCCTTATTCTGATCATGTTTACATAAGTTTGGGCCTGGTCAAGGCTACCCACCTCCACCTCGCATTCGGCGGCCATCAATATAACATCAGACAAACGCATGAAGGTATAATTAACGCTGGTGAGATTTCCCCATGAGGCGTCTTCCTCGCTGGAAACCATGCTTTTATAAAGCGATGTTTTTTTACCTATATACGGCCCGGCAAAACCTTGGTTACGTATCCAATCGTGTCCGGGCATAACACCCCAATCCAGGTATGGGATACCTCTTCTTCCAACAGTCCAATCCAAGCGCGGGTCTACTGGTCCACTGTAGGGGGTAAATGGCTGGGTTGATAATATTCCCTCATCACTTGGCATGTCTGCATCATTAAAATGGGCAGGATCAGGAAGTCCCGTTACCGCGTCGGTTTTGAAAGAGTTGACCAGGCTATATGTGGGTTGATTCCATCCGCAGCATCCTCCCGGGGCAGAACTCCCTACTGGGAAATTCAATGCATCCCCCAAGTTGGCATCGCTGCCGCTTGATCCATCGTTTACAGAATACTGACAAGTAAATACGGCTTCATTGCCATTGCGCGGTCCATAAAAGTTATCAGAAAATTTTGAATTCAAAGCGTATTTTGCACCGCTTGCGGTTACACCATTGTTTATAACATCTGTCAATAATGGCTTAGCATTTGCGTACTGATGCTCAAACATATAAACTTTAGCAAGGAAGGCTTCAGCGGCATATTTGTTGGCGCGCGCCACCTGCGGCTGTGTCGCTGGTAAGTTTGCCATAGCATAGCTAAAATCCGCCTCAATTTTCGGCCATATATCAATGGTATTTGGCACGTGCCAGTTACCGTTACTGTAGCTTATGGTTTCGTCCAGGTAAGGTACATTATTAAAATTTTTCTTTAATTCAAAATAATAATGCCCCCTTAAGAACCTCGTTTCTGCTGCAACTTCGGTTATCTCGGCAGGGCTCATATTTTTTACCAGTTTTAAAATGCGTAATACTTCATTACACCGCAATACGCCTTCATATCGCGCATTCCATAATACTGGAAGGTAAGTGCTTGTAGGTACATATTTCCAGGTTGAAAACTGCTGCATATCAGGTGCGTTATCGCTTGGGTCTGATCCTTTATTTGAATCCCCCCCTACTATGCTGCCCCATACAAAATTATCAGGGCTGGATTCAACGTTTCCGCCGGCACCGCCAACCCCATCAAGTAATGAGTACGCCCCGATCAATAAGCCGTTTACATCCGTTTTGTTTGCCAATAGCGCTTCACCTACTGCACCGCTGGGCAGCTTATCAAGAAAGCTCTTTTTGCAGGAATAGACCGCAACCGACAGAAATATTGCTGTCATGGCGATGAATTTATAATTTAACTTTTTCATGTGTCTAATATTTAAAAATCAACATTTATGAATTAAAAAGTAAGATTTGCACCTACCAGGAAACCTCTTTGATTGTTCGGGTAATTACCGCCAGAATCAAGGCCGCCCGCTACTTCAGGATCAAGGCCAGTATATTTGGTAACAGTGAACAGGTTGGTGGCCTGAACATATACCCTGAATTTACTTATGCCTGCTTTATTGAAGAAAGAAGAGTTGCCTGTATAACCTAATATTGCCGATCTCAGTTTCAGGAACGAGCCGTCTTCAACATAATAGGAAGAAGGGGCCGCACCATTGCTCGTAGTAAAAACATTTTCGGCAACCGGTGTTTTGGCGTTTAAATTACTGGGTGTCCATGCATTGTATAAAGCATTGATACTTTTGTTATTCGGGAAGTTGCCATAAAAATCAGTGTAATACTTGGTAAAGTTCACTACCTTGTTACCGTAGGAACCATAAAACACTAAACCCAGATCAAAACTTCTATAACTGCCGCTTAAATTAACGCCGTACGTAAACTTGGGGCTTGGGTTGCCTAAAAATGTGCGGTCGGCTGGGTCTATTTTTCCATCGCCGTTTACATCTTTATATTTAAACCTTCCCGGAGCCGCATCGGTTGCTGTTGGCGAACTAGCTACATCGGCAGCATCCCTGTACAAACCTACGATCTGGTAGCCATAAATTTCATCTATCGGATGACCAATTTGATTGCGGAAAAAAGGCCCGCCAAGTGTATACCCGCGATCAAAATACCCCGCAGTGCCTGGTATGCTTACAACCTTATCGTCATAGCTGGTAAATGTGCCCCCTATGTTAAACTTAAACTGGTTTAAGTTTAAATGATAGGTGGCAGAAACATCTACGCCCTTGTTTTCAATATTCCCAATGTTTATTGCCGGAACGGAAGCAGCACCCGTTACATATATTGGCGCCTGATCAGGATATAATAATCCGCTGATCTGCTTTTTGTACAGCTCAATTGTAACATCCAGCTTGCTATGGAATAAAATTGCATCTAGCCCGATATTGCTGATCTTGTCTTTTTCCCACCCGGTATTAATATTGCCCAATTGTGAAGGATAAAAGCCTGCCACCGCACTATTACCTGTTCCGTTAATATCATAAGACGATCCTACACTGCCTGCGCCGTTACCTGGTGTACTGCTGAATAAGGTAAACGCATTGTTGGGGCCAACATTGTTTTTATTACCCAGCACACCATAGCTGCCGCGAAGTTTAAGGTCATCCACCCAGGAAACATCGCGCATAAATGCTTCTCTGCCGATCCTCCATCCGGCAGATACCGATGGGAAAATACCGGTACGGTTGTTACTGCCAAAGAGTGAAGATTGATCACGGCGCACGGTACCGCTTATCAGGTACTTATCATTGAAGGCATAATCTGCCTTTGCGATCAAAGAATATAAAGTTTGATTATCGAGCACATAACCATAGTTTGTTTGTCCGGTGGCATCGCCGGTACTAAGTGTTAAATAGCTGGGATCAGTAAAAGCATAATCGATCCTGGAGCCGCCTAATGTCGTGCCGTAATCACTTATTGCTTCAGAGGCCACAAATACTTTTACACTGTGAACTTTGTTGAATAAGTTTGCATATTGTAATGAATTTGTCCATGTCCAGTTTGAAGTATAGAAACTGGACTGAGATAATGAATTATGCTTGGTATTTTGATCACTTTCGTAAACTATTGGGGAAAATGACTGGTTAAACCCATTTGTATAGGTGCCACCAAAGCTTGTACGCGCTGTAAAATGCTTTAAAAAATCCACCTCACCCCATACATTACCATTAATTGTCCAGGCATATGATTTGTTGTTACGGGTACGCTCCTGCTGAGCTACGGGGTTGCCTGAATTACCAAGCTCCGAGCCAGCTGTGCCGGCGTAATTTCCCATAATATCATATATAGGTATAATAGGCTGTGAAAGCATTGTTTGGAATATAGCATTCCCCGAATTGTTATATATCTGAGGGTTATCGACATAAGTCATATAAGCATTTTCGCCTGCCCTTAACCCTTTGGCCGGGTTAAAAGTATTATTTGCCCTCAATCCATAACGCTTTAAATAGGTATCAATCAGCGTGCCCTGCTCGTTCAAATAGTTTAAAGAAAAGTAGCTGGTTGATTTTTCAGTGCCGCTGCTCGCAGAAAATGTATGGCTTTCGTTCAGTGCAGGCTTAAATACCGCATGAAACCAATCTGTCCCGGTTTTGTTAGCTCTTACAATCTGGTACAGTGGCGCTGTTCCCTGGCTATTGATATAGTCGCTTATGTTATATAGGGCAGGGTTGACACGCGGATCACCTTCAAACGCTCCCGCGGGCAAAATATAATCGGGAATTACCGGCTGGGGCCCATTGCCATATTGTGCAGATACCGGGTTGCCGTTAGCGCCTACCTGTTTCGAGTTTATATCCGCCTCCCACTCCAGCTGGGCAAGCTGAGGTGTATTTAACACGTGAAATGGATTTCCGCTAAGTGGCTCAGTTACACCGTAGTATCCATCATAATTAAAAACTACTTTTCCTGCCTTCCCTTTTTTTGTAGTAATTACTATAACGCCATTTGAACCGCGGACACCATAAACGGCGGCCGAACCGGCATCTTTTAAAACCTGTACCGATTCGATATCATTCATGTCGATATGCTGCAGGTTACCTTCCACCCCGTCGATGATATACAATGGATTGTTGTCACCAAATGAGTTGATACCGCGTATGTTGATGGATGCGCCGCCGCCGGGCATTCCAGTACCAACAATGGTTACACCCGAAGCCTGCCCCTGCAAAGCCTGGATCGCGTTGCCGGACGGCAGCGTTTTCATTTCGTTTACATCAACAATTGCAACAGAACCGGTTATGCTTGTTCTTTTTTCCTTTGTGTAGCCTACTACCACTACCTCACTCAAAGCAGCCGATTCTTTTAATACAAGGGCTGAAGAAAAACCTGGTGAAGCCGTGTTCACCTCCAATTGCTCATAGCCAACATAGGTTACTGTTAATACGGTTTTGCCTGCAGGCAGGCTAATTGTAAAAGCGCCGTTTTTATCTGATACCGTAGCCACGTTTGTTCCTTTAACCTTTATGGTTGCTGAAATAAGCGGCAAACCATTTAAATCTTTTACGGTCCCGGAAATGGCTTGTTGGGCAAAGGCCTGATTAATGCCTCCCAAAAGGAAAAACAATACAACAACAAGGCTCCTTGAGGGCCTTTGCCATATTTGTGTGTTGTATTTGTGTAAAAAAAATTTCATGTTAGTGTTTTTATTGTTTAATTGATTGATAGTTAATTGATTAGCCTATTATACTTTTATCACCAGGCTATGTTGGATGTCTGATGTATATACCCAACTCATTCAACATGATGGATTGATCGATATTGGTCTTATATAATGTCATTGGTTTTAATTTTAAAGGTTTCAATTTGTTTAGTACCCGTATAGGCTGTCTTCCAATAAAGTTCAATGGTTTCCAGAGACTTACCTTTGGTTTCGGGTATAAGTTTCCAGGTGATCCACAGCGCCGGCGAACAGCAGATGGCGAATATCCAAAAGGTATAGGAAGAGCCCAGGCCCTCGAGCATTACAGGTGTTAATTGCCCGACCAGAAAAGTGCCAATCCACATAGAAAGTGTCGCTAATGCCATGGCTTTGCCCCGTATGGCATTCGGGAATATCTCCCCGATCACTACCCAGCAAACCGGCCCGAAAGAGAAAGCAAAACAGGCTATAAAGGTGAGTATGAATATGAGTATCCATGGCCCTGACGTTATTGCAAACGCGAACAGCAGTCCAATCACAATTAATGAAATTACAGCGCCGCCTATGCCAACAAAAAGCAATGGCCGCCGCCCCCATCTGTCAACAGTAAAAATGGCCACGAAGGTAAATACTACATTTACCAGACCAATGGTTACCTGACCGCCAAGCGCGTTGTTTAAGGTGAAGCCGGCCTGTTCCAATATTCTCGGGCCATAATAGATAACGGCGTTGATTCCGCATACCTGCGATAAGAATGGAAGCAGCAAGCCTATCCACATCGCTTTGCGATAAACCGGTGTAAATAATTCTTTTAATGATGTAGATTCCCCGGATTTTCTTGCCGAATAAAAGGCTGACACTTCGTTATATGCAGCATCTGTTCCGTCTATTTTTGTTAATACGGCAATTGCTTTTTGTTCTTTTCCTTTTAAAAGTAACCAGCGCGGCGATTCGGGAACCATGAATAACGATACCAGGAATATTGCAGCCGGGATGGCTCCCAGGCCAAACATAGCACGCCAAACTTCTTCTGAAAATATTTTATGCATACTTTCGGAAGCATGAACGTTGCCGGCATGGTTAAGGAGGTAAGCATTTGAAAAATAGGCGACTACTATTCCTATGGTTAATGCCAGCTGGTACAAAGAAACCATCATACCCCTTAAACGGGGCGGCGAGAATTCGGAAATATACAGAGGCGATACCATTGAGGCCACTCCAATTCCAAAGCCGCCGATCAACCTGAAAATGACCAATGTGGTGAATGAGCCAGACAGCATACAGCCAACAGCCGAGGATAAAAATAAAATGGCCGAAAGCACCAGCACTATTTTGCGGCCATATTTGTCACTCAGCTTGCCCGAAATACTTACACCCATGATACATCCAAGCAAAGCACAGCTTACAAACCATCCTTCGTGATTGGCATCGAGGTTAAAATCATGTTTTACCAGGCTAACCGTTCCTGAAATTACGGCGGTATCAAACCCAAATAAAAATCCGCCAAGTGCGGCAACCAGGCAAACCAGGTACAGGTAAGCACTACTTTTCTTTATCCCTATATTTTCTGTTGCAAACATCATTTTGGTTACTTTAAAAATGCTTTAATAACTTTTGCCCTATTTTTTCCCAGGTTTGTTAACAGGTATTTACCTGCCGCCGCCGGAACAATAAATGTTTCAGCAAATGCATATACCTGTTTGGTTCCGTTAGCGGTTTCTATTTGAACCGACTCGCCTTCAACCAGTATCATTACATGGCAGCAGTTATTCGTTTCCACCTGTATCTCCTTATCAAACTCTATGCGGTGCACGTCGTAAAAATGTTCTTTATGGGTTGGCAGATGAACCAGTTGCCAGTCGTGCCCGGTTTCAATGATAACAGGTTTTGAAATAAGCTCCTGCCCCACCCGGTTTCCTTTACGTTCAAAATCAAGATTGTTAAAGGCATGATCAATATTGATGGGCCTGGGATTACCATCCAGATCCATTCTTAACCAATCGTACATTTTAAAGGTGAAAATGTAGGGCGTAGCGCTGATCTCCAGCACCACGTTACCAGCTCCCGCACTGTGGACTGTTCCATTTGGAATTAAAAACAGGTCGTGTTTCCTGGCAGGGTGCGATTGTACATAATCTGTGATATTGACCGCTATGCCTTCATCCCGGCTCTTTTCCAGCTTCGTTCTGAATGTTCCCGGATCAATGTCCTGCCGAAATCCCAGGTATACACTTGCCTCGTCTTCGCAATCAAGTATGTAGTAAGTCTCGTCCTGGGTGATCTTTTCGCCAAAAACCGCCTGTATATAATTAAGGCGCGGGTGGCATTGGATAGATAAGTTACCCCCCTGATAAGTGTCCAGCAAATCAAACCGGATTGGAAATTCGTCGCCAAACCGAAGAGCGTGTTTACCCAATACCCCTTCGGAGTTGTAGAACATCAAAAAATCAAATGATGCTTCGAGTAAATAGCCGTTGCTTTCAAAAACAATCCCATTCTCGGGTACTATCAATTCAAATGACCAGGCATAATTCACGACGTCCTTATTTACATTCGGGATATTTTTCTTTATCCACTGGCCACCCCAGGCGCCCGGCTCAAACCAGGGCCTTACCCTGACTGTTGAATGGCTGATCTTATCCAACCCAGCTTTGAAGCCGGCGCTGTGCATCCAATTAATATCATCCGGCCATTGTCCATCAGCTATTACGGCAATTTTGTTGAATATTGATTTTTTGTGCTGATTTAATAAAACCCAATCGACAAAATACAAGCGTTTGTACATTAAAAATGGTTCGGCAACCGCGCTGTTGCCCAGGTTGACAGCACCGCCTGCCCGCATGCGGAATTGTAGTTCATTCTTAGGCAGATCGATATAGATCAGGCTGGCGTCCCAATTTGCAAGGCTTGCGCCTGTACCGATCATAATATTTATTTCGTAGTCAGCATCAGGCAGTTGCGCGGCAAGCAGATCAACCTGGTAAAGATCCTTTAGTTCAAGGGTGCAGCGTGTACCCCAGACGGCATCTGGCATGCCTAAAAAAGGCCGGACAAGTGCTTCAACTTCTATTTCTGGTTTTAAATATGCGCTGGTATTTATACAATTTACCGTTAATCCGGCCTTTGCTATTTCGATGGTTAAAGCCTCCTCCATCCTGTTCCAAAAAACACCTTCATAACCATCTAATACAACTGTTTTTTGTTGTATGATCCACCGGGCAAGTGACGCGTATCCGTTGAATATCTTATTATCCCCTAACGGGGTTACCGGATAAATGTTATATGCACCATTTGTTGGTTTATCATTGTTTAAACGACAAGGCATCAAAGATTGAGAAGATTTGCGAACTTTGACATCTTCATTCCCCGCAGCAATTTTATCAGTTGTAAAATCTAAGTCCATAGTTTGTAGTAATGTATATACATAATTCATATTGCCAAAAAATACCGGCGAAGGGTAGTCTGTTAGTCTCCAAGATTTTTTAAAGGGTAATTGGTTTATATGTTATTATGTACAAACATATAAATAATTTTTAAATTCCAAATGTTTTGTGAAAATTTTTTTTTTAAAGTCAGAATTAAACCTAATTAGCCTGTTTTTTATGTACAAACAAGTAAACTTATTTTTAAAAATGTTTAACATTGCTTATTATTACAAAAGATGAAATACTCAATAGACCATAAAAGCCCTGTCCCGCTTCACGCGCAGGCAGAAAGCCTGCTAAGAAAATTAATTGCAGATGAAGAATTTCAAAATGGAAAACTATTGCCAAGTGAGGTCGAGCTGGCAAAAGTGTTGGCGATATCACGTACAACATTAAGGCAGGCTATCAATAAATTGGTGTTCGAAGGGCTATTGGTCCGTAAAAAAAGAACCGGTACAAAGGTTGCCCAACAGGCTGTCAGCTCGAAATCAAATAACTGGCTAAGCTTTTCACAAGAAATGAAAGTACGGGGAATACCCATCAAGAATTTTGAACTCCATGTGACATGGGTATACCCGGACGAAGCTTTAGCCAATGTTTTCGAAATAAAGACCGATCGTAAAATATTGAAGATGGAAAGAGTCAGAGGTAAACCGGACGAGCCATTTGTTTACTTCGCATCCTACTTTCATCCCCGTATTGGATTAACCGGAGAAGAAGATTTTAAAATGCCATTGTATGAAATGCTGGAAAACGATCATTCCGTTATTGCCACCTTATCCAAAGAAGAGATCAGCGCGAAAGCTGCCGATTCTTTTATTGCTTCAAAACTTAAAATACCCGTTGGCAACCCGGTCCTCCTTCGCAAGCGTTTTGTGTTCGACCAGGGGGAAAGGCCGATAGAATACAATCTTGGCTATTACAAGGCGGATAGCTTTGTTTATACTGTGGAAAGCTCAAGATAATTGGCAATATATCAATTTATAAAGATTTCATCTAAGGCTAACATTTTATGCATCCCTATTACAATAGATTATGAATCTTCTGATCTTTTACTCAGTACCTGAAAAGAAACTAAGCAAAAAACATAGCACCAGTAAAGCGAGTAAAAAATATTTAGTGACGCCAGAAGACGCAGCTTTGCATTTGTGATCTTTTTGTTTTAGGAAGTTCTGTTTCGATATTTTTATCATTGGCCTGAAAAAGGCATTTCAGTTCATCCATATAGTCACGATGAATAATAAATTGGTTTTGGAAATGTTCGGTCCTCTGACAAATTCTTCTAAACGTTCCTGCACATACCAAGCCCCGCGTATAAAACTCAATGCCCCTTAAAAATTACCTTATACTACTCTCTCTTACGAACATGCACATATCGCGGAATCAATTTTTATGAATTTTTAAACCCAGCAGAAACAAGTATTTCAAAATTCTTAGCCAAAGTCTGACATATCAATTGCATATATAATAGTCGTAATAGAAAGTGGAAATTTGTTTGACGCCATTACTTTCTAAAATCGATATTCCCGTGTCGCTATTTCATCAAGAATTTTGCGGGTACGCTGAAGATTTTGGTTCGGGAAAATGTTTCTAATACTAAGATTATTGTTGCCGGCCGTCTATTTATTATTTTTGAATACATCCTTCACCGCATTAAGATAACTCATCCCATGTATAACATCAGGTTCCAGGTAACTACCCTCTGTCCATTCGTTCCAGCAGTTAATATTTAAAATTCTTGGCCCGTTCGGATCGGCCAGTAATTTGTCTTTAGTTTTTTCCAAGGCTATTTTAAAATTTTCGGGAGTATTGTTTACAATTACATTGGTATAAGGATAGCCGAAATTCCCCCAGCTTGAATCTTGATTACAACGCGGACTTGAATCCCAACCCATGGTAACATTGGGGAAATAAGGTACTTTATATTCAGACTTAGCCTGTTGCCAATAGGTAAAATAGGAGTCACGAACTTTATTATAATCCGTTTTAAGGTCCGGCAAATCGGCATGATGAATCCAGACATAAGAAGTTGCAGAACTGAAACCAAGATCTTTAATGATTTGATCAATATTTTGTGGAACAGTGCCACCGGGCAGAATTGGTTTTTGCCATGCAACCAAATTCCAGTGAACACCCTTAAGGCCGGCATGGATAGCTTTAGCATTTAAATTATCCATGGCGCTTTTTGTTGCTTGAAGTGAACCAAAGCCGTCTATAAATTTTTGGACGTCATAAATCGAAAAATAAGCTTTACCATCAATCAGCCAGTAATTGGGTTTTGTAAAATAATTTTTGACAAGCTCATCGCCTATTTTGTCGAATTCATCTGAATTTACCGCGCCTGAATAAAGAAAACGGGGGTCTTTTCCCCTAGTGTAGGGATATAAATCCTGCCAATCATGGTTGGCCCACATAAGCGAAAACTTAATTGAACGCGTGTTTTTTGCTTTTAAAAAACCTTCGTCTATACAACGATTCAGGAATGGTTTACCCGCATAATGATACCAGTCAAAGATGAAAACATCAATTCCATGAGTATGGGCAGCGTCGATTTTCTTTTCCATAACTTTTGGATCCTTTTCATCGGTATAGCCCCAGGCAGGTTTCTTTGGTTGCTGGTGCCCAGCAAAGCGAGGTTTGGCTGCTTTTACCAATTCCCATTCCGACCAATTTTCCCAGTGCTGGAAGCTGATTCTGGGATCACTTTTGCTTCGCGTATGATAATTTGGAAAATAATAACATGCAACAGTTATTCTTTTCCTATCAGTAGGCTTGTCAACCTTTAATCCCATTTCGCAATAAGCTATAGCAATTATGATAACACAATAAACTATGATTTTTCTTTTCATCCGTAAATAATTTATGTCAACTGTTTTCAAAATTTCAATAAACAATTATCAAGTTTAATTTGCCCGGTTTCCGCGTGTTTGGTGATGACCAATGCCATGCCGTTTGCCGCCCGAGAACCGTATAAAGATGCAGAGGATGCATCTTTCAATACCATAATGGTTTCAATTTCATCTGGATTCATACCAGAGATGTCTCCAGCGATAGGAAAACCATCTGTTACATATAAAGGAGCATTAGTTTGCAGATAAAGATGCTGAATTCCGAATCCGGACGGACATGCCACTGCCTGGTGTACCTTGGGTAATTTCAACTTCTTCAAGTTTGCCTTCAAGGTTTTGAGCAATTTGGGACACAGCTATATCAGCCAAATCCTTAGCATTTACAGATTGGACAGCGCCTGTATTTCCCACTTACTCTGACTGCCGTAGGCAAGAACAGCAACTTCAATAAGGGAATTTGAAGCCACAACCAACTGCACGTCAATTGAAGACTGACCGCTTATGGGCACTTCCCGTGTTTCATAACCGATAAAACTGACCACGAAGGCATCGGCGCCCGGACCCGTTATAGAAAATTTTCCATAAGCATCAGTAACTGTTCCTGTATCAGTTTCTTTCAATTTCACTCCGGGTATCAGTACACCCTTCTCATCTTTTAGGTAATTTGACTCTGAACAAAAGTTTCCATTGAACATACGGTCAATAAGAAAGCAATTACAGACAATACCCGTAAAAACAATTTTCTAAATATTTTTTCTCATACAAATGATTTAATTAATGAGGCGACGCTCAAACATGTTTTAAATAATTGGTTAATTGGATAGTATCAGGTTTCCTGATACTATTCACCAAATATAGTTATTAGCATTTATTTAACTGTCACCATCTATCCCTTACTGTCCGCTACTGTCCCCCATCTTGTGAGTATGACACTAGGAGCCTGTCGGACTTACTTTTTATCAATAAGATTAAAAAAATATGGGATAGCTTGTTTTTCGGTTATGGTTTGATTTCTTCTTATTTGAGCAGATGTGTCATTACAGCAATCTGCATTAGTGCAGTACCTCTTTGTCCGGGCATACAAAAAGGTGCTTTTGGCAGCAGATTAAGCTATTGATAGCTTGAAAAGCCTTTTTAGGTTATAAGCAAGGCAGACAAGTGACCATTCGCCATCGGTCTGCTGTTCTCCTCTGAGTAAAAAGCGCCTGAACCCTAATGTCCCTTTGATAATTCCAAAAACCGGCTCAACAGTTTGCTTCCTTTTTTTGTATATATCACCGCCTTCTTTGCTTTTTAATCTTTGGTTCATTTGCTCTATTACTGTCCTGATAGTTATCGGAATACTCTCATTTACAGTTTCTTGCCTTTCGATATAGGTTTTCAGAGAGCTGTTATGCTTTTCTCTTGAGGTGGCTATGATAGGTTCAATATGCTGTTCCTGAACCTTTAATACATTGTTTTCGCTGAAATAACCACCATCTGCCGTTGCTGTTTTTATCGTGCTCAGTTCCGCAAAGGTTTACTTTTGTTTGCTGCTGTAAAACCATATTATCGGTAAAACAGGCACGCAGCACAACTTGGGCACAGCTTATATTAACAATAAAAAGAAATAAACCCGGCAGTAATATCCTACTGATAAATTTTTCATAAAACGTTTTAGCAATCATGCCACAAAACTATTAAAAATATATAAAAGAGCCTTATCGAGAAAGTTTTCGTACAGACCGACAGGCCATATTATTCACCTAACGAGAGTTTTGTTTTTGTCATGAACAATTTGCTGACTGATCACCTGCGTTTTTTTACTGAGATTTAGTACATCATCGGCCAGGCTATTGTGCACCGATTTGTGTTGGAGATGAAAGAAATCATAGTTACATTACTAAGAAAAAATAATTTTTACATGAGACTATTTTATCGCTTAACCGACATATAAATATATCGTGATTTTTAAGTCTATTCATTTTATGAAATAACTTTTCTCATCCCGCGTGAGGGTAATTACTTGCTAACGCGTTGTGAACACAGTATAATGTCGTTGGATAATCTTTCAAATCAGTCTTTAGTCAGTAAAAATTGCAACCACACAAATTTATGTGAGGGTTTTCGAGAAGGAGATCATTGAGGACATGGTTTTTTGAGACGGAAATTATCCAATGTTTACTTCTGTTTCAATATCACTAAAAAATGAATATGTTGTTTCGAACCATTTCGGTTACTTAATCATGCATTGGGTTTAATTTGTTGTCTATTTGCTAATCCATCTTTGGTTTAAGAGCACAAACACAGCCATACTTTTTGGTCCGTGAGCCCCTAAAACTAAGGACTGCTCTATATCAGCAGTCTTTGAAGGTCCGGCAATAAATGAACCGTAATTGTACTGGTTCAAAGAAGGATGCAGGTAAGCTTCATGCATGGTCGGTACAATGTCATGTTCGTTGATCACTACCGCTAAATGCTGACATATATATGGAAGAGCACGGTTGCCCATCAGGTCATCCGTTACCCAAACAGCGCCGTTTTCAGCTACAGCAAAATGAGCTCTAATAATAGCAACTTCAACATCTTCCAGGTCATGCCCGTCATTTAAATCCGTCGGTACTTGTGCTATCAATTTTTGGACGTCAGAGATAGGAGAGAACACACGCCCATCCTTTGCATAGTTTTCTCTAACAATCGACACCAATTCTTCCAGGTCATGAATAACATAGATAGAGCCACCAGTGTTATTTAAACCCTTTGAAAAAGTGATCAGGGACCCTTTGCTATTCTTTTTAAAAAAGCTGATATCCGGTAGCGATGAGTGCCCCGGTTTATTGCGGGCAACTCTCTCTAAAATCAATTCTTTGCTCTTTAATGTGTCCATCAGATTATAGATAAGATTTATTTATGGTTAACCGAATACCATTCCTTAAATGATATTTCGGGGGCCTTCGGCATATCGCGGTGTTTATACCATGGATTAAAACTGTTGTTTATTGCAAATGGTGCATGTTTTAAAACCCAGCGGGCAGTTTTGCCACTCACATTATAGGCTAAAGGTGAAGCTAACGTCAGGGACATTGCTTTCATTGCTATTTTTTTTGCTGCTGGAGCATGCCCTGCCTTAACAATTACCTGCCGCCATTTATACAATTGCTCGTGCATATTGATCTTTACCGGGCAAACATTTGAGTAGGAGCCGCATAGCGTAGAGGCAAAAGGCAAATCGCCGTACTTTGCCATATCAAGGTTAGGCGCTAATATCGAGCCTATGGAGCCCGCGATTGCGTTATGATAGCTATGTCCTCCGCTCCGCCGGTAAACCGGGCAGGTATTCATACAAGCCCCGCAACGGATACACTTTAGTGAATTTCGGAAATCTTCCCGCCCTAATTGTTCCGTTCGACCATTGTCAACCAGAATGACGTGCATTTCTTTTCCTTCTGCCGGTTTTTTAAAATGACTTGAATAGGTGGTAATCGGCTGTCCTGTGGCACTCCTGGTTAATACCCTCAGAAAAATACCCAGATGTCTTTTCTCTGGTATGAGTTTTTCAATACCCATACTTGCTATATGTACATCAGCCAGGTTGGTGCCCATGTCGGCGTTTCCCTCATTAGTACATACTACTATTTCCCCGGTTTCTGCAATAGCAAAATTTACCCCGGTTAGTGCGGCTTTCCGCGTTAAAAACACTTCCCTCAGGTGCGCTCTTGCAGTATCCGTTAAAAATTGCGGATCACACACCCCCGAGTGCCTAAATGTTGATGGAATAGTTCACCAATCTCTTCCTTCTTTTTGTGGATACAAGGCAAAACGATATGACTTGGCGATTCTTCTGCCAACTGTACGATCCTTTCTCCTAAGTCCGAGTCAATTACGTCCACACCGTTTTTGAAGAGAAATTCGTTCAACCCACATTCTTCAGTCAGCATAGATTTACTTTTAACCATCCGACTTATCTGATTAGCCTGCAGGATCTGATAAACTATTTTATTATGTTCATCTGCGTTGGTTGCCCAATGTACTTTTACCCCATTGGCAATAGCGTTTGCCTCAAATTGCAATAAATAGGTATCAAGATTTGCTAAAACATTATGTTTGATCAGCGAAGCGGCCTCCCTGAGTTCCTCCCATTCAGGTAATTGTTGTACGGCTTTATCCCTTTTTGTCCTGATCCACCATAGTGTTTCATCATGCCAGTCAACACTGTCGCTGTCTTTGTTAAAATCCTGTGCAAGTTCTGCATGATTTTTTGTTCCAATCGTTGACATCTTATCCTGCATTTAAAATTTCGGCAATGTGAATTACTTTAACATTACTTCCCCGGCGATGAAGTATCCCTTCCATATGCATCAGGCATGACATATCAACCCCGGTAATATATTCTGCACCATGATTTATGTGATCTTCAACCCGATCTATCCCCATTTTTGCTGAGACTGCTTCTTCGGTTACGCAAAAAGTTCCCCCAAATCCACAACATTCATCTTTGCGGTTAAGCGGAACAATTTCAATCCCCTCCACCATGTTCAATAAACTTCCGGGCTTTGAAAATTCAGTGGTCACTAACTCACTCATTGATGAAAGGTGCAACCCCCGTTGGCCATGACAGCTTTGGTGCATGCCAGCTTTATGAGGAAATTTTGCCTGCAATGATTTCACCTTCAGAATATCCGTCAGAAAGGAGGTTAGTTCATATACTTTATGATTTAGCGGATTCGCAATCCCTGGGTTATTATCATCGTACAAATGTTCCCTGATATGTAAAACACAGCTGCCGGATGGTGCTACCACATAATCAAATTTTGCAAAATTTTCGATAAACAATTCGTTACATCCGCCGGTTAAATGCTCAAAACCTGAATTCGCCATCGGCTGCCCGCAACATGTTTGGCTTTTTGGATAAGTAACATTCACGCCTAATTTTTCAAGAAGTTGTAGCGTAGCAATTGCCGCTTCAGGATAAAATTGATCTACATAACAGGGTATAAATAGTCCTACGGTCATATTGAAAGTGCTTGACTTGCAGAGTAATATTTTAATTGGATAATGTCGTTTGGAATTTTTTTGGTGTTCCATACCTTATGCATGGTTAGTGCGGCACCCACTGCTGACGCCTGTGCCATTGAAGCGGCAAATATCTCTAAGTATGGGAAGGCCACCGCCAATAAGTGCATAAATATGCTGTTTTTGCTGAACCCTCCGTCAACAAATATCCGTTTCACCTCTGTGTCCTGAAGTACCATTTGCGTTGAAGCTAACTGTAAACGGATTAAATCCAGCATAAGCTGGTGATACGCTTCGATATCGGTTTTAAAATCAGAAAGGTCCCTTTCTTCAAAATTTAGAGATTGAGAAAAGTTGAGTTTAAGGTGACTGATGATTTCCTGATCGAAAATTACATTCCTGTATTTTATAGCATCCTCGTGAAAATGTTCGGCTATCCGGTCCGATTGCTGTTCATGCGCGAAGCCTGAAAACAACCGGGAGGCCTTTACTGGCTTACCCTGGAATTGGATATAACATAAACAATCTTTTTTGAGCTGTTCAGTAGTTAGCGTGGATTGATTAAAAGGGTTTAAACTAATGCACCAGGTGCCCGTCGAGATTAAAATGAATGGTTCATTGAAATTCACCAGGTAGGGGATCAACGCGGCTGAACTATCATGGAGGCCAACGCCAACTTTATAATTTGTCCCAGGGAACAGCGCCGGTAAGGCCTTGTCTGCACTTACTATTGGGGCAAGTTTTAAGACCACACCCTCATCCTGGATCCATTGATGATAGCGGGTTTTCCCAAAATTCCACATCCCGGTATGACAGCCAATACTTGTCATCTCGGAATAGCCAATCCCAGTAAGCAAAAAACTCAGGTACTGGGGAAGGTGCAAAGCATATTTTAATTGCCGGAATTTTTCCGGGTTTTCCTTTTTTAACTTGTACAATTGCAGGCCCGAATTCAAACTTCCCAAAAGAGGTGATGCGGTGTCTATGCTAAACTGATCTTCGCCACCATATTTATTATAAAATTCTCTGCTTAGCTCTTCCGGGTATGGCTTAAGGTAATTGTACAAAGGGGTTAATGGTTTTCCATCGTCACCAACGAAAACTAAGCTTGCGCCATAAGCGGAAAAGTTAACCGCTTTTATCTGGAATTCTTTCAGCCTGAAAATCTCACATAATGAGTCAAAAACGGAGAGACGGAGGCTTTCCAGGTTTTCGCACGGGAAACCCTCTTCATCAACTGTTTCGATAAAACGGCCCGACCTTTCAAATACAATCTGGTAGTTCTCGTCAAATAAAAATAACTTTTTATTCGTCTTGCCGACATCAAATATCGCTATGACAGGTATGACGCTCATGTTTTATTTAGAATTTCCAAGTCGCTACAAACCAGTAGCTACTGTTTTTAAACCACGTTCTTTTATCAAATATTCCCTGACCTTAAGTTTCCTGTAAGAGCCAATAGGGTCCAGGGCACCGCCGGCACGTAAACTTGCTTCTGCAACCAGGGGGCGAACATCGGTTCTAAACGCTTGTTGCAGAATTTCTTGTGCCTGGGAAACATCATTAGCATTTTGAGATAGTGCAAGTGCCTTTTTATCAACCAATAAAGCCTGCGCATAAGCCATTTTTATGGCCTGAACGGATTGCAAAAGGTCTTCAATAGGGTCTTTTACATTATGTGAGGCATCTATCATCCATCCGATAGCGGAGGCATGGTCCATTCCCCGCACATCCATACCTTCTACCAGTTCATTAAATATCAAAAACAATTGGTAGGGGTTAATGCTGCCCACAGTCAGATCGTCATCTCCATATTTTGAATCGTTAAAATGAAAACCCGCCAGTTTCCCTTCCATCAGTAATAATGATACAATCTGCTCTATATTAGTCCCCTGCAAATGATGCCCAAGGTCGACTAAAGTTGCTGCTTTATTACCGAGTTTACTGGTTAATAAATAGGATTGCCCCCAATCGGCAATCGTTGTTGAATAAAAATTAGGCTCATAGGGTTTGTATTCAACCCATACTTTCCAGTCATCCGGCAAAGCATTGTATATTTCCTGTAAACTTTCTAAAGTGTTTTCAAACGCTTTGCGAAAATTCAATTGTCCCGGAAAATTTGAACCATCTGAAAGCCAGACAGACAAGGCCTTTGAATCAAGTTGGACGCCGTACTTTATCACTTCAATATTATGCTCAATGGCCTGCTGGCGTACCGCTTTATCAACATGATGCAATGAACCAAATTTGTAGCTCAGTTTTTGGCTGGGCTGGTCCTGGAAAGTATTGGAGTTAACAGCGTCAAAGTGCAGGCCATGACTGCCTGCCAACGCTTTTATTAAGGCAGCGTTTTTTGGAATATCCCATGGAATATGCAGTGAGATGGAATTACTCGATTTATTTAGTGCATGAATAAGCCCAACATCTTCAATTTTTTCTTCCAGGCTGCGCGGCTCACCACCGCCTGAAAAACGTCCAAATCTCGTACCGCCTGTGCCAAGCGCCCAGCTTGGTATCGCAATATTGAAAGCGTCCAACTTTCGCATTACATCGTCAAGGTTTTGCACGTTAGATGCGACAAACTCGAATTTGCGCTGGTGTTCTTTTTCAAGCAGATGATTAATCTCATCAATGGCCGATATATCTAATTTCATATCCTATGATTATTTCATTACCTAACAAATGCCGTTGCCACGCCACCATCTACATTCAATACATTACCGGTTGATTTATTTAACAAGCCTCCCGCAAATGCAAAACAGGCGTTGGCAACATCAACAGGGAGGATCGTTTCGTTCAATAGGGTCCTTTTAGCATAATAAGCTGGTAATTCCTCAACTGTAATACCATAAGCCCTGGCACGTCCTTCAGCCCAGCCGCCTGCCCAAATATTACTGTCACTGATCACCGCATCAGGGTTAACAATATTCACGCGGATATTGTCTGCACCTAATTCGGCGGCATTTAACCGGCTCAAATGCAATTGTGCCGCTTTGGCACTGCCATAACCTGCGTTATTAGGTCCGCTTACAAGCGCATTTTTGCTTACAATATTAATGATATCGCCACCAATATCCTGTTTTTTCATTACTCCCACTGCTGCCTGGGTAACAAAGAACTGCCCTTTTACCAATACATCATATAGCAGATCCCAATCCTTTTCGGTATGGTCGCCGATGGGTTTTGAAATGGATAAACCTGCATTATTCACAATTAGGTCAACACCGCCAAAAGCTAAAATAGCATTGTTAATAACAGTTTTAATTTGTTCTGCTTTGGTAACATCCAAAATTGTGCTTGTATAGGCATCTTTGCCAAATTGCTTCTTAAATTCCTCGCCAGCACTTTCCAGGCGTTCAGCATTCATGTCATTCAGCACAACAACGGCGCCTTCTTCTGCAAATTTTTTGGCTATCGCTTTTCCAATGCCGCCGGCACTTCCGGTAACCAAAGCAATGCGTCCCGATAAGGTTTTTGGTTTGGGCATGCGCTGTAATTTTGCTTCTTCTAATAGCCAGTATTCAATGTCAAATGCTTCCTGGCGGGGTAAGGATGTATATTCAGAGATCGCTTCTGCGCCTTTCATTACATTAATGGCATTGATATAAAATTCGGCTGCTACACGTGCTGTTTGTTTATCTTTTGCAAAAGTGAACATACCTACACCCGGGTATAGTATTACTACGGGGTTGGCATCACGAATAGCCGGGCTGTTTTGATGTTTGCAGGTATCATAATAGACCTCATACATTTTGCGGTATGCGTCAAATGCGGGTTTAAGCGTTTCTTTTACCACATTGGCATCACTCAGATCGGCATCAGCCGCTAACTCTAAAACCAGCGGACTAATCTTGGTCCTCAAAAAGTGGTCCGGACAACTGGTGCCCATAGGAGCTAATCGTTCAAGATCATTGGAATTAGTATATTCCAAAACCGGTGCATCGTCGTTGAAATGCCTGATCATTCGTGCTTTTGAAGAACAGAAACCGCGCAATACAGGAGCTAAAGCAACAGCCTGTTTCTTCCGATCTTCAGGAGCAAGACTTTGTATCTTTTGCCCGCCGAACGCAGGCCCGTTTTTACCATAGTTCTGTACAAGATATTCAGCACACTTTTCTATTACCTCGAGCGTGTTAATATAGCTTTCGTAAGCCGTATCGCCCCAGGTAAACAGACCATGTGAACCCAGCATAATACCTCGAATGCCAGGATTATTATCCAGACACTCCTTCAATTTCAAACCAAGGTCAAAGCCGGGACGTTGCCAGTCGACCCAACCGATAGTCCCTTCAAAAAGCTCTTCTGTGATTTTTTTACCATCTTTCGCTGCCGCGATGGCGATGGCTGCATCGGGGTGTAAATGGTCGATATGTGTAAAGGGCAAAAAGCCATGTAAGGGCGTATCAATAGATGGCGCTTTTGAATTGAGATCGAAAATGCAGTGGTTAAATAGTTCAACCATTTCGTCTTCAAACTGAACACCCCGGTAAATATTTTTCAGGCTGCGAAGCCGATCCACGTATAACGCAGCTAACCCGCTTTTTTTAAGCGTGCCGATGTCGCCTCCAGAACCTTTGATCCACATTACCTCAACCTCATTGCCGGTTAGGGGATCTTTATCTATTACTTTACATGAGGTATTGCCTCCGCCATAATTGGTCAGGCGAAGATCGGCACCTAGCAAATTGGAGCGGTATACCAAAAGTGCGACTTCATCACCGGCCGAATCGGCGGCTTTGCTATCGTCCCATAAGTAACTTACATGCTTAAATTTTTTTGTGCTTGCAGACATATTGATATTATTTATGTTTTTTTTAGATGTTATTTAATTGAGTTTCCGTAACCAACGATCAAAACAGAGATAATGATCATAAGGATACCTGCTGTAACTGTCCCGATTGCTTTTCGGCTTACACCTTTCCATTCATTTAGCAAAAGCCCCCAAACATTTGCGATCAGTATGATAAATGCCATATGTAATATCCAGGAACTTGCGCCATTTCCCAGTTTGCTTTCGCCCATTCCGTAAAAGAAAAATTGTAAAAACCAGGTGGTGCCCGCTAAAGCGCAGAAAAGATAGTTTTTGAGTAATGGTTGTTGTTTGCTGGCATAATCTGCAAAAGTCTTATTTTTTGCATTTAAGATCATGCACCAGACAAAATTTGTAGTTAGTCCGCCCCATAAAATTACTACATAGGTAACGTTATTCTGAAAAAGAAAGTTACCCTGTCCCGGGTTTGCAGCTTGCCAAACCTGGTTGGCATGATCCGCCATATCTTTACCAGCCTCGATGCCGAAGTTGAAACATGCACTCAAAACGCCGGATATGATGGCTACCAGAATACCCAGCCCAAAACGATATTCTTTGTTATCCTCAACATCTGCTTTACCCGCCAGCAATTCATTTTCTTTTATGGTACCAGCTTTACCGCAAATGACGATCCCGATAACGCAGACCACAATTCCCAGTAATACCATTTGCCCCCAATGCGTATGCAACAGCATACTAAAGGTGTCTTTGCCCGCTTTTGGATAAAAATTATAATAAACCGAAGGAATAATTGAACCAAAAACAGCGCATAAACCCAGGATGATCGTACTACCTAATGATACCCCCAGGTACCGGACCCCTAAGCCGTAGGTGAGGCCGCCAATTCCCCACAGCAAACCAAAAAAATTGGTGAGCAATAAAATTTCGACATTGGTTACTTTGATGATTTCCGCAAAGTGCGGTATAGTGAGCCAGGCGGCAAGGGGCGGAGCAATCAGCCAGGAAAAAATCCCGCCAACTATCCAAAAGCTTTCCCATGCCCAGCCTTTTACTTTTTTATAGGGAATGTAAAAACTGCCCGACGCAAAGCCACCAATAAAGTGGAAAATGACACCAAAGATTACCGGCATGGTTTAAGAAATAAATTGGTGTATAATTATTGGACAATGATAATGGGGAAAAAATGTTCAACCATCCTCAACTGTCCCCTGCTATCATTAACTGTCCTGATCGAGGCAGGAAATTAGTACTGAAGCGATATTAAAGCGAATTGCGTTCGGTCACAAGGAAGGGTATGGCAATATGGTCTGTAGAATTACTTAATACAAGTTCAGCGGTTTTTTCGCCCATCAGTTTAAAGTCGGTGGAGATGGTGGTAATTCCATCAAGTATAATTTTTTTGATAGGCGTTTCATTGTAGGAAATAACGCCAATGTCCTTACCTGGTTTCAGGTTTAAGCGGATTGTTTTTTCAATAACTTCCACCAGGTCGTCTTCCATTAAGTTAATATAGACTGTACCTGCAATTATCTTTTCATTTTTTAAAGAATTGATGATCTCATATTCAAATGCGTATTGGCGGCAAAAAGCAAGGAACCCGGCCAATATGTCTTTTGAATAGTAGGAATGTTCCGGGAAAATGATCTTTAGGGTGTTATACTTACTTAGTTTATCCAGCAGTTGTTCAAGTGCATGGTAAATATCCTTTTCAAAATCCTCGTAAACTGCACCAAAATTTCCGGTCACCCCTGATTCCAGCTTATCCATCAGGATCAGCTTTTCCTTTGGAATGTCATTGATCACCTCGTAAGCCCTGCCGGTGTTTTCAATAAAGTGCGGGATTATCACAAACTTCGAATAATTTTCAATTTTATCCTGTAGCAGTTTTTTAAAATAATTAAAGTCGTTGTTATAAATATAAAAATCAATGGCGGCGCTATTACCCAGTGTTTTGGCAAAGGCATCGTACATGATCTTTTTATGGCTGCTTAATTTATTAAACAGCAGCATGATTTTTAAAGGTTGTTTAAATTGTTTGTCTGTTATGAAATAACCTTTGCCAGCCACCGACTCAATGATACCCAGTTTTTTAAGCTCCTTATAGGCCCTTTCAATCGTATTCCTGGACGCTTCGAGCGCAGTACTGAAATCATTGATGGAGGGTAATATATCGCCCTTTTCAATTTTACCGCATTCTATCCCATGCAAAATGGAGTTAACCAATTGTACATATTTCGGTGTGATGGAATAGTCGTCTATTTTTACAATTTTCAGATAGTTCTTCATTGTGAGGCAAAGCTAACAAACAATTTGCCCAATATTTAAGTATCGGCACCTGGTTTTATAAGCCTCAAATCTTTCGACTCAAGGCTTCTGACTTTTTCAGGTAGCGGGAACAGGACTCGAACCGATTGAAACAATCTAAAAAGCTATGAAAAACTTTGCCAGTTATTCACCTGCCTAACCAATTCAATAGAGTTCATATTAGGGTAGTTCAGTTCAACAAATTCCTTAAAGGCCTTAACCATTTCCAAATTATCCAATTCCATCGCAGTCAGGCAAAGCATCGGCCAATGTTTTGTTTCCTTCATAAAAGAATATAATTGCAGGTATGGAGGTGCGTGATGAAAGGCGCATCCAACAAGCTCCTTGTATAAATCTCTTTTTAATGTCTTTTTGAAATCCATCACCAGGTCATAGGTAATCACATGGCTACTTCCCCATTTGATTAACTCCGCCATATATGGCATTTTTTTGCCGTCAAAGAATAGATACAGGTAAGTAATATAGGAGAGTTCAGTTGCATCGCATAGGTCCTTACTGAAATAAGCATAATGTTTTTTAAATTCCTCTAATGAAAATCCATTCTTAAGCTTTTCGATAACAAACCCAATAACTTCATTTTCCTTTTCGATGATCATCGCCATATCCGGCCCTTTTATGCTACCATCCGGCAGTTCCATCGCATACCTTGGTTTTGAGAACAATTCGAAATAATAACTTTTAAAAAATATGGTTTTGCGCTCATAGGTAACCTGCACATATAAAGGATGCGTCCGTTTCCCATGAAAATCGACCTCTTTAAGCCGGTCGTTTAAGTATGTCTTGTAACTTATTTTCACTTTTTTTTAAAATATTTTTTGATGCGATTTAACTGCTTTTGGTATTGACTGTCAATAGTTAATCGGCAGTAACAAATCAAGTCTTGCCAAAAATAATCAAATCAACTTAAGCTCCTTTTTAATTGAACATGTCAAAGCTAATCATTTGTTTTGACATATTTTATATTACCAAAACAATGCTTTACATTTGTTTTGTACAAATCTCGGCTGCCTGTCACTCAATAGTGGATAAAACCCCGCCATTGCCTGAACAGGCGGACCGTGAGGTTTCTTATTTACTATTAATTTATTACCAATAACAGCAATCGAGTTAATTACAAAAGAAGATCTGAAAGCATTCAAGAACGAACTATTAGACGAGATAAAAGTTATTCTTCAGCCGGGAAAAGGACAATCCAAACAATGGCTGAAAAGCAACGAGGTGAGGAAACTGCTCAGTATCTCCCCAGGTACATTACAGAACCTCCGCTATAATGTGCCAGCAGGTCAACGGTTTGTCCATCGCATATTGTAGTTTTTACTATTTTTTCAATGCTTACTGTTGGCATCGGGTTAAATGATATTGATTGTACGGCTGATGTCTGCGAACATATCGTCCCGTCAGTGTTTACCGTATTATTCACAATCGAAACAGTATAATTACCCGCTGCATTGGTTGTTAATGTGTTTAAATTATTATTCGCTGTTAACGGCAGGTTATCTCTGAACCAGTTAATGGTATAGGAAGGATCGGCAGGTATAGCAATTGAAAGCGTGGCATTATCCCCGATGCAATAAGTCGGTTTATCAGCAGCAATCACCAGAACCGGTAGCTGTACTAAAGTTATTTGTACTTCTTTTGATGGCACCCAGCTATTGGGACAGGCGCTGACTTCAACTTTGTATTTACCGGTTTGGGTGACTACAAATGAGGCGGCGGTATCGCCATTTAAAACATCGTTGGTGTACCATTGGTAATGATAACCCGGGGTGTTCGTTGTTTTTAGGGTATCCGGGGTATTATAGCAGAGCTGCATCGCAGCGGGGTAGTTGAAAGAGAATACAGGGTTTGTAATTATTTGTACTTTTAAATGATTGCTCTCCATATGTATATCCTCACAGGGATCGTATAAAAGGGCATAATAATCGCCGGCTGTTTTTATGATAAGCGTATCCTTGCTTTGTGCCGGCAATTCATTGCCATTTTGATACCATTGGATACTGTTGCCGGAATAGCCGGATGTATTAATTACCGCCAACGCAGAATCTCCGGAACATAATTTCAAATGTGATAAAGTATCCGGCTGATTTTTAAAACTGATTGCATGTAATGTTTGGGAATTTAGGTATGTAGCATAATCGGGTTTTATTAAGTAAAGTCCGTCATTTGCCCCAAGCCAAACGCCATCTTCACAAATGGGCTGGTTTGTGGAGGCGGCATTAACACAAATATCATTGATAACAATATTGCCAAGCCCGCTATCGTAAAATAACGATAATGTCCGCATATAAACCGGGCCGTAGGTATAAATATTGCTGCTGAAATAAAAGCCGTTATCTGTTCCGACCAATAAATTTTGATGGGTGTTTTGGTCTCCGAATGCCGCTAAGCCATAAATGCTGGTAATTTTATTGACCCCGATCCCATTAAGGTAATGAATGCCGGGAAAATAAATTGAATAGTAACTGTAGTCTGAATAATTTTGAAACATGCCGCGGCTGTTACCCCAAAACAGATCAGTAAAAACCCCGTTGGGAGTATATATGTCATCATAAATGCTCACGGCGGTGTTAATGTTATAGCCAAATTCTTTTCCGCCTTCCCAGAGGTATGAAATATAGGTGGCACCGTCATCCGGCCTGAATACTACCGGCTGATACTGTATAGTATCTCCTGTTTCAAAATCACTGGTCTGAGCAGAGCTATCTTTATACATTTCCGTACGCCAGGTTGCTTCATATATCCTGCTGTCGCCGTTATCGTTCTGCCCTGCAAATGTTTCTGTTTTAGGATCGTAATACCTAAAACCTTGATTTGTGCCTATCATTAAATCGTAGTGGGTATTCAGTGTATTAGATATTTTATTCCCTGATATTCCCACCGAGTTGACAGTGCCCGGTATCCCGTCACTGCTGCCGATAAGCCGGATATTGCCTTTTTCGTATTCAATAACATTGGTTGAATTGGTTGCTATAAAAACCGTATCCATGCTTCGGCCCGCAATATCAATTAGCTGCAAATTGTTATAGGCCGAAAATGTTGCAGTGTAATCATCAATTGCCAGTGTTAAACTGTTTACCCGGTAAACTTCATTATTTTGGGCAAGCACCCACAGGTAGGGATCATAAAAATCGCGCTTTACTTTTAGTATCTTTTTACCCGGAAATAAATGCGCGTTTAAGTGAAAGTCAACATCCTGCTGCTGGCTATAGGCCCTGGAGCAGATAAGCAATAGTATTATAAGTAAAAAATTACGAAACAGCATTAGGTTACCGGTTTGGGCTACCGAAGATAGTAAAAAATCGAATTGGAATTAGCAACTATAACCCGTAATACTCGATGCTTTTTTGCTTAGAACCAAGAATGCCAATAGTTTTCAGTAAAAGATGTATTTTCAACCCTTTAATTAGCTGAAAATACCTAAACCATGACAAATACTATTCAAGCCCGCAAAAAGAGGACTTATTCCTCTTTCACAAAATATTGCTGCAAGAAGGGGGTTTTATCAAAAGAAATTGAAAAAGATATTCCCCGGTCAACAAGACATACCTGGTGCAAACAAAAAGTTTCTGTAGTAGAGGATTACCTTTTAGTCGATTTTGAAAGTGAAAGTTTTAATTTTGCTTGTATCTCTGTCGAAAATGAAAAAACAAAGGCTGCATCTGCTGCTTTGACAGAGATAATTTTACTGTACCAAAAAATTATTGATGCCGGTAATGTTAAGAAACAATTACTTTCCCAAAGTAAACGCCTTATCCTTGAAACGATTGACAAGTTAAAGGATATTTTCAGTATTCATAAAATATGCGAATGTTTAGCCATCAGCACCCATCAATATTATGCATGGAAAAACAATATGGATTGCAAGGCTTCTTTATTGAAGTTATGCCGTAAGAAATTCCCGACACAGCTTACGGGCAATAATGTAAATGTTATTAAGACCTATCTGGAGAATGCGGAGTTTCAATTTTTAAGCCGGGCTACGGTTTATTGGAAAATAATAAGGGACGGCGCTGCTATGTTTTCTAAAACTGCTTTTTATAAATATTGTAAGCTGCTTGGTTATCATAAAAGACCGACCATTAAAAAAAGCAAACAAAATACGGAAGGGATAAAAGCCACAGCTACCGCCGAAATCCTGCATACGGATATAACTTATATTATTACTGCTGATGACAAGACCAGTTACTTATCTTTTATCGAAGACAATTTTTCAAAATATATTTTAAGCGGAGAGGCAAGTAAAACGCCCACATCAACATTTATAAAAAACAGCATTGAAGGCGTTGTGAAAAAATATAACCTTTATAAACCGGCAACAACCCTGATCACCGACAACGGCAGTGAAAATAAAGGTGATCTGGATGCCTGGTTGGGAACTGAAATGCGTACCATAAAAAAAGTGATTGCAAGGATAGATATTCCCCAGGCCAATAATGTGGTGGAGGCTTTGCATAAAAAATTCAAGAACGAGTTTTTACAGGGTAAAAAGTTTGCAAACCATGAAGCATTGGTTGCCGCCTTGCCAAACTTAATAGAAGCATACAATAACCAATATCACGATAGCCTCCATGGTTATTCGCCATTGGAGGTTTGGAATGGCGCTATACCTTATAAAAATAAATACCAACCTCTTTTTGCCGCTGCTAATGAAAAACGAAAACAAGCCAACAAGCAGTTTAACTGCTGTACGAATATTCGCACGTTTTAGCGTGTTGTCTCCGTGAAGACGCAGTGTCACTAATCGCCAAATTCTTCGTATATTTCTAATTGCTTTTTATCTTCACTTAAGCAATATAAAACATAACCATAAACACCATGACCTTTATCATCGAGATAATACCAGCAGTCCGCACAATCATTAACATAATCATTCTGAGATTTCCCTGCTATGACCTTTACATTATAACCATATTTAAAGTGATATAGCTTGAGCAACTTTTCTCCATCTCCTTTACTAATTATTATTTTAGAATACCATTGATGATTATCATGTACTTTTTGGATAACCGTGTATTTGTTTATTTGGGTATATGTTTTTATAGTTCTATCAACATATGTTACGTTTAGGTACTCTAAATATCCTATTACGCCAATAACAATTATTGAAGCGACACCCAGTGTTATTTTAATTTTCCTTTTCATATTAATTAATCGTGAGGTATAGAATTTACTGGTGGCGTAATGCCATATATAACATAGAATGGAATTCCAGGTAGAGAATTACCGAACCTGGTCAAGGCTTCACCCGATGGGGATCGCTTGCCCCAAGGCTCAGAATTAAAATTCCACCAATCAGAATAACCCACAAAACCTGCGTCGTTATAATATAAGACAGCGCCCCCTACAGCCCTTTCATAACTGGTTCCATATGTACTAATAACTACTTCATAAAGACCGGGCATGTTAGGAACTGGAACCCCTTTGTTTCTAATTTTATCCAATCTACCAGCCTTTTGCATGGCCTTAAGAAAAGCATTAAATTCATTCTTGGACAAAATATAATCCGTACCCACACCTTTGAGATAATGCCCCAATAAACTTAGCGCAGATAAGGAGCCATTAATCACTGGCGGTCCAATTTCTTTTGCGCGTCCGCTTCGCTGAGGATTACCCGGCTGATTAGCATCAGGTTCAGCATTTGTGCCAGGCGCAGCAGGTGTGCCTGATGAACTACCACTAGTTGCTGCAGTTACACCAGCAGCAGTTCCGGAATTTGTTTTAGTAGCTTCTTCCTCGTGTTGCCCATTTTTCTCAAAACCACTTTCATGTGATGAATTTGGACTTTCCCCTGCCTCAAAACCTGCTTTTTCCTCGGATCGCCTGTTTTCATTTGCATTAATTTCATCCTCAGATTCCATCCCATCCGGGTCAGTTAACCTGATTGGGTTATTCTCTACATAATTGTAAGGAGACCATCTTCTGCTTAATTCCGATAGCGGATCAATTGTATTCCACCTTGCAATGACGGGGTCATAGAACCGTGCGCCATAGTCGTAGGTCTGTGTTTCCTCCTGCAGCTCTTTTTTATTGTAAAGGTACTCATTTTTCGGACTTAAGACACTGTTGTTTATTTCCATTCCGAACGGATAGTAATCATCGGACTGGTACACTACTGCCGCGCCAGTTTTTGTACCAAATGTTATCCTTGTGTTACCCAGGTTATCACCTAAGTAGTAGGTATAATCAAAGCCTGTGCCATTAGGTACAGCCTTGCCTTCTTCGGTTTGTATAAAGCCTATGGCTGTGGTGCTGTTATCGTATTCAATGCCGCTGATGTAATCCGTCGTGGTGGTAACCCCGCTTTTCAAATCTGCTTTTCTCAGCTTATTGCCTGTTGCGTCATAAGTATACGTGGCGGTTCCTGCAGCGAAGGTTGCTACAAGCGGCAAGTTCAGCAGGTTATAGGTGAAACTTTTGTTCCCGGCCGTATTTACAGTATTGGTGGCGCTTAGCTCGTTACCGTTGCCATCGTAAAGATAGGTGGTGGTTCCGCTTGCCAGCCCGGCATTACTGCCGCGGGCATCAACGATCTTTTGCACCTGGTTGGTATAATTGCCCGAGGCATCCGTATAGGTATAGGTCAGCTGGTCGATAAATGTACTGGTCTGGTAACGGTTCAGGGTAATAAGATTACCCATCAGGTCATAGGTGATGCCGTTTTCATTATTGATCGTGCCCGAGTTACCATAGGTGAGCCGGTTCAGTTTATCATAAAGATAAGTATAATTGTTGTTCAAGTTACCCGGTACGCCCCAAAACTGGTACATAATATTGCCGTTATACTGCTTATGACCGCTACTTGTATTATAATACAATTGCATGGCAAACAGCGGGGCGCTGCTGGTCAGCAACCAGCCGCGCTCGTTGTAAGTATAGGCAATGGCCTGTAAAAAGTTTAAGCTGTCGGTTGAGTGCAGAGATTTCTTCGTTACCTGCCCAATCTCATTATAAACAGCCAGCGACAGCAGCGTTTTAGTGGTCGGCGTATTGTTGCCATTAGTGATCTGCTCCCAGCTTTTCAGCTTGCGGCCAACCTGGTCGTAAATATACGTATTGGCTATGGTCACCAGCGGGTAGGCAGTACTCGTGGTGTTCCAGTGCTGCCGGGTAACGGTGGTCGGGGCATTGGTGAAGTTATAGGTGCTGCTTATGGCATCATAATTGTTGCCGCTTAATGTTCCTCCAAGATAATGCTGTGCGTAGCTTTTAAGGCTGCGGCCCCAGTAATCATAGTAATGGGCTGTCCACAGCATATTGGTTGTGCCGAGCACATTGGTTTGCGTGCCTGTCAGTTCGCCGCGTGTGGCAAGGTTAGCCGCTGCCGGTGCGGTATAAGCTGTGGGCATGCCTGGCATATTGGTATAATTGTCGTAATAATTAATGGTCAGCGTAGCGGTTACATTGGTCGTCGGCCAGGCCACATTGGTATAGCCGTTGCCGGTGATTATACTGGCTTCGTACAAATTGGTGATAATGCTTGTCAGCGTACTTTGCAGGCTTGCGCGGCTTACGGCGGTACCTCCATTGTTCCATATCCCGGTCATTACGCCTCTGCCCTGCGCGTCATACTTAACAAAAATCCAGTTTTTGTTTGCCCGCTGCAGGCTGTCCTGCGAGGCTACGGGCTGGTCCATGGTGTTAAATACGGTGTATTCCCACCACTTGCCGGGGATCTTCTTTTGTACCGGCCTGCCGCGTTCGTCATACTGGTACTGGTAACACAGGTTGTTCAAGGTGGTTTGGGAAATGGTGCCCGCACCGTCTGCCCCAGATAGTGGCGGCAGCACAAAGGCCAGGCGGCCCAGGTCATCGTATACGTAATAAGTAGAAAGTACTTGTACAGTGCTGGTGTAATTGTAAACACGCTTTAACACCACATGGCCGTCAATATCTTTATATTCTTCAACCGTACCGGCGCGGCCGCTTGCCCAGTTTTCGTCCTTGCTGATGGTTACCGTTAAGCTGCTTGCGGGATAATAGCCGTTAGCGTGAAGGGTCTGGCTGTTATCGCTGTTTATAGTGGTATAGTACATGGCCGCCTGCCTGCCGTTTATCGAGTCGGCGCTAAACGCGGTCGCATTATTAAGGGTGTAGATCATTTTTACGGTATGGCCGCCCCCGCTTACCCCCGTTAATTGCCAGGGCACACCGGGGGCGCCCTGCTCCACCGGCCTGCTCAAGGGCGAGTTATCAAAAGCTGTTTGAGCATAAGGATCGGTAATGGCTGTTACGCCCGAGCCTGTTGGCGGGTTGGTATAAAAAGCCCCCTGGTCTGTACTTACCGCGTTTGGCCTGAAACTGCCAGCAGTGCCTGTTTGCGGTGTATAGGGCAGGTATTTGGTTATTTCCCTGCTGTACTGGTCATACGCCTGTGGCTGTATCATATCATGACCCAAAGGCGAAGCCTGCATCTGTACCGTTTGTTTCGGCCTGCCCAGCCCGTCGACATATTGTATGCTGGTTTGTACTTTGGCATTGTTGCTGCTGTTTGCGCTTAAGGTGCTG
Source organism: Mucilaginibacter sp. (assembly GCA_036758125.1). GTDB lineage: Bacteria > Bacteroidota > Bacteroidia > Sphingobacteriales > Sphingobacteriaceae > Mucilaginibacter. The sequence continues at coordinate 34,566 of DAIOXE010000028.1, forward strand.
TCGTTAATGATGCCCACTATCCGCGGCGCTTTAGTGATCACGTAGTTATTGGTTTGGGTTTGGGCGAGGACATTGAGGGAGACCAGGGTTAATATTAGTCCATAGACGATAGTCCATAGTCCATAGCTATCCAATCCTATAATCCGCTGTATACAAAATATCATAATCTGGGTAATTATCCACCAAAAGAATATACCAAACTACGTAACGAGTTTGTTGGTTTTATTTGGATAGGACTATAAACAAAAAACGCTGTAAATCATTCATTTACAGCGTTTTTGATGTTCTTTAAAACATAACTCGTGGAGCCGGAGGGATTCGAACCCTCGTCCAAACATGGTATAAGGTGAGTTTTCTATAGGCGCAACTGCTGTTTAATTATAGGGAAGGCAAAGTGTTCATTTAGTTACATTCACTGTTTTGCTACGCACTACTTCACAGGTCATCCGGTTCTCTTTCACTTTACCAGGGAGGTAACTACCGGAAGCCTTACAGTCAACACCTGAAAAATATTTCGGGGATGATTTTGCGCCAAACGATACCTTTTCAAATTACGCTGGGCTTCCCTCAATCGGGGAGGCCCTTGTACAAATCCAACGTTGAAAAAGTGTAAACCCTGGCAAATGTGTAAATCATGTAATATACTGATTATAAGCAATATACGATGATGTAAACCCTAAAATGTGTAAACCGTTGTAAACCCTATTTTTGTCTGCTATTTTATTTTCAAACAGGTTTTATGAAAAACGCTAATCTTTCTAAAGTCATCTTTAAAACATTATTTATACTTTTTTGTATAAACAATAAAAAATCAGTTATAATTGTGCGATCATTAGTGATCCTTCCTGGTTTCGGCGATGCTAAGTCTGGCTTCCTGACTGTGCTGACGTAGCTTGCCGGTTACTTTGGGGCTAAGGCAAACAGTTGATTTGCCAGATTAACCAAACATCCATACAATGAAACAAGATTTAAATACATTGGAGCAAGCGGTATCGGGGGATTATAAATACGGCTTCGTAACCGATATTGAAACCGATGTGATACCCAGGGGCCTCAGTGAAGAGGTGATCCGGGTGCTTTCCGCAAAGAAAAACGAACCGGCCTGGATGCTGGAATGGCGGCTGAACGCTTACAGGCACTGGCTGACAATGGAAGAGCCGAAATGGCAGAATGTAAGCTATCCTGAAATAGATTACCAGGACATCAGCTATTACGCCGCGCCAAAAAATAAGGGAAAGCTAAAAGGCATGGATGAGGTAGACCCTGAACTGCTCCGCACCTTTGAAAAGCTCGGAATCTCCCTGAACGAGCAGAAAAGGTTAAGCGGTGTAGCAGTAGATGTGGTTGTAGACAGCATCTCTGTCGCTACTTCTTTTAAAGAACAGCTGGCAGATATCGGGATCATTTTTTGTTCCATAAGCGAGGCCATACAGCAACACCCGGAATTAGTAAAAAAATACATGGGCTCTGTTGTGCCTCCCACTGATAATTTCTTCGCTGCGCTGAATTCAGCCGTATTTACAGACGGGTCTTTTTGCTATATTCCTGCAGGGGTACGCTGCCCGATGGAGTTATCTACCTATTTCCGCATCAATACGGAAAATTCCGGTCAGTTTGAGCGCACGCTTATCATCGCGGAAGAAGGGAGTTATGTGAGTTATCTTGAAGGTTGTACGGCGCCGCAGCGGGATGAGAACCAGTTGCATGCCGCAGTCGTAGAGCTGATCGCCATGAAAAAGGCCGAAATTAAATATTCTACTGTTCAGAACTGGTATCCCGGTGATAAAGACGGGAAGGGCGGGATTTATAATTTTGTTACCAAACGGGGACTTTGCAAGGGCGACTACTCCAGGATTTCCTGGACCCAGGTAGAAACAGGCTCTGCCATCACCTGGAAATACCCGGGCGTAATTCTGAAGGGAGATCATTCTGTCGGGGAATTCTATTCTGTAGCCCTTACCAACCACTATCAGCAGGCTGATACCGGCACCAAAATGATACATATCGGAAAAAATACCAGGAGCAGGATCGTAGCTAAAGGGATATCCGCAGGTTCTGGTCAGAACAGCTACCGTGGCCTTGTTCGTGTCGGCAAGAATGCAACAGGCGCACGCAACTATTCACAATGCGACTCGCTGCTGCTAAGCGATCATTGCGGCGCGCATACCTTCCCGTATATTGAGGTAAGAAACGCGGCATCGGTTGTTGAGCATGAAGCAACTACTTCCAAGATCGGCGAAGACCAGCTCTTTTATTGCAAACAGCGGGGCATCGATGCGGAAACTGCCGTAGCGCTGATCGTTAATGGCTTTGCAAAAGAAGTAATGAACCAGCTGCCTATGGAATTTGCGATAGAAGCAAAAAAATTGCTTGAAATAAGTCTTGAAGGCAGTGTGGGCTAATAAAAAATAATTAAATTATAGAACAAACAACATGTTATCAATCAGTAATATACACGCATCCGTTGAGGGTAAACAAATACTTAAAGGCATTGACCTTACAATTCATCCGGGGGAAATGCATGCCATTATGGGGCCGAATGGTTCGGGAAAGAGCACGCTGGCTTCGGTATTAGCCGGACGGGAAGAATATGAGGTAACTGAAGGTAAGGTTACCTTCTTAGGGAAAAATTTACTGGAAATGCTGCCGGAAGACCGCGCCCATAAAGGCTTATTTCTCGCATTTCAATACCCCGTGGAGATACCCGGGGTCAGTACAACCAACTTTATCAAGGCTGCTGTAAATGAAAAACGGAAATATAATGGCGAAGAACCGCTGGATGCCGTAAATTTTATGAAATTGATGAAAGAAAAAATGACTATGGTACAGGTTGACCAGTCCCTTTTGAGCAGATCGATAAATGAAGGGTTCTCCGGCGGCGAAAAAAAGCGGAACGAAATCTTCCAGATGGCCATGCTCGAACCAAAGCTGGCGATACTTGACGAAACGGATTCCGGTTTAGATATTGATGCCTTGCGCATTGTCGCTGATGGCGTAAATAAGTTGCGAAATGAGAACAACGCCATACTTATTATAACCCATTATCAACGGTTATTGAATTATTTGCAGCCTGATTTTGTCCATATCCTTTATGATGGGCGCATTGTAAGATCAGGCAATAAAGACCTGGCGCTGGAAATTGAGCAAAATGGATATGATTTTATTAAAGATGAGGTAAATGCAACGGCTTTATAATAGCTGCACTAACATAAAAAAGCTATGATTGATCTAACTTATTTTAAACACCGCTTCGATGAATTACAGGCCGAAACTCCCGAAAGCCCGATTACAAGGCTCAGGCAGGAAAGCTTTCTCGCTTTTGACAAGACAGGCTTGCCAACGAAACGCAATGAAGATTGGAAATATACCAGTATCGGCGGATTGTTCGAAAAAGAATATTATCTGAAAACGGATACATCGGATCATACCGTTACGTTAGCAGCTATCGATGCCATGCGGTTGCCCGGTTATTTGGAGGCGAATGAAATAGTTTTTGTGGACGGCCATTATATTCCCTCACTCTCAACAATCCGTTCACCATCTGACCGGCTTACAGTATTGCCATTGGAGGATGCCGCAGCCGGAGCTTATAAAGAGGTGGTACAGGAACACCTCGGATGCAGCAGCGCCTATATTAAAGATGGTATTCATGCGCTGAATACTTCTTTCATTCATGGGGGCGTTTTTATTAAAATAGCGAAAGGAATGCAATTAAGCTATCCGGTTTACTTTTATCACCTTTCAGATGCCCGCTCGTACCCTGTTCTTTCTCAGCCGCGAAGCTTGCTATATATTGAGCCGGGGGCAAATGTCCGGCTGGTAGAAACTTTTACTACCCTGGGTGCGTCAGATAGTTTTACAAACCAGGTAATGGAAGTGGTGGCTGATGATAACGCCATGGTGGAATATTATAAAATCCAAAATGAAACGGTGAATGCCAGCCAGGTCAGTACGACGCATATCCGGCAAATGGGCCGCAGTTATGTACACGCCGTAACCATCACCCTCAACGGGGATATTGTACGAAATAATATGAACGTGGTGATGGATGCCGCAGGCAGTGAAGCGCATTTATACGGATTGTATATTCTTGATGGGCAAACCCATGCAGATAACCACACATTAGTTGATAACGTGCAACCTAATTGTACCAGTAATGAATTATATAAGGGCATTTTAAATGATCGTTCCACCGGTGTATTCAACGGGAAGATCAAGGTTCAGCCTTTAGCGCAAAAAACCAACGCCTATCAAACCAACAATAATATTTTGTTGTCGAATGATGCGGTAATCAATACCAAGCCCCAGTTAGAAATATTTGCTGATGACGTTAAATGTTCACATGGCTGCACAGTTGGGCAACTGGATGAAAACGCATTGTTTTATTTAAGGGCGAGGGGTATTCCCCAATCACAGGCGCAGGAATTATTGCTCCAGGCTTTCTCATCAGATATACTTGACCAGGTGAAACCTGAATTATTGCGTACGCACATCCGGCAATTGATCACAGAACGCTTAAAGATAATAGAAAATGATTTTGACAACCCCAGCATTGGCTGACCTTGACATTGATGTCATACGGCAACAGTTTCCGATACTTAACCGGACTGTCAAAAACAAGCCTTTGGTTTATTTTGATAATGCCGCGACAACTCAGAAGCCACAAGCCGTAATTGATGCGATCAGTGAATATTACAGCAAATATAACGCGAATATCCACCGTGGGATACATAGCCTTGCTGAAGAAGCCACGGCGGCTTTTGAAGCTTCCCGTACCACGGTTCAGCAATTTGTTGGTGCGGCTTTCTCCGGGGAGATCATATTTACCAGGGGTACCACTGAAGGCATCAACCTTGTAGCTTACACCTGGGGAAGAGCTAATATTAAGCCTGGTGATGAGGTCCTGATTTCCGGGATGGAACATCATTCTAATATTGTGCCCTGGCAAATATTATGCGATGAAAAGCATGCGGTGCTAAAAGTGATCCCTGTGCTGGATAATGGAGAGCTTTCCCTGGCGGATTTTCAGGATTTGCTCAGCCCTAAAACAAAAATGGTAGCTATCGCCCATGTTTCTAATGCGCTTGGTACGGTGAACCCGGTAAAACCGATCATTGAAGCGGCCCACCGGGCCGGGGCTGTGGTGTTAATTGACGGCGCACAGTCGGCCGTTCACCTGGATATAGATGTACAGGATATGGATTGTGACTTTTTTGCATTTTCAGGGCATAAGCTTTACGGGCCAACCGGTATCGGAGTTTTATATGGCAAAAAAAGTATCCTTGAAAGTATGCCAGTCTTCCAGGGGGGAGGGGAAATGATTAAGGAGGTTACTTTTGAACGGACCACCTATAATGAACTTCCTTATAAATACGAGGCTGGAACGCCAAATATAGCGGGGGCGATTGCATTAAAGGCAGCCATTGATTTTTTGAATAATGTTGGGAAAGATCAAATCAGAAAGCATGAGGCGGCTTTGCTGGAATACGCAACGGCCCGGCTGGAAACGATTCCCGGACTAACCATTATTGGTAAAGCCCGGAATAAGGTTGGTGTGATATCTTTTATTATAGATGGTTTTCACCCGCAGGATATTGGTGTTTTATTAGATCATCAGGGTATTGCAGTACGGACAGGCCATCATTGTACACAGCCGTTAATGAAGCGCTTTAATATTCCGGGTACCATAAGGGCATCCTTTGCAGTTTATAATACATGCGCAGAAGTTGATGTGCTGATTGGCGGATTACAAAAATCCCTTAAAATGTTGTCATGATAATGGAGAAAAATATTTCAGAAATCGAAAACGAATTGATTAGTTCATTTTCTTTCCTGGATACCTGGGAGGAAAGATATGAATATATTATTGAGCTTGGTAAGAAATTACCTGCATTGGAAGAACGGTTTAAAACAGAAGATAAAAAAATTAAAGGCTGCCAGTCAACAGTATGGCTGGTGGCATCTTATAGCGATGGCGCCGTGTTCTTTAAGGCTGACAGCGATGCCGTAATTGTAAAGGGATTAGTGAGCCTGCTTATTGAGGTATTGTCGGGTCAGGCTCCGGACGACATTATAAATGCCCGGCTTGATTTTATTGACAAAATTGGGATGCATGCTCACCTGGCACAAACCCGTTCCAATGGTTTGCGCGCCATGGTGGCGCAAATGAAAGATTATGCCAGGGCTTTTAAGGTAATTAATTTTGACATTTAAATTATGGACAAAGAAGCGCTGAAACAAAGGGTGATTGATTGTTTACAAACCATATATGACCCGGAGATACCGGTAAGCATTTATGAACTGGGTTTGATATATGAGGTTGAAGTACTGCCGCCTTTCAACAACGTTCAGATCGTTATGACGCTTACTGCCCCTGGGTGCCCCTCCGCCCAGGATATTCCGGTGGAAGTGGAACAAAAAGTTAAACTGATTGAAGGCATAAACGAAGTAATTGTTGTCGTAACCTGGGATCCGCCATGGGATAGGGACAAGATGTCGGAAACTGCAAAACTTGAGTTAGGATTATTATAGCGTTTAGCCTTAAGTCTTTATTCGAAAGTCTTAAGTTCTAAGTAAAGAAAAGTACAAATTTGATTTATGACTTGCGACTATATAGACTCTTGACTTGAACATGGCCGTTTATTAAAAATTAAAGCGATGAAGATAACATCACAAGAAGAATACGGTTTGCGGATCTTATTAAGGATTGCAAAATGCCCGGATAAGGAAGGGATGACTATCCAGGTTTTAGCGGCGGCTGAAGGCTTGTCGATTCCTTATGCCGCCAAGCTTACCCGCATGCTCCGCATGGAAGGTTACATCAACAGCACCCCCGGAAATAAAGGAGGGTATATCCTGGCCCGTTCAGCCGATCTCATCAATATCAACCAGGTACTGAAAATTTTAGGGGGATCCCTGTTTGAGAAATCATTTTGCAATGATTATTCAGGGATACTGAAATTATGCACGAATTCGGTGGATTGCTCCATACGGTCATTATGGCAAATGATCCAGATAAACATCGATCAATTACTTGATAATTTAACTTTACAGAACCTTATCGGCTCCGAAACAAAGTCGGATCAAATGCTTGGCGCAATAGTGGGAAAAAATATAAAATCTTTTATAACTTCTGGCTCCGCATAATTATTCCATCACTAGATTCATCCAACCTCTTTTCAGGTAACGCCGGTTCTCAGAAGGGTCATTTCTTCGTTATGTTCATAATATGATAGTTCTACGAAAAGCCGGATAGACGTAATATCTTTAATATCCTTACTGTTCATTTAAGCACCGGTTTTATTTATTTTTTTAAAAAAGCGACGCCTATTATGAGAAAGCCTTCACAATATTTTGATGACGCAAGTAGAGATAATTCGAAGAATCAGGGAATATCTTCCTTAGATCAGGTTTGTTAATAAAACGCGCCTCCACAGGGCGGGGGATTTTATACCAATTGAAAAAACTATATTAGCTTTATAAATAATTAACTTATTTTCAACCAATGAGTAGATTAAATAAAGCATTTGAGCTTTTTGATGCTTATAACAAGCAAGACCCCCGTAGTTTTACATGGGAAAGTGTGAGTCAGCCACAGGAATATTTTTTTGCTGTTAAATTATATGAGTGGGTTTTAAAACTAGATACTAATGCTACTGAAGAATTATTATTAGCATCCAGAAGTCAGCATATTGGAAGATGGGAAATTCTGCGTGAAGAATACCCGGGCGGGCGTGATCCCTATCTTAAGTGGCGTAGGAATCTTGCCCTGCACCATACTGTCATTGCCGGACGTTTAATGAAAGAAGCTGGTTATGGCGAAGAAACATTAGAACGTGTTAAGCAAATCATCCTGAAGCAACGGATTAAGGTTGATCCTGATGTTCAGACCATGGAGAATGCACTTTGTCTGGTGTTCCTGCAATTACAATATGAAGAATTTCGCAAAAAGTATGAGCATGAACCAGAGAAAATAATAAATATTCTTCGGAAGTCGCTACTGAAAATGGATGAGAATGGACATCGGCTTGCACTGAAATTACCTTATTCGACAAACGGATTTTATCTGGTCAATAAAGCATTAAACAGTTTGTAGCTAACAGGCGGGGTGCATTGATAATCAATATTTTGTATGTTTATATACCTGGAATTTTCTACTTGATCCGAATTAAACCGACCGGTCAAGCGCCTTTCGCTTAACCGTAAACAATTTTGAACGTCCACATTCAATAAAAAAAGCCCTCAGAAATAAATCTGAAGGCTTTTCAGTGGAGCCGGAGGGATTCGAACCCTCGTCCAAACATGGTATAAGGTAAGCTTTCTACATGCTTAGCAGCTGTTAAATTGTAGGGAAGGGGAAGGTCAGCCGCTTACCTGTACCGTCTTCCTTAGGTGCTTTATCTCGCCTGCTACTCACACCTTAAGCAGGCCAGTTTCATCTTTCGATGCCCCGGTTGCCGGTCCGATGAAACGGAAAACCGGCGGGACAAAGGCTAGTCTAATTCTAAATTAGGCAGCCAAGGCGTAAGTATTTTCGCCATTTGTAAGTTTGAGCGTTCAGATTAAAGCGCTAATTCACCCAACGCGCTGCATGCTTACTTACTTATCTCCATCCTGTCAATTCCGGTCGACCCCTTTTTTAGTAGCAGGTTTTTAGTGGCAGTGGCAGTTTTGATAAGCGTACAAATATAAGGATTTAGTAGCAGGTTTTAGTAGCAGTGGCACTTTTTTATAAACCGATTGCACAATTATTACAATATATAAAGCATCCTGCCGCCGGTACCCGGACACTGTTACTGAGCACCACTACTGTTTCTGAATACCGTTACTACTACTTTACACTGCTACTGCTACTTAGCACTGCTACTTATAAAATGCTGCTACTGCTACTCAACACTGCTACTTTCCTCCCCGGATAAACCCTCAAGGCTTCCTCCAGGCAGATCATTGCTTTTTCAATATCATCTTTCTTCAAAACGTACGCTATTCTTACTTCATTTAGGCCGGCGCCGGGGCTGCTATAAAAACCGGTGGCTGGGGCCATCATTACGGTTTCGTTATTATAACTGAAAGTTTCCAGTATCCACTGGCAAAATTTATCGGCATCGTCTATCGGCAATTGAGCTACAACATAAAATGCGCCGCCGGGGTTGGGGCAATAAACGCCGTCCATTTTGTTAAGGGCATTTACTATAGTATCGCGGCGGTCGGTATACGCTTTATTGACCGCTTCAAAATAGGAATCAGGTGTATCCACCGCTGCTTGGCCTGCAATTTGCTCCACCATTCCCGGACTAAGCCTTGCCTGGGCGAACTTTAACGCTGTAGCCAGCACGGCTTTGTTTTTAGTAATGAGGCAGCCTAACCTTGCCCCACAGGCGCTGTAACGTTTGCTCACGGTATCCACTATAATAACATTTTCATCCAGCCCATCAAGGTGCATGGGCGAAATAAAGGTGCGTCCATCATAACAAAATTCCCGGTAAGCCTCATCCGAAAACAGGTAGAGGTCATATTTTAACGCTAATAGCTTCAATTCTTCCAGTTCATCTTTTGAATATAAATATCCGGTTGGATTATTTGGGCTGCATATCATGATCGCCTTAGTTTTTGGACCGATCAACTTTTCAAATTCAGCGATCGGCGGCAATGCAAAACCATTTTCAATATATGACAGTATTGGTTTAACTATAATGCCACCCTGGCAGGCAAAACCGTTATAATTGGCATAAAAAGGCTCCGGGATAATTACTTCGTCATCAGGGTCAAGACAAGCCATCATAGCTATAGTAATAGCTTCCGAGCCGCCCATGGTAACAATTATATTTTCAGGCGTGATGTTGTACCCAAATTTATTATAGTATTCCGTTAGTTTTTCACGATATGACAAAGTCCCTTCCGAGGCGGTATAAGCCCAAACTTTAAAATCGATGTTTTTAATAGCATTCAGCATCCCTGGCGGAGTTTCAATATCCGGCTGGCCAATATTTAAATGGTACACTTTTTTACCGGCAAGCTTAGCTTTATCAGCAAAAGGCGTTAATTTACGGATCGGAGATGCGGGCATTTGCTGCCCCTTGTGCGAAATTTTCGGCATGGGCAAAAGTAGTTATTTTAGTCCGAAAGTCGGGAAAGTCAGTAATCTCCGGAAAGAATATTTTGTAAAGTTTTAGGATATCAATGGACTTGATTTTTAAATATCCTTCATCATAAAAAAAGCCGCTGCAAATTGCCGCGGCTTTTCTACTTTAACGCTATACTTTGCTACCTGTTTGGCGTATTATCGAGTAATGGCCTGTTAGCAGCTGTGCTTGATACTACGGTAATATCGCCTCTCGCGCCAATGGTATAAACCTTGCCGCCAACAAACGAAACCGCACCGTTGGTTGTACTATTTCTGGATATAACGTTTACTGTTGGCGCCGCAGGGTATCGTGCATATAATTCGTAAAAGCCAACCGGTACCGAAACAAAATCTGACGCCGTTTTGTAAGCAATGCTTGTTGCAACCGTAGTTTCCGTTAACGTGGTTGTATTTTTAGCATATAAGCCCAAATCCGAAGGCGCATTAGGTATGGTATTTACAAAACGTACATAAGCAACTGTAGTATCTATTGCAGGCAGTTTATCTTCTACCATAAACGCATCAGATGTTTTAGCAGTTGTATTATACAATCCGCAGGCATAGAATGAATAGTATTTGCCATTTTCAACAGTTCCCGAAAGTGAAAGTATGGCCAGGTCAGCATCGGTAGTTGCAGTTGAGGGTATTTGCCCCTTAAATGTATAAGTGCCCCCTGCAATCAAACTATAATTTAAAGAGGGGAAAACACCTCCATAAACGGTACCTGATTTGCTTTCTACACCGGTAGCACTGGATGTTGCCGAAACTTTTACACCATTGGCGTAAAAATTTATTGAAGGGGCGTTAACTCCAAAATTAAAATATTTGATCTGTGCTGTGCTACCATCTACTTTTTGATCAATGATCCGGATGGTATTCTTTTTACACGAATAAATTAAGGTTGATAACAGCATTACTGTTAAAAATAAATATTTTTTTTTCATAACGGCAATAGTTAAGGTTGAACGATCCATGTTTGTTTGGTGTGGTAATCAAGCGCCAGGCCGCCAATTGCGTTTAAACCCGGGATGTTCCACACATACTCTGAATTATATCTCGGCCTGATACGGTAAGCAGGATTTCCCTGATTGTCCGAGTACAAAATTGTTGGGAATACATACCCCAAAAACACCTGGTTACCGGTTACAGGGTCTGCATCTGTATAATGATACCTGCGCATATCCATCCATTGTTCATTATGTCCCCAGCCCCACTGTGCAATATATTTTTGACACATGATTTGTGAAAGTGTTAATTGATCCGGTGTCGGAACAATAGCCGGCGAAGTTAGGAAAGCGGCCTTTTCTGCAGCGCTTATCTGAGTCGGTGTTTGTGAATTTTCACTATTACGCGCATTTACAAAATCAATATGCGATGATATACCATTAATATATGCAGTTAATGCAAGAGGTTTATTTCCCATTCTGTATGCCGCTTCGGCCTTTATAAACTGCATTTGCGAATAAGTCATAATAGGGAAATGGCTTTTGTCATCAAAAAGATACCTAACGGGTGTACCGGTTGGCTTCGAAGTAGTGTAGCCCCAAATGTTCATGGGCACTTGCGAAGCTGTAAAACCAGCAGTACCGGCACCCGTTATTACCCCCCTGTAAATACCATCGGGAGATGGCGATAGCATCCTGGTCATTCTCGGATCAACAATACCGCCAAATTGCGTACCATTCATCAGGCCCAAAATAAAAGTTGTTTGCCTGTATGATGAAAAGTTATTACGTGTCATCCCTACAAAGTTCTTGTCATCATTTGAAACCCCGGTGTAAACTATCAGCGGATCATCTGCATTGCTTGCAAATGATTGATCAACATCTGCAATAACAGTAGCAGGGTCGTAAGTTGATTTGTTAGTATAATGATTTAAGTTCATGGCTAACATGCCATAAGCCATTTTTAACCATTTCGTATGGTCGCCATGGTAGATCAAATCTGTTTTTCCTAAGAAAGCAGCATCAACGGCTCCATCTGTACGTTGTAAATTGGTTATTGCCAGGTTAAGCAAACGTTGAATTTCGCTATACGCATACTCCTGGCTGTCATAGTCAAAAGTGTTTCTGGTTTGATCAAAAGCTTCTTTAACAATGATCTCGCCATGCATATCGGTTAATACCTCCCAGCCCCAGGCTTTAAGTACATAACCAACGCCAAGCAGGTCCCAGCGTTTTTCTGCCTCTGCTTTGGTCATCATGTCTACCAGGTTTTGCCCTAAACTCCAGTAAACATCGCGCCATTGCTCTGCACCATTATCTGACGCGGGGTCGTAGCCCTGCAAATCCCATGTTGAATTTGCTGAGGTTAAGGTCCAGTTTTGCGTATACCTGCCAATAAAACGTCCATCATATTGCGGAGATGTTGCCATCCAATGAAGCATTGGTGACAAGTATAAATTTGCAGTTACCGACTGCGGAGCGTTTGGATTAGTATTTACATCCAAATACTTTTTACAACTGCTTACCATGAAAAGGCATACAGTTAATAATGCTATAATTGAGAATTTTTTCATCTTCTATTTTTTATAATCCAACTTTAATTCCAAAATTCATCCCCCGGGGTATAGGGAAGTTGCCATAATCAATACCAACCCCGCCTGATCCGCCCACTGCGGCACTGTTCCCGTTTGTATCCGGATCAAGGCCAGAATAATTGGTTATTAAGAAAAGATCGGTTGCTGTAACAAATACACTTGCATACTTTATAAAGTTTTGTCTCTTAAGCAAAGTTGCAGGCAGTTGATAACTTAAGGTAATATCTCTTAACCTTGCCCAGTTAATATTTTTTTCAATAAACAGTTCTTCGCTTATGCTTGTATAATAATTATCCTGATAATACGGCGTTACTGCTATATGATTAACTGTCGGCGCAGCGCTGTTTTCCTTCCCATCTTGCAAGACCCCAGGAATTACGCGCGATTGCACTCTGTCTTGGGTAAGTGTGCTTAATCCAACGGTAGTTAAATAATGCTGGGTTGCGTTCAGGATGTCGCCACCACGCCTGAAATCAAGCAGGAACGACAGGGACCAGCTTTGATAATTGAAAGTGTTGGTTAAACCAATCGAAAACTTAGGTGTCCTGTCATATCCATTATCAGTAAATACTGATGAACGAACCGGCAAGCCCGTGCTTGGGCTTATCAATAGTTGGCCTGCTTTGTTACGCAGGTAAAATAAACCTGTCAAAGCCTGGGTTGAGTGCCCAACAGTATTGCCGTCGCGTACGTTACCGTATAACCAGGTATCAGATACATAAGACTCGGGTATTCCATTTGGCAACGACAGCACTTTACCCCTGGCCGATTCAAAATTAGCCAATACGTTCCAGTTAAAGTCTTTGCCTTTAACCGGCTCTCCTGTTACCGTAATTTCAACCCCCTGGTTACGTGTAGATGCTCCGTTTAAATTAAACAAGATATAGCCGGTAGCATAACTCTCCCTGATATTTTGTACGATCTGATCGGTAGTAGTTTTACGGTACACCGTTACATCCAAACCTAAACGGCCTTGTAAAAAAGATAGTTCAGTACCAACTTCGTATGATTTCGCGAACTCTGGCCTTAGTTTAGGGTTAGGGCCATAAAATCCAGAGCCATAACCGCCGCCGGTGGTAGTTTTACTTTCTAACGAAGCGGCGTAGCTATAAGGCAAGGCGTCTTTACCTACCTCGGCAAATGCTGCACGCAGTTTACCAGATGTTAAATATTGTTGAAACCACTTGAACGCATCGGTAAAAATGAAACTTCCGGAAAGTGATGGATAATAAAACGAAGCTGCGGCAGGAGGGATGGTTGATGTGCGGTCGTTACGCAATGTACCGGTTAAATATAAGTAGTCATTATATGATAAAGTTGCACTGCTATAGAAACTTACCACCCGCCTTTGTGTTATGGTAGTTTTATTGCTCCGGCTGGTGATATTTGTGTTATTTAATGATACAAAATTTGGATCAAGAAAATTTTCACCATAAGCCGCGTCAGCGTTGTCATACTGATCTGTTATTGTATTACCTAATAGACCGTTAATAAACAATCCCTTAGTTATTTTTCGCGGGCTTACGTTAAAAGTGCTCTGCATCTGCAGATTCCTTGTAATATCGTCTAACACGTCAATAGTACCTGCACGGCCATAGCCTTCCGCACTTTCGGGATGTTTAACAAGCAAATATTGTGTAGTGTACATATCGGCGCCAATATTTGTTTTAAAGAAACCCCATTTAAATGGCGTAACTGTTAAGCCCATATTTGTAATTAACCGGTTATTTTTAGTTGTATTAAGATTTTTATTAACACTAAAATATGGATTGTCAACTTCAGCGTCGCCTAAGCCGGTAAAGTTTAAAGTACGTCTTGTACCTGATGGGTTAAGGTAATTTTTGGCATTGTCAGTTTGCGGCCAATCCAGCAAACCTAACAAAGGCCCTTCACCCCCTTTTAGGGGCTGGTCATTTTTGTTATACTCATAACTCATGGTCAAGTCTGCCTTTAACCATTTATTTATAATGCCTTGTGTCGCCCCGGTAATATTAATGCGATTGTATAATGAATTAGGAATAACGCCTTTTTCATCTGTATAAGATGTGGCTATCCGGTAATTCATCCGGTCAGTTCCTCCGGAAAAAGCAATATTTTGTTTTTGTGTTAGCGCATCCTGAAAAAATCCGTTCACGTTATTGTAAAGGGTTGTACCACTTGGGTATTGCGGTCCAAAATATTCGTACGATCCTCCTAATGTGGATATAACATTACCTACACCATTGGTGCCAAGTCCATAGGTATTCTGAATCTTAGGCTGGGTGGTTACGCTTTCAATACGAAAGCTGTTGCTGTAATCAATTCGTCCTTCACCGGGTTTACCTCTTTTGGTGGTTATTACAATAGCGCCGTTGGCAGCATCAATGCCGTATAAAGCTGCAGCCTCCGGGCCTTTTAAAACAACCAGGCTTTCAATATCTTCCGGATTAATATCTGAAGCACGATTTGTAAAATCAACCCCGCGATTATTAAAAGCTGTTGTTGAGCTTAAATCCGAATAAAAATCATTTGTATTAATGGTTTTATTATCGATAGGCAAACCATCAACAACAAATAGAGGGCTATTACTGCCACTTATTGAACTCACACCCCTGATAGTAATTGAGGTTGATGCCCCCGGCAATCCCGAAGTTTGGGTTACATTAACACCGGCCACGCGCCCTTGTAAAGCATTGATAAAATCTTCACGCTGTGTACCTGCAATGGCAGCGCCGCTAACATTTTGTTGCGATGTACCGAGTGAACGCTTTTTTACCTGTTGACCTAAAGCTGTTACAACAACCTCATTTAAAGAACGTGTATCGACCTTTAATTCTACATCAATTGTATTTGAGGCCCCGACAAGTCTTTCCATGGGAAGCATGCCAATATAGGTAAAAACCAGTGTTTGCCCTACATTTGCACTTATTGTATAGATGCCTTTGGTGTCGGTTACTGTTCCCGTATTAGTACCTTTAATTTTTACAGAAACACCTTGGATCGGTAATCCGTCATCTGCCGAAATAACTTTTCCGGTAACAGGTTTGGCCACCTCCACAATCTCGGTTATTGGAGCCTTTTTTGTTTCTACGGGTGTTTCCTTTAATTTTAAGACAATCGTTTTATTTACGATTTCATAGGTATAAGGTTGGTTTGAAAAACATACTTTCAATACCTGGTCCAGAGGTTTGTTCTTCATGTCAACATCCACGGGCTGTGCCAGTTCCATCCATTTCTGGTTGTAGAAAAACACATAGCCGGATTGTTGTTTAATCTCATTTAATACTTGCTCCAGTGGGGCCTTATGTTCTGATAAGGTAATATTCTGGGCCATCGTGCTTGCGCTAACCTGAAGACAAAATGCCAGTAAAATGAATGCGGTGATCTTCATACACAGCACGGTTTTGCGGATCAAACCAATGACCGTTATTGGGGTTAATAATAGCTTCATGAAGCTGCGGATCAGATTACGCAGTTCATTTTTGCAAAGAGCGATTAATTGCATAATTTTGCAAGAATTAGGGTTAAGAATTTAAAACAGTTTCATCAAATTGTATGCATGTTCAGCCCTGATATTGCCGGGTCCGATTCACAGTCGCATCCGGTTTTTTTACGTCTTAACTTTCTTTTAAAGTGCAAAAGAAGGTTTCGCCGTTTTTATGGACTTTATTTACGTGCCCGCATCCCGCGGTGTAAATTCAGATTTGGTAACTATCTAATCATAGGCACTCATTTATTTTTTTTATTGGTAAACAATTATTTTCTTTCCATCTATCGAGAATTTCACTCCACTCAATTGTAATATCCTTAATACGTCTGATAACTTGGAATCACGGGGTATATATCCGCCAAAGCGATAGTTCTTATTCGAGCCTTCGTAAGTCACTTCCACATCATACCAGCGGATCAATTGGCGCATAACGGTTTGCAAATCCGTATTGTTAAATTTAAACAAACCGTTTTTCCAGGCCATAACTTCATCCAGGTCTGGATGGATTACAGTGATTTTATTTGTGGTTGCACTGATTTGTGATTGCTCCCCAGGATGGAGCAAGGTGGATTGCCCGTTTACGCTGATCTTTACGCTGCCTTCCAATAAGGTGGTTCTAATCACGGTTTCATCATCATAGGCCTTGATATTGAAATGCGTACCTAATACTTCCACGGTTTGCCCTTTAATGGTTACCCGGAACGGTTTAGTTTTGTCATGGGCCACTTCAAAATAGACCTGCCCGGTAGCCGAAACTTCCCTGCTATTTCCCGTAAATGCAGTTGGAAAATGAACGGAAGACGCAGCATCCAAATACGCCGTTGTTCCATCAGGAAGGATAATAACCACTTTGTTAGCACGTTTAGTGGCAACAGTATTATAGGTAGTCTCATCTCCCGCTTCGCCCGTCGGGGAAGATGGGGCACGGTAAACGATTTGACCGGCTGTTGTTTTTTGAATTTGAGTATTTCCCTGGCTGGCCAAAAATCCTTTTTTAGCGTTTTTCAGGACAATCTGATGTCCGTTAGCTAAGGTCAGAATGGCGTTGTTGCCGCCTGGATCGACATCATTTTTAAATGTTCCCGGTTTGACAGCGGAAACTTTATTTTTGTGCAAGATGAAATATCCATCAATGGACATAAATATGAGGATGGATGCGGCGATGGCGATTTTTAAAAATGGAGAATATATACGGTATTTTTTTCTTTTAAAAGATTGCCCGGTTGCTGTTATTCTCTGTTTTAGTAATTGGAACTGTCCATTAATTTCCTGTTCCCGGGATTGAATACCTATTGAAATGACCATGTCTTTGATGTCATTGATCTTTCCGCGGTAACCGGGGTTTTCATCAATCCAATTTTCCCAATAACGGATATCTTCCACATTACGGCCAAGGCAATAGTTCAGAAAACTTTCATCCTTAATCAGACGGGAAATGTCTTTGTCTTGCATGAGCTATTTGCAATTTGCCAAATAGAGCGGTAAGCCAGTTGTTTTCACTACTGTTTTTGAAAAAAAATAAAAAATAATTCAGTAAGTAAGGCGATAGATAGCGACATTGCCCCTAATTGCTCTTTTCCGATGAGCGCCCTAAACTTGTCCACGGCCTTATATATGGTATTATAAACCGTATTGATAGAAACGCCGTTGGCATTGGCAATTTCTTTATAAGATAGCCCCAAATAGAATTTTTGATAGATCATGCTGCGCTGGCGCTGCGGCAGTTGTTCTATAAATCCCCGCAGTATCCTGCCAACATCTGTTGTTGAAGCCCGATGGATATGCAGCGTTTCTGCCGATGGCGAAAAACCGAAATCCGGCAGGCTATAAAATTCCGAACTGTTGTCTGCACCGAAATTTTCCTTTCGGTATAGTTTGCGGAGGAAAGCCGTAAGAATGTAATTGTGATGATCGAGTGTATGCCGAAGTTTATTCCGGTTTTCCCACAGATAAAGAAACAGGTCGTTGATGCTATCCTTTACTCTGTTGGCGGGGAAACCTTTTTTTAAACCTACATAATTTAGATAATGGAAATAATGCGTGTAAAGTTCATGAAAAGCCTGCTCACTTTCGGTTTGAATGAAAGCGACCCATTCTTCTTTTAAGTCTTTACCTTTTCTCATTTTATAAAAAACATTAAGCGAATATAACGAAAATCAAAATTATTTAAAGGTTTTATAAAAGTATCGTATTTTATGGACGATTTCAGTGAAAGCCCGGCTTCGATCTTAAGAGGGCTGCGATAGCTTTTTGCAGCACTCAAGCGGGCTGCACCTCATTTGGCATACCTGTTGTAAAAAAAAAGACACTCAAGCAGTGCCCTTTTAAATAATGTCATAAAAAGTCTCCCCAACCGGTCCGAGGGACTCTTCTGGAAGGGAGATTTAGTCTGAAGGACTCCTATGGAGGGGCCTGGCCGCGCTGGCCTACCTGCTGCTTCCGGTCGCCGGTTTGGCCACAACCTCGCCGACGATAATTAAATTTTTAACCGGCGTTTTGGCATTTGACGTTACCACGATTGTTTTTGTAAACGGAGCGGCAAAAGCAGCGTTATAAGTAATTTTAATAAGTCCTTTATCGCCGCTTTTTACAGGTGTTTTAGTGTAATCAGCTATGGTACAGCCGCATGTAGGCTGCACGTTAGTTAAAATAAGCGGCTCTTTACCAATGTTGGTGAACTCAAAAACGGTGGTAACAGGAGTACCCTGGGAGATTTTACCAAAGTCGTGTTTTTCTTCATTGAATTTAAATTCAGCTTTTTCATTAACTTGCGCACTTGCAGTGGCCGCCGTAAACGCAAAGCCTAAAAGCATTGTGCATATCATCAATATCTTTTTCATATTTTGTTTTTGATTATTACAAATATATAAGGTTTAATGCAATTTAAAAACTATTCCGAAAACTCCATGTTTTATAGGTAATATTGCCAATTACAAAATAGAATTTTATAATTTTACTGCCTAAACAAAATTTTATATGCCCGAAACTGTAACACACACTGCCGGTGAGTTTAATACTGCTGAGCTCAGTTTTGATGATTTTAAGAAAATAGTGATCACCGACTACCGTATAGCCTTTGAAAGCAGGCAGGCAAGTCTGATAGGCCGCAGGGAAGTGCTGACGGGAAAGGCTAAGTTCGGCATATTTGGCGATGGCAAAGAAGTTGCCCAACTGGCTATGGCCAAAGCATTTCGCAAAGGCGACTGGCGTGCAGGCTATTACCGCGACCAAACATTTATGTTCGCGACCGGCATGAGCAATCTGCACGAGTTTTTTGCCCAATTATATGCTTATCCAGATGTTGAGAAAGACCCTGCGTCTGGCGGCAGGCAAATGAATTGCCATTATGCCACAAGGTTTGTAAATGCTGATGGAAGCTGGGTAAACCAGGCCGAAACGATGAACTGCTCCGCCGATGTTTCCACTACCGGCGGACATATGCCGCGCCTGCTGGGACTCGCTTATGCTTCAAAGCTGTACAGGCAAAATAAAGAACTGGGATACCTTAACCAATTCTCGGTAAGTGGCAATGAGGTTGCATTTGGTACGATAGGTAACGGCTCAACTTCCGAAGGCTTGTTTTTTGAGGCATTAAACGCCGCCGGTGTTTTACAGGTGCCGATGGCCATTTCGGTTTGGGACGATGCTTACGCGATTTCCGTTCCGGCCAAGCTGCAAACCACCAAAGAAGATATTTCAGAAATATTAAAAGGCTTTCAGCGTGAACCCGGTACTAACGGTTACGAAATATTTAAAGTGCGGGGCTGGGATTATATAGCGCTTTGCGAAACTTACGAACGTGCGATAGCGGTGTGCCGTAGCGAACACGTTCCGGTATTGATCCATGTTACTGAAATGACGCAGCCCCAGGGACATTCCACTTCCGGTTCGCATGAGCGGTATAAAGCAAAAGAACGCCTGGCATGGGAAGATGAACACGACTGTCTGCTGCAAATGCGTAAATGGATGATCGCTTCGGCAATTGCTGCTGAAACTGAAATGGACGAACTGGAAGCAACAGCCAAAACGCATGTACGCGATTGTCAGCGCCAGGTATGGGATGAACTTGGTAATGAAATCCGTCTTGAATTAAATGAAGCCGCCCTGTTAATTGAAAAACTGGCCGAATATGTGCCTGCGCGGGAAGAATTAAATGCGGTTGTATCGTCATTGCGCGAATGCGTTGACCCCGGCCGGAAAGATGTTTTCGCAGCTATCCGAAAAGCGCTGCGCCTTACCGTAAAAGACAATATTTTACAAAAACAGCAATTGATCAATTGGCTTGCAGAAGAAAATGAAAAAAATAACGCCCGCTATAATTCCAGGTTATTTACAGAAACACCGAATTCGCCGTTAAATATAGCGGCTATTCCGGCAAGGTATTACGAGGACTCGAAGTTTGTTGATGGCCGTGAAGTGTTAAATGCCTGTTTTGACGCCAACTTTGAACGCGATAAAAGCATTGTGGCTTTTGGTGAGGATGTGGGCGCAATTGGCGATGTAAACCAGGGTTTTGCAGGTTTACAAAATAAATATGGGGATCTGCGTATAAGTGATACCGGCATACGTGAAGCCACAATTATAGGGCAGGGTATAGGCCTGGCCATGCGCGGTTTAAGACCAATAGCCGAAATTCAATACCTCGATTATCTTTTATACTCTATTAATGTGTTAAGCGATGATCTGGCCACCTTAAGTTATCGTACTTATGGCGGCCAGAAAGCCCCGCTGATAGTTCGCACGCGCGGCCATCGCCTGGAAGGCATCTGGCATTCAGGATCACCGCTCGGGTTGATCTTAAACTCCATGCGGGGCTTGCATATATGCGTTCCGCGGGATATGACCCAGGCTGCGGGGATGTATAACGTGTTGCTAAAGGGCGATGAGCCTGCATTGGTTATAGAGTGTTTAAATGGATATCGCTTAAAAGAAAGGATGCCTGCTAACGCCGGCGAATTTACCGTTCAGTTAGGCAAGGCCGAGATTTTAAAACAGGGCGACGACATGACGGTGATATCTTATGGATCTACATTGCGTATCGTAATGGAAGCCGCCAAAGAACTTGAAAAACTCGGCATAAATATTGAAGTAATTGATCCGCAAACCCTGTATCCATTTGACACTGAAAATGTGTGCGGCAATTCATTAAAGAAAACCAGCAAGTTACTCATCGTCGATGAAGATCTGCCCGGTGCGGCATCTGCCTATATTTTACAAAAGGTACTGGAAACCCAAAAGGGTTATTATTCGCTTGATGCGCAGCCCAGGACCCTTTGTTCTAAAGAGCATCGGCCACCCTATGGCTCCGATGGCGATTATTTTAGTAAGCCTTCATTAGATGATATTATCGAAGCCGTTTACAGTTTGATGAATGAAACCTATCCGCGCAAATACCCGGCTATTTATTAATTATTGAATTAGTGAATTAGTGAATTATTAAATTAGTGCGATAATAATTAAACCTTTTTATCGTTTTTTTCGTATAACAATAAAAAATAAACCTTTCATTAAAGTTTATTTTCAAAATATAAGATTGCTTTAGTTAAACAATTATTGAATTATAAGATTATATTTTGCATTAAAAGAAAAATAGGTCCTAATCCTATTTTTTATAAAAGTGACAAGAATTTAAATATTGATTATACCCAAATTAAGGATGAGAAAACGTTTCGGCGGCCTGGCAGGCATTTTATTAATACTGGCAATTGCATCTATAAGCTGGAAACCAGTAGGAGCGAACACACCGGTTACTAATTCAAACAAAACTTTTAAGGCACAGGAATTACTTGAAAAATATATTGATAATATTTACGAGTCGGCCCGTTTACAAGAATCGGGTTTAGCATTCAATGTATTTAAAAAAGCGCTGACAGGTTTTATCAACTTAAAAAATTCTAATAAATTACCTCAAACGAGTTCAATTCTTACAGTTATCGATTTCACAAGGCCGAGCCGTGAAAAGCGGATGTGGATAGTTGATGTTATCGGTAAAGAATTGGTATTAAACACATGGGTAGCTCATGGCGTGGGCAGCGGCAAAGATATGGCAACGCGTTTTTCAGATAGAAACGACTCTCATAAAAGCAGCGTAGGCTTTTATATAACCGATAATGTTTATTATGGTAAACATGGACGGTCGTTAAAGTTAGACGGCTTGGATGCCGGGTTTAATTCAAATGCCCGTTCGCGCGAAATTGTAGTCCATGCCGCCGATTATGTTGGCGAAAGCACAATTGAGCACCTGGGCTTTCTGGGCAGAAGCTTTGGTTGCCCGGCGGTATCACCTGAAGTAGCCGACCGTGTTATCAATACTATTAAAGACAAAACAGTAATGTTTGTCAATGGTAATGTTCGCCATTATGCCTCAAAATATCTGGACGAAGAACAAGCTGCAAATTTTGTTTCTGATTCAAACAATGCTTATATAGCCAACCTGTAGACGCAATATTTTGCGTCTCGGACCGGCGTCTTTTTATTTCCCGCCGGCCAATCTCATTAAATGGTCATACAAAACAATATCCAACCCATATACATCTTTCCTGAATTGCAGGACATTGTTTTCATCGGCCCAGCAAGTAATATAAGTAATATAAACCGGAACTTTTTTCGGTAAATAGATAGTGGTGGGATCGGGGTTATCTTCGCCCATGTCCGTAGCTATAGTTTTATATTTTTCGCCGTCGCCAAATAAGGAAAAGGCCAATGCCTGCGCATTGTCCAAACGCACACATCCATGGCTTACCGCCCGTATTTTTTTAAAGAACGCCGACTTTACCGGGGTATCATGCAAATAAACGCTGCTTTTGTTATTAAACAGGAATTTTATTTTACCTAAAGAATTATCTGCCCCTGGCTGTTGCTTAAACTCATAGTCAGAATTGTCTTTAGTCACCTTGGTCCAGTCAATATCCTCCGGATTTTCCACGAGTTTGTCATCCTGGTAAACATTAATACCTTTGTTCGCGAGGTAAAAACGGTCTTTTGCGGCTTCCACTATTATCTCTTTATTGGCAATGCTATTGGGTATGTTCCATACGGGGTTTACGTCAACGCTGTGTATCAAACTGTTCAGCAAAGGCGTTTCGCGCTCATAAGGCTTATCGTCTTTGCAGGTATCGTTATAAGCAACAAGCGTATTCGCGTTATCCATGTTACGCCCCTGGCCAACGCAAACTTTCATTTTTAGTATCGATCTGCCGCTGTCTATTACATTTAAAGTAAAATCCGGAATATTTACGATCACATATTTATTTTCATGAGGCTTATTTTTCCACCTCAATCGCTCCAGGTTTACCATCAAAATACGTTTTGTTTCCTCCTGTGAGAATCCATCGGCTGTAAAACCTGTTCTTAGTGCATTTTGTAATGCGGCATACTGCGTATCCCTGGGCTGAATGCTGTCCAGATAATTTTGCATATCGACGATATGAAAAACCCGCTTCATGGATGTACTGTCGGGTATTTTAGTTGCCATAAAATATCTTCGGTATATGCTTTTAGGATTGATAATTCCGTACTGCAGGGCATTGCTGTAATTGGTCAATGAGTTGGCGGCCGTAATCTCAAGCTCAGCCATATCATGGTAAGCTTCGTTAAGCGTTTTAATATTTTTTTTATTTGTTAATTTATCTATCAGCCCCCTCAACTCATCTGCCTGGAACATTTCGGCATTAAGTCCATGTTCATCAGCATGCATATAATAATCAACAGCTTTAGTTAGGTCGCCGTTAAATAAATGATCCATTACGAATTCCGGCCGGTAATCGTTTTTTTGATAATAAGCAAGAATAAAAAGGGGATGATTAAGCTTTGATTTCTCTTTCCAAAATACCTTTTTAAAGACCTCCGAAAATCCTTCGGGCGTAACTTCTCTGAAAATCTTGTTATGGGTTTTCTTAAATAGCTCACTGGCCATTTCAGACCGTTTCTTTTTGCAACTTTGAAAAGTTAGCATAAAGACAGGCAGAATAAATATTAAAAAAATAGCGGCAGTTTTTTTTAACGGGGTACGTCTAATCATAGTAATTAATTGCTTTAAAGATAAAAGAATATTAGCAATCTGCATACCATAACAGGTGTTAGATTTTTGTTAACTTTGAAAATACCTGCGACAGCCCTATTTTTACCCTGTTAATAAAGCCTTTAAAAACCCGTAAATTCAAATGAAAAAAAAATTTCTGTTTATTTTAATGCTCTTTGTCAGTTGTCAAATAATTGCGCAAAGATATGATCCGGTAAATCCGAATGCCTCGGCAGGTGTAAAAAGAGTTTTAAATTTATTGTATGACATAAAAGGTAAGTATATCCTTTCGGGACAACAAAATTATAACAGCGACTTGAATACGTTTTCGGACAGCGCCAAAGCCATTACAGGAAAGTATCCGGCTGTTTGGGGCAGCGACTTTATTAATTGGGGCGACAAGGACCTGGGCCCTCAGATTGTCGGGGAGGCGATAAAGAAATCAAAAGAGGGCTACCTGGTAACTTTAATGTGGCATGAAGGGAAGCCGACGGATAATCCTCCTTATGAGTTTTCGAAAAATGTAATTGCCAAAATGACAGATGCGGAATGGAATAAATTAGTCACCCCCGGTACCAATTTAAATAAAAAATGGCTTGACCAAATTGACGTAATAGCAGGGTACTTAAAACAGCTTAGGGATGCCGGCGTAACTGTTTTATGGCGGCCATATCACGAAATGAACGGTGTTTGGTTTTGGTGGGGCAATAAAAAAGGCGAAAACGGCATCGCCAAACTATGGAAAATGATGTACGACCGTTATACCAATTACCATCATTTAAACAACTTAATTTGGGTTTGGGGCGCAAACGGCCCACGGGATATACCCTTCGATGAAGCTTATGAGTATAAAGATTATTATCCGGGCGCCAACTACGTAGATGTTTTAGGCGCTGATGTTTATCATTTTGACTATGAGCAAAAGGATTATAACCAGCTTGTTAAACTCGCAAACGGAAAGCCAATAGCGCTCACGGAAACCGGCGAACTTCCAAAACCGGAGATACTGGCAGTACAGCCGCTTTGGACCTGGTTTATGGTTTGGACAAGCTGGCTTTGGACCGATAATACACATGACCGCGTAAAACAAGTATACAATATGCCCCGTACACTAAGCCATAATGAAATTAAAGTAAAGCTGGATTCGTTAAAATAGCTTGGTTAGAATTTCGGATTTCGGATGTTCGATTTCGGATTTATTCTGATTTTGGATATCGGATGTTCGATTTCGGATTTAAAAAGTCTCCCCTACCGGGGGAGATTTAGAGGGTGCGGGCTGCGGTACCAGGAAAAAATACGGCGGCTTCAAAATTGAACCTAATTTGCTTAATTTGGGTTTTAATTGAAATTTGTACAAATAGGCCAATAATAATATGATCATATCCCGATTTATTTTTTGGAATTTCTGCGGTATAGATTTATACGTTAACTTTAGGAATAAGATGCACAAATCTGTGAGGACCTTTATTTCTCTACATCAATTTTTTCATGACAAAAAAAAAACTTTTTTGCGCGCTTTTGCTTTTCAGCCAAATTTGTTTGTTATCTGCACAGCAAAAAGTCGTCTTTAAAACAGATAAAATAGCATCCTCCAAAATACCAGATGTACGCTTATTTTTAGCGGGCAATTTTAACAACTGGAACCCCGTTGATACTGCCTGGGAGATGCGGCCTGATCGGCCCGGATCATACCACCTTATAAAAGATTTGCCAAAGGGTGCTTATGAGTTTAAAATAACCAAAGGCAGCTGGCAAAATGTTGAATGCACTGCCTTGGGCAAAGCCATTGCTAACAGAAGCGTAACTATTCTGCATGATACCATAATAACTTTAAACATAGATGGCTGGCAGGACAATTTTGCTGTTCCCGAAAAAAAGCACACGGCAAGCCCCCAGGTACATGTCATCAGCGAAAAATTTGATATTCCCCAGCTTGGACGGCAACGCAGGATTTGGATTTACCTGCCGGCAGATTACTTGTCGTCAAAAAGAAAGTATCCCGTAATTTATATGCACGACGGACAAAATTTATTTGATGCCTATACTTCGGGATTTGGCGAATGGGGAATTGACGAAATTTTGGACAAACTTCCGGCTAAAGAAGAATGTATAGTGGTGGGTATTGACCATGGCGGCGATTACCGGATAACGGAATATGACCCTTACGATTCCAAATACGGAAAGGGGAGAGGCGATGATTATGTAGAATTCCTCGTAAAAACACTAAAACCTTATATTGATGCTCATTATCGTACAAAATCCGATGCCCGGCATACCACAATTGCAGGCAGCTCGATGGGCGGTTTAATTTCGATGTATGCAGCGCTCAAATACCCTGATATATTTGGTAATGCAGGGGTGTTTTCACCAGCGTTTTGGGTAGCCCCCGAAATATATCAATTTACACAACAGAAGCAATTATCCTCCGGCTCAAGGTTTTATTTTGTTTGCGGCGATGCCGAAAGTGACAGCATGGTAGCAGATATGAAAAAAATGGCCGGTATTATAAGGGCCAAAGGCTTAAATGAAACTAATGCGCCTGTAATGATTATAAAAGGGGCAAGCCATAATGAAAAACAATGGAACGGGGATTTCCCCGGCTTTTATAGCTGGTTGATAAAAGGTCAGCCCCTCCAAATCTTCTAAATCTCCTCCAGTAGGAGAGGACTTTTAGAAAATCAGGATGAGAAACCTATCTGAAAAAAAATGTTGTAATTTGTGATCGATAAATTAAATAAACAATCTGCTTATGAACTCACGCCGCGACTTTTTACAAAAATTAGGAATAACAGCCTTAGCGTTGCATTTAACCCCCATTTCAGGATGGGCGGCTGCTAAGGAAAATCGTAACGAAGCCTATGACGGGCCGGTACTGCGCGTAGCCATTATGGGACTTGGAAGTTATGGGACCCGAGTTGCCGAAGCTATGCAAGCCTGCACAAAAGCTAAACTGGTTGGTGTGATCAGCGGTACGCCTTCAAAAATCAAAAACTGGCAAGGTAAGTATGGCATACCTGAAAAGAACTGCTACAATTATGAGAATTTCGATGCTATAAAAAACAACCCCGCCATTGATGCGGTATATGTGATAACGCCAAACGGGCTGCATCATGACGAGGTAATACGGGTGGCAAAGGCAGGCAAGCATGTTATTTGCGAAAAGCCAATGGCCGTGAATGCAAAGGAAGGACAAGAGATGGTGGACGCTTGCAAGGCAGCGAATGTAAAGCTGTTAGTTGGCTACCGAATGCATTTTGAACCGAAAACCCTTGAAGTCGTCAGGATGAGAAAAGACGGCGAATTTGGGAAAATTTTGTTCTTCCAGGGACAATGCGGGTTTACCGTCGGCGATCCCACACAATGGCGGTTAAATAAACAACTGTCCGGCGGCGGCTCTTTAATGGACATTGGCATCTATGCCATTAATGGTTCCCGTTATATGACCGGCGAAGATCCATTTTGGGTTACCGCGCAGGAAACAAAAACAGATCACGTAAAATTTAAGGAAGGGGTTGATGAAACCATTCAATTTCAATTTGGCTTCCCCAGCGGGGCCGTGGCCTCCTGCCTCTCCACTTATAGTATGAACAACCTGGACCGTTTTTTTCTGGACGGTGAAAATGGATTTGCCGAACTACAGCCATCCACCGGTTACGGCCCCATTATGGGCCGCACACATAAAGGCGAATTGACCCAGTCCATTACCGTTCACCAAACCGTACAAATGGAAGAAATGTCGGATATAATATTTAAAGGCAAACAGCCTGTAGTGCCGGTAGACGGTGAAGAAGCGGTAAAAGATTTAAAGCTGATTGATGCGATTTATTTGGCGTGTAAGACTGGTGGGAAGGTGGAGGTTAAAGTTTGAGCGATTAAAAATTCTCCATAGTTGTAAACTGGAGCTATATGCAACCAAGTTACAAACTCGCTCAAATGTCAAGCACATTAGCTGCAAGCCTGTAGCAAAAAAGAAAAATTAGAGGTAATTACTCCAACAAGGGCAAAGAAAGTGATTTGTCCCCAGAAGGGTCTCTCGAAGTGGATGCAGGGGAACGGAATAACTAAAAATTATTTTTTAAAAATCATTCCCATTTTTTCGGCGATTTTTATTCTTTCTTCAGGAATCAATTGTTTGAACTCCTGGCCTTTTGGAGTACCCACTTGACGGAAAAAATCTTCAAAGCCGGTTGGATTATACCCGAATACCATTAAAATTGACTCATTGCCAGTATTTTCTAATCCGTGCCAGGAATACTTTGGAACTATGGCCATGCTACCCGCTTCTACAGAGATCAGCTCGTTGTCCAACGTCAAAACACCACTTCCTTTATGAATGAAGATCATTTCATCTTCATATAAATGTTTGTGCACCGGAATTTTTCCACCGGGAGGAAATTCTTCCGTACAGAGAGAAATTGTTTCGATTCCATCTTTTCGTTTTGATGCCTTGATAGTAACAAAACTATTTGGCCTGATCTGATATACTTCCCCTTCGTCCGCGTGTTTACAAATACCTTTTTTATTTTGATTTGCTCCAAAAGAAATACCCGGAACGGCATACAAAAAGGATGTTAATGCAGTAAACAACCCGATTTTTAAAAACTGACGGCGTTTACCTTTTTCAGATTCATTCATATTTGATCTAATCATAGAAATACTGAATTTAATTGTATCTAATATTGGATGTTATGTACCAGGATAATAAAATTAAGAAAAAATTGGTTCTAGGCGAGTATTTTTAATAAAATTATTTGTGCCCTGATCTCTTCCGCCCCTTCAAGTGTCCACAGCACAAATGAAGCGGGCCCGGAGTTTCCGATAATTTAATCCGCAGATTGTACCTTGATTTCTTATTGCTTGTGCTAACTTTACCAGATATACCTCAATATAACTTCCCCTCCGGCGCGAGAATGCAGCGCAAAAGCCAAAAGCACTGGATTTCTCGTGCCCCGCTGACGGGTAACCACTATGCCTGTGCTTTTTTATATGATATAGCATTGGAGCGCCAAATATAATTGGCATAATTTGGAGTTGAGCCAATAACACACTAAGGATAGACTATGCTTGTGGACTGCGTCTACCCGTCAGTCTAAGATTTGTTCCCCCCACGCCTTCAAGTATCCACTTGTTGGCAACGGGCAGTTAAATAGATAATTGTACGATTATTGCTAATTTGTTTCAATTTTAAGTAAATTTGTTTGTAATAATTTGAACTGTGGCTGTTGCAATTAATCAACATACCGAATTGAATCCTTTACAGGTAAGCCTGTTGAGGTTGTTTAACAGGCCAATGTCTGACCAGGAAACGGTTGAATTAAAAAGGTTGCTGGTAAAGCATTATTCGAAGCTTTTAAAAGAAGAAGTAACGAGGGCCGTTGCTGAAAAAGGCTATACCCAGCAGGATTTTGACAATATGCTGAATGCGGAAAGTTAATGGATCCTTTAAAAACACTCGACTTTCCGAAGCTTACCATTGTTTCGCTCGATGAATTCAAAAAGGTAATCGGGAAATAATATATAGAATTATAAATTACTTCTCCACTGGCAGGTTGATATAGCATTGCTGACGGATAGCGACTGTCCCAAATAAGAAATTAATGCTAATTTTAATAAATTTTAGGCTGAGATATTATGACTATCCCGAAAGGGCGACAACCAAAAAAACATTCAAAAAGCATCCTTGAATCTAATCAATTTAACGGGGATGAGTTTACATTCCGGTTTTTGACGGATGCTATTCCGCATAAGATGTGGACGTCCGGTCCCGATGGCCACGCAACCTATTACAATCAGCAGTGGTATGATTATACCGGTATCAATGGCTTCGAAGCTTTACGGGAAAAGATATGGGATTTCATTCACCCGGATGACCGCGCCATCGCAGCAGTGGAGTGGCCAAGGGCGATTAAAGATGGTGAGCCAACGGAAATAGAACATCGGATAAGGCGTTACGACGGCGTTTACCGATGGCACCTTAGTCGTTTTGCCCCCCATAAAAGTGACGGCGGGCAAACAGTACTATGGGTAGGAACCAGTACCGATATACACGAACAGAAAGTTTCGGGTATGGAGCTGGCTGCAGCCAATGAAGAACTACTGGCCGGCAACGAAGAACTCGCAGCGATGAATGAAGAAGTGGCGGCGACCAACGAGGAGTTGTCGGCGGCAAATGAAGAACTGGCTGCTACAAATGAGGAATTGGCCGAAACCCAGGCAAGCCTTCAGCAGAGTGAAAAACTTTTCAGGTCCATCGCCTTAAATATTCCTAAATCGCTGATCATCGTGATCGACAAAAATCACCGTTACGTGATAATCGAAGGCGATATAATGGAAAAGATGGGTTACAACAGAAGAGACTATGAAGGCAGGCACCCCGCAGAGATCTCGCCCGAACGCTATGAGGCCTCGAAGCGCTTGTATGAAAGACTGATGGCGGGGGAAAAATTTTCGGAGGAACGGAAGGCCGAAACCGGTGAGAACTACCTGGTACATTTTGTACCGCTCAGAAACTATGCGGATGAAGTGGATGCGGGGTTGATTATCGCACTTGATATCACCGACATTAAACAAGCTGAAGAAAAATGCGCGAAGCTGGCGGCAATTGTTGAATCATCTGACGACGCAATTATCAGCAAGACAACGGACGGCGTTGTTACCAGCTGGAATCATTCGGCAGAGCGGATGTTTGGTTATACCGCGGATGAAATAACCGGGCAGTCGATCTATAAGATCGTACCTGCCGACCGGCAGGACGAAGAGCCGCGGATACTTTCGCGTTTAAAGGAAGGGGAGCGGGTGGAACATTTTGAAACGAAGCGGTTGACAAAGGATGGCAGGCTGCTGGATGTTTCTTTAACTATTTCACCTATCAGGGATGCTCAGGGCAACATCACCGGCCTTTCTAAAATAGCCAGGGATATCACCGAAAGGAAGCTGGAAGAGCAGCGGAAGAATGATTTTATCGGCATGGCGAGCCATGAGCTCAGAACGCCGCTCACCTCACTCAGCGCGATGGTCCAGATTGCAGGCGCTAAGTTAAAGAACAGCGAGGATACGTTTTTAGTCAGCGCTATGGAAAGGATGAACCTGCAGGTAAAAAGGATGACGGGAATGATTAACGGTTTTCTGAATGTTTCACGGTTGGAAACCGGTACGATGCTTATCGAAAAGCAGCCCTTTGACCTTGATCAGTTACTGCATGAAATATTGGACGAAACAAAACTAATCGTAAATTCCCACACGGTCAGCCTGACGGGCTCTGGCGCGGTACACGTTAATGCCGACAGGGATAAGATCAGTTCCGTGGTTTCAAATCTAATTAGTAATGCCGTCAAGTATTCCCCAATGGGAAAACAGATTGAATTGGCTTACCACGTCGGCGGAGAAAAAGTAATTGTTAGCGTAAAGGACGAGGGCATGGGCATCGATCCGCAAGATATTGATAAGGTATTTGACCGCTATTACCGCGTTGAAACCACCTATACGCGGCACATTTCGGGTTTCGGTATCGGTCTTTACCTTGGCGCTGAGATCATTAAACGGCACGGCGGCAATATTTGGGCGGAAAGTGAAAATATGAAAGGGTCAACATTTTATTTTACGCTTCCCTTGACAAATAATTAGTCAGGAATATCCGTTTATATCAAACAGTAATTATTTCCATGCTTTGAACGACGTTTCCACCCTGCGCGGTAAATACATCCATTGCTTCATCAAAAGCCTCCTGGCTTAAGGGGCGGGTGGCGTCTTCAATAATAAAAGTTTTAAACTTTTCGTGCAGGCTATCCTTTGCCGTATAATACACGCAGATATCGCCCGCCAAACCGGTGAGATAAACCTCATCAATATTTTTATCCCGTAAATACCCGGCAAGACCGGTGGCCTTTTGATGGCCATTGTCATAGAAACCGCTGTAACTGTCAATTTCAGGATCAGTGCCTTTTCTTAAAATGGCGGCTATCTTATTTTGGCTAAGTGCCCGCGGAAAATCAGCGCCGTATGTTCCCTGGATACAGTGGTCAGGCCATAAGGTCTGAGGAACGCCGTGAAAATAGATCTCGTCAAAGCTCTCTTTTCCGGGATGGTTTGAGGCAAAACTCTGATGATTGGGCGGATGCCAGTCCTGCGTGGCCACAACAACGTCAAAATAATTTTGCAATTTGTTCAGTAACGGAATGATAGCATCGCCATCCTTTACAGGCAATGTCCCTCCGGGTAAAAAGTCATTCTGTATATCTACTAATATCAGGGCTTTCATTAGGAAATTGATTTATGCTGATCTCTCAGCGTATTTCTTAAGTTTATTAATTTTTCACTGATCCCGACTTTATAAGCATGAGGGTTTTCAAAGCGTTTATACTCTGCCGGCAGGCAGTTTAATCTTTGGCCCGCGTAAGCGGCGATGTCGGCCAGGGATGGAGAGGGCGATACCCGTTTCCCGTCGATCATAACCGGATGCAACAGCGGCTCCTGGCGATAACTTTGCACGTTTGAAAATTTCCCCGGTTCATTGGCCTGGAATATGGCAGATGCTTTGTCTTCTTCCTCTAACATGACAGCATCCGCTCCCCAAAACCGGCCATTGCCATTCATAATCCGCATCACTTTTTTTATCCCCGGAAGGGTCACTTTCTGTAAACTCTCAGATAATTTCAGTCGCGGTTTACCGGCTGCCATCGATAGTTTATAAATCCCGTCCAGGGCCCCATCCGGCTGGCCCGTTACCAGGTGGGTCCCCACCCCAAATACATCTATCGGCGCACCCTGTTCCAGCAGGCTTTTGATAACAAACTCGTCCAATTGGTTAGAGCCGATTATTTTCATGTAATTAAGTCCGGCTTCATCAAGCATCTGGCGCGTTGTTTTGGATAGCCAGGCCAGGTCCCCGCTGTCTAACCGGATACCGGCAGCTTTGTTTCCTGCTTTCTCCATTTCCCTTGCAACAGTAATAGCATTAGGCACACCGCTTTTTATAGTATCGTACGTATCCGCCAGGAACACACAATTCTGCGGTCTTAACCTGGCGTATGCGCGAAATGCTTCCAATTCTGAATCATAACTTTGAATAAACGAATGGGCCATTGTTCCGGTAACCTCCAAATGATATAAGCTGGCAGCATAAACATTGCTGGTACTGTTAAAACCACCCGCGACGGCAGCTTTTGCAGCAAGTATTGCCCCGGGCCCCTGCGCCCTGCGCAAGCCGAAATCGCTTAGTGCCCTGTTGCCGGCCACCTGACGCATCCGGGAGGCTTTGGTAGCGATAAGCGATTCAAAATTGATGATGTTAAGCAGCACAGTTTCTATAAGCTGCGTTTCAAACAGCGTTCCCCGAACCTGTATAACCGGGCAATTCGGAAATATAACCTCACCTTCCCTGACCGACTTTACCGCCCCGCGGAACCTGAAATGCTTCAGGAATTCGATATATGCAGGTTCAAAATTCAAGGTTTTTAAAAAAGCCAGGTCAGCTTCTGTAAAATGCAGGTCTTCCAGTACATCCAGCAAATCTTGTAAGCCGGCAAATAAAACGTAACCTCCGTTAAATGGGTTTTTTCTGAAAAAATAATCAAAGCAGGCAGGCTCATCTTTCCTGCCGCTCAAAAAATATACCTCTCCCATCGTAATTTCGTAGAAATCGGTATAGTTGCCGGTGATATCAAATGACAGCATTTACTGTTCAACAGTAATTCGGATGCTTTGTTATTTTATTTTAGATTTGTCAACTTTCAAAAAGTTGACAAATCTTTAAACCTATAATTGACTGGTAGCGATCAAATAATCTTTCGCCTCGTTAAGGTCAAGGAAAATTTTATCGGCAGCCCGTAGTTTATGATGTTCCGCTATGTTGCTTTGTATGGCATAACAAACCAGCCCGGCCGCTTTGGCTGCCGTTAAACCACTTATGGTATCTTCAAAAACTATACATTCGTCTTTGGTGAGCCCTAACTGCTCACAGCAAAAGTTGTAACTTTCGGGATGGGGTTTGCTATTAGTTACCTCACTGCGGGTAATCATTAATTTAAAGAAATGGTTCAGGCCGTTTCGTTCGAAAATCGCTTCTACATCTTTTCTCAGGCTGGATGTAGCTATGGCCATGGTTAAGCCTTTTTCAGTAAAAAACTGAAGCATTTCCAATGCATGAGGCATCAGGCCTACATCGGAAGTTTTAAAACGTTGAATGGTTAAATTTTCACGCCTTTCCACCAATTCATCCAAAGAATTTTTAATTCCATATTTCTCTATTAGTTTTTGGGCGTTTGTTTGCACCGTGGTGCCCGCATAGTTATCCAGCCAATCTTCATAAGTAACCTGGGCTCCAACTTCCGCTAAAATTTCATTCCAGCACTCAAAATAAAAATGCTCGGAATCAATGAGGGTGCCGTCGAGATCGAAAAGGATGGCTTTTAGCATAGTGGTTATTTTAGATTTGTCAACTTTTTAAAAGTTGACAAATCTAAATTTTTAAAAAGCTTCCAGCTTCGAATTTCTGTTCCTCAGCCAATGATCAGCCAGAACCAGGGCGGCCATTGCTTCAACAATTGGAACAGCCCGTGGCACCACGCAAGGATCATGACGGCCTTTGCCGGATATTTCGGCGGCATTGCCTTCACTATCAACCGTTGCCTGACTTTGCATTATAGTGGCTACCGGTTTAAATGCTACTTTAAATTCAATCGGCATACCATTACTGATACCGCCCTGTATACCGCCTGAGAAATTGGTAAGGGTTTTTATTTCTCTTTCTCCCTCTCCTTTGGAGAGGGCCGGGGTGAGGCTTACAAATATGTCATTATGTTCAGACCCCCTCATTTCACTGCCAGCAAACCCGGAACCATACTCAAAGCCATGAACCGCGTTAATGCTCAGCATGGCTTTGCCAAGGTCAGCATGAAGCTTATCAAAAACAGGTTCCCCAAGCCCAACAGGACAATTGAAAATATGGCAGCTTATTTTGCCGCCAACAGTATCCCCTTGTTTACGGATGCTGTCGATGTGGGCGATCATTTCCGCTGCAGTTGCCGGATCGGCACAGCGGACGATGTTTTTTTCGCGCTCATCAATAAATTCTTGTGCGCTGGTAATCTCCACATTTGGGGCATTTATCCTGCCTACACTGCTTACATGCGCAACGATCTCGATTCCTTGTGTTTTGAGCAGCAGTTTTGCTATTGCCCCCGCTGCAACCCGCGCTGCTGTTTCCCTCGCTGACGAACGGCCGCCTCCGCGATGATCACGGATGCCGTATTTGGTTTGATAAGTATAATCAGCGTGCGAAGGGCGAAAAACATCCACATTATGGCTGTAATCTTTTGAGCGCTGGTCCTCATTAGGTATGAGCATGGCAATAGGAGTGCCGGTTGTTTTTCCTTCAAAAACGCCGGAAAGAATTTTTACCGTATCACTTTCTTTACGCTGTGTAGTGATTTTCGACTGGCCGGGCTTACGTTTATCCAGTTCTCCCTGGATATAGTCCAAATCAACCTCCAGTTGCGCCGGACAACCGTCGATAATTACCCCAATAGCTTCGCCATGCGATTCGCCAAAAGTAGTTATCCTGAATATTTGTCCGAATGAATTGCCTGCCATTGTTTTTTTGATTACACCGATTTTATTTTATGATTTCACCGATTCGTTTGTCATTAGGTCATTAGTCATTGGGTCATTGGTTTTTTCCAGACTTTGCAGACTTTCGGACTTCTTCTAACCTCTAACCTCTAACCTCCAACCTCCAACCTCCAACCTCCAACCTCCAACCTCTAACCTCTAACCTCTAATCTCTAATCTCTCCCCAAACCCCACCTTCTCCAAATCTCTCCAAAACGCCGGGTATGATTTTTCAACCACATCGGCATCTTCAATTTCAACTTCGTTTACCAGCAAAGCCAGCGGCGCGAAGGCCATCGCCATGCGGTGGTCATCATAAGTGCTGACAAATATACGTTCGGGGATGAATTTTTCGCTGCAATCCAGTTTATAAACCAGCCCTTTTTCAATTAGCTTAACACCCATTTTGGCCAGCTCATTTTGAAGGGCCTTTATACGGTCTGTTTCTTTGATCTTTAAAGTTTCAAGCCCGGTAAAGGTTGCATCGTGACCTAATGCTGCGCATACCACTATTATCGTTTGCGCCA
Organism: Mucilaginibacter sp.; assembly: GCA_036758125.1. Lineage (GTDB taxonomy): Bacteria > Bacteroidota > Bacteroidia > Sphingobacteriales > Sphingobacteriaceae > Mucilaginibacter. Next base: position 70,851 of record DAIOXE010000028.1, read on the forward strand.
GGTCGGGACATTCTTTTAAATCAAATATTTTACGGAATATTGGCTTGGCTTCTTTTTGTAAATATACGCCACCATCTTTAAACTGCGATGTTATACCAAAATTAGCCATGATCTCGGTGATTACGCTATCGCCCTGTAAGCTGTATTGGGTTAGGCCCGGTAAAAACAGTTCGGCCTCATCTGCCAAAGCAGCTATGGCGTACCAGTAAGATGCAGCGCTCCAGTCTGGTTCGATATGAAGGGACGTTTCGGCAAATTCCTGGTTTGGTATGCTGATGGTATCATCTTCCCAGGTATGCGTTATACCTGCTGATTGCAGCATGGCCAACGTCATCTCTACATAAGGGCGCGAGGTAAGGTCGCCCTCAATATGCAGTTCCAAACCAAACGGCAGACGGGCTGCTATAAGCAGAAGCGCAGTGATATACTGGCTGCTTATATTTCCTCTTATACTGACCCTGTTAGAAAGCTGCTCAAAGCCCCCTTTCAGTTTGATAGGGGGGAAGCCATCGTTTTCAACATACTCAATATGTGCGCCTAACTTCCGTAATGCATCCACCAATATCCCTATAGGACGCTGTTTCATCCGCTCACTACCGGTTAATATCACCTCTTCATCCCCGCCTGTCCGGCTGGCAGGCTGCAAAGCAAAATAAGCGGTTAAAAAACGCATGGCTGTCCCTGCTGGACCGATGTTTACAAGTCTTAAGTCTTGAGTCTTAAGCCCTAAGTCGTTATCTTCTTTTTTTGACTTAAGACTTTCAACCTCGGACTTCAGACTTAAAACTTCACTTAAAACCACCGTATCCGCAGCATCCGAAATATTTTCAACTTTTACCTTGCCGTTGCTCAAAGCCTCAATGATCAGGGCGCGGTTACACTCACTTTTTGAACCCGTGAGGTGTATTGTGCCCTTTACTGACCTGCTTTTTTTGGTAAGGATGATGTTATGTTTCATTATTATGTGTGTATACGTGCGTGTTTCGCCTCACCTAAATCCTCTCCAAAGGAGATGACTTTAACGTGCAACCGTATTAGAACCCTCTCCTTTGGAGAGGGCAGGGTGAGGCGTTTACGCGTGTGTTAATTTTTCAGCCGCTTGTCCCGCCTCATTCTTATTCATGATCTCGGTTTGTTTACGGATAGATTCGCTGTGGATCAATTCCAGCAGTTTCTCAGTAAACTCTTCGCTCAATTTTAAAGCCTTGCCGTAATTGATGCCTTTTCTAAGTATTTCGTCCCAGCGGTTAACCTGCAAAATGGTAATGTTATTCTCTTTTTTGTAGTTGCCGATCTGCTCAACTATTTTCATGCGTTCGGCCATTTTTTGGATAATCAGGTCGTCAATTTTATCTATATGATTACGGAGTTCGGTCAGTTTGTCTTTTAATTCCGCATTGCGTATCTCGGGTTTGCGCAGGGTCAAATGCTCAATAATTTCGGCTAAAGCTGCCGGGGTCACCTGTTGTTTGGCATCGGTCCAGGCTACGCTTGGGTCTATATGCGATTCTATCATTAGCCCCTGCATATCCAGATCAAGCGCTTTTTGGGAGATGTAGCCGATCAAGTCACGGTTGCCCGAAATATGGCTTGGGTCGCAAATTAAAGGTAATTCGGGCGCTAGTGTTTTCAAATTGATGGCAATATCCCACATAGGCTCGTTACGGAAAGGTGATTTCTCGTAAGACGAGAACCCCCGGTGTATAGCTGCCAATTTGGTGATCCCTGCGTTGTTGATACGCTCAAGGGCGCCTATCCAAAGTGAAAGATCGGGGTTTACCGGATTTTTAACCATTACCGGTATATCAACGCCTTTTAAGGCATCAGCAATTTCCTGCACGGTAAAAGGGTTAACAGTTGAGCGCGCGCCCACCCATAAAATATCCACGCCTGCGGCCAAAGCTTCTTCCACGTGTTTGGCGGTGGCTACCTCAACGGTAGTGGGCAAACCGGTTTCTTCTTTGGCGCGTTTAAGCCATTGCAAGCCTATGCTGCCTATACCCTCAAACTCGCCGGGACGGGTGCGGGGTTTCCAGATGCCGGCGCGCAATGCCGATACCTTGCCGGTTTTTGCCAATAAATGGGCCGTAGCTACTAATTGATCTTCCGTTTCTGCGCTACAGGGCCCTGAGATCAGTAAGGGTTCACTGCCTGTTTTTATCCAGGAACTTAGCGGTTGTATGTTTAAGTTTAGTTTCATCGTTTTTTTTTAAAGTCCGAAAGTCCGAAAGTCCGAAAGTCGGAAAGTCCGGAAGATTGCTTGTTCTTTAATTTAATTATTTAGGATCTTTTTTTATTTTATTTTGATTATTTTCTTAACTCTAATATTCGGCCTCAGATATCTTTTTGTCGCTTCCGTCTTTCTGACTTCCGACCTCTGACTTCTTCCGTCTTTCTGACTTTTCCGACTTTCGGACTTCCGGACTAAGTCCCCATCTTCTTAATATTAATATACGTTCTCGGCACTTTTTCATTCTTTGCAGCTTTTGGCACAATGTCGCTATCATCAACATGCCTTTCGTATTCGCCCAGGATGTTAAAATTGTGGGTGTATTTAAGTATCTGCCTTATGGCTGTATCATATTGTTTGGGCTCGTCCCATTCAATATCCACATAAAAATTATATTCGTTCCGTTTGCCTAAAATGGGCATGGATTGTATTTTACTCATATTAACGCCCTCAACGGCAAATATATTGAGCACCTTTGCCAGCGCGCCGACTTTATTGCTCACCTGGAAACATAAGGATGCTTTATTGGGCTGTTTCTTCACAACGTTTTCATGATGGGTGAGGATCAAAAAACGGGTGAAGTTTTTCTTGTTCGATTCTATGCGGCGTTCCAGCACATCCAGTCCATAAAGCCTTGCGGCTAAAGTGTTGGCGATAGCTACTGTATCGGTCAGTTGTTCGTCACGGATGCGTTTAGCACAGGCGGCGGTATCGTTGCTTTCAATAATATTGAGGTGCGGGTATTCATCAAAAAAATCAACACACTGGCGAATGGCTATTGGATGCGAAGTAACATATTTTACATCCTCAAACTTCACACCTGGCAGCGCCATCAGGTGTAATTGTATAGGCAGATAAATTTCACCAACCACCGGGAAAGCGTAGTGCAGTAACAGGGAGTAGTTAGGCAAAATGCTGCCGGCAATGCTGTTTTCAATAGCCATCACCACGTAATCGGCATCTTTATTTTGTAAAGCTTCGAAGGTTTGCTTAAAAGAAGCGCACTCTATCGTTTGGATATTTTCGCCAAAGTATTTGAATGCCGCCTCCTCGTGGAAGGATGCGCGGATACCTTGAATAGCAACTCTAAGTTTGTCGTGTTTCATAATCGCTGTTAAAGCAAAAAGTCCCGGTTTATGGCCGGGACTTTTCAGTTTCTTATATGGTTGTTAAAGCATATTAGTCCCGGCTCTTACTGTTAAAGTAAAAGTAATAACCGAAATAGTATGCACCTCTTAAATTCATTTTTATTATTTATGGCGTAAATGTACATGTAAAAATGGATTTGTCAATAGAAAATTTTATTTTTTTGAAAATAAAGGGGGTGAACGGAATTTTATTTGGTTGAAACAACACTTAACGAAGCGTCATTGGTGGATTTTTATGGGTTAACTTAAAGTCGAAAACGACCCTGCGGCGCTGGAGATTAGTCCAAAAGTAAAGTCCTAAGAAGCGTATTACCACCTTATTTTAAATCAATTTATCTTATTCCCGATAGGAAACAACAACAGCTCTTACAAATGAAAGACATAATAGGATACATGAACCTGTTAATATCAATCCAAACACGACATCTCTAAAGCTGAGAATGTTTCGATGCAAAAACCAATAGGTATATAAAAAGAAACAGGAGTAAATAATGGATATTATCAAAGTAATGCCAACGGCAAAACTTCTGTAAGGACAAATGGGAGCGAGAATTGCTACAACAAAAACCGAGATATATTTAAACAATTGCCACAGTATAGCTAAGATGGCTATTCCAAAGGATACGAATAACACCCAAAACAAAAATGGGTTCATTTTTTCTTTGATGTTACCGAAAAAAATTATGGCTTTTATTCCACCCCAATCAAGGCAAAAGAAAACAAATTCCATTAAAAAATAGATTGCTATAACAAATATTATAGCCCTGATTGAGTTTAATAAGAGTTTCACAATAGGGGTATTACAGTACCAAAGTAAATATTACGACTATAATTAACAAGCTTAAAACTAAAAGTAGTGATGTCACTGGCTTATCATTCGCAAATTCGTAAAACTTATTCATTTTATTTTCATCGTTACGTTATTTGTTACGTTTAACGTAAATTAATTTTAATTGTTTAGTCAAATAAAAAACGACCGTTGCATTGCTGATCTGAAAGCAAATGGTGGGAAATAATATTTGCGGAATAAATTGATTATCAATAATTCACGAGCCGTCATTGCTTCGTTCCTCGCAATGACGCTTCGGTAGGCGGCTGTAGGTCAGGCTGTTAGACTGTCGAGCAGCCGACATCTTTATCCTATGCATTTTCTTCATCACGCTTCCTATCCAAACACCCTTCCCGAAAAATCCATCGCTTCCCCTAATTTATCATAATTAAGCGCCAGGCGCTTAATTTGCGATTGCAGGTAGGCAACAAGGTTTTCGGTGGCGATGTTGCCTGTAAGCTCATCTTTTGCCATGGGGCAGCCTCCATATCCTTTTAAGGCAGTATCAAAGCGTTTGCAGCCGCTTTGGTAAGCCGCTGCTATCTTATCATACCAGGTATCAGGCGTTGCGTGTAAATGGATGCCGAATATTGTTTCGGGGAATTGGCGGCATAGCACCGGGTAAATTTCCCTGATCTGATCAGCCGTTGCTACGCCGATCGTATCAGCCAAAGCAATAATGTTGATATTTTCCTTTACTAGTTTTTCGGTCCATTGATGCACCAGTTCAACATTCCATTCGTCGCCATAAGGATTGCCAAAACCCATAGATAAATATACCAGCAGCTGTTGGTTATTATGATCGCATAATTCTTTTATTCGTTTTACTGTATCAAATGCCTCATCGATCCCCGAATTAGCATTGCGCCGCTGAAAAGTTTCGGATATGGAGAAAGGGAAACCGAGGTAAGTTATTTCGGGATGTTTGGCGGCTTCTTGCGCTCCCCGGTAATTAGCTATGATGGCGAGTAATTTTGATTCGGAAGCGCTTAATTCAAGTTTTTGCAGTACCTCAGCAGTATCCCGCATTTGCGGAATTGCTTTGGCCGAAACAAAGCTGCCGAAGTCAATCGTATCAAAACCAACCTGAAGCAGTAAATTAATGTAAGCCACTTTTAATTCGGTCGGAATAAATTGACGAATGCCTTGCATGGCATCGCGCGGGCATTCTGTAATTTGTATTTCCGCCTGCATGGAGTGAGTGCTGAGTGGTGAGTAGTGAATAAACTATTAAAACTTTGATTTATATATTAATGATTTTTGTTCGATACCTTCGTACAGGTCATCGGTAAGCGCGGTTATATATCTTTCAAAAGAAACGATCAGCTTTTTTGCCTCCCTTGCAATCCGCCTCGATTCCCTGGTGTTTGCTTTTACATAGGCGTCATACAGGGTCTCTCGTTTATTTCCATTATCAACCGGCAGAAAAAATACAACATTGTTAATGGTATAACGGTAACTCCCGTTTTTAATATCAACCGTAATCGCGAATTGTACGGTATAAGGCTGATTATCATCACTATCATCGCCTACATAAACCAGGTTAACGTTCAGGTCCTGGGTTGTGGTAAATATAAGTTTCCCTTCTTCCTGGTATCCGTAGGTTTGCTGGAAATTTTTTGACGCCATAAATTGAAGCGTCCTTATATAGATATGGCTCTCCCTTAAGGTACTGTCAACTTTTACTACCTTTTGATAATAAGCGTGTTCACCGTCTATTTTCAACTTTACGGAGTCGGATGGCGGTTTTGTTATGAAATGGTTAGCCTTATAGCTTGCAAAGGCAGTAAATGAGATAGATGCAAGCATGAAACTTAACAGTAAGCTTTTCATAAATCAGGAAATATTAAGCAAAGATAAGAAAGAATCAAGAGCCAGGAATCAGGATTTGGATCGTTCGAACGAATTTAATTGCTGTCAAAAAATTCCCTCCCTCGGGAGGGGTGTCAATGCTATTAAGTTAAGGATTTTCCATTTTTTAAACCGGTTTATTTTCTGAGT
>DAIOXE010000029.1:0-74391 GCA_036758125.1 Mucilaginibacter sp.
GTGAATTAGTGAATTAGTGAATTAGTGAATTAGTGAATTAGTGAATTAGTGAATTTCCGTCTGACCAATCTCTGATCTACAGCCTCTAATCTCTGCTTAACAACTGCTAACTGCTGCTGCCAACTGCAAACTTCCCCTACTCGCTCCTCAAACTCTTAACCGGATTACTCATTGCTGCTTTAACAGCCTGGAAACTTATGGTGACCAGCGTGATAACAATAGCAACAACGGCCGATAGCACAAATACTCCCGGGCCAATACATATCCGGTAATCGTACTTTTGTAGCCAGCCACTTAGAAAATACAAGGCTACAGGTGAGGCTATTATGCAGCTAATCATTACCAGCAGTATAAAATCCCTTGATAACAATAACCACACTTGTCCTATTGACGCGCCCAATACTTTGCGGATGCCTATTTCTTTAGTCCGTTGTTCTGCGACATAAGCTGCGAGGCCAAACAAGCCGAGGCATGATATGAAAATGGCTAAGCCCGCAAAAACACCGGCCAGCTTGCCTACAAGCACTTCGAGGTTGAATTTTTGGTTGTATTCGTCATCAACAAACTGGTAGATGTAGGGGTAAGCGGGGTTATATTTATCAAATACCTTAGTGATCTTTGCTATAGCATCATGTGTTTTGGCATTTGCCGATAAACGGTATATTACAAAATTACCACCGCGGCCATGATTGAATACGGTCGGTTCAACCGGTGTGAACGGCGATTCCATCAGCGCATTTTTTACCACCCCTATTATTTTTGCAGGCCCGTTGATGCCATCATAAGTTATTAATTGATTAAGAGGCTCTTTCAGGCCCATACGTTTAACGGCCGCTTCATTAACAACAATATTGGACGTATCCGAGCTCCAGTTGCTGGAAAAATCGCGCCCCTCAATCAGTTTCATTCCGACTGTTTTAAAATAGTTATCGGATACCGATACCCCGCCGACATTTATTCCTAGGTCGCCGGCTCCCTGGCCCGGCCACTTTTCGATGCCTGTATGCCAGTAAACGCCGGTTAATGGGCTCGAGGCTTTGGCAACGCATTCAATGACCCCACTCTGCAGCAGGTCATTCTTAAGCGCATCGTAATGATTGCCCAAATCATCGCTCATATCGGTCGATACTAACCTCTCGGCGCTATAACCCATCGGCCTGTCTTTGACATATTGTATTTGTTGATAGACAATAACTGTACTGATTATCAAAGCAATAGAGCAGGTAAACTGAAGCACCACTAAAATTTTCCTCGGCAGCGCCGCCGCTTTGCCAATTTGAATACTTCCCTTTAATACTTTTACCGGATTAAAGGATGATAAATAAAATGCGGGCCTGCTGCCTGCCAGCAAACCTGTTAAAAATACATACAGGATCATTATCGTCCAAAAAACGATATTACCGTAAGGGATACTGATTGAAGCGCCCGTTAATGTATCAAATGCCGGTAAAGCAAGCTGTACAAAAAGTATGGATAGCAGGAAGGCCACAAAAGTTATAAGGATAGATTCTGTTAAAAATTGAAATATCAGGTCCTTGCGCTGCGAACCTATAGCTTTCCGTACCCCTACCTCACGTGCGCGCTTTTCGGACCTCGCTGTTGACAGGTTCATGAAATTGATGCAGGCTATGAGTAATACCAGGATGCCTATTATGCTGAACATCCGTACATAGTCGATAAAACCGCCTGTTTCTTTTCCGTTTTTAAATTCAGAGTACAAATGCCAGTCTTTTAGCGGGTGAAGAATAACTGCGGGCTTAACGGGCCGCATTTTCGGGCCGTTATCATAAACAATATTTTTAATTTTGGGCGCTAGTTTCTCATAATTTACCCCTGGGCGCAACTGCACAAATAGCTGGAAGGAATTGTTGTAATAGGTTGTTCTGGCATTTTTCATCCAATCCTGGGTTGCCTCGTTAAAACTGAAAGGCAGCAAGTAGTTAAATTGCAGGGACGAGTTTTTTGGCACATCCTCCATAATACCAGTAACCTTTACATTATACTTATCATCTATCTTTACCAATTTCTCCATCGGATCCGCATCGCCAAATAATGCTTTAGCTGTTGATTCGGTTAGAACGATAGAAAAAGGATCCTTCAAAACAGCATTCTTATTTCCTTTTATTAACGGATATTGAAACATTTTTAGGAAATCTGATCCGATGGCTGCCCCGTTCATATAAAGCTTTTTGTTACCGACTAACAGGTCATGCTCGCCCATCCAGTCAGATTCGGCAACGTATTTTACTTCAGGGTACGCTTTTCTTAATACATCAGCTATCGGCAATGACACCGCCTGTTGTGTGTGTTCCCCTTCGTGCGGATCGGTAAAATTTAATTCCACCTGGTATAACGATTTATAATCGGGCAGGAACTTATCATACGAATATTCGTTAACAACCCATAGTGCGATCAACAAAGCTACAGCCATCCCGGCGGCAAGCCCGAGAATGTTAATGGCGCTGTAAACCTTATTGTTTAAAATGTTGCGCCAGGCGATTTTTAAATAATTCTTTATCATGGGGAAATTAATTATTGAATTAGTGAATTATTGATTTAAATCAATTATTGAATTATTGAATTAGTGATTTAGTGAATTATTGAATTTTCATTTTTTGAACTAATCTCTGATCTCCAACCTCTAATCTCTCCTTTCTTAACTGCCAACTGCTACTGCCCACTGCAAACTTTCTTCCCATCATTCGCTCCTCAAACTCTTCACCGGGTTCATCAGCGCCGCTTTTATGGCCTGGAAACTTACTGTAGCCAGAGCTATTAATAATGCCGCTGTACCTGTAAGAGCAAATACCCACCAATTAATAGTTACCCGGTACTGGTAACTTTGCAGCCAATTGTTTACGGCCCATAGGGCAACCGGAAATGCTATAAGGCACGATATGACCACAAGTTTTAAAAAGTCTTTTGAAAGCAGTCCCGCCAAACCTGATACCGATGCGCCAAGCACCTTGCGGATACCAATTTCTTTTATCCGGCGTTCTGCGGTATAGGCAGCCAGCCCAAATAAGCCCAGGCATGAGATAAATATGGCAAGTGATGCAAAAACACCCGCTAATGTACCTGTTAGGGTTTCTGTTTTAAATAATTGGTTAAAGTCGCTGTCAACAAATTGATATTCAAAAGGATAACCGGGGTAATCGGCTTTTACGATAGCGCCGGTTTTAGTAAGGGCATCCTGGATATTCACCCCGGCTTTAAAACGGATGCTTAAAATGCTGGTTCCTGATGGGTGATTGTATAATATTAACGGGGCGGCCGTACCATACATATCATTATATAAGTAATCCTTCAGTATACCGATCACCTGCAAAGGCCTTGTGCCACCCTCGCGGACGATCCCGCCTACCCTTCCTTCTTTACCCATTTGTTTGGCAAATGCTTCGTTGATGATCACGTTGGCGCTATCAATCTTCGGGTCTTCATTAAAATCGTGCCCGGCAGTCAGCTTTAGCCCCATTGTGGGAATGAACTGCGGGCTTACGTTTTGCCAGGAGATAAGCGGATTTTTAGAAGCATCTTTGCCGTCCCATGAGTAATTGTCGTTATTACTGCCTATCTCAAGCACCTTATTGTCGCTCAACGCAGCATTGTCGACCACTCCTGACCGCATCAGGTCGTTATAAACCGGGGTAAAATGGTCGGCCTGGTTTCCCTGTAAATTGAGGTAAACCAGATTATCCTTACTATATCCAAGGCCGCGGTTTTTTATGTGCTTAATTTGCTGGTAAATGATGACGGTACCGATAATCAATATTATAGATACGGAAAATTGAATGACCACCAAACTTTGCCTGATAAAACCTGACCCGGTGCTTGATTTTATTTTTAAGTTCTTTAAAACCGATACAGGGTTAAAGGAAGACAAATAAAATGCCGGATAACTTCCTGCCAGTAAACCTGTTACAAGGCTTATTGCAATTAAATACAGTAAGTGCGAAACTGCAAAAATGTCAACAGACAATTCCTTTTGAACCAGGTCATTAAACGACGGCAGTGCCAAATAGATCAATCCTACGGCTACCAAAACCGATATGAACGCCATAATAACGGCTTCGCCGATAAACTGTCCGATCAACTTGCCTTTACCAGCCCCCATAACCTTGCGGACACCAACTTCCTTAGCCCGCTGTTCAGACCGGGCAGTTGAAAGGTTCATGAAGTTGATGCAAGCGATCAGCAAGATGATCCACGCGATCAAGGAAAAAGTTTTAACATATTGTATCCTGCCGCCATCCATTTTACCATCGGTAAAATTACTACGCAGGTTCCAGTCGTTCATCGAGAAAAGGAAACATTGGGTAGTATTGCCGGGCTTGGTTTTCGAAGCGATGTAACGGCTCAATTTTTGGTTGATGAGTGCTAAATTGGCGTTGGGTTCCAATTCGACCAATGTACGTGCCCAGTTTGCGCCCCAAATATTCATCCAGGGTTGTTTATGGTCGATGTTGGCCATCGGTATAAGCCACTGAAACTGGTAGGTGGAGTTTTGCGGCAGATCTTTAAAAACGCCGGTTACCGTATAATTTTCGGTATTATTCAGTTTTAATGACTTACCGATGGGATCGGCATCGCCGAAAAACTTTTGCGCCATCGTTTCGCTGATCACTACCGATTTAAGCTGCGCGAAAGCGTTTGCGGCAGACCCTTTATCAAATGGCAGTTGCAGCATCGAAAATATTCCCGGGTCGGCCCAATTGCCTTTTTCGGTGATCGCTTTCTCCCCCAGCGCAAACAATGCCTTGTCGCCATCGCCGGTCATTCTCGCGGCATGTTTTATACCCGGTATCTCCGCCTTCATAGCCTTTGCCATTGGCCCAGGCGTGCCGAAAAACGTACTGATCTTTCCTTCGTACGTCTGGTTCTCATAAACCTTATACAGCAGGGTGCGCTTGACAAAATTATGGTTATACGTCATTTCATCCTGTACCCATAAAAATATAAGCGATGCGCATGTAATGCCAATTGCCAGCCCGGCAATATTCAAAAAGCTGTACGACCTGTTTTTTAACAGGCTCCGGAGGGTGGTTTTAATTTGATTGTTCATTTTATTTGGTCATTAGTCATTGGGTCATTAAGTCATTGGTCATTGGTTCATTGGGTTCAGCCCCCTCTAAATCTCCCCCGGTTGGGGAGACTTTTTGATTTTCCATTATTCTTTAACAGCGTTCCTTTTAAAGTCCTCCCCAACCGGGGGAGGATTTAGGTGGGGGCTGCCTACTCCGATCTTAAACTCTTTACCGGATTAACCAAAGCTGCTCGTATCGCTTTATATCCCACAGTTAACCAGGCAATTATTACCGATATCACAACGGCCAGTAAAAATATCCAGGCGTTTAATGATATCCGGTAAGCAAAATTTTGCAGCCAGCCGGTCATGATGTACCAGGCGGCGGGCATGGCTATTACAAAAGAGATGGCAATTAATACCATAAATTCCTTTGAAGACAGGTAAACTATGCTGCTTACCGATGCGCCTAAAACCTTTCTTATTCCCACCTCCTTCGTTCTTTGTACTGCCATGAAGGATACCAAACCATACAAACCCAGGCACGAAATAAAAATGGCGATCATGGCAAATATTTTATAAACCAGGGCGAGTTGGTTTTCCTGTTTGTAGAACTTGGCGATATTATCGTCGAGAAAATATCCGTTGTATGCATATTCAGGATAAGTGTTTTCCCATAGCTTTTGGATGGAAGCAACTGTTTTTGGAAGATTTTTCGTTTGAATTTTAATAGCTACTTCTGATTCAAGCGCTTTACGAGGGGATATAATGGTCGGTTTTACAGTCTCCCTTAATGAGTTGGTCTTGAAATCCTTTACAACGCCCACGATAGGTACCCATGAGGAGGGGCCAAATTTCACCGTTTTTCCAATGGCTTCTCTGGGGTCGCGAATGCCCAATTTTTGGATAAATGTTTCGTTAACCACCACCTGTCGCGCGGTATCGCTTTGTTCAAATCCTTTACCTGCAACAAAATGCAATCCGAAGGTCTTAAAATAATCGGCATCACCATATTTTAGCCAGGTGGTAAGCCCATTCTCTTTATTTGAATTATTAAAATAAAAATTGCTGGCCCAGTTATTATCTGACGAAGGCACATCTGATGCAAAACTCACTGCCTTCACATAAGGGTTTTGCAGAAGCCGCTGTTTATATGAATTTATTTTCGCGAGGCTGAGGCTATCCGTATAGCCGGGGATAACCAGTATGGCATCCTTATTAAAGCCCAGGTCGGCTGCGTTAACAAAATTCATTTGCTTTACGGCGATAATAGTACCGATAATAAGCAATTGTGAGATAGCAAATTGTGATATTACCAAAGCCCTGCGCAATGGGATACCACCTATTGAAGCTGCTGTAATTTTGTTCTTTAAAGCTAAAACCGGTTTAAACCCGGACACCACTAATGCCGGATAAATTCCGGATAACAGGATAACCGATATAGTAATTAAACCCAAAAACAAGATGCTGCCGGCATTGAACAAATCAATTGTGTCAGGAACGCTGGCTATATTTTTCAGATAAGGCAATGCTAATTTTGCTATAATTACCGATAAAACTACTGCAACTATAACAATAATGGCTGTTTCGCCTATTACCTGTCCAATCAATTGGCCACGACTGCTGCCTAAAACTTTACGTATGCCTACTTCTTTTGACCGGCCCACTGATTGCGCTGTCGACAGGTTGATAAAATTGATAGAAGCCATTAAGATGATCAGGACAGCTATAAACGTTAAAGTCCGCAGTGTTGCCCTGGTGGTCATGTGATCGCCCATGGTATCACCAAAGCGCGTATCGAAATGCATATCGGCCAAAGGCTGCAGGAAGTTTATTTTAGTGTTTTTGCCCTTGTCTCCCGAATGCCTGTAATAAAATGTTTTGAGCTGGGCATTGATCCTTGTGACGGATTCATTGGGCGGCAGTAACATAAAAACCTGATGGTTACTGCTCAACGAATGCCAGTTATCGGCGTAAGTATATTCTTTTGGGTATTTTTTCAACGTAATATACGCTACCAGTATTTTTAGCGGCAGGTCGCTGTTGGGTTTAGAATCATCAATAACACCAGCTACTTTCAGGTTGATCAGGTTATCCATTTTCAACGACTTGCCCATTGCATTTTTCCAGTCGCCGAAGTATTTTACCGCGCTGCTCTTATCAATGACGACCATATTGGGCTGGGCCAAAGCAGAGGCGCTTCCCGTGAGCCAGTCGGCCTTGAAAATATCAAAGAACTGCGGCTCCAGGAATATCACACCCATATTTTCAGTGAATTTTTTATCGCCCGCAGCACCGCTCCCGGGCACGGAGATCTGGCTTCCATAGCTTGAATTCAGCGCGGCTATTTTAGCCTGCGGAAAATTAAGGCGCAGGGCCTCCGTTGCCGGTACTTGTATACCGGGATTATATGAAAACCCATCCTCCCGGTTTTCCCGGGTCACCACGTGATAAATGTTTTTGAAATTGGGACGAAAAGTATCAAAGCTTAATTCATACCGTACAACTACAAATATGAGCAGGCAGGCGGCAATGCCAACACTTAAACCTGCCACGTTTATGGCCGAATATCCCTTGTGCCGGATAATGTTTCGCCAAGCGATTTTGAAATAATTTTTTATCATAAAGTTTGCTGATAGTTTGAATACTTAAAAAATATACCAAAAATTTAAATTATTAATAATCAATTAATTAGTAATAATTATAATATACGAACATGTTCGTATGCGTAACAGCAGGTGTACGGTTATGATACAATAGCCCCCTCTAAATCTCCCCCGGTTGGGGAGACTTTTTGATTTCGTTATTTATCCTATCATATCTGATAACACATTTCCTTTATGCTTCTTAAAGTCCTCCCCAACCGGGGGAGGATTTAGGTGGGGGCTTATTCACTTCTCAAACTCTTCACCGGGTTAGCAATTGCCGCTTTTATCGACTGAAAGCTTACCGTTATTAAAGCAATCAATAGTGCAATGCCCGCTGCGCCAAGGAATATCCACCAGGAAAGGCTTATCCTATAAGCAAATTCCTGCAACCATTTATTCATGGCCCACCACGCAATTGGAAATGCAATGACGCTGGCAATAACAACCATTTTCAAAAAATCTACCGAAAGCAACGAAACAATATGCCGTATGCTTGCGCCTAATACCTTCCTGATGCCTATTTCCTTAACTTTTTGTTCGGCGGCAAACGCTGCCAGGCCCAATAAACCTAAGGCAGAAACCAAAATTGCGATAACCGCGAACAGCGTGATCAATACGGATGACTGCTGTTCTGATTTATATAAGTTATTATAACTTTCATCTAAAAAATCATAAGTAAACGGATCATTTGGAAAATATTCCTTCCATATCTTGTTTGCCGCTGCTATAGCGGCGGCAGTATTCCCAGGTGAAGTTTTAATATAAAAGCCACTGCCTGATCCATTTGAAATAAGCATTGGCCCTATTTTGTCGTGGAGGCTTTTGTAATGAAAATCTTTTACTATGCCGATAATCACTCCCGTATCTTTATGGTGTATAAATCGCTGGCCTATTACCGGCTTTCGAATGTTCAGCACTTGTACAGCGGTTTCATTTAGCAGCACATTATGTTTATCCGATATTTCATTATTAAACCACCTTCCCTCTTTAATTTTTATATGCATCAGGCGCTGAAAGTCAGGATCAGCCTGTAAAGGCGCTAACGCAGGGTTAAAATCTTTTGGCTTTCCGTTCCAGTCAAAACCTCCTGAACTTTGACCTTCGAAATTAACCAGCCCGCTGCCGGCCATTGCCACATCGGCTGTGGCGCTTTGTTCCTTTAGCTGCTGTTTTATTGTGTTTAATACTATATCACTTTTTTTAAAATCAAATCCTTTGATTTTCCACCAGGGGAAATTGAAATTAAGTACTTGCGCCCGGTTATAACCTGGATCTAATTTTTGCATATACCGCAATTGGGTGTAAATAACCAGTGTACCTATTATTAAAACAACCGATATAGTAAACTGTAATACAACAAGCAGCCGCCTTAAGCCTGCATCCTTAAAATTGAGCATGGCCTTGCCCCTGAATACATTTATTGGCTGGATTGAAGAAAGCAAAACGGCGGGGTATAAACCATTAAGCAAAAAAGAAACTGTTAACGTTGAACAAATTATTAACCATAGGACAGGCGAAGACATAGGTTCTGCAAATTCCTTCCCTGTAAACGACCTGAACCAGGGCATGCTTACTTGAACTAATAATAATGCGAGTAGGAGCGCCAATAAACTAACCAAAAAAGACTCGGACATGAACTGGCCGAACAAATGCAAACGGCCGGCCCCGACAATTTTACGGACGCTAACTTCCTTCGAACGCAGGCTTGCGCGGGCTGTGGTTAAGTTAACATAGTTAATACATGCTGTAACTATTAGCAAGCAGGCCAGCACTATAAATACATTGACTATTGTACGGTTGCCGTGAATGAAAGCTGAATTCATGAGGTCGTTTTCAAAATGCATGTCTTTAATATTGATTAGGCTGTAAAGGGTTCCGTTCTTATCATCTTTTTTATTTTTATGCAGTATTTGGGTCAGCTTAGCTGCTATAGGAGCTGCATTTGCATTGGATTTGAGCCTTATAAATGTAAGATAATCGTATTCTCCCCAATCCAATGAGTTGCTTTTTTCATCCTGACTGGTTAACTGTGATGCAATAGGAATAAGCACGTTATACTGAAAGCTGGAATTAGCCGGATTATCTTTCACCACCGCCTGCACCTGGTAATTAACCGTATCTATTCGTAGAATCTTCCCAACAGGCTCCTGGTTGCCGAAATACTTTTTCGCAGTTGAAACAGTAAGGATAACACTGAACGGATTCTTTAAAAAGGCATCAGCGGAGCCATCCACAAAATCGTATTTGAACATTTTAAACCATCTGTCGTCCACATAAGCTGCTTTTTTTTCAGAGATCACCTTTTCGCCGTCATGAAGAATAAGGTCGCCAACGATATTTGGCTTTAGACGGGTCACGTCTTCTATTTCAGGTATTTGTTTTGACGCATGTTCACCAAGCACGTATTGCGAAGTTTCCCATAACCAGGTTTCATTTTTAGTTATGGAGAGTCTTGTTTTAATACGGAATATCCTATTCGCATCCGGTTGAAATTTATCAAAACTCAATTCATTTTGTACCCAAATTACAATAAGTACAGTGGCGGCCATGCCGATGCCAAGTCCAAATACGTTGATCATTGTCATCCGCTTATGCCGCCATAAATTACGCCAGGCGATTTTGAAATAGTTCTGTATCATGGAGGAATTAATTATTGAATTATTGAATTATTGAATTTCATTTTTTTGACTAATCTCTAATCTCTACATACAACTGCAAACTGCCATTGCAAACTGCCTACTTCCCCCTACTCGCTCCTCAAACTCTTCACCGGGTTAGCAATTGCTGCCTTTACCGTTTGAAAACTTGATGTTATCACGGCTGCCAGGAGCATACCGACAGCGCTTGCTGCGAATATCCACCAGCTTATGGCTGTTCTGTCAGCAAAACTTTCCATCCATTTGTTCATGGCCCACCAGGCAATAGGGCTTACAATTATAAAAGCCAGTAATATGAGCAATATAAGCTCTGTTGAAAGCAGGGTGACTATTTGTGCAACTGTTGCGCCAAGCACTTTGCGTACGCTAATTTCTTTAGTACGCTGGTTGGTAGTATAAATAGCGAGGCCAAGCAAGCCCAGGCAACTTATAAATATGGACAGCCCTGTGGCCCAAGTTAGCAAAGTTGAAGTATGCTGCTCGCTTTCATAAAATTTGGCTATGCTTTCATCATAAAATTGGTAGTCGAAATCATCATCCGGGTAAACTGCCTTCCAGGCTTTTCCCATATCCGCTATTGCTGTCTTCCATTCATGTCCGCCGGCAGTTTGAGGCTTTAGGGCAACATGAAACGTACCGGTTTGATAAGTATTATTACCCACAAGGATAGCCAAAGGATTAATAGGCGAGTGCATTGATCTTTCATAAAAATCTGCTACAACGCCTACTATGGTCATTTTTTTCTTGCCGTTATTAAAGTTGTCCACTTGTTTACCAATGACTTCACGCGGGTCTCTGAACCCAAGTATCCTTGCGTAGGTATAATTGATCATAAATGCTGTCGAAGTATCTCCTGCACGTAAATTGCGGCCGGCAAGCAATTTAATTCGATACAGCTTAACATAATTTTCATCGCCAAACTTCAATTCCACGGCTGTTTGTATCTCCTTTTTACCATCCTTATAAATAACACGGGTGGCGGTTGTGGACCCTGACGCGGGGGCGGCGTTTCCCATACTTACCAGTTCAATTCGTGGTATGGTGCGCAGCTTGTTCAACAGCACCCGGTTACGTTCCATCGTCCTGGTCTTAAAGGGCGTGTTGACTACGATAATGGCGTCCTTCTTAAAACCGAGATCCTTATGCAATGCATAAGAAATTTGTTTACTCACCAGCACCGTGGCCATAATAAAAAACTGCGCGATCACAAATTGCGAAACCGTTAGCGACTTACGAAGCCAAGCGTTTCGTGTTCTGTTGCTGTTACTTTGCGCCTGGTTTTTAAGAACCAATACCGGTTTATAACCTGATAGCACAATTGCCGGGTAAAAGCCGGATAAAAGGCTTACCGTAATAACTAAAATAACAAGGAACAGGATAATATCCGGTTGGTGGATAAGATCAGCCTTTATGTCGGGGGATATAAAATCGGCAAAGAGTTTTAAAATTACCGGAGCAAACGCCACCGAGATCATAACTGCAAACAAGGTTATTAAGAAGGTTTCGCTTAAAAACTGGATAACCAGCTGTCTCCGGCTGCTGCCCATGGTTTTGCGTATGCCAATTTCCTTTGCCCTTTGGGCCGCCTGCGCTGTAGTTAAATTAACAAAGTTTATGCATCCTAATAATAAAAGGAAGGCCGCTATCACCAATAGTCCGTATAATGTAGTTTTGCTAGCCGTATCGCTGAAGTCAAAAGTGCCGTATTTGTCGTTAAAGTGTATATCATTTAATGGCTGCAAACTAAAGCTGCTGGAACTCGACGCGGGGGCTCCCTTTGGCGGCGGGTTATTCTTTTTTAGGATATCATTCAGTTGTTTTTGAACGTTGGCCGCGGAGGCTTTTGGCGATAATTTGATGAAAACTATGGAAGCTGAATTTGTACTTCCCCATTCTTTTAACTGCAGCAAACCACCCAGGGCATTAGTTGCTGTGGCCGAACTGTAAGAAATAAAATCATGAAAAGTAAGATCAGTGTTCTCCTTAATGCTTTGTACGATACCGGTAACTGTCGTCCGCAACGTATCATACGTAACAACTTTGCCGATCATCTGGTCGTACGACAAGGCCGGGAAGTAAAGCTTCGCCTGGTCCGACGTTAATACTACCTGGTTAGGGGCACTCAGCGCAGTTGTTGACGAGCCTGCAAGCCACACATAATTAAATATTTTAAAATATGCCTCATCCGCCAGAACAACTTTATTCTGTGATTTAAATTTAACGGGCGTGTTTTTCTTCCCGGCGACGGATACATCCGGACTTAAAGTAAAAATATGCGAGGTGAAATCAACACCAGTTGCCTGGCTCTTAATGGCGCCTGGCAGCGGTCCGCAAACGCCGCGCGTATAACTGGGCTGACCCTGGAACGAAAAATTACTTACCACCCGATAAATCCGGTCACTATCCTTATGAAATTTATCAAAAGTAAAGTCGTAATGCACGATAAGGTAAATTACCAACGCAGCGCTTATGCCTATCGATAAGCCGGTAATGTTAATGAGGGTGAACAGCTTATGCCGCCAAAAACCCCGGAATGCGATTTTAAAATAGTTTCTTAACATAGTGTTGGTTCATTAGTTCATTGGTTCATTAGTTCAGCCCCCTCTAAATCTCCCCCGGTTGGGGAGACTTTTTGATTTCGTTAAATACTTATCTATATACCTCGATAATACATTTCCTTTATACTTCTTAAAGTCCTCCCCAACCGGGGGAGGATTTAGGTGGGGGCTTATTCGCTCCTCAAACTCTCAACCGGGTTGGCCATCGCTGCCTTGATGGATTGAAAACTGATGGTAACAAATGCAATAATTAGTGCAATAACCGCTGCTAATGCTAAAATCCACCAACTGATGCTTATGCGCGATGCAAAATCAGTCAGCCATTTGTTCATCGAAAACCAGGCGACCGGCAGCGCAATTACCGCAGCTACTAAAACCAGCTTTAAAAAATCCTTTGATAATTCGGTAACAATTTGCGGCACACTGGCCCCTAAAACTTTGCGTACCCCAATCTCTTTAACCCTTTGGGTGATGGTAAAGGCCGATAAGCCAAATAAACCCAGGCAGGCGATAAAAATAGCTATGCATGCAAATATGGTAAACAGGCTGCCCTGCTGTTGTTCGCTGTGGTAAAGTTGATCGAACTTTTTATCAAGGAAAGTAAAGTCAAAAGGGGTGTCGGGCATGTATGTTTGCCAGGTGGTTTGGATTGTGGCTATTGATGATTGCACGTTACGCCCATCTATCTTGATGGATAACCAGCTTGCATTGGGGTTGTACAGCAGGATCATGGGGACAATTGATTGATGCAGCGATTCGAAATGAAAATCTTTCATCACGCCAACTACGTTGCCTACCACATTGCCATATTTAATTTCCTTATTCAGGGCATTTTCCGGCGTCTTCCAGCCAAGCACCTTTACCGTGGTTTCGTTAATGATGAATTTATTCGAGTCCGTTTTGATATTCCTCGAAAAAATTCTGCCGGAAGCCATTTGTATGCTGTAGGTGGGGATGAAGCCGTCATCAACAACTATTTGCTTCAAATCAACCTTAAGTGGCTGTAGCGATCCTCCTTCCAACACGGAAGCATTCTGATCATCCAATAACCTTCCTGATGGGATACGCGACGAACGCGAGATATCTTTTATACCGGGGTTTTTGAGCAGGTCGGCACGAAGCGCTTCGAATTTGTTGCTCAGTGAACCTGTATTACGCATCGTTAAAACATGGTCTTTATTTAAACCGAGGTCTTTATCCTGTATATATTGCAACTGCCTGGAAACAACGATGGTAGCAACGATCAGCACTATAGATATGGAAAATTGCAGCACCACCAGAACCTTCCGGAAAGAAAAGGCGCCGGTATTTACCTTTAAAATCCCCTTGAGCACTTTTACAGGGACAAATGACGACATAAACATTGCGGGATAAATGCCGCTGATGAGGCCGATGACAAAAGGCAGCAACAGGATGGGAACCAAAATCTGTCCGCTTAACAGGCTATTGATATTGAGCGGGAGGTTCGACATTTTATGTACTGCCGGCAAAAGCAAACCGGTTAGCCCGAATGCTATAGCAAGCGATAAGTATGCTATTAAAACCGACTCGCTTAAAAACTGCGCGATAATCTCTTTGCGCTGCGCACCCACCACTTTCCTGATGCCGATCTCTTTGGCGCGTAAAGTTGAACGTGCAGTAGAAAGGTTCATATAATTGATGCAGGCGATCAGTAAGATAAACAACGCAATAGCCGAAAATATGTACACACGTGCTGAACTGCCATTTTCCTCGATTTCATCATCAAGATGGGAGGTGAGGTGAATATCTGTCAACTTTTGTAAAGTCAGCGCGGTTACGTTATGCGTTTTTAAGTTGCCGGGCATGCCCTGAAAATTGACGTACTTGTCGAGAAAATTGGGTAACTGCGACCTGACCCGATCAATATTATAGCTTTTCGGGAACATTAGGTAAGTATAAAATGAATTGTCCCCAAAGTTGGTGGCCAACTGTTGTTCACCGTAAAAAGCCGGATCGTTTAAGGTATTAAACGACACCAATATATCAGGATGCAAGTGTGCGTTGGCCGGGAAGGGGCTAAAAATCCCGGTTACCTTGAACTCATGTTTAGTGTTGTCGAGGATAACAGTTTTGTTCATCGGATCTGCATCGCCAAAGTATTTTTTGGCTATACCTGGTGTAAGCATTACGGTGTATGGCTCGGACAAGGCTTTATGCTCATCCCCTTTCAATACCGCAGTACTAAAAAAATCGAAAAAATGCTCATCCGCAAAAAAAGAGTGATCCTCGTTAAATAGTTTTTCCTTATAGCGAAATGAGATACTACTGTTGGGCTCGGTACGCGTCATCATTTTTATATCCGAAAATGCCAGTTTCAATCGAGGCCCGAACGGCGGCGCCACGGCACTTAGATGCAGGCTCTCCACATTTGGCGCCGAATAAAATATCCGTGTAACGCGGTAAATATCATCGGCATTTTTGTTGTATTTATCATAACTCCGCTCATTAATAACATAAGTTACAATCAGCAGGCAGCAGGTTAAACCCACTGTTAACCCAAATATGTTGATGAACGAAATAAACGGATGCCTTTTGATATTACGAACGGCACTTTTTAAATAGTTTCTTATCATGACGGTATCAATTATTGAATTATTGATTTATTGAATTATTATTTTTTGTACTAATCTCTGATCTCCAACCTCTAATCTCTATTTAACAACTGCAAACTGCTTACTGCCAACTGCCTACTCGCTTCTCAAACTCTTAACCGGGTTGGCAATAGCCGCCTTCACAGTTTGAAAACCCGATGTAACCACCGCCACCAAAAGCATCCCCGCCCCGCTTGCTGCAAATATCCACCAACTGATGGTTGTGCGGTCGGCAAAGGTTTGCATCCATTTGTTCATGGCCCACCATGCTACGGGGGTTACTATTATGAAAGCGAGTACGATAAGCAAAACCAATTCGGTTGACAGCAGTGTTACTATTTGTGTTACGGTTGCGCCAAGCACTTTGCGTACGCCTATTTCTTTGGTACGCTGGGTGGTTGTATAAATGGCAAGCCCTAATAAACCGAGGCAGCTTATCAATATCGACAAGCCCGTTGCCCAAGTGAGCAAAGTTGATGTGTGTTGTTCTTCCTCGTAAAATTTGGCTATCGTTTCATCATAAAAATGGTAGTCGAAATCGTCTTCAGGGTAAACTTCCTTCCACGCCTTCCCCATGCTTGCAATGGCGGTTTTCCATTCATTACCACCAGCGGTTTCAGGTTTCAAACTAACGTGTAATGTTCCTAGTTCCCACTTCCACTTTGCGCGGCCCGAGAATATCGTTCCCGGATAGATGGGCGAATGCAGTGACCGCTGGTTAAAATCTGCGACAACCCCAATAATATTTTCCTTTTTGTCGCCTCTGGGTTTGCCAAGCTGTTTTCCAATGGCATCGCGGGGGTTAATAAATCCTAAAATCTTAGCGTATGTATTGTTAATGATTACGGCTTTTCCGGTGTCCGATTCACGTATATTTCTGCCGGCGAGCAATTTGATCTGGTATAATTTGATATAGTTTTCGTCACCTGTCTTGATCACCACTTCATCCGTTATTATTTGTTTTTTTCCATCGGTATAAAGATACCTCGTTCTATTATAGATATCAGATGAAGGTGGGTCGCCACCCAAACTTACCATGGCAACCTGTGGGATTGACCGGAATTTATTAAGAAGCACTTTATTGCTACTAACCTTACCGGTATTCCATGGCGAGTTAATAACCAGGATGGCATCTTTTTTAAACCCGAGGTCTTTATGCAATGCGTGGTATACCTGTTTGCTTACCAAAACTGTCGCCATTATAAAAAATTGCGCTACAACAAATTGCGAAACAGTGAGCGACTTGCGGAGCCATGCGCTTCGTGTTTTACTGGTATTACTTTGTGCCTGGTTTTTTAGAACCGATGCAGGTTTGTACCCTGACAGAATGATTGCCGGATAAAAACCCGACAAAATGCTTACCAAAACAGTTAAAACTACCAGGAACAGTATAATATCCGGTTGATGCAGAAAATCAGCATGAATGCCGGGCGCAATAAAGCCGGCGAATATTTTTAAAATAGTTGGCGTGAGTAACACCGAAATTACAACGGCGAAGAGTGTTATAAAAAATGTTTCGGTTAAAAACTGCACTACTAATTGCACTCGGCTGCCGCCCATAGTTTTGCGGATGCCAATCTCTTTTGCCCTTAGAGAGCCCCGTGCGGTGATTAAATTCACAAAGTTTATGCATGCCAGTAACAACAAAAAGCCTGCGATGGCTAATAGGCCGTAAAGGGAGGTTTTGCTGGCCCTGGACGAAAAATCAAAAATGTCATAGTCGGAATTGAAATGAATATCATCCAGTCGCTGCAAGGCGAAATCCAGGGCGTTTGCAGGCCCTTTTTCGTCGGGCGGCGGCGGATTATTTTTCCTGAAAATAGTATTAATTTGTTTTGCAACCTTAGGTACCGAGGCGCCGGGCATCAGCTTTACAATAACCTCCGATCCTGAAAAGATGGTGTTCCATTTATTTATCCCTAAATCATTGGTTAAATGCTTGTTCGCGGTAGCTGTACTAAAGGATACAAAATCATGAAAGGTAAAGTCAGTATTTTCGGTCTGGGTTTGAACTATTCCGCTAACGGTTGTCTTAAGGGTATCATACGTAACTATTTTACCGACCATCTGACGGTATGATAAAGACGGGAAGTAAAGCCTGGCTTGCCGGGAGGTTAATACCACCTGGTTGGGCGCATCGAGCGCGTGCTGCGATGAACCTGCAAGCCATACATAGCTAAAAATTTTAAAATATTGCTGATCGGTTAGTATTATCCTGTCCTGATCCTTAAACCGCTTCTGTGTATTTTTATTTTTGTCGATAAAAACAATATTCGGCGATAGCGTAAACAGCGGTGTAATTGCCTGGAGCCCTGTGGCCTGGCTTTTAATTGCATCGGCCAGCGGGCCTGGCAGGCCGCTGGTATGGTTTACCCGCCCCTGGAATGAGTCGTCTGCAACAACACGGTATATGCGGTCGCTGTCCTTATGAAATTTATCGAAAGTAAACTCATAATGTACGATAAGATAAATCACCAATGAGGCGCTTATACCAATGGATAAGCCAATAATGTTTATCAGCGTAAACAGCTTATGCTTCCAAAATCCCCTGAAAGCAATTTTAAAATAGTTTTTTATCATAATTATTGAATTAATGAATTATTGATTTAGTCATTGGTTCATTGGCCACTACGTCATTAGTCATTTTTTGCGTTCTGCTTTGGTCTTTCTGCTTTTAGCTTTTTACAACTGCAAACTGCTACTGCCAACTGCCAACTTTCCTCCTACTCGCTCCTCAAACTGTCAACCGGGTTTGCCACGGCGGCTCTAAATGCATGGTAGCCAATGGTTAATATGGCAACGGTTATTGACAATAACCCTGCTGCGCCAAACATCCAGAAATCAATTGGTATGCGATAAGCAAAATGTTGCAGCCAGTCGTGCATAAAATACCACGCGACCGGCGACGCAATAACTATTGCCAGCAATACCAGCTTTAAAAAATCCTTTGATAACATAATGCCGATTGCTGATAAGCTTGCGCCCAATATTTTGCGGATACCGATTTCTTTGGTACGCTGTTCAATGGTAAAAGCTGCAAGGCCAAACAGGCCAAGTGCCGCAAGCAAAATAGTGATACCGGTAAACACACTAAAGATGGATGCCAGCCTGTCTTCTGCCTTGTATTGCGCATCAAACACTTCGTCAACAAAAGAATAACTCAGGGGCGTATTTTGGTCGTACTTTTTATAGATCGTTTGCATTGACGCGATGAGCGAAGGCAAGTTAACATGTGGCTTAATCTTTGCATACAAGCAGCACCCCGGCATTGACCAGGTAACCGAATCTGGTGCGATGTAAAGGCCGAAAGGCGCGATAGCATATTGCATGGACTGAAAATTAAAGTCTTTCAGCACCCCGGCAACTTGTGGTTTAAAGCCGTTATCGGCTGGCGGGAGAAAACGCCCAACCGGATTTTCGCCGAGATTGAACTTTTCAACAGCGGCCTCGTTAATGATCACTTTATTCGCATTCGGATTGGCCAGGTCTGTACCCGGCGCCGGAGCAAACTTCCATTGCAAGCCTAATATAGATATAAAGTTACGGTCAACCGCCTGCCAAAAAAAGCGTGTACTGCTGTCTCCCGATATACCTTTATAGTCAGTCCAATCGTACATCCTGAACAATGTATAATTTGATGTGGCAACCTCGCTTATCCCGGCTAAAGAACCGATGTCCTTTTTAAGCGGCTGGTACTTTTTGCCGAAGTCGCCCGGTATTGCGAGCATAACGATATTATTACGATCCATGCCCGAATTGGTATGTCTGAAAAAATACAGCTGCCTGTCAATGATAATTCCGCAAACGATCAGAGCGATGGAAATGGCAAATTGTAAGGTTGTAAATATTTTCCTGATCGCTACGCCGCCGGCCTGTTTGCTCATTTTGCCTTTTAAGGTCACCACAGGTTTAAAGGCTGACAAGGCTAATGCAGGGTAAAAACCGGCTACCAAAGTGGTTAACACCAATAGTGTCGCTAAAAGCGTTAAAGCTAAGGGGCTGTACAAAAACGCGTTGTCGATCTTAAGCTGCAATACATTTAAAAACCAGGGTTTAAACAGGTAGCACAGCAGGTAACCGAGGATAAAGGATAAAAGAGTAAATATCGCGGATTCTGTATAAAACTGAAGGGCAAGCGTTTTTCGGCTCGCGCCTGATATTTTCCGCACACCAACTTCTTTGGCGCGTAAGGTTGAACGTGCTGTCGAGAGACTCATATAATTAAACAAGGCCAGTAACAAAATCAAAACAGCAACAACCGGGAAGGTTTTTAGGTATTTGACATTGGAAACGTCTCCTGTATGGGTATGTAAATGGATGTCCGTTAGCAATGGTAATGAAAACGCAATTTTTGGTCTTCCTCTTCCTGGTAACGGGTGCCGTTTAATCATCAACCGGATACTGCTTAAAACTTTAGCCGTATCGCCTGGGTGCCTTAGCAGCAGGAAAACATTAAAAACACCCCCTCCAAGCTTTGGTTGGCCGCTCAAATACGGAAACGGGCTTTTGATCTGTTTTAAACTGGAAGCAGAAGCGACAAAATTAAATTGGACCGAAGAATTGGACGGGTTGTTTTCAGCAATACCAGTAACCTGGTAGTTATACTTGCCATCGGTTTTTATGGCAAGTATTTTACCGATAGGGTTGCTGTCGCCAAAATACTTTTTAGCCATATCCCGCGAAATAACCACCGAAAAAGGCTTACTGAGCACATTTCCCGGCTGACCGGATATTAATTTAAAGCTGAAGAATTTAAAGAAACCGGCATCAGCGAATAAAAGGTTGTCCTCGTTAAATTTTGATTGGGGTGTTGAAGCGTTGTTTACTACAAAGGGTAAAAAATACTTAAAGGAAGCCGAATAATTTTCTACGGCGGGTACCTCCTCCTTTAACGCCGGCGCCGTTGCATCGCTAAAATTTTCCGAAGTCTCCGCATCTCCATTCCTCACTATGTTAGCGCGCAGGGTAACTATCCTGTCCGCATTTTTATGAAAACTATCATAGCTGTGCTCATGCGCCACGTAAAGCATAATCATCATGCAAACAGCCAAACCAACGGCCAATCCGGATATATTGATAAGGCTAAACAGCTTTTGGCGTGTTAAATTGCGCAAAGCGATTTTGAAGTAGTTTTTTATCATGGAGGAATTAATTAGTGAATTAGTGAATTATTGAATTAGTTATTGGTCATTTTTTTGCTTTCTGCTTTGGTCTTTCCGCTTTTTGCTTTTTTTAATTGCCAACTACTACTGCAAACTGCAAACTTCCCCTACTCGCTCCTCAAACTCTTCACAGGATTAGCCAATGCTGTTTTAACGGATTGAGAGCTTATTGTAATAGCAGCTACCAATAAAACGACACACCCCGCCAATACAAATACCCACCATTGGATATTTATCCGATAGGCAAAATCCTGCAGTCACTGATAACGTTTAAAACACATACCAAACACTTATCTATTTGATAATCAATATTTTAATTTTAAATAATATTCCCAACTGTCCGCAAGTGTAACACTTACTGTACGGTTATGATACAGTTGGGGTTAGAGATCAGTGATTGGAGGTTAGAGATTGGAGGCCGGAAAAAAAATATCGAACATCGAAGTTAAACTTCTCCATTCAAAATTCGTTATTCGTTATTCGATATTCGATATTCGATATTTAATTCTTGATTTTAACTGTGTCCTATCTTTCTTTCGGACTTCCCGACTTTACTGACTTTCGGACAAAAAAAATCTCCAATCTCTAACCTCTTATCACTACATTTGCTTCATGAACCACCTCATAGCCCCATCAATTTTAGCGGCTGATTTCGCCAACCTGCAGCGCGATATTGAAATGATCAATAATAGTGATGCAGATTGGACACATGTTGATATTATGGATGGCATGTTCGTTCCAAATATTTCTTTTGGTTTCCCGGTAGTAAAGGCAGTGAAAAAACACGCCAAAAAGCCATTGGATGTCCATTTAATGATCGTTGAGCCAGACCGTTATTTAAAGACCTTTAAAGATGCCGGAGCGGAAGGTATAACTGTGCATTACGAGGTATGCCCGAATTTGCATCGCACTATTCAATACATCAAAGAACTGGGCTGCCGCGCAGGCGTTGCCCTTAACCCACATACCCCGGTTGCCTTACTGGAAGATATAATTGCCGACCTGGACCAGGTTTTAATTATGTCGGTTAACCCGGGTTTTGGCGGACAGCGGTTTATCGAAAATACATATAAAAAGCTAAAGGATATTAAGGAGTTAAGCAATAAACATAACCCCGGTCTCTTTATAGAAGTTGATGGCGGAGTTGATGAACGCAATGTACTGAAGCTTGTTGAGGCGGGCGCCAATGTTTTGGTTGCCGGTAACTCGGTTTTTTCAGCGCCCGATCCAGTTGCGGCAATTGCTTATTTAAAAAACCCGGGGCGATCATTGCGGAGATAATACAAGCCTGACAATAAAAGCACCTGATTTTTTTAATATTTAAAATTCTAAGCCGGATTTGTCTGTTAATTGTATGATTTTTCAAAAAGAGCAAATAAACTCTATAATTATTGTCAAATTAACTAACTTCGGCCCGTCTAAATGCAGATTTGTTAATTTGATATTCTTCAACACACCAATTATTATATAATCAATATGAAACATAATTTTGGCCCGGGGCCTGGTATTTTACCACACGAAGTTTTTAAGCAGGCGGCAGCAGCAGTACTTGAGTTTGGAGGCACCGAGCTTTCAATACTGGAAATTTCACACCGTTCTGCTGAATTTGAAGGTGTTTTAGATGAGGCTATAAGACTGGTAAAAGAATTACTTGGTGTGCCCGAAGGTTATTCAGTATTGTTTCTGCAGGGTGGCGCCAGCACACAGTTTGCTTTAGCCCCTTATAACCTGTTGCCCGAAGGCGGCAAAGCTGCCTACCTGGAAACGGGTGTTTGGGCAAATAAGGCTATTAAAGAAGCAAAATACTTTGGCGAAGTGCAGGTTGTAGCAACATCCAGGGAAAGTAATTTTACTTATATCCCTAATGATTATAAAATACCTGCTGACGCGGCTTATTTCCATATGACATCAAATAACACGATCTATGGAACCCAGTCGCAAGGTTTTCCAAAATCACCTGTACCGATTGTTTGTGATATGTCTTCAGACATTTTCAGCCGTAAGATCAATGTAGCTGACTTTGGGTTGATCTACGCCGGTGCGCAAAAAAATATGGGCCCTGCAGGCGTCACCCTGGTAATTGTTAAGGATGATATTTTGGGCAAAACAGGACGCAAAATACCGGCCATGTTCAACTATCAAACACAAATTGAAGGCGGCTCGATGTACAATACGCCACCGGTTTTCGCTATTTATGTTTCCATGCTTACCCTTAACTGGCTAAAATCCAAGGGAGGAGTAGAAGCAATGGAAAATGAAAACAATGCGAAAGCAAGGGTGTTATACCAGGAAATTGACCGTAATCCATTATTTAAGGGTGTTTGCGTGCCGGAAGACCGCTCGCACATGAATGTCTGTTTTGTTACTGAAGACCCGGAGCATGAAAAACCATTCCTCAAACTATGCGAAGCAAAAGGAATAGTTGGCGTTAAGGGACACAGGAGCGTAGGCGGGTTCAGGGCCTCAATTTATAATGCATTGCCAATTACCAGTGTATATGTACTGGTTGACGCCATGCAGGAATTTCACGAAAAAAATAAGGGTCAGTGATTGGAGATTAGAGGTTAGTGATTAGCAGGAAACTTTGACTAATCTCTAATCTCTAACCTCTAACCTCTAACCTCTAATCTCTAATCTCTAACACAAATGATCAAAATATTAGCTAACGACGGAATTGACCCGGCAGGTAAACAACTCTTAGAAGAAGCCGGGTTTCAAATTGATACCACCAATATACCGCAGAATGAATTGCCTGTTAAATTGAAAAACTATGACGGCATTACGGTGCGGAGCGCAACCAAAGTCCGTAAAGAATTAATGGATGCCTGTCCCAACCTTAAATTGATTGGGCGCGGCGGTGTAGGCGTTGATAACATTGACGTGGAATACGCGAGGGAAAAAGGCATTGGCGTATATAACACGCCAGCATCATCATCCTTGTCCGTAGCCGAATTGGTATTCGCGCATTTATTTACCGCGGTGCGTTTTTTGCAGGATAGCAACCGTAAAATGCCGGTCGAGGGGGCTACCAAGTTTAACGATCTAAAAAAAGCTTACGCCAAAGGCATTGAGTTGCGCGGAAAAACATTAGGGATATTGGGTTTTGGCCGCATTGGCCGGGAAGTAGCCAAAATTGCTTTAGGTGTTGGAATGGATGTATTAGCCTATGATGTTTATCCTTTTAATCCCGAAGTCGAACTGGTTTTAGGCGGTGGTGCAAAGGTTAAAATAACCGTTAAAACGGCAACCCATGATGAGGTCATAAAACAGGCCGACTTTATTACTATTCATACCCCGTTTGTTGATAAGCCGATAATCGGATCAACGGAGTTTGAACAGATGAAAAAAGGCGCCGGGGTTGTTAATTGCTCCCGCGGCGGGTTAATAGACGAAGAAGCTTTAATTACCGCCCTCGACAGCGGGAAAATTTCTTTCGCAGCCCTTGACGTTTATGATAATGAACCAACGCCACGAGTTGATATACTTACCCATCCAAAAATTTCACTGACACCGCACATAGGAGCATCAACCAATGAAGCCCAGGAAAGAATAGGTTTGGAACTGGCGAACTTGATTATTGAACACTTTAAGAAACAATAAGCACGAATTTTTTCGAATTACACTAATCTAATTCATCATGATTAGTGTAATTCATTTTTTGTTCGTGAAAATTCGTGCTATTTCAATTCGTGTTTCATCCCTTTTTCCGGTATGATCACATTGTAGCCTTCACCCTCCAAAGCATCGGCGAATGCCTGCATACATTCCGTTTCGCCATGTACCAGGAAAACAGTTTTAAGCTTTCCTTTATCCTGCTGCTTAACCGTATTTACAAGGTCGGTATGATCGCCATGGGCGCTGAGCACATCAGTTTGCTTTATGGTAGCGTAAACAGCCAGGTCGCGGTCTTTGATGTGAACAATCGGGTCGCCCCGCAATAAACGGTAGCCTAATGTGCCTTTAGCGCAATAGCCAATAAATAATATGGTACAATAGTAGTTCTGAATGTTATAAAACAGGTGGTCCTGTATCCTGCCGCCATCCAGCATCCCTGCTGACGAAATAATGATGCAGGGCTCAAAATAATTTGATATCTGCCGGCTGTCTTTCAGCGTTTCAACGTACGTTAGGTTATCAAACTCAAACTCATCGCCCTGCCGGTTATAAAACTCCTGTGCTTCCTTGTTCACCAAATAATGATATTTCCTGAATACTTCGGTTGAGCGGGTTGCCAGCGGACTGTCGACAAATACTTTTACGGAGGGCAATAAACCGCCGCTGAATATCTTATTAAGAGAATATACCAATGATTGCGTACGCCCGATGCTGAAGGCCGGAATGATCAGGCGGCCCTGTTCTTTTATACAAGTCTTCTCAATGGTTTCTATTAGGGTTTGCTCAACTGTTTTGTCATTGGTATGATATCTGCCTCCATAGGTCGATTCGGTTACCAAATAATCGACCGGCGGCAGTTCTTGCGGATCATCCAGCACCGGATAATTTTTACGGCCTACATCGCCTGTAAAAGCAATTGACTTTTCAATGCCATTATCATTTATTTTTAACACGGCTGCAGCAGCGCCCAATAAGTGGCCTACAGGTATAAATGTAAGCTCTATGTCCCCGTTTATCCGAAAAGGCCGGTTAAACCCGATAGTTACAAAACGTTCAACGGTATCCATCACATGTTTTTGAAGGTACAACGGTTGAGCGCCTGTGTTAAATTTTCCTTTGCGATTTTTGCGGCCGCTATGCGCTTTCCGCATAAATATGCTTACCGAGTCGAGCAGTAATAATTCAGCTAAATCGGCTGTGGGTGGGGTGCACAATATTTGTCCTTCAAACCCTAAACGAACAAGCGTTGGCAGATTGCCCGAATGATCGATATGGGCATGGGTTAAAATAACAACGTCAATTTCCGCAGGATCAAAAGGAAAATTTTCATTTGACTGCGCGCTTCGGTCTTTCTCATAATCAAGCCCGCAATCCACTAATATTTTAAATTGGCCCACCTCCAGCAAATGCATGCTCCCGGTAACCTGTCTCGCCGCCCCGTATATAGTTAATTTCATTTTTGTTAGTTCACTGGTTCACCGGAACCAAGGGGCAAACTTATTATAATTGCCGCAGGAATTTGTATAGAAATGCTGTTTCAGGTAAATTTTCATGTTTTTTAAATCATTGGACAACACAAATAAAATTCAATATTTTTGTGGAAAAGATATATCACTATGGTAAATCAAGCTAGTTATAATATAAATACCACCGAAGGGCCGCGCCACCTTACCATTACCCCGTTTAATCGGCTATTGCCCAATGGTGACTATTATCCAACCGGGGTTTTCAGACTAACTGAGGGCGCAGTAGGTATGGGAAATATTATTTTTGATGAAGATATGGTTGAATGGGAATACGACGGCATCGGTGAACTTATGTTTGAAGAAGCCGCCAAAGTAGCCGATTTTATCAAAAATTATAAAGATCCGGAGGGAGCTGAACCAGGTTTATTGCGGTAGATTTTGCGCTTCGTAGAGACGCGATGCATCGCGTCTCTACACCGTCTCTGCGCCATCTCTTGCAGTTAAAGTCACATATTTTTTAAACAGCCCCTGCAATTGCAGAATTTGTGACTACTTTTAGCCTTCGATTCTGACCGATCCAACATCAATATGTCCAAAAAAATCACCCTTATTCTTATGCTGCTATTGACATTTGTCAGCGGCTTTGCCCAAAATACCGGAACTGTTTTATTTGATAATAACTGGTCCTTTTATCGTGGCGGCGCCCAGGGGGCAGAACAACCTAGTTTTGACGATTCAAAATGGCGGAAGGTCGATCTTCCGCATGACTGGAGCATTGAAGACCTTCCGGGAACTTCCTCGCCTTTCAACCGGACTGCTATAAGCCAGATCGGGGGCGGTTTTACAACGGGCGGAACCGGCTGGTATCGTAAAACATTTACCATTCCTGTTACACAAAAGGGTAAACGTATCATTATTCAGTTTGACGGGGTTTATATGAACCCGACGGTATTTATCAATGGGCAAAATATCGGCCAGCACCCTTACGGTTATACCAGTTTTTGGTATGATATAACTGATAAGATCAAATTCGGCTCAAAAAATGTTATCGCGGTTGAAGTGAAAAACGAGGGGCAGAACAGCCGCTGGTATTCCGGCTCGGGTATATATCGTCACGTTTGGTTAAAGGTTGCCGATCCGGTGCATATAGCCCAATGGGGCACGTCCATTACTACGCCGGATGTTAGCCCATCATCGGCCAAAGCCAATATCAAAACCAGGGTTTTAAATGAAAGCGAACACGATTTAAAGATTAAATGGAATATCAGGATATTAGATAAGGCAAACAAAGAGGTTGCGAACATGCAAAAGGAAGAGTCTGTTAAATCGGGATCTTCTTTTGAGTTTAACGGTGATGCGGTTATCGGTAACCCGGAACTGTGGTCGAACGAATCGCCGTCTTTGTATACGGCAGTTACCGAAATATCTTATGATGAGAAATTAGCCGATCAGGAGAGAACAACTTTTGGGATCCGTAAAATCTCCTTTGATGCTGAAAACGGTTTCCAAATAAACGGTAAAACCATTAAGTTAAAAGGCGGCTGTTTTCATAATGACAATGGGCCGCTTGGTTCAAAAGCGTATGACAGGGCCGAAGAAAGAAAAGTTGAGTTATTAAAAGCCAGCGGCTTTAACGCCATAAGATGTTCGCACAACCCGCCAAGCCCGGCATTTTTAGCAGCCTGCGACAGATTGGGCATGCTGGTTATTGATGAGGCGTTTGATTGCTGGAAGTACGGTAAAAACGCTTATGATTACCATTTGTATTTTAACGATTGGTGGAAAAAAGATATTGAAAGCATGGTTTTGCGCGACCGAAACCATCCCAGCATCATTATGTGGAGCATCGGGAACGAGATCCCTGAAAAGGGAACGCCCGAAGGCGTACAAACTGCCATTGCGCTGGCATCCTATATAAAAAATATTGACTCCACGCGTCCCATAACTTCTGCTGTCGACAACCTTAAAGTGAATAAGGACCCCTATTTTGCCGCCTTAGACGTTAGCGGGTATAATTATGCGGTTGGCGGCGATACCCTGAACATAAACCATTATGAAGCAGACCATCAACGGATCCCAAACCGCATTATGGTGGGAACAGAATCATATCCTTTAGAAGCTTTTGGAAGCTGGATGAACGTGGTTGATCATCCGTATGTTATTGGTGATTTTGTTTGGACAGCTTATGATTATATCGGCGAGGCAAGCATAGGTTGGCTTGGCTATCCTCAAAGGACCACTTCTTATCCCTGGAACCTTGCCTATTGCGGGGATATTGATATCTGCGGATGGAAACGCCCCCAATCGTATTACCGGGATGCGCTTTGGAAAAATGATCAGCTATCAATTTTTGTAAACGCGCCAAAACCGTCATTTCCATTAAACCCAAAGAAAAGCCAATGGTCAAAGTGGAATTGGTTTGACGTGCTGGCCGACTGGAACTGGAAAGGCTATGAAAATAAGCCTTTAACCGTAAATGTATATTCCTCCTGCCAACAGGTGGAATTATTTTTAAATAACAGGTCATTGGGCAAAAAGGAAACCAACCGTTCCACCAAATTTATAGCGACCTGGGATGTGCCATATCAACCGGGCTCGTTGGTGGCCATCGGTTATGACGGCGATAAAAAGGTCAAAACCGCTGCATTGCATACCGCTTCCGCGCCTGCAAAAATTAAGCTGTCAGCCGATAGGATCCAATTAAAAGCAAATAACGAGGATTTAAGCTATATAACTGTAGAACTAACTGATACTAAAGGCAACCTAAACCCGCGTGCTGATAACCTTGTGCATTTTAAAATTGAAGGCCCGGGAACAATTGCCGGCGTTGGCAATGCTGACCCACGAAGTTTAGAGAGTTACCAGCGGCCGCAACGTAAAGCCTGGCACGGGAAATGTTTGGTGGTTATAAAATCAACAGAGAAACCGGGGGATATAAAATTAGAGGTTACTTCGGCGGGCCTTGCAGGTAAAAGCTTGTTGATCAGATCATCTTTAAATTGAAAAAGAATCAAGAGACAAGAACCAAGAATCAAGACAAAATAGCGAAATAGATAACGGGTCGTTAAAAATGAAATAATTTAAGCCATGAGCAGCATATCCCTGTAAGTGGAACGGAGTTTATTTTTTATCTTGACTCTTGGTTCTTGGTTCTTGGTTCTTGGTTCTTGGTTTTAACTAATGCCTTAGAAATAATTAATTTTGCAAAAAATAAAATATTATATGAGCGAAATAGAAAATTATTCAGAAAATATACATGAGCAAAGCAACGAACATGCCCATCATATACTTTCGGAAGGCAAAGAGAAATGGGTGCTTTATGTGGCGTTAACAACCGCCGTTTTTGCCGTACTGGCAGCGATAACTGGCCTTTTGGCCGGCGATCATTCCGATGAAGCAATGCTGGCGCAGATACGCTCATCAGACCAGTGGGCGTTTTACCAGGCCAAGAGCATTAAAACAGAACAAATCGCCTCGGCGAATAAAATATTGTTTGCTTTAGGTAAAGCTCCTGCGCCAGAAGATGCAGCAAAGATAAAAGCAAATAAGGCCGACCAGGCAAAAATTATGGCCGAAGCAAAGGCTTTTCAAAAAGAATCAGATGAGCATGTGGCCAGGCACAAAGTATTAGCAAGAGGCGTAACATTGTTCCAGGTTGCTATAGCCATCGGGGCGATCTCCATCATTACAAAACGAAAGCTTTTATGGTTTGCAAGCATGGGATTTGCTATAATTGGTGTTTTCTTTTTAATGCAGGGGACGGTGTTTTGAGCCCTCTCTAAATCTTCCCTCCATTGGAGTCCTTTGGACCGGTTGGGGAGACTTTAAAACATTTTGATCAATTACATATCTGCAACGCGCTTATAATCAATACATAACAGAGCGCCATTGCGAGGAACGAAGCAATCTCTTCACATGCTAATCAATGAAACGTAATTATTGGTGGGAACGTTATTTGAACACGCATCGCTGGCACAATTTGACTAACTCATTATCTGTGATAATCTAGATAACTATCGGAATGAAATACTGAGATAAAAACCAGGTTTAGCCAAACAATTTGCGACGAACAGGATGGCTTGAGAAATGAATTGGCTGGATTCTATCATCCCCCGTTTATTTTAATATTATTATATTGCAGCCCAATTATTAAACTGTAGTTTCAGCCCTGATGGAGAAAAAAAAAGTATTAATTACAGGCGCGGGCAAAGGGTTGGGTTTAGCGATCTCGAAAAAGCTCTCCGGCGAATACACTTTAATTTTACATGCCTCCAAAAAAGAAAGTTTTACCGATATTGAACCGGGAAGCCATATTTTATGCGCCGATTTTTCGGATAAAGAGCAGCTTGCAAATTTTTGCAAACAACTAAAAAAAGAACATGGTGATTCACTGTACGCCGTGATAAATAACGCAGGCGTTACCTACGACAAACCATTAAATTACCAGCCCGAGCATGAGATTGACGCCATGCTCAATGTGAATTTAAGGGCTCCTATTATGATTTGCAAAACTGCCATGAAAATTTTCGGGCTGAATAATCGTGGCGTAATCATCAATATTAGTTCGGTGGTTGGTGAAAGCGGCAATGCATTTCAATCGGTATATGCGGCAACAAAAGCGGGTTTGGTAGCCTTATCGAGATCATTGGCACAGGAAGCGGCGGCCCTTAATCAAAGTCATAATATCAGGGTGCTCAGCGTTTCCCCGGGTTTTATTGAAACAAATATGACGGCAGGTTTGTCCGAAACGATAAAAGAACAATATCTTAATTTGATCCCCGCAAAAAGGTTTGGAAAAGTTGATGACATTGCTGATGCCATAGCATTCTTGTTATCGGAAAAAGCATCCTATATTAATGGTACCAATATCCATATCAACGGCGGTATATTATGATCACTGAAAAAAGTGCCTTCTTAGAAAGAATAAATAATGGTAACCTGGCAGGGGTTAATCCTGCACAAATGCTGCTGCTGCATGGGCCTACAAAGTTATTGCTCAATGCCTATCACTGGCATTCCCCCGACAAAGGTATAGTGGCAAGCTACTCGCCCAAAACAAGAGATGTCCGCGACCATTTTGGGGTATTCAGAGGCGTTGACCAGGTGGAAGCGTTTGCCCAGGCAAGCATAGTTTCCTGCGGCACCTTTTTAGAGTGCCGTAAACAAAATTGCACCCCTGATGAATTGAAGGACGTGTTAGTTCCCACTTTTATAAGTATCGGGCAGGTTAACTTTCATAATTATTTAGAAGTTGGCGATACTTTTATCAGCATGGGCAATATTAAATTTAATAAATGGCGCCAAATGGTTTGCGACGGCAGGATTTATAAAATACCTAAAAATCTGGATTTAGATGATTATTTTAGTGTATTTGACGAAGAAAGGTTATTAAAATATGATATTAGCAAAGATTTTGTATTGGTTACCGAATTATTTGATATCACAGGCAGGGCGGTAAAAGTTGAACTTTTTAAAAAAGAAGCATAAAATGGAAAGACAAGAAATAATTGATGGTTTAATTGAGATCTTAAAAACAGTTAGAACAATTGATCCTGCACGATTAGCTAGGGTAACCGAAGAAACAGATTTCCTAACGGATTTGAGCACGCCATCAACTGAATTGATCAATATCGCTGCAAAGATGGAACATAAATTCGGGATCGAGTTTGACGATGATGACATCGATCACATGGGTTCTAAGGTAAAAGACATTGTTGATTTGATAATAGCGGTAAAAGCAAGAGAAGAAAAAGAAGAAGAAAAGGAATAATATATGCAGGCAGCAGGAAGAAAAGTGGCTGTTGTTGGTATGGGCGGAGCTTTCCCCACCTGCTCAAACCTTGATGATTTCAGCAATAAACTATTTTCAAATCAAAGCCTCATCAGGCAATGGGATAAAGCTGCTGCTTATGGCAAGCAGGTGCGCTCTGTGGTATCCGGGTATATTACCGAGGAAGAAATGGGTTTGGAGGCCGTTTTAGCGCCAATTGCCGAAGCCTACCCTGAAACTTATATCGATACACTATGCAGAATTCCTGATGCCAATCTCGCTACCGCCGATGTGGGCAGCATATGGGCAATGCTTGGCGCTTTGGATTCCATTAAAATGGCCGGCTGGACAGCAAAGGAAACACAGTCGGAGCAAACCGGAGTTATTGTTGGCTCCGGCGGGGCCGGGAACCTGATATTAAGGATAGCCTGGCATAATTTTTTTGTGGAGGGGAAAAAATCCCGTATAGCCGGTTCGCATACCATTGACCGTACCATGTTTTACCGCGATGCTGCCAATATATCCTGCCTTATAAAAAACAAAGGGGTTTGTGAAGCAATAGGATCTGCATGTGCAACCGGACTCGGCAATATCGGCTATGCTTACAGGCTGATAAAATTTGGCGTACAAGACAGGGTGATTGCAGGCGGATTAGAAGGGACATCGCTGGAAACTTTTATTGGTTTTGATGGCATGCAGGTGTTGAGCAAAGGCTTTGCGCCTGAAGAAAGCTCACGCCCTTTTGATATGAATAGGAACGGCTTTGTATGTTCGTTTGGCGCAGGCATTGTCGCATTAGAAGAATATGAAATGGCTAAAGCGCGCGGAGCTAAAATTTTAGCAGTAATTGATGAGTATTTCAATAATTCCGATGGCGATGGCGACATGTTCTACCCTTCATTTGCCGGACAGCAAAGGATGTGGAAAGGTTTATTAGGTGAAACGGGGCGCAAACCCGATGTAGTTAAAGTGCACGGTACCTCAACACCCGCCGGAGATGCGGTGGAGTTATTAAGTGTAGTAGATGCTTTGGGCGAGGACGGTTACCATATTTGCGCGCCAAAATCCCAATTCGGCCACATGCTGGGGGGAGCGGGTTCGGTGGAGTTTATTACGGGTTTACTAATGCTCGAAAACCAAATGGTTTTGCCTTGTTTAAATTCTAATAAACTAAATCCCGGACTTGAGCATTTCCAAACATTGGATAGCTGGCAGGGCCCTAAGAAGCCATTGGAAGCGTACAGGCATTTGGTACCTCAAAAGGCATTTGCCAAAGAGATAAACCAGTTGGCCTGTTTAAATTATGGATTTGGCGGCACAAACAGCGCCATGTCTATTTCAAGGGATGTATAAATGATAGCTCGATGGGTTTTTGAACAATATTATTAAATAAGGACAATTTTCTACCCTCTTTCCGACTTGTCGGAGAGAGGGTGGTCGAGCGAAGCAAAGACCGGGTGAGTAGATTATGGAAGCGATTGAAAGCGGCATTTGCGCAAATGCATGGCGCCATCTACTCACCCCGACATCGCTTCGCTTGTCGACCCTCTCTTCGCCTGCGGCGGAAAGAGGGTGAAAAAGCATTTTTGTTAACACAATGACCCCATCGGGGTCAAATCTTGGTAATGATAAACAACAAAGATAAAATTGCCGTAATTTTTGGCGTAAGGAACGAAAATTCTATTGCCTGGGATATTGCAAAAAAATTGCATCAGTCTGGCTGTATAGTTGCGCTAAGTTATGTTGCGGATACAAGAGCTGAAGTTTTATTTTTGATGAAACAAAATGGTATGGATAGCCGGTTATCCGCCGAAGTTGACGTAAGGAACGAAGCTGAAATAACAGCGTTTATGCGGACGATCTATAATGATGCAGGGCCGATTAATTATATTTTGCATGGAGTGGCGTTCGGTAATCAGCAGGTAATGTGCTACAGCTTACCAGGAAACGATGAGCCTGCACCCTCCTACCTGGATATCCCATTTGAAGATTTGATGGATTCATTTAATATCAGCGCTTACTCGTT
This sequence comes from Mucilaginibacter sp., assembly GCA_036758125.1. Classification (GTDB taxonomy): domain Bacteria; phylum Bacteroidota; class Bacteroidia; order Sphingobacteriales; family Sphingobacteriaceae; genus Mucilaginibacter. The sequence continues at coordinate 33,538 of DAIOXE010000029.1, forward strand.
GCTTAGGATCAGCAGGGTAGCGAAACCTTTGCTGGCAAAAAATGCATCCATTTTAACACTCACTTATAATGCATCGCAACGGGTTTTTCCGGGGTATGCCGGTATGGCAATAAATAAGGCCGCCCTTGAAAACATTATGCTTTACCTGGCCAGTCATTTCGGGGATGTAAACGTTAGGGTAAACGCAATTTCTGCCGGGCTGGTGATGACCACCTCATCCGGCGGTATACCAGGCGTAAGAAAACTACGAAAGGTTGGAAAATTTACCGCCCCTCTTGGAAACATAGATGCCGGTGATGTCGGGGATGCTGCGCTATATTACTTCTCCGACTTGTCGAAAAAAGTAACCGGCAATATTCATTTTGTCGATGGCGGTTTTAACATTATGGGGCTTGGTGTCGATGGAGAATGATGTTTTAAAAATAACCGATGGACTCGTCACTGCCAAAAATTTTGCGGTAGGCAACGATCTTGTTTTTATCCCTGGTTTCGAGGCTTCATTTAATGATCTTTTCAAAAAAAAGGTTTATACACTTAATGAAATAGCTTATTGCGATCAATTTAATAATTCATTATTGCGTTATGCTTCCACCTGGGCCGCAAAGGAGGCGGTTTACAAGGCGATCAAGCAAATTGATTCGTCAACCTTAGGATGGAAAAAAATAGAAATAATCCGTGACAAGCCCGCAAGCCAGCCACGAGTTATTATCCGTAAAGAACAAAGCGTTTTTAACATAAGTTTAACTATTTCGCACGATGGTGATTATGTTTGGGCGATAGCTCTGTTGAGGAAAGAACCAAGAGCCAAGAATCAAGAACCGAGAGTCAAGAGCGAGGAATCGAGAACCGTGAAAGCCAGGAATTATAAGTAATTCTTTGTCTTGGCGCTTGATTCTTGACTCTTGGCTCTCAAAATATTAATATAAATTCTCATGACCGAGCATTACTTTGAAAATGACCTGGTTAATCTTCATTTTTACAAGTTTGGGAACGGCTCCCAAAGTATGTTATGCTTTCACGGTTACGGGATGCACGGCAAGCAGTTTAAAATTTTAGAGAGCACATTAGGTTCAAAATATACGTTTTATGGATTTGACCTTTTCTTTCACAAGGAAACCAAATTAAAGGATCAGAGTTTACCAACCATAAAAAAAGGCATAAGCAAGAAAGAATTGGCTGCACTGTTTGCCGACTTTTGCAAACATGAAAAGATAGAACGTTTTTCGGTTATAGGCTATTCCATGGGGACACATTATGCCACCATCATTGTTGAGGAGTTGGCGCCGATGGTTAGTGAATACATTGTTGCCGCGCCTTCCAGTTTAGATCCTGGCAGCCTGATACCTTTTTTTAGTAAAAATAAAACAGGGAATAAAATTTTAGAAAAAGTAGCCCTTAACAAAAGTGCATTAACAGGCATGCTCAAACTTTTTAAACGACTTAAATTTATAAATAACGAAGATTATAAAGTTTTATACAATGAGATCGGCACTCCCGACCTCCGGTTTAATTTTTATGCCTGTTTTACCTATCTGCGATTTTTGGAAACAGACGAGCCCCGTTTATTACAAGTACTTAAGGAACAAAAAATAAAAAGCATCTTTATATTTGGGAAAAGCGACAAGTCTTTCCCTCCGGGCATCGGGGATGCATTTATCGCGAAACTTAAACAGGCTGAAGTAATTATATTAAATGAAGGCCACGAAATGATCAAGAAAGGTTTCGTAAACTCATTAACTGATCTGTTATTATGATTATCAAGGCAAAGCCACTTCCTTTTTTCCTTATTAGATTGGGTGCACTGATTCTCATCTGGTTTTTCAGAAAGCGTTTTAATAAAATGATTATGAATGACATTGAAATAAAACCCAACCATTCCTACATATTAATGTGTAACCACTTTGGGTTCCTGGATGGTTTTTTTGCTATTTATCTGTGCTTTAAATTCATAAATAAAAAGCAAAAGTTAAAAGGGCTGTATATGATGTCGGTAAAAAAGCAAATTGAAAAAAATTGGTGGTTAAAATATTGCGGCTCCTTTTCAGTGGATCCCGGGTCGTGGACAGTTGGTAAAAGCTTAAACTATGCAGCAGAACTATTAAGCCAGCCCGGTAACATATTGCTTTATTATCCGCAAGGGAATTTAGAATCAAGCAATATAAGATACATCGAATTTAAAAATGGAATTAACGAAATTGCTAAGAGAATTAAAGGTGATTGCCAGCTAATATGGAGCAGCAACCTGCTGGAATATTTCGAAAGCACCAAACCATCCACCTATTTTAATCTATTAGATTGCGGCACTAACCACGAATTTGATTTTGAGGCATTGAAGCAAAAGGTGAATAAGCATCATTTGCAGGCTATGAAGAATAATGTTAGGTTTACAAAGGAACCGAGCAGCCCCCTGTAAATCTCCCCCGGTTGGGGAGACTTCAAGAAACGATTCCGAAATAATAATTATCACGCATTTTGCTGGCGTTGTCAAAAGCAAAAGCGTCTTGAAAATCCCAAATTTTTTTAAGTTCTGATTCAGACCATAAAAAAATACGAAATCGAAATTCCGAAATCCGAAATTCTTTATCGGCCTATTCTCTTCAACCCCGCCTTTGCATCATCATCAATACTGTTTTTATATTCATGATCTTTCATATCAATGGCCTGGTTATAATAATCCGCCGCCCTTTTATAATCCCGTTTTTCTTCAAAAATACGGCCAATACTTAAGGCTGCGTTAGCAGAGTAGTAATACCTGGTTGTTTTGCCAAAATTAATTGCACGCTGGTAGTTTAAAATGGCGTCATTGGGTTTGTCCGTTTTATCATAGACCCTGCCAAGCCGGTAATAATATTCCGTTTTATCTCTTAATAATTTCAGGCTGTTAACATCTTTATTGAGCAGTTGGGCTAGCGCCTTGTTATAATAACCGCCGTCAAAATAAAACCTTGCTTTTAACAGGCCAATGTCCGGTTTTATATCATTTGCTTCACTTAGGGCCTGCTTATCCTTTTCATCTATAGCATATCCCCTGCTTTTCACCATTTTTATAAAATAAGCGTATTTTTCAGGGTCGTTTTGCAACAAATAATAATAAGCGATTTTTAAGTAAGCGTCTTTTATATAATTTATTCCTTTAAACTCTTTTATATACTCATATAAAGCAACAGGCGGATTGCTGTCTATTTTGTTTAGCCTGGCACAGCCTAAAAGATAATTTATCGCCGGCAATTTTACATATTCGTTTGATTTTGGGCCGGCTTCCAGGAAGGCTATCGCCTCGTCATTATGGGCGGTTTTTGAGGCGACGTAGCCTTGTAAATATGCTTTCAACAAACTATTGCTTTCCATTTCGGATAAATACGAGATCAGTTTCGGATAGTCGTTTAAATTGTGCAGCACATTTATATCAATAGTGCAAATAAAGAATATTACCTCGTTATTATAAAAGCTGTATTTTGTTTTTGGCAGTTCGATCCTAAGCTCTTCTAATTGTTTAAGGCCCCATCTAGCATCACCGCTCATGCCCAAAAAACGTGTTATGCTTTTGAAACTTGCCGGTATAGAACCGAAGATGACATTTACTAAAGCTAAACCTTTTTTGTTGGGTAAAAAGTTTGGGTATTTTTCTATGTTCTCATTTAATAAATTACCTGCCTTTCTTGCATCGAGAGCAGATGATACATAATCACCAAATTTTGCCTTTAAAAACGACCACTGTAAATAAACCTCGGCCTGCGAAAAAAGATAGAAAGGTGAATTACTGTCGTTATCTTCTAAAGCAGATATCCGTGCAGATTTATTATCCTTTAATCTTTCGTAATCTGTTTTACTCTCTGATGCCAATAGACCAAAGTAGTCAGCATAATTCTCCAATAAAATAACGATGCCGTTCTGTGGGTTTTGTTGTTTTTCTTTTCGGATCAGCAATTTTGCCTCATCAATTTTTAAGCTTAAAATGGCTTTATAGGCATCAATGCAATTGCTGTCAAAATTAAAATTTGCCTTTGCCGAAAAAGTACAGGTAAGTAAAAATATAACCGGCAGCAGATGTTTTTTGATCATAGTGCGCCAAAGATATTGAAAACAATTTATTGGAGATAAACATGTATTGAAGCTGCAAATAAGTAAATTTGTTAGACATTAGCGGCAACGCAATGCATTGAATCTCTATACGTTTATTCAAAAAATGTCCCTTATTAAAATTTACAATCGCTATTTAGATGATATTAGTTGGGTAAATGCTTCAGCCTGCGATTTTAAGCTGGATAATAACATTGATGTCTGGAGAATTAATATCAGTTCAAATTTTTCGCTTCTCAACAACTTCTTAGCCTTGATCAACCCCGGCGAAATTGCAAGAGCCAACCGATATTTTCATACCAGGGACAAAAACAGGTTTATTATCAGTCGCGGCGCATTAAGAATTATTTTAGGCAAGTATTTAAACCAACAGCCTTCGTCTATTGAACTTGAAATTGGGGTCAATAAAAAGCCTCACATAAAGAATGCAAATCTGCAGTATAATATCTCTCATTCCGGCGATTGGATATTACTTGCGGTCTCAAGTTCGAATATAGGTGCCGATACCGAACTTGTAGATGTGACCTACAACTATAGAGATGTATTAGAAGATAATTTTAGTACAAACGAGATCAGCTATATAAATCAAACCTCATCAGTTGAACGTTTTTTTATGTTATGGACCCGAAAAGAGTCACTAACAAAGGCAACCGGAAAAGGCCTTGATGAAGACCTTAAATTGATTCCCTGTCTTGACGGAGTTCATTCTGTACAAAGCAGCTTGATCTCGTCAACTACCGACTGGCTAATAAGTTCATTTAAATTGAGCGAAAATTATTTGGCAAGTATTGCAGACAGCGCCCAGGCTGAAGCAACAAGGTTTTGGGATATTTATTTTTAAATAATATTTGATATTTTTTGTTTTTTGCCAAAATAATAAATTGTTACAAAACCGTTTTTGTAATTAATATGATTTTGATATTAGTTAACTTACTTCTCTCATCAAAAAATATTTAATTTGAAAGTAATTATATTTAAACTAAAGAAAAATAAGAAAAATATTTTTTAGGGATAAAATAAGGAATTAAGCTTGTTTTTAGAAACCTTTTCATAAAAAAATACGTAATCAAGTGAGCTCATAATAGAATAAGCAGACGGACAGATCATTAAAAAAAATTTAATTGCTGGACGGATTGTGCGGGCGATTTTAATTGTAATAAAATTAACTTCAATGGGTTCTGCAATTTATAAAAACAAACATGCTGGTACCAGGGATAAGATCTTCGATTTTTATAAATTCCGGTCAATGTGCATTATTGCAGATAGGTCTCTTAGTAAGTTATCAACACAAAATAGGCACGCAAATAAGGATGAGGGCACAAAGGCCGGATTTGTTAAAATTAAAGACAATCGCGGTGTTACCAAAGCCAGTATATTTTTACGAAATTCGGGCTTATACTTACTTCTACAGTTATTAAATATTTTTAGGAGTATGTCATTGGTTGATAACAGGGTGGTGACGGTGAAATACCCTTTTTGGCTTGGTATTAAAATCATGATAAGAAGAGTGCCGGCGATGTTTCAGAAAGAAAGGGCTTAAAAAGATGTATAATAAATTCAAAACAATTTGCTTCTTATTATTTATTTTAACTTTTTCCGGTAATATTTATGCTCAGGAAACGGTGTTCCAGGATTTATCTTATCCTTATCTTGAAAAACTGATAGCGGCAGCTAAAAATAACTACCCGCATGTCAAAGTACTGAAAGATCAGGTTAATATTGCGAAAAGTTCTTTTCACCAGGCCAGCTTCACCTGGCTCGATGCTTTTAGCGGTTCCTATATTTACAGCCCGCAGGGTGTTATAAATGTAACGCAGCCCAATATTTTTAGGGGATATCAATTAATAGCCACAGTTAGTTTAGGGTCGCTTTTTGAAAAGCCTTATACTGTTCATAATGCCAGGGTGGCTGTTAAAGTTGCAGAGGAAGAGCAGGAAGAATATTATCTAAAAATAGAAGCGAGTGTAAAGCGTTTTTACTTTGCTTATTTAGAGGCGCAGGCAGATTTACGTAACAAGGTAAATGCCTTGCAGGATGCAACAACGGCAGTAAATCAACTTAAACATACATTTGAAAAAGGAGAAACAACATTTCATATTTATAATGAAGCGTTGACAAACCTTTATAATCAAAACTCATTCAGGCTGCAGGCTGAGTTGGCTGTATTTACTGCTAAAACTAATCTTGAGGAACTTTTGGGAGCAAAGCTCGAAAGCATAAAATAAATAATGGAAGTGTCATCGTATTTTTCACTTTTAGGCAAATATAAATACGTAATAATTATCATTGTTATGGCAACGGTAATTGCTTCGTACTTTTTTGTCAAAAATATTCCCGATCAATATGTTTCAACTACGCAAATAGCTACCGGCATTGTTGATGCATCCAGGCACCTGTTGGATAAAGAAAACTCGCCAAATGCACAGCAGGATGAAATTACACGTGAGTTTAGTAATTTAACAGAGATCATTAAACTAAAAAAATTGATAGATAACGTTTCCTATCAATTAATTATTCACGACCTGAGCAGTCCAGGCCCATTCCGAAGTCTTAATCATCAACTTGAAAACTTAAACGCTCCGGCAATAGCCAATGCGCTCGTCGTTTACAGGTATAAACTGCAAAACGGTGAGCCTTTGTCACTGTACAACAAAGACGAAAGCGGGTTGAACCAGTTACTTATCTCTATGAAGTATGATGAACGCTCTTTAAGAAAAAACCTGAACGTTGAGCGGGATGGGGAGAGCGATTTCATTACTATAAGCTTTATTTCTGATAACCCCCGGTTATCGGCCTTTGTTGTTAATACCCTGTGTAAAGAATTTATAGATTATTATGCGGTAAATGTTAAACAAAATGAATCAAATGCCATTGGCTTTTTATCAAATTTGTTAACCGAAAAAAGAAATGCACTCAATGAAAAAAAGGCTGAACTTCAGCAATACAAGATAAAAAATGGCATTTTAAATCTTGATGATCAGTCCAAAGCCATCTATACACAAATATTAGCTTATTCTGATAAAAAGATGGAGGCGCAAAGAACTATTTCGTCCTATGACGGCGCCATTAAAGCTATAGCTGACCGGTTTGATCCAAAGGACCGGAAATATATTGAATCGACAATAAGCCAGTACAACCAGGCAATTACAAGCACAGAAGATCGGCTTCGGACACTAAATGAACAGTATGTCCACAGCGGATTTAACCCCACGTATAAACCAACCTTAGATTCATTACAAAAACAATTAGCGGCTCAAATCAATAACAGCTCGGACAAATACATTACCAATCCCCTGGTGGCTAAGGATGACCTTGTAAAACAAAAAATGTCGCTTGAAGTATCGAGAGATCTTGCAAGCTACAGCATACAGGCAATTGATAAGGAGTTGAATGATCTGTATGCGCAAAAGGCCAGGTTAGTACCATTTGATGCTACCGTAAAAACCTATGAATTTGATATCGATATTGCAAGTAAGGAATATCTTGAGGTATTGAATAAATATAATACGACTAACGTTCAATCAAGTTTTTCAATCAAGCCCGTGCAGGTTGAGCCGGCAACGCCGGATATTGCGGAGCCCTCAAAAAAAATACCGCTGATAGTCATCAGCGGGTTAGTGAGTTTGTTCATTTGCTTATTGGTACTGTTTATAATTCATTATCTTGATAATAACATAAAAGAGCCGGCGGATTTAGTGAGCAGGACACAATTACCTTTACTCGGGTCACTAAATTTAATAAATGGGCCAACACCTGATCTGAAAAAGCTATGGGATGTTGAAAACAGGGAAGCAATGAAGCAATTTAAAGAATTGCTAAGATCTGTTAGATTTGAGATCGACCAGGAACTGAAAGGAGAAAAGATCCTGGCGGTTACAAGCCTTGGAGAGGTTGAAGGTAAAACACTTTTAATAACCAGTTTAGCCTATTCTTATTCGGCTATTAACAAAAAAGTTTTATTGATCGATGGTAATTTTAACAACCCTGAGATAAGTGAAAGTATACGTCCGAAACTGTACGCTGAAGATTACTTCAGAAATTGCACATACATTGAAGGGGATAATAACAATAAAACCATAAGTGTTTTAGGTAATAGGGGCGGCGATGTTTCAATTTTAGAAATCAATGACGAACGGCATATCCAGGACGACCTAAACGAATTAAAATTGAGGTATGATATTATCCTGATAGATTTACCGCCGCTCAATTCATTGAACAAATCAAAAGAATGGATATTGTTTGCAAATAAGACAATAGCTGTTTTTGAAGCTGATAAAAATATCTTACAATCTCAGGATCAGCACATCAATTATCTGAAAAGCCTTAATGGAAAATTTGCCGGATGGGTTTTAAATAAAGCTGCTGTAAACAACCATTCAAGAAAAACAAAAAACCATAATTGATAGAATTGCCTGAAGAGTTGGTTTTATTTAATCCATCCAAAAATTTAAGTCTATTCCTGGCTCTTGATTTCTGATTCTCACATTCTCATTATTCCTTATATTTTATACTTTTACCCCTTATATTTATTACACCCATTCAAATTAATTTTTGCCCATGATAATTGTTGGACAAAGTACACTCTCTTTAAGTGATTTTTCTGAACTTATATTTAAACAAAAAGAAATCGTATTAGATGAAACTGCCTTAAAGAAGGTTGAGGTTAACTTTAATTTTCTGAAAAAGTTTTCTTCCCATAAACTGATTTACGGCATAAATACGGGTTTTGGGCCAATGGCCCAATATAAGGTCAACGAAGAAAATATTTTACAGCTTCAATATAACCTGATCCGCAGTCACTCGTCAGGCAGCGGCAAACTAATGCCTGCTGCCTTATCAAAAGCTTTGATGATTGCCCGCTTAAACGGTTTTATGCTGGCTTATTCGGGGGTGCATACCGAAGTGGTTGAACTGCTGAAGAATTTGATCAATAAAAATATTAGCCCGTGTATTTATGAACATGGCGGAGTTGGCGCCAGCGGGGACCTGGTGCAATTGGCCCATCTTGGATTAGTACTCATTGGTGAAGGCGAAGTGTTGTTTGAAGATAAAATTCACCCCGCCATTGAGATATTTAACCGGTTTGGCCTAAAGCCGCTTTCTATTCATATCCGCGAAGGATTGGCTATTTTAAATGGCACTTCGGCAATGACGGGTATTGGCATGATCAATATCATTCAGGCAAGAAGACTTTTAAACTGGTCTGTTTTATTTTCAGCCATAATAAACGAGATGGTTGAGGCTTTTGACGATCATTATTCGCTCGAATTAAATATTGTAAAACGTCATAAGGGTCAAAACGAAGTTGCGGCCATGATGCGTGAGATTTTAAAAGACAGTGCCATGATCCGCGACCGCTCGGAGCATCTGTATAATCCAGATAACCTTGATCAAATGATCTTTGAGGATAAGGTGCAGGAATATTATTCGTTGCGTTGTGTTACCCAGGTTTTAGGCCCTGTTTATGATACCATCGTACAGGCTGAAAATGTTGTGGTGAACGAGCTGAATTCGGTAAATGACAACCCGGTTATTGATCACGAAAATAAAAATATTTTTCATGGAGGTAATTTTCACGGCGATTATGTGTCGCTCGAAATGGACAAGCTGAAAATTGCTATAACAAAATTATCTATGCTTTCGGAAAGACAATTGAATTACCTGCTGAATAACAAGCTAAACCAGAAACTCCCGCCTTTTGTAAACCTTGGTGTATTAGGGTTAAATTTCGGCATGCAGGGAATGCAGTTTACCGCAACCTCAACCGTAGCCGAAAATCAGACCCTCTCCTTCCCTATGTATGTTCACAGCATTCCTAATAATAATGATAACCAGGATATTGTAAGCATGGGATGCAACGCCGCGCTTATGACAAAAAAAGTGATCGACAATTCATTTGAAGTGCTTGCCATACAATTAATGACCATTTTGCAGGCTATCGATTACCTGGAATGCCAGGAAAGGCTGTCGAAGGTTTCCCGGAGATTATATGATGAGGCAAGGGAAATATTCCCTAAATTTATCGAAGACAAGCCGAAATATAAGGATTTGGAACGAATTAAAGATTTTCTTGAAAGCTCGGATCATATCACCATTTTTGCAGGATGAAATGTGCATTGGTCACCGGCGGCTCCAGGGGCATAGGCAGGGCAATTTGCATCAGGATGGCTGCCCTGGGTTATTATATACTGGTAAATTATAAAAGCAATATTGAAGAAGCCAATAAAACGATTTCATTGATAAGGCAAGGCGGCGGCGGCGGCGAATTGCTTCAATTCGATGTAGCCGATAAGCATAATGTGCAGCAAGTATTGGGTAAATGGCTAGCTGATAATGAGGAAAAATACATTGAAGTGCTGGTAAATAATGCCGGCATACGCGATGACAGCCTGATGGCCTGGATGGCTGACGAACAATGGGACAATGTATTAAAAACAAACCTCGACAGTTTTTTTTATGTTACCCGTTTGGTGTTAAACACTATGCTAACCCGGAAATACGGGCGCATCATCAATGTGGTTTCGCTCTCCGGCTTAAAAGGATTAGCCGCGCAAACCAATTATTCCGCAGCCAAAGCAGGTGTGATCGGCGCGACAAAAGCCCTCGCCCAGGAAGTTGGCCGGCAGGGAATAACTGTAAATGCTTTAGCGCCTGGTTTTATTAAAACAGACATGACCGAAGATTTGAACGAAAAAGAACTAAAAGCTTTGATACCTGTAAAACGCTTTGGCTTACCGGAAGAAGTAGCACATGCAGCGGCATTTCTTGCCTCGCCGGAAGCTGCCTATATTACCGGCCAGGTATTATCAGTTAACGGAGGCTTATACTCATAAAATATGACACTGCCGATTGAAAATGTTCTTCCCTTAATACCACAAAAACCGCCGTTTGTAATGGTAAGTAAGCTGCTTTCTGTTATTGAAAACAGCGCACGCAGCAGTTTCCTGATAAGCACAGATAATGTTTTTGTTAAGGATAATTTATTCCAGGAAGCAGGCCTAATGGAAAACATGGCACAAACCGCTGCTCTTGGGGCCGGTTATTTGGCAAAAACTGAGAATAGGCCTGTAGCGCTTGGTTATATCGGGGGCGTTAAAGATTTGGAAATATTTAATCTGCCAAGCGTGAATGACGAACTGACCACGGAGATCACCATTGAAAACCGGATTTTAAATGTTAGCGTAATTTCAGGAAAAGTTTGGCATAACGAAGTTTTAATAGCGCAATGTGAAATGAAGCTTTTTACAAAGACTGAATAGAAATAATATTGGTTGGTAGCGACGCAATGCATTACGTCTCTACGAATGCATTTTTAAACAACCTCTAAGGAAATGAGAGAACAGGATGTTTTTGTAATTGCCGATAGTGTATTATCCCCACTCGGTAAAACAACCGTTGAAAATTTTTCGAAACTAAAACAAAATATATCCTCTGTAAGAGAACATTATGATCTGAATATATCTCCGAATCCTTTTTATGCCTCATTGTTTAATAAGGATGAAAACTTTATAAAAATTAATGCAAGTAAATACACGAAGTTTGAGCAACTGCTCATAGCCTCTATCGCCGATGCTCTTCAAAATAACGATATAGAAGTAAAAGACAAAAAAACAGTTCTGATCATCTCTTCCACAAAAGGGAATATTAGTTTGCTGGAAACGGAATCAAACAGCGCCGGGTTAAAAAACAGAATAGCTTTATCAACTTCAGCAAAATTGGTTTCGGCTTATTTTGGATTTACCACCGAGCCCATCATTATTTCAAATGCATGTATTTCGGGTATCCTGGCTATTATTACCGGGACCCGGCTTTTACGATCGGGGCGATATGAAAATGCGATTATTGCAGGAGCGGATGTAATCTCAAAATTCATTTTATCGGGGTTTGAATCGTTCCAGGCGCTCAGCCCGCAAATCTGTAAGCCATTTGACTGTTCGAGGGATGGATTGAATTTAGGCGAAGGCGCCGGAACCATTATTCTATCCACAAATAAAAAATACGGACAAAATATAAAAGTAAAAGGCGGAGCGGTCAGTAACGATGCCAACCATATTTCCGGCCCTTCGCGTACCGGGGAAGAACTTGCTTATGCCATCAAAAAAGCAATGGAAGAGGCGAATGTTGCAATAGTGGATATTGATTTTATTTCGGCCCACGGCACGGCCACGGTTTATAATGATGAAATGGAAGCAAATGCTTTTCATTTAGCGGGATTGCAGACTGTTCCGTTAAACAGTTTAAAAGGTTATTACGGACATACTTTAGGGGCGGCAGGATTAATTGAATCAATTATTTCAATTCAATCCATCAAAGAAAATTTAGTTTTGCCAACTTTAGGATATAAGGAAATGGGCGTAACAAATCCTTTAAATATTTTCAGCGATCCGCTGCCTGGTAATTTTAAAAATTGCCTTAAAACGGCCTCTGGCTTTGGCGGTTGTAACGCCGCGGTGGTATTTGGCAAAGATTAGTGTAGCAGATCGCGCACAAAAGGAGGCTCTTCTGGAGCCGGGATTCGTGAACCAGAATCTATAAACAGGTAGCTCGCATGGAGCTAATTAGAACGTGGCAAACATGATACACTCCACAGGAGCCACCTGTTTATAGAAAAACATTAAAGTTAGATAGGCTCCGGAGGAGCCTCCTAATTGGAGTTTGTTGTATAGCCAATAATTGGTGCCCCTCGCGGACGACTGCACGATTACCTACGAGGACACAGGCAATGGGTTGATAACAGGGCTGATAAAAAGATAAACATTGATTAAAAAAAATTATATAACAGTGAGCTGCACAATAAGCGAAAACGTTGTGTGCAAACAGAGCCTAAAGATTTTTGAAAATAAAAATGCCGGCCTTGCGGCGTTTTTAGCTTCCATCTACCGGCATTTCAGGCTTCATTATCCTAAATATTATAAAATGGATAATTTAAGCAAGCTGGGATGGCTTGCCGCTGAAATATTGATGAAAGATAGTTTTCAAAAAGATAAATACCAACCTGAAGGCGTTGGTGTAATTTTGGCTAATGCCAACAGCAGCCTGGATGATGATATAAAATATTTTGATTCAACAAAAGATGTCGCCAGTCCGTCGCTATTTGTTTATACCTTGCCAAATATTGTTATCGGGGAAATTTGTATCCGTAATAATTTTAAGGGCGAACATGCCTTTTTTATACAGGATACTTTTGATGCCGGTTTTATGAAACAGCAAGTGAAATACCTGCTGGATAAAGATATTTTACAAGCATGCATTTGCGGTTGGGTTGACGTTTTGGATCAGGAGTATAAGGCAGTTTTATTTTTAGTGGAGAAGGAAAAAAGAAAAGGATCTTTTTTGTTTTCCGCAGAAAATATGGATAAGTTTTTTAGGGATGGTTGAGTATTGAGAAATTGTCGGGTGGTATTGTCAATGTGCTTTTTAAATTCTATTTTATTCATTGCCGTCCGCTTTTAGCGGGCGGAATAAATAGTCATGAAAATACGGCTTTAGCCTAAATAATAGTGTGGCTAAAGCCTTTGACTATCTCCTCTTTTATCCGTTGGCTAAAGCCAACGGCAATGAATAAATTGATTGTTAAACGCTTCATTCGATATTTTTTTTACGATTTGTCCTGGTGGGTACTCGCAATAACAAAGTTTTAAGATATTGAATAATGAGTTGAATATGAGTTCATCAATATATGTAGCAGGCCTGGGTGTTATTTCGGCAATTGGCAACAATGTTACGGAACATCTTAGGTCTTTTGAGCTTGAAAAGGCCGGTATGGGTGATATTTCCATGCTCGATACCATTTACCGTAAAAAACTGCCGGTAGCGGAAGTGAAATTGGATAATGAGGAATTGGCAGCAACGGCTGGTTTGCCGGCCGACATTAGCCGTACTGCATCATTAGGGCTGATCGCGGCCAAAGAGGCTTTAAACGATGCTGTTATCCCTAATCTGGACACCTTGCGCACGGGCTTTGTTTCTGCAAATACCGTAGGCGGAATGGATAGAAGTGAGCATTTTTTTGTTGATTTTGCTGATGACAGCAGTAAAGGTAAATTGAGAAATGTATATAACCACGAATGCGGCTGCATAACAGAAATCGTTGCCGACCAATTAGGTATAAAAGATTTTTTGACCACCATCAGCACTGCCTGCTCATCCTCCGCTAATGCTATATTTTATGCCGCGAGGTTAATAAAAAACGACATGCTCGATGTGGTCATTGCCGGCGGTACGGATGCTTTAACTAAATTTACCCTCAACGGCTTTAACACGCTGATGATACTGGATGACGAGTTTTGCAAACCTTTTGATGAACACAGGGAGGGCCTGAACCTTGGCGAAGGGGCCGGGTACGTTGTTTTGGTTTCAGAAAAAGTGGCAAAAACATTAAATAAGGAACCATACTGCAAACTTAGCGGCTATAGCAACAACAATGATGCTTATCATCAAACAGCCTCCTCGCCCGATGGTACAGGGTCGTACCTGGCTATGAAAGGCGCCCTCGAAAAAAGCGGGTTAAGGCCTTCGGATATTGATTACATTAATTTGCATGGTACCGGCACACCCAATAACGACAGTGCGGAAGGAACAGCTATTAGAAGAATTTTCGATCCTCATTATCCGCCGTTAAGCTCTACCAAATCATTTACGGGCCACACGCTCGGTGCAAGCGGAGGAATTGAGGCAGTATTTTCTGTTTTGGCTATTAAATACGGTCTTATTTATCCAAACCTGCGGTTTGAAACACGTATGAATGAATTGCCGTTTGAGCCTGAAAAAAGATTTTTAAAAGGACAAAAGATAGACCATGTAATGTCAAACTCGTTTGGTTTTGGCGGGAATTGTACCTCACTTATATTTTCGGGGATCTAAAATGAAGATATATATCCGTTCATCTGCCTGTATATCGCCGCAAAAAACATTTGGTGAGAATAATTTTTTATCCGAAATTGTTGAATATACCGGGACCCGTTTAAAAGCGATTGAACCTGATTATAAAGCGTTTATCGATCCAAAATCGCTGCGAAGGATGAGCCATATTATTAAAATGGGTGTGGCGGCAGCGATGGAATGTTTAAAAAAGGGAAATACGGAAATGCCCGGCGCCATAATTACAGGGACAGCTTATGGCTGCCTTGAAGATACCATTACGTTTTTAACCCGGATAATTGAGCAGGATGAAGAACTGTTGCCTCCTACCGCGTTTATTCAGTCAACGCACAACACTATAGCCGCCCAGATCGCCTTAATGCTCAAATGCCATCAATACAATAATACTTTTGTACATAAAGGTATTTCCTTTGAAAGCGCCCTGCTCGACGCCACGATGCTTTTAAAAGAAAATGAAGCGGATAATATACTGGTTGGTGGCACAGATGAAATGACCGATGCCAGCTTTACCATTTTAAGCCGTCTGGGACTTTACAAACGTTTGCCGGTTTCAAATCTTGATCTGTATGCAACCAGATCAAAAGGAAGCATAGGCGGCGAAGGCGCCGCATTTTTTTTGCTGACCGACAAAGCTTCGGAAATTAACCTTGCAGAACTTAAGGGACTCCGGACCATTTATAAACCAGAGGGTCTCGGGGATATTGAAAAAAGGGTGGTATCATTCCTTGAGGAAAATTCCTTAAATATTGATGATATCGATTTGGTAATAACCGGTAAAAGCGGAGATATAGGACATGATGAAATCTACGAACAATTGAACAATTCCTTATTTAATAGTATAGATTTGGCTAATTATAAGCATTTAAGCGGCGAGTACCCAACTTCCTCGGCATTCGCGTTATGGCTTACGTCAAATATTATAAAAAATGAAACGGTACCGGAGGCGGTTATCGAAAGAAAAACTAAAAATGCCGCTCCAAAGACAATATTAATCTACAATCATTATCAAAAAAAATATCATTCTTTAATGCTGGTTTCGGCCATCTAAATTCATTGCAATGCCGGGAAAAAACGACGGGTTATTTAAGATCAGTAAATTAGAGCACCAAGAAGGTGTAATAAGCGCCGTACTCGATATTAATAAGGATTGCGACATATTTAACGGGCATTTTCCCGGTCATCCGGTGGTGCCAGGCGCTTGCATGCTTCAAATCGTAAAAGAGGTTTTGGAAAAGGCCCTGGAAACTTCCTTACGGTTAAAAAAGGCGGAGCATTTGAAATTTGTCTGTATGATTGATCCCGGCAATACACAGGCGGTAGATTTGGATATAGCCTATAAATTTGATGAGGAAGGTAATATTACTGTAACTGCTAAATTAATGAGTGGTGAGATTGTTTGTTTTAAGTTGCAGGGGAGGTTTGTGAGGGAATAAATCCTACTTCCTGCGATGCCAGTTCAAGCTACGCTTGAATGCCTTTTGGTGTGAGTGTCCACACTTACGATTATGAACAATTTATTTATTGCATGCCTAACCTACCACGTGAGCTTGGACGCTCAAAATTTTATGTGTTCAAGCGTGGACGCTTGAACAGGCGGAGAAAAAAGGGACAATGAAGAAAAACAATCAATCTGCCTGCTCCAATACTTTTTCATAATCGTACTTTTCATATTTAACAGCGGTTTCCTTTTCCTTTTTCAGCAAAAGCACATCGTTCTTAATCTGGATATTGAGCCATAGATCAGGTGTGGTATGAAAAAAGTGGCCGAATTTCATAGCCAGATCCGTACTGAATTTACGGCTGCCAATTAAATATTTTTTAAGGTTGCCATCTTTGTTTTCAATAATTTCAGCGAATTTTTTCTGGGTCAGGTTCAGCACTTTCAAATAATCTTTCAGCCAACTGTCAAGGTTCACTAATTCATTTTCATTAATTAACTGGTTTTGAAGGTATTCTTCCATCCTATAACGGATAGAGAGCATACGGTTCTTCAATTTAATTTCAGGTGAACGTTGGCCGGCAATTTCTTTGGCTATCTCATCGGTTTCAACCAGCTTTTCACGGCTCCACTTATGCCCGTCATTTGGGCCAAACTCTATATTAAAATCTTTATATTCTTTAACTGCTGCCATTTCGATCTTTTTTACAATTTGATGCTGTTTTTTTATTTCGGTTCAAGATATTTTTTTATTAATTCATGACCGTCATTATCTGCTATGACCATTCTTGTGCCTCTGTAAGTCTTTGCGTTATATTTTTTTGAATACAGATTCATTAGTTTCTTTTGATCTTCCTCTTTTTCTTCTAAGACATCGAGAAACAAAATGCCGTTATAATCACCTTTGCCCTCAATCAACGCACGCTGGAATGCATAAGCAATTAAACAACCGGCTACATGATCATATTTTCTTTCATTTATTCTGTTATGAGGCGCGATCTCTATAAATGCGAGATTGGGCCTTATCTTGTCAACCATTTGGAAAATCATGCATCCTTCAACAATTTCAGGCGTTTCTTCGGCAACCAATATATACGCAGTAGAATTAGCCAGCCTCTTAATTTGTTTATCAAAATTAAATCGCCAGTCATCTTGTATCGATGGAAGTTCAGTTGCTCTACCAGGACGGATGATTGCCTTTACTTCACCGTTTGTGGCAACTTTAATTATTTTAACCTCCATTTTCGAGGCATAATATTCCCTATTTTATTTACAGTATAAATATACAAAGTTTTAATCAATTATACAAATTGTATAATTTAAATATGGGAATGCGCATTAGAGACTCAAAAATATCGTGTTACATTTATCCAAAAAATTACCAATAATATTAGCCGGATTTTGTATATTTGTATAACCAGCCAATCAATAGCTATCCCTTCCTTAAAGAACAGCTGAAAATAAAAATAGGCCTAAGAGCAAGCTTCGTGCCATTTTAGCTCGTGACCTCAAGTTTTTTAGTGTATTGTTATACAGCAAGTTACATCTTATTTTTAGACTTCTTTGCCTTAAAACAGCCTAAAATGCTTAAAAAATTATGACGGGCTAAACGCGTTTAGGTTGGCAAAACGAAAAAATTCTGACGGGCTAAACGCGTTTAGGTTGGCAAAACGAAAAAATTCTGACAGGCTAAATGCATTTAGGTTGGCAAAACAGAAAAATCATGACGGGCTAAATGAAGTTAGCCCGTCATAATTAGAGAAATTATCGCTTTTTCGGCTTATTTAGGTGGTCTTAATAAATGATTCGAATACCGGAACACAAGTAGAGACGCGATGCATCGCGTCTCTACGATTCCCTCAATTTAGTCCTATGTTCTTCAATATAATCAGCCAACGTATTAACATCAACCAAAACTTTCCGGCCTTCCCTGGGGTCTTGTATGGTTATTCCGTACTCCCGTTTGAGGAGTACTACCAATTCCAGTGAATCAATTGAATCCAGGCCCAGGCCATCGCCGAATAATGGTTCGTCGTCTTTTATATCAGCAGGGGTAAGATCTGTAAGATTAAGAAAATGTATGATCTGGCTTTTTAGCTGCTCTTTCAGTTCAGTTTTGTTCATTCGGTAATTATATTAATTTTTTTCTTTTCAGACCCAAAATGGTTAAAATTTGAAGCAATATGGTAATAATAAATAAAGGTGCTATATTGCTCATTACATCTTTTAGTTTACCGTTTTCAAGGAACAACGTATAGTACGCTTCGAGGGACCAGTGCATAGGTGAAAAATTGGCGGCATTCTTAAAAAAGCCCTGCATGGCGAAACTCGGTACCATGAGGCCGCCGATCGCCGATAATATCACAATGGATATGGCGCCAAAGCCGTTAACCTGCTCCTGCGTTTCAGAAAATACGCCGACGCAAATAGCATAGCTTACCGCGCACCAGCCTGTAACCACAGTGACAATAATTAGCGCCGGTATGTCCGAAGGTAAATTAAGGGCCGGTAAGCCCATAAGTGGCAGCAGCCATATCCCTATCAAAAATATCACAACCGCCTGTATTACAGTAACACCGAGATAGGTAATTTGCTTTGACAGGATGGCCACAACATAATTGGTAGGCAATGTTTTTAACCTGATAAAACTGCCGCTCACCTTTTCCTTTACCACGCCGCCGCCCAATGACATGATAACAAAAAACATGGCAAAAATTGTCCAGGCGGGTGCATTGTGCTGGGTCGCATTGGGACTAATATGCGTGCCTTCTTTTGAAACGGGAATCTCATTGATAGGCATTTCATTGTTCAGCATTTCATTCTCCAGTTTTTCGGGCAGCGGTTTTTCATTGATCGAAAAGTAAAGAGTTCTTAAAGTTTCCCTGCTTTCAACCAATTGCAATGCGCTGCGTATCGCTCCCTCGACTGAAAGCCTTACAGATTCTTGTAAAACCGGGTTATAGTACAATTTAAGTGGATCAATATCTCCTGCCGGCTTAACTGATTCGCCTTCCAGTCCGAAGCTTTTTAACGCTTTGGCCGCTATATTTTTTGCCTGGGCCATTACTTTGAATGAAAAATTTGACGGTATGATTACGCCCAGCATGGCGTCTTTCCCGTGCATAGCATCAGACATCTGTTTTTCATTTTGATTGCCGCTAACCTGTGATACTTTGAACATGCCTATGTTATTAATCGATGATATAAGTTGTTTGCCGGCCTGACCGGTATCCCTGTTGTTAATTAATATAGGCAGCTTATTTTTGCTCATCAGCTGAAAGGTGCTGTTTTGTATATCGGTTACTACAATAACCAGCATAACGGGCATAACAAACATGAGGGTGATGCCAGGTATGTCGCGCCACAGCACCCTGACGTCTTTTAATATCGTGGCAACAAGTTTAAACATCGTTTCTGTATTCCTTCCCCGTTAAATTTAAAAACAAATGTTCCAGGCTATCCTTGTGATAATCTTTCAGCAATTTATCAAGGTCATCGTGCGCTATTATTTTGCCGTCGTCTATCAATGCCACCTGTTCGCATAAGCCTTCAGCCTCGTTCAACTGGTGCGATGTATAAACAAGCGTAGTACCATTTTTATTTAACTCCAGCAGGTAGTTAATAATCGCGTGCGCGGTTTGCACATCAACACCTACGGTTGGTTCATCTAAAAATAATATTTCAGGATTTTGGATGACGCCAATAGCCAGGTTCACCCTGCGTTTCATACCACCCGAGAATTTTTGAACTTGCATATCCCTTACTTCATCAAGTCCAAGTATATCCAGCAGTTCTTTCGTCCTTTTTCTAATGGTTCGTTTATCAAGCCCCGACCAGGCGCCAAAAAATTCCATATTTTCAACCGGGCTAAGTTCCTGGTAAAATGAAAGATCCTGAGGTACAAAACCGAACAGCTTATTTACAGCATTATCCTGCCCGCCGACTTCGCGTCCAAAAAGTTTGATTCGCCCCTCATTAACTGAAAGCAATCCCGTCATTAAGCTGATTAGGGTAGTTTTGCCGGCGCCGTTGGGCCCAAATAACCCAAAGCGTTCTCCCTTGGCAACTTTAAGGTTAAGCTTCGAAAAAAACATATCCGAAGTACCGGGATAATGGAAGCCCACGTTTTCAACATCGATCGCTAAAGTGTTGTTTATTGCCATTTTATTTTCTTTAGGGCAAGGAATGCTTCTTTTTCTAATACGGATATTTCTATCAAATAGTCACCCATTAAATTAAAATCTCCCTGGCTGCCAAGTCTGCCTTTGTAAATACCGGCAGCCTGTACAGCGGCGGTACGCCATAGGTCGCCGGCCTTTGTACACATTACTGATACTTCGGCTAATTGGTTGCCCGGCAAATAACTATCGGCTTCCTGTAAAAAGGCTGCATAAATATATCGAAAACCGCCACCCCCTGTGCCGATCTCTTCCTGCATACGCACCATTTGGGCAAGGTACGAACCGGCTTGTTGCAGACCGAGTTTATCGCGCCATTTTTTTATTTTATGACCGGTATTTTTTATGCCGGCCACGCCGGCAAAACTGCCGGGTATATAAAGCATGCTGTTTACATTTTTTTTGATACCATTTTTTATGGCTTGTTTCAGTTGTTCATCAGTAATATCCGACCCTTTCTCAGGATAATAAATATGGCCCCTGGGTGCAAGCACGCCTTTTGCAAAACGCACCCTTTCAAGCTGATAGCTGTCCATAATGGTTGTATGTTCCATAATTGGGTCGCTGATAAAGTATTTGTCCTGCTCCATACCAAAAACAATAATGTTATGGGCATTAAAATGAAAGCGGTATTCTTTAGGGAAATATGGAAGATGATAAACGCCGACCTGGCACCCCACCGGGTGGCCTTTATTAAGACATTCCTGTAAAAATGTTTCCGCCTTTTCTTTTGAACGGAATTTTCTTCTTATCACAGGTATGCCCAGCGATTTGCACGTCCGGTTAAAAATATGTCCAGGCAATGTTCTAAAGGCTATAGCGGGGCCGTTGTTGATTTTAATAAGAGGAATATATGCGAAAAACAACCCGGCGCCTATCCCAAAAGCGAGCGGCTCAGTTATTTTACCATTGGAACTTATTCTTAATAAATTACTTGTTACGCCCGATTCACAATGTGCAGCCTGACGGTGTTGAAACTCAATCTTCATGTACGGTCATACTTTTAAGGTCTTCAACATTTATATCAAACGCATCGGCGTATTTCTGCAATTTTTTCTCCGGTAATTTATTAAAGACTCCGGGCTTTAAATGTCGTTTAATTTGCCATTTCCAAAAACCCGTATAATCAGCTAAAATGCTTATATCCATTAACCTGTATTCCATAAAAAATAATAATGGGCTGGCATTGTTATTCAGTACCTGTTCCCTGGCCAATTCAATGCGTTTTTTTATATCCTCCCATGCAACATCAAGCGCTTTTGTCTTTACATCCCATCCGCTGCTCAATTCGGTAACATATTTGCCTGCACTGTCAGTTGCATAGCAAACTTCTTTCGTTACTTTTCCAAGCGAACCTAAGTCTTGCGGTACCTCATCCTTTTTCATAGCACAATTAATAAATGGCGGGGCAATGGTTTAACAAACGGTAAGCATTGCGTACATATAAGAAAAACGTGCACTTTCGGGAACAAGCAACAGGAGTTTTTCACCTTTTTTTAATTTACCGCTTTTAAAAAGTTCATTAATCATCAGGTAGATCGATGCAGCGCCTACGTTCCCAACCGTAAATAAGTTAATAAACCATTTTTCATAAGGTATGCCGCCGCCGTATTTTTCAACCATATCAAAGATCTTGCTTTTAAAGAAGTTGCTGGATATGTGTGGTAAAAAATAGTCTACATCCTCAACAGTAAGGCCTCTTCTTTCAAATATCTCTTTAATCTTTTTCCCGCCTAAAGGAACAATATTATCGCTCAACAACGTAATGTCCTGTTTTACGCTGAAAATAGACTTGGTCATTATTTCTTCCGGAGTGTAATCCATAAAGCCTTTAAATGAACCATCGGCCTGTTTTTCGCCGCCCATATACATACAAGTATCCATTTCATTCGCATACGAGATACCTTCGATCCAATCGACACGAAGGCTAATCCCATTCTCATTTGGCTTATCCGTCATTAAAACAGCTGATGCACCATCAGATAACATCCATCTTAAAAAGTCTTTTTGAAATGCTATATACGGGTTTTCTTCCATTTCTTTAAGCTTCTGCGCCTCCTCCTCAAAAACCTCAGAGACTAGCAGGCCCGAAAATCGTTCTGATCCTGTCGCAACAGCTTTTTTAACGTCTCCTGCTTTTATAGCGAGGTAAGCATATTTAAGGGCATGCATGCCGGCGCAGCAAACACCTGAGGGTGATATAACCTCAATACCACAGGCTTCCGGTAGCCAGCCATGGGTCATCGCAGCATGACTTGGCATCATTTGGTCGGGAGTTGAAGTACCGCATGATAAAAGCTCCATCTCTTTTAATTTTTCGATATCGTTGTCAAATACTGCCCTTACCGCCAGGGCCGTCATTTGGGCATTGGTATGCGTTGACTTCCTGTCTTTAGTAAGTGCATAATACCTGTTTAAAATTCCATTATTGCGGAGAACAATTTTTTTTGATTTGGATGGCCGGTTATCAATATAACCCAGGTACGATTCCATGTCATCATTGGAAACCGGCTCATTTGGAAAAAAAGCAGAAGTATAATTTATATAAACATTAGTATCAGACATGTATTTATGAGTTATTTACTTGTAAATAGTTTAACTTTTTTATTTTAATTTTTTTAGATAAAAATGGTTTTAAAAATACTGCATCAAAAGTAAGAAGAATTGGGGCACCCAAAAACAAGGCGATAAAAAGATAATACTTAAATGCTTCGAGCCAGGGAGTCCTTTTTTTGCGCTTTGCTATAAACTTTGCCCATGCTGCAAATATTGGTTTCGCCCTTGCTTCAATAAACATTAATTTATAATTTATCTCAACCGCTTTTTGTTTTAATAATTCATCCTGCATCCCCTCCCAGGTATTTTGGTACAGGTATTTAGCGACAGTTTCCCCAAATTCTTTTGTATTGGCTATATCTTCTTCCGAAATGCCGGGTTTTGGAAAAATATTCAGGTAACGCTCCTTTTTCCCCGAAAGCATCCAGTAAAAAATAGTAATAAAGCTTACAGGGTTTGGGTGCTTATCCACAAGGGCAATATTTCCAACCAAGCGGGCGCCGGCCTCTTTCAGTATATTGCGAACGCGTGTAAAAGCATTGAGCCACATATTCCTTGCCGCACTTATTGTTATAACCGGGGTGTCTTTTAATAAGGCCTTAAATTCCTCATTTTGCAATAAAGAGCTAATGGGAATGCTTGGCGATAAAAACCAGGGCTGATATCCCAAAACGATCAGGTCATAAGCTTTTTCCTTTAACCCCAATGGTTCCAATTGTTCCGGAATGCCTAAAACGCACGAAGGCATGACCGAAAAAAACCGCGTACCAGTCCACGGAAAATTGTAATCAACCACGGGTTTTATCAGTACTTTCTCCACAGTTGCGCCCGCGTCAACAAGTGGCTGGGTGAATCTATCTATGACCTCTCCCAACTGTCCCGATTGTGTGTAATAAATAGCTAATATCTTTTTTTTCATCCGAAACAAAGTTAAAAACTATCGCTTAGCGAATGGAAAAATCTTCCGGATGAAGTACTTTTGATTTTTTGCAGTAATTAAGGATGGCGTGTTGAACGGACGGTGACAAATTTTTAAAATTATTTTGAACAAATAATTTATCTTTTTCAATGTCCCCATGGTACTTTACGACCTTGGGGGCATTTTCTTCGATAGCAAGCCGGAGAAAATGAAATTCCGTATTCTCATCGCCGGCCATTAAAGCTGTTTCCAATTTTATGCGCCCTTTTTTAAAAAGTTTTAATCTTTTCTTTGCAGTTCGGACCAAGCCTGCTTTTTTCATTAATAAAGCCCCTTCATATCCTTCTTTATTTTTCAATGAACTATCTTCCACAATATTTATTTCATTATTTACAGCATCAATGTCCCCTGATGCCATAACATCATAAAAAACTGATTTTTCGAATCTTTCCTGCGCAAAGCTCGCTTTTAAAGACCCATCGGCCAAGAGGAGTGCAGAAACAAGCGCAATTTTCCATTTTATATTAATCTTCATCGCTATCAAATATAAATAAATATAAGTATCATATCCGCCGGTTAAGTTCAAAAAATCTAATGATTTTTAACTAAAATAAGCGCTTTTTATTTATATAAGCTTGTAACATATTATATTAACAATTGTTGTAATAACCAACAGCTATAACCGAAATTTAATTTAATTCACTTACTTTGATGCTGCAATCTGTTCGGTGGCCAGTAAAGTGCACAGACTATAGCATAACGATGGATAAAGGATTAAAATTACAACGATATAAAGTTAGTTTGAGTGAGTAAAAGATTACAATTTTCCGGTTTATGGGCGGTTATTTTAGGCGGTTCGAGCGGGTTTGGCTTTGCTGCCATTGAAAAACTAGCTATGCATGGTATGAATATAGCTGTTCTTTATAGGGAAACTTCAGCTAGTGAAAAACTGTTGAAGCAAAAGTTTAACGCGATAGCCGGATTAAGCTCAATAACCATATTACCTTACAATATAAACGCGCTTAACCCAGCATCAAGAGAATCATTTATACAGGAATTT
The DNA here is from genome assembly GCA_036758125.1 of Mucilaginibacter sp. Lineage (GTDB taxonomy): Bacteria > Bacteroidota > Bacteroidia > Sphingobacteriales > Sphingobacteriaceae > Mucilaginibacter. The sequence goes on from DAIOXE010000029.1 coordinate 58,650, forward strand.
GCCGCACTTGCCGATAAACACAGCATAAAGTTGCTGCTTCATAGTATAGCGAGAGGAAATTTAAAACCATTGGCTATTAAGGAAAAAAAAGTCTCCTCTATCGGGCCTGAAGGATTCCTTATGGACGACGATGCAGTCCAAAAGGACTCCTGTGGAGAAGGAGCTTTACTCTCAATCGAGGATATACAGTTAACCACTTATGCAATGTCAACCAGCCTGCTTGATTGGACGAGGTCGCTCTTAAAAGCGGAGCTTTTTCATGAGGACGGACGGATAATTGGCCTTACAAGCGAGGGGGCACATAAATATTGGGAAGGTTACGCAGCTGTTTCTATTGCCAAAGCATCCTTAGAGAGTCTTGCTAAATATATGGCTGTTGAATTCAGTACGTACGGTTTAAAAACCAACGTAATACAGGCTGGCCTCACAGAAACTGCATCGCTTAAGATGATACCTGGAAGCGAAAAACTAATTGAAATGGGCATTAAAAGAAATCCCTCTGGCAGATTGACAAAACCCGCTGACGTTGCCGGCGTTATTTACCTGCTCTGCACCGATGAGTCCATTTGGATAAATGGCGCAATAATTCATGTGGATGGCGGGGAACATTGCACATAAAATTATTTTAACACAAAAAATGAACAATCACATTTTAAACCATTTGCCGTATAAATCTTCTTTTCGTTTTGTCGACAATATCTCCTTGCTTAGTGAAGAGGAAGTTATAGGAGATTACACACTAAAAAACGACGCCTTTTTTTACGAAGATCATTTTGAAGGAAACCCTGTTACGCCCGGCGTTATCATTACCGAAATTATGGCCCAGATAGGCCTGGTGGTTTTAGGGATATTTTTATTGCTTAAAGACTCCAAATTTAATTATAAGGAGGAAGGCTCATTGTTCCCTTTACTTACATCAACAGATGTTTCTTTCTATAAAATTGTTTTACCTGGCCAAAAAGTTACTGTAATTTCTAAAAAACAATACTTTCGTTTCGGAAAGCTTAAATGCTATGTCGAAATGCTCGATAGTTCAAGGGAGTTGGTTGCAAAAGGCATGTTTTCGGGGATTATAAAAAAGATCGATGTAAAAAATGGGTAAGCGCGTCGTGGTTACAGGTTTGGGTGTGGTTTCACCAAATGGAACAGGGGTACCGGCTTTTTTGCATGCGATACAAAATGGAATATCCGGAGTAAGGTTTATGGCGCATTACGAAGAACTTAATTTTGGCTGCCAGTTAGCCGGGATGCCCGATTTTGAATGGGAAAAATTAAAAAATTACATCTCGGATGTTACTTTTCATGGGTTAAAAGGCACAAACATCGCTTATGGATTAGTGGCCGCTCTCGACGCATGGGCCGATTCGGGCATGGGGTTTGAAACTGATGAGCCACGCTGGGAAACCGGCTGTATTTTTGGAAACAGCACTTCTGATACTGAAGCAATGAAAAATGTAATTACCCGGGTAGACAATAAAGAAGCAAAAAAATTAGGCTCACGTATTGTGGAGCAAGCCATGAATAGCGGTGTTACGTCATATATATCGGGCAGATTGGGTTTGGGCAATAAAGTTATTACCAACTCGGCCGCATGCGCAACAGGTACGCAGGCTATTTTGATGGGTTACGAATATATAAAGCATGGCTATGCAAAACGCATGCTTGTTGGCAGTACCGAGCATGTTGATACTTATGTTTACGGCGCTTTCGATTCTATGAGGGTATTGTCGCGGAAGTTTAATGACCGTCCGGAACAGGCATCCAGGCCTATGAGTTCGTCAGCCGGCGGCTTTATACCGGGTTCTGGTTCCGGGGCTTTAGTTTTGGAGGACCTGGATTTTGCTTTACAGCGGAATGCAAAAATTTACGCCGAGGTTTTAGGCGGATCAAGCAATTCGGGCGGACAGCGTTTGGGCGGCTCCATGACAGCTGCCAACTCCGCAGGTGTAATCAGATGTATTGAAGAGGCGCTGACGAGCTCGGGAATCAGCCCGCAACAAATTGACACAGTCAGCGGGCATCTTACAGCAACAAACGCCGACAGGCAGGAAATTCAGAATTGGATACAAGCGCTTAAAAGATCAGGGGATGATTTTCCGCAAATTAACTCCCTAAAGTCTATGATCGGTCATTGCCTCAGCGCGGCAGGCTCAATTGAAACCGTTGCGGCAATTCTGCAAATTGTACATCAATTTGTTCACCCTAACATAAATCTGGAAGATCCTAACCCCGAAATTACAAATTTGGTAAACATTAATTGCCTGCCTGTTAAAATGATAAAAAAAGAAGTTAACATTGTAGCTAAAGCTAATTTTGGCTTTGGGGATGTTAATTCCTGTATAATACTTTCAAAATTTAATTAAAAATGACCAGAATAGAAATTTTAAATGAACTAAAAAAGGTCTTTGCACCTTATACCACCAATAAAGAAATGCTGGAAAGCATTAATGATGAAACCGACCTTATAAAAGATTTAAAAATAAATTCAGCAAATCTTGTTGATATTATTATTGACGCTGAAGCAAAATACGATATTGAAATTGATTACGATTCTGCGGACAAAATTATTAATGTAGGCACTTGCATTGATGTAATCATTGAAAAACTTGATCAAAATAAATGACCAGCACAGGCAATGACATTGTATCTTTAAATGCTATAGATATTACACGTTCAAAGCAATGCCGATTTTATTCAAAAATACTTTCAACCACAGAAAAGGATCTTTACAACCAGCCGGAATTTGCAGTTATCCCCTTCGAAAACTTTGTTTGGATATTATGGTCTATAAAAGAATCAGCGTATAAATACCTGCAAAGAATTAATCCCGGGTTGGTATTTTCACCAACCAAGTTTGAAGTAAAACAAATCTTGGTACCTTCAGGATATAGCATACCAAACTTTACAGCAAAACAAATGGAAGGAACTGGCTTTGATCATAACGATACTGCAATCAAAGGCATCATTACCTTTGGAACTGATACGCTTTATTCAAGGTCATTAATGTATAGGGAATTGATCGTCACGGCATTAAATGCCGAAGAAATCTTTGAAAACACTTGTTGGGGAATTAAACTGATCGACAAGCCTGACTCTTATTTTCAATCAACAGAAGTAAGAATATTTTTGGTTAACAGGCTCAGGCTTTTCGGTTTTGATAATATTTCGTTAAGTAAAAACACAACGGGGATTCCCATTATACTGAAAAGGAATAAGGTATTACCTATTCCGGTTTCTTTATCACATCATGATCACCTGGTCGCCTACTCTTTTCAGTTGGAAAGCTATCATTAAAATCCTTATTACTGTACGTTTTTTAGACAAAGTTAATGAGCATTTTCTTCGCCCTTGAAAGTATTTATAATGGTCAAAAATACAATTCTCAAATCAAGCATCAGCGACCAGTTTCCCATGTACCAGATATCATGTTCCACTCTTTTCTCCATTAGTCCGGTATCTTTTGTTTCTCCTCTGTAGCCGTTAACCTGGGCTAAACCGCTGATCCCCGGTTTAAGAAAATGACGAACCATATACTTGTCTACTATTTTACGGTATTGTTCGGTATGCGCAAGCATATGCGGCCTTGGCCCTATTACACTCATATAACCAAACAGTACATTAAAGAACTGTGGAAATTCATCAAGGTTTGTCCTGCGCATAAAGCGCCCGATGGATGTAATGCGGTCGTCACCCATACTTGCCTGGCGTTTATCACTTTCGCTGTTCATACGCATGCTCCTGAACTTATAGCACCAAAATGGTTTATTATCCCTGCCCGATCTCAGCTGTTTGAAAAGTACCGGGCCGGGGCTTTGAAGTTTAATAATGATGGCAAGTATAGGATAAAGCCAGCTGAGGATAAACACAATTACCGCCGAACTGACAAGGATATCAAAAAGACGCTTTTTGAAACGGTTCTCTATACTTTCCAATGGTTCGGTTCTGGCACATAATACCGTGAAATCCCCCATCCTGTCAAAGCGGAAATTCGTTTCCAAAGCTGACAAATCAGGAACAAACTTCAGGCGCACGCATTGTTTTTCCCCTTCTTTGATAAGATCCGTCATTTCACCCATTCTATTGGTATCTATGGAAACAAATACTTCCTCAACACCTGAATTAACCGCTGCTGTAAGCTGCTTTGCTGCAGAGGTCCTGATAAGTTCCCCCTGCTCGCTTACACTGATGCCATCATCTAAAAAACCCACAAAATTTAAACTGCTTTGCTGCTCCAGGTATTTGGCAAGCTTCAATCCGCCATGGTTTATATCTAAAATAGCCACAGCTTTGCGTATGCCAAAGTTTTTATTGACTAAAGCCTGCAGGGCCGTGCCTGTAAAACGGCTAAGGAGAAATGAAACGACTAACAATACATAAAAAGATAAAAAAATGTATTTTGAGAAATATATAGAATTGCTAAAAAACAAATAAGCGATGAACAAGGCCATGTGCAATGCAATACTTTTCCAGGTCGCCCTATAAAGGGATTCGGGTTTATGGATAGTAGGTTCAGCATATAATTTGAATACCCCGGTACAGATGATCCAGATAAGGTTGCATATGACAACGGAATGCAGATAGATGTTCTTGTCCATTGAAACCACATACTTATCAGATAAATAATACGCAAGAAAAAAACATGCGTTAACTACCACCAGATCAGTCCATGCTAGTGTAAAACGTAAAAGATAATAGTAGCGTGTTTCCATATATGGCGGTTTAGACGTAAGAAATACTTTATGTAATTATTGGATTATTATTTATTTTAACCACAAATACCCATGAATGCGGAATTTTTTTATCAATAGTAAAAATAAACGGGGTTGTTTTACGAGATGTATTATGCAATAATAATACAAAAAAAATGCAATTGTTTTAAGTTTTGGTAAAACTTAATAAAAAGTTAATAATTGAGGCTATAAAAAAGGAAGAATTTTAAAAAATACCATCCTTAAAAAAGATAATTGAATAAAAACGAAAAAAGTAAAAAATACCAAGAGGTTATTATTCCCCAAATTGAGAAATAAATTTCCCTGAATTTATGAGTAGATCAGTAATTTCAGGCATTGAAGAACATAAAAACTTAATGTCAATACAGCAAATTGAAATATTAGGTGAGCTTGATATTTATGAAATAATTCAACTCAAAATTAAAAAAAAATATAAACAAGCGTTAAAACTACAGCTATTAGTAAATTACCTGCAATGAGAGATGTAACAGTTACTAACGGTGAATTGGTAATTGACAAAAGCATGTTTTTTGGCAGCCAACAATTTATTGTTAATTCATTAGATCAAAATAAATGTATCCGGTATTACCGCATAAATAGTGATAAATAATGGATATACCTGGCAAATGTATTATACAGAAATTATATGAGTTAAATAGAATATAGAATCAGGAGTATATTAAGTGACTTATAATTGTAATTTGGTATCAGCCCATTAATTCTTTTCAAAGCATAAATAATGCCTGTTTGCAGGGCAAACGCATTAAAACCGTTGCGAGCATTTTTCTTGCACAAAGTTCCTACGCCTTACTCGTTCGATTTCTCTGCTGTTTTAACCTGACCTAACACCATATTATTCACCCCCGCCCAGGCACCACTCATGATCTGTATGGCTGACTTAACCCCTTTGCCTCGGGAGCCACAAACGGTTTTACCATCTGTACTGATGATTTCCCCATCGGTAAGTTCGGCTACGCTTTTTCCCCACTATAAAAAGCAGTTTGCAAACTCCAGGATTCCAATGCGGAAAATACATGGTTGAAGGTTTCGTGTGAGTATGTTCCACCCAGAGGCTTCAGGTAGTCCGACAACCACTCCTGTTTGGATTTGCGACAGGCTTCTATATCGTTCCAGTTCTCTGCTCCGCAGATAACCGCTGCTATGGTAATAAATATAATATCTTCTAAAAGATGTTCCTTAGTCCGCTCACCCCGCAGATCGGTCAGAGATGAAAAATGTTCTATTGGCTTGCTCATAGGTTTTTTCATGCGAAATAAACCTACAGAAACTGCCCATATAAAATTATTTTTCAACTTTCCAACATTTTTAGATGCGTTTGTCCTGAATTGCTTAAAGACATTTATTTTTCTCTTCAATCTTTTTAATTATTTTATCAACATAAGCATCCCACGTAAATTCTTTAACAGAATTATGAGCATTTATACAAAGGTCTCTATAAGATTTATCGTTCAATATTTTCAGTATTTTTTGTTCAATCAAAATATCTGAATTCTTTTCACAGTAAAACCCAAAGTCAATTTCTTTCCCATAAATATTCAAAAATTCATCGTATGGAGTAATAATAACAGGAGTATAAAAATACAAAGCTTCAATTGAAGCCGAAAATGCTCCCCATTTTGGTGTCGTGTTTATAAAAACTTTCGCCTCTTTAAGTAGTTTATAGTAAAGTTCTCTATCTTGATCTTTCCCTTTGTCTAAATAACCGTAGCAAAAAACATTTTTTGGTAAATCTTCAAATTCGGTAGTTTCAATACCTACAATGTACAGTTTTAACTCTTTACGGTTATTAATTAATCTCTTAAAAGCTGCAATTAATGTTTTAGCCCCTTCGATATATTTTTTTCCCCCAATAAAAAGTAAGTTATTTGAATTTGCTTTGATATCTAAGTCTGTCTCAGACACTTCATATAAAGAATTAATAACATTTCCTATGTAATATATATTCTCATTTTCATAACGTTGTTTCATGTAGTCAGCAATATTAGGAAACAAAGAAAACACCAAATCGGAACCCTCAATTTGTGAATCCTCTCTTTTAATACTTTGTCTTTCAACAATATCCGCGTTCCTACCCAAAAAATATTGAAAATAATGATCGTATGTCCAATCACATAATTGTACAATCGTTTTTTTTTTGCAAGCCCGTTGACGAAAAACTAAATGTTAAAAAAATATCAGCATCAGAATTTGGATATTGTCTAACAGCAGATTTTATTCGATTTCTTGCGTCATGAAAGTGAATGTATGAATGGAAATAATCATACGCGGTACCTTTATTTAATATTTTAAAAACTTTATAAAACGTTTTATAAAATATTTTCTCTAAAAAAGGTGATGCACCAATATCAATTCTATTAACCTTAATACCTTTTGATATAAGTGTATTAGTTAAAAAAAAAGGAACGTTTGACCAAGTACTTAATTTACTAGAATCACCGTTAGTAAATACTGTTACTTCATTTAATTTTTTCGCCATTTATTTATTATAATAAGTTATGAATCAAATTTTGCAAATGTCATATTAATCTTGAATTAGCGGGTAATATTTCAATGACTTCGCACTTGCATCCTCATAAGTAAATTAATATTACCGTAATTCTTTATTGGATGATCCTTTATACACATCAAGACGCGTTCCAAATTTGCAACAAATTACTGTTTTGCAATGGTGGTATAATCCATCCTTTTACTTCAAGGGATGTAATTCGTTTTTATGACTCTTCTAAATGTTTCATAAGAAATCTCATCTACCTATTGCAGCGCTACCATCTTATGAGCAAGGAATTTTATTGACCATCTCGGAAATCCTTTATGAATGAGAGTAAGTTAGTAGAAATTTTCGTAAAATGCGATGATTTCTACAAGGAGAGATCACTGAGCATGACATTGATATGGAGGGTTTTAGTACGGAGTATCCAACTGCTTATCATTTAAACTGATAATTGCCTGGCGCATTTTGCCGGGAAGCATTTTTATTTCATTTATCCAATGGCGCAAATCTTCATTGGTATACGATGCTGGCGGAATAAATTTCCCCACCGGGTATTTCATTTGTTCGTCTGTCATTTGGTTAAAAAAAATCAAAGTAATCAAATTCTAAATATTTAACAACAGCTATTTTCCAAATTCCTTGCGAATAAACTATTATAGAATAAGGCGTTTAATAATGCTACGTTTTTTAGTATATTTGTAGTGCAAGATAATAAAAGCACATAAAGTTATGTTTAAAGGATTGAATATACTTGAATTTACTGAGAAATTCTCAACTGACGATAAGTGTCGGGCATACTTATCAGATCAAAAATGGGAAAATGGTTACCGATGTGGCAATTGTAATCATACTCATTACCATAATGGCAAGCAGGCCGGCACGCGGATTTGTTCCAAATGCAAGTATTCGGAATCAGCTACGGCGCGTACGCTCTTCCATAAGCTTAAATTTCCTTTGCGTAAGGCATTTCATATTATTTATACGATGTCCTGCAATAAAAAAGGCATTTCCAGCTATGAATTGTCCCGTCAGTTGAGTCTGCGTCAAAAGACCTGCTGGTTTTTTCAGCGGAAAGTGCAGGAAGCCATGCGTAGTTCGGGGAACAACCTCCTGGAAGGCAATATAGAGGTTGACGAGTTTTTCGTTGGAGGCCCCGAAACCGGCAAAACAGGGAGGGATAATGAAAAGAAACGGCAGGTAGTGATGGCCATTCAGGTAGATGCTTTCGGGATACACCGTTGTTATGCAAAAGTAATCCCAAATGCAGAGGGTGATGAACTGAGTGCTTTCTTACAGGAAAAAATAGCTCCTGAAGCAATTATAAAAACAGATAAGTGGGCTGGCTATGCCCCTTGTAAGACTGATTTTCCTAATCTTAAACAGGAAAATTCTGAAAAAGGGAAAGGACTTCCTCTGATGCACCGGCAGATCATGATGTTTAAAACATGGCTAAGAGGGATACACCATCACTGTTCACATCTGCAAAGGTATCTTGATGAGTTTTGTTATCGGTTTAACAGGCTCAAATACCCAGACAGCATGTTTCATAACCTCATAAGGGCAATGGTGTGTAACATGCCTATAACTTCGCAAAAATCATGGATGGTTTAAACGCCTTATTCTAAAATATTATACCTTTGAATTAGCTTAACCTTAAGCATCCTCTGATGAAACAATCAAAAAGTCATTTACTATTTCTTGATGGTATAAGGGCACTTAGTGCATTATATGTAGTAGTGCATCATATTAGCCTGCAATATTATGGCAATCCAAGCATTATTAAACCCAAAGGTTTAACGCCGATATCGATTGTGCTCATGCGGGTGTATCGCCCTACATTATCCTCTTTACCTTTGGGATGATAGCTGCCAATACCTCATTTTCCGATAGTAAAGCTGCTATCACCATTCGTAATATTTATTATCGTTCATCATCTTTGAGCAAAATTTTTTGTGTTATAATTCTTATAGTATTGTACAATCTGATAATATATCTTTTAACTAAAAAAACCAATAGCGCTGTTACATTTTTTCTTATACTACAGCTTAAAGATACCCTACTGGGCTTTTTCTACATGTTGATCTTAATTGTTTGCTCGATTAATAAACCAACGGCTAACCGTTTTTGGCTTACAAAAATATTGTCGTGGCATCCGCTGGTATTTGTAGGCACATTCTCGTATAGTTTATATTTGATACATGCGCCCTTAATACAGCTATTAACACAATGGGTAATATTTCCTTTAAAACTAAACCCTTACAGTTCAACTATGCTACTATTGGCTATCGGCTTACCGCTTATAACTGGTTTTGCTTATTTATTCTTTTTATTGTTTGAAAAGCCATTTTTAACCAGCAATAGAAACCTTCAAGAAAAAGCGATTGAAGTTTTAGCGGTAAATAATCCGGCACCGTAATATAGTGACGCAATATATTACGGTGCTGGCTGGTAATCAATTACTGGTTTTTACCTAACCAATGAAGTTATCGCCCATAAAGAAACCCCTGAAATTAACACCCATAACATGATAGCCTGTACCAATGGCACAACACCAACAGATTTTAAAACTTTAAATGATAAGCCTGACCCAATAAGAAACAAGGTTAATGTCAATCCTATTTTAGCGAGTGCGGTTATATAAGGTACCAAAGGTTTTATAAAGGGCACATAAGTATTTATCAGCATAGCCAATATAAAAAAGCCGATAAAGTAGGGCAAATTAATTAAATTAAAACGGTTGTCTATTGTCACGAGTAATTTATCAAAAACAGTACCTTATATATTATAAATATTACATGCTGCAGGTCAAATCAATTGTAAGGGACTTACTAAATCAACAATAATTTATAAAATAGATTGAGATAGGACAGCTTAGATACGGTTTATATGCGGTTGGTGCAATGGGCGGTTACCATTCAAGTTTATACTAAATAAATTTCTAAAAATTCAGATTGCTCGAGCTTAACAAACATTAAACAAGGCTAAAGATGAATTTCGTGGCTAAATAACCACTTTATGAGAAAATTACTTCTCACTATGAATTAGCATAAATATTTAAGGAATTTTGTTATTTTTGAAACAACATGTAATAAAATTGATTTTTTATTTCTTCCACCTAATCATAATCAATTGGAAACATCAAAAAAAGTAAACAGCCTTATCCTATTGCGGGGAGTAGCGGTTCTTTCCGTAGCTCTTTGCCACTACGGCAATCCCTTATCAAAAAGTGGCTACCTGGCAGGTATGTTTAACATTTTCCATGATTATGGTAAGTACGGCGTTAATATTTTTTTTGTGATATCCGGCTTTATAATTCCTTTAAGCATGGATAAAGCTAAGTACACTATAAAATATTATTTCCGTTTTTTATTTAAAAGGGCCATTCGCCTTCATCCGCCTTACCTGGTCGCTTTAGCGCTAACCTTATTGCTCGTTGGGGTTGCAAACAGGGTTAAACATATCCCTTTCCCAGAAACTTTACCTTCAATAATTGAAAGTTGTTTTTACTTTCACATACCAGAAAATAATCCTGTTTTCTGGACATTACAAGTCGAGGCGGAATATTACATATTTATGGGGCTATTTTTTGTGGCACTAAAAAGTTCACCGAAATTAACACTTTGTATTGCTATACCTCTGATTATGCTGTTAAGCCAAACGGGTATAGTTAAATATATCAGTTTGTTTGACTACATTATATTCTTTTTAATAGGCGCAGTGGGATATATGATTTATAACAAGGTGGGATCATACCAATTAGAGTTAGCTTGCCTCATTGCGCTCATTGCATTTTCATTTATTTTTTATGCACTTGCCGCTTCAATCGCTGTATTGTTTACGGTTTCACTTATTTTATTATATAAAGGTACGGGAAACCGGTTCTTTGATTTTTTTGGGGAAATTTCTTATTCAGTGTACTTGATTCACTTTCCGCTTGGCGTAAAATTCATAAACTTGACGTTTTCGCATTTAAATCCGCGCTATTATATTTTCTTGTTTTTATTTGCACTTGTTTTAATGAGCGGTATTTCAATGGTTTTTTGGAAATTAATTGAAAAGCCATTTGGCGATCTGTCGAATAAAATAAAATATGGTGAAAGTAAAAAATCTCCCAAAAGCTTAACGGTTGAATTATTGCGGCCGAACCCTTAATAATTTAATGCAAGTCGCATTTTGAATAAAATTATATTGATCGAATTTAATTCAATACCACATCACTACATACCGGATAATGGTCTGAGATCATTTTATGGATAATGTGGTAATCAAAAACATGAAATTGCGGGCTAACTAAAATATAATCTATCTGGAAACTTGCAAAACCTCCATTAAAAGTCTTTCCTACGCCGGTGCCCTTTTCTTTAAAAGCATTTTTCATTCCCATCGCCATTTGATTAAAAGTGTAAGAATTTGGCGTATCGTTTAAATCTCCCATAAAAACGTAAGGATAGGGGCATTTGGCAGCATGTTGCCGGATTATATCCACTTGTTGACCTCTTATGATAAATCCTTGTTTTAATTTCGAAATGATCCTTTTTAATTCAAACCAACTTATAGCCCTTCTGTGATAAAAATTATTTAAAAAAAAATAGTCCTGTGCTTCAAATTCTAATGAATGTAAATGAAAGTCATATATTCTAATTATACGCGATCTGTATTTAATATCAATATAAATTGCTTGGTTATCATCGCTTTGGTTTGAAATCCCGATTACGCCACGATGAATAATAGGGTATTTGGAAAAAAGAGCCAGGCCGGTAGAGTCACTTTTAGTTGTTATAAATGGTGCAAAGTAAAACTGGCTAGTATTGAGTACTTTTTTTAAGGAATCACAAATTTTGAAACGAAATTGACTTGTATTATATTCTTCAATTCCTATTATATCAGGTTGATTTAAATCGATTAGTTTAAGTATGGGTTTGTAGGCTCCAGAATTTCTAGGCGTGTCTAAGGTGCGGAAATTATGCACGTTATAGGTCATTAATTTTAAGTGAGGGGTTGACGAAATCGATATTGTACTTGGAGAATTATTAAACTCAACGCTATTTAACAAGACATTGAAACCCACTGAAATACTGATAGCCGAAACGAAAAAATATTTTTTAAAGCGAATTGCCCAATAAATGCAAAATGCTAAATTTATAAATAATAAGATTGAATAGGACAATCCTAAAAACGCTAGTGGCCAAAATTTTTGCGGGCTGATTACTGCCGATAGATAGCTAAACAATAAAAGCGCAGCAAAAATGAAATTAATATATAAGAAGGATCTATCAATTTTTAGGATCGATTTTTTAAGCTCCATGCCCGCTATAGCTTTTGATATTCTTCAACATATTGATTGATAAGAACATTCTCACAAAATACCTGTTCAATCATTACCCTGCCATGTTGACGAACAAACATCAATTTTCCCTTATCACTATATGCTTCTCTTAACTTTTTAACAATATTCTCAACCTCAAGGGTGCTAATCCATCCCATCTTTTTTTCTTTAACAAAGTCAGCAAGACCAACGTCTTCTGAGATAAGAACAGCCGTACCCATGTGTAAGGCTTCTATAACTACATTAGCAAAGTTTTCATTTATTGATATTAATACAAAAAGATCAGCATTACATAGCTCTTTAAATTTTTCTTCACGATCTAACCAGCCAAGCCATTCTATTTTTGACTCAATGCTCAAATTTTTAGCGAGGTTCTTAAGTTCTTCAATATATTTATGTTCACCATTACCGGCAATTTTAAGCTTTATATTTATATCGAGCTGACTTATTGCTTCGAACAACATTTCAAGTCCCTTCTTTGGATGGATACGTGATAAAAAAATGAGTGTAAAAACCTTATTTTCATTTTGGATTACCGGCAAGGCGGGTAGTGAAAGTATATTTGGCAATACAAAGCCCTCCCATCCCGGGATCAATTCCCTGCATTCTAAATATTCAGAATATGCAGTAGCGTGTAAAATACACTGAGCTAATATTTTACGCCCGACTAAATTATGAATTAATTTTTTTTGGCTGCTTTTTCCGGAGGTAAAAATATATTTACTAAGCATTCCCCTTGGCGCAACAATTGTCTTTGTTTTGCTAAACAAGGAGATTCGTGCCGCTACTACAACTAAAATATTCCACCATGAGTGCAAGTGAATTACATCATAATTTTTTGCAGTTTGATATAATTTTATCCACAAAGCCGGGCTAATGTGAGTATGATCGCCAGTAATCCGTTTAAAATATGTAACATTAACACCTTCAACATTTACCGCTTTCCCTGGTATTACATCCAATTCATTTTTGCCATTGGCGGTAGTGGCGTAAACATCAACTTCATGTCCATTAGCTGCCAAACCTTCACATAAACGTGATACTGATTCGGTCGGTCCGCCGTATCCATAAGCTGGCTTGTAAGCAGGTATGATGTGGAGTATCTTCATAGTGACTTTCAGAAGGCAGATGTGTCAATCAATTTCTTTAACATCCTGGTCTTGTTCTTTTGACAGATTTTCTTTTTCAATCAATCTTATTGCCAATAACATTTCAACCATGGTTCTCTGAAGTGTATAGTGCCATCCCGTCCAGCCGTTAAATATTAATCCTTTAACAAATAAACAATGAAAGAAAACGATAAACGGAGCAAACACCTTAGTTTTTCGAATTTTGGAGCTTAATGAAAATGGTTGGGCAGCTGGATTTAAGAGTTTTTCGCTTTCTTTAATGGAATACCCATCCTGATTATTCAGCCACCTCGTTAATGGCTTTCGATCATCGTGCGATATGCAGGACCTGAAGTTTCCCATACTGCCATTTATCGTCAATCTGTGGCAATGTCCGTCATCATAATAATAACCCTGCGATAATTTAAACAAAACTGCACGTGGAGTGGTGTTATTTCCCATTAGCATTTTACCAAAAACCAGGAATTTAAATTTTACCCAGTAACCCATTTTATCTCCATCTTTTATAAAGCTTTTTGTTTCCTTAATAAAACCGTCTGTTAATACGTAATCAGCATCGAGGCTTAACACCCATTCACTGGCAAGTAAAGACAAGCCATAATTACACTGATTGGCAAAACTATCGAATGTTCGTTGGCAAATAACCACATTTGGGTAAGATTTCGCAATCTCGAGTGTACGGTCGGTACTAAAACTATCCAGGATGACTACTCTTTCAAGCCATGTTAATTTATTTAAACAACGATTTAAATTTGTCTCTTCATTTTTTGTTAAAATCAGTGCAGTTAAGGAAGTAGCCGGGATTAGTTCCATTGTCAATTTTTATATTAATTAATTACTTCCTGATTGTCATTCGTATCTAAATGTGTTTGTATTATTTTCGCTAATCCTGATGCATATTTTGGATTAAAAATAGTTGAATGTTCACCGTCAATTTCATAGATTTTAACAGATTTCGCATACTTTTTCCAGGCGTTTTTTGTATCATTATTAATAAACATCCTCTTGTATATTATCCGTTTATTCCTGTCTACAAAATAAAAGTGCTCTTTTGCATAAAAAACTAGTACTTCACCTTCGTAATGTTTCATTTTATAATTGCGTATTGCTGTTTCAAATACTTTTGACACTTTTCTGAATGATTCCATTTCGATATCTTCCGGGGTAGGTTCACTTATCCCCATTATTGATTTTACTTTTTCGATTTTGTACAGCAAAGCTTGTTTAGGATGCTTTAATAACAAAAATATTTCAAACTTTATTTTTAATAAAACTGCTGAAAAGAAATTTTTTATGAAGCCGGGTATATGATAATAGTTGTTAAATGTGGCAGGAATAACTTCTTCTTCCTCCATTGCAGAAGCATCAAGCATTCCCAGCATAGCCACTTGTTTACCCATTTTTTTTAATTGAATAGCCATTTCGAAAGCTATGTTACCGCCGAGGCAATGTCCGGATAATGCGTATGGGCCATGCGGATTTTGTTTTAAAATTTCCTTAAGATACATTTCTGCGATCCCTTCAATTGTGTTCGGAAATGTTTCCATATCCGCGCCGTCTGATGGCTGTTGCAGCCCGTATACCGGCTGTTCCGGATCCAATAACTTTACAAAATCGACAAATTTAAATACTGTTCCCCCAGCACCGCAAATTATATAAAGTGGCATTTTATTACCGGTGATCTTAATGGGCAACAATAATTGCGATGCTAATTTATTTTTAGATTCCAACTGATTTGTAAGGCTCGATACAGTTGGATAAACAAACACCTCGCTTATTGGAAGCTCCGATCCAAACCTTTTTCTTATCGACGAGCCTAGCCGCAATGCCAGCAGTGAATGTCCGCCAAGTTCAAAAAAATTATCTTCTATTCCAATTTTATCTACCTTCAACACTTCCTGCCAGATTTCTGCCATCAAAGCCTCTGCAGCAGTCCTCGGAGCTATATATTCTCTTTTAGAGGCCGCTTCCGCATCGGGCAATGCTCTCCGGTCGGTCTTCCCGTTTGGCGTCAAGGGAATTCTTTCCAGCTCTACCCATAGCG
>DAIOXE010000030.1:0-52046 GCA_036758125.1 Mucilaginibacter sp.
CTATGCTCTTCTCCTTCGCATAATCCGCCGCTGTAGCGTTGAATGCTACAAGCAATTGTTCTCTTTCTTGCGCCGGCAGGATATTAATACTGTCGATGCATTGATCAAGTTTATCAGGAAATTGTTGAATAATGAATAAGACACGTCGTGCTAAAAGCTCTATTTCATGTTCTGTAAAATATTCATAAAGAAATTGTACTTGTAATTGCAGGGCTTGTTGTTTGCCATAGTCGCGCCAGCATAGTTGCAGCGGGTTACGCTCGTCGTCATTGGCCAACCGCAGGATATTGGCGGCTATTTCTTCACCAAAATTTAACTCAAAGTCGAGCGGCTCATAATTAACAAGCACTTCACATAGATAGCCCTCTGATGAATTGATCTTAATATCCCTGCTCAAATCCCCGATCAAGTAATTCTGATGCCGATAATCGCTTCGCTGGGTATTTGAAATTTCTTTTAGAAAATCTGCTAAAGTTTGTTCCTTGTTATAGTTTCCTTTAAAGGGCAGGATGCCGCTGAACATTCCAACAGTATTTCTTAATTGCCTTGAACCCCTTTTATGGATTGGGACACCCAAAATAAATTCAGTGGATGTTGAAATTTTACCATGATAAATGAGCAGCGCAGCTATAGTCAGCTGCTGCAAACCTGCTTTGCTGATCTGTTGTATCGCTTCAAGCCGGTTTCTTTGTTCTTCGCTTAAATTAAGTGTATACGTTGCGCCTTTCTTATCTTCAGAGGTATAAGAAAAATATCTTTTTTGAAGCAGTTTTTCTGGCTTGACTGGGATTTTATCTTTCCAATACTTCCCGTCTTCCTGATAACTGGCAGAATGATAATATTCATTGGCATTTAGGGCGGCTTCCCGATATTGCGGGTAATTGAACGAAAGCTCATTTCCCGTTGCTAAAGCGCTGTACTTCCCAGCAATGTATTGTACATAGACTATGAAGCCATAACCGTCGGTAATTAAATGGTGGTACTTGCCAAAAAACCAATGTTCCTGATCTGTAATTTTAAGCAAAAACTGCTCGAAGGGCAAGTTGTTCTTAGTTAACAAAAATGGGGTATTGAACCGCCCTTGCATCCACTCCTTAGCATCCCCGGCCGGGTCTTTCCCTTCGCTGAAATCCAGTTCGTTTAAACCGGCGATATCACAATCACTATCGTAATGACAAAGCAAGTCCTGCGCCCCCAAATCAAACCGCATTTTAAAGGCGTCGAATACCTGCGGAACTGAGTTTACAGCCTCGTGAAACTTTTCTTTATTCAGATTCCCTTTTAATACAATATAACCACCAATGCCATACTGGGGGCTATCTATATTTAAAAGCTGATCCATATACACATCCTGCTGGGCCGGATGTAATGGGAAATTATGTTCAGGCATACCGATAGTTAATTCACTGTTTATTAAAGATAACGTTAATAATGGCTTTAGCTAATGCTAAACACAACTGGCCTCACTATCATATAAAAGTTCCTTTTCGCCATACAACCGCTCTGCAACAATGCCTCGTTCTGTGCATAAACGTACTAACTTATCAGATTGCACAATAGGGTTGGATTCGCTGGTGTATTTTATACTGCTGATAAATTCACACCAGGGTTCCATCCCCATTGCATAGACATAGATCTCTTTGGGATTAAATATATCTACCAGGGCCATTCCCTTTTCACAATCAGAGCCTGCTAAACGCCGGCTGCCATCCATGTCCCTCGGTAATTTTTTTGTCAGTAATGGCCCGTAAAGCCAGGTTAAAGGCGCCCCGTCACATTCCATTCCGATGAAAATTACATCGACGTCCCCTATCTGTTTGTGAATATGTTCGTATAATTTTGGCTCCACAATCCTCGAGTCGGCTAAAAAGATCAGTTTAAAATCACCTATTTTTACCAGATAGCAGCTCTTTGTCAGGATATTCATGTCGCTATGCTCACCAATAAAAGGCAATGCTGTGATAATCGCATCGTTAAAGCGTATGGTCTGCATTTCGTCCATTGCTATAACATTGTTGAAGCCGACATGGTTAAACATTAGCTTTAAGTCGGGATCCTCCAGTTTACCGCTGTTTGTGCGCGGAACGATCAGGTTTTTTATTTTATGGCGTAATGGCAATAGGGTTTCAAACAGGATATGATCCTGGTGATTATGCGTAATTAATACATAATCGAGCTTGTCGGGCAAATCCACATCTGAGAAATGCTGGACATCCGAATGATACCCATAGTAACTGATCAGGGGATCTACCAAGATACTAATATCCTTTGTTTCAACAAGGATACAGGCATGCCCAAAATATCGCATCCTGATCTTATCTCCGGTATATTTTTGATAGGGCAACGGCGCCGTTTCTGTAAAAAATGTTTCAAAAAGCGCTTCCTGCGAAGGCGAAATCCCACATACTGCCTTAATGTGATCAAAGCTTTGAGGGCTTCTTTTCATCTTGGCCAGTTCGTCGATGCATGGATGATCAAACGGTATATTGAGGCGCAACACATCAGGCTCCTCCAGACGTGGTGTACTGAGGCAGAATGGCCGTTCATCGTTATTGGTTACCCAGAGCGCTATACTTTGAGATTTTTTATTATAGTATTCACTTTCATACAATAACGACTCAAAAAACCTGAAACCCGGATTATTGTTACGGTCATAATACAATTCAACATATCCCTTTAAAATTTCAGGTACTTTTGTGTACAGCGTTTCCAATCCATACCCCTGGGCTTCTGCGGCCAGCAGCTTATCCAGCTCTTTTATAGCTTTAGCAAATTGGATCACTTTTTCTTGCTTCTGGTAAGATTCACGCTCCAACAAAGTTACCTCATCTATTCTCCCCCCACCAAAATCCATAAACGGGCCTCCCCGCATTTTAGGATTGAGCACCGCATTTGCGTGAATGGATGGGGCAAGAAGATAGGATTCTATAATTGTTAAATGCCTTCCAACAATGTTCATGGCCGCTGTTGCAGGCGAAATCAAATGGCTCCAGGCATACCAATTATCCACCAGAGGTTCAAACACCACATTTGGCTTTAGATATAGTTGTCCCTTGTTCATGTTAACAATAGATTAAATGTTTTGTCAATTTTTCTGATATAATTTCTAATAACTTGTCTTTATGCTCTAAAATAAAAAAATGCCCCCCGGGCATTTGGCTAAAATCTACAGGCAGATAGCTTTCCTTTTGCCACAATAACACATCTTCCTCTTCCATATCTTCTTCGCTGCCTGTAATTACTGTTATTGGTATATTCAGGGGCCCTCGATCTTCATATAAATAGGTTTCGCTAACTCTAAAATCATTCCGCAATATCGGTTCTAAATAGTCTAACAATTCTTCGCTTTCCAAAATTTCATTTGGCATGCCCCCCAGGTCTTTAATCTCTTTTATAAATTCATCCTTAGGCAGTAAAGAACGTTTTTTTTCTAACCTGGATAAAGATGATGGCCCATCTGTACCTGTGATAAATAAATGCTCCGGTTGTCTGTGCCGGTTTTCCATTAGTTTTAAGGTCAATAAATATGCCACTAATCCTCCTAAACTGTGTCCATAAACCGCATATTTCTCTTTATCCGCTATTTCCTTCACCTGCCCGTAAAGTTCATTGACAAGAATATGTATATCTGAAACTAAATGCTCCGTTATTTTTGTGCCCCGTCCGGGGTATTCAAGCGGCATAATATTTAAAAATGACGGGGCCTTATCAAATAGTGTGCGATATGAATATTTATTTCCTCCTGCAAATGAAAGACATAGTAAATTAATTTTTTTTTTCATTTTAATTTCTTATTTCCTTCTGCTACGCTTTAGTTTCGTTAAAATTAAATACTATAGGTATCAAAATTTTATCTAAAATACCTGAAAAAAAATGAAATTTCAGATTTTTTTAGAATTCTTACAGATAAATGCGAGGTAACTATTGCCATTACAAACAAATTTTTGAGAGATAATGGAATAAATAATCGCGCATTAATTTATTTGTGAATTAAAGTTTTGTGAATTAAACTTAATATTTTGTTTTTTGAAAAAACAGTTGTTTACAAATGATTAATACTTTTTAATAAAAAGAAATTATTCTTCATATGCGCAGGTATTTCTGTTACTTGTAATAAGTGATTATTTAAAGTGGATTTAAATCATCAATTTAGGAATTATTTTACCCGTTGGTTTTCATCATCAAGATTAGGTATTTAATTTTTTTATTTATTATTCATTTATTTTTCGGCTTCTGACAAATATAGCAGGATTTCCCGAGTAAATACTCCAACCATTGAGTTCGCCGGTGGCAACAGAATTTACGGTTAAAATTGAATGGCTCCCGCATACAACGCCAGGACATACCACACTTTTTGCGCCTATCCAGGTTCCATCTTCTATCTCAATCTTTCCCAGACGATAAGGAAAACTGCTTTTCGTGTAGTCATGGTTGCCTGTTAAAAGCATGGCCCCCTGCGAAATACAGACGTTGTTTCCAATTGTAACGTCCTCAAGGTTGTCTATCCATACAGATTCTCCGATCCAGCAGTGGTCGCCAATTTTTAGTCTCCATGGATTTTTTATTCTAACTTTTGTTTTAATAATTAGTCCTACGCCCACTTTTGCACCAAAAGACCGCAAAAAAAATAATTTAAGCCTGTAGGGCCATGGAAATGAACTATTAAAAATGTAATAATTAACGAAATACCAAACAAACACTTTTAGTGTATTTCCAGGTTTATAATCACCTGTACTAAATTTGGAAAGATCAGTTCGCATGCTCTCGTATATTATAATAAATCAATTCAATATAATTTACTAATCTACAAAAGGTTTTTTTATGAATTTAATATGATTTTAAAGATCTGTTCTGCCATTAGTTACAATAAAGGATTGTTTAGACGTTGCAGCACTATAGATAGAATTACCAGGTTGGGAAGCCAGAACTGTTACGGTTCCTGCACCGGTAATTGTAAGTATATTTCCTGAAATAGTAGCCGGACCTGACGCCACGGTAAATGTAACAGGCAAATTTGAAGACGATGTAGCAATAAGCGTAAAAGGAGGGTCGTTAATGCCTTTTTGTGGTATACTATTAAAAACTATAGTTTGGGGAGTCAAATTAGCAGTAAACCTTAAAGCCGGAAAATCAACAATTCTAACATTGTTGACACCATTTAGAACAGTCCAAAAGTAAAGTCTGAATGTTGTTGGATTTCTCCAATTTGCCGTCGGATCAATAATATTAGATGTTGTGACAGAACTACCCGCATAACTAAATGTAATGGCGCCATTAGCTGCGCTTATCTCAAATGGCTGCGCGCTTTGGTCTATTGCTGCCATAACAGATTGTGTATTTTGCATCAGGATTTTGTCGTTGCCATGAATATAGAATGTCGCAACGCCGGAAGCTGACGTGTAAGTTTCATAAAACCTGGTTAATATTTTCCCGTTATTATCTAAAATTTCAATATAACCACCTCCGGAACTATTGAGATCGTTTGCGTGGTTACGGTTCCAACTTAGTTTACCCGACAAGTCCCAGTTGTTAAGACCTATATTATTTCCAAGTGTTCTTGTCACAGTGTATACGCCAACAGGTTGTCTGTAACAAGCATAAAGATCCAGGGGTGATTGTACATAAGAATTATATCCGCTGCGTACAGTAAAGTACTTGCTGGAAATACTGGTATAATCTTCACTATGGTCTTTATACCAAAGAGATGGTCCGTTATTCGTTAGTGTGTCCAGATCAGGTAAGCCTGCCAGCAGATCGATTCCAGGTATTGCAGCAGGAGTTAACAAATTTGAGGGTAACTGAACAGGAATATCCTGTTCATGTATAGTGTTAAGTCCCGTTATATGCCAACGATGTATCCCGCTATGCTTGCTTTCGTCATTGGCATAGGCGTATATGTCACTCCCAACTTTTGTAAACTTTAAACTCAACGTATTGCTTGCATATCCCGGGGCAGCCTCCAAGTTGGCAACCTCCGGTCCTAAAACTCCCCATAATCCCAATAATAGTCCCTGATCATTATAATGTAAGAGCATACCTGTTTGTGAATTTTTCCAAAATTCCCCGTGATAGCCCCAAAAAACATTATTCCCAATTACGTTGCACTCACTCGCAGGCTGATTTACGAGATTGCCAATATCAAATGAGCCATCCTTCGGGAAGTCACCGGTATAAGCAGGAAACGTTTCTGGGCAAGCTTTCCAAGCCATTTGATTTGCAGCAATATTAAACCCTGACAAGTGATAGAGTTTATTTGCGCCTCCTCCATATGTTAATCTGTTGTTATTAAATAGAACTAAGTTGCCACTTGTAGTAAGATTATATGTACCGCTTCCTGGTACAGCAGAATTACTTCCTACCGGCACAGTTGCGATTGTTGATGCGGCACTGTAGGTAGGGTTATTACTCCCATCAAACCCAGTTAATGTGTATTTTTGATAAACGACAGTTTGATTCGGATAGGTACCACCTCCATTATTAATATATAAATTGCCTGCGGTATCAATTTGAGGCCTGGAAGAACTGGTCAGGTTAACCAGGTTATATCTAACTCCGGTTGCCGTTAATTCCCCCCAATAAAAGGTTGTACTGTTAGCTCCCTGAAACATAGCATATCTGCGCCCGTTCCTCATTTTTATAACTGAGGATATTGGTGCATTAGCATTCCATCCTAAAGGCTGGTAATACCCCCAATTATTGGTTAATGTCCATCCCGTCGCTAAAGGCTTGCTGTAATCAACGGTATATTCCAGTAAATCGCCGAAGATAGCGGTGTTTTGGTTAAGGCACACATTTACGTCATAAATATCAGGCAAAAACATGATATTATTAAGATAGTTCCCATAATGGTCAAAATGCTGATAGCGGTAATCGCCAATATCTCCAACCCATATACTTCCGTCACTCTGATGCGCTACAAAAGCAGGATAAGCCCCTCTTTTATCATTGATATAAAACTTATTATTGGCAACCACTGGCGATGCCGCATAGCCGCCAACTTGCCCGATAATACCAGTTGCGGCAAGCGTAGTACTGTTGTATCGTTTGACAACCTGCTGATTGCCGCCGTCAAATACGCATATCTCCCCGGCATGTATAGATAATCCCGCAATATTGGAAAACCCGGTTATCTGACTGTTTGTCGCCGTGATCGTACCATCGTTGTTTACCGTATATTTAGTGAGCGTTGTTCCTTGTGATACCCATAAAGTTGCATCATTTTCAAGAAATAAATTACCTGGCGAGGTAATGGTTATTTTTTGCACAAGGTTACCTGTATTAGCGCTGGTTTTATAAACATTGATATTATTCTGCGGACCATGCGCTACGAACAGGTATTGATTGCCTGATTGCTGTACATCCATACCTGTTGTCAATCCGGGATTGCTTAATGTATTTAAATCCAGCACGCTTGGATAAGAACGTATTCCTGCTCCCGTGGATGTATAGGCAACCCCGGATGAAAAACTAACAAGCGCATCATTACTTGCGGCTGTGGCTATTACAAAATTATTTGTTCTTATATAATCCCTTCCAGCCCAAAAAATATTATTAGCATTGGCGCAATTAAATAGTGGCTGCATTGTTGTTTGTGCTGTCGCTATTCTTATTTTTTCCAGTGGTTTTGATTTCAGCAATTTCCAATAGCCAACATCCTGCTCGTTAAAAGTAGTACCGTAATACATATAATCGCCTACTTCACGCATACAAGCTATGGTTCCGTAATATCTATGTACTGTACTTCCCGATGAGGTGTCGGAATTATTTGCTATTACGCCGTCCCATTGATAGTTTATGTTGTTGGAGACTACTTTTACTATATAATTACCCGTAGGCATCAGATTTCCGATATCATCTTTACCGTCCCAATTTATAGTATATGTACCGGCCTGGTACGGTACGAGGGACCATAACGTTCTGACCAATACATTGTTTAACGTATAAACTCCGGCACTTGTCTTTGCGTTTTGAGTAAGTGTAAACGTATATGCCTGAGATGTGGCTGTTTGAGCAAATGCCAATTTTGGCAAGTTGAAATAAAGCAGGACGGTAAAAAAGATTAAATATTTAATAATTCCAGGACCCGCAGCCAGGCTCTCATTTTGTGATATTTCTTTTAATCTGAATTTCTTAAAAATAGATAATAAACTTTTTTGCAATGACATTTTTTTACTTATAAAGCTAATGGTCTTTTAACGGTTAAAAAAAAAAATAGTTGTATCTATAGTTGTATCTTATACAGCAGTGATGACAAAATCTGTTTATGAATTGTCAATTTTCCGCAAATTTATAAATTCAATCCATAGCTTCTCTGGTTTTAAGGTTTATTCCCTATCCATAATGCTTTGCTTATAGGCCGGGATAAAACCAGTTATCTGTTTTATTTTCAAATAAAGCATTAAATATTCTTTTTCTTAAATAAAGCGTGTATTTTTAGATGTTTAATAATTTCTGTACCATTTAGCATGAAAATTGCGAATGAAAACTATAAAATAGATTTATGATTATAATAACCGGGGCAGCAGGTTTTATTGGGAGCTGCTTGATACAAAAACTTAATGATGAAGGTTATCAGAACTTGATTTTGGTTGACGACTTCTCGGATGAAATAAAGAACAAAAACTTTGAAGGAAAATATTATGCAGACAAAGTTCAAAGGGATAGCTTTATTGAATGGTTGAATGATAAGCACAATGATGCTCAATTTATTTTCCATATTGGGGCACGTACAGATACTACAGAGCAAGATATCACACTTTTAAATCGCCTGAATCTTGATTACACAAAAGCTATATGGGAACTTTGCGTTAAATTTTCGATCCCTTTAATTTATGCATCATCAGCTGCAACTTATGGTCTTGGCGAATATGGATATGATGATGACGAAAGTAAAATTCATTTATTAAAGCCTCTTAATCCCTATGGCGATTCTAAAAATGAATTTGATAAATGGGCATTAAAACAAAGCAAGAAACCAAATTATTGGGCAGGGCTAAAGTTCTTTAATGTTTACGGCCCCAACGAATATCATAAAGGCCGGATGGCTTCAGTAATATTTCATACGTATAAACAAATTTTAGAAAATGGGGAGATGAAACTTTTTCAATCACATAAACCGGATGTAAAAGATGGAGAACAAAAAAGAGATTTTGTGTATGTTAAAGATGTAGTTGATGTATTATTTTTTCTGATGAATCATCGAAAAGATTCAGGTATATACAATCTTGGCTCTGGTAAAGCCCGTACCTTTTTGGATTTGGCGATCAACACCTTTACAGCATTAAATAAAGAACCGAATATTAAATTTGT
This sequence comes from Mucilaginibacter sp., assembly GCA_036758125.1. GTDB lineage: Bacteria > Bacteroidota > Bacteroidia > Sphingobacteriales > Sphingobacteriaceae > Mucilaginibacter. Next base: position 9,310 of record DAIOXE010000030.1, read on the forward strand.
CCCTACGCCTGCGGATATTAGGGATAAATATCAATATTTTACAGAAGCCAGTATGAAAAAGCTTATTGATATTGGGTATAAAAAATCATTCCATACGCTTGAAGAAGGAATAGATGACTATATAAAGAATTATATGGTTTTGGACAGGTATTTGTAAGATTTGCAGCATAATTATTTTAACCCTTACCGATGAGAAAATCATTTTTATATTCTACAGCAGTTGCCGAGTTAACAGAGGTGCTTAATTCAAGTTTGTTTATGGAAGATGTGATAGCTAAAACAAGTTCTGTAATCATTGATTCTATTCATAACGGAGGCAAGCTGCTTACATGCGGCAATGGTGGCAGCGCGGCCGATGCTTTGCACCTTGCCGAAGAACTTGTTGGCCGTTATAGTAAGGAACGCAGGGGATTGCCTGCTATTTGCTTAAATTCTGATGTTACCGCCTTAACCTGCATTGGTAACGATTACGGCTATGATCAGGTATTCTCGCGCCAGGTTGAAGCGTTGGGCCGAAGTAGTGATGTATTGGTTGGCTTTACCACAAGCGGCAATAGCCCTAATGTTCTTTCTGCTTTTCAAAAAGCTAAGGAATATGGAATAATTACTATTCTTCTTAGCGGTAAGGATGGCGGAAAGGCAAAAAACATTTGCGATTATGAACTTATAGTTCCAAGCGCGAATACGGCCCGTATACAAGAAATTCATACATTGATCCTGCACCAGTGGCTTGAGGAAATTGATGTTACTGACTGGAGCAATTTAAATTTGAAAAAATGACGGGGGCAGTTTCTCTTCTCGAAAAATTAAAAAATGTCCGTGTATTAGTTATTGGTGATATAATGCTTGACCACTATCTTTGGGGTGATGTGCATCGTATTTCTCCGGAAGCCCCGGTACCGGTAGTTCACGCAATTCGGGATACTTATACAGCAGGCGGGGCAGCTAATGTGGCGCTAAATCTAACTAATATAGGTGTCCATACAACACTTATCGGGCACATTGCAACTGATGAGGCAGGTCAGCGCCTTGCAAATATTCTTTCTGATAACGGAGTAGAATTAATTAATCTTAATCATAATTCTGATGCACCTACTATTGTGAAAACCCGGGTCATTATCCGGAACCAACAGCTTTGCCGGATTGATCGTGAAGTTTCCAGAGATAAGTATCAATTGGACAATTTACCCGATTTTCATAGTGTGCTTGAAAGTGCTTTGAACAAGGTTGACGCTGTGATCATTTCTGATTATGCGAAGGGTGTTATAACACAACCGCTAATTAATTTTATTTTAACTAAAGCCGATACAGGATCAAATTTTTTAGTTGCCATTGACCCGAAGCCGGCACGTAAGCTATCTTTTGTTGGAGCAGGGCTGTTGACGCCAAACAGGCAAGAAGCATTGGAGCTTGCAGGACTTGATATAAATCATGATGAAGAATATCCTCTTGAAGAGGTTTGCAGTCAAATTTATAAAATGTATGCACCGCATTTGCTTGTTATCACACTTGGCGCCGAAGGGATGGCAATATGTAAGGATGGAAAAGTAGAAACACGATTAGCAACAGAAGCACGTGAAGTTTTTGATGTGTCGGGAGCAGGAGATACAGTTATCGCTACCCTTGCTGCAGCCTTAGCATCTGGAATAAATTCTTATCAATCCGCATCGTTAGCTAACGGGGCAGCCGGCTGCGTTGTTGAACATATGGGCACAGTCCCCGTTAAAATCGAGGAACTGCAAAAATGGCTCGAAAATAATATTGAAAGATTTAACGTTTGATCTTTCTATTGTAATTTGGCAATTAGTATACATACCCCTTTGTACGATGAAAATATTTTGCGTCTTTAGGTAATTCACTTAATGGTTTGGCAGGTACACCGCCATAAAGCATCCACTTTTGCGAATATGGTTTGTTTAATAGGGATTTTGCACCTAACACTGAGAAATCCGGTAATATAGCGCCTCCTAATAGGGTAGTATTTGTTCCAACAAATGTATAGTCGCCGATAAAAATAGGCGCGCTATCCTGGCGGTTTTCCAGTATATTTATCGAATGTGTTAGCATTTGGGTTTGATAGCCGGCTATTGTTGAAAAACTACCAATTTGTATCAAATTCGTACAATCAATATGGTGATTTTTTGTTATTGCTGAACACTCACCTATAATTAATTCTGCCCTACGCTCTTGCTGGTGCTTAAATGGCAGTGCTTCAGTATTAGTTGGAAACCCGGTTATCCAATTTCCTCGCCCAATCTTTGAGTTTTTACCCATTTCAATTTTATCAAGATGGATCGCGATTGTAAACATATCAATTTTTGCACCGTCCCCCATTATCAATTTAGCTGGAAAAATCCATGAAAGACCAATTCTTGCATTTGAATGTATTTCATATCCAAACCAACTGTTTAAAGCTCGCCTTCTTAATGACCAGGGCAGAAAAAATATTATTAATTTTTTAAACATTATTCATTAATTTAACATTTTACGGTCAGCTAATATTTGTGTAATTGCCGCTTTAACCTCTTCAACAGTAATAGAAAGTATACATTTTTTCTTTTGAGCGATACAAATCTCTAAAACACAGCCGGCACAATCAGTTTTATGATAAATAATCTTGTTTAAATTACCCCGGGGATACCACTGTCTTGGAATATTTCTTGCTGAATAAATTGCTACCACGGGTGTACCCACACATGCGGCTAAATGCATTGGCCCACTATCGTGCCCTATGAAAATATTTGCCTGTTTTAAAACTGCTCCTGAAACCCTGGGTGAAGTTTTTCCGCACAAGTTAACACCTGGACCAGCCCATGCCTCAATACACCTGTCGGCACGTTCTGACTCTTCGGGAGCGCCAACCATTACCAGGTTCCAATCAATATAAATTAATTTTAACTGTTTTATTAAATTCAGCCAATTATCAGTTTCCCAATCTTTCGAGGGCATTTTAGTACCTGCACATGCTGCTATTATTGGTTTATCGTTATGGGAAATCACACGGAGCGCTTCTGAAGCTTTAAGCAGTTCATCGGCGGTAAAACGCATATCCCAATAACGATCATCTTCCAGATCAATTGAGCCTAATTTATTAAGCCTGCGGGCTAATCTTTTAGTTTCCCATTCAATTTCGTTTGTAATAGGATCAATGCTAAGTTCAAAGTCTTCTTTAATACTTGGAAAACCAATAAATTCTTTAATTCCGGCCGCTCTGAAAAACCATTTATCCCTAAATACCGCTCTTCTTGTTTTACTAACTGTTTCAAGTACCCTCGTGGTAGCTAAATTTATAACAATATCAATTTTAAGTTTCCTAATTTGTTTTAAAAGGGCAAACAGAACAACCGGGTTCCTTGTCCCGATAGGATAATTTATAATGCTGTCAAAAAAATAACCGCTGCCAAGTACAGTTTCCAAAGGGGCTGCTTTGGATTCAATTGGACGGTTTGTTAACAATGTAATATTTGCATCTGGAAAAGCTTCCCTAACTTTATGGAAAACAGGCAAAGCGATAATAGTATCCCCAAGACTGCCAATTCTGTATACTAAAATATTTTTTTTTGTTACCGGCATATTTGTTTTTGAAACGCTTTAAAAGTCTTTTCCTTTAACTAAATGAGAATAATTGGGTTTTTTTCTTCTTAATTATTAAAGTGTATTGACTCGCTTATTGAATCTTCACTTTGCAATGAAGCAATTAACAAACCGCCGGCCATTACAAAAAACCCTAAAGCTGTTGGTTGTGCCCAGCTACCCTGAGCAAGGATAACTATTCCAAAACTCAAAAGCAGCCAGGCTAACAGGTCTCCTTTAATCATCTTTCTGTAACTGGCCAATGTAAGTTTTAGACTGAGCCCAGTTCTAAGCAAGATTACGAAAATTCCGATAATTGGCCCTAACTCTCCAACTTCCCTTGCCCATTCGCCTTCGGAAATTAAGAAAGTTTCTTTCCCTGTAAGCAGCATGCTACCCACGTTCGTACCCATGCCTATACCAGAACCCCAAAGTGGCTGGTTAGAAGAATCGACAATGGCACTTATTAATCCGCCAAGGAATCTATCGCCTAATACGCCTTTAAGCCCGCCTTCCGCTTCATCGGCAATTGTAAACCTGTCTATGAACGCTCCAATTGCCGTCTTAAAGTAGCTTGTTTGGCTTAAAAAGGCTACGACTACTAATCCTACAACAATCGAAATAATTATTTTCCCAATATATTCCGGCTTTCTCAAAGTTGCAATTAAAGCAAATGAAAGGGTCAAAAAAATCTCAAAAAATAGTGTACGACTGATGGAAAAAGGTATCGCGACCAGCATAGCCCCGGAGGCTGCTATTAATAATAACTTGTTAATTCTTTGTGGATTAAGCCAAAAGTAAAAAACAAAAGGCGCCAGGAATCCAAAAAAAAGCGATACGCCCAGGGTAAATGAAAACGTTCCGGGGGGCCTGAAAAATTCTCCAACACCACCAAAGCCAGCCCCGGCCAAATCTCCGGCTAAACCCCTGTTAACCCATGCCGATTGAGGACTGCGAAATTGCAGCGCAATGAGCATTGCCATGGGTATCGAAATCCACAATGTCGCAACCCCTATTTCTAGCACGTCTTCTCTCGTAAATACCTTTCCAATAACAAACATTAACGGAAAATGCAATAGCAATATCCTCGCGCCATAGAAAGCAACAATTATATTTCCATGGCCTGCAAATAGTGCGAGATAAAAACCTACTATTCCGATCACTACCATCCCAGTTAGATAAATACTTGATGGGAACAATTTTTTTTTCCATGCGCTATAAATTAACCATATTGCAATAGGATCTCTTATAACAAGTAATGGTGTAGACAAACCGGGTAAAAACCATTTCCGCAAGGCGCCTTCAAAGATCAAAAGCAGGAAATAGGCCCAAATTCCTTGTTTAAGTAAAAGGTTATCATCCGATTCAATGATAGTTTCTGTCGTAATTTGCTTATTAGAAGAGGAAAATCCAAACATATATCCGGTTCTATTCAATAAATGCTTATTTAATACACAAACTTAACAAATTCCTTTAACGTTAAGCTTATCTTTTTGTAAAGCTTTGGAAAGCTCGAGGCCGTATTGATCCCACGGCCTCGCCCCGGCGGTTTTCATAGCCTCTTTGCCAATTTGTTCTATAAGCTGGGGGCGACAAAGAATTTCTTCAATATTTTCCTGGAGAGATTGTGTTGATCCCGCTTCAATTATCCAACCATTATGACCATGTTCAATCAAGTCCGGCCCAGCTGTTCGGTCAGTAGTAATAACCGGCGTTCCTTGCGACATGGCTTCCGTAATTACAAGTCCAAAACCTTCAAATAATGATGGGAAAAGCAACACGTCATGTTCCCTCATTTTTTTTAAAATTTCAGCGTGCGGCAAATTATCTATCCAATAATGCTTGCTTAAAGCCTCATTTAAAGCCGGGCAGCTATTTTTCGGTTTACGGCCAATTACCGTGAGTTGCACATGGTTCTTTAATTTTTCTATGGCCGAAAAAAGATTGGCAATACCCTTCCGTTGTGAAAGCCCCCCAACAAATAAGAGCCTTAATGGACGGATTTTTGAAATTTTTTCGTATTCGCGAATTCCATCGGTTTGAGGGAAGCCATAGGGGATTACCTCTACAGGCGCTAATTTTCCAGGGTAATCTTCTAAAGTTTTGGCGGTAAATTTACTTGCTACAAATATTTTATTGGCCAGCAGCAACTCCTGATCTTTTCTTTCAAGTTTCTCGTCCGAATCAGAAAAGCCGGTTAAAGTATTTGCCCAATCAGGCCATTTTTCTTTCTCTTTTTCCAATAGGGTCCTGGCAGTTCTCCAATATCCAATCGGAAGGTCGTAAAAACATGTAAGTCCCAACGACTTCGCTTTAATAAATGATTGCAGCGCACCGTCTTCATAGGCATACACTCCACAAAATTTATTGATTTTTATTTTATTCGATACTGCTTTGTCAAACTCTTTGTATAATCTGTAAATATTAAAAAAATCGGTTTCGCCCTTGGTAAGTTCTTGTAAACCAAGTTTAGGGGCCAGCATTCGTCCAGCCTCTAACCATGGCAATAACATTTTGGTATATGGTTCTAAAATCGAATCATAATGGCGTCGTTTAATTTCGGAAAAACGATGATGCCTGCTGATATAATCAAGCGTGCTTCCTGGAAAACAAGATATGGTTGTATAAAATACGCTTAGCATATTTTCTTTTGCAAGTGCATTTGCTACAGCTCTAACGTTCGCATTCCCGGTAGGATGTGATAATAGTAATTTCATTAGAATAACGATTATGAATTTTGTACTAACCAGGCCCTATTTGCAGCTAAAAATTCGCATGGATTATAATCAAGTTGTTCAGAGCGGGTTTTGAAGATTGGCTTTGCAGGGTTGCCTGCAACAATTGCGCCAGGTGCTACTGATTTAGTAACCACGGCCCTCGCGCCAACTACAGATCCACGGCCAAGATGAACTCCAGGCAAAATTAAAGCGCCGGTTCCTATCCAAACATAATCATCAATTACCACTTTACTCTTTATATGACCCCAATTAGGATCAGTTACATCATGAGAAGCCGTTAAAATCTCAACCCCATCATTAATACAAACCCTTTCTCCTATTTCGATTTGATCATGAAGCGCCATATATACCCGGCCAATGAAGGTAAAATTACCTATTAATAAATTTCTCTTGGGCCCATCTGCTTTTAATTTTCCAATCTCTGCAGTATTGCTGATCGTTGCGCCACTTCGAATCAATTGAAAACGACGCCGGTTTCGACGTAAAAGCTCGGGGAATGAAAATATCCGTTTTCCCCAGGCCCTGTAGAAATTACGGGTTCCAAAAGCAAAACGGGCTCTATTTGACCAAAGGTAAACTATACTTGCCATATTCAAGCGCTGTTATAAGTGCGTTAACTAATTGGTGAGATATAGTCGAAACACTATTCATTACCGGAGCATCGAACCTGCTTGCAAAAATTGATTCTAAATTCCCTTTTTGATAGAGGCTTATGCCTGCGGGCGTCTTTAAATCTTTAAACTTTTTCGGTTGCCACGGGAATGGTACACAAATTACCGGTAAACCGTGCTCAAGCATTGCGGCAACCGATCCGCTTTTTTCAATTAATGCAATCGGAGTGGTTGATATACCCATTGAAGCGGTACCCAGCACTTTTGAAATATTATTTACAGGTTGTTCACCAAGCATATTCAAAGTCATTCCACTGGCAGCCCATTTACTGGCCCAACGCTCCTGTTCACTTCCACAGCGCCCAACAACTGTCAGACAGATTTCGACCCCATTTTTAGCCGCGTAATTTGCAACTTCATTTGCAAAATCCTCAACCGGCGCATTAGGAAATATAGTACCAAATATAACAAGATTTATTGATTTCGCATTTTTAAAGGATTGAATTGAGTTAAGGCCCACATTATTGCTATTAGGAATATTGCTGAACAATGGAAGGTGCTGCACAATAAAACCCAATTTAACAAGCTGTTGCTGATAAAGATTTGTATGGGTATGTATAATTTCAGGCTTTAAAGCAGAAATTAAAGATTTAATTAAAAGCCGTTGAACGCCTCCCCACAAATAATGCTTTTTTGAAGAACGCATTTCCATTCCAAGCCATAATTCGTGAAACATGATATGCCATCGCCTGCCAATGCCAAGAGGTGCTAGTTGCCTGCCGAGCCCAATAGGGAGCCCTTTATGATGAAATCCAAAAATTACAAACTGAAGGCTTAGCCAATCAGGATCAAACTCATCAATGTACCTTTTCGCGTGACTGATCCGAATTTTCATTGCCCAGGTTGAAGGCAAACGTAATATCGGTAAATCAGTGCCCTCAGACGGTTGAATACCAATAAATTTGCTGGAAATATATTTGTCATTAAGTGATATTGCAGCTGAAAAATGGCCCTGTCGAATTAATTCTGCTGCCAACCGTCGCGTATAGTCGCCAACTCCATCACGTCCCGGCTCTAAGCAGGTACATAGAAAAGCAATTTTCATATATGTAATTAACTATCCAAATAATTTGGTCCCCAGAAACCCTCTTTAATTTTTTGGAAATTAAAATGACTTTTTGCCAATTTTTTTGCATTAAATGAAACTTTACAATCTTCATTTAATATCTCATATAAGCTTTCCAGCACATCTTTAGTATCCAGCGTGTAGCAACCTACAGCTGACATAGATTTTTTTAGCAAATTATTCACAGCAGCATCAGCCGGACCATGGTAAAGAATAGATCCTGGCGCTCCTAAATACCCTATCATTTTTGTTGATAGACTGTATAAATAAAAATCTGCCGGTTTAAATTTAATTGGCAGGTACAAAATTGTAGCCGAATCAAGTTCTTGCTTAAGCTCATCATCATCCGTTGAAAACGGACGATATTCTATTTCAAAGCCCCTCTTGTCCAAAAAATTCACAAATTGTGTCCCTCTAAGAATAAGCTTGATTTTTAAACCCTCTTTAGCTAAAATATCTAATGAATTTGCTAATACGTTGAACAACGGCAAATAATCTATATGCAAAAGCCCGGCGAAATAGATTGTTATGACGGGTCCATTTGTTGTAACCGGTTCCGATATTTCATTGATAAACACACCATCCGTAATAATTTCAAAATCTTTTTCTCCAAAAAGCCTATTATATTCATTGCCCAATTCGTTTGAAATAACCATTCTCCTGTCCGCACTGTTCCAAAGCGTATTTGCGTTGTTAAAAGAGCCTCCCGTGGTTAAAAAGTGATCGTGAAATGAAACCCATAAAGATTTTCCCGAAAGGAAAGAATCATTACAAAGCACAGTTGAAAACGGGCCATGGTCAACTACATGTAAAACGTCAAAAGGAATTTTCGCTGCTGTTTTCCAAATATTTTTATTTACCCTTGATTTGAAAACATTTTCACGGAGCCATATTACACCATCGCGTAATATCCATCGCATCCAGCTCCTGGTTAGTGGCCGCAGGGGTATAATTTTTTCATCTATATCTCCGTTTACCGGCGCAGATGGATATACTGTAAAAGCTATTGATGAAACTTGTGATTCATTTCCCTGATATAGACGACGAAGAATGCGGCTTCCGCCGCCATTGTCATATAATGAAAATGATTGGTAGGACAAAATCTTCATAGAGTACAATAAAATTTGCCGAAAGATACGCTTTCGGCATTAATTTTCCAACTAAGCAAGCTTCAATTTAGTTGCTTCAACAATTTGCCTGACAGTTTCTGCAAGAGAAATTGTTATATCCCACGAAGGATAATGCTCCCTCATTTTATTAAGATTTGATATATAACACATGTGGTCGCCTATACGGTTTTCGTCTAAATAAGTATATTTTTGCTCTTTTCCGGAAAAATTCTCCACTATTTTAAATGCCTCCCATATTGAGCATGAATTTGCCCTTCCGCCACCTATGTTATATACTTCGGCGATCCGTGGTGTGCTTATAAAAGCGTTGATAAAACTAGCCACATCATTAGAATGAATGTTATCCCGTACCTGTTTGCCTTTGTAACCAAAAATCTTATATTCCCGCTCTTCAAGATTACATTTAACGAGGTAACTTAAAAAGCCGTGCAATTCAACTCCTGAATGGTTAGGCCCGGTAAGGCATCCACCCCTAAGGCAACAAGTAGGTATAGCAAAATACCGGCCATATTCCTGTACCATTACATCCGCCGCAACCTTTGAGGCGCCAAAAAGTGAATGTTTTGACTGATCAATAGAGAAATCTTCGGCAATACCATTCGCGTAGGCCGGATCTGCATAGTCCCAACGGGTTTCCAATTCAACAAGGTCAATGGTATTTGGCCTGTCACCATATACCTTATTGGTAGACATGTGCACAAATGGCGATTCCGGACACGCCTGGCGCACCGCTTCAAGCATATTTAACGTTCCGACAGCGTTTGTATCAAAATCGTCAAAAGGAATGGCGGCGGCACGGTCGTGTGAAGGTTGTGCTGCGGTATGAACAATAGCATCCGGTTTTATTTCTTTCAGCAGGTCAAGCACCCCTTTCCTGTCGCGTATATCCAGCTCATGGTGCTCAAATTTATCGTTAAGTGCAGCTGACAGCCGTCTTTGGTTCCAGCGGGTATCGCCCTGTTGTCCAAAGAAAACAGCGCGCTGGTTATTATCCAAACCATGTATTTTCCAGCCTTGCTCAGCAAAAAACATGGAGACTTCTGAACCAATTAAACCAGAAGATCCGGTAACAAGTAGGTTTTTCATATTGTGCAATTTAATTTTAAATTTTTAATTTTTCTCAATCTTTCGCGGACTCTCCATAAAGGGGGTATATTTAATTCCATTTTTGTTATTTTTCTAAGCTGGCTGATTAAATCAGGTAGCGCATACGTAGATAAATGAATACCGTCCCATAAGTATATTCTTTTCGTTTCAAGGCCAAGCGTAGCAGCCTGCTCAAATATGTGAATGGTTGGAATGCCAACTTTAGAACATTCTGCGACCAATTGTTTTGTCAAAGCTTTCGTAATTTTATTCCTTTCTAATTCCGAGCCATATTTAGGATAATCCGGATCATCTTCTACTTTAAAGCCAGTTGGAGGAGGAAGTAATAAACATACTTTGAACTTATTTTTGGTAACAGTGCTTATAAAATTCACAAAGCGACTTGCCACATCGATCACAATTTCATCAAACGATTTATTTTGAAGTTGGGCCTGTTTAATTAAGTGTACGCGACAGTCAATTTCTCCAGCACTTACTAGTATCCACGAATTATTGGGGATGCCTTCCAATACCTTTTCGAATTTTTCTCTTCCTTGGCTGCTGCGATTGTACTCGCATATATTGTAGGCGGTTATTGAACCAATCCGGATTACTTCAAAATATGGCATTAAAGATTTACAAGATTCCGGCCAAATCCGGGCTAATTTGTCGGTGCCTAAAAAAACAGAAACATGACTATCACCTATGCAATAAATTTTATCCTGCTTCATTTTTAATTCCTTTTATTTTTATCAAACAAAACGATCCATGTAATAGCACTTGCACCACCGCAACAAATATGTTGAATAAAAAAACCCCGGTAACACTCGATACATTTATTAGGAAAAGTGCAATCAGTATCCCTCCAAAGTCTATTGGGATCGAGATCATTGGATTAATTACCCATCCCCTGCTAGTGTATAACGAATATGCACATCCGCTAACCAAGGTTAAACAACCACCGATCATGCTTAACAAAACTTCATGTTGAAGATTTGCGTAATTTTTACCTAGAATCCATAATAATTGAGACGAAAACATCCACACACAACTAATAATCAGCGCACTTAACATTAGTAGCCCAATTTGTATTTGTATAAAACGGGGAAATAAAATCGTGCGATTATTGGGTAATCGTGCAAACCGCGGGGATATAAGCGTTGAGAACATTACCGAAAAAAGGCTGAGGACCATTGTTAGGCGTCCTAAAGCGCCAACCCGGGCCACAGCAGTTGTTGAACCGACCAATGAAATTAGCCAGATTGTTATTTGGGCTGAAAAACAATAATAAATAGCACCTGGCATTATCCGTTTAACCAAAGTAAGTATTTCTTTCCTGGCAACCGGGTCTGATTTTTCGTTTAAATCAGCATACGGGGCTGAGATTTTACGAAGTCTTATATTTGCCATTATTCGCGGAATACCACTGGCTAGTATTGCTATGTACGTCCATGGGAATAAAAACAGGAATATAACTAGCATAAAAAATCTGCCTATATTTGCTGATATCTGATTTTTTTGCAAATTCCCGATATCCTGTAAGAGTTTGGGCGCCACTTCCAATAAACTGTCGGACAATGCTGCCAAAAAAGCTGGTATAAGTGATAAGACGATTAAAATGCACATGAGCCACGAAGCTCCATTGTGCTTAAGTAAAAATAATAATATAGGAGTAGCAACTATTAAACTGGCTATAGCAAATTTTTTACGTAGCTCAAGACCTGTGACAATTACAGATCCAAGTTTATGCCTGTCATTCCATACCTTACCTCCCTGGGAAATAACACCCGCCGAAATGCCACCGTCAGCTAACAATGTCATTGTTCCAAGCATAGTATTTGCAATGGTATAAAAGGCATATTCTTTGGTGGGAAGAAGCCGGACAATTAAAATTCCGCTAATTAATCCAAGCGCCTGAACTGTTGCCTGAGCAGCCCCCGTCATCGCTATAAGTTTAAACCACTCTAATGATTTCTTATACTTTTGATTATAAGGTAAACTATCAGCAACGTTTTTCATAGATAATTTTTCTTAAGAAAACTTAAGAATTTTTTAAACTTTTGTTGTGGTCAAGCTTATTAACCAATTTTTGTTTCACTTGATATGTTTCTTTCAAAATTGAACACTAAATACTACGATGAGTTCAATTCAAATTGTTTGCATGCCATTCATTATCTTCACTATTTGTGGAATGAGGAGATAAATATGGGTTTAAGGGGCTTAGTCAATCTATACAACTCGTCAACTTTCTGTGCAAAATGATCACAGCGTTCAATATTTGATTTTTATTCGGGCGGATGCACATTAAAATCTGCTAAAAAACTTTTTGACCCTATTTTTAAACCTAGCCGGGGTCTTTTTTATGTAACTATTTTTAGAATAATTATACCCGCTAATATATTCGTCAATTTTTATCCCATTAAAAACTAAATTCATTCTTGGAAGCTTTTGTTCCTGCCGTAACTCGCTGATAAACTCAAGCTCCTGCTTTGGTGTAAAGTCTTGTCTTATCAAGTATAAACTTACATCGCATAATGGGGCCACTATCATGGCATCGGTTAATAAGTGTACAGGGGGCGAATCTATCAGGATATGGTTATACTCAAGCCTCAGCTCTTTTATCAACTGCTTCAATTCATCGCTTTCAAGCAGCTCTGAAGGATTAGGAGGTATATTTCCGCTGGTAATGACAAATAAGTTCTCTGAAACAGGCAAGGGCTGAATGATTTGAGATTTGGTTGCATTACCAATAAGGAAGTCCGTTAATCCAGGATTTACCTTGTCTAATTTAAGCTTTTTAGAAAATGTAGGCCTTCTCAAATCTAATTCCAGAAGAATAGTTTTTTTACCCGCAAAACTTAAGACGGCGCCTAAGTTACATAAAACGAAACTTTTACCCTCTTCGGCTATGCTGGATGTAAAAAGTGTAACCCTACCTTGCTGGCTTGTCGGGTGCAGATAATTAAGCTTGGTACGCAAATCCCTGAACTGCTCCGATATGTAAGTATTTTGACTAACAACGATAGGTTTTTGATTTTCTTCATAAATAATCTCACTTAAAACAGACATTCCTGTTGAAGCAACAATCTCACTTTTGGTCAATACCCGGTTTTTAATAACATCTCTGCCATACAATATACCTGTAGGAATTAAAAAGCCGAATAAAAACGCGATGGCGTATATCGCTTTATGTATGGGCGATATCAGGACGGTAGTATGAGGCTGGTCAATGATCAGTGCATTAGAAATGGTCGAGGCGTAATCAAGACTTAGCTCTTCTTTCTTTTGAAGTAAGTAAGTATACAGATTTTCTTTAATTCCCTGCATACGTTTAATATCGTTGAGCCCCCTTTCCTCATCTGGCATGCTCCGTATAGACGATTGGTATCCCGATCCCATTGATTGCAATTGGCTCCTCGTGGTCAGTAACGCCGCTTTTATCCCTTTTAAGTTTTCTCTTAATGAAATTTTTACGGAAGTTATTTGCTGATTAATCGGGTTAAATAAGGGATTATTTTCTGGCAAGGTGGCTAATAGCTTAGTTCGCTGTAATTGTAAATCGGTCAACTGTTTGACCAGGCCGAGTAAGCCCGCATCATCAAGTCCCAAAGTGGCCGGAGGATTATCGGCCCCCTCATTAGAGTTGACATAACGTTCAATTCCTTCAATCACACTTAATTTTATATTGATATCGTTAATTTCTTTCTGATTAGATTGTTGATTACCAAAATATTGATTGGATTGATCAATAATTTCAGTAATGCCCCTGTTACTTTTATATCCCTGGTATTGACTCTCGACATTATTCAATTCCTGGGTTATGGATACTAATCTTTGATCTACAAATTTAAGTGTATTTTGGGCCGATTGCCTTTTCTCTTCTACCGACGCATCCATATATACCCTCAAAAGGTCATTCAGTACGGCCCGGCCTCTTTCGGGCACTTCATCATCAAGGCTTATGTCTAAATCAAGGCTTTTCTGGATAGGTGTTTCAGTAATACTGTTCTCGTATTGCTTAACAACATCTTTCGGGTTATTCAAAATTATCCTGATAGTTTTACCTATATAATCTTTTAAATTGTGTGTTGTATCCAGCTTCCATGTACCAAAACTACTTGCATAATTATCTTTGAACGCGAACCGTTCTGTTGTTGTGTCATCGGGCTTTTTTAGAAGAAAGTAATCGGCATTTTCAATAATGATATCTAATTTATCAGACAAGAAATTTCTTCCTGGTTTTATTAATTTAAATTGAACCGGGGTAGTGCTATAAATATCTTTGTATGAAAAATATCTGGTTGGTTGCTGATAAGTTACCCATAACTGAAGATCAGTCACTATCTGTTCAACTACAGGAATCGAACTCATTAAACCTATCTCAGCCTGCATGTCTTTTTCAGTTTGAGGATCTTCTAAATTAAGTTGCTGCAGCGGGGCATTTTGAGAGCTCCAGTAATCCTTAATTAAAACTTTAGCAACCACTTCATAAACCGGCTGCGTGTACCTTAAATAAAATAAAGCAATACCAAAACATATTACAAAAAATATAAAATATAAAGGCCAGTGAAACAACATTTTGTTTAAGAATAGCCGCGCGGAAGATGAGCCGGCTTCAGCAGAAGCAGCCCTGAAAATATCGGAAGAAGAATGTTTATTAGTCATAGTTTAGTGGTCCTGGATACTTCAAAAGCTACTAAAACCAGGGAGATTAAAGACAGCACAATGGATAAGTTTTGTCTGATCGGGCTAACGGATATAAATTTCCCTCTGCCTTCTTCAACGTAAAGCATATCATTGTTTTTAAGATAATAGTAGGGAGATTCAAGTAATTTACTTGAAGTCATGTCTATATTTACGTACTTGCGTTCACCATTAATTTCTCTTATTAATAAAATATTATCACGTTTCCCGCTGGGGCTGATGTCGCCGGCAAGGGTAAGGGCCTGAGGGATAGAAACATGATCATTATTAATACTAATCACATCCGGATGCATAACATCCCCCATTACAGTAATTTTAAAATTCATTAGCTGAACAGTAACTATTGGCTCTTTTAAAAAAGGAGTGATAGCTTTTTGAATGGCATTTTGAACCTCCGGAATAGTCATTCCTACCACTTTAATTTTATGTATCAACGGTAACTCGATTTCACCATTTTGATCCACTTTGTAGCCTGATGATCCGTTACTGCTTCCTGAGTTACCTGATGAGTTACCTGATGAGTTATCAGTTGTGCCACCGGATGTGCTGCTGGAACCACTTCCTGTGTTAAATATAGCCGATCCTTCAGGGCTTAAACTTTTAACATTTAATCCTAATACATCACCGATCTGTATGGTTATGGGAGAAAGATTGTTAATTTTATGATTTATTTCTGGGTTTCGTTCAAGCCCTTGAAAATACATGGAGTTGGTGTACGGAGAACAGGAAGACAGGGCGATTAATAAAATTAAAATATAGCGTTTCTTCATACTAAAAAGTTTTTTTACAAATATATAACTTGGACGGTCTTTTACAAACATATAAGTATTATCGGTTAATTATAACCGATAATTTGAGTAATTGTTTTTTAAGTTAATATTTATTGACGTACATTGAATAAAAATTAAAAAACAATAATTCGTGTTCGTGAAAGCAATATACAATTAAAGAACCATTAATTACTGATTTACTCAAATTATTGTATTTAACCATTGAAAATATTGGCAAACTAATCCCTATACGACTGCGTGTTAATTGTAAATGCGCTGTATTATGCGGATTTGCAAGAATTTGAAATCCTGATCTGTACAAATTGCGTTTTAATTTAATTTTGTTTTATGTGGGGAAATTAAACCCCAAATTTAAATTGACAATACACATTATCAGGAAAAAAGTCACAAATATTAATCTGCTTTCTATAATCGCTATTCAACGTGGAGTATAATATTATTATTTTGCTTATGGAACAATAATTGCTTATTTATTGTTTTAAATGTAATCCCATTAATAATTTGATAACATAGAGTTTATGAAAAAAAGAGTTGCCATCTTTATTGCCTTAATGTTAAGTACATGTGCTATTTATGCGCAAAAGTTGATTATTACGGAAGTTGATGCAGCTGAGAATAATTTCTTCAACGAAGCGTCGATCCAGGCATTGGGGAAAAATATGGAATTAAACTTGTCTGGTAACTCCTTGTCAGTTAAAATAGAAAGTGAACCTGAACTTATTTTAACAAAACTTTCTGAACGGATTTTCGAAACAGAAAGAAAAACTAAAAACGGAATTGAAAAATTTTCTATAAAATTAAAAACCACTAATTCTGTAATAACCTCTGCCGAATTTACCGGGACAATTATTCCCAATGGTGACGAAGGAAAAAAGGTATGGTGGACTGTAACCGCAAAAAAATCTGATGTTCTAAAATTAATGTAGATTTTGGGCTAAGTAAATATTGCTTTGCTGGTTCAGAACCTTAAATTCTTCTGTTAAAATTTCAGGATAAAATATCCGGTCTTTCTCCTTAATTGTCCGTCTACGGAATATTCTATCATGTAAAAGTAAGTACCCGGCTGCTGCAAGCGCCCGCTTATGTTTGAATGCCCGTCAAACACCTTGTCAAAATTATTATATCCGTTTACATTGTACACAGCTGTACCATCACGATTAATTATAGCTACCTTGTTGCCCGGATAATTTTCTATGCCCTCAATAAGCAGAAAGTCATTTATGCCATCACCATTTGGCGACACAGCCTGATGAACTAATATTTTGTCTGTACTCTCGTCTCTTACACCTGCATTAACTGATAAGACTGATTTTGGCCCATTGCCGGGGTTTCCGGTCATACGGGCAAAATTCATATTGGATTTACCGGATATACCCGTACGGGAGCTTGATGAAACTAACGTTAAGTTCAAATCGTTTGATGAACGGATCACAGTTATTGTATAGGTATCAGTTGTTTTTCCGTCCTGCGCCATTACGACTGTTGTAATGGCATTGTTACCTACTATTAAAGGCTGACTTACCGAAGCTGATCCGGATGGTACTAATGTGCCATTTACAGTCACCGTTGCTGTCGAATCACTAAGTGTTGGCGTTACCATCACCGTGGTATCGGTGTAACTTACCGTATCTACATAGCTATTCGTTCCGGTAGCAAATGCCGGGCTTAAATGACCGCTGCTGATTGTCAGATTTGAAAGGGTTGCAATTGACGATATTGCCTGCCGCGTTACACTAACCGTATAAGACATTGTTGTCTTTCCATCGGCGGACGTGACCAACAGGCTTATGGTGTTAGCCCCCATGTTCAACCCTATTGGGCCAGAAGCTGAACCGGATGTTACGGGTATGCCATTCACCGTTAACGTAGCGTTGGCATTACTCGTTGCGGCGGTTACTTTTATCGACGAGGTAACCTGGCCAACGGACGCCGTATAGTAAGTTGTATTTGTTGCAAAAGCAGGGCTCAATGTACCGCTGCTTATGGTTAGACTTGCGAGGTTTGCATTCGATTGTTCTGACGATCTTTTAACAGTTAAAGTATAAGCCATTGTTGTCTTCCCATCCTGTGCGGTTACTATAATATTGATGGTATTATTCCCCACCTTCAGGGCAATTGGTCCCGAAGTAGTCCCGGGCGGAAGTGCTATGCCATTTACAGCTGCAATCGCAGTGGTATCGCTGACAACAGGTGTAATTGTGACCGATGGGCTGCTTACCGATGTCTTATAGCTTGTTGTTGCTGACGCAAATACCGGGCTTAAACTGGCGCCGCTCACCATCAGATTTGAAAGATTAGCGTTTGAAGATGGGGCACGGAACACGGTTACTGTATAAATTTTCGTTGTCTTTCCATCCTGTGCGGTTACCACAGTTGTAATGGTATTATTACCTACCGCCAGTGCAACAGGCCACCAGGTTGCCCCGAAGGAAAGTTTTGCGCCATTTATCGTTAAAGTCGCATTAACATCACTGGTTTTGGGATCTATTGTTATCGAGGAAATCGTGTTGGCCACCGATGCCGTGTAGCTGACTGTTCCTGATGCAAACAAAGGACTTAAACTGCCGCTGCTGAGGCTCAGGTTTGAAAGATTAGCATTTGAGGATGGGGTGCGGAATACAGTTAATATATATTTATCAGTTGTTATTCCGTCCTGTGCGGTTACCATTATTGTTATTATGTTATTGCCTGCTGTCAGGTTAATTGGCGCTGATATGGTACCGCTTAAAAGGTTTATTCCGTTTACGGTTAAAGTAGCTGTTTTGTCGCTTGTTGTTGCCCTGATCTGTATTGAAGTCGTGCTGTTACTTACAGTATCTGTATAATTGTTTGTTCCGGTTGCAAAGCCTGGGTTTAACGTACCGCTGCCTACGGCCAGGTCAGCAAGGTTAGCATTTGAGGATTTAGCACGGGTTACTACTACCGTGTAGGTCATCTTTGTCGTTCCGTCTTGCGCGGTTACAACAGTGGTAATAGTATTATTACCTACCGCCAGAGCAATAGGCGCCGATGAGGCGCCGCTGGCGAGTTGTGCCCCGTTTACGGTCAAAGTTGCGGTATTGTCAATTGTTGTGGGACTTATAGTAATAGAGGTAGTGGCGTTGCTGACATTTGCGGTATAACTGGTTGTTCCGCTCGCAAATACAGGGTTTAAATTGCCGCTGCTAAGCGTCAGGTTCGCAAGGTTCGCATCTGAAGATGGACCAATTGGCGAAGATATTGCGAGAACCGGTTTTTGCCTGTAAACGATAACGGTATATGAGTGCGTTGTTGTTCCGTTAGTTGCAGTAACTACAGTCGTTATCGTGTTATCACCTACGGCAAGTGGAATAAGAAGCGCTGAAGCCCCGCTGGCCAATAGCGTTCCGTTTATCGTTAAAGTCGCATTTGGATCGCTTGCAACAGGCGATAATGCAATAGATGAAGTCGAATTATCTACCGAAAGATTGTAACTAAGTACGGTTGAGCTAAAAACAGGCGACATTGTGCCGGTATCGGTGTTCAACGCAGTCAGATTTGCGTTCGATGATGCCGCCCTGGTAACTGTCAGGGTATAGGACTGTGTGGTCGTTCCATTCTGTGCAGTAACGGTGGTTGTGATCGTATTATTGCCCACATTTAAAGGCTGGCCTGCTGAGGCGCTGCCGGAAGCTACCTTCATGCCGTTTACCGTTACCGTGGCTGTCGAATCGTTTGTTACCGGCGTTAATTTAATGCTGCTTATGTTATTTGCTACGCTTGCCGTATAGTTCCCTGTGCCGCTTGCAAATGCAGGGCTTAAAATGCCGCTGCTCACAGACAGGTTCGACAGGCTGGCGTTTGATGATGGTGCCCTGGCAACTGTCAGGGTATAGGACTGTCTGGTCGTTCCATTCTGCGCAGTAACGGTGGTTGTGATCGTATTATTGCCCACATTTAAAGGCTGGCCTGCTGAGGCGCTGCCGGAAGCTACCTTCATGCCGTTTACCGTTACCGTGGCTGTCGAATCGTTTGTTACCGGCGTTAATTTAATGCTGCTTATGTTATTTGCTACGCTTGCCGTATAGTTCCCTGTGCCGCTTGCAAATGCAGGGCTTAAAATGCCGCTGCTCACAGACAGGTTCGACAGGCTGGCGTTTGATGATGGAACAGTAACAAAAGAAACAATATTGCCAGCCTTTGTACCGGATGAATCAGCTGCAGTGATACGATAATAATAAGTTGTTAACGATTTTAATCCTGTCACTGTCAACGCAGAATTACTGGTGTTGCCGACATTTAAAGTGCTGTTTGTTGTAGCGAGGGTTGTGGTTCCGTTAATTAAATTTGGATCTGTACCATAAGTAAAGCTTACTAAAACGGATGACCCATTATTATTTACGATGCCGTTAAGAGTGGCTGTTGTTGCTGTTATTGAGGAAACTGCTAAAGTCGTTTCCGTTTGCAACAGTTGGGTTCCAATAGTGATAGTAAGTGGGGTGCTGCTGCTTCCGCCTGTATTATATGCGGTTATATTAAAAACTGTCGCCGCTAAAGGCGCCGTTGGTGTACCGGTTATCTGACCATTTGAGGTATTAAAACTTAAACCAGCAGGCAAAGGCGTATCTATAGAATAACTTGTACCAACCGATTTCAGTAAAATATTAGTTCCATAATTGGCTATAAACAAATTGCCTGATGAATCGAAAGCTGCTTGCCTCGGAAAGTTTAAACCTGTAGAAATAACAGCTGTAATTTTACCCGTGGGGCTAATTCTTTTAATCGCATTATTTCCAAAATCAGCCACATAGATATTGCCAAAAGCATCTTTATTTAAATGACGCGGGCCGTTAAATCCTGATGCAAAGGTTGTTCTTGTTAACGTCCCGGCTGCAACTTTGATTATATCCCCCTGGCCCTGCTCGCCTACATACAAATTCCCTGACGCATCAAGGATTATTCCGTAGGGCGTAGTAAAGCCGGTTAAATAAGTGGTCGCGACCGTAGCGCCGGCCTTAATTTCAAGTATATTTCCGGTAAAACGATTTGCAACATACGCATTATTTGAGCCGTCAAACGCTATCCCGTAAGGATCGCTAAAACCCGAAATTGTTGCCAGAAGCGCCCCGTTAGGGCTATATTTTAAAACGCTATTTGTTGTAAACTGCGAAACATAAATGTTTCCCAAGCCATCCACAGCTACCTCCGATGCCATGGCATTACCGGTGTTCAGCGTAAAAAGAGCCGTGCCGGCAGCATTATACTTGGTTAAATCTCCGGTGGTATTGTTAGTTGTATAAACATTGTTTGACCCATCTATTGCTATACTAAAAGGAGCGTTGTAAGGATTAAAAGTTGCTGGTGTAGTATAATTTGCAGGATATACAGATCCACCCGTATTAGTGGGCGACAGCGGAGTAATAGCTGAGCCCGCAGTATATAATTGCGGTGTTGAATAGGTAATTACCGGGGGATTTTGCGCATAAACATTTTCATTATTTACTAAAATTATAACAAAAACAACGAAAATCAATAACAAAACCTTTTTCGAAACAGTAAAAATCATTAGGGCGTATTAAAAACTGGGGATTTTTACGTAGAAAAAATTATTATTGTTGTCTTGAGGGAAAACTATTTTTAATTTACTTTAACGGGTACGAAAAAAATAAGGTGTATTTACTGAACAGATTACGTAAAAATACGCATGCGGCTTTTTACAAATAAAATCATCTTTGACGGGTGCAGGTTAATGATAAAATAAGCATCCGACATGCCTGTTAGTATGAAAAACGATATTGAAACTTGCTTAACCTTAGATGGTGGTATATATCTCTTAAAGCCATCGAAGGTATAATTCATTACAATATAAAAAGTATGTGCCTTGAGGAGATTGAAAAGCAATCAATTAACAAAGCATCAGAAATTTTGGCTTCGGATTTTTAAATATATTAAACGCTTATTTTGAAATTGTGGATGGGATTGACGTTAATCAGTGTTCGGATTCGCTGATTGAAGCAATTGATGGCTTTGTACATAATTTTAAAATACAAGTTTTAAAAAACGTCAATAATCAACCGGTATCAACTGGCTTGTTGTTTACCTGGATTCCAATTGTTGCAATATTAAGCCGCTTTGCTAAAGATATATATGCGCTCAAATTTCAGGCCGCAACGGCCCATTTGGAATCTGAAGTTCATAAATTTGCTATAATTCACTTAAATCATGCGCTTAACAAACAAGCTACATGGCTTAATGATAAACAAAGCCAATCCCAGCCTGTTAATTTTTATAAGTTTAAGCGCAGTCAGCCCAGCCTTAATTGAGCGATAGAAATAATTACCTTTTAACGTTTATCTCAGGAATTCACCAATGGTTCAGGAAATGCCGATGTTTGCGACTCCAGGGACAAACTATTTTTCTTTTCTTTTTTTGGCAAAGGGGATACGTCATCCATAAATTGGTTCATTACGTTATCTATGTTCAAATATTGTAATGCATATTTCCTGGCGTTGATCCGTTTTTCAGTATGATCAATATTTGAGATCTGCAAAATAATTTCCTTTAATTTAACATGATCATCCTGATCCACTACATATCCAACATTGAATCTTTCGACTAGTTTTTGAAGATAAGTGTTTTTTTCAGCAGTAACCAAACTAACTCCTCCCGCAGAGAGAATGGTAGATAACTTTGAGGGCATAACTAAATCACCTATGTAAGCTTTTTGTGTGATCAAATGCAGATCTGCTATATTAAGAAAATCATTAAAATGCTTTTTATCTTGTAAAGGAAGAAAGGCGACGTTTTTTAATTTCTTGTTTGAAACAATATTTTGTAATTTACTTTTATAAGGACCGGTCCCGCAAATAATGAATTGTATTTTCGCATTGTCCCTTAAACTTTCAGCCGCATAAATGACATTTTCCAATCCTTGTTTTTCACCGATGCTTCCTGAATAAAGACAAATGAATTGGTTTTTATTATAACCCCAATTTTCTTTTAAGCCAGTTTTATCATTAACGGGGAAAAAATTTGTGGTCTCTGCCCAGTTAGGAAAAAAGATCACTTTCCGGCCAATTTTTAATTGGATCTTCTCGATCATACCCTGGGAAATACTACTTAAAATATCGCATTTCTTCAGTATAATTTTTTCAGCTTTGTATAATAAATTAAATAATCTATTTCCTTTAAGTAATTTTGATTCCTGAGCAGTTTCAATTTGGAGATCTTGAACATGGTATATTATTTTACCCCCTTTTATCATGCGATAAAAAATAGAAAGATAGGCCAGGTGGAATGGCGGGGCAACTGTAACTATATAATCAAAACTTTTGTCAAATAATAATAGCTTTAGGACAACAAAAAACATTGAGAACAAGAATGAAAAGTCGTGCAGTATTCTATTTATACCGCTAAGCGTTTTTGGAATATATAAAGGACATCTGTAAACGGTAAGTTTTTCATCACATTCGGGAAATGAAACAAGCTCTCTTTTATACCAACCATTTTTATATGGCGCCTGTATTTTCCAATGCGGATAATATGGATAAGTAGTGATTACAGTACAATCATTGCCTTTTTTGGATAGCCATTCCATCATTTCACCACTGTACTTTCCAATTCCAGTCGGTTCAGGGGTAAAGTTATGACCTATTAAAAGAATTCTTTTCCTGGCGTCCATTAATTAATAATAAAATTCTAAGTCCATTAAAATCAGATATTTCGATGTCAACAGCAAATATAATTCAGATAGTTGATTTAAATGAACTTGTGAGCCATCAATCCTATCCTTGTAAATTTCTGACATATCGTTGTAAATTTCTGGTATAAAGATACAAAAATGAGGCCACCTTTAATTCAATCGTACTGGCGCATTTGACAATGCATGAGTATTTAATTATTTGCCGGACTCCGTATAATCTTTACCCCGAAACGGGAAATAAGTTGGTTGTACATGACACGCGCATGCCCAAATTAAACCAATAAGTAAATAATGCTTTTCAGGACTTCCCTAATTTAACTAATATTTTTTGGGCGCCTGGTTCATCAATAAACTTAATCCCGGTTGACTTCTTGGGGATTGTGGGGACTGGCTGATTATCCAAGTGGTTTTTAATTTCTTTAGCTAAAAATTGAACAAATGGTTCATTCAAAATATCTCTTCGCGTTTTATGCATACCCGGAATATCAAATGTTTTTATTTCACCTTTTACAAAGCTCTTCCAACCTAAATAAGGGTCTGTAAATATCCCTGGGGATCGAAAAATAACCATTGGGCCTGAATAAGGTTTTGGTTTGTAATAAGATCCCAACGTAAACAGCGAATGAATAAGGTGTTTCCTTGCAATTGTTTGAGGTGCTTTTCGTTTACAAATAAAATGAAGGTTGACTATTGTCGCCCACAGCTTAAATAACAGCCAAACGAAGGGGCCTTTTAACTTACTAAGCAGTTGTATTATAAATCTTTTAAAAATGTATATAATCTTTTCTTTAGAACTTAGTTTTGCGATATTTTTCAAATGATATGATGCTCTTGCAAATCTGGTCCGGGACGTTCCAGTTCTCTCAATATTAATAATATTAGAAGGACGGTAATATATTGGGGAAACGCCGTTAAAACTAGCAAGCAGCGCAATTTCCTGTCCCTGGCTAGTTAATTGCTGAGCCATTTCAAAAATAATGAGGGCTCCTAAACAATAGCCGACGAGATTATAAGGGCCTTCTGGCTGAACTCTGCGAATCTCCTCTATATAGTAACTTGCCATTTGTTCTATTCGGGAAAACGGAAGTTCTGTCCCATTTATCCCCTTTGCCTGAAGACCGTAACATGGCTGATCCATGCCCATATGCTGGCAGAGGCTTCCGTAAAAAAGTATATTTCCATGACCGGCATGAACAAGAAATATTGGTGTCCTTGAACCATTTGGTTGAATTGGAACAAGAGAAGAAGATAAGGATAAAGCTTCTTTTGTTTCTTTTAAAGCAAGGGCAAATTGGTTGATAGTCCGGGCTTTAAACATAAAAGCAAGTGGGAAATCTTTACGAAATTTCTTTTTAATTCTCGCAAACAAAGCGACAGCCTGGATTGAATTTCCACCGAGTTCAAAAAAATCATCATGAATCCCTATTCTTTCTATATTCAGTACATCTTTCCAGATTGCTGCCAATTTGGCTTCAACATCATTTTGGGGAGCTATGTATTTTCTGTTTACCTCCTCCAAATTTTCCAACTCCTTTTTGTTGATTTTTCCGTTCACAGTTAGCGCCAGGTTTTCAACCTCAACCAACGTTACAGGAATCATATATTCAGGCAGCTTTTTCCTTAAAAAAGCCGTCATAACTTTTTTATCGAATGGTTTGTCTGGTACAATATATGCTACTAACCGCTTATTGCCTTTTTTATCTGCATTTGCAAGTACCACCACCTGACGTACTAATTCGCTTTCCAGCAATGCCTCTTCTATCTCTCCTAATTCTATACGGTGCCCTTGTATTTTTACCTGGTCATCGGCACGGCCTATATATTCAATATTCCCATCAGAAAGCCATCTCACTTTATCCCCGGTTTTATACATTTTATCTGAAGCATTAACCGTGAATGGATTTAACACAAATCTTTCGCCCGTTAAATTGGCTTGATTCAGATAACCCCGGGCCAAACCCTCTCCGGCGATATATAATTCTCCTTCGACACCTACGGGCGTTAGTTGATAATAATCATCGAGAATATAAAGCCGGGTGTTTGAGAACGGTTTTCCAATAGGAACAGTATGATAAGTTTTATCCAGGTTTACCTTGTAAATGCACTTTCCTACTGTTGCTTCTGTTGGGCCATAATGGTTATATACATTTCCGCTATAATTTGATTTAATTAAATAATTCAGGATACTTAAATGGAAAGCCTCGCCTCCGAAAATAATGACCTTTTTCGGCAAAACCAGATGTTTTAAGTTCGCATAAGAAAGCCATAAAGACGGAACGATTTTTATACAATCGATAGAATGATTGCCAAGGTAGGACATTAGCTTTTCACCGTTCAAAATTAGCTCATCGGATAAAACGTGCAACGAAGCGCCAAGTATAAATGATGAATGTATGATAGACTGTCCCGCGTCAAATACTAACGGCGAAAAAAGCGCAAAAGATTCACATGTTTTTAAACCGGCACTTTCAATTATGCCATAACAATGGTCTGCCAGCGACCGGTGTTCTATCATCACCCCTTTTGGCTTACCGGTTGAGCCCGAGGTATAAATAACATAGGCAAGGCTACCCGGAGAAAGTTCAATATTTAAATTGCACGTTGGCTGGTCTTTTAGAAATGCCCCTTCATATGTTAATTCTACAAAGTCAATATTTTCGAAAACCTCCCATTGAATTTTGCTCTCTTTATTGCAAACGACTAAAGAAGCACTGGTGTCTGCCAGCAAAAACGCTATTCTTTCCTGGGGATAACCCGGATCGATAGGTACATAAGCTCCTCCTGCTTTAAGGATTCCCAGTGTCCCTATTATCATTTCGAGTGAACGTCCAACGCATATCGGTACAAGCGTTTCCTGTTTTACGCCTTTGCTTTTGAGATAATGAGCCAACTGATTAGAATGATCATTTAATTCTTTGTAAGTCAGTTTTTTGTTTTCAAAAATCAATGCAACAGCCTCCGGCGTTTTTCTTGCCTGTTCTTCAAACAACTCATGAATGCACCTATCAGCGGGATAATTTATCTTCGAACTGTTCCATTCCAAAGTTAATTGACGATGCTCTTTATCAGTAAGTACGTGCAATTGAGATATTGTTTGGAGAGGGTTTGAAATTACATCTTCCAATAAAA
Source organism: Mucilaginibacter sp. (assembly GCA_036758125.1). Lineage (GTDB taxonomy): Bacteria > Bacteroidota > Bacteroidia > Sphingobacteriales > Sphingobacteriaceae > Mucilaginibacter. The sequence continues at coordinate 35,858 of DAIOXE010000030.1, forward strand.
CTTCAAAATGTTTTGCAAGCCGGTTAATTGTGTTCGCCTGGAATAATTCTGAATTATATTTCCACATTCCATTTAAACCTTGTGTTGTTTCTTCTACATCCAAAGCCAAATCAAAAGCGCCCTTGTAGTTTTCCGGTTGAATAATATTTGGGCTACAGTTAATTTCGTTATTTCCAAACTCCGGATCCTTATAAGAAAATACAACATTATGTGAACCAGCTTTATTAATGCCTGGATCTAACTTCGTAATCTCATCTGGAGTCTCATATAGCTTCTCTTCATGTTTGTCCGTAGTGAAAATTACCTGATGAACAAGCTTAAGTAATTCATTGAAGCTTGGATTGCCTGATAAATCTGTTCGAATTTTTTTTGTATTTTGATGTATCCCTATTAATTCTCCTTTTTCATTAAATACGTTTTCAAGTGCAGGGAACCCAATTACAATGTCTTCCTGTCTTGTGTATCTAAACAAAAGCGTATAATAAATTGAAAGCAAAGTTGTACAAAGACTAGTGCCTGCTTGTGTGCCTAATTGTTTGAGTGAATTACAGCAAGAGGCCGATAGTGAAAAGGAAACATGATCTATCCGGCATGAAGTTGTTGGTGACCGAGGAAAATCGGTAGGTAGTTCTAAAAAGGGGGTGTGGGTATGCTGCTGCCCAAGTAAAACAGGCAATTCAACCACATCTCCTTCTTTTTTAAAAGCAGTCTGTCTTAAGTCATTCATAACAAAAATTTAGTATCTGGAAATCAAAACATCTCGTTTTACTTTAAATACTACTAATTCCCTATGCCTGTACGCTTAACCCGGAATCCAGTTAAATTTTTAACTTAAAGGTTTATAAAGTAGATTTTAACGGCTTAAATCTGTACGCAGGATATTATAAGTATAAATTTCAATTCTGTATTTGATCTATAATTGGTAATCATTGTTTACAAGGTTCAATTTAGGATATAAGTTACAATTATCATGCCCCGGCTCAAGTGGTTTTCTTATTGCTTGGATAGGTTTTGTTCTTCTATTGTTCGATCTATTTATATCCTAATGCCTGTAGCTGAAATAGTTCAGCGTAGCGTCCGTCTTTTTCCAGGAGTTCTTCATGACTTCCCATTTCGATTATTTGCCCCTTATCCAAAACAATAATGCGGTCGGCCATACGAACGGTTGAAAAACGATGTGAAATAAGTATAGCCGTTTTCTTATCGGTTATATCAGAAAAACGTTGAAATACTTCATATTCAGATCGCGCGTCTAACGCTGCAGTGGGTTCGTCCAAAATAATTATTTCCGAATTCCGCATATACGCTCTTGCTAATGCTACTTTTTGCCATTCACCTCCCGATAAGTCATAACCGTTGACAAAATAATGCCCCAGCATTTGGTTGTATTTACTGGGAAGCCTCTCGATAATTGGATGTGCAAGACTTTGATTTGCTGATTGTTCAATAAGTTCCTGGTTGTCCTGTTGCTGAATGTTTCCTATGGCAATGTTTTCAGAAGCAGTCATTTGATATCGAATGAAATCCTGAAAAATGATCCCTATATGCATTCGTATATCCGTCAAATCATATTCTTTCAAATCATGTCCATCCAGCAAAATCCTACCTTCTGTCGGATCATATAAACGAGACAATAATTTTACCAGTGTTGTTTTTCCAGCCCCATTTTCGCCCACCAAAGCTAATTTCTCTCCCGGGCTAAGTGTAAAATTTAAATTCCGGTTTGCCCAGAGGTCCGAATTACGATATTTATAGCCAACATTTTCGAAAGTAAAACCCGTTTTGATCGGATTAGGGAAAGGCCTGGGTTTAGCCGGCATGCTGATATTTGATTTTATTTCAAAAAAATCAAAAAAATCCTGGAGGTAATACGCCCCCTGGGCTATGTCCTTAAGGCGTTTTGCACTACTTTGAGTTATTGAACCTAATGATTTTATTGCACCTAAATACAATGTTAAATCACCAAATTTCAATAGTCCGGCAAGTACCAGTTTTATTATATATACAAAGGATATATAGAACCCTACTGCTCCCGGGATAGTTAGCGCGATCCCTACAAAAGACTGCTTTATTCCCAGCTTTCGCTTAGCTTTATATAGATTCACGGAGATTATCCGGTATCTTTTTATAAAAAAAGCCGACAGGCTAAATAACCTGACTTCTTTTGCCGTAGCATCACTGCTTCCAACAAGGCTTAGATAATCGAGCTGCCTCCTTCCTTCCGTCTGGCTTCGGACTAGCAAATAATTCCGGGCATTAAAATAAGATGATGCTATAATGGATGGGAGAAAAAACACGGCTAACATCAAAACGAGCCATGGATTAAATTTTATTAAGATTACAAGAAAAGAAATTATGGTAATTATATCCTGAACCTGTCCGAAAAGCTGTGATAAAAGTAACGTTCGGGCAACAGATTGCTGGCGGGCCCTGTCAAGCTTGTCGTAAAATGCAGAGTCTTCAAATTGGCTCAAGTCAAGCGTGGCCGCGTGGGCCATGATTGACATGTTGGTGTGATTAGTAAGCACCTGGCCAAGTAAGTCGTCTACTAATATTATAAGTTTGCCGAAGATTGCGATGAGTATAACCAATAAAAACTCAAGGATTACAAATTTCCCTAAAGTTGAAAGGTGAAAGCTAAAAGGCCAAAGGTTAAGGCTGATAAATTCCCGGGGAAGATTTTTATTACGAATGATGTCGACAATCTGGTTAGTGATCACCTTTCCAACCAAAAGCGTTGCAATTGGTAAAAACGCCTGTAAAATACGTAAAAAACAACTGGCAAGTGTTAGCCAGGGGTTCGTCCGCCATACAAGCATAAAAAACTTTGGAAGATTACGATAAGCGATCAACCGGTCCCGTATGGTTAAGCGCTCGTTTTTTTTCTTTGCAGCTTCATTATTGTTAAAAATATTATTACCGTTTGTTTTTACCATGATGCATTAAACGATAGAAAGTAATTATAGTTGCCTTGATTAAAGAAGCTCATTTCAGCAGATTTTCTTGATTAATTCTTCGTTTTTTATATTGTTTGACAAAATATAGCTAATATCAAAATTTTACCTAAAATACCTTAAAAAATTGAAATTTCACTTTTTTTAGGATTCCTCTCGCAAAATATCGTGGACTTAAGCTAATGACAAACATGTTTTTAAGAAAAAGGAAGAAAAATTAATAATCCTTATAATGAAAAAAAATTTCAGCATGAGCGCCGACACCTTTATTAGTTTAAAAAAAGCAGTAGTTTACAGTAGATTAAAATCATCAGTTTAGGAATTATTTTACCCAATTCATCATGCTTTGGCATAGGGCTAAGCCTTTCTCCGGCGATGCCTGGATAGGAAGCGATCATGTGCCTGGCAGCGCCTTGCGATAGGGATGACTAACGACTGAGGCATCGGTTTATGAATGGCCCAAACACAATCATAAGAAGACTATTGAACCCGGAAAGCACAAAAACAGGGTTTACAAAGGTTTACACATTTTAGGGTTTACATTGATATATATTACTGTAAATGAGTGAATTACATGGTTCACATTATTTGCAGGGTTTACACTTTTTGCGGCGTTGGAGATATCCATGGGACGTCTTCTCAGCAGAAAGAACCATCGCAATTCGAAAGGGCATGAGTTCTACATCATACCGATGGCTATCGGGAGTCTATAAAGTCAAATTATACTCATTTTCAATTTAGAACATTCCGATGTGTTTCATTTTTATTAAGCTCTTCGGCTAACCATTTATTGGTTTTACCTTACCAATTGTTCGAAGTTTGCAATTCGAACCACTATGAGCACAGATTGCATCTATAGTCCCAAGCTAAAATCACACTTAACTCCAAAAAAAAGCGGACAACCATCGGCTATCCGCTTTTGTGCGCCCCAAGTGGGCGCTTCTCGAATCATTTTATGGATGATTTAAGAAAATTAGCCTCATTATCAACATGATAAAACTTTCTCGAACTAGGGATCAAAAGATTATGAGCGTTTGGTCTTTTTAGGAACAATGCGGAATACGGCCGCCAGCAACCCGTGTTTTAATTAAAAACGGACAAAAAAAACCCCGCTCTCATCAGCGGGGCTCTTAGAGTTCAACATCCTAATTGTTAATTAATCAGTATCCAGGTGTTTGTGTCAAACCTTTTCCTGACGCAAGATTGAAATAAGAAATAGGCAATAACGGATTAGAAGGGGTTTTACCAACCGATTGCAGTGCGGTGTTATATTGCCCGTGGCGTATCAACTCCATCTTGCGATCACCTTCAAAATAAAGGTCCCAACCCTGCTCCTTTAATATCCATGCATCGAAAGATGCCTTATCGGCAGTAGCTGATCCCGGCATTGGGCCCAAACCGCCGTGCGCAGCCCGCACCTGATTAACCAGAGAGATAGCATCGGCGCCAGGTCCATTCACCTGATTCTCTGCCTCTGCCAGCATGAGCATAACGTCAGCCAAACGGGCACCCGGAATGTCATTGCCCTGAAGCGAATTAAGCGGCAGGTCATTATCAGGATATTTCGAAATAACCACTCCAGCCAATCCAGTTGCCTGGTCAACTAATTGTCCAGACGAGGTTGTGTAACTGGCACTTAAGAGATTACGTCTTTTGTCCGCCGGGTCGAACGAATTGTAGAACTGAAAAGTTGCCATCATTGAGGCAACACCTGCGCCACCCCATGAGCTTTTTATTGTGCCGGAAGATGGATCATCAGAGGGGTAGCAATAGAAATGCCACGCATTGAATCCGGGGGACGTACCTGCTCCATCGGAACCCGGTTGACAAATCACAGCCCATATAGTTTCTGAATTCTTCTCGGTTGCTTCTGTGAACAGGCTCGCATAATCGTTCACCAACGCATAACCCATTCCCATAATTTGCTGGCCGACAGGTATTGCATCAGTAAAGTCCTTTTCATTCATATACGTCCTCATCAGGACGGTCAATGCTAAACCCTGATTGAATTTCCCATAGACTGATGGTGTCTTGGGTAAGTTAGCTGCCGCGAAGGTCAAGTCACTTACGATATCTTTAACATAATCCGCACGGGCCGGCCTCGTAAGGTTACTTTGCGCAGAGATACTTGCTGCATCAACACCGGTTAATTTTGGATCAAGAATTACCGGCACAGGGCCGTACAACTGTAACAAATAGTACATGTTCCATCCTCTTGACATTCTGCACTCAGCAATGAGCTCATTTTTATCAGCGTCGTCAAGGGAAGAATTAGAGATCAGGCCGATCATCTGTGTAAGCCTGCTGATAAATCTGACTTTTTCAAAATGATCATTATTGTTATCGCCAAAACTGATAAATGGCTGATAATTCGCAGCGCTCATATAATCAAAAAAACCACCCCAGCCAGTAAAATGAGCCATTTCATCAGTGCCATAATCAAACTCCATAATGTTGCCAAATTGCGGACTGAACCAGCTTGGCTGATAGGCATTGTTACCATCACCATACCCCCATTTCGCCTGAAAAGGCTCATAGGCCGCTGCAACGTATGCCTGGAAATCGGCTAACGTTTTTGGAAAAGTGCTTGAATTGAGGGTACTGTATAACTGAGGGTCCAGCTTTTTGCAGCCACTTGCTATAAGTGCTACTAAAGTAATGTAAATTAAAATCTTTTTCATATCGTTTATTTTAATGTTTTTAGTTTAAAAAGATGCCTTCGCTCCTACTGATATGCTACGGGTAATGGGGTAAGGGGCGTATCCACCCTTAATAGAATAACTCGTAACCTCAGGATCGACACCCTTGTAGCCGCTTATTACAAAAACGTTCTGGGCATCAACAAATATCCTGATCGATTTGGCGAAGGAGTTGATCGACTTATTGTTTAAAGTGTAGCCCAAAGTAAGATTACGTAACCTTACAAAACTTGTGTTTACAAGGCCAATGTCAGTACCAGCAGGCAATCCTACCGAGCTTTCAACATAATTTACACTTGGAAGAGTACCTTTTGGGTTTGCAGAACTGTAATAATTGGCATTTTGAAGAACGCCTGCCGATGCATTTGTCGCAATACCAACAGGGTTGGACCATGCATAGTTCAAGTTGTAACCGCGACTTCCAATTTGTCCATAGAAGAACGCGGTAAGATCAAATTGCCTGAAGCGGAAAGTATTGCCAAAACCGATTATAACCTTTGGGTTGGGATTGAGCTTGTAGACATCATTAACATCAATTTTACCATCACCATTTTTATCTACAAAAATAGGCGAACCTGGTAAGCTCGCGCCTCCGCTTGTTGGCTGCGAATTGGGAACAGCCTGCCCAACCTGCAGCAATCCATTGGTTTTAACATAATAAATTTCACCAACGGGGTCTGTTACATTTTGGTAGGGTTGTAAAACAGTAAATGGAAATAGCGTTTTATAATATAAGTTATAGTGAGAAACATTAATTATTGTACTCCAATCAAAGTCCTTTGAAACAATGTTATGTGAGTTCAGTGCTACTTCCCAGCCGGTTCTAACCTGATGGGCGCCATTTATTGACTGAGTAAACAGCGGTGCAAGCGGTGCTGTCGGAGCACCCGTGCTTAAGAGATTGGTTATATCATTTTTAAAGTAATCAACTGAACCGCTTAGGCGATCATTAAACAACCCGAAATCCAAACCAAAATCTCTGTCCACCGTCTTTTGCCAGGTGAGATTTGGATTGTCGACTGCATATTGACGTATAGTAACCAATTCTGCATTGCTAAAATAAATATTGTCGTTGTAGGGTGCAAAACCACCGTAGGCAGCCGATCCAATCGTCGCTCCGGTAGTACCGATACTTCCACGCAACTTTAATAAATCAACAGTATTAGTAAGCCCTTTGAAAAATGGCTCTTCGCTGATTTTCCAACCTGCTGATACTGATGGGAACGAGGCAAATTTCTTTTGCGGAAAGAACAAACTATAACCATCGTCACGAATAGAAGCCGACAACAGATATCGGTTCAGATAATCAAACGAAGCGCGACTAATATAGGATCTGGTTGTATTGACATATTTACTTGAGCTTATGGTAATATTACCTACTTCAGCGGCAAGGTCAGTGTCACCAAGCCCATCCTGCGCGCCGGAACCGGATGCATAAAAAGAGTTGCCGCTATTTATGTCCTGCTCGACAACGCCAAGCAAGTCCATGTGGAATTGTTTAAACAGTTCCTTTTTGAAATCGACTTGGGCGCTCATAGTTTGATATTCACGATCCAAGTAATTTTGAGAAGCTAACTGAAGGTAACCCTGGTAATACTCTATCGTGCTTGGCACAAAGAAATCACGAATAGATGTTTCATAATTATCTCCATACATTACTTTGGCAGTCAACTCATTGGGTAAAATGGTAAAGTCTGCAGAAAAATTCGGATTTAAAGCATGATATCGTGTGTGATCCTGAACATCGAGTAATGATACCGGATTCGATGTGGTCTGCCAAAGAGAGTATACACCAGGGCTGCTATAAACAGGGAGGTTGGAAGGGTAAGCTAATGCAGCCTGAACGACACCAAAGCCTTGGCTACCAGCACCATTACTTTGACCTCCGGAAGTAGAGTTATGATACCAGTTACTACTTCCGGTGGTGTTTGCATTTAATGTAACCCATTTTGCTAATTTGAATGATAAATTGGCACGCCCGTTATATTTAGTCAAATCTGCTCCCTTTAAAGTGCCCGACTGATTAAAAAACCCACCGGAAAAGTAGTAAGTAACTTTATCAGTACCACCACTGATCGAAAGGTTATCGTTATCTATAAATCCGTTCCTGAATATTTGATCCAGCCATTTTGTGCCAACGCCTGCCGCCGCAATCTGATCTGCAGAATATTTAGGAGCCGGAACGCCAGACGGCATCGCAGCGCCGTATGGTGCCATACCGTGTGCACCGAGATACTGGTCTGTTGAATACAGATTGTACTGGGTTTCATACTGTGAAGCGGTTAGCGGCGTCAAATAACTTGTATTACTTAAAAAAGAGTGATCTATATCAAGACTAACGTTTGGCTTCCCGTTTTTACCTTTTTTTGTCGTGATAAGGATTACGCCGTTCGAAGCGTTTACACCATAAATTGAAGCACTCGCGTCCTTTAACACTTCGATTGATTCGATATCGCCCGGATTGATGCCTTGAAGCGATCCTCGGTTTACGCCATCTGTTGTATTTCTAATACCAATACCGGGTTCAAGTCCATCATTAGGAAATATCACACCATCGACAACGATCAAAGGGGCGCCCTGACCACGGATAGACAGATTTATATTACCGCCTGGCTGCGTACTTGACTGTTGAGCTGTCAAGCCGGCGGCACGACCGAACACAAGCTCGGCGACTGAGCTATTGGCACCCTGCGGAACTACTTTAGGATCAATCTTAGATACTGCAGTGGTAACATTAGCACGAGTGGAGGTTCCGTAACCAATAACTACGACTTCATTGAGACTGTTTTGTTTAGCGTCCAATTCGACGTCCAGCACGGGGCCGGCAACCTTTACTTCCAACGTTTGATAACCAACGCCGCTGAAAATAATTATAGTTCCCTTTTTTGCATTTATCGAATATTTGCCAGATGCGTCAGTTATTACTCCCTGTTGTGTCCCTTTAATAGTGACAGATATGCCGGGAATCGACGATTTGTCCGTCTTGGACGTGACGGTACCGCTGACAACGGATGACTGGGCAAAGAGCTGATCGGCAGAAAAAAGTAAAAACAAGATAAAAATAGCAGATGCTCTTATTGTTGATCGAATCATCACAAAAGTGGCATATGCATTTTTCCTTGATCGAATAATCAAAGTAGAATTTTGCATAACAATAGTTTTTTAATTGAATAATTGGTTTAATTGAAGGAAAAGAGCAGCTATATGATACATGACCATAGAGCTATACTTAGGAATGCGATTTCCTAAAGCAGAAAGTAAAATTTCTTTTTGTCGTTCATAATTAATCTGGTTAATTGGTTTAAAATAATTAAATGCAGGCCTGAAAGCCCGATATTTGTTTTATAGGTATGTGGCAAAAAAAAGAATCCAGCGTTGTGAGCCGTTTTTATAATAGGGACTTGCGATCAAGAAAGAATCGATTATAACTGTTCTGCCCCGCGTCAAAGAACAAGTGTCATTCTTACAGTTAAATGACGAAACAAAGTAAAAAGTTTTCAAGGCAATCGGCTTGACCAAATAGGTTTAATTTTTGTCCAAATTGCCCAAATATCCTGCCCGACTTTACACAAAATTGAAAATTCACTAAACTAACAACTGCGATATTGATCCTCCCCGACTTTTATTTGTGTGATAATAAAAAACATCAATTTGAATTAGTGAAAAATCGGATCGAACAAATTACTGAAGTTTAAAATGCCGTGATTAGCATCCACGTTTAAGCGATTTGTTGGTTAGTTCATTTCGGATGCTTAGCACTGAAAAATAGCGACCATGGATTTATAGCGTTGAAAAAAGTACCCCATTTGTCGGTTTGTCAGGAATGAAACCTAATACCGTGTGTGTGCGTGGAAAGGCTATAATTAAGAAACTTCTATAAAATGCGAGAATTACGAAAATTACTGAGTTTGCTCCTGTTGGTGCCGACTTTGATTAACAATGTGCATGCCCAGAAAAAAAAAGTAGCTTACCTATGCGTATATATGGATGGCAAATCAGAAGACCTGAGGTACTGTGCAAGCACCGACGGCTATCATTTCACATCTGTGAACAATGGTGATTGTATTCTTAAATCAACGTTGGGCGGCAATATTCTTCGCGATCCGCAAATCATTTTAGATCAAAGGGGCACTTACCACCTCATTACGACAAACGGTTGGAAAGGCCGGTCATTTGCTATTTGGGACTCGCAAGATCTTATCAATTGGAAAAACGAACGTCTCATCACAGCAAGTCTAGAACAGGCCGATAAAACGTGGGCGCCGGAAGCGATTTACGATACTATTAATGACGATTATGTGTTTTACTGGACATCATCGATCAACCAGGCTCGCGGCAGTTGGGCGATTTATTATTCCACCACGAAAGATTTCGAAAATTTTTCAACAGCTTCCATTTTAATGAATTCTGACAACATAATACTTGACGCAGATATTGTAAAGTATCAGCCGGATAAATTCTTTATGTTCTATCGTTATAAAAACCAAATCTGGAAAAAAACAGCTACGAGCGTCACCGGGCATTACGGCGATTCAACGCTGGTGGTTGATGCGAATGTGGAGGGTCCATACGTTTACCAGGTCGGGCAGGGCAAATGGAATATGATATGGGATTATTATGGGGGAAACCAGGGGCGCTATGGCATGGCGGAATCAACGGACTTAGTGCATTGGAAATGGCTTACCACCAAATCTTTTCCTTATTATAACGATACTGTGTCATTTCCTCAGGGCGTACGCCATGGTGCAGTGATTCAAATCGCAACGTCTCAATTAAAGCAAATCCATGATTATTACAACAATAAAAATAAAGGCAAGTAACATGGTTATGCGTTCCAGTGACAGTTTTCCAAATGCCCCGACTGTGAATTGTTTAAAACCATATTCAAGTTCATCAGCGATCTTACCAGCGATTCTATAAAAAGCAATAAATTCTTTAAATGTATTAAATAAGGGAACTAAACTATGACTTTTATCAGGCTTAAAAGTTTTAGAAGATGAAAAGCAATCCAACAAAAAAATTTGTATTCGTTAATAATTATCAAACGGAAATTCAATAAAAGACGATCCCGCCGTTCTCTGGAATGAAAATGCGGATTACAGCGAAACCAAACTAAGAGTTTTTGCGTGAGGTATTTGATCATGAGATTGATCAGATTTAGTTGATTCTATGGCGTTCCAGGTGAGATCTGGAACGCTTTTTATTAAAATATTGTTCACTCCAATTTATTTAATCATAATTGACCGGAAAATTTACCCATTGAGCATACGGATTTCAGTGGCCCATTTCTCCCTTTGCATATATGATCAGTCTCAAAAAAAGCTGAAACTGAAAGCTTCATGTACATTCCCAATAGCTTTAAAGCCTCAACGGCAACTGTTCTAAACGCATGGGCCAGACTGGTCCATTCTATTCCCGGTTATATACAAAAATCGATCAAATACTGTTACTGTGCAGTAGCATTGCCGGGCGATTATGCGGCAAAAACGAATTTATACGCTGTGAACGGATGGCACCCGATGGAGGTGGATTTGCAAAGCTTTTTTGGCGGAATTCTGAATTTGCATCCACAGAATGTTGGTGTCTACTCGAACTCCGCCTGTTTCCTTCGGGGAGCTATCGATATCTGGCTTTGTTTCCAAGACAGGAACGTGCTCGGAATTCACGTTGGTACTAATTTGTCGGCAGCCATAAAGGATAGTTTGATAATCCGGCGCCTGAACCGTAGGTCGTGCCCATTTAATCGCGTCATGTCTCGGCCCTTAGGTGCCGTAATTTTATCGGAAACATCTGATTATTAAAAATCTTTTATTCATCAGTTTAATTTAGTTTTAATACAGCGTTGATTTTTTTAAATAAAGAGCCATTCAACTATCATTAAAAATCTCTGCCCAGGTTAATATTTAAAAAACGCATCCAAAGCTTTAGTAGGCCTGCCATTCTCGCCCCAGGCGCTCAACGCGTAATTGCTCCAGCTTTTGGCTCCTTCCGGTTCCCAGTAAATAACACCCAGACCCTTATTTTGCGGAACTTCCTTTACCTTTTGCATAACCGAAAGCAGCATATCATAAGTGTTCTGTTCTTTAATCTCTTCATTACCGACCTCAACGATCATGACTTCCTTTTTATACCTGGATGCCATATCGTTCAGATTATTGGCCAGGTCATCAATGGAAAGGGTATAATCCGGCTTACCTTTAAGCCAGTACGGATAATAGGAAAGGCCAATCACGTCATATTTCGCGCCGTGTGAAGTAGCGTTATCAAACCAGGTTCGGAACCGTTCATTATTATTCCCCTGGTCCACATGAAGAATTACCTTAGTGGCCGGGCTCACGTCTTTTATGGCCTGGTAACCCTTATTGATCAACTGGGCCAATTGTTCCCAGTTTGAGGTGCTTCCTTCCGGGTAGATCATGCCACCCGCTGTTTCATTGCCCACCTGCACCCACTCAGGGTAAACACCGGCAACTTTCAGTGCGTTCATTACACTGAGGGTGTAGTCATAAACATCGGTCAACAGTGTAGGGAAATCATGCCCTACCCAGGCCTTGGGTTTTTGTTGCTGACCGGGATCAGCCCAGCTATCACTATAATGCAGGTCGATCATGACCCGCATACCCCATTTTTTAGCGCGAAGGGCCATGGCTACAGTTTCTTCGGTACTGCAATGACCGCTGGTTTTGTTATCTGAAGGATTTACCCAAGCCCGCAGCCTAATGGTGTTGATCCCATGGTCTTTCAATATTTCAAAGCAGTCCTCTTCTATTCCGCTGTTATTGTAAAACTTGTAGCCCGTGGCTTCCATCTGTGGTAGCCAGCCGATATCCGCGCCTTTTACAAAGGCGGATGACTTATTGGTTATAGCACCTTTTTTAACCATGCAGGCTGATAAGATCAGCATTCCAGATAGACAGATGTACATTCCTTTTTTTAAATTATTCATAGCATAGCTTTTAAATTCATTAATGTTGGTATTATTTCAGCAGGTGGAAATCATAAACTGCTGCGGTTTTTGACCAGTCGGCTGCAACTACTTTAATTACAAGAACTTTCGCTCCGATTTGAATTTCCAGTAAAGAAATATTGAAAACCTGCGATCAAATGCCCGTTTTATCCACCATTTCGCATATAAAAAGTGCGTTATTTGCTTCGTGTCACCTTTAATTCCTTTCAAAAGGAGGGGGAAACACTATTTTGAGATACCTGTTATTAAAGTTTAACATAAAATCTTAAACTATAGCACCGCTAATTTTCAATGCAACAGCATGTTTACATGGTTGCGCACCTGGCATTTTTACTAACAGTCCTTCTTCCGTTTGCCGCCATTCTAACTTTTCGTTATAACCAAGCAATGATACACCGCTTATTTTACGTCCGGTTAACTGCGGCGATGTGGTAGCCAGGGATTTCATAACAGTTCCTTTTTCGCCGGGCCAACCCAATGTGATGGCATATAGTGTATCTCCTTTTGTAGTAAAACGAATATCTTCGGCGCCAAAAGATTTACCCATACCCTCATTAAAACCTTGCGCACTTAATGGAGCCGTTGTTGCCATGGCCGGCCCTTCGCCAAATATTTTCCACGGACGCGTTCCAAAAATACTGCTTTTATTTACTTGCATCCAGGCTGCTATTTCTTCAACTACTGCCCGTTCTTCAGCGTCAATTGTACCATCGCCCCTAACCGGAATATTCAATAGCAGGTTGCCGTTTTTACTGACCACATCGGCTAAGGTATGGATAACCGTTTCAGCACTTTTATAACCCTGACGATCATAAATCCTGCGGTCATAATGCCAGCTGCCTATACAGGTATCGGTTTGCCATGGCAAAGGTTCAATCTGGTTGCTTTGCCCCCGCTCAATATCCCACACCATACATTTGCGCTGTACTTCATTCAATATTTTGCCGCAAAGGACGGCCCGCAGCCTTCCATATTTTTTAATACTATTATTATACATGTGCGCAGCAATGCGCAACCCCGCATCACTTATCGGCCATAATGGCAATATGGTATCATCAAAATAAATAAGATCGGGTTCATATTTGTCAAGCAGTTCTATTGTTCTGTTAAAGAACTTTTCGCAATAGGCTTTAGTGGGTACATTGGCACCATTTCCCCAGCCCCATTGCTTATGGATCATCCCGTCATTTTCACTGTTAGTACTTAACGCATGACTTTGCGCATATAGTTCCTGTGGATCAAGGCCATCCCACCACTTACCATTACCATCAGCTTTAGTAGTTTTTCCATCATACGGCACGCCTGCCAGGGTTCCGTTTTTATCTGCCCTTTGCGCTGTTTCATACCATGTCCAGGCATGTGCCGCATGAACACTTACACCAAAAGGTAAATTGTGTTTTTTAGCCGCCTTTGCCCAGCCTCCTATAATATCTTTTTTAGGGCCTGCTTTTGTAGAGTTCCACGACTGGTATTTACTATCGTATAAGTCGAAATTATCATGATGATTGGCAAGGGCCATAAAATACTCAGCTCCTGCCCGTTTATACAGATCAAGCAATTGCTCGGGCTCCCAGTTTTCAGCTTTCCATTCATTGATAACGTCCTTAAACCCGGATTTTGAAGGATGCCCGTATTTTTCAACATGGTATTTATACTGGTCGCTGCCTTCCTGGTACATGCCACGGGCATACCAATCGCCACGCTCCGGCTGACATTGCGGCCCCCAATGCGCCCAGATACCAAATTTAGCATCACGAAACCAATCTGGCACCATGTATTTTGCAAGGGAATTCCATTCGGGGCTAAATGGCCCTTCTGCGATTCTTCTGCCTTTTTGAGCAGGTGCCTCCAAAGCGAATAGATTTCCGCCAAATGCGTTTGAAATCCACCATGCAGGCAATATGGCAGCCAGTCCTTTAATAAGTTTTCTTCTTTCCATTATTATAAATTTTTACTAAAAGCCTAAAGGCTAATTATAATTTAATTTGTTTTGGTGCATATATAAAAAGGCCGAATGAATGCAGGAAAATCAGTACTACTTTAATTCAAGTACAATCACGGACAAGGGTTTGATTATCTCCATCAACCGTTTCGTCTATTGCCGTTACATTCTATGCTCAGTATGAACCCCATACAGAGAGGGTCGGCGACTCTTTAAATACCGGCACTGTAAGGGTAGTAGTATTCCATCCAACTCCATAGTATAGTTCTGCAGTACTTCCATACCAATTATTGTGGGCATATTCAGGTTCCCACCACAAAGCACCGATTACCCATGGGTAATTATTGCAAACTTCGTTTAAAAACTCTTTCACACTTGCAGTTCGTACATCTTCGGTTACACTGCCAAGCGCATATTCTACAACAAGGCCCTGCTTTTTAAATTGGCCGTTGTATGGGCCTGATGTCCATCTTCCGAATGAAGTTATCTTTCCACCTACATAACCCCAGTCGCTGTTAAACTGGGACAAACTTGCGGTTATGTCTGCCGCAGATCCGCTTGCAGGCACGGCAGGGTAAACCGAGGCCCCCATGATATCTACCAAATCTTTAAGTTTTGTATTCCGAATATCTGCCGGGATGATTGAAACAACACCTTGGTCAACACCATTTACAACATAATTTGTTTCATTAATATCGGGTTGATCAAAAACCCTGTCGTAAGTGCTTCTTATCCTATTAGAATTTGTAGTGGTATGTACCGAAAAACGGGTATAGTCATTATTCATTCCTTTTTCCTTTATAACAGCTTTTGCAGAAAGTATCACCCTTTTAAAATAACCTGCACATTTTGGCCAAATTTCATAAATACCTGTGGCAACATTGCTAAATACATCTGTGGACGGGTTATTTCTTATTGCCATGCTGCCACTTCCATTCTGATATTGGTAAAGCATTCCGCTATCAGCCTCATTTTCAACTATAATAATATCAGGTTGAATGCCAGCATCCAGAAAAGGGGTCAGCAATCTACGTGTTTCTGTATCCAACTGAGTTAGCATTTGGGTGTATGTCAAGTTCAGCCATGCTTTGGGTATATATTCGCCCCAACTGTCTGGTCCATACCCCTGTCCAAATTGAAGTGTAAGTACAACCTTCATTCCCGCTGCCTTTGCCCTTAATGCGAGATTTACCTGTTCGCTAATACCCCCCATATCAAGCATATAGTTAAGTTCGCGGTAATCAGCGTTTGTATTGTCCGGAAAACCTGCCGGGTTAGTTAAAGGCTGGTCAGAAGAAACAAATATCCGTATTGACTTAAAGCCTTTCCCGGCCATGTGCTTTATAGGATCCACCTGTGTTCCATTAATGTCTTGAAAGGACCTGCCAGGGATCAGCTCAATCCTATGAAGGACGCTCATACAACCGCCTAAATATTCGAGATGCCGGCTTGGGGCGTTTATCACCGTGGATGTCTTTGATGACAAGTGTTCGCGGGTGCAGCTCACAACCATAAGGCTTATAAATAGCAATGGTGAAAGGAGAATTTTTCTATTCATTTTATTATAAATTGTCATTACTGTCCACTTAAAACAAGCTGAGTGACAGTTGTTTACAATTTAGTTCTT
>DAIOXE010000031.1:0-37183 GCA_036758125.1 Mucilaginibacter sp.
TGAATTAGTGAATTAGTGAATTAGTGAATTAGTGAATTAGTGAATTAGTGAATTAGTGAATTAGTGAGGTATTGAAGAATTAGTGATTCAAATTAATTATTGAATTAGTGGATTAGTGATTGAGTTAACGAATTAATCATTTTTGAAAGGCGATTGGTGATTTTTTACATTCACTAATTCACTAATTCACTAATTGCCTCAGGCGCTCAGATAAAATATCTCGTTAGCGAATTTGTAGTTTACAGCAGCCTTCATACGGGCTTTCATGCGTACCACGTCGTCATTTGTGTAGGGCTTCATATAAACTGTTGATAGTTCGGAAGCATCTCCCAATAGATCAACACCTAAAAACAGGTTCGACGAGCGTGCACCCAAAACTGTATTTGCCTGCCAGTGGTTCATGATCTGCAACGGGATACCGAGGTAATCCATCTTTTTCATATCTGTAAAGGCATTGATAACGTTCAGTGCTTTGTTAGCCTGGGCCTGCGCAAAAGCATAGCCTATGTGCAATGGAACCTGCAGGTTAAAATCATCCTGGATACGGTCGGCAGGGTCAAGCTGGGCATAAACGCTGCCCAATACAGACAATACATTGCTTACGTTAACATAGCTGATGGTTGCAGCGGTTGAAGTTCCTGAAAAAGTAGCAGCCAGGCGACTGTTTATTTCGTTGTAGTTGCGCACCAGTTTAAAAGAGGTTGCACTTGCAATCTGGATAAAGTATGATTGCCCCTGGACAACAATACCCGGCGCACCGTTGGTCGTATCTTTGCTGCTGCCTGTTACCGCGGTAATAGTTACTACGTCACCGTCTGCCAATGTTGAGGTATCAGAAACCGTTACAATTCCTGTTGCATCAATTGCTGTTGCAGCCATTGAAGTTGCAGGTTTGCCCAAAGTAACTTTGTAAACACCGGATGCTGCGGCGATACTTGGCAACAAACCCGGAAATGCGGCGGTGAAAGTGGCTTCTTTGGTCGAGCCTTTTCCCAGCCAGTACAAACGCTCGTTAGCGATCTGTATTTTGGTAAGATAACGCTGTACCATAAAATCCGAGAGATCCACAACGCCTTCATAATCAAGAAAAGCGCCAGGCTTAAGGCTTTGTGCTTCCCACGATTGGATGAGCTTGTCCCATTGTTCCTGTTTCATAAATTCGTACACTACAGGATCAAGGTAGCTTTCGTTTTGTAAGGCCGTAGTGCCCTGGTCGTTAAATAAGCCCGATGGGTCTTGCAATACTACGTTATCGTCAACGTCGAGTATTACCTTGCGTGCCTTTACATCGTTAATAACAGTCAGCAGCCCGCGTTTTACCGAATCGGCTTCCAGGAGCGTGCTGGCCATAAACCCGGCCAGCGCTTCGCCGGCATAGGTGTTGTTTGTAAATGTGAATTGAGCCATGTTTTTTAAGAATGTTGTAAGGTTGTTAGAATCTGTTGTAAGGTTGGAATGTTGTCAGGTTGGAATGTTGTCAGGTTCTTTTAGATGGAGATTGTTTTGGTTATAAATTCAACCTTTCAACTTTAAAACCTTCCAACATTTCAACAATTATTTCGCGACCGCTTTCCTTACGGCGTTTTGGGCAAGCGTGGTTTGCGGGGCAAAGAAGGGAACGGGTTCTGTTTTCGCTTTGTTGCTGCGTTTTGAGCCTTCCGGGGTAAAGTCTGACCGGATCTCATTCTTTACTTCTTCGCGCGTTTTTTTAAGACGGATGTTTGCGGTTTCCAGGGCCTCTTTTGCTTCTGTTAATAATGCATTTTGTGCATGCAGTTTTGCTTTGATGGATTGCAGCCTGTTTTGGATGTTCTCCCGCAGATAGGGAATTGAAGCTTTGACTTTGTCCGATGGTGTGCCGTCGTCATCATAATCGGCATCCGGATCGGCATCAGGGTCAGGCGGCGTTATCTTTTGCACCTGGCCGCCTGATACGTCCACCTTACTGCCATTTGCAGTCGTGTAAGTGTCGCTGATTGCCGGGCTGCTCATGTCCTCGTCATTGTAAACCTCTGTGCCCTCGTCCAGTTCACCGGCATGGTGCAGCGTGCCCTTATCGGTGATGGTTTGTTTGTTTACTACCTTCTTAAAGAAGTTCATAATCTTATCTAAAACCGACGTAGTTTTTTCGATAAGTTCTTTGTTTTCAATGTTCATGTTGCTGTTTTTGGTTAAGATTTTATTGATGCACCGCTGGTAAACAGCCGGCGCTGTGCTTATATACTTTTTAATTAAGGTGCTGTTTGTAATGTTTGCACTGTAATCTTCAATTTGGTCGATAAAGCCAAGATCGAGCGCCTGGTCGGCAGATAACCAGGTGACGGCGTTGATCAAACTATTAACAGTAAGGCCGTCCAACCCGGTTTTGTCCATATATATCTGCGCCAGGCGCGACTGGACAACATTTAATAGCTGCACATCTTTTAAAAGTTCATCGGCATTGCCGCCAGTGCCTACCATTGGCTTGTGGATCATCAACAAGGCGTATTTGCTCATTACTATCGTTTTGCCGCCCATAGCCACTATGGAGGCTGCAGATGCGGCTAATGCATCAATATATGTAGTTACATTGCCGTCATATTTTTTGAGCAGATCGTAAATGGCGATGGCGTCAAACGCGCTGCCGCCTACCGAACTGATGTGAACTTCTACATCCTGCCCTGCTGCGGCTTCCAGTTGCCATTGCACATAAGTTGATGATAAGCTGCCGGAGCCTATGCAATCAGTGTCGGTGTCGTATAAATATATTTTGTAGCTCATGGTTAGATTTGAGATGTGAGATTTGAGTATTGAGATTATTTAGTCCGAAAGTCAGTAAAGTCAGAAAGAACGGAAGATGAATTGTTTGTTTGATGCAGTTTTGCCGATAATGATATTTATGCTGATTGGCATAATTCAAAGGTCGGGACAAAAGATTAATTAAATGGTGACGTTGTTTTGTCAGTATGCTTTTTTTATTTCACCGATTTTTTTTTTGATCTCACCGATTGGGATAATTCAAAGGTCGGAACAATTATTTTATTAAATGGTGACATTGTTTTGTCAGTAGGCTTTTTTATTTTTTGATTTCACCGATTGTTGCGTGGTTTCACCGATTAAGATATTCAAAGGTCGGGATAATCTTTTAGTTCGATGGTGACAGCATTTTGTCAGTATGTTATTTTTGATTTCACCGATTGTTGAGTGGTTTCACCGATTAAGATATTCAAATATCGGAACAATTATTTAATCAAATGGTGACACTACTTTGTCAGTGGTCGTCTGAACTAAGATTTATGGGATTAGAGGATGATAAGATTTTTAATTTAAAAAATGCTTCAAGACCCCAATCCTAAAATCTTTAAATCCTATAAATCTTAGTTTAGTTTAGTTGATGGGCTTAAACAACCTATTCCACCTTATCTTATGAAAAATATCTTGTGTCGAATCGATACTCATAACCGTGATGATAGCTTTGCCAACAATATGATCCTCGGGAACATATCCCCAAAACCGGCAATCGAGCGAGTTGTGGCGGTTGTCGCCCATCATCCAGTAATAATTCATTTTAAAGGTATAGTTATCTGCCTTTTTACCATTTATCATAATGTTATTCCCTGCGGTTTCAACCTTATTATGCTCATATACTTCAATAGCACGGCGGTACAGGGTAAGTGTGGAATCATTCAACGGCACTGTCCAGCCTTTTTTTGGTAAAACAAGCGGGCCGAAATTATCCTGGTTCCATTTGAAGCGGGCGTTATGCGGGAATACGCCGGGATCATATTGCCCCGCCGGCTGAATTTCAGGAACAACGCTTTTGATATTCGAAAAACTTTTAAAAGTTGATAGATTTTGATTTGGTATGATCATTTCGAAAGTATTAAGCGCTGTTTGCTGCAATACCTCTATGTTTAAATCCTGTATCGATTGCGGGTTAACATCCCGGCCATCAGTTACTACCGTGTACGATGTCTGTGCCATCTCCGCATTTTTTGCTGCTTTACCGTTTATATAAACCTGTGCGTTAACTATAGTAAGCACATCGCCGGGAGTTGCCTGGCAGCGTTTTATCAGATTGGTACGCTCGTCAACCGGGATGCTGTTTGATAAATCAGCTTCGTCAGGTTTATTAAAAACAACAATATCGCCTTTTTTTACCTCGGAGAATCCCGGTAACCGGAAATAGGGGAGTTGTAATATATCCCAATAAGTTTTTATGCCAAAAACCTTTGATTCTAAAAATGGTATGGCTAACGGTGTAATTGGCATGCGTGCGCCGTAGCTGCATTTACTCACAAACAAATAGTCGCCGGTTAATTCAGTACCTTCCATTGAACCTGAAGGAATTGCATAAGCCGAAAACAATAAACCACGTATAATGGTCGCGGCAACTACCGCAAATACTATTGCATCTACCCACTCGCGGGTTTTGCTCTTTTTGGGTTTGGGGCTGGTTGTTTTCTTTTTAAATGCGAGATTCCATTTCATGGTAGATGTGGGTTTATCGCTTAGATTCATGACTTTGTAAAATGTTACAAAGTGTAATGCCTCAGTGAACAAAATTCAGTGATATAATCAATTCATCATTGTATATCAGAAGATTGTTGGCACTGCTTTTTCGGAAAGTAAATTACGCCTGCTCATGCCCATCAGCCTGTTCAGGTATCGTTTAACTGTTTCGTTACAGCCCCGCTTTTTTGTGAGTTAAACTGCCTGCATGGTTTGGTTAGTATTACTGATTACAGGGAGTACTGGTTCTTTGACTGAAACGCACCGCAGGGTCCTCTGCGATAGACCCGGCTGGGACATCGGATCCTCTGCCAGAGACCCCGCGGCCATCGACGTTTATTTATTTACTACGAATTACTGCCACATCTTCCCCCTTCAGCCTTTGCTTCCCCGGTTCATTTTTCAAACCACGGTCAATGTAACTTGCAGTAAGTACATAAATCCCATTGGATTTTGAGGCTATGGGGGGCTTGATCCGAAATGATCCTGCTGCGCCAATATAATAATTCACATCCGGGTCGGCAGCATGGTTGACTATCCACAGCACCGTGCTTTTTATTTCCTCATTGGTTAGTTCTTTATGTGTCGGCATTTTTTCTTTTCCCCATGTACCTGATGAACCCTTGCTGATATGTTTTATGAGGGTATCAATGTTAGGTTTTGTTGCCGGATATTTTTTATTGATCTCATAAAGTGAAGGGCCTATGGCCTTGCCGTTAAAATTATGGCAGTTAAAACAATTGGATGTCCGCATTATAGCAATGCCCGCAGGGTCAGCTTGAACGCCTTTATTTAATATAGCAGGAAGTTTTGAAACATGCCTGACTTCAAGCAATATTTCCTTCCCATTTATTTCATCATATTTCGAATCGCCATCTTCTTTGTCAGCTACGCTTATCTGATAGTTGATTTGGGTATCAAAATTAAAAAGGCTGTTGTTTTTTGGCGAGAGGATTTTTACTGAAGGCGGGTGGTTTTCTTGCTGTTTTTTTTTGCTGAAAGAGTTGCCAAAGTTTAATATTAGATATATAAACAGCACTCCAAAAATATTTAGGTAAATATGCTTTGTTCTTCGTATCATAACTGTCCATTGGTCATATGTAATTCAATTTATCTAAAGTAAACCAAACCATTTCAATGCAGGCACTCCCCTCAAGATTCAATAAATCCGAAATCGAGCATCCGAAATCCGAATTTAAATTTTCCCAATCTCTCCTGCCACCCTTTGCGCCGAACGGATGCACGTCTCCATCCCCCTGCTCATATTATCGGCATAGGTACCGGCAAAGTATATCCTCCCTTCAGGCATCATGATCTGCGGCCAGAATTTATGCATCTCACCAATCGGAAAAGGTTCCATTTCACAGGCCGGAGCAAATTTATCTATAGTCCAGTCTTTGGTAAGGGCTTGCTCAATAGTATCGTGCTTACCCGGGTATACTTCCCTGAAAGCCGCTAACACCCTTTGCGGCGAAAGTCCGCCGGGCCCGAAAGCTTTTAAAATAACGCGGGAAGTATCAACCTGGTTTGTTTCCAGCCATATTGAAGATATATCCGGGTGCTCAAATTCCATGTTGATGCTTTTAAAACCGTCATCCAGCCAAAACTTTGAGCTTGCCTCAAATACATAAAACGGGTGAGATGAATAAGCCAGGTTATCCACCACATATTGTTTTTCGGGCGATAAAGGCGGCGTTACGGGGATGTTTTTAAATATGGGCAGCGTTATACAATTAACCAATGCATCCGCGCTCATTTCCTCCTCCTCATCTTTTCCAAACGATTTGTAAGTTACGGTTACCCCGGTGCTATTTTGTTTAATAGCTGTTATGGGATGATTTAGTTTTACACGATTACCCAGGCGTTTGGCAAAGGCCATCGGAAGCTGTTCGTTACCGTCTTTAAGGTGATAAGTATCGCCTTCGGACAACGGTATGCCGCGAAAATCCATTATCGCCGAGCGCCACAAATGATAAAGCGCATTGGTATGGCGCCCGCCTAAAAAACGAAGCGCGGCAGGGGATGCGCCTTCTTTTTTATAAATATCGGCAATGGCTATTTTGTCGAGGTCATCATACCCTGCGCCAAATGGCTGATAAGGATCGATAAATTTACTTAGGTATGGCTTAATAAATAACGAGCCTAAAACATAGAAAGGATTTTGCGACAGGAACTTAACTTCCCTGTCGTTAAAGCCAAAGCCGGTTAACACGGCAGGGGCTTTTAGCATCTCAGCGGTATAAAACTTACCACCTATCATTTTAAGCTGATTCCCATCGGTCGCTGCTTCCGAGCCCTCGGCATTTGGATAAGGGATGGCAGTAAGATTAAATTCCTTCACATAATCAAAAAAACGTTCATAGCCAGGTTTGGTGATATGATCGGCCCCAAAGTCGGCATACAAGCCATCCGATAAACCATCACGGCCTGTAAAAACATGGCCGCCATACCTTCCTGATGCCTCCAAAACAACCACTTCATGCCCGGCTTTCATTAATTCGTAGGCACAACAGAGGCCCGTAATGCCCGCGCCGGCAATTATGACTTTTTTGCCGGTTGACGATAAGGGATAAGCAGGCTTCTGAATGGTTAAGTCTGCGCGATCTCCGGCCCGTAAAACAGAAGGGACCAAAGTAGCGCCTGCGCCTGCAATCAGTGTGCTTTTTATGAATGTACGACGTTTTATTTTTTTCATTTTCTGTACTGGCGACAAGTTTCTTACAGGCAATATAAAAGAAATTATGTTGTGGAGATATTATAGCAACAGCTTAATTATCGTACTAACTACAACCGCCGAACCGAAACTCATCAGCGTGCCCACAACGATATATTCAGTTTTTTTCTGCGTTCGGTAATCCTTTTCTCTGAACCGTAAAATTGATTTTGCAGCGATCAAAAAACCAAGTGCAGTATATTGATTGGTAACGATAAACGTTAGCACCAGTACCCTTTCGCATCGGCCGATCCAAATGCCGGCGTTTGCCAAACTCTCTTCGCTTTCTCCCCCCAAACCTGCTCTCCACTTTTCAGTTGCTTTACCTATTGTGATCCCCAATGGCCATATCATGGTGATATATCCTAATGCTAATGCCCATATTTCTCTATTTTTTATTAGGGAATGTAACAGTGTTATTATTTCGTCATTAGTGAAATAAAAGCAGAACCAGATGGTTAAAATTATGGCGAAGTGAAATAATTGATCGAGCATGAAATAAACAATGGTATTGGGCCGGTGTGATTTCCAGATGTCGATACACAAATGGGTTGTAAATATTATTAATGGTATCCACCAGTTATTCCAGGCGCCCAGCAGCAGGTAGGTAGTTACCGTGGCTACCAATACATGCAGGTACAGCTTTACAGATGCTTCTTTTTTTTTCTCTTTATCAATAACCCATGACCTTGGCTGAAAAACAAAGTCGCTCAGCAGGTGTGCAATTAATAAACGCAATAATATATTCAATTCCATATTAAGGTTGTTTCACTATTTTAGCTATATAATTCATCCCCTTTTCAATCTCGCTATATTTGGCAACTCTAAGCCTGTTATTTGCGGCTCCCTGGCTTATCCCCAGTTCTTCGGCCATTTTTTGCTGCGTATATCCCTCCTTTTTCAGATATACCGCTTCAGCCTGGCTTGCGGTCCATTGATTTATGATTTGGTTTATAAAAATAAGAAGTATGGCAATCTGCTCATTTATTTTTTCATCTATTGTTGTGATTGCCAATAATTCATCCTGAGTCATCTTATCAAAACTTCGCCCCGATTGATGAAAAGCTTCGCCGTCAGAATCCAGTACAGAGTTGCCTTTATAGGCTATTTCACCTATGCCTATTGAAACGCGCGTACTTAGCTGCAGATCATTTTTATTTAAAGGGTGCTTTTTAAACCAGCAAATTAGCCCGATACTTCTGTTTAACGCTGTATCGATGTTATCAAATATCAACTGGTAGCTGTCTCCGCGAAAAACTTCCGCATCTCTCGGCTCTTTGACCCATGACTTTATTAACTGCTCAGTGTCTTCAATTAACAATTGCCTGCTATCATTATTTAATTGGGTAAAATTTACGATATCGCCTGTCAATACTGCGTAGTTTTTCATAAAGATAATATACTTAACACTTAATAATTCAAATATATTAAGTGTTAACTTAATAATCAAGATTTATTGATTAAATGCTCAATAATTATACACATCCGGCTGGTCGGCATTTTTTTAAAACATTTATCCATTCTTGCCGGTATGCGTTCATACCGAAATATAATTATAAAGCGATCAGCAAGAAAATCGTTTTAAGTTTTTATCAGTTCGATCCTGCGTATTTTTATAAATACTTACCGGCTAAATTTTTCCAACTTCCGATCTCAGACCTCTGCCCTCCGACCTCAGACTTCCAACTTCCTTGCAAGCTTCCCTATAGTAAGCCCTTGTACGATGATGGAAAACACTACTATCATATAAGTGATCAAAACAAGTTCATCGCGGTGCATCGCCTGTGGCAAAGAAAGCGCGAGGGCAACAGAAATGCCGCCCCGTAAACCACCCCAGGTTAAGATCAGAACAGCATTCTTTTCAAATCTTATCCATAATCGTAAAAATATCACCGGGAATGATACAGAGAGATACCTTGCAAGTAAAACGATAATGATCATGATCGCTCCCACTAACATAACGTCACGATTAACCTTTATCACCAGCATTTGTAAACCTATCAGCAGGAACAGCAGTGCGTTAAATATCTCATCGATCAAGTCCCAGAATTTGACGAGGTAATCTCTTGATATGTCAGATAACCCGGTTTTTTTTGCCCTGCTGCCAAATATTATACCGGCCATTATAATTGCAAGTGGGCCCGACAAATGAAAATGATCAGCCAGCGAGTAGCCGCACATCACCATTGTAAGTGTAATTAAAACCTCAACCCGGTAATTGTCAATTGTTTTAATTGCAAAATGACCCAGGTAACCCAATGCAGTTCCGAACAACAACCCGCCTCCCGCTTCCTTTAAAAAAAGCATTAACGTGCTTTCGGCCGAAAATTTATCAGTTCCTTTTATCGCTGCTTCCAATATCGTCAAAAAAACAACCACGCCCACCCCATCATTAAAAAGTGATTCGCCGGATATTTTCAATTCCAGAGATTGGGGGATTCCTGCTTGTTTAAGTATGCCCATTACGGCAATAGGGTCGGTTGGAGAAATAAGCGCGCCAAATAACAGACAATAGATATAAGGTATCCTGATGTTAAATACCGCGAACAGGTAGTAAGCCAATACACTTACTATAAAGGTTGATATAAATGTGCCGGCAGTTGCCAGCACAATCACCGGCCATTTTTGTTTACGGAGCCTTTTGGCATCAATATGCAATGCGCCTGCAAACAATAAAAAGCTTAACATTATTTTCATCAAAACCTGCTCAAAATTGATGTTAGATACCAACAGTGCGGCTTGTGCCGAAATAGCAGGTACCAGGTAACCGGATACGGCGATCAATATTGAAGAAAGTAAAGCAATTACCATTATGCCGATGGTAGGCGGCCATTTTATCCATCGATCGTTTATATAAGCAAAAACCGCTGTTAAAAATATAAGAATGGATATGATGTAATAAGTTGTCAAGCGATATTTTTATAAAGCAACGAATTTACTGAATCAGAACCGTTGATTTATTCTTATCGTTGGATTTCGCTGATTATTGGTTTATTGGTAAAATATTAGGTTCATTTTCACATAGCGATGGGTTTGAAACCCATCGCTATGTGAAAATGAGGCTTATCGCCCGCTTTTATAAGCCGCGATGCCGCTATCTAAATAAGCTATAAAACCTGCAACATCAAATATAGCGCCCTGGGGCAGCACAAGAGCCTCGCCCTTTTCATTAATAATTACATAAAAAGGCTGAGCATTAGAATTATATTTTGCGATCTCGAAGTCGAGCCATTTACTGCCTAAAGTAGTTATTGGCTTACCTGTGAATGCAGATTTCGTTTGATCGGCTGCCGGCAATTCGGTTTTATCATCAATAACTAATTGCAACACGACAAAATCATTCTGTAATCTTTTTAAAACTTCCGGATTAGGTAATACGTTCGATTCCATTTTGCGGCAGTTTACACAATTCCAACCGGTAAAATCAATCAATATCGGCCTGTGCAATTGCTTTGAAACCTCAATAGCCTGATCATAATCATACCAGTCATCAATTCCCTTTACTTTTGGCAGGCGCTTAAAGAGATCTTCGTATTTTTTTGTTTTAATTGAAGATATATTGCTTGCTTGCGGTGCAGCCCCAACACCCGCCGAAAGGTCAAAATCCTGGGTGCTGAGCGGCGGTAAAAACGCGCTGATCGATTTTAAGGGGGCGCCCCATAAGCCGGGGACCATGTAAACCACAAAAGCAAAAACAATAATGGATATAAATGTACGCGGAACTGATAAATAAGTCAATTCACTGTCGTGTGCAAATTTTATCGTGCCGATAAGATACAAAGCCATTAAAATACCAATAGCAATCCATAATGACAAGAATATCTCCCGGTCAAACCAGTTCCAGTGGTATGCCAGGTCGACATTTGATAAAAACTTCAGCGCAAGTGCGATTTCTATAAAACCTAATATTACTTTGACGCTGTTGAGCCAGCCGCCCGATTTTGGCAGGCTTTTTAAGGCCGATGGAAATAATGCAAAAAGGGTGAACGGTAATGCCAGTGCCGAAGAAAATCCGAGCATACTGATGATCGGGCCAAGGCGCTCACCTTTTGTTGCCGCATTCACAATTTCATAACCAACAATGGGCCCCGTGCATGAAAAGGAAACGACAGACAGCGTTGCTGCCATAAAAAATATGCCTATCAACCCACCCTTGTCAGAACCGGCATCCAGCTTATTGGCAAACGAACTCGGGAGCGTAATTTCGAATGCCCCGAGGAAGGATATTCCAAAAACCACCAGCAATAAGAAAAAGAGCAGGTTAAATATACCATTGGTAGCCAGGGCATTTAGGGCCAGGGGCCCAAAAATCAGGGTGATAATTAGCCCGAGCATAACGTATATCACAATTATAGAAAGGCCGTAGAGTAATGACTGAAGTATAGCCCTGCTCCGGCTGCCTGCAGTTTTCGTAAAAAAGCTAACCGTTAGCGGCAGCATAGGATAGATGCATGGCATTAAAAAGGCAGCGAATCCACCTAAAAACCCGGCAATAAAAATTTCCCAAAGCGTTTTAGGCTTTTCTTTTGTTGGTTTAACGGCTTTTACAACGGCATTAGCCCTTTTAACGCTGTCCAGGTGTTTCTTCTTTGCCGCCAAACTATCGGCGGCAGTGGGTATGGTTGTAAATTGAACTCCACTTGTTGAAACAGTATCGGCAGCAGTTTTTTGATTCGCTTTAGCCTGACTTACACCCGGTATTAAAAAAGTAAATACCGTTAGCAATAGGTATAACCCGGCTCTCATTGAATTGCGGTTTTTGAAATAACTCATTTTTACCGCTTCTTACTTGCCTAAAGGAATTGAAAAATCAATATCCTCCGGGGGGAGGCATTTTTTATCGTTACAGGTCATATATTCCAGCTTTCCTTTTACCGCTGATACTTTGGGAGATTTTAACCTGATTTTTTGCTGAAATGTAACAGAATTTTCAAAATAGCTTACATCCATCTTGAACGCGTCCTCGTATTTGGTTGCAGGCTTTGGCTCGGCAGTTTTGCCAATCATGCTATATTCCCTGGAAGGAGTAAAAGTAAAGGAGGTTTTTATGGGGCCACCGTCTTTTACATTTTGCGAATAAATATGCCATCCGGGATCGATAGTTGCACGTAAAAAGACCACGGCCTCGGTGCTGCTTACCTTTTTTGCGGCGTAGGACCATTTAACCGGGGCTTCAATCTGTGCAAAAGCGCCGAAACTTATAACCAAAGCAGCTATCACTATTATTATCTTCTTCATTTCTATTTTTATTTTGTTCATTGATTCTGATTTCTTCAAAACAATCAGGGCTTATCTAATTCGCTTAGGGTAGCCCCTAACGGGGCAAACTGTTTGTTGTTTTATATTTCTACAAATAGGTAACCCCTACGGGGCATTAAATCTGTGTCAATAATATATATGTACGGCAGGGTTGTTATCATTGCATCTATTCTGAATTTCATCAATAATTATTCCACATGCAACCAATGAACTAATGAACAAATGAACCAGTGAACTAATAAACAAATTCAATTTCTTTCAGTTTAAACTCTAATTCTTCACCATTATTATTTCTTACAACCAATAACCCTTGGTCCGTCACATTCATAATAGTGCCGTTAAATAAATCGTTTTGAATTTTAAAGCTTTTATCTTCATTCAGCCAATATAGTCGTGACAAATAGGTTTTCCTTACAAAAGAAAATTTCCCGGCCTTTAAATTCAAATACCATGCTTCAATATGGCGGCAAATCTCGGATAATAAAGCTTTTAAATCATAATCTGCATGTAAGATTTGTTTTAATGATATGGCGGTTGATATACCTGGAGGAAAAATTTCCTGGTTTACATTAACGCCAATGCCAATGACCGAATTTTTTATTTGACCTGCCTGTACCAAATTTTCAATTAACATGCCGCCAAGCTTATAATCGGCATAATAGATGTCATTGGGCCACTTTATTTTTAGTTTGTCATCAAGTAAAGGCTCAATAGCATCAAAAATCCCCAAACTGATTACTCTTGCCAGGTCAAATTGTGCAGCCAGGGGCAAAAAATGCGGCTTCAGCAAAAGGCTGAAAGTTAAATTTTTACCCGGTTCGGCATGCCAGCCATTTTGCTGCTGGCCCCTGCCTGCGTATTGATCTTCTGCCATAATGACCGTACCTTCTATCAATGGCTTGGAATTTGACAGTAATTCTTTAAGGAAATTATTCGTTGAGTCAACTTCTTTTAGTGTAATAAAATTTTGTCCGACAAATAATCCCGAAAATATGTTATTTTGCAAAGTATAATAATTTAGAAGCCAAAAACGTTCAAAACTAATTCTTTTTGATGGTAAAAAACAAAGCGATAAGTGAATCGGCTTATATTTCTGAACTTGCCATACACGGTATACAGGAAAAAAAAGGGAACGATATTATCAGATTAGACCTTCGTAATATATTTAGTTCGGTAGCTGATTATTTTGTGATCTGCCATGCCGAGTCGGCCACACAGGTAAAAGCAATAGCTAATAGTATTGAAGAAGAAATTTATAAAGCCACGCAGCAGGAACCCTGGCGAAAAGAAGGGATGTTGCATGGCGAATGGATCCTGCTGGATTATGTTGATGTTGTAGTACACGTTTTCAGGACTGATAAACGTGAATTTTATGGTATGGAAGATCTTTGGGGCGATGCAGAAATTAAAATGTTTAAAAGCGCTTGACCAATTGGTAACAAATGCGTTTAAGCCGCGTCAATGTCAAAGCCGTAGTGTTAATTAAAGATTGTAAGTTAATTAAAGATTGTAAGTTTGAGATAGTAAAGAAATGAAAGAAAATAACTTGGAAAAACCAAAACCGATACGGAAAATACCGAATAAAAAAATTACGCCCAAAGCTCCGAAGCCCAATATTATGTGGTTTTATGCCATAATTGTTGTCGTGCTTTTGGGGGTTGCCACGCTGTTAAATGGCAATACAAGCAGTCCGATAACTTTTCAGCGGTTTTCGGAAAAAATGCTTAAACAGCATGATGTAGATAAAGTTGTCGCTTACCGCAACGGCGATCTTATTAATGCCGAAGTTTATATAAAGCCCGGAAGCCTGAACAAACCAGAGTATGCTGATGCCAAAAAAGAAAAGTCACCCTTCAGTGTGGGCGCTCAGGATATTGGTCCGCAGTATCTTTTTACGGCTGCTACTTACGATGGCTTGACAAAAGAGATAAATGATGCTCAGGCCGGCTTGCCCGATTCGGAAAAAATACCGGTATCAATTGAACAAGGGCACGAAAGCCTGTTATCAAACTGGTTTGTGCAGTGTATTATAATGGCTGTTTTACTGGTTGCCGTATGGCTGTTTATTATGCGCCGTATGTCGGGCGGAGCAGGCGGTGGGCCTGGTGGCCAGATATTTAATATCGGCAAATCAAAGGCTACGCTGTTTGACAAAGAAGCGCAGGTGTCAGTGACATTTAACGATGTTGCCGGTCTCGAGGAAGCCAAACAGGAAGTTATGGAAATTGTCGACTTCCTGAAAAACCCTAAAAAATACACCAACCTGGGCGGTAAAATACCGAAAGGAGCATTATTGATCGGCGCTCCCGGCACCGGAAAAACCTTATTGGCAAAAGCCGTAGCCGGTGAAGCACAGGTACCGTTTTTCTCCTTATCAGGATCGGATTTTGTTGAAATGTTTGTTGGTGTGGGCGCTTCACGCGTCCGTGACCTGTTCCGTCAGGCAAAAGATAAAGCGCCTTGTATCATATTTATTGATGAAATAGATGCTATCGGCCGTGCCCGCGGTAAAAATAACATAGTAGGCGGCAATGACGAGCGCGAAAACACATTGAACCAATTGCTGGTTGAAATGGATGGTTTCGGTACAGATTCGGGTATTATTATCCTTGCTGCTACTAACCGCCCCGATGTGCTCGACTCTGCTTTATTACGTCCCGGACGTTTTGACAGGCAGGTGTCTATCGATAAACCCGACCTGATTGGCCGTGAGCAGATATTTAAGGTGCATTTAAAACCCGTTAAACTGGCCGATGGCGTTGATGCTAAAAAATTATCGGCACAAACACCGGGATTTGCCGGCGCCGAAATTGCCAATGTTTGTAACGAAGCTGCTTTGATAGCCGCACGTAAAAATAAAGAAGCGGTTGATATGTGGGATTTCCAGGATGCAATTGACCGTGTGATCGGTGGTTTGGAGAAAAAGAACAAGATCATATCTCCTGAAGAAAAGCGCATTGTAGCTTACCATGAAGCGGGCCACGCTATTGCAGGCTGGTTCCTTGAGCATGCCGATCCGCTGGTGAAAGTATCTATCGTTCCGCGTGGCGTTGCTGCTTTGGGTTATGCGCAATACCTGCCAAAAGAGCAGTTCTTGTACACTACCGAACAATTAATTGATGGTATGTGCATGACCCTTGGCGGGCGTGTTGCCGAAGATATTACCTTCGGGAAAATATCAACCGGCGCTCAAAACGACCTTGAGAGGATCACCAAGCTTGCCTATGCCATGGTTACCATATATGGCATGAATGATAAGGTAGGAAATGTTTCTTTTAACGACGCCCAGGGCGAGTACCAGTTCAATAAACCATATTCCGAAAAAACTTCGGAGCTGATTGACCAGGAAGTTCGCAAGCAGATAAGTGAAGTTTATGAAATGACCAAAAAACTGCTTATTGACAAAAGGGAGGGGTTAATAAAATTAGCTGACAAGCTTTTGGAAAAAGAGATCCTGTTTCAGTCAGACCTTGAAGAAATATTAGGTAAACGTCCGTTTGAAAACCGTACGACTTATGATGAGTTTGTAAACGGCCCCGAAGCCGACCAGGAACCGGCGGCTAAAGCGCTGGTGCCAGAGGGGGTTGCCGATCATTCAGGTACTTTTCAAAGAAACCCTGAGGAAAAGGACGCAAGTGCGAAGAAATAAGAATTTTTAGCGGAAAGCTTAAAGCAGAAAGACCAAAGCTTATGGTGTCTTCGCTTTAAGCTTTCTGCTTTTAGCTTTAAGCTTTCATCATGAGCACCACATCAAAGGAAAAACTGCTTAAAAAGATCCGCAAGGCGCTCCTTGAAAAAAGGGACAACCCCTATCCTAACCTTGAAGATCTGCCGCATTATGCTCAAAATAACGAGTTGCCCGAGGTGCTTTTTGCCGAACAGTTTACAGCGGTATCAGGACAGTTTGTTTTTTGTGAGGATGAAGTCCAATTTATTGAAAACCTGCTGGAGCTTGCCGAGGAACGCAAATGGCGCAAAATATATTGCTGGGAACCGCGCTTGCAGGAGATACTGACCCGGTTTGATTACCCTTTTTTTGAAACGGACAAAGATTTCGAACAGGCAGATGTTGGCTTTACTCTTTGCGAAGCATTGATAGCGCGTAATGGCAGCATTTTACTATCTAACGCTAATATGGCAGGCCGCCGCTTAAGTATTTATCCCCCCGTACATATCGTATTGGCCTATACATCCCAAATGGTACTGGACCTGAAAGACGGCTTTAAGCTGATAAAAAACAAATACGATAACAACCTGCCGTCAATGATCAGTAATATTACAGGCCCAAGCCGTACCGCCGACATAGAAAAAACCCTTGTTTTAGGGGCACATGGGCCAAAAGAGCTTTTTGTGTTTTTATTGGAGGGGTAATTTTGTAGAGACGCAATGCTTTGCGTCTCGGAACTATAAGTTTGGAACCTAAATAACGGCTATGCGTACGATTGGCACAGGAGACGCAAAATATTGCGTCTTCTACATACCAAATCTTCCAGCCTTGTTCTTTCGACTTCTTATGATTGCTTTATTGCGATTTAACAAGCCTTATACAATCACGCCCCCTCTCCTTAAAATACCGTGAAAACACGGCATAAATGTTCTGTTGAATATCGTATTATTGGGGAATTATTAACTAAAACCCCTAATTAAAACTATGGCTTCAATTATCGATCCTGAATCAGCTAAG
The DNA here is from genome assembly GCA_036758125.1 of Mucilaginibacter sp. Taxonomy (GTDB): domain Bacteria; phylum Bacteroidota; class Bacteroidia; order Sphingobacteriales; family Sphingobacteriaceae; genus Mucilaginibacter. Next base: position 17,148 of record DAIOXE010000031.1, read on the forward strand.
AGCCTGATCAAGGAGTATCAGCAGCACAACGCCTCTTCCGAAGGCCCGGGCTTGTTGACCCCGGATAAACAATTCCTTAATGGTTTTTTTATTGACCGGCAAAGTTTAGAATCTGTCCTAAGTAATCCAAAAGTGGTTGGTGTGAGTCTGCATTTAGCTAAGCACCCTGATTTCGCTGGGTCAGCTGGCAACCATTTTACAATGGTATTCGCCGGAGCTGAGCCTAATACTGCGGTAGGTGCAACCGCACCTTATGTAAATACTGGAGACGCGTATGATTTTACCAATCCTTGTCCACCTTATTGCAGCATTTTAGGATAATTTTTTTTATAATGTTAGCTCAAGTCATCGTATACTATTTATTGCTTTTTATCATTATGATTAACGGTATGGTTTGCTTTAAAAAGCTAACCATACCATTTAAGCTATTAACATTATTGGTTACTTTTACACTCTTATTGGAAATAACAGCGAGAATTTGCGCATTAATGTATAAAAATAATATAGCCGTGATGCATATTATGGGTTTAACAGAATATATTCTTTTCTCGCTTACGTTCTACTACCTTTTCAAAAGCAAAATAGTAAAAGCCTCAATTCTGGTATCAATAGTAATAATATCTATTTTCTTTTTTATTAACGCATTACTACTACAACCATATAACAGGGTTTTCCCTTCAAATATAGTTTTACCTTCCGAAATAGCCTACACCATATTTTCATTACTGCTTTTTAAACAAATGCTTCAATACCCCTTACAAATAAATATAATTAAACAAAGCATTTTTTGGTATAATACTGCTATACTTTTCTTTTCAACAACAATGTTTCTAAATTTAGGGCTTATAAATTATTACATAAAACACCGTCTGAACGATGGCATTATTCATGACTTTACTTTAGGTATTAATGTAATATTTTATGTATTGATTGGGATTTCCATTTTGATGAACAGTAAAGAAATTACTTTTGATAATGGATGATGAAAGTATACGCACGTTAGTATTATCTGCCGCAGCATTCTTTGCCGGCATCACCGGTTTTATAATTTATTTTATCGTTTTATACCGAAATAAGCAATTAAAGAACAAACAGGAACAGGAAAAACAGCAATCGGCCTTTCGGCAGGAGCTGTTAAAAGCGCAGATAGAAATGCAGGAGCAAACGCTTCTGCATGTTAGCCGGGAGATACACGATAATGTTACACAGGTATTATCATTTGTAAAACTGAACCTGGCATTGGCAGGCAAAAGCACCGAAAATCATATTCAAGAAAAGATAAATGAAAGCCGCGAGTTGGTGTCGCAATCGATCAATGACCTGCGGGATCTGTCAAAAAGCCTTAGTTTTGAACAAATTACAAGCCTGGGGCTGTTAAAAACGATTGAGATCGAAGCAAAAAGGATCAACAAAAGCGGCGTAATAAGTGTAACCCTTTCAACCGAAGGAAGTGTTTATCCATTAGGTGAACAGCGTGAGCTGGTACTTTTCCGCATTTTCCAGGAAGCCTTGAACAATACGTTAAAACACTCCGGAGCTACACATTTTAAAATCAGTTTGCAGTATCTGCCGGAATTGTTTAAATTGACCCTCGAAGATGACGGTGGTGGTTTTTTAGCCAAATTACCCGATAAGAACACCGGATCTGGTTTGAAAAATATTGAGAACAGGGCGGCCCTAATTGGCGCGGCCGCAGCTATTGACAGCTCCCCTGGCAAAGGTTGTTGTATTAAGGTTACCCTGAATCCTTTAGAACAACAAGTATATACTGATGGATACCATCCAAATCGCCCTAGTTGACGACCATCGCCTCTTTAGAAGCGGAATCGCTTCATTAATCAGCAATTTTGATGGTTACAATATTCTTTTTGAAGCAGCAAACGGTGAGGACCTGATCCGAAAATTATCGCCTAAGTTTAAACCGGATATTATTTTACTGGATATTAATATGCCCGTTATGAATGGCACAGCTACTGCTAAGTGGATCAGGAATAAGTACCCGGAAATAAATGTTATCGTTTTATCGATGATTGACAATGCAGAAAAAGTTCTCGAAATGCTCAAACTTGGTGTAAAGGGCTACCTGCTTAAAGACGCTGAACCGTTTGAGTTTGAACAAGCCCTTCAAAAAGTATCGCAGGGCGAAGTGTACTATCCCGAGTTTGTTACCCGCCTTTTAATGGATTCTTTCAATCAACGGATAGATGATAATTTGTTAAATGTCCGCGAAATTGAATTTTTAAGATTAGCCGCCACTGAGCTTACCTATAAAGAAATTGCCGAGCAAATGAGCGTAAGTACCCGCACCATTGATGGCTATCGCGACGCCTTATTCGAAAAGCTTCGGGTTAAAAGCCGTATTGGCCTGGTTTTATTTGCTATAAAAAACAAGCTGATAGACTTGTAATTTGCTAAATAATTTAGCAAATTTGCTTTATGGCACATGAGGAGAATCCTGAATATTTCAGAGGGCGCGGTTCACAGGTAAACACCCATAACAAATTTTTAAAAAACAAATATGTACTGGAGCATATCGAGGGGCTTGATGAGCCGCTGCTCGAAAATACCGCCACACAGCTGTTTGTAGAAAATCCTAAAAAAATTGTAAGCGAATCTAACAGTCCTGATCTCAGCCACATGTATTCTATAAACCCGTACCAGGGTTGCGAGCATGGTTGTATATACTGCTATGCACGCAATACACATGAATATTATGGCTTTAGCGCCGGTCTTGATTTTGAGCGCAAAATAATTACAAAACCTAATGCACCGGAATTATTGGAAGCATATTTCAACAAAAAAAATTACCAGCCCGTATGCATCCTGCTTTCGGGCAACACGGATTGTTACCAGCCTGTTGAACGCAAGCTAAAAATCACCCGTTCGCTTTTACAGCTTTTCTTAAAATACCGAAACCCGGTAAGCATCATCACGAAGAATAATGTGATCATTCGCGACCTGGATATAATTACTGAACTGGCAAAGATGAACCTGGTACACATCAATGTATCTTTAACTTCGTTAAATGAACAATTAAGACAAAAGCTGGAGCCACGGACTGTCACAGCAAATGGCCGACTGTCTGTAATACAAAAACTTTCGGAAAATGGCGTTCCGGTTAGGGTGATGGCGGCGCCCATCATCCCCGGACTGAACAGTAATGAAATCCCCGACATTATTAAAGCCTCCGCCGATAGGGGCGCTTTATCCGCCGGATTCACCATAGTACGGTTAAATGGCAGCGTAGCAGAAATTTTTACCGACTGGATCAATAAAGCCTTCCCCGACAGGGCCGAAAAGGTATTGAATATGATAAAATCCTGTCACGACGGTAAACTGAACGACAGTGATTTTGGCCGCCGCATGAGCGGGGATGGGCAGGTTGCTGAATCTATCCACCAATTATTTAAAATGGCGTGTAACAGGTTTTTAGCGGATAGGGAGATGCCGGCTTTTAATTATGATCTGTTTGTGCCCAGAGGCGGAAGGCAAACGAACCTTTTCTGAATCACAGATTTAGGCTGATTTTTTTGATTGCACTGATTACTTTTGAGACTTTAAAGATTTGCGAAGTTTTAAAAACTTCGCAAATCTGTTTTTCCATGTACTAAAAAAGGCGCCCAATGAGCGCCTCTTATATATTCACTCCCCTTTAGGGGTTGGGGGCTCTTAAACTGTTTCAGCTTCCATGGCCATTTGCTCATCGACCAAAATACGGCCGCAATGTTCGCAAACAATGATCTTTTTGCGCTGGCGTATATCCGACTGGCGTTGTGGCGGAATCTGGTTAAAACATCCTGAACATGAATCGCGCTGGATGGTAACCACGGCAAGTCCGTTCTTTGCATTCTGACGCAGGCGGTTGTAGGCAATTAATAAACGCTCATCAATACCTTTAGTGGCCTTATCAGCAAGCGCTGATAGCTCATTTTCTTCTTTCTGTGTTTCGGCAGTAATGGTGCCTAATTCGGCTTTCTTTGCTTCAAGGTCGGCCTTGCGGGCTTCAAGGTCGGCAAGGGCTTTTTCATAAATGAGGGTTTTTGAGCTTATTTCAAAGCCAAATTCCCTGATCTTTTTTTCGCTCACCTGGATATCTAATCCCTGAATTTCGATTTCTTTAGATATAGCCTCATACTCACGGTTATTTTTAACCTCTGCTAGCTGTGTATCATATTTTTTTATGTTAGCCTGTGCTTCCTTTATCAGGTTTTTGCGGGTAACTATATCATCTTCCAAATCATCCAGCTCCGCCTTAATTTTTTGTATACGGGTTTCAAGGCCTGCAACATCATCTTCAAGGTCGGCAACTTCCATGGGTAATTCGCCTCTTACCTGGCGAATTTTATCAATTTTGGTGTGGATGGTTTGTAGTTCGTATAAAGCTTTAAGCTTTTGTTCTACGGTTTGTTCCATTAAATAAAATATTTGACGGGGTTTGTATTTACTTCTGTTAAACGGAGTGCAAAGTTAGTAAATTTTTTTCGTATTATTTCACACAATAATTGTTGAGTAAATTGCTCACTTTCATAGTGCCCGATATCGGCAATTACCAGCTTTCCTTCTGCATCAAAAAACTCATGGTACTTATAATCGGCAGTAATAAAAATATCCGCCCCCGCAGCTATGGCTTGCTTTAACAGAAAACCGCCGGCACCGCCGCAAACAGCCACTTTCTTTACGTGCCTGCCTGTAAGTGCGCTATGCCTTATTACCTGGGTGCGCATTTTTTCCTTAATATGGGATAAAAATTCTTCTTCGGCCATTGGGATATCCAGTTCGCCTATCATGCCCGATCCCACCTGCTGGTTTTGGTTGGTTAGCTTATAGAGGTCATAAGCCACTTCTTCGTAAGGATGTGCCAGAACAAGCGCCATCAATATTTTGCTTTCGAGGATGGCCGGATAAATCGTTTCAATGCGAATTTCATTTTCCAAATGCCGTTTTCCTGGTTCACCAACATAGGGGTTGGTATTTTCATCCCCTTTAAAAGTTCCTGTGCCTTCCGCGTTAAAGCTGCATTCGCTGTAATTGCCAATGCCCCCTGCACCGGCATTAAATAATGCGTTTCTAACTTCATCAGCATGACTGGCCGGAACATAAGTCACCAGCTTTTTTAATAAATCATGCTTGGGTGAAAGGATACGGCAACTTTTTAAACCCAACGTTTCGCAAATTTTTTCATTTACACCGGTAATAACATTATCCAGGTTGGTATGAATAGCATACAAGGCGATATTATTACGGATAGCCTTTTCGACCACCCGCTCCACATAAGTTTTGCCATTAAACTTTTTTAATCCGCGGAAAACTATTGGGTGGTGTGATATGATCACCTGGCAGTTAGTGGCAATGGCTTCGTCAACTACCGCTTCTGTGCAGTCCAATGAGATCAGCGCCTGGTAAACTTCCTGGTCAGGCTGGCCAACGATTAAACCCGCGTTATCATAATCTTCCTGGTAGGCAAGCGGAGCCAGGCTTTCGAGGTAGGTAGTTAGTTGGGAGAGTTTCATTTTGGGATTACACAGATTGATTTGTTGATTTTCACCGATTAAAGTTATAAAAACTGAAGATTTATAGAAATAAATTCACCGTTCTAAATTTAATACCCTATCTTAAACGCTGCTGCATACAGTAAGCCATTGGTTTTTTGAAGTTCCGTCGGAATTGTAACAGCAATCAGTTCCCCATCCTGCTTCCATTTAAGCCTTTGGCTGCTTCCAAGCAACGAAACCCGCTTTGCCTTTTTCAAATTTCCTGTTTTAATATTGACTACCGGCGGCAACACAACCCCATTATCCTTTACAAGTACAAAAGCATATTCGGTATTGCTATCGGCAGATTGTGTGAAGAATATGTTATCTTCAGAATAGGGCGCAACAGGCCTGGATGAATAAATGCCCTCGCCATTGATCTTTATCCATTTGCCTATGTCCGCCAGCCGTTTGTAGGCTTCGGGGTCCCAATCGCCATCGGGGCCGGGGCCAATGTTCATTAAAAAGTTCCCGCCGCGCGATACTATTTTTATTAGCAGCTGTACAATTTGCTGAGAAGATTTATAATGATCGCCGGGCACATAGCTCCAGGAGTTGCCCATGGTCATACAGGTTTCCCATGGATGGCTCAGGGGCTCGGCCGGTACCTGCTGCTCAGGCGTGGTGTAATTTTCATAAGGTCCGGCAACTGAACGGTCGACCATTATCAATCCGGGTTGCTTGGCACGGGCCATCCGGGCAATTTTTGGCATATCGATATCCTGGTTGTATTTACTTCCCATCTCATGTGCTGTAGTTGAATCCGCCTTGTTCAAAGGCCTTACCCAGCCGCCATCCATCCATAAAATATCAATTTTGCCATACCCGGTCATTAGCTCTTGCAACTGGTTATAAGTATAATCCTTAAACTGCTGCCACCTTTCGGGATATTTAGCTGGATCATAATTTACATTCCTGTCTTTCGGCGGGAAATATGGCCACCAGTAATACGGGCTATGCCAGTCGGGCTTTGAAAAATAAGCGCCTATCATAAAATTCTCCTTGCGGAAAGCCTTGAATATTTCATCAGCGACATTGCTTTTGGGGTTAGCCGAGAACGGCGTTTTTGGGCTGGTAACCTTATAATCCGTTTCTTTCGTATCAAACATGCAAAAACCATCGTGGTGCTTGGTTGTAAAAACCAGGTACTTCATACCCGCATCTTTAGCTGCTTTTACCCATTTTTCCGGGTTGAAGTGAGTGGGGTTAAAGGTGGTTTGCAAGTTTTCATAGGCATTCTTATAAGTATAATAATCCGCGCTGTACTGGCCTTTGCGCTGTGTCCAGCTTTCATCTTCGGGGCAGATGCTCCAGCTTTCAACCACGCCCCATTCACTGTATGGCCCCCAGTGCATAAAAAGACCGAATTTTAGGTTTTGCCATTGTTTTAGCTTTTGCAATACCGCCGTATCGGTTGGGGCTATATAACCATCGTTTTGTTGGGCCTTTGCTAAACCGCAAAGTGATAATACAAGAAATAACGGAAATAATTTTTTCATCTGAACAAATATAGCCGATTTAGCTTTTTTCATTCGTGTGTTCCGATTTAATTCGTGCAATTCGTGTCTCATTAATTAATCCACTTCCAAATTCTTAAAATCAAAAATATTAGCAAATTAAGCAGAATCAGCGTGGTTATGGGAAAGTAAAACCTGAAATTCCCTCGTTCGATGCGGATGTCACCAGGCAGGTGGCCGAGCCATTTCAGACTCCCGCCAAAAAAATAAACAACGGCGCCGATTATTAAAACAGCGCCGCCAATTAACATAATATATTTGCCGGTTTGGCTATCCATTGCTTTAGAGGTGAAAGGTAAAAATTTTAGGTGAAAGGCAAAAGGTAAAAGGCAAAAGGTTAAACTGTCTTTCACTCTTTACCTTTCTCTTTTCACCTTTCACGTGGCCGCTCACGATTCACCTTTTTCTTTCTACCTTTCTCCTTTTACCTTTACCCTTTCACCTTTTTCAACTGCTCATCTTGGCCATTTGGTAGCTTTCATAAGCCATTTTACGGTTATAATCGTTAGCAAGCGTTTTATGGTTGACAAGGTCAATTATTGTTCCGATGAAACAAAAACCGGCTGTAAAAAGATATAAGATCCCCATAAGCACTTCACCTAAAACAAAGCGCTGGATGCCGGCAACGCCAAAAAAACCTATTACGGTGAATATTAATATATCCTGCGGCGATTTTCGTTTACCGGAATAAACCATGTAAAAATATTTTTTCTGATTTTCATTAAGATCGGCTGTTCCTTGTTGTAAAAAGCCCATTTCCTCGTAGGTAATACCGGAGAAAGCCATATACGGGTTTTGATTCATGTCCATCTTTGTAAAAATTTAGGTGTTTTTTTTATGCTTAAATATCTCTATAAATATCAGTATTATGATAATAAAAAAGTTAAAAAGTTACAATGGGACTTTAATTCGATCTTAAAATAAAATGCTTTCCCTCAAGGTGTTCTTAAAGTCTCCCCAACCGGGGGAGATTTAGAGGGGGCTGCTGCAACCGCATCTTTCCTAAAACATATATACGGTGAAATATAACGGTCACCGCCGGGATGCCCAGCCAGTGCGCATGGAACGAGCTCTTTAAATCGCCATGAAATAAAAACGAAATGGCATGCCCCAAACCGCAGCCGGGGCACCATTTAAAGCCAAGCAACTTTAACGGGCATAAACTGAAATGCGCCTCAACGGTCGGATTAGTAAGCGCGAGTGAAATAAGCGCGGCTATCCAAAAAATCAGTTCAAAGTATTTTGAAAAAATTGCCCTAATCAACTTTATTGTGATTTGTTGTAAACAGTACAGAAACGCCCAATGCAAATAATATGCCCACTAACAATGCGCCGAATATCCTGCCCGAAAAATCCATCAAATTACTTCCCCTGGCAAATTCTTCAATATAAATTATAGAGGCGGAAACTGTTATTACGCCCCCGATAATCAATATTTTAAAGCTTTGCATAAGCGCCGGTAAAAACCCCAGGCGGCCCTTACAATCTATATTACGATAACTTCTGATGCCAAAATACAGCACGATCAAGGGGATAAATACAGAAACATATTCGATCGGCGCCATACGACTGCTTTGCGGTGAATAGCCGAGCAAGTGCATTATAAACATCCATAGTCCGCTCAAAATGCCTATAAAAAGGCCGGATACAATTGCGTTCTTCATTAGAATAGAGATTAGAGGTTGGAGATTAGAGGTTAGGTATACGAGAATAAAAGACTAAGGCAACTTCCCACTAATCTCCAACCACTAATCTCCAATCTCTGACCACCAATCTCTAATCACGAATAAATATACTTAAAAGTAATTATCATACCATATTGTTTGCAATAATTTTAGTGCATCCGTATTTATTTCCAATTTTGTATAGCCGGTAGTTGCCTATATGTTCAAAACCCTTTTTTGCGTATATTTGCAGCAGTTTGAACATCCGTGATATTTTAGAACGCTATAAAGCTGATGACCGGATAAAAGCGTTGGCGCAAGCCCTTAACGCTGCTAAAAATCCAAGGGTTCAGTTACGTGGATTAGTCGGATCAGGAGATGCGGCCATCGCGGTAGCGTTATATTTTTTGCAGCATAAGCACATGCTGTTTGTGCTGCCCGAACGCGAAGAAGCCGCCTATTTCCAGGCAGACCTGGAGAATTTAACCGGAAAAGAGGTCCTGCTTTTTCCATCCTCCTATCGGAAAGCATTTGAATTTACCCAACCCGACAGCAGCAATGTACTTGCCCGTGCCGAAGTACTGAATGAACTCATCCATTCTTCGGAGTTCGGGCAATTGATAGTTACCTACCCCGAAGCGCTTGCCGAAAAAGTGATAGACCGCGCATCGCTCGAAAAAAACACCCTCGAAATTGCCTTAAACAACAAGCTCAGCATTGATTTTATCAATGAGTTTTTAACGGACTACGACTTTGATCGTGTTGACTTTGTGTATGAACCAGGCCAATACTCCATCCGCGGCGGCATAGTTGATATATTTTCATTCTCGCATGAACTTCCTTACAGGGTTGAGTTTTTTGGCGATGTTATCGAGTCCATCCGCACTTTTGAAATCGAGAGCCAGCTTTCGGTTGAACAGGTTAAAAGTATAACCATCGTCCCAAATGTGCAATCCAGGTTCCTGACTGAAAGTAATATTTCGTTACTGGAATATATAGGCGCAGATACGCAGATATGGATAAAAGATGTGCAATTCACGCTGGATATTATTCAAAGCGGCTACAAAAAAGCCACGCAGGTGTGGAAAGCCCTATCGGTAGCTGATAAAAATCAAAACCCCGACTGGATTGACCCAAAATTCTCTTTTACCGATGAAAAAATGGTAGCCGATCAGCTGCATGATTTCGCCATAATTGAATTTGGAAAGCAGTTTTTTTACAAACCGGATCAATCCATCAACTTTGATATGCGCCCGCAGCCTTCTTTTAATAAAGATTTTAGCCTGCTGATCCACAATTTTAAAAATAACGATGCGGAGCATATCGAAAACTTTATCCTTACCGATTCTGCGAGGCAGGTCGAACGGCTTTATGCCATTCTGGAAGATCTTGATAAGACTGTAAAGTTTACCCCAATAAGTATTTCGATAAAGGAGGGCTTTGTCGACCGTGAACAAAAGCTGGCTTGCTATACCGATCACCAGATTTTCGACCGCTATTATAAATACAAACTCAAAAAGGGCTACCAACGTTCGCAGGCGATTACCCTTAAAGAACTGCGCGATTTAAAACCCGGCGATTATGTGACCCACATTGATCATGGTATCGGCAAATATGCCGGACTTGAAAAGGTAGAAGTAAATGATAAAATGCAGGAAATGATCCGCCTTGTTTATGCCGATAATGACCTGCTCTATGTAAACATCAACTCGCTTAACCGTATCTCTAAATATAGCGGCAAGGAGGGCACAGTGCCTAAATTGAATAAATTGGGCACAGATACCTGGGAGAGGCTGAAAAAAACCACAAAAAAAAAAGTTAAAGACATCGCACGCGATCTGATCAAACTTTACGCGGTACGTAAGGCGCAGCAGGGCAATTCTTTTTCTCCGGATAGTTATTTACAAACCGAGCTGGAGGCTTCCTTTATTTATGAGGATACCCCCGACCAGGAAAAAGCTACCAGCGATTTTAAAAAGGATATGGAATCGCCACACCCTATGGACAGGCTGATATGCGGCGATGTGGGTTTCGGCAAAACAGAGGTAGCCATAAGGGCCGCGTTTAAGGCCGTTGCCGATAGTAAGCAGGTGGCCATATTAGTGCCGACTACCATATTGGCCGCCCAGCATTATAAAACTTTCTCCGACCGTTTAAAGGATTTTCCCTGCAATATTGATTATGTGAACCGCTTCAAATCAAGCAAGCAGATAAAAGAAACTTTGACGAAACTGAAGGAAGGAAAGGTCGATATTATCATCGGCACACACCGCCTGGTAAGCAAGGATGTAAAGTTTAAGGACCTGGGCCTGATGATCATTGATGAAGAACAGAAATTTGGTGTAACAACCAAAGAAAAATTAAAGCAGATGCGCGCCAACGTGGATACCCTTACCTTAACTGCGACTCCCATCCCGCGTACGCTGCATTTTTCGCTGATGGGGGCGAGGGACCTTTCCATTATATCCACCCCTCCGCCAAACAGGCAGCCTGTTGTTACCGAACTGCATGTTTTTAACGATACGCTGATAAAAGAAGCCATTGAGCACGAAATTGACCGCGGCGGACAAATATTTTTTATCCATAATCGTGTACAGGACCTGCCTCAATTAGGCGGGATGATCCATAAACTGGTGCCAAAAGCGCGTATAGGCATAGCACATGGGCAACTGGAAGGCGATGCGCTTGAAAATGTGATGCTCAAATTTGTCAACGGCGAATATGACGTACTGGTCGCTACCACCATTATCGAGGCCGGCCTGGACATCCCCAACGCCAATACCATCATCATCAACTACGCCCACATGTTTGGCCTGAGCGACCTGCACCAAATGCGGGGACGCGTTGGCCGCAGCAATAAAAAGGCATATTGTTATTTGCTTAGTCCGCCGTTATCAACCCTTACCAATGAGGCCCGTAAACGGCTAAGCGCCATTGAGGAGTTTTCCGACCTGGGCAGCGGCTTTAACGTGGCCATGCGCGATCTTGACATCCGCGGCAGCGGGAATCTTTTAGGCGCCGAGCAAAGCGGCTTCATCGCTGAGATAGGTTTTGAAATGTATCATAAAATACTGGACGAAGCCATACAGGAACTAAAAGAAGATGAGTTTAAAGGCGTTTTTCCGGATGATAAACCACGGCCATTCATTTCCTTCACCCAGATTGATACTGACCTTGAAATATTAATACCCGATGAGTATGTAACCAATATAGCCGAGCGCTACAATTTATACACCGAACTCTCCAAACTTGAAAACGAGGTTGAGCTAAAAGCCTTTCAGCAACAACTGCACGACCGTTTCGGTCCAATCCAGCCGCAGGTTAACGACCTGTTAAATACCGTGCGCCTGCAATGGCTTGGGAAAGCCGTTGGGTTTGAAAAAATATCGCTTAAAAAGCATGTGCTGCGCGGCTATTTTATCAGCAACCAACAATCGCCGTATTTTGAAACGGATGCTTTCAGGCAGATACTCGCATTCGTACAATCCCACCCGCGCCGTTGCAATTTAAAAGAGGTGAAAAATACATTGAGATTAAGTATTGAAGGGGTGTATAGTATTGACCAGGCGGTGGGGTTGTTGGGGGAGGTTGCGGAACCGGTGGGGGTTTAGAAGCCGATTATTCTAAATTGGAAATTAACTGTTCTATGATAAGATTGGGTGATATTTCCCTTTGCAGAGTAAGCATCTAAATATACACTTATAAAATCTACTGGAAATATAACTTCTGTTCTTAGTGGCACCCCATAATACCGGCTGGGGGACCAGCCACCGCATTTTGCGAACGCTTCGGCCAATGCATTTCTTAATTTATCATTTACATTTCCTAAAACTTTGAAGCTTGAAACCTGCCCGTCCTTTTCAATAATAAAAGAGATGTGAACTGTATCTACAAACATTTTTTTTCCGTCGGGGCCTTTTGGTAGTTTCAAATGACTCCTAAATGTCTCTACAAAATTAACTGCACCGTCTTTGTAATCAGCCTTTTCCGCTAGTTTGGTAAAAGGATATGCAACCCCAGCCTTGTCATAACCGGTAGCGGATACAATAACGCCTTTATCATAGATGTACATATACTTTATCGAATCCGCATCCCCGGTACGCCCATGCCATTCACCTTCCGCATATCCATTTTTTACGTCGCCGCTGCTTAATATGTGTTTTAAACTCTCATCATATATTATCCATTTTCCGTTGCCGGTCTTACATATCATGCTCCCATTTACATCATAACAGTCCCAAAAAAATGTTTTAAATGCGCGTTCTTTAAAAAGGTGCTTCATATAACAGTAAATGGAACCATTTGGATAAAAAAAATATTCGTTTCCTTCTTTGTCGCCATCGGAGTAATGGGCGATATTGTATCTCTTCCCATTTGGGAAAAAACTTACGCAATCTCCATTCAGTCGAATTATATCTCCCAGGTATCCACGATTCGATCTGGGGTCAAATTTTCCAACGAATTTGATGCTGCCATTTTTATAATACTCTTTTACATTTTTCAGATGATCACCAGAATCAGGAGGAAGGATTATCCTAAAATAATCAGCTTCGTCAATACTGTTCACTCTGTGTGAACCTTGCAAATCGTTTTTATAATAAAAAATAGAAGTATCTGCGCCATTACCTTTTGCGAAATTTATTAGAAAGACACTTGTCAATATAAGTAAAACAGTTTTTGGCATGCTAATATTAAACTTTGATATTAGCATCTAATGTACACTATTTTAAAAGAATAGATTTGTTACGAGACCTGATTACTGAAAATAAAAAAATAACTTTTCCACTTTAATCGTTTTTCCCCCATGCCCACCCTCGTCGACCTCAGCCACACCATTTTTGATGGTTTAGTTACCTACAAAGGCTTACCCGCCCCAATAATCTGCGATTACCTTAGCCGTGAAGATTCAAAGAAATTTTAACTTCCGGAGCCGGTAGGGATGTAGATCTTATTATATAAAACAAATTATATTTACAGATTGAAAGTTCCAACCAAAATATGGCTTTATCGTATTACTCATATAAAGAATTTAAACTTTATTTTGAGAAATGGCATATACACAAGCGAATCGCCAAACTTCGATCCTAACTACATAAAAATCGGGGATTCTTCCCTTATCAATTATCGAAAAAGCTTAGATGCCCGAAATCCTCCTGGCGGCAAATTATCTGAGTATGTTCCATTTTACCTTGGCCCGCGTTCCCCGATGTTATATCAAATAGCATTAGGATATGAAGATATAACCAAATATCAACAAGAAGATATAGTATATTTAATTTCCTCTTTTGACCAGGTTAAATCACATAACTTGACTTATTTCTTTACCGATGGTAATGCCCGAAGCGAAACAACAACGGCCTATATTTTAGAAAGTGATTTTGCAAAGTTGGATTGGGATACCATTTACAACACCTATTGGAAAAGTGATGAAACAGATTTGCTTAGGAAACAGAAAAAACAATCTGAATTGTTAATAAAAGACCATTTGCCAGTAAGTTGTATCGACTATATTGGTGTATTTAACAATACAGCAAAACAAAATGTATTACTTTTGTTAAAAGAATCTGATTTAAATATCCCAATAAAAGTATCGCCGGCTAAGCTATATTATGATAATTTATAAAGTAGGTAATATTCTTGATGCGAAAGCAGATGCATTAGTGAATACCGTTAATACCGTTGGTGTAATGGGTAAAGGCATAGCATTACAATTTAAGAATGAATTTCCCGAAAATTACAAAGAATATTCAGACGCGGTTAACCGAAAAGAAATTACCGTAGGCAAAGTTCAAATTGTTCCGGTTAACGGGTTACGTGGCGTAAAATACATTGTTAATTTTCCAACCAAAGCCCATTGGCGATACCCTTCAAAAATTCAATGGATAAAGGACGGACTTAAAGATTTACACGAGAAAATACAAAGCCTTAAGATCGAATCTATTGCTGTGCCTCCGTTAGGGTGTGGCAACGGGGGACTTAATTGGGAAGATGTAAAACCGCTAATTGTTGATGCGCTATCAGATTTGGAAATAGATGTATTTGTGTATGAGCCCTCTTTAGCAATAAAGGAGGCGTTGAAAAAAGAAGAAAAACCATCGGCTGCAAGACTAACTCCTGCAAGGGCAATGCTGTTGTATTTATTATATAAATATCGTGCATTAGGTGAATTTGCGAGCGAGTTTGCTGCAGAAAAATTAAGTTATTTTTTACAACGTTTTGGTGAGACACAATTAAAGCTTGAATTTAACAAGGGGTTATATGGGCCATATTCCGGTAAAGTCAGGCATGTATTATATGCCTTAAATGGGTATTATATAAAAGGATATGAACAAAAAGAAGCGAAGCCTTTTGAAACCTTGGAGCTAGTTGCTTCAAAGAAAGATGAAGTAAAAGATTACATTGATAAGTCTTCCTCAATAGAAGAAAAAGAAAGGTTAGACAAGGTTGCTGAATTTATACAAGGGTTTGAGTCGCCGTACGGGTTGGAATTGTTGGCTACGGTAGACTTTTTAAGTCAGACTATTTCTTTAACTGACGCCGAGGATGTTAAAAAGGAATTGTGGTCACAAAGAAAAAAGGACTTATTCCCTTTAAATCATATACAGTTAGCCATTAATCACCTCAATAAATATAGCCATATACTTTATTCCGCCTGAAGATTTTTGAACGTTGAATTTTCCCCCATGCCAACCCTCATCGACCTCAGCCACACCATTTTTGACGGCCTGATTACCTACAACGGCTTAGACTCATCAGATCAATGAAAATGATTGTTGAATCATCGTATTAAATTTAGTTCAACTCAGTGACTTTTTCTTTAGAATTACCATTAGTTTCTCTCGGTACCGTATGCAAAAATTCTCCGTGCTCCATCGGCTCTTCAAGTCTGCAAGACCAAACCAATTGATCTTTTCCGTTCTTGTCTTTCCATACAGTTATATCCGGGCAGCCGTCGCACATGCTCTGATCGCCGTTAGCCATAAAATCTACCGGCTGAATAATCATGATTGACTGCATATAAACCTTCTTAAAAATCCTAGATGGATTTGCAGCTAAGTAACCAAGATATTTTTTGAGCGACTTTCTTACGCTTTTGTTTATAGCCCATAAATTAAGCAATATAGCTCTGCCCATGCTTAATGTTTTTGGCGAAGCATAAGATAGGTAGCGGTTGTTTTTGTAATGATATAATCCCATTACCATTTCGATGAACTTATTATTCAGGTAACCGAAAACTTTATCTTTGGTTCCGATGCGCTCGGTTAACAACCATTTGAAATCATCTGCTTTGTGAGTTCCGTTTAAGAATGCAGCAGGCGTAAACTCCGGCGCTTTCTTTCTAATTTCGGCAACAATTTGCGGCGCCATTAAGTTTGTTACTTCTTCTTTGTTGGAATGATAATGGATATCATCAAAAACAATTTTTTTATCACCGGCATAAAAATCATACGGGAAATCCGGAGTTACATAACGAAACAAAATAAAAACCATTGAATGAACAATATCGATATGCTTTTGCGCCCAGGTAACTAACTCCGGAACGTAAAGCAACGTATCGCCATAAACAGTTGAGTTGAACGAGCACGCAATTCCGCCTTCGGCAGTGAGCATTTCTGCGTAATAAAGTCTAAGCTCGTTTAGCTCAAGCTCATTTTTACCTTCCCACTGCGGTCCGCGCCCGCGCCCTTGCTTGCTATCTATGTGAAAAGTAAAACCGAATACTCCGGCTTTTTTCAAATCGTGAAGCAGTTCTTTTGTTAATGCAATTCCATTGGAATTAATAATTGGTTTTAAACCGCGGGATTTTACCTCGGCAACCAGTTCAACAATATTCGGATATAATAGCGGTTCGCCGCCGGCAATTGAGATGCAATCTGTTTTTCTTAATGATTGAAAGACATCAAGCTCATGTTTTACCTGCTCCATCGATTTGTGCGAATGTTTAATGTTTTTGCGATAGCAGCCGTAGCAGTTAAGATTACAGTGAGCAGTTGGTTCAAGCCATGAAATTCCGTTATCGGGCAAACTCCAGGGCAGGCGGTATAAATCAGCGGGGTCAACTATTTTTGTTTCCATAGGTCTCCATAAATTATATTTCACTATTTAAAAGTTCTGATATACTCCCAATGTCAGGACAGGGGAATAGCTAAAGTTAAACGCTTCTTTTTAATAAAATATGACCATAATCACATTTAAGCCGGTTATTTACGATAAGTATTTTTTGAACATACAATTATGTGCCTTTAAAAAACAAAATCCCCTCTTCCCGTTGTCCGTATTTTCCAACTACGAATTATTATGCCCGGAGACTTTGTCTCCATCTGATGTGCTTCAAAAGCTGGCCGGCATATTTGGCATTACTACGGATTTCCTGATGATGGGGCAGCGAGAATGGGAATTGGAAAACTCCTTCAGTTTCCCATATTTCCACACATGCCATAGGTACGCAACTATTGAAGCAATATTGGCACCTTAATGCCGCGCAAACAAAACCGCAGCCAGTCTGTGGGGACGCAGACTGGGGAGGAGGGACACAGGCTGGGGAGGAGAGTGGGTGTAAATAAATCCGAAATCGAAAATCCAAATTCCGAAATCCACTATTTCACCCGCTTATAAATATCCTTCAAATTCCGACCCATTTCCTTGTAATCAAGGCCATAGCCTATTACAAACTCGTTTTCTATTTCAAAACCAACGTATTTCAACTCGTCAATCTTTTTTCGCAATGCTTTGGGTTTTAGCAGCAGCGAACAAAGTTTTATAGAAGCGGGCTGCATTACTTTTAATTTATCGATAAGATAATGGGCCGTGTTGCCGGTATCAACAATATCTTCAATAATTACCACCTCGCGGCCTTTAATATCCACACTAAAATCAATATCGTCGCGTATTTTAAGACTGCTTTTTGTGCCGCCGTAATAGGAGGCAAGTTTGGTAAACGTAATTTCGCAGGGGATGTCAATTTGTTTTATCAGGTCGGCAATAAACAAAAAACTGCCATTTAAAACGCCTACAAAAACAGGTACACAATGCTTATAATCTTCGCTAAGCTGCAGGCCAATTGCTTTTATGCGCTCATCAATAGCTTCAGCCTTTATAAGGGGTTCAAAATCCAGCCCGGCTATTTTTGTTTTCATGACACTAATGTAGGGAAAAAAGTCGGATGTCGGATGTCGGATGTCGGATGTCGGATGTCGGAAGAATTTTGGATTGTAAATTTCTAATAAAATTCCGAAATGGTTACCGTGCAAATCTTTCGGACTTTCGGACTTTTCGGACTTTCGGACTAAAAAACTCTATCTTGCGCCTCAAATGGCAGAATACCAGGTTCATACTTTACCTAACGGCATCAGGATACTTTTTAAACATTCATCATCCGCAATAACACATTGCTGCTTTATTGTTAATGCAGGCTCGCGCGATGAACTGAAGCACCAAACAGGACTGGCGCATTTTATCGAGCATTTATTATTTAAGGAAACCGAACGCCGCAATACCAGCCAAATACTTAACCGCCTGGAGATAGTTGGCGCCGACCTGAATGCCTATACCACTAAGGAATATACCTGCATCCATGCTTCGCTGTTAAACCAGCACCTGGAGCGTACGATCGATTTATTTGAGGATATTTTATTTCACTCCACGTTTCCCGAAGAGGAGCAGCAAAAAGAAAGGGGTGTAATATTGGACGAGATTGCCTCCTACCTGGACCAGCCGGAAGAAGCCATACAGGATGATTTCGAAAACCTTTTATTTAAGGGCCATCCCATTGGTGAAAACATTTTAGGCAGCCCCGAAACTGTTGCCAAATTGAACAGCGCGGACATCAAACAATTCATCGGGGCTAATTATAATACTTCCGAAATGGTTTTTGCCGTTTTTGGCAATTACGATTTTAAAAAGATAATTAAACTTTCCGAAAAGTACTTGGGGCCGGTGCCGGCAAACAACGCCCAAAAGCAGAGGTTAAAACCTGAAAAAAACAGCGCAGGCCGCAATACTTTTATAAAACCGATATCACAAACGCATTGTATCGTAGGTAACCAGGCCTATTCCTCATCACATCACCATAAAAATGGACTCTTGCTTTTGAACAACCTGCTCGGCGGGATGGGCATGAGCAGCAGGTTAAACCTCGAGATCAGGGAAAAATATGGCATTGCCTATACCATCGAATCGAATTATACCCCTTTTACCGACACCGGCATTTTTTCGATCTATTTCGGGACCGACACTGAAAAAGCTGAGAAGGCTGCCCGGCTGGTACACAAGGAGCTAAAAAAATTGCGGGATCAAAAATTGGGCTCGTTACAACTGCACCAAGCCAAAGAAAAATTTATAGGCCAGATAGCTTTAGCCGAAGAAAACAGGATGAGCCTGGTCATATCAATGTCCAAAAGCCTGCTTGATTTTAATTATGCCGACACACTACAGCAAGTTTTTGATAAGATTAACGGGGTTACAGCTGAACAATTGTTAGAAATAAGCAACGAAATATTTGATAACGAACAGATGATTACCTTGCTATTTGAGCCTAAACAATAATCACTTATTTTTGCACTATGAAACTTCCTATAATAGCCTACGGCGACCCTGTTTTGCGAAGAAAAGCTACGGCTATAGAGCCGGATGAATACCCGCATATTAAAGAGCTTATCGAAAACATGTTCGAAACCATGTATGCTGCGCACGGCATAGGTTTGGCGGCCCCGCAGATTGGCCTTTCCACGCGTTTGTTTGTTGTCGACGCTTCGCCATTTGCGGAGGATGATTCTCAATTAAAAGACTTTAAAAGGGTTTTTATCAATGCATGTGTTTTGGATGAAGCCGGTGAAGAGTGGGCCTTTAATGAAGGCTGTCTCAGCATACCCGATGTCAGGGAGGATGTTTCCCGGAAGCCGAAAATAAGGTTATCCTACTACGATGAAAACTGGAAACACCATGAAGAGACCTTTACCGGGATGGCGGCCCGCATTATCCAGCACGAGTACGACCACATAGAAGGCAAGCTATTTACCGACAGGCTTAGCCCGCTGCGCAAACGCCTGATCCAGAAAAAGTTGAATGATATTTCAAAAGGAATCGTTGACGTTGATTATAAAATGAAATTCCCGGCGGTGAAGAAAGGAAGATAAGAGCAATTCGTTAAAGGCGAAAGGTAAAGGGTGAAAGGTAAAAAACCTTGAGACAAAACCTTTCATCTCTTACCTTTCGCCTTTCACCTTTTTTAATTTCCCCCACGGTTAAGAAAGGAAGGTAGGAGAATTTGGTTAAAGGCGAAAGGTAAAGGGTGAAAGGTAAAAAACCTTGAGACAAAACCTTTC
>DAIOXE010000031.1:37283-46852 GCA_036758125.1 Mucilaginibacter sp.
ATCTCTTACCTTTCGCCTTTCACCTTTCGCCTTTCACCTTTCGCCTTTCACCTTTCGCCTTTCACCTTTCACCTTTCGCCTTTCGCCTTTCACCTTTCACCTTTCACCTTTCACCTTTTTTAATTTCCTCCACTATCACTGCTTCGGCTCTTGTCGCCATCTGATATTTGTTTTATCAGGCTGCCCCAGCTAAATGGATTCAACAAAGGGTTAGTAATAGAATGCGAGTTTAAGACATTATTACGAAAATCCTGTATATTACTTGTTTCAGGGCCGTCCCTCGGTAATGTCTGCTCTAATGTTTGGATCGATGCGTTGCTGAGGTTCTTCCTCGCTATTGCCAGGTCGTCGTCGGCAATTTTCATAGTTAAAAAATCCTTTGTAAATTCTTCAGTAGTTGCCCATGGAAAAACGCGGAAGACCGGTAGGTTAATGATTTGCGGTTTAAGTAAAACCTGTACAGTATAGCTATTGTTATGGGCATTTGCCGGTATAACCACATTTGTGCTGGCATAGCCCACGCACGAAAAACGGATAGTGTCCTGCTCGTGCACAACAAATGAAAAATAGCCCTTGTAGTTCGACTGGCTGATCTGCCCGTGATAGGATGCATTTATAATACTGACATAGGGCACAATAACGCTTGTGCTATCGGCATTATGTACAATACCGGTAAACTGCACCAACGGCCTTTCCTGCTTTTGCGCGAGAGCGGCAATTGCTGAAAACAAAAATAATAACAGGCCGGTTACTTTTTTCATGTACCAATCAGATGGCTGGTTAATTTATAGCTTTATGTTCTTTATACAAAAATAGCCTTATTACCGAAGCCGCAAGGCAATTTAACAAAAGTTAACACTACCGCAGGTTTTCCGGCAATACCGCGTTCGGATCGTCAATGTCCGTTACGTTTATAGCTTCAATACCTGTAATTTCCGGAACCGCTTTTTTTATCGCTTCTTCAATACCTGCCTTAAGTGTCATAATACTCATCGGGCACGATCCGCATGAGCCAAGCAGTTTCAGCTTAACCACATGCTCCGGAGTAATCTCGTCCACCGAAACATTCCCGCCATCCGTAAGTAAATACGGCCTTATCGTATCCAGAGCCGCTTCCACCCGTTCTAATAAACTCATCTGTACCAAATTATAAGTAAAGTTATTAATTATTTACAACATTCTTATTATTTATAGCAACGGCGTTACAAATAGCCACTTGCTGTGCTACTTTTTTGGCCATATCAATAAAAGCGGCGGCCATAATGCCCTCGTCATCCAGCACAATTGGCCTTCCGGCATCGCCCGAGTCGCTGATGCTTTTTACCAGTGGCATCTCCCCTAAAAATGGCACGTCAAGCTGGGTTGCCAGTTTTTTGCCGCCGCCCTGCCCAAAAATGTAATATTTATTTTCAGGAAGTTCGGCCGGTGTAAAGTACGACATGTTTTCAACTATGCCCAAAATAGGTACATTAATCGCGTTCATCATAAACATCCCGATCCCTTTTTTAGCGTCCGAAAGGGCCACATTTTGCGGGGTGGTAACAATTACAGCGCCTGTTACCGGGAAAGTTTGTGCAACCGTGATATGTATATCGCCCGTTCCGGGTGGCAGGTCAACTACGAGGTAGTCCAGTTCGCCCCAGTCGGCATCATTAAAAAGCTGTTTTACGGCTGTTGATACCATTGGGCCCCGCCAGGGCACGGGCTGGTTAGGGTCGGTAAAGAACCCGATGGATAAAAGCTTGATGCCGTACTTCTCAATAGGCTCAATGCGGGTTTTGCCGTCAACCTGGCTGGCCCTTGGCCTTGCATTTTCCACACCGAACATAATAGGAATACTCGGCCCGTAAATATCCGCGTCTATTAACCCCACCTTTGCCCCTGTTTTTGCCAGGCCGAGCGCAAGGTTTACGGCGACGGTTGATTTCCCAACCCCGCCTTTTCCGGAAGCCACCGCGATAATGTTTTTAACCCCCGGCACGCCGGTGTTTTTTTGCGATGTAACCCTCGATGCCATATTAATAATCACCTCCGCTTCCTTGCTTATAAAATATTGTATAGCATTGCGGCAGGCATTCTCTATCATCGCCTTGAGCGGGCAAGCCGGGGTGGTCAGTATTACCGAAAAACTAACGCGCATGCCCTCAATCTGGATATCCTGTATCATGTTGAGCGTGACGAGGTCTTTTTTTAAATCGGGTTCTTCGACATTGCCCAAGGCCTGTAATACTTGTTCTTTGGTAATAGTCATGAGTTAGCTGATTAAGTTGATTGAGTTGATTGAGTGAGTGGTGAGTGGTAAATAGGGTAAGAGGTGAGTAGTCAGTGGTGAATAGTGAGTCGCTCAAATTCAATTTGACACTGGCTATTCACTTCTGACCACTCACTACTCACTTTACTCACTACTCACAGCCAATCTTAAAGTAAACCAACAAATTTACCTAAAGCGGGGCGGAATAATGTCATTTGAATGATAAAATGATGGAAGGGGCCGAAAGAGCAGGAACAGGTTTGTTTTAACCCCTTACATGCCTAATAGTATCAAATTATGACGGGCTAAACCGAATTAGCCCGTCATAATTTTTTCGTTTTGCCAACCTAAAAGCATTTAGCCCGTCATAATTTTTTCGTTTTGCCAACCTAAATGCATTTAGCCCGTCATAAAATTTTCGTTTTGCCAACCTAAATGCGTTTAGCCCGTCATGATTTTTTGGGGGTTAATTGATATAATTAATTGTAAATCAATCAAATATACAAAAAATTTCAAAGAACGCATTAAAATTTGGTTAAAAAATGGCGTTTTTAGCGCTGCGTTGGTGTTTTCATGACGTCCGTCTGGCCCCTTTGGATAAGTTACAGAACCATGCAACGCGGCTTTATCGCAGCGCCTAATGGCTAATATTAAAACTGCGGGTTGATCAAATATAGTGAATTTTAATGGAATTTGCAATTGATATGACAAGTGAAACTTTAAATATATTGGCTGAAGGGATTAACCATGCAAACTGTCATTAAACGCCCCTTAAAAAGTCGCAAACTCACCCTGTTTTATAGCAGGCACCCGGGTATATTTGTTTAAAAAAAAACGCAAAATGAAAGCAAGCAATATCACTATCGTGTTTGACGGGCAGACAGAAGCCGCCTTTAATTTTTACCGCTCCATATTTGGCGGGGAGTTCAGCAATTTCCAACGGATGAAAGATATGCCCGGCGCACCGCCGATGCCAGCTAAAGAAGGGGAAAAGATCCTCCATGCGGCTTTACCCATTGGCAACTCCGTAATAATGGGCATGGATATGCCCACAGGAAGGGGCACAGTTAATGCCGGCAATAATTTCATGGTAACATTAGATACCAGTAGCGAAGAAGAAACAACCCGGGCGTTTAACGGCCTTGCCGAAGGCGGCTTTGTGATGATGCCCCTGGGCCATCAGTTCTGGGGCGCCTTTTTCGGCATGGTAACAGATAAGTTCGGCATTCAATGGATGCTGAGTTATATGGGGCAATAGAAGATGTTTCAAAAAAAGACCGTTATCCCTTCTTGGGATACCGGTCTTTTTAAAGTCTCAAGTCGAAAGTCTTAAGTTCCAAGTAAAGAACAAATTCGACTTATGACTTATTACTAAAGACTTTTGACTTAGTTTAACTGGTAATTGATGTTATTTTCGGCAATCCATGTTAAGTGGGCGCCAGCTTCCTTTTCTTCAGTCAGCGTCTGAAATAAAACGTCTGCCACGTTATTATAACCCATCACTTTAGCCAATGAAACTAAGCCGCCGTAAGTGGCTATTTTGTAGTGTTCGGCTTTTTGACCTGCAAAAATAAGGCCCGTATCCCTTTGTGCGGTGCCTCTTTCTGTTTCGTCAATAATATCCTGGCCTTCATCCACAATGTTTGCAATTGCCTGACTTTTAATGGATTCTGCTTTTTCGTTAACCATGCCGAAAACCTTTTCAAGGCGATCAACATGTTCCTGTGTCTGATTGCGATGTGTGCCAAAGGCGTCTTTCAACTCCTGCGTTGTGGCTGCATCCTGTAGCCTGGGCAAAGCCTTTCCCAGTTTCTTTTCTGTCCAATAGATGTCCTTCAGTTGGTGAACAAAAAACTCCTTGAGTTTTAAATTTGTCCCTTTCATTGTTTGTGCTTCCATAATTAGTGTTGATTAGAATTTATATTGAATTTGAATTAAGCGGAATTACAGCGTATTGAAAGATGACCGCCTTAAAGGTTTAACACAATGGATAAACCCGGTTTAAATAAAAATGATTCCTAATGAACCGGCGGAGTTGCCATTAAACTTACAAAGAACTACGATGGAAATGTAAATCAGCCTTTACCTGATATTTTGAATTATATACTTTTTTGGATAGACTGATATTAACTTATACGCATTATTAACATAGATATTGCCTGCAAATACGATAAAAATTGCCTTTCTATAGACGATCTAAAACAAAGTTATGGCTATTTAATCCTAACTATTTAACCTATAGTTAAATACAGTGATGGCAATTTATTTACTTTTTTTGAAAAAATTTAGCTTTTTTTGGTGAGGACGGCGGTACCTATTTTTCAGCGCTAATTTGGGGGCTAACAAATCGTGTCGCTCTACTTCGCGCGGGATATCCCGGAGGGGACGGAAATACAACCGGGTTGATGCTGTTTATTTACAGGTTCAATTGGCACTACATTAGTACGCTAATCACCGGTTTTATCAATGATACGCCTGATTACGGCATCCAGCTCCAGTGTTACACATTCAAGATGTTTTATTAATTCCCTGTTAGGTTCACACTCAATGGCCACTTCAAACAAGGACAGTAATCCTAAAATGGTGGCTACCGGCCGTCTGATTTCGTGCGCATTTATCATTGCGATTTCAGTAAGCCGCTCATTTTGCTGTTTCAACGTGGTAATATCCTGAATTGCCCCTATCATACGTATTCCTACACCATTTTCATCACGTATAACAATCCCTTTATCAAGCACAAAGGCGTATTCACCATCAGCTTTTCTGAAACGGTATTCCTGTGTCCAGTTGAGCATTTTCCCGTACTTTACCTGGTTAGGATAAAGAACTACTCTCTCCCGGTCGTCAGGATGTACATTCTCAAAATAAAACGGTAAATTATCCGAATTTATACCGGATTGGTTATGGCCAAATAACCTTTGCATGTTGGCGGAATAATATACCGCATTGGTTTCTAAATTCCAGTCCCAGATAATATCTGAGGTAGCTTCCATGGCGTACTCAAATCTTTCATTGCTTATTAAGGAAGAATCCATGATTTTCTGAAGATCGCTTTTAGCGTTTTCAAGCGCCATGAGGGTAAGTGTGTCCTCTGTAATATTTTTAGAATAGCAAGCCACGCCCAAAAACTCTTCGCCGGCATCGTACATCGGATTAAAGATTACCTGCCAAAACTCCGTTCGCTCTGTCAGTGGATTAAATATCTCTTCTTTTATTGTAAATCTTTCACCTTTTAAAGCCTTACCGTAATATCCTGCCCACTTGCTATTAACCTGTTCACCATATTCTTTAACCAGTATCGAATCACCTTCCCGCAAATATTCCCCGGTGATTTTTTCTATCCTTTCCTGAAAGCTTTTGTTGGCCGTAATGATACGCAGGTCCTTATCAACGGACCAGAACAGATCTTCAGAACAATTGATCAGTGCTTCCTGGTTGGCTTTAGTGCGCTGTATTTCAACAATTAGGTGAAATTGATCATTTTCTTTTTCTACAACGCCCATTTTTTACTCAAAGTAGTATCCTGATTAACGATTCCGTTTTTTGTGAAACTAAAATACTTTTAACGTATTCCACTTGTAATGGTTGTAAAATCCTGTAATAAAATGAATAATATTTCTTTTTAAAATAATTTGCACTTTTAGACATTTGTCCATATATTTGAGGACACAAGTCGAATTATGGAAAAGCCAAGAACTTTGGATATTGAAAAGCTTGATTACGGCCATGATGAGAGCTGTAAGGCCTGGTGGTATTTTATGCCCGATAAATTATCAGGTAAAAAAGCGGCATGTACCGAAAGGGTGGACGTGATCAATTACCTGCGCGAGGGATTTCCTTATGGGGCCGTAGATGTTGTGCTCGAAAAAACCTGTGTTTCCCGCAGGGATCTTTCAAATATTCTGCATATCAGCACGAGGCAGCTTACCCGTTATCAGCATGACGACCGCCTTTCGGCAGAACAATCGAATTTTTTGTACGAATTAAGCCGGGTGTATGTGCGCGGGCAGGATATTTTTGGAGACCAGCCTACCTTTGAAAAATGGCTCCAGCGGCCACAGATGGCGCTGGGTATGGAAATCCCTTTAAACCTGCTCGACACTTCCGAGGGTTTCAGAATGGTAAATGATGTGATGTCGCAAATTGAATATGGTTTTTATTCATGATCCTTTACCGAATCACACGCATAAAATACGCATACGATCTCAGCGGCCAGGGCGGATTATTGTCCTCCGCACGCTGGCACGATCATTTACCGGTTATTTATACCTCCGTTAATTCTGCCACCTGCATCCTTGAAAAATTGGTTCACCTGTCGCCTGAAGAGATCCATCATGATTTAACCATGTCGATGTTAACGGTCGACGAATCCCTTTCCAGCGAAGAGATAGGTATTGAGCAATTACCCCCGGCCTGGAAGCTTTACCCTGGGCCTAATATCTTAAAACGGATCGGTAACGCCTGGCTGATGGCCAAAAGTTCCCCGCTGCTGTTCGTACCAAGCGTTATTGATCCGCATTCACAAAATGTATTGATCAATCCTTTGCATCCGGATGCGGCGCGCATTACAGTTGATAAAGTTGAAGCATTTGCCTATGATGAACGACTGACCACAGGTTGGCGGAAGAAATAGTGAATAACAAGTTCCAAAGCTGAAACGCCTGCAGTTAAGGTAGAGATGAAGAGTTGGCGCACTAACAATATTAGATCAACTTTTTGCCTCTTATCTAACCGTGTCAAACAGGTTTTTTCGTGGACCTCAACATTCTACCCCCGGCGTTCCAATTCAAATGTCAATTTACCGGTGATGCGATACTCTTTAATTTCCCCGTTTTCCACTACGGCATTTTGTTCCTTTACATAAAACGACCGTATATTATGTAATGTTTTTGCCGCCTCTGCAACGGCCTGCTGGGCAGCGTCTTCCCAACTTGTGGGAGAGCTTGCCATTAATTCAACTACTTTTACTACTGACATAAATTATTTTGTTGGTGTTTAAAAAATGAAAAATCTCTTGTTGCCAAGTCGAAAGTCTTTAGTCGCAAGTCATAAGTCGAATTTTGTCCTTTTCATAACTTAGAACTTAAGACTTTAGACTAAGCGCGGTTAACTTTTATGTTGCTCCCGGGTCCTTGCTGCTTTTTTTGCAGCCGCCGAAAGCTCTTCCGGCCCCTTGGTTTTTACTGCTTTGCGCGCCGCCTCCGAGCGTTCGGCAGACGAGCGGTTCTTTACAGCGGAGCGCGTCTGTTTCGAGAGCGCTTCGTGGGAAGCAGATGTGGTGCTTTCCTTTTTCAATGCTTTTTCCCTTGCTACAGATCGCGTCCCGGAAACCGGCTCATGTCTTTGTCCTTTTTCGTAGGCACTTTCGGCGCTTTTTCGGGTTTTTTCAGAAACCTTACCTTTTTCGGGTGGTTTTAGATCCACCCCTGCCCTCCGGGCTTCGGATAAACCAATTGCTATAGCCTGTTTGGCCGACCTGGCGCCATGTTTTCCCTTACGAATATTTTCTATTTCCTGGCGTACGAACTCACCTGCCTGGGTACTGGCAGATTTGCCTTCGCGCTTATCTTTTTCAGTGCGCTCAATTGTTTTTTTATCTGGCATAACTGGTTGTATTTCTCAATTTGAATACAATTAATACGATGTGAAGGTTTTATGTAATATAAAAAAGATCGCAAATCAAATTGTCGCGTACTTGACTCACCCGGTCTTAGCTTCGCTTGACCACCCTCTCTTTTGCAGGCAAAAAAGAGGGAAAAAATAAAAATATTTGAAGCTAACCCTCTTTACGACTTGTCGTAGAGAGGGTCGACAAGCGAAGCAAAGTCGGGGTGAGTAAAATATGTGAGCGACAAATTGGTTTGCACCCTATAAAAAAGATCGCTTCCCATTGGTATAAACTTTGTTGTAAATAATTTGAGGATCAAATAAGAATCAAGAGACAAGAACCAAGAGTCAAGAAAAATAGCAACAGCGATAAAGGGTTAATAAGCCTTCCGTGGGCATACCGTCGTAAATGAGCCGGTTTGTTTTTTTATCTTGGTTTCTTGACTCTTGGTTCTTGACTCTTGATTCACGTTAAATGTTTATTATTATGAAAAGCGCGTTGACGTTTGATGATCGCAAACAGGCGGGAATATTGCTCGGCAAATATCTTGCACAGACATATAAGGGATCCGACATCCTGGTGATTGGCATACCAAGAGGCGGGGTGGAAACAGCCTATTATGTAGCAAAGGCCCTGAATGCGGAACTCTCTGTAATTGTTTCAAAAAAGCTGCCCTATCCCGGTCACTCCGAGTATGGCTTTGGGGCCGTCACCGAAGAAGATACGGTTTATGTAAATGATACCAGCTCAAAAATGATTTCGCGGGACGTTATCGACCAAATTATTGATAACCAGAAACTGGAAATAAAAAGGCGGGTAAAATCATACCGAAATGATAAGCCGCTTCCTGAATTGCGGAACAGGACCGTGATCCTGGTTGACGATGGCATTGCCACAGGTGCAACGCTTGTGCCGGTTGTACGCCTTTGCCGTAAAAAACATGCAGCTAAGGTTGTTGTTGCGGCACCCGTATCCGGCACCAGTTACGACGAGCATTTAAAAGAAGCAGACGCCATAGAGGTATTGGTACAGCCACGCGACTTTTATGCAGTGGGCCAGGTATACCGGAAATTTGGCGATTTTAGCGATGAAGAATTACAGGACATAATGAGGAAAGCCGAACGGGAAAGGGAAACGATGTCGGGCGTCCATCATTAACGCGAGGCAAGAACCAGTGTTGAAGAATCAAGAGTCAAGAAAAAGCAACGGCAGGAGTAAAATCAATGGAAATAATTTAAGCTGTTCCCGCGACGACATGTAAATGAGCCAGTTTTTTTTTCATCTTGATTCTTGGCTCTTGGCTCTCTTTCAGCTTTATAATAGCTTCGTCATTTATTTAATTTTTGATTAATATTTTTTATCAAAGGGAAACATTGATCAAGTAAAATGATTACCTTGCATACATATTAAAATAAAATACAATGCAAAAACAAGGAACAGTGAAGTTTTTCAATACCACTAAGGGTTTTGGATTTATTTCACCGAGTGATGACAGAAATGACATTTTTGTACACTCAACAGGTCTCATCGACGAAATCCGTGAAAATGATCACGTGGAGTACGATGAGGAAACAGGCAAAAAAGGCCTGAACGCGGTAAATGTAAAAGTCATCTAACCAATAACTATAAATTACTCGTAAAGCACCCGCCTTTACCAGAGGGCACTGAAAAAGTCCTTTGGGATTAAAGGATAAAAAAGGAGCGGAAAAC
>DAIOXE010000032.1:0-45457 GCA_036758125.1 Mucilaginibacter sp.
AGACTATCAATGATTTCAAAGAACAATTTTTATTTTTTAATGGACACTAATGATATCATATAGTATTTGAATGTAAACCGTTTTATCGTAATTTAGCCAGCATGTCACTTAATATCATTGATATTTGTTGGCCTGAATTATAAACTATACGGTGCGGGTGCTAAAGCTTAACACTCAGTGTGTACTTATCAACATGAGATTTTTTTTATCGATAATAATTTCGGTTGTTTTACTAAATATCCAATTCATATTGCCAGCTAATGCGCAATCTTATGGACTTGGATTTTACAGCCATGAAGTTGTACAGGATAAACGCACTACTTTAGATCTTAGCCTGAGCAATGTCCCTCAAAAGGATAACCTCGAGGTTTCTTTTGATTTGTCCTTCATCCCCAACCGCGAAATTTATTTTGGTTATATATTCAGGCTTGTTGGCGATGATAAGCAGAATATCGATTTGGTATATGATAACCAGGCAAATACTCGGCATTTTAAGATAATTATTGGTGAGCGGCTTTCAAAGGTCTCGTTTAATATTGATGACAAGCTATTGTTTAGGGGTTGGAACAGGCTCCGTTTGCTTGTAGATTATAAAAACGATCGGATCACGGTATTTTCCGGGCGCGGTTCATTCTCTGAATCGGGCGTTCATCTGCGGCAAAGTAAAAACTACGAATTACTTTTTGGCGCCAACGCCGATCGCCAATTTCAAACTACCGACCTTCCGCCTTTAAAACTGAGGGATATAAATGTACTGCAAAACAACAAATTAATATCCAACTGGCCACTTAATGAATGGCAGGGCAATATTTCAAACGAAACCGTGAACCAGAACAACGGCAAGGTAACAAACCCGTTATGGATAAAGGCCCGCCATCGCAACTGGCAAATGGAAAAGGAATTTACCGTGCCAGGAGACGTGAGTTTAGCCTTTGATACGGCAAACGAACTTGTTTATATCGTAGCGCAGGATTCGCTGGTTACTTTTTCGGTAAATAAAACGCCGCAGTTAAAAAGTACTGTTTACAATTCGGGCAGGCAATTATTAGTACCCGGCGACCAGGCATTGTTCAGCAACGGCAGGCTTTATTATCTTTATATTGATCAGAAGGCTGTGGCTACTTATGATTTTAAAACTCAGCGATGGAACAAAGGTTTCAAAAGCCTGGCAACCGATAACGGGCACCTGAATAAGTTTTTTTGTACAACAGACAGTTCCATATACACGATTGGCGGGTATGGGCAACTGGCCTATAAAGACAGTGTAAAACGCTATAATGTTACTACCCGCACGTGGCAAAAAGTAAGCGTTAAGGGAGACACATTTACCCCGCGCTATTTGGCCGGATTGGGAACCAACGCCACGGGTGACACTGCCTACGTTATTGGCGGGTTCGGCAGTCCATCAGGTCAGCAGATAGTAAGTCCGAGGAACCTGTATGATATGATGCGGTTTAGCGTTAAAGATAAATCGTTTAAAAAGCTGTTTACCATCAATGTAAAAAGTGAAGACTTTGTATTTGCCAACTCGTTGGTTATAAATGAAAAAACGAGGTCCTACTATGGGTTGATCTTCCCCCAGCACAAATTTAATTCAAGCCTCCAGCTTATTAGCGGTTCTTTAAATAGCTCTGCCTATCACCTGGTTGGCGACACCATTCCTTACCGGTTTCATGATATCAATTCGTTTGCCGATATGTGTTATTTCCCTCAAAGCCGCAAATTTCTGGCAGTTACACTTTTCAGTGAGAGCGGGCAAACCAGGATAAAGGTCTATTCGCTGTTAAGCCCGCCGGAGCCACTGTCTGATAACGCGGTCGAGGCTAGCGGTATCAATTACCTTTTATGGATCGCCATTGTTTTCATATTAATATTGCTAACGGCTGTGTACCTGTTTTTTTACGGGCGCAATAAAAAAACAGTATACCGGCATCTGCCAAAACCGGCAGAAGAATTACAGGCTGGCTTTGGTGATGATACCCCGAAGGAAATAGCCAATGAAGCTGATCATACCAAAAACAGCAACAAGAACACCATATTTTTATTTGGCGATCTGCAGTTATTTACGCCTAACGGGAACGAGATCACCAAATACTTTACACCATTGCTGAAAGAGTTGTTCCTTGTTATCGTGTTGCACTCCATAAAGCTCGATAGGGGGGTAAGCTCCGAAAAATTGAATGAGATACTTTGGTTTGACAAATCGGAGAAAAGCGCCCGTAACAACAGGTCCGTAAATATAGCCAAACTAAAATCACTGCTTGATAAAATGGGCGGTTGCCATTTGTCTAAAGATACAGGCTATTGGAAAATTGAGATCGACTATAACAATATAATGGTCGATTACCACAGCTATTTAAACATTGTATCCGATAAAAACAAGCTGAACAAACAAAAGATAATACAGCTTACCCATATTACGCAAAGGGGTAATTTTTTATCGAATATTGAATATGAATGGCTCGATGCCTTTAAATCAGAAGTATCCAACGAAATCATTGATTCATACATTCAATTCGCAAACAGCATTCAAATTGCTGATGACCCTGAGTTTTTAATAAAGCTGGCCAATGATATTTTCTATTTCGACCCGGTTAACGAGGAGGCGATGATCATAAAATGCAAAGCTTTAGCACATATCGGTAAACATTCGCTGGCAAAAAACACTTTCGAGAGCTTTAACAAAGAGTACAAAGTAATTTATGGCGAAGCATTTAACCGCGATTTTAATTCAATACTTGAATAATTCTGTTACAATCATCATTTTCTTTCCTGATTAATCAAATATTAATAGTTCATTAAGCTTTACTGGCAATTTTGGAACCATAAACCAATTTTAAATTCCAGTAAATGACTATTAACGTTTCACGGTTACTAGGGCCGGTTGTTTTAACAGTGTTGTGCAGTACTGTAATAATTGACGCCTGCTATGCACAAAACAAGCCGGATAATTTGAAATACATTGATCCGCGAATTGGCAACGTTGGGCAGCTTTTGGAGCCAACACGACCAACAATGCACCTGCCCAACCAAATGATCAGGGTTTACCCCAATAGGGCCGATTATATTGACGATCAGATCTCCAGTTTTCCGCTTAATATGGTTTCGCACAGGCTGGGCGAGGTGTTCGCTATAAAACCCGATGACAAAGCGCTCACTGCCAGCTCCTGGGAGCAAAAAATGCCATACGACCACGACCTTGAAGTTACACGGCCATGGTATTACTCAACTTACCTTATTGATAAGGATATTACTGTTGAGTTTACACCCGGGAAAAAGGTGGGCATATACCGTTTCTCATTCCCGGCCAAAACTGCGGCCAAAAGCATACTTTTTAATGTATATAACAATGGCCCTGCCAAATGGAGTTTTGCCGGCGGCAATGAGATTACCGGTTTGGAAACTTATCATGACGATGTTAAGGTTTACGTGTACGGACAGTTTAATGCAAAAGGAACTGCCGGAGTAGTTAAGGACGGAGCTTTAACCGGCAATACATCGGCAGAAGGTAAAGGTGCCAAGTCGTTCATAACGTTTACCAATGCTGCTCCCGATAATATTGAATTTAAATACGCTATATCATACGTAAGTGCTGACCAGGCTAAACAGAATTTTAAAGATGAGTTTACCGGGGTTGATTTTGCGGCTTTAATGCAGACCGGTAAAAGCGCCTGGGCAAAAGTGGTTAACCAGGTACAGGTAGAAGGCGGCACCGAAGCACAACGCCGTTCGTTTTATACCGCATTATACCGCAGCAACGAGCGCATGGTAAACATAAACGAGGACGGTCATTATTACAGCGGCTATGATAAAAAAGTACATGAAAGCACAAGGCCTTTTTATGTTGACGATTGGGTTTGGGACACCTACCTTGCCCTGCATCCGCTAAGGGCGATATTAAACCCTGCCATGGAATCGGACATGCTGAACTCTTATACAGAGATGTACGGGCAAAGCGGCTGGATGCCAACTTTTCCGGTTTTATTTGGCGATAACCCTTGTATGAACGGCTTTCATTCAACAGTTATGTTTTTGGATGATTACCGCAAGGGCATCCGTGGGTTTGACGCTGAAAAAGCTTATGAGGGCATTGTAAAAAATGCAACACAGGCTACCATGCTGCCATGGGAAAACGGCCCTAAATGTGAGCTTGACGATTTTTATTATAAAAACGGCTATTTCCCGGCTTTGCAAAAAGGCGAAAAAGAAACGGTAAGCCTGGTGCATTCGTTTGAGAAAAGGCAGGCAGTAGCTGTAACGCTGGGCGGCAGCTATGATGACTGGGCGGTTGGGCAACTGGCAACAGAACTGAACAAACCAAATGACCAGGCCATATTTGCGAAGCGCGCCACTAATTATAAAAACCTGTGGAACGATGATAAAAAGATGTTTATCCCTAAGGATAAGGACGGTAACTGGATCAATATCGACCCTAAATTTGACGGGGGACTTGGGGGGCGTGATTTTTATGACGAAAATAACGGCTGGACATACCTGTGGCAGGTTCAGGAAGATATACCGGGCCTTATTGATTTGATGGGGGGCAAGGATAATTTCCAAAACAAGCTCGATCAAACATTCCGCGAAGGACTTGACCGCAGCAAATATGAATTTTGGGCCAAATTTCCTGATGCTACCGGTTTGGTTGGCCAGTACTCCATGGGTAACGAGCCAAGTTTTCATATCCCATACCTGTACAACTATGCAGGCGCACCATGGAAAACTCAAAAACGCATCCGTTTTTTGCTTGATGTATGGTATAAGGATAATATTTTCGGCATTCCCGGCGATGAGGACGGCGGGGGCATGTCGGCATTTGTGGTGTTCTCCTCTATGGGGTTTTATCCGGTTACGCCTGGTAAACCTGTTTATACCATCGGCAGCCCTGTTTTTAGTAAGGTTACCATCAATCTCCCTAATGGAAAACAATTTAAGGTTGTGGCTGATAACTGTTCGGTGATTAACAAATACATCCAAAGTGCAAAATTTAACGGCCAGGTTTTAAATAAACCCTGGTTTACGCATCAGCAATTGACATCGGGCGGCGTGCTTGAACTGGAAATGGGGCCAAAACCCAATAAGAAATGGGGAATCTGATCTAATCTGAAAAACAACAATACTAAAATTTATACTGATGAAAAAACAAGTTTTTAGCATCTTCATGCTACTGCTGTGTGCTTATGGGTACGGGCAGCAAAGGCACAGTAAGACATCTGCATTTAAAAGCTACAAGGGCCTTGTAATGGCCGGTTACCAGGGCTGGTTCAATGCACCCGAAGATGGCGCCGGTCGCGGCTGGAACCACTACCTGTCGCACGGTAAGTTTGAACCGGGCAGTACAAATATTGATGTTTGGCCCGATGCAAGCGAATATAAAAAAACATATAAATCACCATTTAAACTTGCCGACGGGAGTGATGCCTACCTGTATAGCTCGTACGATGCTTCATCGGTTGATACACACTTTAAATGGATGCAGCAATATGGGGTTGATGGTGTGTTTGTACAACGTTTTATTGGCGATGTACAACGGGGTAGGGGCCGTAACCATAACGATGTGGTTTTAGGTAATGCGTTAAAATCGGCGCAAAAATACCACAGGGCAATTTCACTGATGTATGACCTTTCGGGTATGGGTGCCGGTGGCGATTCATTGGTGATAAAAGACTGGAAACATTTAGTCGACAGTATGAAATTAACCAACCGCGGCAATAACCAAACCTGGCTGTACCATAATGGTAAACCACTAATTGCCGTGTGGGGAGTGGGTTTCAATGATCACCGCAGATATGGCCTGGCCGAAGCGGAAAGGATCATCGATTTTTTAAAGAACGATCCTGTTTATGGCGGATGCGCTGTTTTGCTGGGAGTACCCACCTACTGGCGGGATTTTGGGAGCGACACGGAAAAAGATCCGCACCTGCATGACCTGTTAAAGAAAGTGGATATAATCCATCCCTGGTTTGTAGGGCGGTTTGATGAAACGAAATACCCGGCTTTCCAGCAGAGGATAGCCGATGATATTGCCTGGTGCAAAGAAAACAAGGTCGAGTATGTGCCAACGGTTTTTCCGGGCTTTAGCTGGCACAACATGAACCCGCGCGCGCCACAAAATCAGATCCCGCGCAACCGCGGGCATTTTTACTGGAAACAAATAGCAGGCGCTATAAAAGACGGCGCGGATATGCTGTACGTAGCCATGTTTGATGAGGTTGACGAAGGAACAGCCATCCTTAAAGCATCAAAAAACCCACCTGTAGGGTTAAGTCATTTTGTTACTTATGAAGATGATATTCCGAATGATTATTATCTGTATTTAACCGGGTATGCCGGTAAAATGCTTCGGAAGCAAGTGCCCTTTACAGAAACTGTGCCACCGCCTCTGAAGCAGGTTATTTCAACAAAATATTGATAAAAAATATAGTATTTTAAATATAGCGCTGTTGTTAATGTTTTATTAATCTCTTATTAGTTACCCGGCATAGTTTAGCCTTATAAACAATTATAACCTTGCATATCGCGCCGTTTAATCAACTTCAATAAAAATTAACTAATCATATTATACATTGTATGAAGAAAAAGAACGCCTCAATTTTGGCTCTTTTAACAATATCGCTCTGTTCATTTAACAACCCGAAACCACCTGTTAAGCTCCCTTATAAGGACGCTAAATTACCTGTAGAAAAACGTGTAGCTGATCTTTTAGGCAGGATGACCGTTGCTGAGAAAATCAGGCAACTGGATATGTACTGGGGCCACGAAGTTGCCAATATGCAAGGGCACGAAGCAGTATCGGTTTCAGATAGTGCAACAATTAGCATCGGTACCCTGGGCATTGGTTCGGTACACGATCTTTACCCTTTAACAGCGGCAGTCACCAACCAGATACAACGTTACGCCCTGGAAAAAACACGGTTGGGTATACCGGTATTATTTATAGAGGAAGGGTTGCATGGTTACGAAAGTTTAGGCAGCACCACTTTTCCTGTGCCGATAGCTTTGGCAGGTGCATGGGATACCTCGATTGTGCACAAAGCCGGACGGATAATAGCAACCGAAGTACGGGCACATGGTGTTAATATGATATTGGGCCCTGTGCTATGTCTGCCGCGCGACCCAAGATGGGGACGGGTTGAGGAAACCTATGGTGAAGACCCATACCTGGCAGCTGCAAACGGCGTAGCAATGGTAAAGGGGCTGCAAGGCGATAAATTAAGCGATGCCGATGCTGTAATATCCGAGCCCAAGCACTTTGCTGTTCATGGTATCCCCGAGGCCGGCAGTAACACGGCACCTGTAAATATAGGCGAAAGAGAAGCCCGGTCATCATTTTTATATGTATTTGAAAAAGCGGTAAAAGAAGGTGGCGCGATGGGAATGATGGCCGCTTATAGCGAAATAGATGGGATACCATGCGTGGATAATCATTGGTTATTAACAGATGTGCTGCGCAAGGAGTGGGGATTTAAAGGTTTCGTACTGTCTGATCTTGGGGCAATAAAAATGTCTTTAAATAATCACCGTGTTGCTTCAAGCCCAGCCGATGCCCTGGCTCAAACCTTAACTGCGGGGCTTGATATGCAATTCTATGATTTTCCGCATGCGCAATTTTTTACCGCCATGACGGAGGCTTTAAAAAGCAAGCAACTGTCTGCCGGTAATTTGAACAGGGCGGTAGCAGATGTGTTGAGGGTTAAATTTATGCTGGGTTTGTTTGATCATCCTTATATTGATAAAGAACGGCTTAAAAAAGTAAATCACACCGACGCAAGTCGCGCCGTAGCTTTACAGGCAGCGCGGGAAGGCATAAGCTTGTTGAAAAACGAAAATTCGCTTTTGCCGCTTGGTCCGGGTGTACATTCCGTAGCAGTTATCGGCCCGTTGGCCCAAAGCACTTATTTGGGGGGCTATGCCAATAAGCAGGGCAAAGGGGTTGCCATAGTTGAAGGCCTTAAACAAAGGGCGGGCAACAGCCTTGATGTCAAATACGAAGCAGGGTATTCGCCTGACACATCCGCTGCAAAGCAAACAGAAAACCTGCAGAAAGCCATAAATGCGGTTAACAATGCTGATGTTGCCATAGTTGTATTAGGCGAGGATATAAATGAGGTGGGCGAGGGCAAAGACCGTTCAAATCTCGATCTGAGCGCGCAGCAAACGCGCCTTATTGAGGCTGTATATAAAACCGGGAAACCCACCGTGGTTGTGCTTTTTAACGGCCAGCCATTGTGTATAAACTGGGTAGCCAAACAGATCCCCGCAATTGTAGAATCATGGTTCCTGGGCGATGCGGGCGGACTGGCCATTGCCGATGTATTGCTGGGAAAAGTTAATCCATCGGGCAAGCTGCCCATGACCTTTCCGCGTTCGGTGGGGCAGCTGCCTTATTATTATGATCATAAACCAACTTCGAGACACGTTTATATTGACCAGGATACGTCGGCTTTATTTCCATTTGGGCATGGATTAAGCTACACCACCTTTCAGTATTCGGGCTTAAGTATCAGCCCCGCAAATATCCCACTCAACGGATCGGCTAATATTTCTATCACCATAAAAAATACCGGTAAAGTTGAAGGCACCGAGGTGGTGCAGCTTTACTTACGCGATGTTATTGCCAGTGTTACAACACCTGTAAAAGCATTAAAAGGCTTTAAACGGATCAGTTTAAAGCCAGGTGAAAGCGGTATTGCGAAATTCAGGTTAGATAATAAGGAATTAATGCTTTGGAACAGGCAAATGAAACATGTTGTTGAGCCAGGCGAATTTAAGGTGATGATAGGCAGTTCGTCGGAAGATATACGGGCAACTGGCAGTTTTTATGTGAAATAACCGAAGGTGCAGATTTTGGATGTGCAGATGTGCGGATTTCAAATGTGCGGATGTGCAAAAGTGGAGATGATGAAAAATATATAAGATATCTTGGTATAAATTAAATTTTAGCCGGGGATTTGGTTGATGTTATCGGTTTGTTGATAACTGGTGTGTCCGGGGTGAGATACGGACACACTTTTTTTATTCTTAAGGTGAGTGTTTTTGCCGGGTTAACTTAGCAATACTGTTTGTGCTGAGGCCGTCTCAAAAGTATTTAACCACGAAAAGGAACCAAATTAAATTTTTTCATAGTGTCCTTTGTGAACCCTTTGTGTCCATAGTGGTTAATTTTTTAACACAAGGAACACTAAGAATTCACAAGGGACACAAAGATTTAAAAGGAACAAAATATTATTTGGCGACGAGTTTTATTTTTTCACTTTTGAGACAGCCTCTACCCCTTTGTAGCCCCTACCACCACCCCACAATATTGCCGCGTAGCGGCTACCCTTAGTCCGCGTTTATTATATTTGTGAAAACCTTTATCAAATGCCAAACACGTACACACAATTATACATTCATTTTGTCTTCGCGGTAAAATATAGAAGAGCAGTTATACAGGAAGAAAGGGAGGAACGTCTGCAAAAGTATATTACCGGCGTGGTACAAAATAACGGGCATAAATTATTAGCAATAAATAACATGCCTGATCATTTACATCTTTTTGTTGGACTAAATCCCAAGCAGTCGATTTCCGATTTGATGCGTTTAGTAAAAGGAGATAGTTCAGAATTTATAAACAGTGAAGGGTTTACCAAAAGAAAATTTCAATGGCAGGATGGATATGGGGCATTCAGCAATAGCCGGACTCAAATAGACGGCGTGGTTAAATACATCTTAAATCAAAAGTTGCATCATTCTAAAAAAACATTCAAGGAGGAATATCTTCAAATGTTAAGAGATAATGCTGTAGAATATGATGAGAAATACATTTTTCACGACCTGTTAGACGATTAAGGGTAACCGCTACGCGGCAATATTGTGGGGTGGTTTAGGGGCTACAAAGGGGTAGGCCCTATGGGTCAAAAAGCATCTTACCGACACAAAACGTTAGCCAGGGTACTTAACTGCCCTTGCATAGTAAAAAAGTATTATAAAAAAGCGGCCTGACCTTTCGATCAACCCGCTTTAACTGTAGCTATAAAGCTTAGGTTAATTTTAAAAACCTTTACTTACGGAGTCGGTTTCGTAGGCCGCGTTGCTGTAATCGGAATGATACCCTTGAACATTTTAGCGCCATCGCCGGTCAATCTCATATAATAATCGGCTGAGCAGGCTGTGCCATCTTCATCAAGTGCGTAGAAACCTGAGCCTGCCGGAACAAAATCCTGACTTTCGGCGGTCTTTACTATCTGGTTGCCTTCGTTAAATTCATCATACATAGAGATATAAAGGCCCTGGGCTCCGGCCCTTGTCATATTGTAAAATTGCCTCCACATAAAATCGCCATGCGCGCGCTGACGTCCCTGCAAATCGCCGGGTAAAACGCATGGCTGATAGTCGATGCCGTTGCCGCGGCAATACGCTTCATCGGCCTTGTTTACGTTTGCATAAAAGCCGTCAGAATCATTGGCATTGCCAATTCTTCCAACCATCCATGGCGAGAGCATATCAAAAGCTTTATAAGTGCTTAAGAAATCAGGCCTCGAATCACTATTCTGATCACGCCAGTGTGTTGGTACGCCGCCGATAACATAACAGCCTTTGCTTTGAAACCATTTGATAACATCGAGGCATGCACTTGCGGTAAAATCATGGTTGCTATCGCTAAAACCAAAACCCCAAATACATACTACTGGCTTTCCATTTTGCTTCGCGTATGCAGATGATGCCGTATATGCCGACATTTTATTTGTCCAGTCGGTTTTAAGTTCTGTTTGCATATTTGTCCAACCGCTTACATCATACATAATATAGAACTTTACGCCATTTGTCTCGGCGGAAGTTTTTACTTTAGCGGTGATGGCATCACGTATAGGCCCTTCAATGCCATTGGGGTTGAACCGTTGCAGGGCAGCACCGTCAATTCCAAACTGTTTCATCCATTTAAATTGGATATCAACCGTTTGATCGCTAAACGAAGAAAAAACGTTTGCAGGCTGGCCATTATTTAAATTGGCATATTTTGTTGGGAAAGTGCTGGTATAATCGCGCACATCGGGCCACGATCGAATTCCCGTATTAGTGGGCGAGGGCTCCTGCTCCCAGGTTTGGGTCCAATGCCAATACACGTTAATCGGCGATCCGTCGCCTATCGCAGCAAACCATCCCTGGTAGCCTACAACCACTTTGCCCACCACATCGCCCACCGGCGATGGAGTATGAACAATTACCGTATCCGTTACAGGAGGTGGGGTAGGATTGGTTTTCTTTGAACAGCTGCTTATTACTCCGGGTAACAGCGCGATAAATAATAACGCATTCATCTTTCTTATTCTCATGTTCGTTTGATATTTATAGATATTTTATTTCTTTACTCCGCTTGAATCTGTCTGGATAACTTTCCTGATGGTGCCATCGGCATTGTAGTAAAGCTTGTTTACGCAGATAGACCTGAGCCAATCGTTATGAGACAGCGAGCTGTTATGATAAAATGCATACCACTGTCCTTTAAATTCAGCAATTGAACCATGGTCGGTAAAACTGTCTGTTGGATCGATGTACACACCCTGGTAGGTCCACGGGCCAAGCGGGTTCTTACTTGTTGCATATTTCATGCGGTTATGTTTACCTGCCTCATTAAAATTGTCGGCGTACGACAGGTAATAGACACCATTTCTTTTGTGTACCCAGGTAGCCTCGTGAAAATCATTAAGCCCTTGCATAGTTTGCATTGCACCATCAATTTCCATCATGTTATCCTTAAGTTTGTCGCCTTTGCAAATATTGCCGCCGCCATAATAAAAATAGGCCTGCCCGTCATCGTCAACAAAAACACATGGATCTATCAATGATTCCAACCCCTGGATATAACCCTGCGATTTAAACCCGCTTGCAGGGCTTTTGCTGGTGGCTACGCCTATTTTCCAGGTATTTGCCCAGTCTGTTCCGCTTGGGTGCGGGAAGTAGAAATAATAGGTGCCGTTTTTATAAGCGCAATCCGGCGCCCACATAAACCCGCCTTCGGGCCTGCCCCAGGCAACATCGCTGGCACGCAATATTTCGCCTTCATCTTTCCAGGTCACCATGTCGGCAGTTGAGTAAACATGGTATTGGTCCATCAGGTCACAGCCACGGGGTGGGTCAATGTCATGAGACGGATACACATACAACCGACCGTCGGCCCATACATGCGCTGATGGGTCTGCCGTATATATCTGTGTTACAAAAGGGTTTTTACGCCCGTCGCCATTAGCATCTTCAATAACAGGTACAGGCGGAGGGTTATTTGCGCCGCCTTTTTTTGAGCAGCCGGCTGCTACTGCCAATAAGCTTAAAAGCAGGATATGAATTACTCTTTTGTTCATAAACACGTGTTTTTAATCGGCTTGTGCCCGGTTTGTTGAACCGGTTGGTACCACCTTTTTAATAGTGCCATCAGCATTATAGTAAAGTTTATCTACACAGATGGACCTTAACCAATCCTGGTGCGACAGCGAACTGTTATGATAAAACGCATACCATTGCCCCTTAAACTGTACAATTGAACCATGGTTGGTATAGCTATCCGTGGGGTCCATGTAAATACCTTTGTAAGTCCATGGCCCTAAAGGATTGGTACTGGTGGCATAGCGCATTTGATTGTGTTTGCCTTTAACATCGTGGTTGTCAGAATATGACAGGTAGTAAATACCATTTCTTTTATGAACCCAGCTGGCTTCATGAAAATCTTCCAGGCCTTCCATTTTTTTCATTTCACCGTCAATCTCCACCATATTATCCTTTAGCTTGCCTCCTTTGCAGGTACCGCCGCCGCCATAATAAAAATAGGCCTGGCCATCGTCATCAACAAACACACAGGGATCAATAAGGGGTTCGAGCCCTTTGATATACCCTTGCGACTTAAAACCACTTGCGGGGCTTTTGCTGGTAGCAATGCCTATTTTCCACGTGCTGTTCCAGGCAGTGCCGCTTGGGTGCGGGAAGTAGAAGTAATAGGTGCCGTTTTTATAGGCACAATCAGGCGCCCACATAAAACCGCCTTCCGGGCGGCCCCATTCAACCTGGCTTGCGCGCAATATTTCGCCTTCATCCTTCCAGTGCACCATGTCGTCGGTTGAATAAACGTGATATTGGTCCATCAGGTCGCAGCCGCGCGGAGGGGCAACATCATGTGATGGATATACATAAAGCCGGCCATCATTCCAAACGTGTGCAGACGGGTCCGCAGTATAAATATCTCTTACAAAGGGGTTTCCCACGGATGTATCGGCAGCTGCTTTTTCCTGGGCAAAGCCCGGTGTTACAGATAAAATACTTATAACTAATGCAGCCGGCAGCGATGGCAGCTTACTTTTACCAATTAATATTCTCAACAAATTATTTATATTCATTATTTAGCTGTTTGTTTAAAATGGCAGAGAGACATGCTCTCCGCCATTTTGATAATTTGAATTTATAGGGTTAAGGAAAAAAAATTATTTTACATGAATTTCTACATCATCAATACCATAGGTTTGCGCTGCCGTTGCCTTTGTGACGTTGTAAAAGATCCTCATATAATTCATCTTTCTTAAATCCATTTGATCATTATCGTTATACCCGTATGCATCGGTCATTTTCAGCTTTAAGTGGTTCCAGCCATTGTGAACTGTTAGGAGAATGCCATCCAGCCCCCAACCCAGGTGGAAATCATCCGGGTTGTTGGCACTGCTAATTTGTATCTGGCCACCTGATGATATCTGGGTAACATCCTGAATATACCACCAGAATTCTAAATAGCCGACATCTTTGGTTGCTTTTGTGTCAACAAAAGGAGGGGTAGCAGTGCTAGGGATCGAATATTGAAACTGCATAAAGTTTCCCCCCACTGCAATGGTTCCCTGAATATAGCCGGTCCCCTCTTTTGGGCTGACGGTTATTATTGTGCCTCCATTTACTACGTCCCAGTTATCTAATTTATCGCAACTACTAACCACAACAGGGGCCGCTACATCAACCCTCAGATCGTCAATACCGTAGACTTGAGCTGTGGTTCCCTTTGTGACATTGTAGAATATCCTCATATAATTCACAGCTTTTAAATTAATTTGATCATTATCGTTATACCCGTATGCATCGATAAATCTCAGCTCTAAGTGGTTCCAGCCATTGTGAACTGTTGGGAGAATACCATCCAGCCCCCAACCTAAGTGGAAATCATCCGGATTGTTGGCACTGCTAATTTGTATCTGGCCACCTGGTGATATCTGGGTAACATCCTGAATATACCACCAGAATTTTAATTCGCCGGTTTCTTTGGTTTGTTTTGTATCAACAGGGGTAGTTAGCGCCAGCTGAAACTGCATAAAGTCTCCCCCCGCTGCGATGGTTCCCTGAACAAAGCCTTTCCCTTCCTTTGGGGCGACTGTTACTTCTGTTCCTCCGTTTACTATACCCCAGCCATCTAATTGATCACAATTACTAAGCACAGCCGAGGTATCAATTACCACTGGTGTGGTATCAACCGGCGGCGGTTTCAGCATAGAAGTGTCTCTGGACTTATATTGCACTTTTTTACAGCTAAAAACTATAAGCGCTATTACGAAGATGGAACACGCCATCATTATTTTAATGAATTTCATTTCCTTTTATTTAAGATTAATTATTTAGGAACATCTATCTCTATTATGTTCGAAAAATTCGAACTATTGAAACTGTCGTTTAACCGTACCCCAACACGCACAAAAAATGTACGCCCTG
Organism: Mucilaginibacter sp.; assembly: GCA_036758125.1. GTDB lineage: Bacteria > Bacteroidota > Bacteroidia > Sphingobacteriales > Sphingobacteriaceae > Mucilaginibacter. The sequence goes on from DAIOXE010000032.1 coordinate 14,716, forward strand.
GAATAAGATTAGGAACCGTTAAGGTCCTCGATTTGTCGGCTGCAGTCATATCAATAAAGTCTTTATTGATAGTTACAGCATTTAAGTCAGAGAAATCCCTTATAGAAGCTCCGGTACCAACCAGTTGGGTTGTATTAACATAAGGCTGCGTGTCCTTAATCGTGGGCAAACCTGCCACTATTGGCGCATCAATATCATACGTTAGGGTTAGCGTTGTACCGGTTAAAGTCGCGGTAAAATTTTTGATCACCAGGTAAGGCGTAACGGTAAAGTCATGCCTTGTACCCTGACCAAGATTGACGGTTACAGTGTCATAAATAGGCCAAAAGGCACCTCCGGTAGGTAAAACCTTATAGCCTCCGCTAAACAGTTTAGTGTCCTGAAAGGTGCCATCAAATTTACTTGGGATGGTTTGCGGAGCGGTCCAGCCAATTTGTTGCATCCAAATTTGGGTACTACCCCCTGATGTAGGTAAGTTACCGCCAGCGGAGGATATTATATTACCCTGGAATGAAGCGTTGGGGCCTGGATAATTATCTATTTTTGTGCACGCAGAACTCGCAAGTATCGCCACGCCCATCAAAATTCTACTAATTAATTTTTTCATATCTTAAATTTTTAAATTTTTAATAACCAGGATTATTAGGCAGCAAGTTCGGGTTGTTTCCAATTTCTCCGCCCGGAATCGGTTCGTAATAAAATTGTTTCTGGAAAGTATATTCCCGGTTAAACAATTCGGGTTCGGCAAGGAAAATGAATTTATTTTCATCAAATACATAATATGGCATCAGGCCTTTAAAATGCGCTTTGTCCAACACCACATCAGCAGTGCGCCATCTTTTCAGGTCCCAGAAATACTGGTTTTCAAAGGCAAGCTCCATGCGCCTTTCATTACGTACTTTGGTCAGATCGATAGAAGCATAAGGTGTTGCACCGGCCCTGGCCCTTATCAGGTTAATATCGGTTAGTGCATCGCCGGGATTGCCTAATTCAACAGCAGCTTCGGCACGGTTCAACAATACTTCCGCATAACGAAGGTCGATCCAGGGCTGTACGCTCGTGTTCAGATCAACTGTTGCCTGTAGCCTGGTGTAATCAACATATTTACGCACATAAAAACCTGTGCGCGTTGCATCATCACCACTTGTAGAGATGCCTGTAAAACCAATAACCTGCACGCCCTGATACAAGGTTTTTGGATCACCCGAAAGTATGTGGGCGCGTGAGTTATCCGGTTTTGCTACTTCCGCAGCGGCAGTTCCGCTAAAAGACGGATAAATACCTCGTTGCGTATTAAAGGTAAGCCCTCTTAAAGTTGCGCCGGGGAAATAAACAGTAGCCAGCAATCTTGGTTCAAGCCCCTGCATTAATTGTTCACGGGTATCAAAACGCTTAGGTGTACCATCGGGGTTGGTTACCGGTAAATTACCCCAAAGCTGTACCAGATCTAAAGTTGGGTATGAACGCGAAAGTGCACCAGCTGTCATATAGCGCGGCGACATGGTAGCATCCCAGCTATGGGCTGTGTTGTTAGCTTTAGAATACTGTTTTATCAATATATTCTCAGGGCTGTTGGGCTTCAGGAACAGATCAACATAGTTCTGCACCTTATCCGCGTTTCCATTATAAAGCGCGTACACGCCATCGAGTAATTTTGCGGCATCATAAGCTGCCTGGAAATATGCCGGCGCTTTATCGGCCGAGATCCCTACTAAGCCCGATGAACGCGCCTGTCCGTCAACAAAATTTACTGAACCATATTTGGCAACACAAGCAGCATATAACATCGCCCGCGATTTTAACGCCGCTGCAACATACTTGTTAGCCCTTCCGGCATCGCTGGTTGCGGGCATCATTTGGTAACCCAGATCAAGTTCGGAAGCAATAAAATCCCAAACTGCCTGTTCCTTATCGCGATGTACCCGCAATGTTGCCAATGGTGCACCCGGATCTTGAGGAACTGTTATAATTGGTACGCCGCCATAACGTTTAGCCAAACTAAAATAATAGTAAGCCCTTAAAAAGTGGGCCTCGCCCAAAAGCGCATCTACACCTGCCGCGGTTAGCGCAGCAGCATGCTTAGGCAGCTCAGCTATCATTGTGTTAACGTTCCTGATATCGCCGTATGGCCACCAGCCAAAGCCTGTGCCGCCATCAAAACCGCCGTAAGGGCCAACCTCTTCACCTACAACACCGGCTGAGTTATAAAACTCCGTCCAATTATTACCTCCGTGTGCATAGCCTACGTCTTGATTGCCGCCATCTCCCTGGGCGGGTGCGTATTTAAAATCCTCAATAGGTAAATCCTGGTATATAGTTGCTAAAAACGATTGAATGCCCGCCTGACTGTTAAATATAACATCAGACGTGAAGATATTCTTTGGCGGAATATCTAACTTTTGGCAGGAAGTGACCGAAACTCCTGCTGTGAGCGATATTGCTATAACTAATTTATGTATACTTTTCATATGTCAATAATTTAAAAGGAAACGTTAGCTCCCAGGTTAAAGGTCCTGTTCTCAGGGTATGTGTAGCCTGCGAAGGCAGTACTAAAATTGCTATTATCTGCATTAGTCCCCTGGTGTTCAGGGTCATAGTTCTTCAGCCCGGTGAATGTTAGCAGGTTGTAGCTGCTTACGTACACCCTTAATTTTTTAACGCCTATATGTTTCAAAGCTAAAGGGGATATTGAATAACCAAATTCAAGTGTTTTTACACGCAGGTAACTGGCATTCTGTATAGCCTTGGTGCCTTGCGCGTCTGGCGAACCCATTGCAGGGTAAAATCCCGGTACCCACACTGTGTTGGGGTCAAAAACGTTCGCAGAAGGATCTTGCGTATGCCAGCTATCAAGGAAACGGGTTAATGCGCTTCTGCCATACATCAGCGGCGACGCAAATTGCTCGCCGTATTGCACATAAACCCCGGCAGCGCCTTGTAAAAGCAGGTTCATATCAAACCCTTTATAACTTAAGGCAACGGTGAGGCCATAGTTATATAATGGAATATCACTCGTTGCAATAGGGTGGTTATCCTTACCATCTATCACACCATCACCGTTCCAGTCCTGGTAGTAATAATCGCCAGGTACAACATTATTATTGCCACCGCCTGTGTTAACGCCGTAATTGTATATCTGTTTGTAAGTGGTAAACTGCCCGGCATAAGTAGGGCCCCACCATACGTTCTGATATCTGTTGCTTTGGCTTGCCTGCCATTGTTGATACTGGTTGCCAAAAGTACCTTGTAGAACTGTCATATCTTTCAGGCGGGTTGTGCCTATGTTACCGGTAAGGTTTACGCCCAGTGCGCCAAATGTGTTCCTGTACGATAAGCTAAAGTCCAAACCTTGCACCCTGTCGCTGTTATAGTTGATCTGAGGCGTAGCGGCACCCACAGTGCCAGGTAGAACTGTAGTAGGTGTGGCAGGCAATCCTGTCCTTTCGTTTCTGAAAACTTCAATAGTTCCGTCTACTTTTCCATTAAATAAGCCGAAATCGAGGGCTACGTTCTTTATGGTACTTACCGGCCATGTTAAACCCGGGTTGCCAAGTTTTGGCGCTGAGCCGTTCACAGGAGCGGACCCGAAAATATAAGAGTTTACCGGGTAGGTATAGCCGGTTACATAATTGAATGCATTACCACGCTCGTCACCGAGTTGACCATAAGAAGCCCTGATCTTTAGGTTGGAAAGGATGTTTGGAGAGATCAGTTTGCGGAAAAAATCTTCTTTGGTTAAAACCCAGCCTACTGATGCACCCGGAAAGTTACCCCATTGATCGGACCCCGGCTGATACAGATTGGTACCATCACGGCGAAAGCTGAATTCAGCAAGATATTTCCCCTTAAAATCGTAGTTAATCCTTCCGATATAACTCCTGTGCGCAACATCCCCTATACTATTGGGATCCTGACCACCAAACATATTTAAATTTTGCAGGCCTCCAAATAAATAGTCTATAGGTATATTAGTGTCGCGGTAAGCATTAAAATTGTCAGAGGTTTCATGGCTTTGCTCGTATGTAACCATGGCAGTTAGGTTATGGTACTGGAAAAAAGTATGCGCATAATTTAATGTTACTTGGCTATTAGTATTAAAATGCGTGTAATATTGACGGGTTATACCAGAAGGTGAATTTACCTGGCTTGGGATATAAGTACTGTCGGCTGCGCTGTAAGTATATAAATTAAATGTGCTTTTTACTTGATTATAGTCATAAACCCCGTAATCAATATTAAACAAAGCCTTAGCAGTTAGTCCGGGTACGCCGGGTATTTCATACGTTAGGTTTAACTGGCTTGTAAGACTTTTATTCTTGGCCACCTTAAACCCTACCTTGCTGTCATCAGTCATGATATCAGGATTCTGGTTATCAGGCATTACATTAGGGTATAATGGATTGTTATTAGCAAAAACCTGGTTTATAGGGATCTGATTCCAGGTGTACTTATAAACCGTCCACTCGTCGGTATATGGCTGGTTTTTCTGATCCATATAGCCCGATGTTAATACCTGCGCTTTTAACCCTTTGACTATGTTAACGGTAACGTTCGAGCGGAAATTATACTTGTTGTAGTTTAAATCCCCGGTTTTAAAAACGCCGTCCTGGCTCTGGTAACCAAAGTTGAAGAAATAGCTGATCTTTTCATTTCCGCCATCAATATTTAAATTATGGTCGATTTGATTGGCTGTTTTCCTGAAAACAAGATCTACCCAATCGGAAGCTTTGTTAGTGCCTTTGAGCCATGGTTGAATGTCTGCATAAGAATATGCCGGGGGTACGTTGCTAATAAAATTATTGGCGAAATCGCGTTTAGTTTTCTCATTAGTCAGCATCATATAATCTACAGCGCCTACGCCCTGGGGCATTCCCAAAAATGTTTGCACCGCGTTGTTAACTGAATAGTTGATGGTAACTTGTCCGTTTTTTGATCCTTTTTTGGTCGTTATCAAAATGGCGCCACCAGCAGCCCTTATACCGAATATAGAAGCCGCGGCATCTTTCAGCACAGAGATACTTTCAATTTCATTTGGATCCATCTTGGCTATTATTCCCTGGTCGTTTCCCTCAATTATGCCATCAACTACAATGGCTGGCGGGGTTTGAAAACCTCTGACATTCAAATCATTAGAAAAAGACCCCGGTTCCGCCGTTAATTGAACAATACGTATACCCGGTATTTTACCGGTGAGCATGTTTACAACGCTTTCGTTCTTCGTGGTAATGATCTCTTTATTTTGAAGCGTTGCAATAGAGCCGGTTACAGTTGCCCTTTTTTGCACACCATAACCCACAACTACTACCTCGTTGAGGCCTTTATTTATAGCTTTTAAGGCGATTGTACCCCCTTTTATGTTTTTAACGGCAATTTCCTGGGTTTCGTAACCTATGTACGATACCTGTAAAATAGCCGCGGGGCCGGGTACTGTAAGCCGGAATTTTCCCGCGACATCAGTAACAGTACCGGTCGTTGTGCCTTTAATTTGTACACTTACCCCCGGAAGTGCTGCCCCGTCAGCTAAATCCATTACTTTTCCGCTAATGATGGTTTGCTGGGCTAACAAACTAAGCGGGAAAAGAAAGAAAAGTATAAGTAAGTATTTTATTTTTTTCATATCGTTTCTCTGTTAATTTTTAAGTTTGATTGGTTTTATTTTACCTTGGTTAGGATAGTAAATTGTGCATTGCAGCAACATATTTACGGCGGATTAGGTTCGTAATTGTACATGATCTTATTGATTGATTAATAAATTGCCTGCTGCTAATAAAGGTCAACAGTTGCTATAATTGGTTTATAATAATGACACAAAAGAATAGGCGATCATTAATAAAAAATAAATAATAGATTAATTTTAGCTGTAAAAAACATCGAAAAGCAGATTTTTAAATATTTCCGCAATCGATTGCTGGTTTTTTTGAAAAGGACTAATTGCTGACGGGTTAAAACCGGAAAGGTTTTTAAAATGAGATTTTATGTCGGAAGTAGGGTTCTTAGTATAAAAATCATTATTAATGTAAAGGCCTAAAATCTATGCCTAAATTATATCCCCCTCAATTTTTCTACTTGATCCCTGAATTTGTATGCAAATTGTATGCAAACAAAAAAGCACTTATGGTTTTTATACCGTAAGTGCCTGATTATTTTGTGGGAGTTACTGGGTTCGAACCAGTGACCCTCTGCTTGTAAGGCAGATGCTCTGAACCAGCTGAGCTAAACTCCCTTCGTTTTGGGACTGCAAATATAGAAGGAATGACCTATTGTTCAAAAATTAATTTGCATTTTTTTAAATAGCGTAAAAAGCATGTTAAAAACTGTTAAATCAACCCAATTTCATTTCAACTTCAGAATCCTACATTAATATTGTTATAATAAATTCAAAAAAAAATCGTATATAAATATTAATATGAAACTATTGACCGCTTTTTTTATCCTTCACCTTTTCGCCGCCGTTACATGGCTGGGCGATTTTAACGAAGCTTCTTCCGAAGCCGCTAAAACACATAAACTGATATTGATCAATTTTTCGGGGTCAGACTGGTGCGGTCCTTGTATAAGGGAAAGAACGGAAATACTAGAAAATGCCACTTTTGAAAATTATGCCGCGGACCATCTTGTTTTGGTAAGGGCTGATTTTCCACGGCAAAAGAAAAACCAGTTAAGCAAAGAACAAACCCAGCGCAATGAGGCCCTGGCAGATAAATACAACCCCGAAGGCAAATTCCCTTATACCCTACTGGTTGATGAGCATGGTAAGGTGCTAAAAGATTGGGATGGTTTCCCGAATGTATCCCCCGAAACCTTTGTAGAGCAGATTGCAGCATTTACAAGCGGAGGAAACTGAAACAGGCATTAAGAAGCAGTTGTCTGATTGTTCCGTACAATTTACCACTTATTTTAGTTTGAACCGGTAAGCAATGCGTATTGCAACCTGGCTAACAGTACCGCCGCTTTCAACCCGGGCTTCATATCTTAACCCAATATCTACGGTAGCTTTATGTTTACTGGTTGGCGCTGTAAAACCAATAATGGGAGAATAAATAAAGGCGGTATTTTCAAATTTCGTGCGTACAGGAGACCCATTATCCAATAGTGTTAGTACATAATTATCAGCCGAAACACCAAAATCGCCTTCAAAGTATCCTATCTTGGTAAAATAATATTTCCCGCCTGCCTCAATAGGGGTTATAAATGTTCCGTTGCGTAAAGGTCCGCTATAATAATATCTATTAAGAAAATAACTTAGGCCTGTCGTAATCACCACACTAAACGGAGAAGCTGAAACAGGCAATTCCAGTTTAGCAGACACCCCAATGGCAGAGCCATACACATTACTGGTCTGGCCGATGTACGCATTACTTGCCTGACTAGTTGGCAAGCCAAATTCTACGCCGATACTTAATTGAGGTAAAGGTTTTGTTTGTGCATAACTGCCCAAGGCCGCGCCGCTTAGAGCAATTGTAAATAGTAAAATTTTATTCATAGTTGATAAGGTCTTTTAACCGATAAATATAAATATTATGATAACCGAATTACTGATTAATAAAAAGGGCCGATAGTAGTAATTTTTTCATGTTAATAAAGTTGGCTGGGTGGTAAATTTATAATAAAATTTCGGTATTAAACCAAACTACGGGTGCAGATCAAATTGTCGCTCCAGCACGAAACGCTCCTACGTGACGTGCATATTGATTGGATGCGCCTTCTACCAACCAAATGTCCCGATGAAATATGTTTGCAACATAGAAATGCCTTCCATAGGAAGGTTTGGTTGGTAGAAAAAACAAATCCGATTATTGCGTTCTGTAGGAACGCCTGGTGACATGCGATAATTTCTTTCTATGGCAATCATTTTTTGATAGGGTTCACTTATTTGTCAGGCTTATAAAAATGTTTTCAAGCGTTTTTCCTTCATTCTTTTCTCTTAATCCGTTCAGTGTACTATCCGCTACAATTTTGCCTTTTTTAATGATGATCACATGGTCGCATACCGCCTCAACCTCCTGCATAATATGGGTTGATAAAATAACTGTCTTTGTTTTACCAAGTTCGAGGATCAGCTGTCGTATGCCTATAAGCTGGTTTGGGTCAAGCCCTGACGTAGGCTCATCCAGTATCAATACCTGCGGATCGTGTAAAATGGCTTGTGCCAGGCCCACGCGCTGGCGGTAGCCTTTTGATAACTGGCCAATTTTTTTATGCTGTTCGGGACCAAGTCCTGTTTGTTCAATGATTTCTGTAATACGTTTTTGCGGTGATTTGATCTGATGGATTCCTGCAATAAATGCCAGCGACTCCTTTACATACATATCAAGATAAAGCGGGTTGCTTTCGGGAAGGTAGCCTATATTTCGCTTTACCTCCAAAGGTTGTTTTTCAATATCATATCCGCATACCGAAGCCTTACCTTCCGTTTTGGGGATAAAGCAGGTAAGTATTTTCATGGTTGTTGATTTGCCGGCGCCATTGGGCCCTAAAAAGCCTGACACGCCTGGGTTTGCGCTAAAATTAATGCCATCGATAGCTTTTTGAACGCCGTAAAGTTTTGTTAAAGATTCAACAAGAATGCTCATGTGTCAAAGTAAGGCAGAAATTTCGGATTTCGGAATTACGATTTCGGATTTGAGTATATCAATATTTCAAAGAATCTTTATAAATCCGAAATCCTAAATCAAACTAATCCGAAATCAAATTGAAATTGACTTTTTAATTACCTTCTAATTGTCATATTGTCATGCCAGCAATTGCGGCAAGCAATTTGAATAGTATATCTTTGTACAACGAAAAATCTTTAAATTAAAAAAACAAAATCATGGCTTTAGAAATTACTGATGCAAACTTTGACGAACTCGTCCTTAAATCTGATAAACCGGTACTGGTTGATTTTTGGGCAGAATGGTGCGGACCCTGTAGAATGGTTGGCCCTGTGGTTGAAGAAATTGCAAAGGAATATGATGGCAAGGCAGTTGTGGGTAAAGTGAATGTTGATAACAATCCCGGTATATCAATGAAATTTGGTATCCGAAATATACCAGCCTTATTATTCTTCAAAAACGGCGAAATTGTGGACAAACAAATTGGCGCAGTTCCAAAATCTGTTTTAGCTGATAAATTACGCAAGCAATTCTAGGATTACACTGATTATTATTGGGGATTACACCGATTATTGTTTGTGATTACACTGATTATTATTTGGGATTACACTGATTTAATGAATGTGTATGATTAGCGTATCGGTGCAATCGTTTTTTACAATCGGTGTAATCGTTTTTATAAATCGGTGAAATCATACTATAATCGTGCTACAATCGGTGGAATCATATAATAATCAATTAGCCAACCTGGAACTTTTGGCCCGGCAGGTGGTGGAAGGCTTTATAACAGGTTTGCATCAAAGCCCTTTTCATGGCTTTTCGGTTGAGTTTGCCGAGCATCGTTTATATAACAACGGGGAATCAGTAAAAAATATCGACTGGAAATTATTTGCACGCACCGACAAGCTCTTTGTAAAACAATTTGAGGAGGAAACAAATCTTCGCTGTTACCTGTTACTCGATACCTCCTCTTCTATGAATTTCCCCGATAAGGGGATGAATAAGCTTCAATTTTCGGTTTATTCGATAGCGTCGTTAATGTACCTGTTTAAAAAGCAGCGCGATGCATTTGGTTTATGTCTCTTTTCGGACAAGATCGATTGGATAAGCCAGGTTAAATCTACCTCCACCCATTTATTTTATTTATATGCCGAACTCGAAAAGGCCTATAATCATCCGAAAGAAAATACCGCTACAAATATTACCGGGGTATTACACGATATTGCCGGACAGATCCATCAGCGGTCGATGGTCATCATTTTCAGCGATATGCTCGAAAACAGCATGAACCCCGAAAAATTGCAATCATTATTTGCAGCCATTCAGCATTTAAAATACAACAAGCACGAAGTGATCATTTTTAATGTCAGCGACAAGCAAAAAGAGATTGAATTTAATTTTGATAACAGGCCTCACCATTTTGTTGATATGGAAAGCGGCGAACAGATAAGGGTACATCCCAATAAAATACGAAGCTCATACCTGGCGTCTCTTCAAAATTACCGCCATGAGCTTGAATTAAAGTGCGCCCAGTATCATATCGACATTGTGGACGCTTACATTGATGATGGGTACCAAAATGTTTTAAAATCATACCTGATAAAAAGAAATAAAATGATATAAATACGCATCTATTTAATTAAAACGTTCGTAAAATTGCCCAAATCAATTTTTAGATATTGATGTTAATAGATAAATGTTTTTTTTTCTTATATGAGACTCTCCGTTGAACGTAAACCGATAAGAATATACCCTGATCCTAAGCGCGTTATAGCCCGATTTTTTTTTAATGATAAGAATCGTTCCAAAGAAATTATTAAAAGAGTGATGACCATCAGCGAAGAAGCTGCATTTGGTGTGATTTCGCCTTTATTGCAGGAGTATTCTAAGCGGCATAGAAATATTACACGTGTTTTAGATCGTCACTGCGGCAAATTAAAACCGATTTTGAAGGAACTGAGAATTAATTATAAAAGTCTATCGCTATATCGCAGGTTGCTTCTCGGCTCGTACTTTACGCATGAGTATTCGGTTGAATCAGCAGCTTTTTTTAACCCGTCCATAGTTGAAGATCCCGACCAAACAGAATTGCAAGAGGGCAACAAAAGGATGATCATCAGTTTCAGGGCTGTGGGTGAGGGGCATATATCGTCAATTACTTTCAGGCGGGCCTTAATTGATCAGAATAATAACATTACAGTGTTACCGGCCGGCAATTATATCGATGAAGCTGAAATTGTGAGGAATGCGATCTATAACAAGAAATTGTTTTTTGAAAAAGCCGCTGTAACCCAAATAAATATTGATTTATTAAGGGAACTGGAAGCAAAACTCGATCATCATTTTGAATATTCAAACCTGAGAAGGGTAATTATCGATTCGCAGAATTTAGAAGAAAGCGAGATAAGGAAACTTGAATATGATAAGGTATTATGGCTGGCTGATTCCTACTATGAAATTGTTTTTTCGTACGACACCGACATTTCCGACCGCGTAATATTCCCTATATCTGAGTATGAACGCAAAGGAATTGAAGATGCAAGGTTTGTACACTTTAAAAATGGGGACAGCGGGTCTGTCTATTATGCCACCTATACGGCTTTTGACGGAGCGCTTATAATGCCAAAACTGCTGCAAACAACAGATTTTTATACCTTTAAAATGATGCCGCTGTATGGCGCAGGGGCTCAAAACAAGAACCTCGCTTTATTTCCGCGCAAGATAAATGACAAATTTGCCATGATATCGCGGATTGATGGCTGCAATAATTATATAATGTATTCGGATAAAATAAATATCTGGGAAAAGCCAATTCTGTTGCAGCAGCCAAAGTATACCTGGGAATTTATACAGATAGGCAATTGCGGCTCACCGATTGAAACCGAGCACGGGTGGATAATAATTACACATGGCGTGGGCGCTATGCGCAGGTATGCCCTTGGAGCAAGCTTGCTAAAACTGGATGATCCTACGATTGAAATTGGCAGGTTAAAAGAGCCGCTGCTTGTACCAAACATTGATGAACGTGAGGGCTATGTGCCCAATGTACTTTATTCGTGCGGTTCTATTGTTTGTAACGGCAAACTTATCATTCCCTATGGTGTATCTGATTCATCCAGTGCATTCGCCGAAGTTGACCTCGAAGAACTGATCATCAGGCTTAAGGAAGATGTGATTGAATAAAAGGTATAGTTATTTATTTATATAAAATCTGTTCATAAAGCTTCAAATAATCGTCCACCATTTTGTCACTTGAAAATCGCGAAACGGCCCACTGGTAACAATCCTGCCGGTTTATATTTTTAAGCTGCTTCACCGCTTCCACTGCTTCATCAACATTGCTGACCAAAAAACCTGTCTTCTCATTATCGATTAATTCTGGCATTGAGCCTTTGTTAAACGCAATGACAGGCGTACCGCAAAGCATGGCTTCAGCCACACTCATACCGAAAGGCTCATTAAAATTAACGGGGTGCAACAATGCTGCTGCATTTCCTAAAAGTTTGTTTCTTTGTTCAGGTCCGGCAGAACCGATGTATTCAATTTGCGAATTTAATTCCGGCGCTATCTTTTCTTTAAAATAACTGGCATCCTGTATAATGCCCGCTATGAGTAATTTCCTTCCGCTTTTCCCGGCTATTTTTATCGCCTCGGCTGTCCCCTTGTCGGGATGTATTCTTCCGAAGTATAAAAGATAATCATCTGGCTTGTCATTAAATTCAAAATCATTCGTGTTCAAACCATTGTACACAGTGGCGAGATAATTCAGTTCAGGGCTCCTGTCGGAGTTGCTTATAGATACATAGTACCCGGTAGCATTATATTTTTTATAAACCGGAATTATAGCCGGTGATGAAAAGCCATGTATAGTAGTAATAACAGGCGTTTTTATCAGATGAGTATAAGTTAGCGGTAAAAAATCAAAATTGTTGTGGATAATATCAAAATCAGAAGCCCTTTCCATCAGGTTACTGATATGTAAACACTCCAGCACCTTTGCATCCTGGCTCCGGTCTTCTTCATAACCCACGTTACAAACGGCCAGCAGCTTACCTGCTGTTATCGAGTCGCCTGTCGCAAACAAAGTAACGTCTATCCCCAAGTTTATTAAACCTTCGGTTATATTTGAAGCTATCTGTTCCCATGGTCCGTAGTGCCTTGGCGGTGTGCGCCAGGCAACGGGGGCTAATATTGCTACTCTCATTCAAAAAGAATCGGCAAACTGAATGGTTTTGTTGTATTCGTATTCCAGTTCAAAGGCATTTAAAACAGTTAAATGCGAAATAAGGTAAGCTAAAGTGCTCTCTGCCCCCTGGTTTCGGTTAATACCGGTCGGCAACAGTCCATCACAGCAGCCTTTCGTTTCATGATCATACAAGGGAGCCCTCAACGTGTTTTCGCCAAGGAACCATTTATAGCACAAAAACATTTTCTCAATGTTCTGTGGTTTGCGGAATATTTTATAAGCCTGGAAATGCAGCAAAACCATCGCCATCGTTTCAATGGCCTGCTGGTCAAAAGCAGGGAATGTTCCCCCCCGGTAATACCAGCCGTCGTTGCCAACCGGACTTAAATAACCGTTTGACAAAGTTAACATATCTAAAAATGCCATTGTTTTTAAAGCAACCTGTTTGGCTTTTTCGTTGCCTGTGATTTCATATGAATGCAGTAATGCTAACGGAAGTATTGCATTATCATAGGTCATTTTTTCTTCAAACCATTGCCAGTTGTCTGACTGGTTACTTTCAAAAGCATCGATTAATGGCTGCGTAAGCCTTATCAGCTCATTAACCATCCCTTCATCGCCCGGTACAACCTGCAGGTATAAGCTAATGCCAATAATTGTATTTGCCATCCCCCTCAGGTGTTGCAGCGTCTTAAAATGCGGAAATGATTTATGCAGTATTTCCCTCGCAAACTCCCGATACGAATTACTTGTCGCACAGCCAATTAAATAACCTAATGCCCAAATCGTACGCCCAAATGAATCTTCCGATCCTACTTCGTCCAGGTATTGCCGGTTAAAGCTTAGGAAATTACGGAAATTACCATTCTCCGTTTGCATATAATGAATGTAGCTGATGTATACCGGCAAAAGTTCAACAGCTTCCTTACTTTTACTGCGCTCGTAGGCCATCAAAGCCATTATTAAAGCCCTTGCATTGTCATCAAGGCAATAGCCCTCCTTCAAATTCGGAATGCCATATTTAGCATGTTGAACCACCCCTGTGTCGTCGGTTAAACGCAGGATATGCGTTAAACTAAATTCGGGCATTATTTCCGGGTCAACAACGCTGTTGCTTAAAATTTTGTCTCTGAAGTCATAAGCTGCACAAGCTTCATTTGCTGCCTTTATAAATTTGGCCCCAATTACCGGCCAGCGCAAATGCAAGCCATAATTATATGCTTTCATCCTTAACTCATTCAAAGCATATTTTTGATCCAACAATTCATTTACGATATCAGCCAGTGTGTCAGCATTTTTAAAATCAAACAGGCGCCCGCGGCCATCAGCTAACAATTCTGTTGCATGCCAGTAAGGTGTCGACACTATAGCCGCTCCGGCCCCAACTGCATAAGATAAGGTGCCACTCGTAATTTGTGCTTCATTTAAATACGGTGTTACGTAAATTTCGGCTGCTGAAAGATAGCTCACCAGGTCTTCTTCAGAAACAAACTTGTTGATAAAACTAAGATGCTTTGATACATTCAAATTGGCCGCAAGGCTTTTAAGGTGGTCACGATATTCCTCGCCGGAACTTTTTAATACACCGGGGTGTGTATTGCCCAAAACAACGTACATAACATCCGGGTGGCGCTCAATTATCTTCGGTAATGCTTTTACTACGGTTTCGAGGCCTTTGTTGGGGCTTAACAAGCCAAATGTCAGCAAAACCCTCCAGCTTTTAAATTGACTTAAATTTTTAACCGGGTTATCCTCGCTTGCTTCAACATCAGGCACACCATGTTCAATTATTTGTATTTTATCTGCGGGGATATCGTAAATAGTGGTCAAAAGCTTTACTGCCCTGTTGCTCATCACAATTATTTTTGATGATTGGGTGGCTATCTCGCGAATAATGATACGCTGAACATAACTGGGATCTTTTAATACGGTGTGTAAAATGGATATTAAAGGTTTTTCGAGCCGGTTAAGCAAGGGTAGTATATATATACCGCTTTCCCCGCCGTATATCCCAAATTCATGTTCCATAATGCAAACATCGGCATCGCCGGTATTGATATAAATGGCAGCCTGTATATAATCCTTTTGATTATTTTGACGGATAACATACTTTACTTCTTCGGGATATTCGTACTCCTGCATATTTTCCGAATCGGTTACAGCCACAACGAAATCGTTCTGCGGTATACCACCTTTTTCTGAAAAATTTGCATTTATTGCACGCATTAGATTTTGGTTAAAGGTCGCGATTCCGCATTCGCGTGGCGGATAAGTCGATATATATGCTGTTTTCATTTTAAAAGAGGAATGTATTTATATTAGTAACGCCCTTTTTAATTTATTGTTTAAAGTTCTGACTTAAAAAAAGTGATTACAGCCAAAAGAACTGTGTTTAGCTGCTATTCAAGCCTATTTTAATGTTGTGCTTTGCATTTTTCTTAACCAATAATTAATTTAATTATTGCGATAATTTTGAACGACTGGTAATAATCTTGAGGTAGAAGGGAGATGCGATGCCAGACGAGTAAATCGCCGCCATGCTAATGCCCGGGAGTTCTTGTATTTAATTTATCGTCAAAGCTGTGCATTCAGCTATAGTGCCCCACCGCTTCTACAATCACATCACAGGCTTTTTTAATTTCATCGTTTGTGATGATCAGCGGCGGCGCAATACGCATGGCATTGCCGCAGTGCAAAAACCAATCGGTAATTACGCCATGTTCAATACAGCGGTCTATTACTTTTTTATTGAGCTCAAAGGTTTCCAGTTCGATGGCAAGCATAAGCCCTTTCCCGCGTATTTCTTTTATTGTTGGGTGCGTTAAGGTTTTCCTGAATAAGGTCTCTTTTGCGGCCACCGTATCAAACAGCTTTTCACTAAGCAATACTTCGAGCGCGGCAAGCCCGGCAGCGCAGCAAACCGGGTGGCCGCCAAAAGTGGTTATATGCCCAAGGATAGGGTTTTCTTTTAACGCTGACATTATATCATGCGATGCAATAAAAGCGCCTAGTGGCATCCCTCCACCCAGGGCTTTGGCCAATAAAAGTATATCAGGAACAATATTAAAGTGTTCAAAGGCAAATAATTTACCGGTACGTCCAAAAGCGGCTTGTATCTCATCTAATATCAATAATGTTCCCGTCTCATTGCATCGTACGCGCAGCGCCTGCATATATGCAGCATCCGGTACCCTTATTCCGGCCTCGCCCTGAATGGTTTCAATAATAACACACGCGGTTTGGTCATTTATTTCGCCGAGGTCATCCGGGTTATTAAACCGGATGAACCTAACACCCGGTAATAGTGGCCTGTAAGCTTGTTTAAATTCTTCGTTGCCCATTACGCTTAATGCACCCTGGGTGCTGCCATGATAAGAATTATAAAAAGCAACGATCTCTCGCCTTCCTGTAAAACGTTTGGCTAGTTTTAATGCGCCCTCAACAGCCTCTGCACCCGAATTTGTGAAATAAACAGATTGCAAAGTTGGCGGCAGCAACGAGATCAATTTTTCGGCAAAGCGCACCTGCGGGGTTTGTACATATTCGCCGTACACCATCAGGTGCATATATTTATCCAGTTGTTCTTTTATGGCATTAACCACATAAGGATTACTATGGCCCAGGTTGCTTACACCAATGCCCGAAATAAGGTCAATGTAAGCACGCCCCTGCTTATCATACATATAAATGCCTTCGGCCCGCTCAAATTCAAGCAACAGCGGGAAATTGGTGGTTTGGGCATTATTGGAGAGAAATAATTGTCGCAGGGTGGGCATGTGGTTGAGTTGATTAAGTTGGATTGAGTTGATTGAGTTAGATTAAGTTGTAATGAATTTAGACAAAGTTAAACTCAATCAACTTACTCACCAAATCAGCTTAATCAACTAAAAAACTAGTCCCCCGCTCTAACACTGCGCTCACTTAATTGTCTGAGCATTTCGTCTTTAAACTCACGTTCGCTTTTATAAAGCTCGCTTACTTTTTCGGGAGGCAATATTTTTAAAAACTCGTCCCTGAAATGTTTCCTGATGTTTACCAGTTCGGTTTCATATTTCAATTCATTGTCGATCTGCCGGGTGCCATCCGGAGAGTCTTTAGAGTTGTTTATCCGCTCCGCAATTCTCACGGCCGTTTGTTCCTGTACATACTGACGGTACAAGGGCCAAAATGCTTTTGCTTCATCACGTGTAAGTTTTAACCGGAGGCCTATATAATTTTCTTTAACAACCTCTATTTTTCCGCCGGAATTGGGCTGTCTGTTTACTGGATAACTACGCTGAACAGGGACACGCTGAACAGGGACACGCGTAGGCGTACCATAGCGTTCAATGGGTAGGCGCACGCGCGTCTGGCCAAAGCTTTTATAGCCAAAAGCCAGTATAAATAATATACAAAAAATAGGTTTGATGAACTTATTCACTATAACATATTATTGAACGCTATCTGCATAATTTTGCAAAGCATCTTTTAAACTATTCTCATTAACAGGAGACCCTTCTGTCGTAACCGTCTGCTGAGTGTCGCCTGCATCAACGTTTAACTGTAAATAACTTTTAATTTCATCAACCGGAATTTTTGACAGCTGCTTATGCAAAAAGGAGTTGTTATGTTCATTAACAGGGCTATTGGCAAGTTCATTTAAAAGTATACCGCCCCCTAAAACTAAAGCAAAACAGGCAGCAGTAGCATATTTAAAAGCTGTTGAAGCAAACAATCTTCTTACAATTGCATTGCGGTTGCCACCGCTAGCGTTAGCTGTTTTATTTAAAATATTTTCTCTAAGCTGATTAAAATAACCCGGCGGAACGGTGAAATGTTCAGCCGGGTTACTTAATGCTTCTTCAACTAAAATCCTGCTGCTTATTTGCTGGCCAAGGTTGTCAAAATATCCGGCAGGTACAATAAAACCGGTATCCTCCCTATTCAAAGCATTTTCAACGGCTATCCTGCTTTGAATATTGGCTGTCAGTTCTTCGAAATAATTTTCGGGAACTGTAAAACCACCTGAAAGGCCGCTATTTTTTAACTCATCTAAATTTTTAAGTGATATAATATGATCTGCCAGCTCATCAAAATAACCAGCCGGCACAGTAAACGGGTTAACCGGGTTAACCTGTTTAAGTGACATATAATCATTCAGCCAATCTTTATTTTCCATATCGCTCTTCATATCCTAACAACTATAGATGGATTAACAGACAAAAGGTTTAAATCCGTTGTAATTAATCTTTCGACAATAAGTGCGCTTCAATTTTTTTCACCGCCAGGTGAAACGATGCCTTCAAGGCTCCCACGCTTGTTCCAAGAATCCGGGATATTTCTTCGTACTTCATGTCATCGTAATATTTCATGTTGAATACAAGTTTTTGTTTTTCAGGAAGTGTAAGTAACGCTTCCTGCAATTTCCTTTGCGCGGCGTCACCGTTAAAATAGGTCGAGTCGGCTAAAGTATCGGCCAGTTCGTAGGCCACATCATCCAGCGAAATATTGTTTTTTTGTTTTTTCTTGTTCAGAAAAGTTATGCATTCATTAGTGGCAATCCGGTACATCCAGGTATACAGCTGCGCATCGCTTCTAAAACCGGCAAGGTTTTTCCATACCTTTATAAAAACGTCCTGTACCAGGTCATCCGCGTCGTCATGGTCAATAACCATACGGCGAACGTGCCAGTAAATCTTTTGCTGATATTTTTTCAGCAGCAGGTTAAATGCCTCATTCCTGGTCTTTTCATCCTGAAACTTGCTTAAAATCTCTGCGTCCGCAACCTCTGTTGGCATGTTGTTATAGATTTGAGATGTTAGATATGGGATTCGGGACTATCTTTTCCCAATGCTTATCTAAATCTCTATTTTTAATATTATATTATTAGATGTGAGATATGAGATTTGAGACTGTCTTTTGATGATCAATTTCATATCTCACATCTAAAATCTCACATCTCATATCTAAGCCATCACTGCAAAAGATCAACTACTTGCTGTGATGAGTTTTTAGTGTCAACTTTGTCAATTATTTTATCAATCGTTCCCCCTTTATTTATGATAAAAGTGGTGCGGGCGGTACCCATATACTTTCTCCCATACATATTTTTTTCAACCCAAACGCCGTAGGCCTCAACTATTTTTTTATCCGGATCTGCAATCAGCATGAAAGGCAGATCGAATTTCTTTTCAAATTTTTTGTGCGATTTTTCATCGTCAGTACTTACCCCAATAACGTCAAAGCCCTTGCTTAACATAGATTGATAATTATCCCTGAAGCTACAGGCTTCGGCAGTGCAGCCCGGCGTATCATCTTTTGGATAAAAATAAAGGATCACATTTTTTCCTCTAAAATCCGATAAAGAAACGGTTTTGCCATTCTGATCTTTTGCGGTGAAATCGGGCGCCTTATCGCCTTCCTTAAGTTTTGCCATGTTATCTGTAAAAATTTGCGGTAAAGTGTGAACTATTTTCTTTGTAATCGCTAACAGTTAATTCAAATATATGTTTACCTGCGGCAATATCGTTATTAAAGGTATAACTTAGTATTTTACTTTTATAATCCCATTCCATTAAAACCCATTTGCCATCAATTTTACCGGCAAAGGCTTTCACGCCTGATAAACGATCGCCAATCTTTAAGAAGATACCGGGCGATTTAGCCAGGTTAACGCCATTTTTTATATTAAGAGGAACAATAAACGGCGGCACAGTGTCAATTTTTATATAAAAATCACCAAAGCCGCGTACCTGTGTTTTTATATAGCCATCCTGGTAAGTACCCCCCTCACAACCCCCATTAGTATTTACGATAACAGCCTTGTCTGCAAATTCCCCGATAGTGCTGTCTGGCTTTATCCACAGGTCATAGTTATCATGTATAGGCGTAAAGCGGTTATGAATACAGTGAATAACAGAAAATGCGCCGGGTTTTTTTGGCAATGTTGAATAGGTAAAATCAACGTCATCATACAGGTTGCCGGGATTAATAACCAACTTTACTTTTTCGTTGCTGAACTCATTTATTTTATCATATCGAAATAAATTGCCAAGCGGCTTAGCCGATGAAAGTTTGTTCCCTGAAAGCGTCGACCTCACTTTAATATCGAGTGTTGATGTATTTCCGGCAACATCCTTTACGATATATTCAACCTGGTGCAGTGCGGCATCATTAAAAGTGATTAGGCCCCGGTTTACCGATTGCGGATAAAGTGATATTTTACTGCCGGGCAAAATAAAGCATTTTTGTATCCATCGGCGGGCCTTTAAAAATTCCGGGTAGTCGATGTAAGCATTAATAGCATGAGTTTGATCAAAAGCAAAGCGCTCGGCCGCGAAGGTATAAACTGTTTTACCGTCGAGTTTTAATTCGATAGAATAGATGCCGTTATGATTTGCGGATGCACTGGTCCTGTCATTTGTTGTAATCCCAAAACCAATTTCCCCGTTTAAATTCATTACTGCTGGTTTTGTCAGGTGATAATTGCCCGCTTTCCCAGTGACAGGGAAAAACCGGCGCGGCGTTTTTTCGCTGAAAGGGTTTCCATCCAGGTGATATATCCCGATGCCATAAATTGTGGGTGGTATTTTATCAGGAATGGTCAGGCCAAATAACTGCGGGTTTATTGTTTCTTCAGTTTGGGTGTCCCTGATCTCGAAATGCAGGTGCGGCCCTTCCGATGCACCTGCATTACCCGACCATGCTATCACCTCATCCTTACAAACCTGTAATTGTAAAGGCTGCAATTTAAAATCAACTTCAAAGCTTTGCTGCCGGTACTGTGTATCCCGGATGAGTTTAATCATTGCAGGGCTAAAGCGTTCAATATGCCCATAAACAGTGGTATAACCATTGGGATGGGCAATATATATGGCATTGCCAAAGCCGCCAAATTCAACTTTTAAACGGGATACATAACCGTCGGCGGCAGCGTGGACCGGGTAACCCGTACGCGAATTAGTTTTAAAATCGAGTCCGGAATGAAAATGATTTGGCCTTAACTCGCCAAATGAACCGGCGGTAGATGGCGGCAGATCAAGGGGATAACGGAAATAGTTTTGAGGGTATGGCCTGCTGGTGTAAATATTTTGTGCAAAAACATGAATGTAAAAACCGAAAAACAGGATGAAAAGAAGGGGGAGTTTTTTAATCATATTATAATTCTGTTCAGTTAACAACATATCATACGTTCAAGCATGGCGTATATTTACTCACCCCGACGGGCGCTACGCTGGTCGACCCTCTCTTTTGCGAGCAAAAAAGAGGGTGAAAAAGTGTTTTTTTAACCCTCTTTACCGCTTGCGGTAGAGAGGGTGGTCGAGCGAAGCAACGACCGGGTGAGTAAATTATGCGATTTGCTTAGCCAGGCAGTTTTTTAGTCATATTTACTTAACGTAAAAATCAAGCATTTTCACATCTTCCAGGTAACCTTCCAGCCTATCGCCTACGTTTACCTTAGCAACACCCTGCGGGGTACCGGTAAATACCAGGTCACCTTTTTTAAGGGTGATATATCTTGACACAAAGGCAATGATATAATTAAATGAAAAAAGCATATTGGACGTATTACCCAGTTGCCTGGTTTTCCCGTTTACGTCAAGTTTAAAACTGATATTACGCAGATCACCAAACTGTGACTTCGGTAAAAATGTGCTCACCGGCGCCGAATTGTCAAAAGCTTTCGCCAATTCCCAGGGCAAGCCTTTTTCTTTGTGGCGCGACTGTATATCCCTGGCGGTAAAATCAACCCCTAATGCAATTTCATCGAAGTAATCAGGCGCGAATTTTTCACTGATATGCTTCCCCTCTTTGCTGATCTTTAATACGATCTCAATTTCGTGATGGATATCTTCTGAAAAATCAGGGTGGTAAAAGGGTTTGTTGTCTTTTAAAAGTGCCGTATCGGGCTTCATAAAAATAACCGGCACGCCTGGCACCGGGTTATTTAATTCTTTTGCATGTTCGGCATAATTACGGCCTATGGCTATTATTTTCATAGTGCCGAAAATAGGACTAAGATTTATAAGATTAAAGGATTTTAGGAAAATTGCCTCGGAATAATTTTATTTTAATATCTTCCAATCTTTTAATTTCAAAATTTTTAACGAAATGCAACATGAAGAAATTACGGGCAAAATTATTGGGTGTGCAATGAAAGTACACAATGCTTTGGGCTGTGGTTTTCAGGAAGTTATTTACCAAAGGGCGCTGGCAATTGAGATGGGAAAACAAGGGTTAACTTTTGGACGAGAAATGGAAATGACTATTTTTTATGATAATATCGACATTGGTAAAAGAAAGGTCGATTTTTTTGTTGAAAACAAAATAATGGTTGAACTAAAAGCTGTAAAAGTCCTTGATGATCTTAATCTTGCCCAGGCGATGAATTACTTAGAAGCATATAATTTACCCTTTGGACTATCGATAAACTTCGGCGCCAAAAGCGTTGAATATAAAAGGGTATATAATTCTAAACATCCGGATAATTTTGGCTATAGAAAACGCATGTGAAGTTTTAATGAGTGCCCAAAATCCTAACATCATTAAATCATAAAAATCATAGTCCGAAATCACAAAACCGAAATCCTTTTAATTACCGATTCTGTCCCGGCAATGATCCTTACAAAATAAAACCCCCGTGTTAATTTACCGTTTAAAGCATAGCTGAAGCTTTTTTCGCCGGGTTCAACCCCCCTTTGGGAAAAGGGAGTGACGATATCATTACCTAATACGTCTATTATTTTTATAGTAACGCTTGAATAACGCGACAGATCGTATTTCAAATTTATCTGATCAGTTACAGGATTTGGGTATACCTGTACATTATTTAATAATTTATCATCAGGTTTATAAACGCTGAGCCTTTGCGTTGAGATAACAGCCGGTTTTAATGGCGGAAGCACTAAGTGCAAAGGGCTTTTAAAATAACTTTTTGCTTGTTTTGGTTTTAGCAGGTGTAAATAAGTGGTATCTGACTGCGAATAGGCAACACTATTAGTAAAAGCGAAACCCAGGCATATTGCCAACGCAATTACTGCTATACGTGAATAGTTGAAAGTAAAAATTCGCCTCATCCTTTAATATTATCTACAAAAATATAAATAAAGAAGTCACCAATTTAAATACTGCCCATTTTATAAAACATTTTAACAAAATTTAACAAAATATGGTTCAGTAAGTTACAAAATTTAATTTAATAATGCAATTATTGATTTTTTAGCCGATAATTGGGCCCGTTGACCTAAATGTAATCTTTATATTATATTGATGGTAACGGCTTGTCGCTCATTCAAACCAATTTGCCATGTTATTGTTGTAACTAAAATTTATCTAACTGTGAAAAATATAATATTTGCATTGCTCTGCATCATTTCGTTTGAGGCGAGTGCCCAAAAAGTTGTAGATACTACAAAAAAGAAGATGAGCGACACTTTAAAAAAGGACATTTTAACGGCCCCGGATACCGTAAAGCGTCTGCATGTTAAAACATGGACACTTATTCCCCCGGCTGGTTTGATTTTATATGGAGCCTCATCCTTTGTAATTCATCCGGTACGCCGTGTTGACTACTATTTTCAAAGTGAAATAAGAAAAACTGCGCCTAATTTTAACACAAGAGCCGAAAGCTATTTCCTGATCGGCCCGGTAGTTATCGTATATGGTTTGAACCTTTTTGGCGACCTGGGTAAAAATAGGTTTATTGACCGCACCGCATTGCTTGGATTATCTGCGGGTTTTTTAGGCATATCTGAATTTATAACAAAAAAAACAACCCGTCGTTTACGGCCTAATGGATTGGATCGTTTGTCTTTCCCATCGGGGCATACGGGGCTGGCCTTTATGGGTGCAGAATTTATGGCCCAGGAGTACTCGTCTAAATCTCCTGCGTATACCGTTGTTGGCTATGCTTTTGCCGTTACCACCGGCGTTTTCCGGATGTATAACAGGGACCATTGGTTCAGTGATGTAGTCGCAGGCGCCGGTTTTGGCATACTTTCAACAAAACTGTCTTATTTAGTTTATCCTTATATCCGCAATAAGCTAACGCATACAGACAAACAAGGAAGAAAGACAATGGTTATGCCAACTTACCAGTATGGAGTGCCGGGGCTATCGTTTGCTATGCAGTTGTGATTTGGTTGTAGAAAGTCGTAGTTGTTGCAAAAGTTAGGCTTTCTGCTTTCCTGATCATCCGGTTCGCCCTCTGATGAGGCCTCCGGACCACGCTTTAACAGCGGTATAAGAGATCGATTCTTACCTGTGAACGGTTAGCCTTTTACCTTAATAACTCTTCCGCCTGGCGGCGGAATTCTTCAAAATCAAATTTTTCTTTTTTCATTGTTGTATCAAGTTTACGAATTTCCTAACTTGACACAATTATTTAAGCAGGCTCTGGATAACCATTCACTTAATTTAACTTAATCAAATTAATCCAACCTAATCAACTTAATCTAACTTAATCAACCCTTAACTAACTAATTACTGTTAGCTTTGTACTTTTATTTTATTCTTTTGATGAAGACATACTTCCGGCTGCTATCCTTTGCAAAACCAATTGAAAAGTTTGCTATTCCATATATAATTACCACCATATTTTCTGTAATATTCAGCACGCTTAATCTTGCGCTGCTGGCGCCGCTGCTTCAAACTTTATTTTCCGGAAAACAGGTTTTCGTAAAATTAGGCCCTAAGCCATCTTTCTATAATATTATGGCTACCTTCAATTATTCGGTACAATACATGCTTAATACCTACGGCAAATGGGGCACCTTAGAATTTGTATGTGCCACAATTGTTGCATCAGCGCTGTTAGGCAACCTGTTTCGTTATTTATCCCAGCGAACCATGGAAAACTTACGGGTGCATACCTTATTAAACTTCAGGCGGGCAGTGTTTAATAATGTAATGGGGCTTCACCTCAGTTACTTTAATAATGAGCGTAAAGGGAATATAATTTCAAAAATTGCATCTGACGTGCAGGTTGTTCAATTTTCAGTAACCAGTACATTACAAGTTATCTTTAAGGAACCGTTAACATTAATAGCTTATATGGCTTGGCTTTTTGCCATATCAGTTAATCTTACTTTCTATTCATTGCTGATCATTCCGGTTTCGGGGTTTGTTATATCAAAAATTGTAAAACGGCTTAAATCACAAGCCATTGCATCTCAGCAAACCTATGGAAACATGATCAGCTATTTGGATGAAGCCCTGTCAGGCATAAAAATTATCAAAGCTTTTAATGCTACTGAATTTATAAAAAACAGGTTTGACCAGGAAAACACTAAGTATTCATCCATAATACGGTCAATGGCAAGACGCCAGCAATTAGCTTCCCCCGTATCGGAGTTTTTTGGAATAACAATGGTAGCATGTATTGTACTTTATGGGGGGCATCTCATATTTACAAAAGATGCTTCCTCATTAAGCCCTCAAAACTTTATTACTTATGTGGCAATTTTTTCGCAGGTAATGCGTCCGGCCAGAGCGATCTCAGATTCTTTCAGCAGTATACATTCCGGTATTGCCGCCGGCGAAAGGGTACTGGCCCTGATAGATGAAAAACCCCTGATTATTGATGCCCCTGATGCGGTTGCCGTTGCCGATTTTAATGAAAATATTGAATTTAAAAATGTTTCGTTCGCCTACCAGGACAAGCCCGTGCTGTGTGATATTAGTTTAATTGTGCCAAAAGGTAAGACCGTAGCGCTTGTTGGCCCGTCGGGCGGAGGTAAATCAACCCTGGTCGACCTTATCCCCCGCTTTATGGAGCCGCAGTCGGGCGAAATAATGATCGATGGCAAAAATATACAGAAGGTTAAGGTTGATTCGCTAAGAGCGCTCATGGGCATTGTCAACCAGGAATCCATCCTTTTTAATGATACTATTTTTAATAATATAGCTTTCGGTAAAACCGGTGCAACAATGGAGCAAGTTGAAAACGCTGCCCGTATCGCCAATGCCCATAACTTTATTTTAGAAACCGACAAAGTTTATCAAACCAATATAGGCGACCGCGGTACAAAACTATCGGGCGGACAAAGGCAGCGTATTTGTATAGCAAGGGCTGTTTTAAATAATCCGCCTATTATGCTTTTGGACGAAGCTACATCGGCTTTAGATACCGAATCGGAAAAACTGGTGCAGGATGCTTTGAATAACCTTATGAAAAACCGCACTTCGTTAATTATCGCACATCGCCTAAGCACCATTCAAAACGCTGATATTATTGTAGTATTAGAGAATGGTAAAATTGTGGAACAGGGCGATCATCAACGGCTAATGAATAATAATGGTTTATATAGAAGGCTGATCGATATGCAAACCTTTAATGCGGATTAATAGTGATTGAAATGCATAAAGTCGCTATTATAATTCCATTTTATCGGAAAACCCTTTTGGAATACGAAAAAATAGCTTTGGATCAGTGCGAAAAGGTATTGTCGGGCTATCCCAAAATAGCGATAAAGCCCGAAAGTTTAGCTTTGCCGGGAGCCGCAAAAAAATACAAATTTTCAAATGTTATAAGTTTTAAGGATAAATATTTTGAAGGTATAAAGGGTTATAATACCCTGCTGCTGTCTGAACTGTTTTACAGTAAGTTTTTAGATTATGAATATATTTTGATTCACCAGTTGGATGCTTTTGTATTTAAGGATGAATTAAATTACTGGTGTAACCAGGGATATGATTATATCGGTGCGCCATGGGTTCGCAATAAAATATATCCACATATTTTTAAAGAGCTCACGTCCAGGGCTTTATTTTACATTCACACACGTTTTGATATTACGAAAAACGGTTTGCCAAGTAAAAAGCAATTTGATAATAAAGTAGGAAATGGCGGTTTTTCACTGCGCCGTGTCGGCAAGTTTCATGCCTTGAGCATAAATCTGCGTTCAAAAACATTAAAATACTTAAGCCACGATGAACACGAATTTAACGAGGATGTTTTTTGGAGCATTGAAGTAAACCGTAAGAAAAAAAATTTAAAGATCCCATCGCATAAAGTTGGTCTAAAATTTTCAATTGAAATTTTCCCTTACCGTGCGCTTCAAATTAATAATAATCAATTGCCATTTGGTTGCCACGACTGGGACAAGTACCCGGATTTTTGGCGGCCAATATTTGAAAAATACGGTTATAATATTTAATGAAATTTTATCCAATGCATACTTATTTAAAACATCTTTGTCTAAAGGGGCGTTATCTATCTGAATTGTTACGATAGTTTAATAAGATTCCATTAAACTTTTAGTTTATAAAAGAGTTTAACGAAATAAATCTACCAACATGCCCCAAGGTTACGACACTTCCTATCAAGCAAAGTCAGCAGTATTGTTTGTTATCTTTAACAGGCCTGATACTACGCAAAGGGTATTTGACCAGATAAGGGCCGCTAAACCCAAACGTTTATATGTAGCTGCCGACGCACCCAGGCCTGATTTTCCGGATGATGAGTTATTGTGTGCACAGGCAAGGGCCGTTGTGAGCACAATCGACTGGGATTGTGAATTAAAAACACTTTTTAAGGAAGAAAACGCTGGCTGCAAAGAGGGTGTATCTTCCGCTGTTACATGGTTTTTTGGTTATGAAGATGAAGGCATCATATTAGAAGATGATTGCTTGCCTGCTAATAGTTTTTTTAAATTTTGCGATACCCTATTAGAGAAATACAGGCATGATACCCGCATCAGGCATATTACCGGCTGCAACCCGCATACGGGAAAAAAATGGGGGAACGATACCTATTATTTTTCGAACATGACGCACGTTTGGGGCTGGGCAAGTTGGAAAAGAGTTTGGAACGACTATGATAAGAATCTTAATAAGTATAATAACCAAGAAATAAAGAAGCAGCTGCGGAATATTTTTGAAGACCCTTTGGTCGTCCAATCATGGGAAAAAATTTTTAGAGAAGTAAAAGCCGGTAAAATCAATGCATGGGGCTACCAACTTGATTTCGCGAATTTTTTTAATAATGGGCTTACCATTATCCCGAATGAAAATTTGATCTCGAATATTGGTTTTGGTAAAAATGCCACTCATACGGTCGATGAGCATAGTATATATGCCAACTTACCGGTAAAAGAAATTGAAGAAATAACGGATCCGGTATTTATCCTGCCCGAAAAGCAGGCTGACCTGATTGTATTAAACCGGGACTTTAATATTGATGAAAAAAGGCGTAAAGAAAACTCCCTGAATAAAAGGATAAAAAGATGGGCTGAGTCGGCATTTAAACAGGCTGCCGCTTTTATGTTTTTTAGCTGAGCAACCAGCTATTTAATTTGTTTATAATATATTGCATATCTGTCATCAGCAAACTTTCGGTTTTACCGTATTTTTTTTCGTCTGCTTTTTTTACAATTTTTTTTAATTTTCTGAGCAAAAAATTATCTCGCACCGGCTTCAAAACATCCTTATCAAATATTTCTTTACTGAACAAGTGTAAGAATTTTTCGTCTGTATAAAAATGATAGCCCAGCTGCTTAGCTATATAAGCTAAGGATTCGATGTTGTAAAATGAAATATGCTGGCCCGTTTCAAGTGACAAGTACCACCATTCATTAATATCGGCTAAATTGTTGGGTTGAAGTTCTGTCGAAAAAAGAAGGCTGTCTGAAAACTCAAGCATGCTTTTTATTTCTTTCACAGGGTCAGTTAAGTGCTCAAATACTTCAAACGCGCTCACTAATTCAAAAGTTGAATTAGAGGATAAGTCGCTGAAGTCAAAATGTTCAGCAAATAAGTTTTGACAATATTTATCAGTGTTAAAATAATTAAAACCTTTGTCGCGCATTAATCTTGTAAACAAGCCGTAGCCTCCGGCATAGTCCAGAAAAATGCCTTTATAATTAAAATTAGTCCTTAAGAGTTTGCTTACTCTTTCTGATAGATAGATATTACGAAAAGGTAATCCAATGTCAAGTTTAGTTATTGCCGACGAATAGGCATCTTTCAGCCAAAAAGGTTCCTCAGTTTGAATAAAGCCGGTTTCAGTACACCGGTAGTATCTAACATCGTACTTATTCAGCAACCTTTTAGTGAACAGAAATGAAGTGCTCCCCCCGGTAATTTTGCTTTTCATGCCTTAAATAAAAAGTAATCGTCAAATTATATTCGCCAAAAACATTTTCGGCCTAAAAATAAACTAAATACTGGTGAGAACAGGTATATCTGGGGTCGGTCGATAACATCCGGGTTATAATTTATACAAATCAAAAGTTAAGATATAAGAGCCAGGCATCAAGATAAAAGGGGAACACCTCTTGACTCCTGGCTCTGGTTGTTGACTCTTTTTTACTCAAATTTAAAGCCTAAGCCAATTT
Organism: Mucilaginibacter sp.; assembly: GCA_036758125.1. Lineage (GTDB taxonomy): Bacteria > Bacteroidota > Bacteroidia > Sphingobacteriales > Sphingobacteriaceae > Mucilaginibacter. Next base: position 43,809 of record DAIOXE010000032.1, read on the forward strand.
GCCAAACCTGGTTCCGGTAATCGCCGCCATATGAGGCATTTTGCTGGTTTTGTTCAAGATCGAGGGTATATCTTGCGCGCAACTCAACATCCCGGCTTAAATCAAAACTTACCCCCACAACGCCGTCAAGTATTGCTCCGTTTCCATAAGTATTATAATGTTGTTCATTGGTTACTACGAATCCGTTATCATAGGTATTAGTAGTTGAAACCGGGAAAGAAACTTGCGGGCCGATCAATAAATTAAATGTTGGCGACAGGTGAAACTTTGCAAGCAGGGGCACATCTATATAATTGCTTCGCTGCGTGTAATTACCGTCAGTTGTTACCGCGGCAAAACCTTTTTGCGAGTACAACACTTCGGGGGCAAAGGACAAAGGATAGATAAGCGGAATATCAAGAAACAACCCTGCATTGAAACCGGCTATGGCTTCGGTGCTATAACCTGCATTATTGGCCTCTATGGTATTTGCGATGTTTAAACCGCCTGTTATGCCTACCCTTACCCTATAAAAATCATCATACTGACGGCGCGGGGCCGGACGCCTGACACGACGGGGCCCATAATAATAACCTTGTGCGCTTACTGAGCCTGCAACCAGCAGGCAAATTGCTAATAAATAGAGATTTTTTTTCATAACGTTTCTGTTTAGTATATCCAATAGATTAAAAATTTATCCAAAGGTTTATTCAGGATTAAATTTTTTTATATCAAAGCCATATTTAAAACAAAGTAAAAATCGTGCCATGAAATTTAGATTTGTGGTGCATTTGGGATAAAGAACGATTTAGGCGAGGCGAAACAGCGATGGGGAAAAACCTGTTGCTATTATTTTTTGTCCTATCTTGTGTTATGGATACAAAAATAAAAGCCATCATAACCGGCGCTACCGGGATGGTTGGCGAGGGTGTGCTTCATGAATGCCTGTTACACTCCGATGTCGAAGCAGTATTGGTAATCAACCGGAAACCTTGCGGTGTGGTGCACCCAAAACTCAAAGAGATCATTCACAAGGATTTTTTTGATGTTTCTGCTATCGAAAGCCAGTTGAGCGGTTATAATGCCTGCTTTTTTTGCCTGGGTGTTTCATCGATTGGTATGAAGGAGCCTGAATATTATAAGCTTACCCATACTTTAACCATGAATGTTGCACAAGCCTTAAGCAAGCTCAACCCGGATATGACTTTTTGCTATGTATCAGGCGGGGGAACAGACAGCAGCGAAAAAGGCCGGTCGATGTGGGCGCGCGTAAAAGGAAAAACAGAAAATGACCTGATGAAATTGCCCTTTAAAAGAGTATTTGCATTCAGGCCGGGTTATATGCATCCTACCAAAGGGCTTAAAAACACCAATCCTTATTATAAATATATAACCTGGATGTATCCATTTTTCCGAAAGGTATTTCCCAATATGGTCAGCACATTGGCCGAGCTCGGTCAAGCGATGATAAATGCAGCCAGGTTTGGATACGAAAAACAGATTTTGGAAGTAAAGGATATTGTAGCTTTGGCAAAAGTAAGGCCTCACCTAAACGGCGACAGCCCTCATGAATGCCTTTAAAAAAACAGATAATAATATGAATAATCCTCTCCAAACAATGCTATTAAGTTAAGGATTTTCCATTTTTTAAACCGGTTTATTTTCTGAGT
>DAIOXE010000033.1:0-44353 GCA_036758125.1 Mucilaginibacter sp.
TAAATGTTTGCCCTTTAAAGTTTACCACGAAAGAGGGACTTTTTCAGTGCCCCCGTTTTTCAGGTGGGGCTTTTTATTAAATAGTACTTTGTAAAACAGGATCGGCTTTTTTATAGCAGTATAATTAAAAACTAATCAAGCATGAGAATGCAATTTTCTTAACCTCTAATTAAACATTTTTCACTTCCGATTGTCTTATTATTTTAGATCAAAATAAAATCTACGATGAAAAAAATAGCAAAAATATTAATTCTGGCATTAGTAATAGCTATTGCTGTGCCAAAGACATACGCGCAGGTTAGCGTAGGGGTATCCGTTGGGATCGCCCCTCCTCCATTACCTGTGTATGTACAACCCCCAAGCCCTGTTGAGGGCTATTTATGGGAACCGGGTTATTGGGCCTGGGACCCTGATTATGGTTATTATTGGGTGCCCGGCGTATGGGTGGCGCCACCTGAGATAGGATATTTATGGACGCCTCCATATTGGGGTTTTGAAGACGGCGCATACGGATTTTACGCCGGCTATTGGGGCCCGGAAGTAGGGTTTTATGGCGGTATTGATTATGGCTTCGGATACGGCGGCTGGGGGTATGGCGGCGGAAGATGGGAAGGAGGAACATTTATCTATAACACCGCAGTGGTAAATGTAAACCGTACTTTTATACACAATACCTATAGCGACCCTTCTGTTACACGTAATACTTATACCAGCAGCCGCACAAGCTTTAACGGGCGGGGTGGTGTAAGCGCCAGGCCACGCCCTCAAGAACTGGCGGCAATGAGAGCGCATCATGATCCGCCCACTGCCACCCAGGTTGCGCACCAGCGGTTTGCAAGCAGAAACAGGGCGCAGTTTGCTTCGGTAAACCATGGGCGTCCTGCCGCTACAGCTATGAATAGGGTGAACGGACGTGCATTTAATACAAGGGGCCGCGCAACAAACCTGGCCCGGGCCAATGCTACAGTGAGAAGGCTCCCAAAAGTAAATAATACTGCCCGTGCCAACAACGCCGCCCGGATGGCAAGGACTGGAAATGCCGGCGGGACTGTGCGTGGCGCACGGACAGCACGTGCCGGGAATGCCGCCAGGACTGTACAAACAGCAAGGACCGCACGATCTGCACAGACTACAAGAGCAGCACGTACTGCGCGGACTGCGAGAGCAACGCGGAATACACAGACTGTAAGAGCAGCACGGACTGCGAGAGCAACACGGAATACACAGACAGCAAGAGCCGCACGGACTGCGAGAGCAACGCGGAATACCCAGACTGCAAGAGCCGCACGGACTGCGAGAACCCAACGAGCCACACAGACTGCAAGAGCCGCGCGGACTGCGAGAACCCAAAATGCTGTCAGGGCTACACGTACTGGAAGACAGGCAAATAATGTAAGAGTTCAGCAACAGCGTAGGCAGGCGCAACCACGGGCCCAGATGCAAAGGGGTCAGGTACAACGTACACAACAGCGTGCACCGCAGCAGCGACGCGCAATGCAGGTTCAACAGCGTGCACCGCAACAGCGACGCGCCATGCAAGTTCAGCAGCGTGCACCGCAACAACGCGCCATGCAGGTTCAACAGCGTGCACCGCAACAGCAGCGGGCAATGCAAACTCAACCACGGGTTCAACCGCAGCGCGCTCAACAGCCACGCACAGCGCCAAGTCAGCCTCAGCGCCAAAAACGGGGATAAAATATCCCTTATAAAATACGGCTTAATAAAAAACCCTGCGAAACGGCAGGGTTTTTTATTAAGTGTATTTTGAGTTGACTATATATAATTTAAACTTAATTGATTACCGGTTGTTTAAAATGAAATATCAAATTATTTGTATCATGAAAACAATCATCAAAATATTCATTTTCTTTTGTGTGACGTCATTTGCAGTATCAAAGACATCTGCTCAACTTAATGTTAGCGTAACGGTGGCGATTGCCCCGCCTGAATTACCTGTTTATGTACAACCGCCCTGCCCGGTAGATGGCTATATATGGGAGCCCGGCTATTGGGCTTATGACGATGTCGACGGCTACTACTGGGTACCCGGCGTATGGGTAGCGCCTCCGGAAATAGGCTATTTATGGACGCCTTGTTATTGGGGTTTTGAAGGCGGCTACTATGGGTTCTATCAAGGTTACTGGGGCCTTCAGGTTGGCTTCTATGGCGGTATTAATTACGGATATGGATACGGAGGGTATGGTTATGGCGGCGGAAGATGGGAAGGGGATCACTTTCGTTATAATACCGCCGTGGTTAACGTAAATACAACTGTTATTCACAACACCTATGTTGATAATACCGTGGTCAATAATACCTACGTAAATAACCACACAAGCTTTAACGGCCCCGGCGGTGTTACAGCCAGACCAAGGCCCGAAGAGCAGGCAGCCATGAAAGAATCGCATATTCCGCCTACTACGGCACAGGTGTCGCATCAGCAGGTTGCCAGGAAGGATCCAAATCAGTTTGTAAAGGTAAACAATGGACATCCTGCAGCAGCGGTGATGGACAAAGTTGGCGGCAGGCCTTTGGATGAACATGGCCATGTTGCAACAAACTCAACCCTGGGCCGCGCAAACCCTGGCGGAAACCCGGCAGTCAATGGCTCCCGGCCTACCACTAATGCAAATTCAAACAGGCCGGCAACTAATGTAAGTCCAAACAGGCCGGCAACTAATGTAAGTCCAAACAGACCGGCAACCAATGCAAATCCAGGCAGGCCGGTAATTTCACAGTCCAGACAGCGGACACAACCACAGCCACAATCGCAGCAGCGTGTTCAGCCGCAGCCACAACAGCGTGCCCAGCTTCAGCGGCAGCAACGTCCTGCTCAACCGCCGCAGCGCATGCAGCAAAACCGGCCATCGCAGCAACCTCGTCCGCAAGCGCCCGTTAAGCCAAAGCAAGAGAAACAGTAGTGGCAAGTCAACAGTCTTAGGTCACAGCTCGAATTTTATCCTTTCTTTACTTTGAACTTGAGACTTTAGACTTAAATAAAAACCCGTCCCGAAAAAATCGGGACGGGTTTTTTACTATATAAAGTTTGAACCGGTTAGTTCAGCCTGTAAGGAGCGATCAAATAAAATTCGGGTATCTGTACATTAAAAAGAAAATTATCCATCAGGCGTGTCATCTGGTATTCGCCCTTCATACTGCCCATATCTGTTTTTAAATTACAGCCGGAAACATATTCGTGCGAATGGCCAGGCTCTATCACCGGCTGCTGCCCAACAACACCTTCGCCTTCAACTTCTCTTTTCGCACCATTCGAATCAAAAATGTACCAATGTCTTCCCAACAGCCGTACTGCATAATTAGTCATATTTTCAATGTTCACTTTGTAAGCAAACATAAAATGATCATTAGCCGGGTTCGAATATTCAGGCTGGTAAATAGTTTCTACCGAAACCTTAACTCCGTCTGTAGTAGTAGTAACCATAGTAGTAATTTTCAATAATTCAATTTCAAATATATATTATCCATTCAAAAATCAAGCCATTTGGGAAAGAAATAAGTTCCAGGTCTAAAGTCTAAAGTTTTAATTCGAAAGTTCTAATTTTTTTGACTTAGGATTTTCGACTACAAACTTAGAACTCTCAAATCCTCATCCATATAATTTTGTTCAACCTCGTTTAAAGTCGCCAATATTTCATCTAAACCGCTCACTGTCACCAATTTCATGCGGTATTCCTTAAAATTCTCTATACCTTTAAAGTAGTTGGCGTAGTGCCTGCGCATTTCAAATATGCCTGTTTTAGGGCCTTTCCACTCTATTGATTTTTGCAGGTGAATGGTGCAGGCGCTGATCCGTTCGGCGATTGTGGGTTTATCCAAATGTTCGCCTGTGCTAAAATAATGCTTTATTTCCCTGAATATCCATGGATTGCCTATTGCAGCCCGGCCTATCATCATTCCGTCAACGCCAAATTCCATGCGCCAGTCTGCGGCCTTTTGTGGGGAATCAATATCACCATTGCCAAAAATGGGGATTTGAATCCTTGGATTTTTTTTTATTTCGCGGATAAGCGCCCAGTCGGCAACCCCTTTATACAATTGCGAACGTGTGCGCCCGTGAATAGTGAGGGCTTTTATCCCCACATCTTGCAAACGTTCGGCAACTTCGTACACATTTTTGGTATTATCATCCCAGCCCAGTCTTGTTTTTACTGTTACCGGCAGGTGCGTAGCTTCAACCACGGCTTTTGTCATCGCCACCATTTTCTCTATGTCCTGCAGTAGGCTTGCGCCTGCGCCGCGACAGGCCACATTTTTTACCGGGCAGCCATAATTTATGTCCATCAGGTCTGGATTAGCCAGCGTAGCAATTTCGGTTGCTTCGCGCATGTGGTCAATGTCACTGCCAAATATTTGTATACCTATAGGACGCTCATATTCAAAAATGTCCAGTTTTTTGCGGCTTTTGGCAGCATCGCGTATCAATCCCTCGGATGAAATAAACTCCGTGTACATCATATCCGCCCCGTTTTGCTTGCACACATAACGGAAAGGCGGATCGCTTACATCCTCCATCGGCGCCAGCAGCAGCGGGAATTCCCCTAAATCTATATTTCCTATTTGTACCGACATGACTTATCTTCGTTGCAAAAATACGAATTTTTAAGAAAATGATAGAAAAGCCTCACAATCAGATACACCCGGCGCTACAGTTTTTCATTTTCACAGGCATTTTTTTTATAATCTTTTTTGCTGGAAATATAGTTGGGGCGGGCATAGCGGCTGCCTTATATGGATTAAATACTGTTTTTGATATTGCCCATTTAAAACTTGCATCGCCGCATGTAATCAGTGCAATGTGGATAATACAAATTACAGGCACAACGTTGCCGATATTTGCTGCCCCCCTCTTCTTTTCTTACGTTATTGCAAAGGACCCCGGGGATTACATTAAACCTACTTTGCGGTTTTCGTGGGTGTTAATTATTTTGATTTTGGCGATCATGTTTATTTCAAATCCTATCATAGAATTGTTATCAAACATCAACCAGAAAATGCAGCTTCCTCATTTTTTAAATTCGCTTCAAAAATGGATGGAAGACAGTGAAAATGGCGCACAAAAAGCTACCGAAGTATTTCTGCGGATGGACACCATTTGGGATATGATACTTAATTTATTGTTTATAGGGTTACTCACAGCCATAGCCGAGGAATTTATGTTTAGGGGCGTTTTACAAACTATTTTTTTCCGCCTGACAAAAAACACCCATGCAGCAGTCTGGATAACCGCCATTTTGTTCAGCGCCTTCCATATGCAATTTTTTGGGTTTTTACCAAGACTGATGCTTGGCGTGCTTTTCGGTTATTTTGTTGCCTGGAGCGGAAGTATTTGGCCGGCAGTTTGGGCGCATTTTTTAAATAATGGAACAGCCGTTGTTGCAGTTTACCTTTATCAGCGCAAGGTAATTAAAGTAAACCCCGACGACCAGCATTTATTTAGTTCAGGCGTCTTTTTATTCAGCCTGGTAATTATGCTATTTTTGCTTTTTCTTTACAGGAAGGCGTCTTTCGAAAAAAAACAAATCTTCACTGATCATCATCCTCAATCAAATTAATTTATGAAGACACGCGCCATTACCGGCTTCTTTTTTGTTATTGTTATGCTTGGCTCGGTGCTGTTGGGGCCTTACCCGTTTGGGATATTTTATTTACTGCTAAGCTTGCTGTGCCTAAATGAATTTTACGGCCTTGTTAAGCAAAGCGGGTTCAAACCAAGCGTGCAAGCCGGTTTAATAAATTGTTTTCTTATCTTCATAATATTTTTCTCCTATAACACCAGTTTGGTATTGCATAAACTGCTGTTATTATTAACTATTACAGTAAGTGCGATATTTATTCAGGAATTATTTAAAAAGTCAGCCGCACCTTTTATTAACATTGGATACACTATTGTTGGTTTAGTTTTTGTTTGCACGCCTTTCATATTTTTCCACGCGCTTGCCTATTTAAGCGGCGATTTTAATTTTCACTTCCCGCTTGCCTTTTTACTACTGCTTTGGGCCAATGATACGGGCGCATATTTAGTAGGAATGAAATTTGGGCGTGTCAAATTGTTTGAGCGCCACTCACCAAAAAAAACCTGGGAAGGGTTTATTGGAGGGATACTGATCAGCGGAGGAGTAGCGTTGATCCTCAGTTATTATTTTAAAGATCTGTCGTGGAACCAATGGGTATCCATGGCAATATTAATTTCGTGCTTTGGAACTTTGGGCGACTTAGTCGAATCTATGTTTAAACGCAGCATTAATGTGAAAGATTCTGGCGGTATATTACCTGGCCATGGCGGCCTGCTCGATCGCTTCGACGGGCTGTTATTAGCCGCGCCTATTGTGTATACTTACCTTTATTTAATTACAAATTAATAACTTTGCAAAAAAGAATAAAAAATGACTATTCATAAAGAAGGATATACTTCCATTGCGCTCTGCATATTGTTCATATTCGTTTTGAACGCAGTGATACAGTTTTACTTTCCCGAAGCCTACGTTGTTAAATGGGTAGTGTACATACTTTCGTTTTTTCTTTTTGTGATCATACTGCAATTTTTCCGAAGCCCTTCCATTACCATAAACGCCGATGAAACACAGGTGTTTTGCCCCGCCGATGGAAAAGTGGTGGTTATAGAGGAAACGCAGGAGCCTGAATACTTAAAAGACAGGCGCATACAAATATCGGTTTTCATGTCGCCCATCAATGTGCACATAAACCGCAACCCCATTTCGGGCATTATTAAATATTTTAAATACCACCCCGGCAAATACCTGGTTGCCTGGCACCCCAAATCATCTACTGAAAATGAGCGCACCACTATAGTTACCGAAAACAGCGCCGGCGCAGCCATATTGGTCAGGCAAATTGCCGGAGCTATGGCCCGCAGGATAGTTTGGTATGTAAAAGAAGGCGAGGCGGTAAAACAGGGTGAACAATTAGGCTTCATAAAATTCGGATCGAGGGTTGACACTTTTTTACCGCTGGGATCAACCGTAAAGGTTAGCATAGGCGAGATGGTAAAAGGCGGAAAAACCGTACTGGCCGAATTGCCCGAAACAATTGCACCGGTTAAACCGAAGAAAACGGAAGAAGCCGACGCTTTTGAGCGGCTGAAGGGGCAAAGCAGGTTAAACGTACAATAAGAGACCTGGATTAAGCGGATTTTACATATTCACAGGATTTTTAAAAATCAGAAAACCCTATAGTTTGCTTAATCACCGTTCAGATAATAACCCGTAAAAAAAGCCTTCCCGAAAAAATCTCAGGAAGGCTTTTTAAATATCTTAAATTCTTTCGCCAACTGGCGGATTAGGGGAATCTAAACCCTCTTTGATTTGATACGGGCAGCTTTGCCGGTAAGTTCGCGCAGGTAATATAATTTTGCGCGGCGTACTTTACCGTGGCTATTTACCTCAATTTTATCAATGTTTGGCGAATTGATAGGGAAGATCCGCTCAACACCTATGCCGTTTGAAACTTTGCGAACGGTGAAGGTTTCGGTATTTCCTGCGCTGTTTCGCTGAATAACAACTCCCTGGTAAACCTGTATACGTTCTTTGTTTCCTTCGCGTATTTTATAATGAACACTTACCGTATCACCCGCTTTGAATGAGGGAAGTTCTCTTTTTTCAACTGATTGTTCTTCAACAAATTTTACTAAATCCATGATTTTTAGCTCTTAAAAGCGATTTTTAACCCGTAAAAATCGGATGCAATTATAGGGATTTTTTTTTATAAATAAAAGCGGGTTTATAAAATTTACGATTTTAGATTTACGAGTTACGATTTGGCACACTGTACGATTATATCGAACCCTCCTATCTTGAAACAAATTTAAATTTGATTACGATGTGATGAATTTTTAAAGGTCTAAGCGTTCATTGAAAATCGTAAATCTGAAATCGTAATTCGTAAATGCAGCTTAATCAACCTAATCAACTTCCCCAACCTCCTTCTTCGTCTCTGTAAAATAACCGATTACCGTATATACCAACCCGATTAGCAGCAGGTTAAATATAAAATTGATGAGCGTGTCGCTTACTGAATGTGAGCGGCTGTCGATTTTAATAAATGTATAAATTGCATATACCAATGCGATGACTAATATTACCCAGCCAACAATTGATGCCGGCCAATAAATGATCCCTTTACGTACAAACCAGTTTAGTTTCATAAAAAATTAATTTTTAATAGATATATTTTCAGCCATTACATAAGCAATAAAGGCAAACACAATAGCCAGACTTATAAGAATAAGCAGGATGTTCCATATTTTCACTTTTATGGTGACGCTGAATTCCTTTCCATTGCTTTGCTGCTGGCTTTGCTTTTTTACCTGGACATGTGTTATGGCCAATGCGTTAATAATAATACAAACAATGGGCAGTACCACCAATATTATAGGGCCTAAAAAATCAATGAACGGAGTTTTTTCCAAACCTTCCATCAGTTTAAACATTGAGCCAAACCAGCCAATATGGATGTGAAAAAAATAATAAATAAACACACACAGCAAAAAATAGCAGGGCACAACAATAAGCCATATCCCCAGCACGGCCGAACGTTCGGCGTTCATTATGGCCATTTTTACTTTTTCAGGATGTTCGGGCGTAATTTCCGGTACCTTTAAGTTTTCCATCTGCTTTAAAAATTCGTCCTTGTCTTTCATGTTTTCACCCTTATAATGCAAAATCCATTTCCGGTTGCAGTGTTAAAGCGTATTTCTTAATTTTTCAAGTCCCCGCGAAAGCAAGGATTTTACCGTACCTTCATTTTTGCCCAATATCAAACTGATCTCATGATTCGTTTTCTGTTCAAAATACCTTAGGACTACTACTTCCTGGTATTTAATATCAAGCTTCAACAGGTTTTTTCTTATCAAATTATAGTCATTATGCGCCTTTAATTCTTTTTCCATTGCATCGCGTTCGTCGGCTGCCTGATCGTGCAACAGTTTTTCCATTTGCGGGTTTTCCAGTAATTGCTGCAACGATTGCGGTTTGTATTTGCTGCTGCGGTAATACATATTGAGTTCGTTGGTTGCAATGCGGTACAGCCATGCCGAAATACTGATGCCCCGCCATTTAAAACTGCTTATTTTAAGGAATGCTTTTAAAAAAGTTTCGGCGGCAATATCTTTCGAAAGATCGTAATCGGCAGTACGGCGCATAATGTACCCAAAAACCGGCTTGTACCATTGATCGAACACCTCGCCGAAGGCAGCAGGGTTGGTGCGGCATTGTTCAATAAGCCGGGCTTCGTGTTCTGGGTTCATTGTTGCAACATAACTGCAATGCAAAAAACATCCTTTAGTTGCACCCCAATTTACGATTGTTTAAATTCTAAAACTAAAACAATCCGAAATCGAACATCCGAAATCCGAAATAATCTCACTCCAGCAAATCCGGCCTACGTTTCCTCGTCCGCTCAAGCGCCTGCTCAAAACGCCATTTTTCTACCTCGGGAGTATTGCCGCTTAATAAGATATCGGGTACTTTATGGCCCTTCCAGTCTGCAGGACGGGTATAAACCGGTGCATCGAGCAGTCCATCCTGGAAAGAATCCGAAAGGGCAGACGTTTCATCAGATAAAACACCCGGTATCAATCTTACCACAGCATCCACCAAAACAGCCGCAGGCAGCTCACCGCCCGAGAGCACATAATCACCTATAGAGATTTCACGTGTTATATAAATATCCCTGATACGCTGGTCGATTCCTTTATAGTGACCGCACAAAATCATAACGTTTGTTTTGCCGGAAAGCTGATTGGCCGTTTGCTGATCCAGCCTATCCCCATCGGGCGACATGAAAATGATCTCATCATAATCCCGCTCAGCTTTTAGCTTTTCGATACAGTTTGCAAACGGCTCAATCGTCATTACCATACCGCTGCCGCCGCCATATGGGTAATCGTCAACGCTTTTTTGCTTTTGGGTTGAATAATCGCGCAGGTTATGCACATAGATTTCCACGATGCCTTTTTTTTGCGCACGCTGTAAAATGGAATGCGCAAAAGGGCTTTCCAGTAAGCCCGGCAAAACGGTGATGATATCAAAACGCATGGGACAAAGATAGTTCCTTGAGGTGAAAGGTGAAAGGTAAAAGGCGAAAGGTTGGAAGAAGAGATTAGAGGAGGGGAGTTAGAGATTAGTTGTAGCCGTTATATTATTTTTCTAAGATTATATATGCGGTATAGTCGGGACTAAAAGGTATGAAAGCAATAAATCTATCCCATATCATGCTGATAGTTGAACAACGGTCTACAATTTCCTGCAAATTTCCCAATGGTGGCCAAAGGGGTCTTTTATCCGGCCAAGCCGATAGCCATAATCCTGGTCGGCAACCGGGTAAATTTGTTCTGCGCCGGCTGCAATGGCCTGCTTCGCCACAGCATCGGGATCAGGCACTACTAGCCCTATTCGTATCGTGCTGCCGCCCAATGTTTCAGGGCTATAATTTTCGTTCTCCGGCGACTCATCAGCCACAATGAACCGCACCCCTTTAATCGAAAGCTCCGCGACTACGCCGCCGTCCGGATCGGTTAGACAAAACAATACATCGGCGGCAAACGCTTTTTTATAAAATTCAACGGCCGCGGCGCCCCTCCTTACAGACAAAGTCGGCAAAAAAGCAGTCCGAAAATCCTTCTCAACTTGATTGATCATTTTATTTATTATTTGCCAAATGGTTTAAGCATTGCTTACAAAATTATCCAGGGCCTCCTGGCTCAATAGCTTTTCAATAAGCCAGTAATGCCCTAACGGGTCTTTTATCTCTCCCTGCCGGTAACCATATTCGTAATCCTTAACCGGGTTGATCACAATGGCCCCGGCAGCTACAGCTGTTGCCACCACCGCGTGCACATCGTCTACTGTTAAGCCGATTTCTACCGTTGTACCGCCTGTTTTGTGCGGGCTTAAAGTCCGGCCGTTTTTACTTTCTTCATGAAGGCGAAACACGGCTCCATTTATTGAAAATGCTGTTACATGTACCGTGCCGTCAGGATTGTTGATCCGCCACAATTCTGTGGCGCCGAAAGCTCTTTTGTAAAATTCAATATCGGTTACGCCGCTGCTGATCGATAGCACCGGCACAAATGTTGTTTTTGATTCCATTTTTAAGTCTATTTTCGAGGCTAATTCTGCAATATTGGTTCCCTCAATGAATATAATATCATTTTCTGCGGTAATCTCTCTGGCTTTTGCAGACGTAGCGGGCGGATGCAGCCACAATACTTTCGCGCCCGACGGAACTACGTGGTTTTTAATGATTCCCGGAAGTTCTTCCTCTGGCCGGTAAACATTGACAATATCAACAGCATCCGGGCGACGATCAAGCTTCTGAAAAATGAGATAGCCTTTTTCCCCTTCATTACGCGGAGGAAAACTGTCTTTTTCCTCAATGCCCGGCGGCAGATCGGCAACTAATTGGGCCTGCGAGTAGCAATCGGGGCTATAACCGAAAACTTTGAACCCTGCATTTAGCAAGGCACGCGGAACACCAGGATTCGGCCAATCGATCAACAATATGTTTTTCGCCGATTTAAGTATTTGCTGCGGGTCGGGTTTGATATTGATTGTCATTTTAAGTGGTTTAAAGTCAGACATCTATTAGTCCCAGTCTTCCGGCACTCGTTTTTTACCCCCTCTGTCTCGTTCCTCGACATCTCCCCCTAATATTAGGGGGAGAAAGGCATAGTATTCATTTTTTACCCCCCTGTCTCGTTCCTCGACATCTCCTCCTAAGAATAGGGGGAGAAAAAAATATTTTAACTCCTCCCCTAATATTAGGGGAGGCCGGGAGGGGTAAAAACGCGTGCTAATCCCCATCTTCCAGTATAAAAATATCTTCGAGCGGTTTATTGAATATCTTTGCAATTTTTAACGCCAGCACGGTTGACGGCACATATTTATTACTTTCAATGGTATTGATGGTTTGCCGCGATACGCCGACCTTGCCGGCAAGGTCGCCTTGGGTGATATTTTTTATGGCGCGTTCTACGCGAATATTATTTTTCATGGCTATTCCTCCCGGCTTAGTGACCGGTTAAGACGGAAAATTACCCACCTGAACCGGATGATGAAAAACAGGAGCGGCACCCACAAATTCAACTCCAGGATATGCCCGGTATCATTAATGAAAACCAGGCTTAAAATAAGGATGAGGTAGTTAATATAAATTGCCCATCTTAATGAGTCAAGCCGGATTTGCCATATTTGTTCATCCTCTATCCTCTCCCTTGCAAAAGCAACGAAAAATAGCCCAAGCGTCATTAACAGCGTGGTACATATAAAGAATAGGTGTTCCCCGGTAAACAAGCCCACGCTGGCTGACGGATTATCAAGTGGATTGATCATTCCATTCATTCTGCCTATCATTGATAAGGGAACATGTGCAAGTACCAACCCCCAGCCGAGATAGCGGCACCAGTAAGGAAATAGAGAATGCGATTTCATGCCTTGTAAAGTTTAATTTACCAAATGTAAAATAAACTTTACAAATATACAAGTATGTTTGACAAAATATTTGTCTTGCCTGATATTCTCAAAAAGATTTAATGTAGAGACGCAATATTTTGCGTTCCGGAACGAATGAGAGCATTAAAATTGATTCTCAACAATTTGGTCGGAGACGCAAAATATTGCGTCTCTACAAGCATTTCAATCCGGAAAGTTGCTGTGCCGGTACCCCTTTTTGCTGTATAAGCACTTTGAATTTGTTTCCCATATCTACCAGGAGGGTATGAGTCAGCATTACCTCTTCCATTGCCAGTTGAGTTGTATCGCCAACCTTAACATCTGTTTTTCTCAAATAATCCTTAAATCCAAGGTTAAGCAGAAAATTGGCCTGGCTGGTTAATCCGCAGCAAGCCAATCCATTTTTCAGTCCCCAATGACATAGTGCCGAAAAATTTACGTGGGCCGTGATGTCCTGCTTTCCGACGTTGGAATATGGGCAGTCATTGACCTGGTGCTTATAGTAACAAAGCAATGTTCCCCGGCTCCTGGACGACTTGTATAGATCTTCGGATGAATATCCGTAATCGATCGTCATTACATAGCCTTTTTTTAGCGATGAAGCAATATCCTGAATCCATCTGACAGCCTCCAGGTTTATTTCTGTCCGGTATCCTTTTGGCAAAGTTATATTCAATTCTGCCAGGTAATCTTTTAGCGCTTTACGAGCTGGTCTTAGGAGTTCAGTAAAGCCATCCTTATCATCTACGAAAACCTCCATCAGTTCATCCTGCATAACAACCTGGTATACGGCAAAGTTGTCTAAAAGCTCATTTGATAAAATGCACCCGGTAAGGCCTTTAAGTTCATGAATTGACCTATACCAGGCAACTTTTTCGTGTAATAGTGTCTGTTCCCTTTTACGCATCGGGTCACTTTTTTCAATAATAGCATAATGAAGCCTGTCATATAAGGGCTGGTTTTCCTTCAGGTAATTAAGAATATCATAACAAAGCATCCCTGTTCCGGCACCGTATTCCACTACCGTGAAATCATTCGCACCTGTTAAATGCCACATTTCTTCCAGTTGTTTGCCGATCATCGCGCCAAAAACGGGTGTAAGATTTGAGCTTGTGTAAAAATCACCGTTTTTGCCAATTCTATCGCTTGCAGCAGTATAATACCCTAGTCCGGGATAATAAAGGGCCATTTCCATAAAATCATGAAAAGAAACCGGTCCTTCTTTATATATGTGCTGCCTGATGACCTCCGAAAGTTCCATTAAGTACAATACAAATTGGTATTATTATTGTTCATTTTTTATGATGGCAACAACACAGTCAAAAACAAAGAAGAAATGGTCTGGAGACGTAACAGCTCACAGCGATGCCCTTGACCTGGAAAGCAATATATTTGAATCAAAGGATCCTAAAAAAATTGCGGAGTCATTGAAAAGGTCGGCAGAAAAAAGCGACCGCCGGAAATCTGCACCTTACCGGTCGGCGATGTCGATGCTTACCTTTTACATTAACCGGGCCGGCAAAAACCTGGATGCATCTCAAAAAGAGGTACTTGAAAAGGCAAAAGGCGAGCTGAGAAAGGCATTTGGAAGGGAATAAAATTGTGAAGACTCAAATTGCCTGAATTTTTTTCAGGAAGAGCTCTTTGCTGCGCGTCGATACCTCAAGGCTGGTATTATCTGAATACTACTGTCGCTTCTTTACTTAAAATTGCAGATGCGTTGAAAGTTGACATTGGTGATTTTTTTCATTCTTAGAACCAGGCATACTATGAAATATATTATGAGTAAAGATTCGATGATTACATCCGAAACCCTTTGATCTGGATTTGCGTTGCCAGGTTTTAAGACGACAGGTGCCTTTACAGTCAACTCTGACGTGTCAATTAAACAAAATTATCCCTTAATAATCTCAGTTAGCATGCTTGCAATTTCGTCGGGAGATAGAACAAAATTTGTATGGCCGCTCGAAATAGCCGATTCCGGCATGGAAGGGAACTTGGCAGACGCTGGTAATTGAGCTATAGTAATCCCGCCCCGTTGATTAATTTGGGTCGCTCCCAATGAACCGTCCCCGTCTAAACCGGAAAGGATAACACTGATCGCCCTGTTACCTAAATCAAGTGCCATTGATTTAAATAAAATATCCACTGCCTTGTTAACGGTTTCATCATGATTCCGGTCTCTTAAAAGAATATTGCCGTTCTCAATCGTCATCATCTGGCCTTCGGCTAATACATACACCTGGTTACATTCAATGAGTTGACTGTGCTTCGCTACGTTTACCTTTATTTTGGTAAAATTCTGTAGTCGTTCGGCCAGTCGGCTCCTGTGGGCAGGGTCCAGATGCTGGATAATCAAAAACGCAGCGTTTGCTTTACCCGGCAGCCTGGATAAAATTTCACATAAAGGATCAACCCCTCCAATAGAAAGGCCAATTCCAACAATATAAAATGATGTTATAGACATTGATTAGAAGCCGGTGATGGTTTGCATTCTCAATTGAAGATAAAAATCAAAGGGCTAAAACCCAGGAGGGATTAAGCTTGGGTATAAGCGTGTAAGAAATGTTATAGATAGTAAATTGCTATGCAAGCTAATCTTATAACTCATAGCTATACTTACTATCTGATTAAACGACCGTATCTCTCCTTAAAAAGCCAAACACTAAAGCTATTATTGCAATAACTAATAAAATGTGAATTAAACCTCCGGCTGCGTAAGCAAAAGTTCCGATAGCCCATCCGATAATCAGGATAACGGCTACAATGTACAAAATTGATCTCATGGTTTTGTTTTAATGGTTAGTAGATGATTGACCGATCAAATGCAAATTCGATACCAATCTGAAATCCTTAATGTTTTGACCTGTCATGGAATAAATACTGTCCCAATAATAAGTTATAGGAGTACAATACAGGACACATGCCGTTTTCATAAACAAAACAGTACCCTGATAGTTGTAGCTATAAATAACATCCCTTTTTGGCGCGAGTATGACGGGCAGCCAGGAAGGCAAAGGCTACTCGTGACTATGAAGAACAGTTTGTGGTATAATGGTTCAACGATGGCATATGACTAAGTCACGAGTAGCCGACCTCTTTTCGGCCTGCCCGGATAGCCGCGCCAGAGCGAGGCTACCCCGGCAATGATGATGCCGGGCGTGAAATGCAAAGTAAACGCGACAAGGGCGAAATGGAACAGGATTTTATAGACGCATACTATTACCTCAAAGATCGCCCGGAATGTAACGGCAAGGTAGGCGTTGTTGGTTTTTGTTTTGGCGGCGGCATAGCCAATATGATGGCCGTGCGCATACCCACATTGGCGGCAGCAGTACCTTTTTACGGCGCCCAGCCGGCTGCTGAGGATGTGCCAAAAATTAATGCACCCCTAATGCTGCACTACGCAGGGCTGGATACCAGGATCACGGGGGGCTGGCCGGCCTACGAAGCTGCTTTAAAAGCGAATGGCAAAAAATACCAGGCCTTTATTTACGAAAACGTAAACCATGGCTTCCATAACGATACCACACCCCGTTATGATAAAGCCGCCGCGGAACTTGCCTGGAGCCGCACCATTGATTTTTTTAGGGAGTATTTGAAATGATCCGGCCATATAGCACGCACAAACTTTTTGGAGGATTTGAGGCTTTTAAATGCGCAGTGCAGACTTAGTCTACAGGCATAATCGTCCGAAGTTGCAAACTTCGGACAGCGGGCAGCGGGGTTTTGGAATGGCGTTTTGGAAAGGTGCAGCGGTGTAGTGTAGCGCTACACGTGCTACAACCTGCTACAAAGCGCTACACGGCTGATAATTAACAAATTAACCACTGACAATATTTTGTCACTGACAAAATATTGTCAGTGGTTTTGCTCATTTATAGCAAAAAGTTTATTTGTTACGCCGGTTCAAGCATCCTGCTTGAACCGGCGGGGCGAGCCGCACCATTGATTTTTTTAGGGGGTATTTGAAATAATCAGGCCGTATAGCACGCACAAACTTTTTGGAGGATTTGAGGCTTTTAAATGCGCAGTGCAGACTTAGTCTACAGGCATAATCGTCCGAAGTTGCAAACTTCGGACAGCGGGCAAATACTTCAACGAGAAAGAGGATATTACCAATGGGCTACTATGGTTATCTGCTGAAGATAGTATTTATTATGCTAATCCTTATTTAATCAATCAAATTGTTCAAAAAATGAAAAAACTTAAAATTTACAAATAACTATTTATTTTATTTTTCCTTTCTTGCGTATGACGCGCAGCCAGGAGGGCAAAGGCTACTCGTGACTATGAAAAACAGTTTGTGGTAAAATGGTTCAATGATGGCATTTGACTAAGTCACGAGTAGCCCACCTCTTTTCGGCCTGCCCGGATACTCACGAGAAGAGATTGCGGCAGCGGAAATTGCTTGCGGGAGCAGGGACTAATATTTTAAACGTTTCGCGATATACTTAGTTTAGCTATATTTGGCAGAATACTTAAAGCACTAGATAATCCTAAATCGAAAGTTTACTCCGATAAGTTAAAAATGTAAAAAATCAAACGAATTAAACCCTCATTTAATTTAATATTACATGTCACTCATAAATGAAATTCTAAAAAACTCTAACTACGGCCTTGCTTTGTTTGATGATGAAATTAATTGGCTTGAAGGGCGGATTATAGTGTTAGAAGGGAAAAAAGGAAAAGATTATAAAATCCCTTGTATTATTCGTAATAAGGAAATAAAATTGACCCCCGAGGAAATTGTCCGTCAGTTGTATACTTATAAGCTGATCCAACAATATGGCTATCCTGAAAAGCAAATTCATTTTGAATATCCAATTAAATTTGGACGTGAAAGTAAACGGGCAGATATAGTAATAGTTGACAAATCAGATTTAAGCACCGCATATATTGTTATTGAGGTAAAACAGGGCAAAGCAAGAGATGGAAAAGATCAATTAAAGAGTTATTGTCATGGTACTGGAGCTACAATGGCCGTTTGGACTAATGGGGAAAGTATTAATTATTTCCACCGTAAAAATCCTAACTTTTTTGTTGATATACCTGGAATTCCGAAGGCTGGTCAGTCATTGGCTCAATTACTTGATAAGCCATTTACACTCAAAAATCTCATAGAAAAAGAGAAAGCTGAAACGAAAGGCAAAACGCTTAAAGAGATTATTGAAGACATGGAAGATGAGGTGCTGGCAAATGCAGGGGTGGATGTATTCGAGGAAGTCTTCAAGCTGATTTTTGCGAAACTATTTGACGAAATGCAAAGTGGCAATGAGCCCGCCATGAGCGACAGAAATCTTGAGTTTTACAATCATGGCCACAGTGATCCGGAATTAAAGGAGAATATTCAATTACTTTTCGAAAAGGCAAACAAGAAATGGAAAGGCGTTTTTCCTGAAAGTACTAAAATAAATCTTACTGCTACACACTTATCCGTGTGTGTTTCATCGTTGCAAGAATATAAGCTCTTTAATAGTAATTTGGAAGTAGTGGATAACGCTTTTGAATATTTAATACAAAAAAGCAGCAAAGGAGAAAAAGGTCAATATTTTACACCACGTTATGTAATTGATATGTGCGTGAGGATGATGAATCCAAAGCCAGACGAATTTGTAATTGATACAGCAGCCGGTAGCAGCGGCTTTACAGTTCATAGTATTTTCCATGTTTGGCGAAACCTTTTACATAAAATGAATAAAAAATTACCGTATATGTTTACTGCAGAAGTAAAGCCACAGGAGTGTACGGATTATGTGCAAGAGAAAGTGTTTGCGATTGATTTTGATGATAAGGCAGTTCGAGTTAGTAGAGCTTTAAACCTAATAGCTGGAGACGGCCAAACAAATGTTTTGCAACTAAACACTCTTGATTTTACGAAGTGGGACATCTTGAAAAAAGAAGATGAGGATTG
Source organism: Mucilaginibacter sp. (assembly GCA_036758125.1). Taxonomy (GTDB): domain Bacteria; phylum Bacteroidota; class Bacteroidia; order Sphingobacteriales; family Sphingobacteriaceae; genus Mucilaginibacter. Next base: position 18,403 of record DAIOXE010000033.1, read on the forward strand.
GGATAGAGTATTTGGTTCAGGGTTTAATCGTTTAAAGGAGCTTTCAGAAAAAAGAAAAGATTACAATCATTTCAATTTTGATATTGTAATGGCAAATCCACCGTTTGCGGGAGATATTAAAGAAACAACTATTCTTACTCATTATGATATTGCTAAATTAAAAGGGGGCGGCAACAAACCAGTTGGCCGCGATATATTATTCATTGAACGAAATATAAATTTTTTAAAGCCGGGTGGCAGGATGGCTGTCGTGTTACCTCAAGGACGGTTTAATAATAGCACGGATATTGAAATAAGAAGGTTTATTACTGAGAGGTGCAGAATATTAGCGGTGGTTGGCTTACATGGCAATTCATTTAAACCACACACCGGCACAAAAACGAGCGTTTTGTTTGTTCAAAAATGGGATGCCAAACTTTGTCCATTCAAAGAAGATTACAATATTTTCTTTGCCACACAGCAAATAAGCGGCAAGAATAATAGTGGGGAGCCTTTATATTGGAAAAACGATAGTCCGCCAAATAGTAATTCTCAAGCAGAGTGGGAAATTTATACAACATCGAAAAGTAAGGAAGCGTTTATCGACTCAAATCATCATCCTATTATCGCGCAGGATTTAGTGAACTATGGCAGTTTTACTTTTTACGACAACACAACTGAAAATGAAGGTTGGGGGTTTGATGGCATAGCGGAGGCCTTTGCGGAGTTTGCCAAAAAGGAGCATCTCAGTTTTTTTTAGATAGCCCTTTTAGCGAACTTAAATACAAAAGTTTGCTGGAAGGGCTTGAAATTAGCGAAATATCGTATCTAAATATTACTGAAAGGTTTGATTCTGAATTTAATAAAAAAAAATATTTGGCGGCTGAAAAACTGTTGCGGACAAGCAAGACAGATAAAATAACTGAGTTAGGGCTAGTGACTGATGGCAATCATTTGACTATTGCGGATAACTATTCACAATCGGAAGGTATTCGTTATCTAAGAGGCCAAGATATTGCAAGTGATATTTTACAAGATAGCAATGCTGTATTTATTCCTGCAACTGAGTACGATAAATTAAAGCGTTCTCATATATTCAAGGATGACATATTACTTACTATTGTTGGTGCTAATACAGGTAATACAGCATTAGTTGTAAATCCACCAGAAAAACTAACCGCGAACTGTAAACTTGGTATAGTCCGACCCGCACCCGGTCAAATAAGCAGCCACTATTTGCATTTATTTCTTGCTTCAAAATACGGGCAGCTCCAGGTTGAAAGACACACAAGGGGTGGTGGACAGACCGGATTAATATTGCCAGACTTTAGAAATTTAGATGTAGTACGTCTATCAAACAAATTTGAGTTATTGATTGACAATAGCAGCAAACAAATTTATAATAACCTTTACCAAAGCAGAGAACTTTATTCTAAGGCAGAAGGCATCTTATTAGAAATATTAGGTTTACAAGGATGGACTCCAAGAAACAATAATTATAATTTGAAATCATTTAAGGAGAGCTTCCTTGAAAGCAATAGATTGGACGGGGAATTTTATCAACCAAAGTTTGATGAATTAGAAGCTATTATAAAATCCAATAGTTATTCTTCATTAGACTCACTATGTTCATTAATAAATCATGGCAAACAACCCCCATACGTCGATGAAGGGGAGATAAGGGTTTTTTCGCAAAAGTGGATTGACGACAAGGGGATAAATTACGATTTTATCGAGAGTTTAGATGAACCTAGAACGTCATTGGATTTTGCAAATCAATATCCTGACTATGTTTGTAAAAAGTATGATATTTTGCATTACTCTGTTGGTGCAAATATTGGCTATTGTCATACATATTTATCTGAGGTGCCAATTATGCCTGGTAGCTTTATAACTTTAATCCGGGCAATTCACACATTAGTAGATCCAGTTTATTTAGGTGTTGTGCTTAATTCATTAATCGGGAGGCTTCAAAGTGAAAAAAGAAAAAGCGGTTCCGCACAACCATACATTTATCCGAGCGATTTGAAAAGGTTTCTAATTCCTATTATCGATCCAAAATTACAGTTAGCAATTTCAACCCAAGTTGTAGAGAGTTACCATCTTAGAATGAAAAGCAAATATATTTTACAAGTTAACAAAAAGGCTATTGAAATTGCCATTGAAAAAGACGAATTATCAGCATTAAAGTTTATTGCAGAATCGCTATAATATGCCACACACACCGAGAGAAAATATTGAAAAATGGGATAGGCTTGCCGAAATATACTACTATTCCTATTTTATTACGTCATGGATTTCTTTTAACTCATGGTATAACTATAGCTACCCTACGTTGGTGGGCGATAGAACTGTAATTAATCAAATTAAAAATCATAATTCTCCTGTCAAATCTAGGTTTATCAGTTTACTTAAAGGTACAAACCAGGAAAGCAAGCAATTCCAGGAAAATATCGCCCAGTTGCATCATTGCTTATTAAATCACGATATAAGAAATGAAGAACAACGGATTTGGTTCGATAGTTTTGTCGTAGAATTAGATCGTTCGAATCTTATTATAACACAATCCTATAATGGCATTCATTACCATGTTGGTATAACAGTAATCCAAGGGGAAATAAACAATGTAGTTGCGACTGTAAAAAATTCGGTTAACGTGAACTTGTTAGTCTATAATCATACAATACTGGATATTTCACATCTTCGCAGATTCCCTCAGTTTATTAGGCTATCGCAGGTTCAGAAAAGCACATTAGAGGGGCATATAAATAATGCTAATCCAAAAAAACCAATATGTCTATTAACAACTAACGCGTTGCCAGACTGTATAGAAGTAGGTCAATTTAAATTATTGAACGACGAGGGTTTAATTTTTAAGGCAGTAATAGAAATGCTTTATAGCTTAAGAAATAATTTGTTTCATGGAAATCTGACACCATCACCCGAAGCGAACAAAGTTTATGAAGCCGCCTATCGCATCTTAAAACAAATTGTTGAAGGTATAAAGTAGCGAATCCTCCAACTTATTTGTTCGGTGTTGAAAGCCTTGAATGCCACGGCGGGTGTTATTTATCATTCTAATATCTTAACCGATGCAATAGCAACAAAAAGAACCGATTAACCAAGAAATTTTAAGATATCAGCATATGATTTTATACAACAATAAAACGGGGATTCTGAAGGAAGTAAAAGAAAATGCTTTCAAATTGGAAAAGGATATTCAAAGCATATTCGAAGCGAATTTACTTGTAGTAACTGGTCTTGAATTCGTCAAATCAGAGTTTACCATTAAAAGTAATCGTATTGATACCTTAGCGTTTGACGCCGAGAATAAATCTTTTATATTAATAGAGTATAAGCGAGATAGAAATTACAGCGTGATTGACCAAGGTGTTTCATACCTTAACCTGATGCTTGAATATAAAGCCGATTTTATAGTGGAGTATAATGAAAGCTTACAAAAATCATTAAAAAGAGAAGATGTAGACTGGAGCCAAAGTAAAGTAATATTTGTCTCCTCGTCTTTTACTGATTTTCAAAAACAATCAACCAATTTTAAAGATCTATCGATTGAGCTATGGGAAATCAAACAATACGAAAATGATATAATCATTATTAATCCTTTAAAAAAGTCGTCTTCCGCCCCAAGTATAAAACCGATTGCAAAGCAAAACGAAAATCTTGAAAAAGTCGCCAGAGAAATAAAAACGTTTACAGAAGAAGACCACGTGAATAGGGTATCGGATGAGGTTGCTGAATTATATGACAAGTTTCGGACAGGCATTCTTAATCTGAATTCTGATATCGAAATTCAGCCGAAGAAAGATTATATCGCATTTAAAAAAGGTAGCAATGTTGCTGATATATCAATTTTAAAAAAGGGACTAAAACTTTGGATAAATCTAAAAAAAGGGAAATTAGACGATCCTAAGAATATTACAAGGGATGTCTCAGAGATTGGCCATTGGGGCAACGGAGATTATGAATTAATAGTAAGCGATGACAAAAATTTGGAATACATAATGAGCTTGGTGAAACAAGCTATTTTATGACTTAGCTATGTACGTCGATACCCTAGGAGCCTTTATACCCGATCAATTTAAAGCGGCAAGCGATGTTTGGATTGCCGTTGGGTTGATGAATGACAAAGGCATTGAGTATTTACGTCTATGCAAAGGGGTTGTAAATATATTAGTTGGAATCGATTTACCTACCCCGCCATCAGTGTTGAGATTTCTACACAATAGGTCTGAGAACGCAGAAATAAGATTTAAAGTCTATATAAATAAAGAGCACTTTTTTCATCCTAAACTTTTCATTGTTAAGGCAAACTCCAAGCTAACCGCATACGTTGGTTCCGGAAACTTCACAGAAGGCGGAATGAACAACAATATTGAGCTTTTTTCATTAATTGACAATCAAAAAGAATGTGAGGCGCTCATAAAATGGTTCGACTTGTACTTCGCTCAAGCATTAGTGATAAACGAAACATTCATAACAGAATATGAACAAAGGTTATATAAGCCAAATAAAACACATTCAGACGAAATAAGGAAGAGTCTTAGCCAATTCAAGGCTAATTCCCATTATGAAACTGATTTTGAGCAATTTTTTCGTCAGGAGCATTTTAATGCATTTGAAGGGGATAAACCTACTACTGATAACTCAATTGCTAAATCTGAACGAAAAGGTGTTCAACACAAACTGCTGGAGTTGCACGATAAACTATTCCCACAAATAATCGCCAACGGATGGAATCTTCATCCTCATAAAAGAATACAGAATATAACATCCTCATATTATCACAACCCCCGTGTCGACAAGAGCCTTTCAGGACTTTGGTTATACTATGGCAAAAGCAAAGATGAAATTGAAGCTGCCGAGTCGAAATACAAATCGAAGAACACTCCGAATGACCACGTTAGACTACAAACTATTGTTTTAAAAGACAGGGTTGGAATTTGGTGTGCAATAGGTAAAGATAACGGCAGTAGAGCGGATAGAATTTACCTAAATGATAAAATTCAAAGAAAATCCGAATTAGACATTCTGTTTAGTTATATAAAGAGACTGGATAATGACTATTTCATCTTGGTTAACGACGTTGAAACTCCTTTAGCAAATATCGACACGGCTGAAAAGCTTTATGAGATCATAAATCAAGACATTGCCAATTTAGATAAATATTTCATTATTGGGTTAGACATTTATCCTAACGACAAACGACTTTCAGAAGACGAATTCATCCAATTTGTATTACAAGAATTTGAAAAGTTGTACCCGATATACGAGTTTGTAAAAATACCTGTATAAAATATGCTCCCATATTTATCAGGATGAGTTGAATTATACCTATCTTTATTGACAGTCCAATTGACAGTAAAAACAAAAATCCCTTGTAAGTTGCTGATTTACAATGGGAAATTGGTAATCTTAGTAGCCCCGACGGGAATCGAACCCATATCTAAAGTTTAGGAAACTTCTATTCTATCCATTGAACTACGGGGCCAGGCCGATTTCGGAATTACGATTTACGATTTCGGATTTGGTATTTCTGCAAAGGTGCAAATTTTGAACGGGTTGGTCAAAACATTTTAAATCGTAATTCGTAATTCGTAAATTATCTCACAACCGATCCATTATGCATATCATCCCCGGCCGAGACGAAACCTAGTTTGCCTTCGGCATTTTCGGCCATCAGGATCATTCCCTGCGATGTTATTCCTTTTATTTCGCGCGGTTCAAGGTTTGCCAAAATGCATACCTTTTGGCCGATGATCGCTTCGGGTTCAAAATATTCGGCAATGCCGGATACAATGATGCGCTGATCGATGCCGGTATCAATGGTAAGTTTGAGCAATTTTTTTGTTTTGGCCACCTTTTCCGCGGTTAAAATGGTGCCCGTGCGGATATCCATAGTTGCAAAACTTTCGTAATTGATATTTTCTTTTGCAGGTGCTATTTCAATTTGTTTTTGGGGTTGAGTTGCCGCCTTTTTATCTAACAACTTTTGAATTTGCCGGTCGATAACCTCATCCTCAACCTTTTCGAACAATAAGGCAGAAGCATTTAACCGATGCCCGCTGGTAAAAGCAATTTCGCGATCAAAAGCAATGGCGCTAAAGGGCAGGTTGAGCATTTCAACAATCTTTTTAACGGTTGCCGGTAAAAATGGCTGAAGGCATGACGCTAAATGGCCTATCAATATTAAACTATTATACAATGTTGTTTTGGCATCTTCCGGGTTTGTTTTTATGGTTTTCCAGGGCTCATTTTCGGTGAGGTAACGATTGCCCAGGCGTGCAATTTCCATTACTGTTTGCAAAGCTTGTCTGAATTTGTAGGTTTCCAAACTAATTTCCAGTTCGTCATAAAAACGCTCAAGTTCAACGGCAAGATGTTTATCTGTCAGCACAATTTTTCCGGTATCGCTTTCTATTTTTCCGTCATAAAATTTATGCATCAGTATCATTACCCGGTTTACATAATTACCGAGAATAGCTACCAGCTCGTTATTCACACGGGCCTGGTAATCTTTCCAGGTAAACTCGCTGTCGCTTGTTTCGGGCAATATCGAGGTTAATACATAACGCAGTTCATCCTGCTTTCCGGGAAACTCCTCCAAATATTCGTGCAGCCAAACGGCATGGTTACGCGAGGTGGAAAGCTTATCACCCTCGAGGTTTAAAAATTCATTGGCAGGGACATTTTGTGGTAAAATATATTCGCCGTGGGCATGTAAGATTGCAGGGAAAATAATACAGTGGAAAACGATGTTGTCCTTGCCGATAAAATGCAGCAGGCAGGCATTATCAGCCTCATTTTGCTGCTTTTTCCAGTACAATTTCCAATCTTTTCCGTTATCAAGCGCCCATTGTTTGGTTGCCGAAATATAGCCGATAGGTGCATCCATCCATACGTATAGTTTTTTTCCTTTCGCCTCTTCCAGGGGCACGTCAATGCCCCAATCAAGGTCGCGGGTCATCGAGCGGGGCTGTAAACCCGATTTCAGCCACGATTTACATTGTCCAAACACATTTACTTTCCACTCGCCCTCTTTGGCGTCGATCCATTTTTCAAGCCAGGGCTGGTATTTATCCAGGGGCAGGTACCAATGTTTTGTTGGTTTTAACACAGGCGGTTTGCCGCTGAGGGTCGAGACAGGGTTGATAAGGTCCGTTGGGTTTAAGGATGTCCCGCAGTTTTCGCATTGATCGCCAAAGGCATTCTCATAATGACAGTTAGGACAGGTGCCAACGATGTACCTGTCGGCCAAAAATTGCTGGTAATCTTCATCAAAATATTGTTCCGAATATTTTTCTACAAACTCATCCTTCTCATAAAGATTTAAAAAAAACTCCTGCGAAAGGTCATGATGTATGACCGATGAGGTGCGGTGGTAAATATCAAAAGATATCCCGAACTCCTCAAAACTGTCTTTTATCTGTTTATGATATTTATCAATGATAGCCTGGGGGGTGGTATTTTCTTTTTTTGCTTTTATGGTGATTGCCGCGCCGTGTTCATCCGAACCGCAAATGTACACCACGTCCTTTTTTTTAAGCCGTAAATACCGCACAAAAATATCGGCGGGAAGATAGGCGCCGGCCAAATGCCCGATATGCAGCGGACCATTGGCATATGGCAAAGCCGATGTTACTGTGAAGCGTTTAAATTTATTAAGTTTGGACATCCTTTTAAATAATTGGCAAAGATACTTTTTTAGTCCGAAAGTCGGGAAAGTCCGAAAGTCCGGAAGATGAAAGTTGATAGATGTAAATCAAGATGAAGTTATGTGCAAAGTTGTTAATGTATAAGAAAATTATTTTCTAACCCTCCATTTTGTTTACAAAAGGGAGGGTGGTCGGGCGCAGCAAAGACCGGGTAGGTAAATTATGCGAGCGATATTGGCGTAAGAATTTGGGCATTGCCTGCGGCCCGTGCTATCCGTTCATACGCCTGCAGGCATTAGGCGCGAGGCCGGTATCCACTACTATCACTAATGCTTTGTATTCTTCTTTAATTCAGCGACCATATGCTCTTAGCACTGTATATTTGTGGATTAATACAATATATGCGATATTGCCACATGACGGCTACTCTGAATATTGCCGGCTGCGCATCTTTTTTTACTATTGATCCATGAATAACCCTGCAGCTTCTTCGGGTTTCGGACTTCCGACTTCCGACTTCCGACCTCTGACGTCCGACTTCCTTCCTCCTCCCTTCCTTAAAAAAGGAGATAAAATCGCCATAACATGCCCGGCAAAAAAGCTGCCTTGCCCCATGACCGATGCGGTAAAACTTTTACAATCATGGGGCCTGGAAGTTATTTTGGGGGAAACTATTGACGCCAGTTTTCATCAGTTTGCCGGCGATGATGATCTAAGGGCACGCGACCTCCAGCGTTTTATAAACGATGACAGCATTAAAGCTATCATAGCTGCCCGCGGGGGGTATGGAACCATCAGAATGATCGACAAGGTTGATTTTAGCCGGTTTGCCCAAAACCCGAAATGGCTGGTTGGCTTTAGCGATATTACCATATTACATACCCACCTATTTACCAACTATGGGGCGCAAACCATTCATGGCCAGATGCCTGTTAACATTCCGGATGCCTCCGCACACTCATTAGAAACTTTAAAAAAAGCTTTGTTTGGCGAAGAACTTAATTACCAATTTAATTCACACGCTTTAAACCGCAGCGGCCAAAGTGCCGGGATATTAATTGGCGGTAATTTGTCATTGCTGCTTGCTATATCCGGTTCGGTATCCGACCTGGATTATGCCGGCAAAATATTATTCATCGAGGATGTCGGAGAATATTTATATGCCATCGACCGTATGATGCGCAACTTAAAACGCGCCAACAAATTAAAACACCTGACTGGTTTAATTGTTGGTAGTTTTACTGATGTAAAAGACAACGACATCCCTTTCGGTCAAACTGTTCCCGAAATTATTATGGAGGTAGTAAGGGAATATGGATACCCGGTATGCTTTGATTTCCCGGCGGGCCATATCCCAGATAATTGCAGTTTGATTTTGGGGAAAAAAGTAAATTTAAAGATTGACACGAATTTCACGAATTTAAGCGAATTTCACGAATAGAAACCGGGATTAAGCAGATTTTACTGATTTGTCTGATGCTCAACGGAAATGATTGAATCTCTCAATTCGGGTTCAGATCAGTTAATTAATTTTCATAAACCCCACGCTAACTCTTTAATTCACTAACTCACTAATTCAATAATTCAATAACTCACTAATTCAATAACTCACTAATTCAATAACTCACTAATTCACTAATTCACTAACTCACTAATTTCACTAATTTCAATAATTCACTAACTCAATAATTCAATAATTAAACCATGGCACTCTTCGACAAATTAGGCAATTATAAAAACTTCGGGTTATTAGTAATCCGGGTTGGTTTAGGTATAATGTTTATTTACCACGGCTTTCCCAAATTGGGCGGCGGCGTAAAACTGTGGGAACAGATAGGCAGCTCAACCAAATATGTTGACATTCATTTCTTGCCGGTGGTTTGGGGATTGCTCTCAGCAGTAGTTGAAACTTTCGGCGGGTTTTTACTAATCCTGGGGCTTGCATTCCGCCCGGTATGCCTGTTGCTGTTAATAAATCTCATTGTAGCCGCCGCATCGCAATTTGGCAAAGGCCATGGCTTAATGGGCGCCGCTGAAGCTGTTGAAGACGCCGTTGTATTTGCCGGATTGATTTTTGTTGGCCCCGGAAGGTATAGTATTGATAAGAAGTGAATGTGCAGATGTGCCCGATGTGCGGATGTGCAAATTCTTTGATGTTCAAATTGTATTAATATCAGCTTGCCATCAATTTTTCAATGCTGATAGTTATATACCACCATACTGCTGTTATCAATGCCGTATTTTTTAGCAATTGCCTTTACCATTGTTCCTCTGCCTATTTTAAAAGGCTTGGAATACTCATTTGTTTCAACAAAAGCCGGCGTGGTTCCATTGGTTGTATAATAAATCTTTGTACCGGCTGTTGGGCTGGATATTGTAACTATTCCACCTTTTACATTAATTACTGGTTTGGCTATTCTGTTCACATATTTTGCGGTACGTGCATCATGTATTACACCCCTCCAGTTCATTCCGAAGCCAAAGTCGTAAGTGTGGCCATCAGCGTCGGTATAACAAACCATATCATGGGGGATATCCTCATCCTGCAATTCGACCGTTTGCATATTGGCGGGCATCTGGAAGGGCAGTAAGGCTGAAGGCTCTGCTGCCCCGGCCAAAATGTCTAATACAGCCTGGTTTTGTACGCCAAAACTGGCTACGATGGCGTTAGCATCTTTTTCAAACTCGGCCGGTATCGTTGGTTTTGATAAGTTTATAGCAACGATAACCGGTTTGCCCTTCATGGCCTTTTTGGTTTCTTCGATGGTTTTCAGATCATTCAGGTTAGCAGCTGTTATGCTTTTGCCTTTATAGGAACGATCAGTTATTCCAGGTTCAACCGGATCGCCGGCAGCGATGCTATGTTTCCTTGCATCGGCAGCGGTATACGGACCGTATTGCTGGGTGATGGGCACATAACCATTACCGCCATTTTTCACATCATCGGCGTCGTAACCAGCTCCGCCGCTGGGGCTGCTTACAAATACAATGGCATAGTCAGCTTTGGCAGGATCATCAGTTACTATGAAATATTTTTTTATCAGGTCGGGGCTAACCGCATCTTCCCATTTCTCTTTTGAAGGCGGCCCGAAAAAACCTTTGGTTGACGGCGTATATTTTTTTGGCAGATAAATGGTTTTGCCTTTTCGCAGCGGGAGCACATGATCATGATTTTTTAACAGCACGATTGATTTTAGCTGGGCATCGTACCCTGCTGTCATAAATTTGGGCTTACCAACGGTTTGTTTTGATTTCTGGACATCAAGGTATGGATTTTCAAACAAGCCCACCCTGAAAATATTGCGCAGCAGCCTTACTGCAGATTGCTCGAACCTTGCCCGCATAAACGCCTCGCCATGTTCTTTTACGCCCATGTTATAGGCTTCAATTACAGGCCCCGCATCGTTATTGCCGCCAAACTGATCGACACCAGCCATTAGTATTTTATAATGACGTTCGGCAACGGTTGAGGTTTCCATACCCCATGACTTCCCTGCGAAAATATCCGGGGTTTTACCTTCGTCGGCAGTAACGCCCCAGTCTGTACAAACCACGCCGTCAAAGCCATATTTTTGGCGGAGCAGGTCGGTAATCAGATATTTGCTATAGCTGTTGCCCGCATTCTGGCCTGTTTTATCCCGATCGTACGATATGGTGTAATATGGCATTACAGCCGCCGCCATTTTTGTTTTACCCGATAGCTTTAAAGCTCCATCCACAAACGAAACCAGGTGTTCATCGAAGTTATTACCCGGATATACCGCAAACTTGCCGTAAGCGAAATGCGCATCCCTGCCGCCCTCCTCCGGCCCGCCGCCGGGCCAGTGTTTCATCATGGCGTTTACGCTATGATACCCCCATCCGCCGGCTATTTCGGCGCTGCCGGTTGACGTTTGAAAGCCATCTACATAGGCGCGCGCCATATCAGCCGCAAGTTGCGGGTCTTCGCCAAAAGTGCCGTTGATACGCACCCAGCGGGGTTCTGAGCCAAGATCAATTTGGGGGGACAGCGCAGTCGATATTCCTAATGCGCGGTACTCTTGCGCAGCTATTGCGCCGAATTGCTGCACCAAAGCAGGATCAAAAGTAGCCGCAAGGCCTAATTGATCAGGCCATTGCGATATTCTGCCGCCCGCGCCGGCGGTATACTCCACACCCGAAAAGGCGCTGTGCCTTGGATCAGAGCTGTTATTGGCCGGGACGCCAAAACCAACACCCTCAACCAGTGCCTGTACATTGTTGTTCCATTGCGCCGCCACTTCGGGGCTTTGCACGGTTGTAACCAGTACATGCCTTAAATTATCTTTTATTAAAAAATTCCGCTGCTGATCGGTTATGTCCGAAGCGTTTACGCCTCCATCGCCAAATTTTTTTCCATTATAAGTGCCCGCGCCCAGTGGCCCCCGCGATGAAGCGGGGATAGCCTGGTGGGCGCTGTACAGCATCAATCCTGCAATCTGTTCCACCGACATTTTTGACGCCAGATCTTTGGCCCGCTCATCGACCGGCAGCCGCCAGTCTTCATATTTATCAAGCTTGCCGTTTTTGTTGAGATCCTTAAATGCCAGGCCGTCAACCGTTAAAATTTTTACACCTGATGCAGATGAATAGCCAAGTGTTGGGCCGTTGGCGTTTTTTACGAGGATGATACCCGAGCTATCGGCCTTCAGGGTAGTCCATTTAATTGGGCCATTTGTAGTACCGGTAGACATCCCGGCTAACAATATCACCAGAAATGAGGCGACGGAAAACCATAATAAAGGAGAGATACGTAAGTTTTTTTTCACGATGCAGGTTATAAATGATGCAATTAAAAGTAAATATATGCCTTATGCAATAAAACCGGAATAGACAGATAGGAAAAAAACATAGATGGAAAGATGTTTTTGAGCGATAAAGGTCTGAGCAGTATTTGTCGGATTTTAAAGAATTTCCCGACCATTTCTACTTTTACCAGCCTCAAAACCAATTTTATCACCGGCTAAATGCGTTTAGGCGGTGATAATTTTTGCGATTTTCCCGGCTAAGTGCGGTTAGGCGGTGATAATTTTTGCGATTTTCCCAGCTAAACCCGTTTAGGCGGTGATAATTTTTGCACTTTTCCCGGCTAAACCCGTTTAGGCGGTGATAAAAAATTGACTATCAATAAATTTAAGTACTTGCAAATCAATCAAATATACAAAAAAAGAACGAAGATGGCAATTTTTTTTTAAAAAAAACGGGGGAAAATCGGTTTTTGTAGCTGTAATATTCTGCATTGCACTTTTCCGGGTAAACCCGAAGGGTTGAAATGACTTATACAATATACGGAATTTTGAGTAGTTTAATGGTGGCGAAGATTTGGCTAACCAATTAACCCTGGATGAGCGAAATAAATATAAGGCAAAATTTAAAGCGAATTGCAAACCTCCGCTGTATTATCCGAAAATATGACCCCGGTGTACAGGGTAGAGAAACGGGGAATCTTTTTAACGTAATATGCGGTATTTAAATAAACAGTAAAAAAGTATTTCACTGCCGACTGGAAAAGCTCGCTGTTTATTTCTTTAACCGGGTTATGCCGTGCATCAACCGCCTCGAATACATAATTGCATACCGGTACAAAGCCAGACACTTCCCGGTATAAGGTTGCCTCCATTACGGCCCCGCAATCCCGCCCGGTTAGTACCCTGTCTTTTTCCGCTTTTACAATTAAGCCTGCTGTTTCATTGGTGATGTAAGCCACTCCTTTATTCGTTTTTATAATGAACTTTTCCATATTATCAATTTTACAAACATAAAGATATGCTAAAAATATTAGTATTTTATAAAAAATATTTTTATTTTTGTTTGTATGGATATTGATCAGCGCTTAATTGGTTTTGAAATAAACTATTCGGGCACACAATTTTTTTGTGAAGCGCAGCTGAAGGCTAGCTGCTACAAAATCTATTTCAACAATAAATACATGGCCGATATTGAATATGATGCAGCCGGCGGCTGGGTACAAACAAACGGAACCCTGCTGCCTGAAAGCACTATTGAAGAAATAGGCGCACATATTGACGGGCAGTTGGATTGAAAGATTGGAGTAAGGTATATGTGTCATTGGCAGCTTGTCGAACCATAGGCCTTTACGCCATGCATCACTGCAAACTGCCCACTGTAAACCGCCAACTTTCCCACCGCAAACTCACTTCCTCGCCGCCTTAAAGCTCCCGTTCGGCTGTATAAAAGTTGCTTCGGTTATTTTGGTAGCGGAGATAGGGCCGAATTGCAGGTAGTAACCGCTTAGTGTTTTCATGGCAAATTTATCATTCCCCATCGGCACCATTTCGTAATCAGGCTGACCGGGAACCAATAAAAATAAGGTTTTATCATCTTTAACATACACCTTTGCCGTAATGCCTGCCAGCGTATATTCGCCAATATATTTTTGCAGTTCTGCGAGAGTAACTGGTTTCGCTTCTATGGCCTTTGTAAATAAAACTGGTTTCACTCCCGCTTCAAACAAACTTTCAAGTCCGTCGATATCGCCTGCCAAATTCATGTGGAACTGTATTTTCAGATCCGAGTTTTCCGAAGTATCAATGCCATCTTTTGGATCCTTATCAAATATGTCAAAAATGTCATAATTGCTGTGGCGCAGCCAAATGGTTTGTCCAACGGTTTTTGCAAACAGCGAATCGTTTTTTACGGTTAACTTTAAGGTGCCGTAAGCCGGGTTCTTATAGCTGCCCGCAAAATCTGCTAAAGCATGTGTGGCAGGATTGTGTATCGCCGTGGCTATTTTTTCCTTTTTGACCTTATCAGCTTCCTTCTTGCTTTTGTCGGCGGCATGTCTCATATCGCTGTTCCAGTCATGGTATTTAAGGTTAAGTATCCTGTCGGCAATTAAATTTCTAACAATTGATGGAACAGCAGAACCATTCTGGTTGCTCAATACCACGATGCCAACACTATCGGCAGGAAAAAAGCAGGTGTTTGCCGAAAAGCCGTCAATATTGCCGCCGTGTTCCACCCTGTAATGCCCTTTGTACGATGACAGGAACCAGCCGAAGCCATAGTTGGCAAAATAGACGTCGGGGTTTTCTTTGCCGGGCAAAGCGCCGTCGATAATAGATTGCGAACTAATTGCCTCATCCCTGAAATGCGCCGGGATAATTTCTTTACCATAATATTTCCCATTATTTATCCAGGTGCCCACCCATTTTGCCATATCATTAACGCTGCTGTTAATGGCCCCTGCGGGCTCCATGCCGTCAATATGATAATATTCCAGCTTTTTTATAATGGAATCCTTTTTTACGCCGTAGCCGATAGCAATGTCATCGGTTTTTTCCATTTCAGGAATGCTCACATTTGATCTGGTCATACCAAGCGGCACAAAAAAGTTTTGCCTGATGTTGTCTCCCCAGCTTTTGCCGGTTAAATGTTGCACAACCGCACCCTGCGCCGCAAACATAAAGTTGTTGTACTGCCATTTTTGGCGAATAGCAAAGGTGGGCTCCATGTATTGTATGCGCTGTATCAGGCTATCAGTGGATGGCGTATTAAAAAAATACCAGGAGAGGTCGTACCGGGACAGGCCGGTGCGGTGGCTCATCATATCCCGCAGGGTGATGCTGTTGGTCATGGCATCGTTGTAAAACTTTAATTCGGGCAAATAATTGTTTACCGGTTTATCAATATCCAGCTTGCCATCCTTTTGCAGCTTACCTATTAAGGTTGCCGTAAATGCCTTGGTGCACGATCCTATGGCAAACAGCGTATTTGGCGTTACCGGCAGCTTACCGGCAATATCGCGGTAGCCAAAACCTTTGGCATAGATTATCTTGTTTTTCTGAACAACCGCCACTGCAAAGCCCGCAGCATGCCAGGTTTTAAGCACACGAGCAAAGGCGGTGTCCAGACCCTTAAAACGCGGGTGTTCGGTTGATGTTTGCTGGGCGATGCACTGCAGTGACAGGACGCAAAGCAAAAGGGTTAATATCTTTTTCATTTAAATGGATTAGGGAGGAATATGTTGATTTATTTTGATATAAATATAGGGAAAAAGACGTACGAAGTTTAAAAAGGGTGCTATTCAGATTGTCGCGATTCTTTTGGTCAATGCCATCAGGAAGTAACAGACCCCATCGGGGCAAAGGTCGGTAGAAATCAAGCCAGCAGACATTCCGTGCCGTAAGGTCAATGTCATTAAGTTAGGAAAGTATAATTTTTAACCCTCCATTTTTGCTTGCAAAAGGGAGGGTGGTCGAGCGAAGCAACGACCGGGTGGGTAAATATGCGAGCGACATTACCGCCCAATGCCTCGCGCACAGTCTACTCACCCCGAATGCGCTACGCTGTTCGACCCTCTCTATGGCAAGCCATAAAGAGGGTAAAAATGAATCCTTTATTTAAAGCTTGTAGGTCAACAAAAAAGCCCGGGGGCAAAAGCGACTGGCAATCTTTAAACTTTCCATTATATTTGATAACCAGATAAAACCAATGAGCCAGATTAGGGAAATAAAGTGCCCGAATTGCGGGGAGTGGACCATGTGGAACGGCCAGGTTGACGACAGATGCCTTTATTGCGGCGGGTTTTTGGAGCCGCAGCGTTTTTCGCGCGAAGTGGAGAAAAAGATAAATCTGGAATTATTAGAGGAAAACGATTACTTTTTCATAAAACCCGCCGACAGCCCTATAAAACGCTGGTACAAACATTTCTTTAATTCGATCCGGTGGCTGGCCTATTATGTGCAAATCGCTTTTTTTCTATTTGTTACGCTTCTACTGGTATTGTTAAGTCTAATTGTCGGATAAATGAAAACCTTGCTAAACATATGGTTCATAACGGGCTGCCTTACCTGGCTTGCAGTACATGCCGCAAGAACGACCGGCCATCCCCTACCCTATATTAACAGCTATATCTGCGATGCCTTCGCTGTCCCCGTGATAGGTAACCTGGCGCTTTGGTTTCAAAGGGTGTTCATTATTAAAAATAATTACTATGTACAGTCGGCCGCGCAAGTGATGTTTCTTGTAGTTTACATGAGCTTGTTCTTTGAATGGTTGTTACCAATGGTCTCCAAAATTTATACTGCCGACTGGCGGGATGTGCTGCTTTACTGCATTGGCGGTGTATTTTTTTATTTTGTGATGAATAAGCCTGTGTTAGCGATTAGAGATTAGTGGTTGGAGATTAGTCCGGAAAGTCAGGAAGTCCCTCCCCGATAGCTATTGGGAGAAGCTGCAATTGATGCCGCGTGCGCCGCGTGGAAGAGGATACTCCAAAGGCGCTTCTAATCTCTGACCTCTGACCTCTGATCACTAACCGCTGACTTCTGACCTCTGATCTCTGACTTCTGATCCTTAACTTTTAAACAAAAGATAAACCCAACGGTTTATAATATAATAAGTTGTAACATCATGCCATCATCAGTTGTAGCAAGATTTAACTATGATAATGCAAGATCTGCGCTAAGAGTATTTTTTGTATCGGGCAGCATTTATGATTATTTCCGCGTACCGAAAACGGTTTACGAAGAGATGAAACGATCAGGCTCAAAAGGGACTTTTTTGAATTTGCGGATCAAAGGAGCTTATCGGTATAAGAAGGTAAAATAAAACGAATCTAAGAATCCAGTTAAAAAAATAAAGCCCTGTCCCATGTTCTCACTTTTTAAAAGAAACAAAGAAAAAGCCGCCGTCCCGAAATGGGCTTCATTTTTTAATAAAAATGAATACAATGAGTTCCTCGATGCGCTTGAGGATTATTTCTATGCAAAAAATGTCACTTACAATCTTGGCGACGGCCAGATCAACGCCGGCCCAAATGATTTTGGATTTAGCACATTAGGGTTGACTAACGTGGCACAGGTCTGCAAACTTGACAAACTAAAAAACTATAAAGAAAAAGTTACCGAGCATTTCGAAGCTTTGATAAGAACTAATCAATTTGACAAGGAATTTAAAAAAATCATCCATGATTTTGAACAGGTCAAAGAATATATCGCAGTTCGTCTTTATCCTGACGATTATGTCCCGGAAACAGCAAAGGAAGTTTCCGTGAGAAAACACTTCGCTGGTGATATAATCGCTTTATTAGTTTTTGATCTGCCCGACAGCGTAATGAGCATTACATCAGACGTGGCGAATAAATGGAATAAAACGCTGGACGACTTATTTGAAACAGGCATACAAAACATAAAAAATAAGTATCCCTTAAAGATCTCAAAACAACAGGTTGGTGAATTGGAGATTTGGTTCGTTCAGGGAAACCACTTTTTTACTCCCAATATTGTGTTCGATTTAAACAATCAACAAAAACTAATTGGTTCTTACGGCTCCCTTATTGGCATTCCGCACAGGCATGCGGTTATTATTTATCCGATAGAGGATATGCAAGTTATAAAAGCATTAAACGCACTTATCCCGACAGTGCATGGAATGAACGCAGAAGGGCCTGGATCTGTTAGTAATAATATTTTTTGGTATAAAGACGGCGAATTTGAAAACCTGCCATACAAAATTGAAGAAGGCCAGATCCAATTTTATCCGCCGGAAAGCTTTGTTAACTTGTTAAATACTTTAGAGTCTTTAGAATAAGGAGTTGCTCATTTCCCAATACTCAGCGCCCCGGTCGGGCATTTTGCCACTTGTTCCTTTATCTCCTGGCTGGTTGCAGCATCCATATTTACCCAGGGTTTTACGCCGGGATTAAAAACTTGCGGCAATTGTGAGGCACAGCGGGCAGAATGCCTGCAAAGTTCAGGTTTCCATACAACGGTGATGTCATCGTTTGAGTAAGTGTGCTTGTTACCGGTCTCGCCGTCGCTATAAGCAAATGTGCGAACCTGTATCTCGCCTTCCAGCAGTTTTGATATCGGGCATACCTTAGCTATATGTGTCAGTCTCTCGCGTTGCTCGTCAGTTACCGGCGATAAAAAATTAAGGTCGCGGTCGATCACTGTTACATTTTTGCCGTCCCTCGTTTCCTGGTACATGTTTACCGACGCCGATATTTTCGGAATATCCCATCCCTTTCGATCGATATACATGCGCAGGGTGGCCAGCGTGCAAGTAGCCAGTGAGGATAGCAATAGTGTATAGGGATCAGGCCCTTTATCTTTTCCTCCCGAGCTTTCCGGCTCATCCACAATAAACTTCCCGTGACGCCAGATAACTGTGCATTTATATTTTTCTGTTCCGATGCTGGCTGTTACCGGATGTTCTAAGCTGTATTTCATGAGTTGTAAAGTTTTTATATTATACGATGTTATGCCCAGGGTATGGTTCATGGTTCCTGGTTCATAGCCGGAGCAAAAGAAGCTAATGATTGACGATCATTTTACTATTTCCAAATTTCTGCCATGAACTATGAACCATGAACTATGAACTAAAACAAAGCATCCGCAAATTCCGGTCCGCCGGTTTTACCCCCTCCGTCTCCTTCGTCGACACCTCCCCCTAAGTTTAGGGGGAGGAGCGAAAGCTAAAAGCTTAAAACAAAACATCCGCAAATTCCGGTGTAATATCAAACATCTTTTTTGCAAAAGGACAAAGCGGTAAAATTTTCATGTGGTTTTCCCTCGCATAGGCAACACCGGCTTTGACCAACTGTAGTCCTAATCCTTTCCCTTCATAGGTCTCATTAACTTCGGTATGATCGATGATCATTTTACCTGGCCCTGCCAGTGTATAATGCATCAGCGCTATTTCCTTACCTTTGTCCTTTATAAAAAAGTGTCCGCGGTGACCATCGTTCTGGTTTTTTATTTCCATTTGTTATAGAGATTAGCGGTTAGTTTTTATTTTATAAAAATAAGATATTTGTAATGTAGTGGTAAAAAAGATTAGTTTTTCTCTTTTTTGTCATGAAAAGATAGGACATTTAGCAGGGATGATAAAAGGAATTAGCAGCCCCTAAAAAAGAGCACATTTCGGACTTCCCCGACCCGAAATTCTTCTAACCTCTAATCTCCGGCCTCTAATCTCTATTTATGCAAACAGTCACCATTTCAATACTCAAAGGCTTCGAAGCCTTAAAAAATGTACCCGACGAGCAGCTGCAATGGCTGATAGATAACAGCAGGGAACGCTTCCTGCAGGATGGCGAGCAGTTAACCACTCCGGGTCAGCGCATTGCAGGGCCGCATTTTATTATTAAAGGCCGCCTTCAGCTATACATCATCCAGAATGGCAGCAAGCGTGAGCTCACCACTTTCGGTACAGGCGATATTACCGGTTATCTTCCTTATTCAAGGGCGGTAGTTGCAACTGCGACGAGCCATGCTATAGGTGAATTGCATCTTTTGTCATTCCCAACAGAAAGAATCAGGGAAATGATCAAAGATCATTTTGAGCTTACCCAGGCCCTTGTACATGTAATGAGCAACCGCGTACGCGACTTTACAACTTTCCAGCAGCAGAATGAAAAGATGATGGCGCTTGGTAAGCTCTCCGCCGGGCTTGCCCACGAATTGAATAATCCGGCGTCGGCTATGGTGCGTGATTCTGTTTCACTTTTAGAACATTTAAAGTTGGAGCCGCAATCATTCAAAAAAGTGATCGCCATACAAATGGACACCGCGCAGGTAGATGCCGTAAACGATGAGTTGTTCAGGCTGCTCGCCATAAAAGAAAGACCCCATTTAACATTAAAGGAAAAAACCAAACGCGAAGAAGAATTAACCGGCTGGCTGGATGAGCATGACGTTGAAAATAGTTATGAAATTGCCGAAAGCTTTGTTGATTTTAATTTTGGCATAGATAACCTCGAAACATTTTGCAGTCATATTCCGCCCAATTATTGCTCGCCGGTTTTCAACTGGATAAGCAACCTGTTGGCAACCGAGCGAATGGTTGAGGATATACAAGAGTCATCCCGCAGGATAGCTGACCTGGTATGTTCTGTAAAAAACTTTACGCACATGGACCGCGGGTCGGATAAACAATATGCCGACATTCGTACCGGCATACACAATACCCTCACTATGCTTGGGTACAAAATAAAAAAGGGCAATATCACCCTGGTTGAAGATTATGATGAAACCCTTCCACCGGTAAACGCCCTTATTGGTGAGCTTAACCAGGTTTGGACCAACCTCATTGATAACGCGCTTGATGCGATGGAAACAAATGGCAAAGGCACATTAACCATCAAAACAGGAAAGGAGCGTGAATTTGTAAAGGTTTTTATAATTGACGAAGGGCCCGGCATACCCGCTGATATAAAGCCGAAGATATTTGACCCCTTTTTTACCACCAAAGAAATGGGTAAGGGAACAGGCATGGGCCTTGAAGTGGTGCAGCGTATTGTTCGCCAGCATAATGGATCAATAAAGGTAAATTCGGCGCCGGGACATACGGAGTTTGTTGTATGTTTCCCGATTGATGGGTGAGGTTATTTCGGATTTCGGATGTTCGATTTCGGATTTAAAAAAGTCTCCCCGACCGGGGGAGATTTAGAGGGGGCTAACTGATTTCGGAAATAGGAATGCCGATTTGGAATGTTTTAAATATTGTTTTTCTTCCCCTCTTTACCGCTTGCGGAAGAGAGGGTGGACGAGCGAAGCAACGTCCGGGTGAGTAAACTATTGAAGCGATATTTGACGGATACAGTAGACTTCCCTAACCTGCATCAAATACTTGATATTTTTGTTCAATAATTAAAATACACATCCTATACTATGGAACGACCTATAATTTTTTCGATAGACGATGACCCGCAGGTGCTGCGCGCTATAACCCGTGATCTGAAAACTATGTACGGTAAAGAATACAAGATTTTAAGCACCTCATCGGCAAACGAAGCCCTGGAAAGCCTTACCGATCTGAAAAATAGCTCGGATGTTGTGGCCATGTTTGTATGCGACCAGCGCATGCCCGAAATGGAGGGAGTCGATTTTTTAGAGAAAGCTATAAAATTATACCCGAAAGCCAAGCGTATATTGCTTACCGCCTATTCGGATACTGAAGCAGCTATAAAGGCCATCAACGATGTGCAGCTTGATTATTACCTGATGAAACCCTGGGACCCGCCCGAAGAAAAGCTATACCCTGTTTTAAATGACCTGCTGGATGACTGGCAAAACGATTATATCCCCGAGTTTAAAGGAATAAAGCTTGTTGGATACCAATTTTCGCCGCAATCGCATACGGTTAAGGATTATCTTGCCAGTAACCTCATCCCCTATCGTTGGATGGATATTGAAAAGAACCCGGATGCTAAAGACGTTTTAGAGCTTAATCAAATAAACCTTGATCAGCTGCCTTTAATAGTATTTGATGACGGCACTTTCCTGGCAAAGCCAACAATAAGGGCCATAGCTGAAAAGATTGGGGTTAATCCACAGATTACCAATGAAATTTATGATGTGGTGATCGTAGGCGCAGGCCCGGCAGGATTGGCGGCAGCTGTTTACGGCGCATCCGAAGGTTTAAAGACTTTACTGATAGAGCGTAAAGCGCCTGGCGGGCAAGCCGGCTCAAGTTCAAGAATAGAAAATTACCTGGGTTTCCCGGCAGGTTTGAGCGGAGCCGACCTGACCCGGAGGGCTATCAGCCAGGCTATGCGCCTGGGCGCCGAGTTTTTGTCACCCGAGGCAGTAAAAGATATCAAACAAAAAGACGGTTATAAAACAATCATCCTTGATGACGGCCCTGAGATCATTAGCCGTACAGTAGTGATCACTACCGGCGTTGATTACCGCAAACTGGAGGTTAAAGGCATTGAAAATTTTACAGGAGCGGGCATTTATTATGGAGCCGCCATGACAGAGGCATCGGCATGTAAGGATAAAGACGTGTACATTATCGGCGGCGGGAATTCGGCGGGGCAGGGGGCGGTGTACCTATCAAAATTCGCTAAAAACGTGTACATAATTATCCGCAAGGATAGTTTAAGTTATACCATGTCGGCATATCTTATTCAGCAGATAGAAAATATATCCAATATCCATGTATTGCCGGATACGGAAATAACAGAAGCATCAGGCGATAACTGCCTTGAACAATTGACGCTAATAAATGTTAAAACAAAGGAACTGGAAACGAAAAACGCTTCCGCGCTTTATATTTTTATTGGCGCCAAACCTTATACCGACTGGATAAAACTGAATATTCTGCGTGACGACAAAGGATTTATTGAAACGGGCCGCGAGTTGCGGAGATATGATAATTTTGCCAAAATCTGGAAAATGAACCGGGATCCTTTTTTGCTCGAAACCAGTTGCAGCGGTATTTTTGCAGCCGGTGATGTACGTTCAGGCGCCATGAACCGCGTGGCATCAGCAGTAGGTGAGGGCTCAATGGCCATAAGTTTTGTACATAAGTATTTGGCGGAGGTATAGTTAATTGGTTTATTAAGTTGATTGAGTTGAATAGGTTGATTAAGCTTTAGAAAAATATAAAACCATGGAAAATATCCGCGAATTTGACTCCCTCTTTTGCCAATTAATTGCAATAAATTCATTCCTCCTATTTAAAGTCAAATTTTGCCGCATGAAAAAGAAAGTCCTTGCATTTTGTTGCTTCGCGACGCTGTTGTCAGGTACTGGAACAGATGTGCTTTCCCAGGATGTAAATAACTTAAAATTGAAAGATTATCACCCGGTTTCCATTTATAACATTCCGCAAACAAAAGTTGATAAAGCAAAATACCCGGTTATAGATATGCACTCGCATGACTATGCTAAGTCTGCCGCTGAGGTGGACAAATGGGTAAAAACAATGGATGCTGCGGGCATCGAAAAAACAATTATTCTGTCGTACAGTTCCGAAGCGCGTTTTGATTCCGTGAGGGCCAAATTCGCACGATATAAAGGAAGGTTTGAAGTGTGGTGCGGGTTTGATTATACGGGTTACGACAAACCCGGCTGGCAGGAACATGCCATAAAAGAGCTGGAAAGGTGCCACCGCCTGGGCGCAAAGGGCGTTGGTGAATTGGGCGATAAGGGCTTGGGTGAATTATATTCGAAACCCGTACCCGGCTATGGCTTGCATATAGACGACCCGCGCATGAAACCGCTACTTGCCAAATGCGCAGAGCTCCGCATGCCTGTGAGCATTCATGTTGCAGAAGACGCATGGATGTATTTAAAGGCTGATTCGACCAACGATGGGCTGATGAATGCGGCGACATGGAAGGTTGACCTGTCAAAAAAAGGCATCCTCAGCCACGATCAGTTGGTGCAATCGTTGGAGAATGCTGTGCGGGATAACCCAAAAACCGTTTTCATTGCCTGCCATCTTGCTAACTGCTGTTCAAACTTAACCGCGCTCGGCAGATTATTTGATAAGTACCCAAACCTGTATGCCGATATTGCTGCACGTTTTAGTGAAATTGCCCCTATACCACGTTTTGCACACGCGTTTATGGAAAAATACCGCGACAGGCTGGTATATGGTACGGATATGGGCATGGCAGAGGATATGTACAGGATTACCTTCCGTATACTGGAAACTGCTGATGAACATTTTTATAAGCAGGACCTGTTTAATTATCACTGGCCTTTGTATGGCCTGGCATTAAGCGATGAAACGCTTAAAAAAATTTACCGGGAAAACGCTTTGAAAATAATGGGCGGGGTAAAATAAGTCGGCACCCGGGAAAATGATCTTTCTATTTTTTGGTAACAGGCTCCGGAAATAAACGTTGTTTCTCATCATACTCAACAATCTTACCATTTTTTACTAATACATCATCGGTAAAATAAATTGAGCCTTTTTTTCCGTTTTTATCTGTCGTCTTTTCCTTGTACCATAACGTAACCCATGTATCTTTTTTATCGGGGTAATAGGTGGTCATCCAGCTATCAAATTCTTTGGATACAGTAGCTGATGCATTGCGCATATTGGCAATTATTTTTGTCAAACTGTCCCTGCTGCCTTTAAAATGAAATTTATCGGCGATAAATTCTGCGGTATCGGCAAAATAAGCGGTGCAGCCTTTAATATCGCCGGCGACATATTTCTTTAAACAATTTAACACTAATAACGCATTCCTTTCATCACCCGGTTGCCAGTTGATTGAATATTTTGCAGTAAAAGGGAAATTAAGCGAGTCTTTTTTTGCTGCTGCGGTTTTGGTTTCGTTGTTACAACTGTATAACATGAAACACACAATAATAAGGAGGAGATATGTTTTCATACAATTTGTTATTTGAGTAAATATAAATAATATTAATAGCCTGTTTAAAGTTTATTGCTCTTTATATTTGTCTTTGTTTCATGTATATTTACATCAAATAATTGCTGCTACGAAAGCTGAAACATTAGATGTGTTTAAAATTTTTGAAAAAGCGCATGGCGAAGACCAGGCAAAAAAGATCATTACATATTTTGAAAATGCTGATACAATAGCTATTGAAAAAGAAATAGCCGCTAAAACAAATAACCCGGCTACAAAGGAAGATGTAGCAAATGCTAAAGCAGACTTGATCAAATGGATGTTTATTTTCTGGATAGGCCAGATTGCAGCTACTTTTGGGTTTATCATTCTCTACTTAAAAAAATAAATTATTTACGCGTTATTCAAGATATTCTTGAATAAGTTGCTTTAATTGGTTGCAATGGTATTTCGCAATTTTATAAGCAGTAATTTGTGCGTTAAAGAAATGACTGAACATAAAATCATTTGCGGCGCAATAGAAAATCAGCGTTGGGGACTGCTTACCCATGTAACTTTACCGGGGGGCGGCAAATTAGGCGTATAGGAACCAAAACACGCAAGACCGTAAGGCCCTGATCTGACAGTCGCCGGCGGGGCATAACCCGACCGGTAAAGACTTTCTTGTGTCTTAATTGTTATATTGAAACGACATAAGCCTTGGCTTTCGCGCGGGCCGCGAAAACTACCCAATAATTATATTATACACTTCCTTTATGTCCGGTTGCCCGGGATCTACACCTAATGAATGCATAATGGGTACCAGGGTTTCACCGAAAGCCTGGAAATCTTCCATGCTGTCCCATACATCGGTGATCTCAACGCTGTTAGGATCGCCACAACATACGTGATAGCTTCTTCCTTTAGGAGCTGCTGCTCCTGCGGCATTGAGTTGTTTAATTGCTTCATCATACTTCGCAGTAGTAAAGCCAGCAGGTTTGAATTTTAATACGAGTGCCATAATTGGTTGATTTTGGTGGAGTTATAAGAGATTAAAGCTATGTTTTTTAAAAATAATAATCAAATTTTTCTTTTACTTTCGGTACATAATATATCCGAACATTGTTTATGCTTTAAAAAGCATTTTCCTCGCCCTTAAAAGTATTTATAATAGTCAAAAACACAATTCTCAAATCAAGCATCAGCGACCAGTTTTCCATGTACC
>DAIOXE010000034.1:0-41825 GCA_036758125.1 Mucilaginibacter sp.
GAAGTCGGAAGTCGGAAGTCGGAAGTCGGAAGTCGGAAGTCGGAAGTCGGAAGTCCGAAGTCGGAAGTCCGAAGTCGGAAGTAAAATGGGGCAATACGACAATGATTGACGCCAATGTAATTTTTGACTTTTGACTTAGGGCTTTAGGCTTTAGACTTACTTTAGGCTTTGGACTTAACATCTGACCATTGATAATATTGATTCAAAAATGGCCAGCCCGTCCTCATTTGCGACTAAAATATCTGATGCCCTTTCGGGATGGGGCATAAATCCAAACACATTCCTTTCTGCATTGCAAATGCCTGCAATATTTTCCAGCGAACCATTGGGATTAGCTTCGGCAGTAATATTACCAAACTCATCGCAATACCTGAACAATACATGGTCGTTGTCATTAAGCGACTTCAAAACATCGGCATCGGCAAAATAATTGCCTTCGCCATGGGCTATTGGTATTTTTAATGCTCTTTGAGGATCAATTTGCGCTGTAAGCAATGAATTTGAAGTTTGCGGCTTCATGTATATATTACGGCAAATAAATTTTCGGTTTTCATTATGTAAAAGGGCTCCCTGTAACAAACCGGCTTCGGTTAATATCTGGAAACCATTACATATACCAAGTACATACCCTCCCTTTGCTGCAAACTGGATAACTTCCATCATAATAGGTGAAAAGCGGGCTATCGCGCCGGAGCGCAGATAATCGCCAAAGGAAAAGCCTCCTGGCAAAACAATAAAGTCAGCGTCTTGCAGATCATGGTCTTTGTGCCATAAACGCACCACCTCCTGGTCAAGTATTTTTTCCAGCACATAGATGATATCCTTGTCACAATTTGACCCGGGAAATATAACTACTCCAAATTTCATGATACAAAACTAATATAACCGCTGTAAATTGAACGAAAGTAAAAGTTAAAAAGTGTTAAACTGGAAATATACTATACCTATTAACATCAAACCAAACAAGGCTTCATAAAACCATCTGCGCTTTGCATATAAAAAATAATAAGAAAAAAACACTGTAGCAGGCACCGCGCACAATAAAAAATGATCTAATTGAAAAGCAGCCTTTACGTAAAAAGTAAGCGCGGCCAGCAAAAAAACAGCAAATAACAACTGGAAGGATTTACGTACCTGCACATAGCTCCTGAAAAAATTTTGCTGTAACTTAAAAAAGCAAAGCACCAAAACGACGATCACCGGAATAAGTATGAGGTAATTATAATAGTTAATGTTAACGCTGACGGGGAACCTTGCTGCCAGGGGCAGCCAGATAGTATAAAAATGTTCTAAGCTGTCGCTGAGGTAATAATATACCGCCAAAAAGAAAAAGATAGTGCCGTACCCCATTATACCGGCAACCCATTCGCGCCAGTTAAAGGGCTTAAAAATTATAAGCGCTATCCAGATCGCCAGGAAAAAGTAGATAAATGGCAGGTATATTAAAGAGCCAAGCGCTACAATCATGCCCAGGTCGTAAGCCGTGGATTTCGCATCCTTTCCTTTATAAAAAGCGAACAATTTAAAGAGCATCCAGATCAATAAAAAATTACAGACCAGCGGCGGACTCAACACCAGAAAAGGCGTAAACAAGCCCGATATTGTAACATACATCAGCGCCGGCAAAAAAGTGGGCTTGCCTAATAAATTGTAATCATTAACTAAATGGTTTAACAATAGCGCCTGTATAAACACCAATAAGCCTGCGATTAAAACATTAAATGCAGGCGACAACTCAAATTGCCATGAAACAGGCAATAATAAATGGGTGAACAATCTTATAAAAGCAAAGTTCAGTTTATCAGGGGCATGAAACAGGTAACCCGCCCTTAAAGCGAATAATATGATTGCAAGCCATAAAATGTTAAGCGGATTAAGTGTTTTGAAAAAGTTGATCATTAAAGCCGTATATCAGCGCGAAATTAGCAGAAAAACCGCTTATGATAAAACTACTTGTTTCTTTGCGAACCGTTTTACCATATTATCTACAATTTGTGCCGTCTCATCAGGAAAATTTATTTCGATTTTCTTATCGTTATTTATCCAGTTATTAATTTTGTACATAAAATGGTCGTCAATTTCATTAATAACCGGCACGCCAAGTTTTGAGGCTGCCAAAGCATTACACTGCTGCTCATACTGGTTCTTCATGGGTATCATTAATACTTTTTTTTGTAAAAAAAGCGCTTCGGCAGGCCCCTCGAAACCGCCGCCGGTGAGTAAGCCTTCGCAACTGGCCAGGCTGTTATTAAACGCCTCATTACTTACCGGGAAAATCTGAACATTGCCTTGCCGGAGGGCGGTTTTTTGCCTTTTTGAAAAAATTTGCCATTCCACCTTGTCTGCCCTGTTTAGTAAATTTGTCAGTGTCCTGTCATCATAAGCAGGCAGATAAACCGTATAATGGCCGGAATTTGTTGCTTTCAGATTTCTTATTTCACTTCTAATTACCGGTGTATGTATAAAATCGTCATACCGCTCAAAATGAAACCCGATGTGATGCGTGGTCGGCGAATAATATTTAAACAGCCATTCGGCCCAGCTCCATTTTGCGGGACGAGGCGTTTTTGGCGAAATAAATGAGCATTGGTGACTTAAAGAAACCGAGGCTATTTTTTGGAGTTTACATGCCCAGGCGCTAACCGGTTCAAAATCATTGATGATGAGGTCATACTGCTTTAATGGCAGGCTGCGTATGTCGTGCCATAACCGGGGCAGATCCATGATCTTAAAGGTAGCCCAGTTATCAACGCCTCCGTTTGTGCCAAATACAAAGCTGAAACCATGAAATTTGTATTTAAGCGGTTGCGATAAACTTACTTCGGCCTGGGTGCCACTCACCAGCAGATCAACTTCGCCGTACTGTTGTAACAAGGGCACAATTTCGCGTGCCCGGCTGATATGGCCATTGCCCGTTCCCTGTATAGCAAAGAGTATTTTCATGGAGGTTGTAATAGTTGTAAGTGTTGTAGTAGTTGTAAAAAGTTGAAAAATTAACGTTATAATATTGTCCCCGACAACTAAGTCTTTCAAAGAAACACTAAAATTTTCTCTTTACAGAGTACTAAACCATTTAAATAATTGAAAGGCTTGAATACCGGAAGATCTCCGCAATAACCTTACCTATTACAACCTTTACAACGATTACAACAATTCCTTAACCCCGCTCTTCCTTAAATCTTTCGAGCAAAATCCTGACATCCATCTTGGCATCCAGATCTTCTGCATCTGTTTTATCGTCCTCATCGGCATCGCTTTTAAAGTTATCGGGATCGTATTTAAATATCGTCCAGTTACCGTTATGATATTCGAGCGAGGTAAGGCTTTCCACCCAATCGCCCGAATTTAAATATAAAACAACACCTGTTTTTTCGGTAGATTCTATTTGCCTGATTTCCGCATGATGGATATGGCCGCAAATTACATACTGGTAATTTTTATCAACAGCCAGGTCGGCAGCGGTTTGTTCAAACTGGTTAATGAATTTTACCGCCTCTTTAAACCGGGCCTTTATTTTTTGCGAAAAGCTCATTTTCCCCCTGCCGATTGCAGTTAAAAACCAGTTGCTTAAGCTATTGATCAAAATAAGGGTATCATAACCAACTGCGCCCAACTTAGCCAGCCACTTGGAGTGCTGCATAGTTACATCAAAAACATCGCCATGAAATATCCATGCTTTTTTTCCATCGATATTTAAAACGATCTTATTCACCAGTTGGAATGAGCCCAGGTGAAAATCGGTGAATTTACGCAGCATTTCATCATGGTTTCCGGTTAAGTAATAGACCGGAATACCTTCGGTAACGAACTTTAATATACGGCGTACTACCTTCATATGCGCCTCGGGCCAGTACGATTTGCTGAACTGCCAAATATCAATAATGTCGCCGTTTAAAATAAGTATTTTAGGTTTTACGCTTTTTAAATACTTGAGCAATTCTTTGGCGTGGCATCCAAACGTGCCTAAATGCACGTCGGATATAACAACAATGTCAACTTCGCGTTTTGCCATTAAAATTGGGGGGATAGTTTTCCGTCCGGTAAATTATACCGGAAATATAGGTGAGAGTTATGGGAGCAACGATCACTCGTCGTCATCGTCTTCATTAACTTTTAGTTCATAAGGGCTCAGGTAAAATATTCCTACCAGGAATAACAATCCGGCCACAATCAAATACGCGAACTCAAAATGCATGTTATACAATTTTTACAAATATCGGTTAACCAGGTTATTTTAATGTTAAGACTCTGTTAAATGTAAAAGGTTTCACGCAAGCTAAATTTTTTTTGTGATCCTTTTTAGCTGCCTTAAATGATGTTCAGCATGTATTCGTATAAATTTAAACCATTGTTTAGCATTAAGCATACCCAGCCGCGGATGTTTATAACGGGAATGTGGGGATGAATCTTTTAAAAGCGGCGTGGTATCATCAATGCGCCCGCGGCATTTGATCAGTAAATTTTTCGCATCTTCTTTGCTGATCTTAATGGCTGGCATTCTTTCTGCTACAATTTTTGGTACTTTTAGCCTTACCGGCGGGAACCTGCCGGTAAGCATCATCAGCCCACCCAAAAAAGTCAAGCCCTTTTTAGTTGGCGGACAATTGTCGTGTGCGCTCCGCTCTAAACCTATTGACGAACCTAAAGTGGCTTGCAAAATATGCGAATATACTTCCCCATAAGACCATCCACCGCCCGGCGGCGTTTCGGTAAACAATTCATCAGGAATGACATCCAGTTGAGCGCGGTAATTATCTAACGCTGCATCAATGGCTTTGCGCTCTTTGGCGATATTCATACAATAAAGTTAGGAGTTTTAAATAGATAATAGGTCAGCGTCTTCATCCAAACTTTCAACATATACACAAATGGCCTCTTTTGCCATCTCCAAAGCTTCTTCCATTGTTTCGCCCTGGGTAAAACATCCCGGCAGTTCAGGTACCGAAACACTATAACCGCCTTCATCTTCGGGAGTAAGTATTATGCTTAATTTTTGTTGTTTCACAATATCAAAGTTAACTCTTTTAAATGAGTAACCTGCAACGGCACATCATTAGGTTTTGGTAAATTAAAAGGATTAAAATAAATGGCGTCGATACCGAAGTTTAACGCACCGTATACATCGGCTTCCAGGCTGTCGCCTATCATCAGGCTTTCGTTTTTTTCAGCCCCTGCTAAATTCAGCGCATGCTCAAAAATAGCTTTATCAGGTTTATTTACCCCGACTGTTTCGGATATGATAACATGCTGAAAATAGCTGTCGATATTGGTTTTGCCGATCTTTAATTCAGACGATTCTTTGAACCCGTTTGAGATTAAATGAAGCGTATATTTGTTTTTCAGGTATCGCAGCGTTTCATGCGCATGGGGAAAAAGATTTGTTTTTGTAGGACAAAGCTGCACATAATCATCCTCAAATGCCAGTGGGATCAAATCAGGCTGTACCCCGAGGTCTAAAAATGTTTTTCTAAAACGTGTTTCGCGTAATTCAGCCTTCGAAATTTTCCCGGTGTGATAATCAGCCCAAAGTTGGTGGTTATTGCGGGTATATGTCTCGATAAATATTGCGGCGGATGGCAGTCCGATCTCGCTCAACCTGTAAACGTCATAAAGCTCGTACAAGGTTTCTTCGGCGTTTTTATCGAAATCCCAAATGGTGTGGTCGAGATCGAAGAAAATGTGTGTATATATTTTAGATTTACGAATTACGATTTCAGATTTATTTTCTATTTCGGATTTCGGAATTTCCATTGGATATATTGTTGATTTCGGCCGTCCGATTTCGGATAGTATGATCGAAGAAGCAAATTAAAAATCCAAAATTAAGCTATTCATATTTTAAATCCGAAATCGAAATTCCGAAATCCGAAATCGAAAACATCGTAAATCTAAAATCGTAATTCGTAAATCACTAAGCTTTTTCACCAAATGCCAGATCTCCGGCATCGCCCAGGCCGGGCACGATAAAGGCTTTGCTGGTCATTTCTTCATCCACTGCGCACAGCCATAATTTTGCCTTTGGTAAATTGGCTTTTACATGTTCAATGCCTTCGGCGCTTGCAATAATAACCGCAATGTGAAGTTCTTTGATTGCATATTGAGCTATCAACTCCTTGCAAACTTGCACCATACTTTGCCCGGTGGCCAGCATGGTATCGCACATGATCAATGTTTTGCTATCCAGGTCTGGCGTTGAGATATGATCCACATTGATAATGAAGGCGCCGTTCTTCTTGATTTTTCGGTAAGCTGTTGCAAAAACCGATGGGCTTTTATCAAAAAAACGCATAAAACCCTGGTGAAACGGTAGGCCCGCACGTAATATAGTACCTAAAACAGGCTGATTATCCGGTAGGTCAACATTGGCTATCCCTAAGGGCGTTTGTACCTCTTTCGCGGTGTATTTGAATGTTTTGCTGATCTCATAGGCCATAATTTCGCCAAGCCGCTCCTGGTTATAACGAAAGCGCTGCCTGTCCTGCTGTATGTTGGTATCGCGCAGTTCGGCTAAAAAAGTATTGGCAATGGTGCTTGTTTTATTTAGGAGGAAGACCATGGTTAAAAGTACAATATATTTTACTATCAACCAGAGGGATAGATAATTGTTTAAATATGTTTATAAAGAAGCAAGAATTGAGAGGATCATGCAATTTAGGAATTGAATTCCCAAATTGTGGATTGGTCGAAAACATGAGGGCATTTTAACGTCCTTTTGCTTATCCCTGCAAATTTCTAATAAATTTATAAAATTGCAGGGATGTTTACCGGCATGGAAAAGAGAATTTTCAGAGATGCGCTAAACGACTATAAGGGTCAATAACATGGAGGTATTGAATATTATTAAAATCAGCGGTATTGCGGGAAATTAAAATAAAACCATAAACAAGAGCGGTAGCTGCAATAATAGCATCGGGCAATTTAATTTTTTTTGTTTTACGTATAGCAATAGTTTTGTTTACAATCTCATCATTAATAGCAAACACAGTGGAGCCTGATACAAAAGTCTCTATCGTTTTTTGTTCGCCGATGGATTTGAATGCGTAGCCTAACGTTTCCATTTTTGTAATAACAGAAATATTACAGTTTTCATCGATTACCGTACTGAGAAATTGCATTGCCGGGGCAGGTAAGGCTGCGTCAAGGTAGTTAATAACTGCATTGGTATCAAGCAAATACATCTGTTAGAATTGCTTTTTTAATCTTTCATCCCATTCCTGACGGCTTTCTGCTACATAATTAAGCATAGCTTCTGCAGTTTCTTTAGACAATGCACCCGCCAGTTCAGAAAGTTTTTTCTTTGGCGCAGGTTCAATGGTTACCAACTCTTTAAGATCCTGATGTTTTTGAGTAATCATATCCCAGTCAGTAATTGGAATAAAGACTCCTGTATTATTTCCGTATCCGTCTTGTATAATCTGTAGTTTCATGATTTTATTTTGGCTATATCAATTTCATTTTTACACAACTCACGTTTAAAGAAGCAAATAAATGCAAATGTACAAATACAATAATGGAAAATTGTTAAAATTTCATATTCCTGTGTCCACTGCTGACATACCGTTGTCAATGCAGCCGCTAACTTTGCTTTGTGTCTAAATTCGATGACTATGGCGCTCTTCAATATTTTCTTTAGTGTTCGCGGCTTAAACAAACTAATCTCTAACCTCCAATCTCTAATCACAAATACGTATTTTTGCTTTAATCTATGGATTTCAATTTAACTTCTCAATACTTGCCCACCGGCGACCAGCCTGATGCCATCAGGCAGTTGGTTGAAGGCATAAATAATAACGATCCATTTCAAACATTGCTTGGCGTTACCGGCTCGGGCAAAACATTTACTATTGCCAATGTTATCGCGCAAACACAAAAACCCACTTTAGTATTAAGTCATAATAAAACCCTTGCTGCGCAATTATACGGTGAGTTTAAGCAGTTTTTCCCGGAAAATGCAGTAAACTACTTTGTATCCTACTATGATTATTACCAGCCGGAGGCATTTATACCCACTACCAATACCTATATTGAAAAGGACCTGCAGATAAATGAGGAAATTGAAAAATTGCGGTTGCGCACCACTTCGGCATTAATGTCGGGAAGGCGGGATGTTATCGTGGTTTCATCTATATCGTGTATCTATGGTATGGGTAACCCGGAGGATTTCAAAGATTCCGTTTTCCGTTTTGCGGTTGGTACGCGCATAAGCCGCAACGCTTTTTTGCACCGGCTGGTTGAGATATTATATTCCCGGACAACTGCCGATTTTAAACGCGGGACTTTTCGTGTAAAAGGTGATGTAGTTGATATTTTCCCGGCTTATATGGATCATGCTTATCGCGTGTCGTTTTTTGGCGATGACATTGAGGAACTGAGCACTTTTGATATATCTACAGGGAAAACCATGGAAAAAATGACGCACATGGTATTATTCCCGGCGAATTTATATGTGGCCCCGCGCGAGCGGTTTACCCAATCCATTTGGGCCATACAGGAAGAACTGGAGACACGTAAAAAACAGTTTATCAATGATGGCAGATACCTCGAAGCAAAACGACTGGAAGAAAGGGTAAACTATGACCTGGAAATGATCCGCGAGCTGGGTTATTGCTCGGGCATTGAAAATTATTCGCGATTTTTCGACGGCCGGCAGCCCGGTGCGCGCCCATTCTGTTTGCTTGATTATTTCCCGGATGATTACCTGATGGTGATTGACGAGAGTCATGCTACCGTGCCGCAGATCAGGGCGATGTATGGCGGCGACCGCTCACGTAAAATATCATTGGTCGAATATGGCTTCCGTTTGCCGGCCGCATTAGATAACCGTCCGCTTAATTTCCAGGAATTTGAAAAACTGGCGCCCCAAACTATTTATGTCAGCGCTACTCCCGGCGATTTTGAACTGGAAAAGTCGGGCGGCGTGGTAGTTGAACAGGTTATCCGCCCGACCGGTCTGCTTGACCCGGTAATTGATGTAAGGCCGGTGATTAACCAGGTGGACGACCTGTTGGAAGAGGTGGATAAAACCGTAAAAATGGGCGATCGCGTACTGGTTACCACCCTTACCAAACGTATGGCTGAAGAGCTGGCAAAATATATGGACCGGCTGGGCATAAAATGCCGGTATATCCACTCGGAAGTAAAAACATTGCAAAGAGTTGAGATATTAAGAGGATTACGTTTGGGAGAATTTGATGTATTGATAGGTATTAACCTGCTGCGCGAAGGTTTAGATTTGCCCGAAGTATCATTAGTGGCTATTTTGGATGCGGATAAAGAAGGCTTCCTGCGCTCGGAACGTTCGCTGATACAAACCATAGGCCGCGCAGCACGTAATGACCGTGGCCGGGTAATTATGTATGCCGATAAAATTACCGACTCGATGCAAGTCACTATGGATGAAACCGACCGCCGCCGTGAAAAACAAATTCAATACAATCTGAACCATGGCATCACACCAAGGACGATAGGTAAATCACGCAGCGAGATCATACAACAAACCTCAGTGGTCGATTTTAAAGGTGGCATGCAAAAGGCTTATGTGGAAACAGATACTGCAAGTCTCGCCGCCGATCCCATTGTTCAATATATGACCAAACCTGATCTTAAAAGATCAATAGAAAACACCAAAAAGGAAATGCTCGCCGCCGCCAAAAACATGGACTTTTTATTGGCCGCCAAGCTGCGTGATGAAATGTTCGCCCTGGAAAAAATGATGGAAGAGAAGTTTTGATGATATTAATTTGAAAATGTGTTAATTTGAAGATTTGAAAATTATTTAATGCGCTGATTTGAAAATTTAATTTCATTTTCAAATCTTCAAATTGCCAAATCTTCAAATCAAATCCTTGTAACAAATACCATCAATCCAGTGTCATAAAACAAACTAAAATCATACGCAAACATTTTTGCCGTTATAATCTTATATTTGTAAGCTAAAATTTAAAAAGATGGAATTTTTAGATTTCCTTTTCATGGCAATCCTGGTTTTGTACATTATCCGTAGCCTTGCGCGCATTGTACTGCCCATGTTATTTCAAAAAGTAGTAAATAAAGCCCAACAGCAGCAAAACTACCAGCAAAACTACAGTAACACTAAATCAGACAAAATTAAGGTTGATTACATACCCAAAACAAACAAGGGTACTGTTCCCGATTCGGAAGGCGAGTTCGTGGATTATGAAGAAATAAAGTAATCGGCCATGTTACCTGATGAAGTATTTAAACGTCGCCGAAGGCATAATAACACGCCCGAGCCGGTACTTCTAATCATTGCAAACTATATTGTTGTATCATTAGCCATCACTTTATTTACGGATAAAAACCACGTTAGTTGGTTTTTTTGGGTCGTTGCCGGCCTGCTGGCTGTTTATAATTATTTTACTATCCGAAAAAACCGCGAAGAATTTACCCGGCCCATTATTATCGCTTATGCAATAAGCGTTATCGTTTTGATAGGGGTATTTTTTCTTTTTGTCGGGAGGAATTCGTAGAGACGCGATGCATCGCGTCTCTACACGCCGGTTACAACCAAAAACAATAATTCCTATTCTCATTCTAATTTCTATTTTTGAGGAATATATTTTCCCTTTTAAAAAACTTCAATGAATAACTGGTTCAAGCGCAATGGCATTCACTTTTTAATTGCAGCAATTCTTTTAGTGATATGCTTTATTTATTTTACACCTGCATTCCAGGGTAAAACTTTAGGGCAGGTGGATGTAATTGGCGCCCAATCCACGCAAAAAGAAGTTAACGATTACCGCGCAAAGGACACAACCATTTTATGGACCGACCAGATTTTTGGCGGTATGCCCGCTTATCAAATATGGGCGCCGTATCCTAATAATATCGCTTCCACAATTGTTAAAGTTCTGGTAGCAGCTTTCCCAAATCCTATTTATGATGTATTGCTGTTATTATTTGGCACCTACCTTTTATTCACAGTATTAAAGCTTAATCCATGGCTTGCGGCTGCGGGGGCTGTTGCTTTCACATTTTCGTCCTATAACATTATTTTGCTTGTCGCTGGGCATTCAAACCAGGCACTGGCCATCGCGTTCTTTGCGCCGATCATAGCGGCCGTGATTTTAACACTGCGGGGCAGATACCTGGTTGGCGGGGCATTAACGACCCTGTTTATGGCGCTGGAGTTTAAGGCAAACCATATCCAGATGACCTATTACCTGCTAATGGCCCTTTTTATTTTAATTTGTATTGAGCTTTATCATGCCATTAAAACTAAAACCGTATCTGGATTTTTAAAGTCAATTGCCTACCTGGCTGCTGCAATGGTCTTGGCCTTAATGGTGAATGCATCATTATTATGGAGCACCTTTGAATATAGCAAAGACAGCTATAGGGGGAAAGCAAACTTAACTCAAAGTGCAAATGAGCCGGGTAACGGATTGACAAAACAGTACGCTTATCAATGGAGCCAGGGCGTAGGCGAATGCCTTACCTTTTTGGTTCCTAATGCTTACGGGGGCGCTTCGGGTGCATCAGATGCCCTGGATCAAAATTCAGCAACGGCAAAAGTGTTTATCAATAAAGGTGTGCCTGCAGACCAGGCAGTTAATTATGCTCAGCAGATGGCCGGTATCCCCGGGCTTGCTATGTATTGGGGTAATAAGCCAGGCACGGCCGGGCCATTTTACTTTGGTGCGGTGATCTGCTTCCTGTTTTTATTTGGCCTGTTAATTGTAAAAAGCCGCATTAAATGGTGGTTATTAGGAACCGTAGTGTTAACCATGCTACTATCATTCGGCCAAAACTGGCCCTATTTATCCGATCTGTTTTTTAATTATTTCCCGTTCTACAATAAGTTTCGCGCGGTTGAATCAATCCTGGCAGTTGCCAGTATTTGTTTCCCCATAATGGCCCTGCTTGCCGTGCAGGAAATCATTACTTCAACCGACAAGAAAGGCATATTTAGAAAACTAACGCTTGCCTTTTATATTACCGGTGGCCTGGTCTTACTGTTAATTGCGCTTCCACAAATTTTCTTAAGTTTTAAATCAAGTGATTTACAAACCGGCATAACTTATCTTACGCGCGCGCTTCGCGGCGATAGCGGGACTGCTAACAGTGTTGCAAACGCCGTAGTTGAGGACAGAACGGATTTAGAGCGTGCTGATGCCATCAGGTCATTAATATTTATAGTCATTACTTTTGGCATCATTTGGGCATTTATCAGGCAAAAAGTTAATGTGACCCTTTTTTCAATAGGCATATTTGCACTTGTACTTATAGATATGTGGCAGGTAGACAAACGTTACCTGAAAGATGCAAATTTCCAGGAGAAGCAGGATTCTGAACAGGTAGTTAAACCAAGAGAAGTAGATTTATTAATCAATCAAATAAATGTAAGGAACCCCGATCCGGATTTCCGCGTTTTCGATTATTCAGACTATTCAGGCATAAAGCAGGATACATTTAACCCTTTCTTCCATAAATCAATAAGCGGTTACTCTGCCGCGCGTTTAAAACGTTATGACGAACTGATAGATAACCAGTTAACCCAAAACCCGCCAAATCATGATGTGCTGGATATGCTGAACACCAGGTACATTATTACAAAGGATACAGCCGGAAATTATAGAATGCTGAACAATGAAACTGCCTGCGGACATGCCTGGTTTGTGAAAAGTGTCAAATTGGTTAAAACTGCTGATGAGGAAATGAAGGCTATTTCCGCTTTTTCGCCAAAAGATGAGGCTATTGTTGACCAGCGTTATAAAAATCTTTTTGATGCAAAGCAACGTTTTGGCAGCGACCCGAATGCCACCATTAAATTGATGAGCTATAACCCTGATCATCTGATCTATGAAACCGGCTCAACGACACCACAAATCGCGGTTTTCTCGGAGATATATTATGATAAAGGATGGAAAATGTTAATCGACGGACTGGAAAAACCCTACTTCCGCGCTGATTATGTTTTACGGGCAGCCGAGATCCCCATTGGAAACCATAAGGTTGAGTTTATATTTCACCCGGCATCCTACTATACCGGTGAAAAGATTTCATTGGCAGGTTCCGTTTTACTGGTGCTGGCATTAGCCGGGGCCGTTTATACCGAGACGAGGAAGAAAAAAGCGACAGCGCCTGAGCCTGAACCAGAGCCGGTTAAGAAGGGCAAAAAATAGCTGTGTTTAGATTATTCGTGAATTTAGATTTGACAATTTTTCAAAAGTTGTCAAATCTTTATGCAATTCGTAACTTTACATTATGAATAACCTCCTCGAAAGAATTACAATCGACACAGATATATGCCACGGAAAGGCATGTATCCGCCACATGCGCTGGCCTGTTGAAGTAATTATTGATTTGATAGCCTCCGGGATGTCGTTTGATGATATTATTGCTGACCATCCCGAATTAGAAAAAGATGATATTCTCGCGGCTTTGACTTATGCTAAAATGACCCTTTCCGGTAAATCTTTGTTAGAAGTAAATTAAATGGATTTTTAACCTTTATAACTATTACAACACTTACAACCCTTACAACTAAATAATCAATCATTCGTCCTTCTGTGCCTCAACCAATACCATGCTAAATTAAAAGCAATAATAAGGTGGTTAAATAAAGTCGGCACCAATCCGTAATACCGTTTCATAATATCAAAACGCTCTGACAAACTTTGCCGGTGCCTGCTTTTCGACATGCCGCCTACCAGGTATTTCGCTACGTATTGTTTTACATTAACTATTTTTTTTGCTTTTTTCGCCGCGCGGATAATCCAATCGATGTCAGCACTTAAATTATATCTGCGATCAAATAGTTCAGTTAGCGACTTTCGGATATAAATAGCCTGGTGGCTTACGCTCATGCCATATTTAAAGCTCTGCCAGGTAAGATGCTCCGGGGCTTTATGGCGCCGCTGGCCGAGGCTTTGTCCTTCCTCATTAATCATTTCTGTCTCACCGTAGTAAATATCCGCATCGGGGGATGTGGCGAAGACGCTGAAAACAGTGTCCCTGGCGTGAAATTCATCGCCCGAGTTCATGAATAGCACATAATCGCCTGTCGCGGCAAACAAACCCTTATTCATGGCGTCATAAATGCCTTCATCCTTTTCGCTGATTAGCTTTGAAATACGGTTTTTATAGCGGTTGATGACCTCAAGCGTGCCATCAGTTGATAAACCGTCAATAATAATATATTCAATGTGGGGATAAGTTTGGTTTAATATAGAAAGCATCGTGCGCTCAATATCCCGAACGTTATTGTAAACAATAGTAATAACTGATAAGGTTGGCTTAAAATCTGTCATTTGTTTAAAATTGATTGATAAACAGCCATATATTTTGAAGCGACTATTTCGTTGGTGAAATTTTCCAACACTTTGTTCCGGGCGTTTCCCCCCAACGCTTCTTTCTGCTGAGAATTTAAAATATAATGTATCCCTGCCGCGAAATCAGCCGATGATTTAAATTCAGCAAGGTAGCCGTTTTTTTTATGTTCAACCATATCGGGGATGCCGCCTGTATTAAACGCAACGACAGGTGTACCACATGCCAGGGCTTCCATCACGGTATTAGGCAGGTTATCTTCAATAGCAGGAGTAACAAATACATCGGCAAGGCTGTAAAGTTCAGCCAGGTCATGCTGCGAGGTAATGATATTAAGCTCATGCACTTTAAATGGCAGTTGGCTCACATCAAAAGATTTATTTTTCCCGAATATAACGATCTCTATATCACTTACATCCTGATAATTATTTTTCAGGTCATTTA
Organism: Mucilaginibacter sp.; assembly: GCA_036758125.1. Classification (GTDB taxonomy): domain Bacteria; phylum Bacteroidota; class Bacteroidia; order Sphingobacteriales; family Sphingobacteriaceae; genus Mucilaginibacter. The sequence continues at coordinate 14,737 of DAIOXE010000034.1, forward strand.
ACGAATCAACCAGGTAAGTAATGCCTTTACGCCTGTCGAGGATATTGGCCGCACCGAACAAGATTATTTTTGAATTAAGATTAATATTCCATTTTCCCCTCAACGCGGTTTTGTCTTTGGGCGAAAAAATTTCAATATCAATTGGGTTTGGGATCGTTTCTATCCTAAAACCCTTTAACAGGGAACTTGTGCGCGCCACCCCGGCAAGCCAATAACTGCAGGTTACAAAAACGATATTTTTCGCCGGTTTAAACATATCGTTTTTGCGCATCCATCCAGCAAAAGATATATCTTTTTTATCCCGGTCGCGCAGCATCCAGCAATCACCACACTGATTTTTAAAATGGTCGCAGCCGCCGGAATAATGACAGCCGCCGGTAAAGGCCCACATATCATGCAAGGTCCAAACCACAGGTTTACCAGTTTCAAATAGCTTTTTTAGATTATTTATGGAGAGGTATCCGCCGTTTGTCCAGTGCAGGTGTAAAATATCGGCGTTTAAAATTGCCGCCTGCCCGCTAATATCTGTACCAATATCGGCTGTTGAAAGCGCAAATCTCACCGACCTGTCTTTGGCCTTAAACCAGATAAACGGAAGGCGCTCGTACAAAAAGTTAAATTTTATTTTTAGCCTGCTGATAACATCATCACCAATACTTTTAACGCGCGGCTCATCGGTCTTTTTTTCCTGCACCTGCATCTGTACCTCGACCCGCTTCAATTCAAGCGCTTTTAACAGGCGCATACAGGCTGCAGGCGCACCACCGCCGGCATCAGATGTGTTGATCAGTGTAACTCTCATTTGGATGGCGCGATTTATCCCGGCAATTATAACAAATCTTAAATGAAAACTTTACTTTTGTGAAAGATGAACTTTTTTGCTTATTTATTCCAGGACTGGAGTGCCAACAGGCAAAACTTTAAGGCACAATTAGTTTTGTTTTTGTTCCGTTTAGTGCAGGTTTTTAACCGTTATACACTCACAAAAATCATATTTTATCCTTACTTAATGCTTTACCGCTATTACGTGGAGTGGATATTAGGAATCGAGCTGCCGCGTAAATTAACAATAGGCAAAGGCTTATCGCTTTATCACGGACAGGCATTGGTGGTAAATAAGAGTACAATAATCGGCGAAAATTGTGTGTTAAGGAATTCCACCACCATCGGCCATAAAAAATTAGCCGACGGTACTTTTAGCGGCTGCCCCCGTATTGGCAATAATGTGGATATTGGCACGAATGTTTGTATCGTGGGCGATGTGACTATAGGAGATAATGTGATTATTGGCGCAGGGTCGGTAGTCATAAAAGATGTACCGGCTGATTGTGTGGTTGTTGGTAACCCAGCAAGGGTATTGGAAAGAAAAAAATAATATCCATTGGCTGAAGCTATTTTTTTACCCTCTTTTTTGCTTGCAAAAGAGAGGGTGGTCGAGCGAAGCTAAGACCGGGTGAGTAAATATCGAAGCGACCGGTAGCGTTAATGCATGGCGCAAAGTTACTCACCCCGACTACGCTTCGCTGGTCGCCCCTCTCTTCCGCAAGCGGGAAAGAGGGGAAGAATATAATTTAAAAAATTAAATTCTATCCGGAACAACATTTAATGGAACAAAATTTAACCGACCGCTCATTCTGGAAATCCTTTTGGGAATCGAAAAAAGACCTTATTTTTTATCTTAAGCCCAATTATGTTTTTGGCGATATACTGGCGAAGCTCATCGCTGAAAAAAATATCAAAACAGCCATTGAGCTTGGCGGTTTCCCGGGTTATTATGCTGTCTATTTAAAAAAATACCAAAAGCTTGATACCTCGCTCTTTGATTATTTTATCCATGAAGGGCTTATCAACCAACTGCTCGAAAAAAATGGTCTTAAACCAGGCGATATAAATATTATCGAAGCTGATCTTTTTGAATACAAGCCCAAAAAACATTACGACCTTGTGTTGTCTTTCGGTTTGATAGAGCATTTTAACGATACAAAAGCCATTATTGAAACCCACCTGCATTTTTTAAAACCCGGGGGCGTATTGTTTATCACGCTCCCAAACTTTAGGAGCGTTAATGGGTGGATACAACGCAAATTCGACCGGGATAATTATGATAAGCACAATATTTCCAGCATGAACCCCAAATTATTAACGGATTATTGCAGGGAATTAGGCCTTACTGAAGTGGAAAGCTATTATCACGGTAAATTCACGGTTTGGCTGGAGAACCGGGCGCGGCAATCGGCGATGGTTAAGGCATTGGTGAAAACCATTTGGCTGACGGGGAAAGTTTTTACGAAAATTGTTCCAGTTGAAAGTAAGGTGCTTTCACCGTATATTGTGGTTAAGGGGGTGAAATAATTAGGAGTTTAACTTTTTAATTATTTCATCGATTATAGGGCAAGTGCCAATTCTTCTTCTTATTTCTTTGTTTGTGAGGATTACGGTTCTGTCTAAGTAAATAAAAGTGTCTTCTACTATTCCCATTTGCTGACCTTCCACTGATTTTTCTAATACTATTATTCCTTTATATTTTAAGCTTTGGTGGGTCTTTGTAGAACAAATCACAACAACATTATCAGAATCATCTTCAACGTCTATAACTATAAAAGGACGCGGTTTAAAATCCATACGTCCTTTTATAGTGTCAAAAAAAGCATAATCTGCCCACACTACATCTCCTGTTTTATATCTCGACATAGTTTATAGGTATCTCTCGGAATATTTATCGGAAGACCGATCTTCTAAAATTTCTTTTGGAAAATCTCTATATTTTGAAGCCATTTCCTCTAGTTCTTTTTGAGAATAAACTCTATCAATATTCCCATAAAGTTCATTTTTTATTTTCTTTTCAAAATCGGTTATAATATTTAAGAGGTTTTGAACTTTCTTTTTTGTCAAATTGCCATTTTCTGTACTTGCATCGGGAATCGATGATATAATATTGGAAGCTTCTTTTTTTATTCGCTCCCATTGTAATACAATATCTTCTTTTTCTCTTTCTTCAGATTGCAAAAAATTGGCATAATCTTTCTCTATAGCGATCTCAACTCTATTAATCAAATCAGAAACTTTTGCAGCAGGCTTATCGGCCATAGGATTATCTTTACGTGCGATAAGCTTGAGATATTTTTCAAATTCATCTAATTGCAAAAAAGTGTGATTCAATAATAACATTTTACTTAGATTATTAACACAAATATACTAATTTTCGATAAAATGTGGAAATACCCTCGCCAATAAAATGGCGCTCGGGTTCATTACACATTCCTCAAAAAATATCTCACCTGCAACTGCTTCATAAAGCGTATTCCCCTTCTCAATAAGTTGCCTTTTCGTCTTTTAAGGAAGTGTTTGATAGCCTCGTAGGCCTTTTGGTTTTCTTTAATTTCGGATGGGAATTGGGTAACCGGTACGTTCGCCATTTTTACGTGGTACATGTTTTCTTTATTGGAATGAACGCCGCTCCCATCGTTGCCTATATTGTGAATGAGCGATGTGGAAGGATTTAATGTAAGCCCGCTTTTTAAAAAAATAGACGCATACCACCGTATGGCCCACGAATCATTTTTGCCGGCTTTATATCCTTCCAGCTGTTTCCAGAAATTCATAGTGCCATTTATTGAGAACCGGTCTATTTTCTTTTGATCGAACTGTTTCAGCAATACATCAACATCCGGTTCAAAAGCTGCCCAGGCCCGTGCCCAGGTAGCCCAGCCCCAACTGGTTGCTGCGCGGAAAAAGAATGTTTGAGGCAAGTCTTTATTGACAATATTGTACATGTAGGCGCCAATATGCATCACTTTTTCTTCGTCAGCATAGCGGTTTAACGCCTCATTAAAATATTGCAGGGTAAAGGGCGATGAAAGCAGGTCATCCTCAAAAACGATGACTTTTCCGTATTCATTTACCAGTTGTGTAACGCCGCTAATGATAGAATTGGCCAAGCCCATGTTTTCTTTACGGACAATCACCTTAACCGTTTTAAAGCGCGTTACTTCTTTTAACAACTGTCTTACCTGCTCAACTTTAACCTTGTCTTCATCAGTTTTTGCCGCGTCCGAAAAAATAAACAACCGCGATTCTTCCGCCAGGGAATTTTTTTGCAAATAAGTTAGTGTCCGCCGGGTATGCTCGGGACGGTTGTAAACAAATAATGCTATTGGGGCAAGGTTTTGCATTGAACTAACACTAATTTTTCTAATATATACGAATTTCACGAATTCAAACGGGGCGTGCTAACTGTCGCATTTTACCAAGCGTTCCTATTGAACGCAAATACTTAAACTCATTTCTTCTACCAACCAAACGTTCCTATGGAACGTATTTTTATGTTACAGACATGTTCCGTGGGAACATTTGCTTGGCAGAAAATACACAATCTATTTGTACGTTCCGTAGGAACGTTTCGTGCTACAATTTGAAACGTCAGTTGCAGCTTCTTTCGGACTTTCCGGACTTTACTGACTTTCCGACTAACTCAAAATATATTTACCTGTTCACCGGCTGTTTTACAAAGAACGGTATAAGCGTTAGCTAATTGTTCTTTCTTTTTTGTTCCAAAAATCTTGCCGAGGCTTTTCTTAATAACAAACTCTGCTGTAATTTTCATATCAGTTATTAAACCTTTAGGCTTTTTTTGATTGACATAAGTGTTGAACCTGATTACTTCGGGCTCAATAAGCGATGTCAGGTCATTTTCTATTTCAAAACCTTCGGTACGCAATAAATAGCGCAACGAGGTCGGCGTATATACATTTATATGTCCGTAAGCCAAAAAATGTTGTATCCTTTTGTCAACACCTGCCCGGTAATCAAGCGGAACCTCAATGATACAATAGCGGGCCACGCGCTTCATTTCGCGAAGCAGTATGCGCTCGTGCTCTACATGCTCCAAGACGTGCGAAAGGATGACAAGGTCCATGCTATTATCCTCAAACGGCAAATGATAACCGTCAAATATTTGGACTGATAACAGGTCATTAATATTTCTTGCAAGGATATGTCCCACCCCGCTTTCCGAAATTTCTACAGCATGATATTCGGGAGCAAAGTTTTGATCAGCCAGGAATTTTAGAATACTGCCATCGCCTGCACCAACTTCGAGCACTTTTTTAAAGCCATGGTCTTTGCAAACATCAATAATATGCTGCGCCTTGTATTTAGCGCCCAGCATACGCCAGGATTCATCGTGCTTTTGATAAAATTCGTCGTACGCGGTTTTAACGTTGCCGCTGATGATCTGTTCAGCCATATTAAATATTAAGGCAGTTATCTGGACGGTAAAAAACTGATGTTGCTTTCCTATAGAACAATCCTGGTGAAATTCCGGTGAATGCTAATTCTTTAAACCCTTTATTTATCAAAAAGTTTATCCCTTCTTTATAAAATTCCCGCTCCGAATCATCCAGCACGATCACCCCTTTTTCAGAAATAGCCTTAACCGCTTGTTTACAGCAATTTACCCTGTCGCGGCCATCGACGATGATTATATCAAAAGTTTCCTGCAGTTTCAACGGCATCCGGCAATAATCGCCGTCACGCACCAGTTCGCAATAAATCAATTCGGCATTTTCGGGTTTTGTGCTAAGTATTTTATCGTACCATTCCTTGTCATGCTCCACTGAAACCACTATCCCGGCATATTTCGCATAAAAATAAGTGGAATTGCCCGATCCAAACTCGAAAACGGTATGCTGATGTTTTAGCCTTTCTTTTATAAAATCAATAAATGAATAAGTAACCCATGGAATAGGATTATTATCCTGGTCAACCGGCGACTTGCTGTCAAAAGCGTTAAACCAGCCAACCTCATCAAGATAGCCTTTATCGTTAAATGAAAGCAGCGTGCGCAGCCTTTTGGGGCTTGTAAACACCTTGTAAAGCAAATGGATCTTACTACTCATCGTTTAATGATTTTTTGAACCAGCGAAATTAAAAATAATGATTTAAACATCATCACTCCCTGATCGCTAACTTTCGGGATAAATATGATGAAGAATGTAGCGCTGGCGTAAGCAGCCAGCGTAGCAATTGCGGCGCCCATCATCCCCATACGGGGTATCAGTATAAGATTCAGTGCGATGTTCACTACTGCCCCAAACCCTGTACGGATAAAGGTAAGTTTATTAAAGTTTTCGGCAATTAAATACTGGCTGCTGGCAGCACCTAAAAATACAAACACACCCGACCATATATGCACCGACAGCGTCGGAGCAGCATAAGCATATTCGGGCTTATACAATTTATAGATCAGCGGCGCTGCAAATGTTATGATGATCGCTACGGGCACACTCAAATAAACCATCAGATCATACAAGTGCTGTATGCGTTTTTTATAGCGCGTAATATCATCGCGCCTGGCATTTAAAATGGCAGGGAACAATGAAGTTACGATTACAGCAGGTATAAAATTCCATGCCTCGCTTAATTGAGCTACGGTAGCGTACGCCCCGGCCTCCTTAACGCTGTACATGTTTTGCAGCATGAGCTGATCTATTTTCATGTATAGCGCTACCATAATCCCCGATATCATTAATGGCCATGAATATTTCAGCAGTTTTTTGGAAAGATTAAAATTAAACGACCAGTTAAATATGCTCCGTTTTTTGCGTTGGTAAGTGAAGAAATAACCAATAGATAACAACATAAAATCAAAAGTATAGGCATATACAAACCAAATCAGCGGCATTTTTAAATATATCAGCAGTAATTTTACAATGGCAGATAACAGGTTACCGGCAATCTGTACCTGCATAATATATTTTGATTGTACCTGCGACTGGAAGTAAGCGTCAATTACTGTAAACGCCTGGATAACCCCTATAAATGAGAATATAAATACGTAGCCATAGGGTGTTTGTTTGGCAGGATAGGCCAGGTACGCAAGATAAATAAGCGGGATGCAGCAAAGGCCGGCGACTACCTTCATCCAGAATGATGTTCCTAATATTTGATCCCGGTTTTGGGGAAATTGGTGGAGTTCTTTAACGATAAACTGGTCGAGGCCGAGCGTAGCAATGGCCGAAAAGAAATATATATAAACTGTGCCCCCGGTTAAAATACCATTGTTTAGCCTGCCGAAATAATTGGCCACACTAATGCTAACCACCAATTTGATAAGCAGGCTCCCAACGCGCCCAACAAACAACATTCCTGTATTTTTAAAATACTTTTCAAATGCCTGCTGGTCAAAACCTGGTATACTGGGGAAGCGCATTCCTTTTAGTTGATTAAGTTGATTAGGTGAATGGTTGATTAAGTTTATCGCCAATCATAAGTTATTAGTTTAAGTGGTAAACATAACTAACTTAATCAACTTGGATTAAGTTGATTAGGTGAGTGGTTGATTAAGTTTATAGCCAATCATAGGTCATTAGTTTAATTGGTAAACATAACTAACTTAATCAACTTAATCCAACCCAATCAACTTAATCAACCTATTTTTTCCAATTGCGAATACAGTGTATTCGTAATTCGGGTGAGAGTTTTTCTAAAGGTTTTATTAAATATTCTAATTGCGAACGCGGTGCGTTCGCAATTGAGTTGAGAAATTGCGCCTGATTGGTTACTGTATATTAAAGGGTTGATTAAGTGAATGGTTATAACTCTTTCAAAACTCAATCAACCGCTCACCTAATCAACCCAATCAACCTATTACTGATTCTGAAATTTCTTAGCATTCACCTTCCGTTCGTTCTCATTCAGGAAGATTTTACGCATACGGATACTTTTTGGGGTTACCTCAATATATTCATCAGCCTGGATGTACTCCATTGATTCTTCGAGCGAAAATTTTATGGCCGGCGCAATACGCACGTTGGTATCGCTGCCCGAGGCGCGCATATTGGTTAATTGCTTGCCTTTGGTAAGATTGATCACCAGGTCGTTATCACGGATATGCTCACCTAAAACCTGGCCTTCATAAATGTCCATTCCCGGATCAATATGAAAACGGCCCCTATCCTGTAGTTTGTCAATTGCAAAGGCGGTTGTTTTACCTGCATCCATCGATACCAACACACCATTTAAACGGCCGGGGATATGCCCTTTCCAGGGTTCGTATGATTTAAAACGGTGCGCCATTATAGCTTCGCCGCCTGTAGCAGTAAGTACGTTGTTACGCAGGCCAATGATACCACGTGCAGGAATTTCAAATTCCAGGTGCTGCAGGTCGCCTTTTGGCTCCATCACCAGCAAGTCCCCCTTGCGCTGGGTTACCAGTTCAATTACCTTGCCTGCAACCTCACCGGGTACATCGACAATTAAAGTTTCAACGGGTTCGCATTTAACACCTTCAATTTCTTTGATGATCACTTGTGGCTGGCCAACCTGCAGCTCGTACCCCTCTCGGCGCATAGTTTCTATCAACACCGATAAGTGAAGGATACCACGGCCGTATACCAGATAAGAATCAGGCGAATCGGTCTCAATAACTTTTAGCGCCAGGTTCTTTTCCATTTCTTTGTAAAGGCGGTCGCGGAGGTGGCGTGAGGTTACAAACTTACCTTCTTTACCAAAAAACGGCGATGTATTTATGGTAAACAGCATGTTCATGGTAGGCTCATCAATATGAATAACTTCCAATTGTTCGGGTTTTTCAAAATCGGCAATGGTATCGCCAATGTCAAAACCTTCGATACCTACAACCGCACAAATATCGCCCGAGCTTACTTCTGTAGCCTTTACTTTTCCAAGCCCTTCAAAAGTGTATAGTTCTTTTATTCTTGATTTTTGAATGGTCCCGTCGCGTTTTACAAGCGATACCGGCATGTTTTCCCTGATAGTACCGCGGGCTACGCGGCCTATGGCTATACGGCCCACAAATGAGGAATAATCCAGCGAGGTGATCTGCATTTGCAAAGTGCCTTCACATTCGGGCGCAGGAGGGATGTTTTCCAAAATAGCATCCATCAGCGGGAAAATATTATCAGTCGGCACTTTCCAGTCGGTGCTCATCCAGCCTTGTTTTGACGAACCGTAGATCACCGGGAAATCCAGTTGATCTTCCGTTGCTTCAAGATTAAAGAACAGTTCGAATATCTGTTCATAAACCTCTTCGGGGCGGCAATTTTCTTTGTCGACCTTGTTTACCACCACAATTGGTTTTAAGCCCAATGCCAATGCTTTTTGGGTTACAAAACGGGTTTGGGGCATAGCGCCTTCAAAAGCATCACATAAAAGCAAAACGCCATCGGCCATTTTTAATACGCGTTCCACCTCGCCGCCAAAGTCGGCGTGACCGGGGGTGTCGATAATATTTATCTTAACGTCTTTATACCTTACCGAAACGTTTTTGGAAACAATGGTAATACCGCGTTCGCGCTCCAGGTCATTACTATCCAGTATCAGTTCACCCGTCTGCTCATTATCCCTGAAAGTTGAACAACTGTGTAATATCTTGTCAACCAAAGTTGTTTTACCATGGTCAACGTGTGCGATGATCGCTATATTTCTTATTTTCTGCATTTAGAGGCGCCTCTTGAATTTCGCGCAAAGGTACGGTTATTTAGTGAAAATTTAAAGGACACGCAACTTATTAGTGAAATAATGATATGGGGTTAACAATGGTGCGTTTCTTGCCTCGCCTAAGTTAATTGAATTTTAGTTTATAAAATTTGCAGATCCGATGATTACCATATTACACGCACCGGGTAAGCCTGAAATTCTTTGTCGGCTGAGATGATCGTTAAATCTTCGGTAAGAGCCTGTGCGATGAGGAGGCGGTCAAATGGGTCGCCGTGATGGGTTGGTAAAGCAGATAAAGCATTTAGATGTTTGAAAGAAATACTCAACAAATTGAACTCCCTTTCTATTAGGTAAGCCTCGATATCAGGCAGATTAATTTTAGTGTCTATCTTTTTTAAACTTATTTTAATAGCGAATTCCCATAGGGATGCTATGCTAATTACAATCAAGTTATCACCATCATTTATTAAATCCCGTATCTTGCCGGGCAGCCTTTTATTTCCGTCTAAATACCAGATCAGGACGTGAGTATCAATTAAAAATCGCATCCTCACATATAATCTTTAAAATCTTCCAAAGGTGCGTCAAAATCATCTGCCATGTAAGTAACAAAGCCTTTAAGGCCTCCAAACTCCCTTTTTAGCTTAGGTTTTTCATCTAATGGGGCATCAAAGTCATCTGCAATTTTTCCAAAAGTTCCCTTACCGCTTCCAAATACGGGGCGTGGTACACGTTTTGTTTTATAAGTTGCTTCAGGTTCTGCTGCTATAACAGTTTTGCTTTCTGCATCAAGCAAATAATCAACGTAGCCCTCTACCTTCAATTTAAGATTTTCAGGCAACTTTGCTATTTTTTTTTCAAGTGTTCCTGTTTCCATTATGCTAATTTACAAAAAACAAAACTATATCACAAATCTTACAGTATTTTTTACAAAATACAACTAAATTTATTAGTAAAATTTCTTATCTTTGCTATACGCGGATAGTCATCTTCAGCATCTCTTTTCAGCCGCCTTTCCACGGTCGATCTTCAAAGGGAACACATAAAATTTTAATAAAATACCGGTACGTAGAGACGCGATGCATCGCGTCTCTAACAATTGGGTTTAAAAAACCGCGCTTCTGCGCAATGGAGATGGTTTTTACCCAAAACAAGCCTGAAAAATATCAGAATCTGGTGGTACCCAAAACGCGTTTTGCCTTCGGAATAGCCGGTTTTGATGGTACCCAAAACGCATTTTGCCTTCGGAATAGCCCGTTTTGATGGTACCCAAAACACGTTTTGCCTTCGGAATTGCCCGTTTTGATGGTACCCAAAATGCGTTTTGCCTTCGTGTTTTATCGATTTATAATAACATTAACCCCGATTTGCTCTTAAAAAATCAAAAATATGACAAATAACAATCTTACCCGCTTCGTGCCGCAGCGGATCGTGTACGGCGCCGGAGAAAACTTCGATTACTGCCCTTTGGATGGTGACATCCCACTGCTGCAATTTATAAATACACATACAAAAAGGGGTACCCGGGAGGCCAAAAATTATCTTAAAACCTACCAGGATTTCTTAACCTGGAGTTATGAGATCAGGCTGATAGGCGAAGACACCTTCGACACCCTGGAACTTGAAGCTTATTGCTATCAGCACGAGGCAGGCAGCCTTCTTAACCAGGTTTTAGTGGCCCGCGAAAATCTGTGCGAATTAGTTTATTGTATTATGCATGATGAGCCTGTCCCTCCGGCGGTGATGGATGAGCTAAATGCCGGGAGCGATGAAGCAAATAAACATGTATGCTATGCAATGACTCCTTATGGCTTGACGGAAGGATGGCGCGACCCACAGGAGGAACTGGCTTTCCCATTATGGGTAGTTATAAAAAAGGCGATAAGATTTTTAACATCAACGGACGTACAATATATTAAAAAATGCCATTGCGGCAACCTCTACCTGGATACTACCAAAAGCCGCAACCGGCGGTATTGTAATCCCTTAACCTGCGGAAGCATTCGCCGGTCAAAACAATATTTAGAGCGGATAATGATTGGTTGAGTGGTTGGTTGATTAGGTGAGTAGTTGATTGAGTTGATTAAGTGAATGGTTAATTTTCTAAAACCCAATCAACCACTCACCCAATCAACTCAATCAACCAAAAACTTACAAGCCGAAGGCTTGTTTCACCTTATCTACATAATCCAGTTTTTCCCAGGTAAACAGCTCAACATCCTTTGTTACTACCGTGCCTTCGGGGCTTACAAACGTTTTAGTAACTATTTGGCTTGGTTTGCCAAAGTGGCCGTAAGCCGCTGTTTCGCTGTAAATGGGATTACGTAGTTTAAAGCGTGTTTCAATAGCGTACGGGGTCATGGTAAATATGGCGTCAACCTTTTCAGCTATTTCGCCATCGGTAAGGCCAACCTTGCCGGTTCCATAAGTGTTTACATAAATACCCATGGGCTGAGCCACGCCGATAGCATACGATACCTGCACCAACACTTCGCTGCAAACACCGGCGGCTACCAGGTTTTTAGCAATATGACGCGTAGCATAGGCTGCAGAACGGTCGACCTTTGAAGGATCCTTGCCGGAAAAAGCGCCGCCGCCATGCGCGCCCTTGCCGCCGTAGCTGTCTACAATTATTTTGCGGCCCGTTAAACCTGTATCGCCATGCGGGCCGCCGATAACAAACTTGCCCGTTGGGTTAATATGATATTTTATGCCATCGCCAAAAAAATGCGCGTATTTAGGATATTTCGCCTTCACCCGTGGGATGAGTACGCTGATAATATCCTTGCTGATCTTCGTCAGCATGGCTTTTTCCTCTTCAAAGTCGTCGTGCTGGGTTGATATTACAATGGCATCGATACGTACCGGTTTATTGTCGTCATCATACTCCAGCGTTACCTGCGACTTGGCATCCGGACGAAGATATTTTATGTCAGTATCTTCCCTGCGGATCGCGGCCAGCTCAATTAAAAGGGCATGGGCGATATCCAATGCCAGGGGCATATAATTATCCGTTTCGCTGGTGGCATAGCCGAACATCATTCCCTGGTCGCCGGCGCCCTGGTCTTCCTTTGCCTTGCGTTCAACACCCTGGTTAATATCGGGGGATTGCTCATGAATGGCTGATAATACAGCGCATGAGTTGCCGTCAAACATATATTCGCCTTTGGTATAGCCAATTTTATTGATTACCTCGCGGGCAATTTTCTGAACGTCGAGGTAAGCTTTTGATTTCACTTCGCCGGCTAAAACAACCAGGCCGGTAGTGACCAATGTTTCACAGGCGACCTTTGATTCGGGATCGAAAGCTAAAAATTGATCGATTAACGCATCTGATACCTGGTCGGCAACTTTATCCGGGTGTCCTTCTGATACGGACTCGGAAGTAAATAAATATGACATAAATTTAAAATTTAAGTATTTGTAACGTTCAAGTGTTTAATAATACTAAAAGCGAAAGAGGAGTATTTAATGGATCGTAGTAAAAAGAAGCATGGTTTTAGCACTTTTTTACGTGGTTGCAATCCAGTCCGTTTTTAAACGGGCAATTAAATCAGTCCACATTCAGGCCGCTAAAATAAAACAATTTTTACAAAGCCGAAAATACATTTACTTTTGGCGACAGAAAATATATATAGTTGAAACGGAAAGCGTTATTTGTTATAAACCCTATATCAGGTGGAAAAAAAAAGGACAGCGTTCCGGAACTGATCGAAAAGAACCTCGATAATAATTTATTTGAGTCGGTTATTGTTTTTAGCGACGGCATTGCGCATGCGAGGCAAATAGCAAAAGAAGCAGTAAATAAATTCGACATTATAGTGGCTGTTGGCGGAGATGGTACGGTGAATGAAGTTGCATCGGCTATTAAAGAAAGCGACACTGTTTTGGGGATAATCCCTTATGGATCAGGTAATGGTTTATCGCGCTTTCTTGGTATTTCGATGGATGCGGCAAAGGCAATAAAAACGCTTGGCACAGGGCGCATTGAAATTATCGACTCTGCAAAATTAAACGGTCAGCCATTTTTTAATATGGCCGGCATGGGCTTTGATGCGCATATCAGCGAAGTATTTTCGCATGGGAAAAAACGGGGCTTTTTTACTTATATTAAATCAGCCATACAGGAGATAGCAAAGTACAAACCACAACTATATCACCTGGAAATTGATGGTAAGGTTTACGAACGCGAAGCTTTTATGCTCAGTTTTGCAAATTCATCACAATATGGCAATAACGCTCATATTTCGCCGCTTGCATCCGTGCAGGACGGTTTACTGGACGTTTGCGTAATAAAAAAGTTCCCGCTATGGAGGTTCCTTGAGATGGGTATCCGCATGCTGACAAAAACCTCTGAAGGGACAAAATATGTCGAGATCATCCGCGGAAAAAAAATACACGTTAAACGCAGCTCCCGCGGGCCTGTACACCTTGACGGGGAGCCGCAAATAACAGGCGCAGATATGTTGGTTGAAATTGTGCCCCGTTCATTAAAAGTAATTGTTGGCAATTCTTATAAAAAATCGTAGAGACGCAATATTTTGCGTCTCCCGCTAGGGTTAAAAAAATCGTAGAGACGCAATATTTTGCGTCTCTCAGCAGGGTTAAAGAATCGTAAAGACGCAATATTTTGCGTCTCTCAGCAGGGTTAAAAAATCGTAGAGGTGCAATATTTTGCGTCTCCCGCGTTCAGAGCATACCAGGAGACGCAAAATATTGCGTCTCTACACAGAAAACATGTCAAAAAAGAATTTTACAGGCGTAGTATACTCAACGGACCCTGATTTTCAGTACCGGGAAAATACGGGAAGCCCGTCAGCAACATTGCCGCCGCAGCAGCAAAACCTTAAAATTTACCTCGACCGGAAAGGCGGTGGAAAAGTAGTTACCCGGATCAACGGTTTTATTGGCGCGGAAGCCGACCTTGAACCAATCGGTAAAAAGCTAAAATCGAAATGCGGAGTTGGCGGTTCCGTGAAGGATGGCGAAATATTAATTCAGGGCGATTTCAGGGATAAAGTTTTAACATTATTGCAGGCTGACGGGTTTAAGGCGAAGAAAGCGGGTGGTTGAGGTTGGTGATTAGAGGTTGGTGATTAGAGGTTAGAGATTGGAGGTTAGCCCAAAAAATAAATGTAGTTATCTTAAAAACGATCTTTCTCTTTCGGACTTTCGGGCTGCCCCCCTTTCCGACTCCTCTAATCTCTAACCTCTAATCTCTCCCCCTTAGTGTATCGGGCAACCTTCGCAATAAATTGTATATCAACAAATTATATAGTGTGTAAAACATACGTTATGTAAAAATATATGCGGTTTTACTTGTTTTTTTGTATTTAAAACAAGTAATTTTGCGGCAACCAATTTTACTATTTTAATGAGAAGCCGTAACGATCAAATACCTGATCTGAGCTATGTTAAGCTTGATCGGGCAAGGAATATTTATTTCCAGTTAAACCCTGCCGAACTTATTGAAGAAGCATTGAAGAGAGATGAAGGTGTTTTAGCCGATTCGGGCGCACTGGCAATTGACACCGGCGAATTTACCGGGCGCTCACCTAATGACCGTTTTATTGTTGAAGATGAAATAACGAAAGATAGTGTTTGGTGGGGCAAAATAAATATCAAATTTGATCAGGAGAAATTTGACGCCCTGCTGCAAAAAGTTACTGCTTACCTTGCGGGCCGCGACATATTCGTACGTGACTCATGCGCCTGTGCCAATGAAAAATACCATATTGATATACGGGTTATTACCGAAACAGCCTATCAAAACCTTTTTGTACATCATTTGTTTTTGCGCCCTGACGTTATTAATTTACATGCAGTTCCTGAATGGACTATAATTGCAGCCCCCGGCTTTAAAGCCGATCCTGAAACCGACGGAACCCGTCAGCATAATTTTTCGGTTATTAATTTTACAAAAAAAATCATACTTATTGGGGGCACCGGCTATACCGGAGAGATAAAAAAAGGCATTTTTTCGGTTTTAAATTTTATTCTGCCTTATGAAAAGAAAGTCCTTTCTATGCACTGCTCTGCAAACACCGGCGCGAAAGGCGATACGGCGATATTTTTCGGTTTATCAGGAACAGGGAAGACCACCCTCTCCGCCGACCCTGAAAGGGGACTGATAGGCGATGACGAACATGGCTGGAGCGAGTACACCATATTTAATTTCGAAGGCGGATGTTATGCCAAATGCGCCGACCTTACAGCCGAAAAAGAGCCGCAGATATTTGGCGCTATACAATTCGGGGCACTGCTTGAAAATATTAATTTTATAAAAGGGACGCGCAGGGTTAATTTTTCAAACATTGATAAAACTGAAAACACCCGTGCAGCTTATCCGCTACATAACATACGCAACGCGGTGATTCCATCGATAGGCTCATCACCTAAAAATATATTTTTTTTAACAGCTGATGCTTTTGGGATATTGCCGCCTATTTCAAAACTGACAGCCGAACAGGCCATGTATTATTTTATTTCGGGATACACGGCCAAAATTGCAGGTACAGAAACTGGAATCACAGAGCCAAAAGCTACGTTTTCGGCCTGTTTTGGCGAAGCCTTTCTCCCCTTAAACCCGGTAACCTATGCTAATTTGCTGGGGAAGAAAATAAAAGAGCACCAGGTAAAGGTTTGGCTGATAAACACCGGCTGGTCGGGCGGGCCGTTTGGAATAGGAAAAAGAATAAGGCTTAAATATACCCGCGCGATGATAACTGCGGCTTTAAATGGTGAGCTTGACAATATGAGTTATAATGAGCACCCTGTTTTTAACCTTATGATGCCTGCAAGCTGCCCAAATGTCCCCGACCATATCCTCGATCCTAAAAATACCTGGGCAAATGCCGAAAACTACGATGAAAAGGCACATGATTTAGCGGCCGCGTTTACAAAAAACTTTGAGCAGTATGCCAATTTTTGCAATTCCGAAATCCTACATGCGGGACCGAATGCGACTATAGCAGTATAGTTACACAATTTTTATAAATTATTGTTTGCTAATATTAAAAAAAATAGGTTTTATTGTAAAAAATTGTATCTGGCGGTACAATTTTTATTATTCATTACGTTATGTATCCACCTGAATACAAACGAAATGAATTTTTTATTAAAAAAATATAAAGAATAGCATAAAATGTTTTTTTAATTCATTTAAATTCTATTTTTGCTATTCCCTTAATAATTTAGCATTTAAATAATTATAAATATAAACTTAAAACTAAAACTAAAAACTAAAACTAATGGCAAACGCACCAACCAAACCAACTAGTCCTGTAAAGAAAGAAAGTGCATCAGGCATGTTTGCAACTTTTACTATTCCGATCTGTCTCGTCGTTGCAATCTTAATATACATGTTTATATTAGGTGATCCCAGTCATTACGAAGCTGGAAACGTGGACACAGGCACACCGTCTGACTTATACGGAACAGTGCACAGGGGAGGAACTATTGTACCCCTTATCATGTCTTATCTTTTAATTGTAATTGTTTTTTCAATCGAACGTTTTGTTGTGATCGGCAAAGCTTCCGGAACAGGCAATGTTGATGTATTTGTAAGAAAAGTGCAAAGCGCGCTTAATGCCGGAAACGTTGACGCCGCAAACGCAGAATGCGACAAACAAAAAGGTTCTATTGCTAATGTGATCAAATCCGGTTTGAAAAAATACCGCGAAATGGAAATAGAAGCAGGTTTGGATGTGGATCAAAAAACGCTGGCTATCCAAAAAGATATCGAAGAGGCGACATCGCTTGAAATGCCTATGCTTGAGCAAAACCTGACCGTTATTGCTACCTTAGTATCTATCGGTACATTAACCGGTCTGTTAGGTACAGTTGTGGGTATGATCAAGGCCTTCAAAACTTTAGCTGCAGCGGGTGCGCCAAATACCACTGAGTTATCAACCGCTATCTCCGAAGCGTTGGTTAACACAGCGCTGGGTATCAGCACATCGGCGCTTTCAATTGTTATGTATAATGTGTTTACATCAAAAATTGACAAGCTGACCTACGCCATTGACGAAACAGGTTTCAGCATTGTACAAACATTTGCTGCATCGCATAAAAATAAATAGTCTATAGTCGAAAGTCTTAAGTTCTAAGTAAAGAAAAGGATAAATTCGACTTATGACTTGCGACTAAAGACTATTGACTTAACACTGTATATTTAAAAATTAACAATTATGCCCAGAGTAAAAGTTGCCAGGAAAAGCACAGCGATAGACATGACAGCCATGTGCGATGTGGCCTTCCTGTTGCTTACCTTTTTCATTTTAACAGCAAAACCGAAGGTAGAAGACCCTTCAAAAGCGGAAGTTCCTCCTTCAACGAACATGACGCCGGTAGCTGATGCAAATATGATCACCATTTCGGTTGGCCATAATGCCGCATATTTTTCGGTTACTGAACAGGACGTTCGTGAAGGAGCATTAAAAGCCATGGGCGAAAAGTATGGCGTTACGTTTACACCTGAAGAAACACATAGGTTTTCGTTAACCCAGGTGTTCGGCGTGCCTATGAAAAATTTAAAATCGTTTCTTGACGTTGATCCGGAGCAATTGAAAAATTTTCCGCAGCCCGGGATTCCGGTCGATACGACCAATAACAATGAATTATTCAACTGGATATATACCTCAAGGCAGGCCGAAAGAGCATTGCATGACAAGCTTTTAAATGTATCGATCAAGGCCGACCGTGCGGAAAAATACCCGGTAATAAACGAGATAATCTCTGTTTTGGAGAAACAAAAACTTTTTAAGTTTGATTTAATCACAGCGTTGAAATCAGCGCCAAAAAAATAAAAAGCTATGGCAGAATTAGATACCTCCTCCGGCGGGGGGAAACATAAAGGCGGGAAGATCAGGAGTAAAAAGGCCTCAACACGCGTCGATCTGACAGCGATGGTTGACCTGGCATTTCTTTTGATTACTTTTTTTATGTACACCACTACGCTTAACAAACCAAAGGCCATGGACCTGACCATGCCGGACAACTCGGTTAAGACAAGCCAGTTGCCGATTGCGGCAAGCCGGTCGATGACCATACTTTTGGGCAGTCACAATAAGCTCGAGTGGTACATGGGAGAGGCCGGGAAATCAGCTCCCACTGTGGACAATTACGGCAAAGATGGCATACGCAAGGCGCTCATCGAAAATGCGCAAAAAGTTGCCGCAACACACAACGGGGATGAAAAATTGATGGAAGTGTTGATCAAACCAAGTGATAAATCAACTTATGAAAACCTGGTTGCCACACTCGATGAAATGAATATTACCAATGTCCAGATACGTGCGATCGTAAAGATCACTCCACCGGAAGTTGCCGATTTGCAAAAGAACAATATTTATTAATAATTTTTTTTTACTGTTTACGTTAATTAGTATTAATCCCTAAAAAAATGTTAGGAGCAAAATTAGACATATTTAATCAGCAATGGATTGATGTCGTTTTTTCAGGTCGTAACAAAAATTACGGTGCCTATGAATTACGAAGGGACAACGACCGCAATACCCGTACGGCCCTGATCATAGGTGTTATCGTATTTGTTGTTATCATATCTGCAAATACGATCATGAATATGGTTGCAGGCTTTATCCCTAAAGCCAAAGAAAAGGTGAAGATTACCAATGTGGTGCTGGCGGCGCCGCCAGTGGATATTAAAAAACCACCGCCGCCGCCGCCCGAGCCGCCAAAACCAAAGATTGCCCAGGTTAAATTCCCTCCCCCGGTGGTTAAACCCGATGTTGAGGTTAAAGAGAAACCGCCAACCGTAAAAGAGTTGGAAGTTGCTGACCCGGGACAGAAGAACCTGAAAGGGGATAAAAATGCCGATGTAACTATAGATGAGCCGGTTGGTGAATCAAACAATAAAGTTACCGAAGAGGACGCTAATAAGATTTTTACTTCGGTGGAGCAGGTTCCTGCATTCCCCGGAGGTTTCGAAGCATTTGGCAGATATTTATCCAAAAACATCAGGTATCCGGCTATTGCAAGGGAGAATAACACACAGGGACGTGTTATTGTCAGCTTTGTGTGTGAGAGGGACGGATCGTTAACAGATGTGAAAGTAGCCCGCGGCATTGGCGATGGCTGTGATGAAGAAGCTGTGCGCGTGATAAAAGCATCACCAAGATGGAAGCCGGGTATTCAAAACGGCCGTCCGGTACGTGTTGCCTACAGTGTTCCGATCTCTTTTACATTGTCATCAGAATAAACGGACCGATGTTATTTAATAATAATAGGCAAAAATCGCCCCAAAGGCGGTTTTTGCTCATTTTAGGCATTGCCGCATTTGTTTGCTTTTTCTCTTTAGGGCTAATGGTGATTTTTTGGGACAGTATGTTGCCGGATTTGCCAAAAACGCAAAAAATATTATTCGGATCGTTAATAATTATTTACGCAGTTATACGCTTTTCCCGGTTGATTAAAAGAAAATCAGATGAAATATAATTTAAAACGGTTATTATTTCTCTTTGTCCCGATAGCTATCGGGACCGGGACGTTGCTTTTTTTCCAAAGCTGCAAACATAAGACGACTATTAATAGCTCTGATCGCTTTAATTCGGATAGTTCTAAAATTGTTGTGGATGAATCATTCAGCCCTATTGTTGACGAAGAGTTTTATATTTTTAGAGCGCTGGATAAACAAATGCGTCCGCAGGTTTTATATGCCCCTGAAAATGAAGCGATCAGCCTTTTGCTTGCAGATAGCGTAAGGGTGGCCATCCTTTCCCGTAACCTTACAGCACAGGAAAACCGGGTTCTAAGCGGCAGAAACATAAAACCTGTTGTTGATCGCTTTGCTATTGATGCGGTGGCGCTGATTGTTAATGAAAAGTCAAATGATACCACAATTACTGTTAGCGAGATAAAGAAAATGCTGAATGGCGATACTAAATACGGTAAAGTTATCGTTTTTGATAATCCTAACTCGGGTTTGGTAAGATACTTAAAGGAATTTTCGGGCAATACAACTTTTAAGCAAAAATATATTTATGCCCTTAAATCAAATAAAGACGCAATAAGATATGTAAGTGAACATCCGAATGCTATAGGCATAGTGGGTTTTAGCTGGCTTAACGATCCGGATAAGGATTATGCTGATGCAGTTCAAAAGGTTAAAATTGTAGGCGTGCGGGACGATATGAGTAAAAACGCAGATCAAAATTACTTTACGCCGTCACAGGCCACTTTGGCATTAAAGCAATATCCTTTAACAAGGAATTTATATATTTTAAACTGCACAGGCACAAGTTACAGCTTAGGTATGAAGTTTGCAGTGTTTTTGAGAAGCGACAGGGGACAAAGAATAATTTTAAAATCAGGTCTTTTACCGGATAAAATTCCCAACAGAAAAATTAATGTTATAAAATGGGAACAAAAGGGTAAATAAATTGTAGAGATTGAGGACCGGGAACCAAGAGGTGGGAAAGATTGAGACAATCCGCCAGCCTTTTTAATTAGACGGATTTTCTTCTTGACTCTTGGCTCTTGACCCTTGGCTCCGTTAGGTAAATACGCAAAAAATATATAATATTGCAGCAAAGACCATCAAATAACCAATGAGTTGAATGCAAAAAAATAAAAAAACAGACAGATACAAATGAAAATTATCAATAAAATAGCTGCTGCAGGGCTGGGATTGTTATTTATAGGTTCGTCAGCGTTCGCGCAAAGCTTAGCTGATGCTAAAAAAGCTATCGATGACGAACAATACCAAAAAGCAAAGTCGATGCTGAAAAATCTTACGGTTACACAGGCCGATAAAGACGAAAACTATTTTTACCTGGGTTGGGTTTACCTGAAACAGGATTACGTGGATTCGGCTAAATTATACTTTAATAAAGGGCTTGCAGTAAACAGACAGTCGGCATTAAATTATGCCGGTTTAGGCGCTGCCGCGCATATTGAAAAAGATAAGAACGGCGCTACGACAAATTTTAACCAGGCTATTACATTAGCAGGCAAAAAAAACAGCATCCCTTATTTATATGTCGGGCTGGGATATTTATTGCCTGTTAGCGGAAGTAGTGTTGGGCCAAATGGCTCGGCTATCGCGCCGGCAGACGCCGATGCGGCCATAGCCATATTAAAGCAGGGCAAAGCGGTTAATCCGCGGGATGCCGAAGTACTTATAGCTTTAGGCGATGCCTACCGTTCGCAGTTAAAAAGCACGGACGCTTATGATGCCTATTCATCGGCTTTAACTATTAATCCTAAATCAGCTGCTGCCAATGTCGCCGAAGGGGTTTTGTGGAAATATGCCGATAATTTTGACGGTGCGCAAAAGCAATTCCAGGCTGCCCTGGCAATTGACCCTAATTACGGGCCGGCTTATCGCGAATGGGCTGAAATGGACCTGCGCTGGGCAAAAACGGACCCCGCACTATATGATGCTAAAGTGAAAGAGGCTGCTGAATACTATAAAAAATATATCAGCTTAACTGATTATTCGGTTGAATCGCAAATGCGTTATGCTGACTTCCTGATCGACTCAAAAGATTATGTAACGCTTCAAAAAGTAGCACAGGACCTTACCAAATCGGCAAAAAGTAACTTAAGGGTTTACCGCTATTTGGGTTATGCTGCTTACGAAAATAAAGATTACCAGGCCAGCTTAGCCGCGCTAACCAAGTGGGTAACGCAGGCCGATCCGAAACGTGTTATCCCTAATGATTATTTATACCTTGGACGTGTACAAATTGCATTAAAAAATGACTCATTGGGTGTACTTGCTTTACGTAAAGCGCTAACATTAGATACAACCCAGGTTGATATTTATGGTGAAATTGCAAAATCTTTATATTCATTAGGTAAGTATCAGGAAGCAGGAGATGCATACAAAGTCTATACTGATAGATCGCGCCTTGCAACACTTAATGATCACTTCAAGGAAGGCTTAAGTTATTATCTCGCCTTTAATGATCAAACGGAGAAAGCCTCAAAAAATAACACAGTTAAACTGGATAGCACCTTGCTTATCAAAGCTGATTCCGCTTTTACTTATGTTGAACACAAAGCAGCAAAACCGAATTCCACTGTTGAGTTATTTCATGCGTATGTTAAAGACTCTGAGGACAATGATAGAAATAATATAAAAGGATTAGCCAAACCCTTTTATGAGCAGTATGTACAGTTAATAATTGCTAAAGGGGGCACCCCGGACGAATCGACAAAAAAAGGTTTGGTAAATGCTTACCTTTATTTAGGCAATTACTCCCAGGTTAAAGATAAAGATGAGGCTAAAGCTTTAGATTATTATACGAAAGCAAAAGAACTGGATCCGACGAATCCCCAGGTAGTATATTATTTTGCTAAAAAGGGCCAGGGCAAAAGCCGGTAACTAAAAGTTTTATGTAAAGCCTCCCGATTTACCGGGAGGCTTTTTATTGTTTCGCTATATCCAAAACAAATAGTTGTCATTAAAGATTAATTGTAATTATACACACAAATAACCATTTGCAGGATCGCCGTTCATTGCTTGACAACCACAACCACTGGGACAACTAGTGTTAGAGCCATCATTACCACAGAGACCCCGATTACAATCAACACTGCTACCGGCCATAATTTTTCTCATTTCAGCCCTGCTCAGCACATTTTTAATGGCTTTTAGGCTTAATTTTTCTGTTTTCATTTTTTTTTAGATTTAGATTATATATTGTTTACCGTAACCACGCTCCGGTAATTTAAGCGGCATGTACTAAGGTTATATCTATATCCTCCCTTGTAAGACCAGTTAACTTTCAGTAAATAAATCGTTTAAATTAATCATGATAAGCATTAGAGATAACCGGTATGAAGCTATACTAAATATTTCAACATGTCAACCCGTGAAAACACCCTTTTTTTATAAAGAAGACACTCTAAGTAAAATACTTCTTACTACTGGCTTTTTTATGTTACATCTTTTTCTTCAATTCTTCTTGTGGCAATTTCAACAGTCTTATGAAGATATGCGTCCAACTCAATTGTCGACGCAGTGCGTTGACAATTTAATTTTCAGGAAAGACTGATCCAAAACTGCATCAATCTATATAAGTTCTTTCTGAAAACGAACCTCCATACCCATCTCCAATTGTCGCGACAATTATCGACTCAAACTAAGGGTTCTTCTGTTATAACTTAAAAAATTTTACCACAGAGAAGCGGAGAAGACACTAAGGGCGCCGAGTTTAAATAATTCCAAATTTTCATCTCTTTCTTTGTGTTCTTGGCGCCTTCTTAGCGTTCTTTGTGTTTATAAATCAACTATGCTTGGTTTGATTGCAACCTTATTTTGTTATAATTGTATTCAAACAAAGCAGCATGAAGGCCACCATTGATAAAACAGCCCATTTAGCGTCAAAAGAGGATTTGGCTAATACTAAAACCGATATGATAAAATGGTTTGTCGGCTTATTTCTGGCGTTGGCCTTAATGGTAATAGGGCTATATTTCAAAAAATAAAGGCGTTTACCGCACCCGCTCAGACTGTAGGTATTTATTCTACATCAAAACTTTTCTTATACAAGAAGCCTTCCGATAAATTTTCACAAGGCTTTTTTATTATAGTTCCATTTGTATATTTGCAGCATGGAAGTACAAAGTTTACCCGTTAATTATTTGCCCATCATTTTTCAAATGCTGGTTGCATTAGGTTTTGTGGTCACCACTATGCTTGTTACCCATAAAATCGGGCCCGGAAGAAAAACAAAAGATAAATTAACCCCGTTTGAAGCGGGCATTGAAGTTATAGGCAACGCCCGAACGCCTATTTCTATTAAATACTTTCTCGTCGCTATCCTTTTCGTACTATTTGATGTGGAAGTAATATTCATGTACCCCTGGGCGGTAAATTTCAAAGAGCTGGGCAAAGACGGCATGGTAGAGATGTTTATTTTTATGGGCACGCTGTTGCTTGGTTTTATCTATGTGATAAAAAAAGGCGCACTGGATTGGGATTAGTACCGCAGCCGGCCCGGCCCCCTCTAAATCTCCCCCGGTAGGGGAGACTTTTAAAAATGCACTTGTAAAAGATAATTTCGGAAAACCCTTGACGAAGCGCGAAGCCAAAGTCTCCCCTACCGGGGGAGATTTAGAGGGGGCTTTACCGGGCGATTTAGAAGGGGCCGGTGTTTAGATTGATTCTAAATATATTTACCTTATTGCACAGTGTACATCTTACATTAGTAAATTGTTGTAAATTTGTCCTCATAAAAGCGTCAGTCTGCCCGATCTCCATGGCAATGAGGATTTGGATAGCCTTAAGTCAATAGGAAAAAAAATTTAACAGGAGAAACCGGCAATAGACTTATAACTTGCGACTGGAGGCTTTAGACTTAAAAATGGATGGGTTTTTGTTCGATATAAATCATGAGTGATATTCAATTAGTAGATGCCCCGTCAGGCGTGGAAGGCGCCGGATTTTTCGCTACCGTGGCTGACAAAGCAATAGGCATAGCGCGTTCATATTCTTTATGGCCTTTGCCATTTGCTACTTCGTGCTGCGGGATCGAGTTTATGTCAACCATGTCGCCCCATTATGATTTGGCAAGGTTCGGAGCCGAGCGTTTAAGCTTTTCACCGCGCCAGGCCGATCTTTTAATGGTTATGGGAACGATTTCGAAAAAAATGGGACCGGTATTGCGCCAGGTTTATATTCAAATGGCCGAACCGCGCTGGGTAATGGCTGTCGGCGCCTGCGCCACAAGCGGCGGAATTTTCGACACCTACTCTGTTTTGCAGGGTATTGACGAAATAATCCCTGTTGACGTATATGTGCCCGGTTGTCCGCCACGCCCCGAAGCCATCATCGACGGCTTTATCGATATTCAAAAACTGGTGCAAACCGAAACACTGCGTCGCAGAAATGAACCTTTCTATCAAAAATTGTTAGCTTCATACGGAATAGAATAATGGGCAAGATATCAAACGAGGATCTTTTAAAAAAGATAGGCGATAAATTTCAGGATCAGGTAACATTGCTGGGTGAGCCTTTTGGCTTGCTTACTTTAGAAACAAGCCGTGAGCAGATCATTGATGTCTTAACATTCTTAAAAGAAGACCCAGGCCTTCAGTTTGTTTTTCTGACAGATATTACCGGTATTCATTATCCCGAACAGGAAAAATCTATCGGGGTTATTTATCATTTGCACAGCCTGGTAAATAATGTACGTGTACGCTTAAAAGTTTTTTTACCAACAGATGATGTTCATATTCCTACTGCAACGGTTTTATGGAACGGCGCAAACTGGATGGAGCGGGAAACTTATGATTTTTTCGGCGTAATATTTGACGGCCATCCTGATCTGCGCAGAATTTTAAATGTTGACGACATGGAGGCCTTCCCGCTGCGTAAAGAATTTCCGCTGGAGGACCCTAACCGTGTTGATAAAAAAGATTATTTTTTTGGAAGATAACAGAAATGCGAAACCACCCGGTATATACAGATAACGATCCACAAAACGAGCTTTCGACCCTTAACCTGGGCCCTACGCACCCTGCCACACACGGCGTATTCCAGAATGTGCTGCAACTGGATGGTGAAAGAATTGTAAGCGGCGTTTCAACTATAGGCTACATACACCGCGCCTTTGAAAAAATTGCCGAACACCGGCCATTTTACCAGATCACCCCGCTTACCGACAGGTTAAACTACTGTTCGTCGCCTATCAACAATATGGGCTGGCACATGACAGTTGAAAAGCTGCTGGGTATAGAAACACCAAAAAGGGTTGATTACCTCCGCGTGATCATTATGGAACTGGCGCGCATATCCGACCACCTCATCTGCAACAGCGTACTGGCAGTTGATACAGGTGCGCAAACAGGTTTCTTTTACGTAATGGAATACCGCGAAGCTATATATGAGATTTACGAAGAAGTTTGTGGCTCACGTTTAACCACCAATATAGGCAGGATAGGCGGTTTCGAACGTAATTTTAATGACATAGCTTTTAGAAAACTGCGTAAATTTTTAAAAGAATATCCTGTTGTGCTAAAAGAGTTCGAAAACCTTACTAAACGTAACCGCATATTTATTGACCGTACAAAAGATGTAGCAGCAGTAACAGCCGAAGAGGCATTAAGCTATAGCTGGAGCGGCCCCCTGCTTCGCGCAGCAGGCGTTGATTACGATGTGCGGGCAATGGAACCTTATTCATCCTACGAAGATTTTGATTTTGAAGTTCCTGTTGGCGGCAATGGCGATGTATATGCCCGGTATTTAGTGCGTAATGAAGAAATGTGGCAAAGCCTGCGCCTCATTGAGCAAGCGCTTGCCAAAATTGAAAAAGAACCTTCAGACATTTTCCATGCTGATGTGCCCGACTATTACCTTCCGCCAAAAGAAGAAGTTTATAACAACATGGAAGCTTTGATCTACCATTTTAAAATTGTGATGGGCGAAATACCCACACCAACCACTGAAGTTTACCACTCGGTTGAAGGCGGCAATGGCGAATTAGGTTTTTACCTGGTAAATGATGGCGGCCGCTCGCCGTACCGATTGCATTTCCGCAGGCCAAGTTTTATCAATTATCAGATGTATGCCCCAATGAGCCGCGGGATGCTATTATCTGACGCGATTATTAACATGAGTAGTTTAAACGTTATAGCCGGAGAATTAGATGCTTAGAGTTGAA
>DAIOXE010000035.1:0-35447 GCA_036758125.1 Mucilaginibacter sp.
CTAATTCACTAATTCACTAATTCACTAATTCACTAATTCACTAATTCACTAATTATGACAACGTCAGACGATCAAATCAAAGAGCTTGTAAGGCAAAAATACAGCGAGATAGCTTTACAGGACAAAGAAACCAACCAGGCATCATGCTGCGGTTCCGGAGGCTGTACAACCGAAGTTTATAACATTATGAGCGAGGATTATGACGCCCTTAGCGGTTACAATCCTGATGCCGACCTTGGCTTGGGCTGTGGCTTGCCTACGCAATTTGCGAATATAAAAAAGGGCGATGTAGTGGTTGATCTTGGTTCGGGCGCCGGGAACGACTGCTTTGTCGCCCGGGCCGAAACCGGCGAAGCCGGCAAGGTGATCGGTGTTGATTTTACCGAAGCTATGATACAAAAAGCAAGGCAAAACGCCGAAAAGCTGGGCTATAATAATGTAGAGTTCCGCTATGGCGACATTGAAAACATGCCAATTACCGCCGGTGTTGCCGATGTCGTGGTTAGCAATTGCGTGCTAAACCTTGTTCCTAATAAAGACGGGGTAATAAAAGACATATTCAGAGTATTAAAACCCGGCGGGCATTTCAGCATATCCGATGTTGTACTGGTGGGAGACCTGCCGGAAAATTTGAAGAACAAAGCCGAAATGTATGCGGGATGTGTTGCCGGGGCCATACAAAAGGATGAATATCTCCATCTTATTAAACAAAATGGCTTTACGAACATTACTGTTCAAAAAGAAAAAGCCATAGTTATACCTGATGATATTTTAAGCGAATATCTTGACGAGGCTGAACTGCTATCATTTAAAAATGGCAATACAGGAATATTCAGTGTAACAGTATACGCCGAAAAACCAGTTGAAAAAACCTGTTGCGGGCCAAATTGTTGCAGCTAAATTATAGATTCCTATTATTAATTTTAAATAATATGATACAGCGTAGCATTCTCTTTGTTTGTGTCCATAATTCGGAACGCAGCGAAATGGCCGAAGCTTTTTTGAATAAATATGGAAGTGAGTATTTTGAAGCTGAAAGCGCTGGATTAGAGCCTGGTAAAGTAAATCCAAATGCAGTTAAGGTGATGGACGAAGTGGGCATTGGTATCAGTAAAACTGAAACCAAGGATGTATTCGATCTCTTTAAGCAGGGGAAACTTTACCAGGCTGTGATTACCCTATGCGACGAAGCAAGCGGTGAATCATGCCCTACATTCCCGGGGATTGTACGAAGAATTAGCTGGTCATTCCCAGATCCGACTACATTTAAAGGCACACAGCAGGAAATTTTAGAACAGACAAGGAAAGTGCGGGATGGAATAAGAGAAAAAGTGCAGGCTTTTATCGAAGAGGCAAAGGAACCTGAATACTGGTTGAAATAACAGATAGCCATTCCCTTTATCTTCCAATCCCGACAAACTCCAAAAAAATCATGAGCGCAAATAATTGCAATCCAACACAACGAAAAAAACTCTCCTTTTTAGATCAATACTTAACCTTATGGATTTTCCTCGCTATGGGCATTGGAGTAGCTTTGGGTTATTTTTTACCCGGTACAAAAACTGTTATCAATTCATTTCAATCGGGAACAACTAACGTACCTATTGCTATCGGTTTGATCCTGATGATGTACCCGCCATTTGCAAAAGTAAGATTTGAAGAGTTAGGCAGGGTTTTCAGCAATGTCAAAATACTATCCTTATCCCTGGTGATGAACTGGGTCATCGGGCCGGTATTGATGTTTTTCTTATCAATTATTTTCCTGCGGGACCATCCTGCCTATATGATCGGCTTAATTATGATTGGTTTGGCCCGGTGTATTGCCATGGTTATAGTTTGGAACGAGCTGGCCGAAGGCAACCGCGAATATGCCGCGGGGCTGGTTGCTTTTAACAGTATATTTCAGGTAATATTTTATAGTTTATTTGCCTGGGTATTCATTACTGTTTTACCTCCATACTTTGGCTTAAAAGGATTACAGGTTAACATCAGTATTGGACAAATAGCCAAAACCGTATTTATTTATTTAGGGATACCTTTTATAGCAGGATTTTTAACGCGGTATATTTTGCGGAAAATTAAAGGGGATGAATGGTACACTGCCGTTTTCATTCCAAAGATCAGCCCTATAACTCTAATCGCCTTGTTGTTTACTATCCTGGTAATGTTTAGTTTAAAAGGAAATCTGATTGTTCAAATTCCTTTTGATGTGCTGCGCATTGCCATACCGCTCGTGATCTATTTTATTATCATGTTTATGGTAACATTTACCGCCGGCCGCTGGCTGGGCGCTGATTATTCTCAAAACGCTGCCCTGTCTTTTACCGCGGCCGGTAACAACTTTGAACTGGCCATAGCAGTAGCAATTGGCGTGTTTGGCATTAACAGCGGGGAAGCGTTTGCGGGCGTTATCGGCCCATTGGTTGAGGTACCGGCGTTGATCAGCCTGGTTAACTTAGCATTTTGGCTTCGCAAAAAATATTATACAAATAAACTTGAAATCAAATCTTTATGAAAATAGCTCTTTTTTCAGATATACATGCTAATCTTCCTGCACTGGAAGCATTTTTTAAAGATGTAGAGAAAAAAAGGCCGGACGCCATTTATTGCCTGGGAGACTTGGTGGGCTATAACATCTGGCCGAACGAAGTGATTGATGAGATCAGGAAAAGAGGTATCCCAACAATTGCCGGCAATTATGATTTTGGCATTGGCAGAACAAGCGACGATTGCGGCTGCGCCTATAAAACCGATGAAGAAAAGGCGATGGGCAAAATATCTATTGCTTATACAAACCAGTTGGTAAAAGATGAGCAAAGAGCATACCTGCGCACGCTGCCTACGCATATCCGCTTAGAATTTCAACTGAACGATGATAAATTGAATGTATTGCTTGTTCATGGCAGTCCGCGTAAAATCAATGAATATTTGTTTGAGGACAGGGATGAGAAAAGCCTGATGCGCATCATGGAGCAGGCCGATGCCGATGTAATGTGTTTTGGCCATACCCACCAGCCATACCATAGGATATTGCCAACTGTAATTACGGAAGACCTGCATTATCGCCATGCCGTCAACATCGGATCAATCGGTAAACCGAAAGACAAAGACCCGCGCGGTGGTTATGTGCTGTTACATATCAACGAAAATACTTCCGTTAAAGACAAGGACAGCCTACGGGTTAAGTTTGTCCGCTTTAATTATGATATTGAAAAAGCTGCGAAAGCGGTTGAAGACAGCCCGCTTCCAAATGAATATGCCGATATGCTAAGGAAAGGATAATCCGCAATAAAAAGCAGATGAACCATTAGAAAATCAAGATTAAAGAAAGAAACGAAATTGAAAAAATGAACGAAGCGACTAATGCTATCTGGAATCACTTTGATGAAGAATTACGTCAATTTATTTGCAAAAAGGTAAACCACCAGGATGATTGCCATGATATACTGCAAAATGTTTATATAAAGGTATTGAATAACATTGACCGTATACAGCAAGCTAATAATATTGGTTCTTATGTATTCCGTATTGCCAACAATGAAGTCATGAATCATTACCGTGCTTCTGTCAAATATGAACGGGTTGAATTATTAGAAATAGAACCCGAACAGGCAGATATAAAAGAACAGGCGCTTCAATTGGCAGATTGCTGCTTACGCCCGATGATCGAGTCCTTGCCGCCAATTTACAGAGATGCTTTAATTATGACCGAACTGGAAGGATTATCCCAAAAAGCATTAGCAGAAAAGCTGGGTATTTCTATTTCAGGGGCAAAATCACGTGTACAACGTGCCCGAGAAAAGCTGAAAGCCGAAATCCTGAATTGCTGCCAGTACGAGTTTGATAAATACGGTAATATCATTTCCTGTTGTAAAAATAAAATTCAGAAAAAAGGAAACGGCTGTTAAAGCTGCGTCTTTTTAAAGTTCTTGCCGTTTTAGCAGAAAAATCAAATGACTGCTAAAATTATTGACCATCCAGAATTCTTATTTACTAATTTATTCAATTCTTATTTTGCTAAAAACCTGATCCTATTCCTAAGCTGGATTCTTTTAGTGATCCATTGCGTTAATGCACAGCAAAGAACGTCAGCCCCTTACATTGTACACCGGTTAAAAAGCCCGGTCACCTTTGACGGGCTTAGTAATGAGCCGGAATGGCAGGAAATACAACCACTTCCTTTGGCCATGATCTACCCTCATTTCCGGGGCAAGCCATCAGGTAAAACGGAGATCAGGGTCGCGTACGATGACCACTATATTTATTTTTCGGGCCGCTTTTATTACTCGGATTCCACCGATATAAGGGCTAATACGTTTGCAAGGGATAAATACAGTGGCGACGACTCGTTTGATGCCTTAATAGATTCCTACTGTGACAGACAAAATGCGTTTAAATTTACTACCAATCCTTTAGGCAACCGTAATGATGCCGCTATCCTGAATGACGCAAGCGGAAACACCGATTGGTTTAACCGGAACTGGGACACCTATTGGGATGTAAAGACAGTTATAAAGAATCATGCCTGGTTCATGGAATTAAGGATTCCTTTTAAAAGCCTGCGCTTTCAGTCCGATCATGGAAAAGTTATCATGGGCATGACCTTAAGCTTTTATAAAGCAGCTAATAATTCGAGAATATCATTTCCGGAAGTACCTCAAAACATTGATGCCGCCCATTTAAAAGCTTCCCTGATGCAGGATTTTCAATTTGAAGGGGTCTACAGCGAAAAACCAATATATATTACACCCTATTTATTAGGGAGTATTAATCAACAGGCTGCGCCGGCCGCTTCAGGGAATAAGCTGAATACTCAATGGGATAAGGAGGCGGGGCTGGATGTTAAATATAGCATTAAAAGTAATGTAACACTTGATCTGAGTGTTAATACGGATTTTTCACAGGTTGAAGCCGATGATGAGTTAGTCAATTTATCCCGGTTTTCTTTATTCTATCCGGAAAAGAGGCGTTTTTTTCAGGAACAGTCGGGTTTGTTCGATTTTAACATGGGTGACAATACCAATTTGTTCTATAGCCGGAATATTGGACTTTCGCCAGCAGGCCAGCCAGTTCGGATTTACGGCGGAGCCCGCTTAGTAGGACGCGTTGGAAATACAGAATTTGGTATCTTATCCATGCAAGTAGCCCCCAATAACAGGCTGAATGATACTACCCAATTAGAAAATATGACGGTTTTGCGGGTCCGTCAGAACATCATCAATGCCAGTTCCTATATCGGTGGTATGTTTACCAGCCGGGTTAATAAGGAAGGCAAGTACAATTTCGCCTATGGCGCCGACTACAACTGGAATGTCATAAAACAAAATTTCTTAACGGTTCGGTTTGCCCATGCAAATGGTGACGAACTTCAAAACAGCCCGGCTTCATCAGGCAACCGGCTATTTGTTAACCTGGAAGACAGGAATAAAGCTAAATTGTTTTACCAGGTAGCTTTAGCAAGTTCTGATTCCAGCTTTAACCCAGGGATTGGATTTGTTGACCGGTCAGGATTTATAAGTACCAGGGCAAAATTAGGTTATGGCATATTTTCAAATGGCCAGTCTATATTACAGTCACAAACAGCGGGTTTAACCACTTATGAGTATATAGATAAACATTCCGGGCAATTGGAATCATTAGGTGTTGGTCCAACTTATGAATGGTTATGGAATTCAGGAATGGATATTTTAGTTAATCCCGAATTTTATCATGAATATTTAAGCCGTCCTTTGCCACTGAATGGGAATGTCAGTATTCCAATAGGAAAATATAATTATACCGGACTTAATGTAATATGGCAATCGTACCAGACAAATAACCTGAGAGGAACAGGATCATTCTATGCGGGACAGTTTTATGACGGGGGCCTTTTTACCGCTGACTTTTATCCGACCTGGTATGCCTCAAAATATTTAGAAATAAGCCCTGAATATGAATTAAATATTGCCCGGTTCCCGGATAGAAATACATCTTTTACCAGCCAGATTGTAAGGCTCAGATTGAATACGGCGCTGAATGTTCACTTTTTTAGCAATGCCTTTATACAATATGATAACCTGGCAGATAATATAGCCGCCAATATTCGGCTGCGGTATAACTTCAGTGAAGGCAGGGATATTTATTTGGTGTATAATACCAATTTGAACACGGACCGCTATCGACTGCAACCAGTCCTACCGCTTACCGATAACCGAAGTGTGATTTTAAAATTCATTTATACTTTATAAAAGGTGCGTCCTTTTTGAGGATCACCCATCTTTGAGAAAAGATTAAATCATGAAAAAGTTAATTATGGCTTGTCTTCTGGCTTGGTCCGCCGCTGCAATGGCTTCTGCCGGAATTATTACAAAAACCAAGGAAACAAAACCGGCTGTTCAGAAAGAGCGGTGTTGCGACAAGGGCAAATCAGACCTAAATTGCTGCCCTTCATCCTGCTGCAAGTAAAAGCATAGTGCTAAACAGCCGTTTAAATGGCTGTTTAGCACTATGCTCTTTTACAACAAGGCAATTGAGGTAATTTTGTGACGAAGTATTTACCTTCTCAAAATTACTTTTCGTCCAGGCCGCCGCCTGGGGATAGTAATTTATTTCTGTAAAAACACCACTTCCTGCCCCGATGGGTACGGCGGCGATGTCAATACCACACTATGCTCTGTAAAGTTTGAAATAGTAAAAACAGCCGGCGGCGTTGTAACGCCGAGACCATGACCATCGACTGTATAAATTGTAATATTTACAGATTTAGTTCCATTCAAGCTATAAATTCCCGTAAATGACCCCTCATCATCCTGCGCACCGAGATTTCCATTCGGACTAAAATTGTAATAGTCTGATGAGGTTTCATTAATCGTTGTATCGTGTGCCTGGTGATAGGTTATTTTTACAATATTCCATTTCCCGATAAGGGAGGGCTGGCTGCCATCCTTTTTACAGGCATAAAGGCAAAGCATTAAACTTGCAGTAATTAATAATATATGTTTGGTTTTCATCTTTTTAAGATTTAAGCAAATTTATAATGATAATACGATACAAAACAACTGAACGCTACAATGCCATTGTATAATATATGGCTACTGAGTGTTTACCGGCTCAATCTTATTTTTCGCCCAAATATGCCTCCCGGGGTAAGGTCAACAGGTGAAGCAATGTTTATAGTATGAGCTGTAAAGTTTGTGATATGGCTTATTGCGGGAACGCCGTTGGCTATAAGGCCAAAAGCACCGATAACAATTTCGGTATTTGAAACAAGGTTATAGCTTAAGGTATCTAATATAGCCCCTTCTTTTGTATAAACAGTGCCATTTGACGTAAAGTCAAAATAATCACCTGGTTGCCCCATATAATCTACCTGGTGATTACTAAGACCAGCCCCTACATAAGTTGAATCGCTTACAATATTCCATTTCCCGATAATGGAGGGCTGGCTACCATCCTTTTTACAGGCATAAAGGCAAAGCATTAAACTTGCAGTAATTAATAATATATGTTTGGTTTTCATCTTTTTAAGATTTAAGCAAATTTATAATGATAATACGATACAAAACAACTGAACGCTACAATGCCATTGTATAATATATGGCTACTGAGTGTTTACCGGCTCAATCTTATTTTTCGCCCAAATATGCCTCCCGGGGTAAGGGCGACAGGTGAAGCAATGTTTATGCTATGTGCTGTAAAGTTTGTGATATGGCTGATTTAATTATCAATTTTATTTTAAGGCCTAAAGCGCTGCCTACCGCAAAATGCACCCGATTTTAAGGTTCATTAATTTAATTTATTTGCTTTTAAGGCATAATATCAGGAAGCGCTTACTACCTTAATCTGGAACTTACCGCATTCTGTCTGAATAACGGAGAACTGTTAAATTACCATACAGATTTGCGCCCCACAAAAAACCTGCCCTTCTATACCTTATTTATTTCGTTTTATATTCCTGGTTGGTAAACGGCGGGGTATCCGGTATTTTAATCACATTAAATTCGTGGTGCGTGCTTTGATGGCAGCTATTGCAGCTGCCGGTTAAAAGTATAAAACTCTTTTCAAACTTTTTAAGGTCCTTTTCTTTTATGGCATTATTTACGCTGTCCAAAGCCGGGTATAATACTGGCATCGACTTTATTTCCGGCCTGTCTTTGCAATATTTTTTTACATCCTCAAGCGTTTCTTTTATCTCGCCAACTTCAAAATTAGCTAAAGCCCAGTTCTGATTTTTGCCTGCAAACCAAATTTTGGCATGGTGCATCTGTATGCCCATCATAAACTCTCCTAATCCGGGCTTGTAGGTTTGGACAAGCTGCAGGCTGTCGATTTTTGCTTGCAGGGCTGTATCATTGGCTTGACTGGTACATGCCGGAAAAAACACAACGGATGAAACAATAAGCAGTCCGCAATAATTTAACAGTCGTATAGAAGGGGTGTGCTTTTTCATGCAATAAAGTTATCTAATCATTAATAATCCTGTGTAACAATTTTATTTCTGATCATCTTAATTAGATATCTGATTAAATTAAAAAAGCAGGTATAAAACCTGCCCTTTTATTCTTTATCGATCATCTGAAATCGAAAATCGAAAATCCGAAATCGAAAATCACCCTCTACTCCCCTTCCAGCTTGCGTTTGCTGCTTTCAAAATGCTTTAATATTTTTGCTTCCACATAAAAAATGATCTCTTCGGCAATGTTTTTGGATTGATCGCCAACACGTTCCAATTTACGGAAGATCGACAGCATATAAAGCGCTTCAGGCATGCTATTAGGGTCAGCTCTTATCACATCACCAATAGCATTGGCCGCATCTAAATTTATAGCATCTAAAACATCATCTCTTTTAAATATGCTGCGAGCAAGCACAGTATCTTCTTTTTCGAAGGCGTTGCGGGTATCTATCAATATATTGACAGCTTCGTCATACATGCGTAAAAGCGAAGTGCTTTTCAAAGTTGCAACATCAAAATTTACCGACGATTCTACAACATATTTGGCAACTCCCGCCGCAATGTCGCCAATGCGCTCCAGGTTGGTATTTATTTTAAGTGCGGCGAGCAAAAATCTTAAGTCGATAGCAACCGGGCAATACAGGGCAAAAATATTTTCAACGTCCCTGTCAATTTTCAATTCAAAAGAGTTCACTCTTTTTTCTCTCACCAAAACCTCATGAGCCAAATCCTTATCGAATTGCACCATGGCTTCCTTAGCCTTGTTCAATTGCGATTGAACTAATATCCACATGTTAATCAGCTCTTTTTTAAGCGCGTTAATTTCGTTTTCTAATGGTGTCATAATTTTAAAATTAAAAATTCAAGTGAATGGTTGATTAGGTTTATTAAGTGAGTGGTTCGAAACCTATAAACCTAATCAACTTAATCAACCCAATCAACTAACCTTAACTAAACCTTCCAGTTATATAATTTTGTGTACGTTTATCTTTAGGGGCAGTAAACATTTGTTTTGTATCATCAAACTCTACTAACTCACCCACATAAAAGAACGCCGTTTTATCACTAACACGCGCGGCCTGCTGCATGTTGTGGGTTACTATAATCAGCGTGTAATTAGCTTTAAGCTCATGAAACAATTGCTCAACACTTGCGGTAGATATAGGGTCGAGCGCTGAAGTCGGCTCATCAAACAAAATTACTTCAGGCTCCATGGCAATGGCGCGCGCTATGCACAAACGCTGCTGCTGCCCGCCCGAAAGAAAGGTCCCTTTTTTGTGTAACGAATCCTTAACCTCCTTCCATAAAGCCGCCGATGTTAATGATTTTTGAACAATATTATCCATGTCGGCTTTTGCCATTTTAAGCCCGTTCAATTTATAACCGGCCACCACATTATCATAAATACTTAGGTTTGGAAAAGGGTTTGGCCTTTGGAACACCATACCAATTTTATAGCGCACATATATGGGGTTCATGGTATATACATCGTCATCGTATAATTTCATTGAACCTTTAGTGGCCGTGCCCGGAATAAGCTCGTGCATGCGGTTTATGCACCGCAAAAAGGTGGTTTTACCGCAGCCTGAAGGGCCCATAACCGCTACAACCTGGTTTTTTTCTATCTTTATGGACACATCCTTTACTGCATGATTGTCGCCAAACCAGGCATTAAATTTTGAGGCGCTTACAACTGTATGTTCCATTTTCTCGTGATCAGCTTTGTAAATATGTTTAAAATTAATACAAACATTAATAATATAAATGATGCCCCCCAGGCCAGATTAACCCATTCGTCATAAGGGCTGGTAGCATAGTTAAATATAAGGTGGGGCAAGGTCTCTATTGGCCTGGTAACAGAGGCCGATAAATAAGGGTTGCCAAAGGCGGTAAATAACAGAGGTGCGGTTTCGCCTATTACGCGGGCTATCGAAAGCATAATACCCGACAATATCCCGGCAAAACCACAGGGAACGATCACTTTTAAAATCACGCGGTGATATGGCACGCCTAATGACAAGGCTGCTTCTTTAAGCGTATCGGGCAATAAAAGCAGTGTTTGCTCGGTGGCACGTATAACGATAGGCAGCATCATAATGGCCAAGGCAATACTGCCTGATATGGCCGAAAAAGTCCCTAATGGCTTTACAACCCAAAAATAAATCACCATACCCACTACTATTGATGGCACGCCCTGTAAAATATCAACACATAAACCGCTGTAATAAGCCAGCCTTGTCTGCGCATTTTCACTGAGGTAAATTCCGGCCAAAATGCCTATCGGTATAGCTATCAGGGCTGCCATGCCTACTATAATTAAACTGCCCAACAGGGCGTTACTGATACCACCGCCGCTTTCGCCGACAGGCGCGGGTATCCTGGTTAAAAAATGCCAGTTAACCTGCATTACGCCTTGCTTGATAATATAAAGCAAAACGATAATCAAAGGGATGGTGATAACAAATGCCAGAAATACGATCACCGATTTAAATAAAATACTCTTGATATTTCTAATTTTTATTCGTGCATCCATTTGATTATTTGTTTGTGAATCTTGAAATTATCCTTTTCCCTATCAGATTAATAATAACTGTAACAAAAAACAGCACTAAACCAAGTTCAATAAGGGCAGATAAATATACGGTATGATCTGCCTCCGTAAACTGAAGTGCAATAACGCTGGCCATGGTATTTCCGGGGCCAAAAAAAGCTTCTTTAAAACTATGGGCTAACTCAGTGGTATTACCGATGAGCATTGCCACAGCCATGGTTTCGCCCAGGGCGCGGCCAAGCGACAAAAGGATACCGGCAAATAATCCTGAACGGGTGTAAGGTAAAATTACGCTGCGGATCACCTCAAACCGGGTGGCCCCCAATGCATAAGCTCCTTCTTTTAATGGCGAAGGTACCATGCGTATTAATGATATACCGAGAGAAGCCCCATACGGAATAATCATTACGGATAACACAAGTGACGAAACGAAAACACCCACCCCATAAGGTGCTACCCCAATTTTTAATTCAAAAGAACGGACGATTGGAACCAACACAGCCAGGCCCCAAAAACCGTAAATTACAGAAGGCACGGCGGCAATTAGCTCGATGGTGTTTTTTAACAGGTTAGATAACCACCCCTTCGGGTTATATTCGCCCAGGTAAATGGAAATAGCGTACGAAAAAGGAATTGAAATAATAAGGGCAGTAAATGAAGTAAGCAACGTACCTATTAAAAATGGATAAGCCCCGTAAACATTATTAACAGGGTCCCATGCTTTGCCCCATAAATATCTAATACCTAGAGATTTAATTGAAGGCATGGATTGCATGACGAGCGTTATGAGGATACCAACCACCAGTATTAGCAAAATCACACTCATTACCACCAATATTCGCTTAAAAATGGTTTCCCATTTCATTTGGCTGTACGAGAGGTCCAATCTTTTATTTTTCATCAGATTCATCAATGATACAAAAAAATTCAGGATTCGTTATACAACACAATTACCAGCCCCTTTTGTTGCAGGAAACTGGTAATTGTTTGCTATTGAATTATTGATTTGATAAATCAATAATTCAGTAATTCAATAATTATTATAATATTGGTTTACCGCCGTAGGCGGCAGACTTCAAAATTTTCTCAGCAACTTTTACGGCTGATTTTGAAAGCGGCGCATAATTTAAAGGCTCACAATATTTCTGGCCTGCATGTATATTGTACCACATTAATTCTAACAATATTTTAGCTCTTGCTGCAGAACGGTCGCCGTATTTTTGCTCTTTGTAGATTAAGGCCCATGTAAAGCTTGCTATTGGATACCCGTTAGGATTAGAAGTATTTGTTAAAGAAACCTTTGAATCGGCAGGCAATTCAATATTACTGGCTAATGTTGTTGAAGCAAGCGATGGTGTGATGAATTTGCCAGATTTGTTTTGAATTGAAGCAAAAGACATTTTGTTTTGGATTGCGTAAGCCAACTCAACATAACCAATACCACCGGGAGTTTGTTTTACTAAGCCAGATACACCTTCGTTACCTTTGCCGCCTAAGCCGGCGGGCCAGTTAACGGCGGTTCCTTTACCAACTTTTTTTGCCCATTCTTCGTTCACCTTTGATAAATAGTCTGTCCAGATAAATGAAGTACCGCTGCCGTCTGAACGGTGAATAACAACAATAGGCATGTCAGGCAATTTAGCGCCTTTGTTGGTTGCGGCAATCTCAGGGGTGTTCCATTTGGTGATCTTACCCAAATATATGTCGGCAAGGTCCTTTCCGGTTAATTTTAAAGAAGTAAGGCCGGCAACATTGAAAGTTACAACAACAGCTCCTGAAGCCATTGGGATATGCAAAACGGGAACCCCGAGTTTTGCGGCTTGCTCTGCATTTAAAGGGGCATCAGAGCCACCAAAATCAACAGTTTTATTGGTTAACTGTAATATACCGCCACCTGATCCGATAGACTGGTAGTTAACCTTAACATCGTGTGTCTTACCGTATTCAGAAAATATCTTCGAAAACAGCGGGTACACAAATGTACTGCCCGCGCCTAACAAAGTATTGTCCTGCGCCGAAGCTGATAACGTTATGCAAATGCCGGCTATAGCCACCATTGCTAACTCTAAACTTTTAATTATTTTCATGGTTTGTTTTTATTTATTGTTTGATATTGTTATGCGGCTTTTTATTTACCAAAAGTGTAATAGAAAGTAAACCTGTAAACTAAGGTATGATCAGGGCCAACATAACCTGTTGTTGAAGATGCTCTTTGATCTTTAAAATCGAGCAGCCAGAAGTTTGGCATAAAATGCACATTTTTTGTCGGGTTATAGTCTAAACCAGCGGTATAGAAATTTTCTTTAGCGCTGGGATTATAAGCTCCGTAGCCAATATTAGAATTAACGGAGTAAGAAGCAGCACTATCATAATCGGTGAAAGGATTATAATTATCCCATTTTGCAAAGTAATTCCATTTTGGAGAAATTGCGCCCCTAAACCAGATAGAAAGCCCGTTAACAGTTGCATCAGAAGCGGTTTTCGTCGTAGTGTTAGTTACACCGTTCACAAAGGTTTGTGTGTAAGCTTCAACACCCATATTAAAAGGTTTTGAAAGGTAAGCAACAAAAAGTTTATACATAGTGTTACTCTCGGCGCCTAGTGCAGCGCTTGCAGGGCCGGTTTTGGCAGTATGAACATAAACATCGGCGTACAAATGCTGATTAAAGAATTTGCCCCAAAGGTCTCCATAAATTATTTTGTAGAACCCGGTATTTGGATTTGAAGCATTTAACAAATTTGAGGTGCTGTTGTCAGATACCATTAATACGTAGCCATAGTTTTTAGTCTTCGGATCAAAAGTACCTTGTAATGCGGCGCCTACGTCGTATGAATTGTTTTTATGGACGTCGGTTATAGTCTTTTCAATTGAACGGTAACCCCAGGTTGACTCCGATAAACTTACCGGGCCATTTGTACCTGGTTCATTCAGTGCGAAACCGGGAGTGCTTAATTCACCGATAACAAAGTCTGTTCCTGCCCAAATATCTCTGGCCCTGATATTAAAGTTTTTGATCCAAAATGCCATTTTGCTATCAACCAGGTTATCACCGTTTTGTATTGATGTTCCGCTGGCGGCGCCGGTGTTTGCATTTGGCTCACTTGCCAGCAACACTTCAGCCTTGAATTTTTTTGTGATCTCGTAGTCATACCCTAAATATATACGACGGAACTGGAAAGCATTTCTGTAGGTGGGAACGCCATTGTACATATTTTCAGGCCCCCTGTTACCTTTATCAGCATGGGCATCAAAGTATTCGTCGCCGAATGCATAGCCCCATAACCTTCTTTGAGGTTTCCATGTGGTATCTTCCTGGGCTTTTATTGCAGTTACCGCCACTACAGGTTTTGCGGCCGTATCTGTAGTGGTACCGCTGGTTTGTGCTTTCGCGGCTAAGCTTGTAAGCGCTAAAGCCATTATTAAGGAAGCACTAAAAAGTTTCGTAAACAGTTTTTTCATTATCAATAAAGATTAAATATAATTTTGGCTCAAAGGTGCGTATCCACCGTTATCTGAATGTTAAGAAATGATTACCGTTTGATGATATTATGCAAATGTTAATTTGATGTAACCCGGGCTGTATTTTCGTCAATAAATCGGACTTTCCTAAGCAAAAGCCAGATAAATAGCGCTATTTATATTACCTGATTAACTTATAGTTGAAATGGTTGCGGTAACAAAAGCTTAATATTGACAGGATTTACGATTTACGATTTACGATTTACGATTTGGAATTCACGATTACAGGCACACCATTTGTCAGGTTATTTATTGGGGTTAAATAAATAATTAGATTTACGAATCACGATTTGATAACTGGCGGGAAAAAACGAAAGCGGATATTTCAATCCGCTTTGCTATTATTTGGCATATAAATCGTAATTCATAAGCCGTAACTCCAAAATCACCCGGTTTTTTGTTCTCCTTCAAAACCATGTGACTTTAGCTCTTTTATTTCAATTTCATAGGCGCGCATGCGGGCATGCAGGATGTCGAGCTCTGTGCGCATCATTTGTATTTCGGTAATAAGTTTGGCTGATTCGGGTTTATTGATCTTCTTTTCGCCGGTACCAAGTATGAGCCACTCGGGTGAATATTTTAACTGGAAACAAAGTTTACGTATCAGGTAATAGCTTACATCCTGCTTTTTATTGATCACCTTGCTGATAAAGCCCTGGTCTACGCCTATTGCACCGGCCAAAGCAAGCTGGCCGCCATGTTCTTTAACAATTATCTTTAACCGTTTTATTATTGCTTCATCCGACATTTGGTTGCAATAATAGTAATTTCGGATTTCTGAATTTCGATTTCGGAATTATTTTTTGGCAAAATGTTGTGAGAAGGATTTGTTGTAACGTTGGAAGGTTGTAACGTTGTAATGTTTTTAATAGCGTTTTTACTTGTGTTGTGAAGGTTGCGGTATTCCTGTTGCTGAAACCAATTTAACCTTACAACATTTCAACGTTAAAACATTACAACAAAGAAACCCTCAACTGGCCAGCACAAATGATCCGCCCTGGCTTTCGATATGCTCAAGCAACTCGTCAAGCTTTACATTGTAAGCCTCGAGAGATATTTGGCAGTCATTGTATTTTGAAGATAAAAGTTTTAGTTCCTGAACTTTTGATAGCCTGTTATTTTCATTTTGATTATTGTAAATACTGGCCATTGACGCTGCTCCGGCCATAGTTTGCGGAACGTCATCATAGCGTAATGCCACCTTTAGTGTGCTTATTTTTTGTTCTGTCGATTTTAACAAGAATAATGGTGGTATGCTTCTTGTTTCCTTTAACATAGTGTTAACTTTTATCGTTTGTTTTTTATCAAACAATAATATTAAACTGACTATGATCACGCCCGACAATGAAAAGAAAAATAAAAATTCCATACCTGTAAAATCAATAAATCAACCAATTCGACTTTCGTATATTTTTACGTTACTAACTACCCGGGGGTTGCGATTTTTTGGGATTTATTTTCTTCAGTCCATAGTCGATAGTCTATGGTCGATGGCCATTTCAACTCCTAATCTCTGCAATATCCTTTATTGACTATGTGCCATGGCTGATGGACAGACTATGGTCTATGGACTATGGTCTATGGACTATCGACTATGGACTATGGTCTATGGTCTATGGCCTTCTCGTAACAATAAAATCGCAGATTGGGTTTGAAACCCAGCCCAATTTCACCTGCAAAACGGTAGCCCAATTTCGGGAAAAGCTTTTTTGTACTAGTTGGCGGTATTGGTATCGATTCGTAACAGGTTGATGCCGCGGTTAATCGCTTCCTGTTCGGCTTGCTGCAGCAGCGCTGCGGCTATGCCTCGGCCCCTATACTGTTCGCCTACAGCCAGCCGGTGGGTTACTATGGCTTTTTCGGTAATGTCCCAGCCAACATTGGCATATTCAGGGTACTGGTCGGTGGTTATTGCGGCAATGCCTGCGATAGCGCCACCCACATCGGCAACCCAAAGCTGGTTTAAGGCAATATCGTTTTCAAATACCTGCGCATTTGGATAGGTATTGTCCCATTGAAAATTGCCCAGGGCAATCATGGCAGGCACCACTTCAGCTATCAGCTGCATTATTTGGGGAATATCGGTTAATGCTGCAAGGCGTATGGTCATAATTGTAAAAGTAACGATGAATCACAATTTACGAGTTACGAATTACGATTTACGATTTTGGAATTTTGACATGGAATATGCTTTTTAAATCATAATTAAATAAATTGAAAAAAATCCATATTCCTCGTCAGTGGAAGGTTTCTTATGTAA
This sequence comes from Mucilaginibacter sp., assembly GCA_036758125.1. Classification (GTDB taxonomy): domain Bacteria; phylum Bacteroidota; class Bacteroidia; order Sphingobacteriales; family Sphingobacteriaceae; genus Mucilaginibacter. The sequence goes on from DAIOXE010000035.1 coordinate 16,766, forward strand.
TTAAATCAAAATTGAACAACAATTAAAGTACAGCATAAACAAACTAAGGTGTTGCAAAAAAAGCAAAACATCAAGGTTAATAGCTTCTTTTACCTACAAATTTATAATAACTGCTATTGCATACTTTACAGTGAAAGCGCCTGACGCTTAACCAGGGAAAAAGGACTTTAAGCACAAAATTTCGGTGCAGTTTTTTACCAAAAGGATTTTTACATCGCGGGCAATCAGGGAAACTCATAAAGATTATCAGGGTTACTGCAACCGATTAATTTGTGTGAAACTTAGTTATTTTTTTCACAATCTTAAAAGACTATTTAAAAAAATGATCGGGGTGACCAGTTAATTGACCCTGAACCTGCCGGACTTTTGTTTAAACTGAACAATTACTACCCACGCAAGCAGAACAAGCAATGTGTAGAATCCAATATTTTGAAAAAAGTTACCTGCACTTAATTCATCTGATACAAAATGGCTAAACTGGCTTAACGTCATAATTGTCTAAATACAAGCATCGTTCAACGGCTAAAACTGTTAAAAGTTTCATTCTATAATTATTATACAAAAATACAACGCTTTTGTTTAAAAATTTACCGTGTTTTCACGGTATTTTATTAATATGATAGCTGGTTTAACTTATACGCTTGTTTTGACGTAAAATAAACTTATAGTTAAGTGAATATTCATCCGGCATTTACGGAAAACAATAGCAAAACGGGTTGAATTATCAATTGGTAAGATTACCCGGGGGCCCGGTTAAAATATGCCATCGTTGTTTCGTAGATATCATCATCATTGCCTTTTATCCATCGAAGCGGGATGGCGATCCGGCTGCCATGATCTGATTCAAATTTAAGGTCTATTTGCATAGTCGAGGCGCTCCGGCCGCGTACCAGGTTTATTTCTTTAATGTCGGCCCAGTTAATACTGACATCGCGGATATAATCGCTAATGCCCTCGTCATCCAGTTGAAGCGCTATATCTCCTTTTATAGCCGGCATCAACCGTTTTATGATCAACAAGGCAACCATAAACAGAAAAAACAACGCAGCAATGCCAAAAATACTCCAGCCTAAGATGGTATTTGCCACCATTGTGTTGGAAAGTAAAAGCAATATCAGCAGGATCATTAGCAAGATAGTGCCCATGCTAAATTTAAGGCTATAAGGGTATTGTGCGGGCTCGAACATGGAATAAATGTAAGAAAGAAAGGTGAAAGGTCAAAGGCGAAAGGTTAAAGGCGACCAAACAAAATACCTTTTACCTTTCGCCTTTACCCTTTCACCTCCTCCTCAATGATTATGCTTCTTATGTATATCCTTAACCAAACATAGCTTTTTTATATCAGCGATCTTTACCACAAAGGGGGCATATTTTAACCGGTTGCCAATCATTTCGGTGGTGTTATCGGAGTGCGCAATTACTTCATCATCATTGTCCCCGGCCAGCAGGCGCTTGTACATGCGGTAGTCACCCCACTCAATATAATACACCTCGCCGGGAAGTATTTTTTTATCATGGATAATCTTTAGCGCTACCCAGCAGCCATTTTCAAGATAAGGATACATCGAATGGCCCCAAACCGGCAAAGCGAAATCGCAATCCTCAATACCCGGAAAATTCATGTGCCCAACCGGCTCTTTGTCATTAATATCATTATAAACTTCAACGCCGGTCGCCGTAGCTGTTATTTCGTACATAGGGATGCCATCAGACAGCCTGGAAGCTGCCATATTTTCAGAATTTGCTGTATTTTTTTTGTTGATTAAGAAATCGCTGTATTTCTCTTTAAATTTCTTTAATTTTTCCGGATCAATGTTTTGCCTGCTCTTTATTATCTCTGTAATTGAACTGGCATTATTAAAGCCCAAATCCCCGGCAAGCTGTGCATTACCGTTAAATGCCTTTCCTTTAAGTTGATTATACAGAATAATAAACTCCAGCGTTTCGGGCCTTATATATTTTATTTTATTAGGCTTTAGCGGCTCATCCATAATGTTGAAAACTTTTTTACTAATTTCTTTAGTATAATAAAGATATTTCTTTATATTTGTTGCGTAATAATTCTCTAAAGTATTACAATTTTTAACAAAAACAAATATGTTTAGTAAAGAATATACAGAAAATTCATTTGTACACTTCGTGCCACCCTAAAGGCTCTCGTTCAACTTAAACAATACAAAAATACCCATTCATTTAACACGATATAAAACTGCCTGACTGTTCAAATCAGCAAAAACAACCTTACCCAATGCATCTCGTTTACTCTGCTTTTAATACAACAAATACCCATGTCTTAAAGTCAGCGCCCCTGCCGCATGATCAACCGGCCAATGAACTCCTTCTGCGCTATCAGGCTTATGAAACTGCATGCAATAAATACAGCCGTGAAATTGTGGCCATACAAAAATACCTGCCCGGCTGGGCGCCGCAGTTCCGGTAAAGGTCATTGGTCATTTGTCATTGCTTTTTCACGTAGGCTTTACTTAAATCATGGCCCTTCACCGATGATTAATTCCACAATACCAATGACTAATGACCAATGACACAATGACCAATGACTAATGACTAATGACTAATGACCAACGCAATGATAAAAATCCCACAAAAACTAAAAGACAAACTATGGTGGCTCGTAATCTCAGTTGATTACGACTATAGCCGCATCACCATTGCCGACCATGACCTTAATGACGATACATTAACCTTATGGCTCGAAGACAAGCACGATTTCAAAAACTCACTTGATGAATGCCTTCAGGTTGATATCCTCACCCGGCAATTTGCCAAACATATTAAGGATGGGAACCTGAACAGTTATGAAGGCAATAAAATGCATCCCACCAGAAATTTTGTGTACCGGGCCCGCATCGAAATAAATGAGCCTATTACCTGGTACGTCGATGATGCAACACCCGCAGAACAGCAATGGGCCCGCGATACCATATTAAAACAATTGTTAACGCAATTAATTGAAACGGAAGCCCACGGAATTGAAGAATGGTAATGTGGAGTGAGCCTGAAATCAGAAAGCTTGTAAAATGTCATTATTAATTGTTTTTTATAGTGCATGTATGCCAATTAGCATATATATCATAAAACAAAACATAAAGTGTAGTTTCATTTTTTGGCTTTCGGACTTTGCTGACTTTCGGATTCTACCCCGTCCATAAATCACCCCGCATCTATTGCAAACTTATCAAATCAAAAAAATTATGACCACAATCAATCATCCAAAAACATGGCTCACCATCGCCATTTTAGCGCTTCTGCTAACTTGTATGCTCATTATTATTAAACATTACAATGCGGATAAGGAACTGCAGCAGAAGATATATGACCACTCGGAAATAATAGATACCGCTTGAAAGGCTGGGGCATCCGATATAAGGAGGCCAACAGGCAGCGGATATTGCATTGGATAAATTAGTAAGGGTCATCCACTGCTGGTTCAGTTACCAAAAGATGAATATAAGAGATTGCGGCTAGGTATGGTTTGCCGGGGATACGGTTTTAGCGTGGTGATAATGATGTAAGTTGTTTTGGCTAATGTGGGTTAAATAATCTACAACCATAAAAAAAGCCCACTGGAACACCCGAGAGCTTTTCAAATAAAAAAGAATAAAATTACCGGTTATTAATTACGCCTGAAGCCGCCTTTGCCACCACCGGTGTTAAAACCTGGGCCTTTGTCTTCGGCAATATTAACAGTGATCCTGCGGCCATAATAGCTTGCGCCATTCATGCACCTGATCGCTTCTTTAGCTTCATCATCATTCACCATTTCAACAAAACCAAAACCCTTACTCTCTTTTGTTTCGCGGTCTTTTATGATCCTGAGCGACTTTACGGGCCCAAAATCACCAAAAACAGCAGTCAATTCAGGCTCTTCCACTTCTAATGGGAGGCCAGCAATAAATACTTTCATCAATGTTTTTAAATTTATGCGAAGGTAAGGATAAAAAGGCGCATTATTTTGGGTGAAAGGCGAAAGGTAAAAGGTGAAAGGTTTTTATTACGTTGGGATTACAAGCCCCCTCTAAATCTCCCCCGGTTGGGGAGACTTTAAAAGCACCTTTAAGATATTTTAATCCGAAACCCGAATTAAAAGTCCTCCCAACCGGGGAGGATTTAGGTGGGGCTCCATCTCCTCAACCCCAGCAGCTTTTCGCCTAATTCGCTAAGTTTCGCTGTTTTATACTTTGTTTGCTCCCAATGGCGCGGATCGCCGGGGAAGGCGTAACCTTCGGGCGCCTTCCTATCACGCCACGAGCTGATGCGCCATTGCCTCAGTTCTTCGTTATCTTCCTGAGCAGGCATCATGGCAATATATTGGGCAATGCGTACTTTGTTGCCGCTGCGGTTCGGCCTTATGCCATGGGGCTGCAAACTGTTAAATATCAACAGGTCGCCGGCTTCCATTTTTACTTTTACAAGCTCAAAGCCGCTTACATCAGGTTTAAAATGATCCCGGTCTTCGGGTTGTGTAAGCTTCCAGGTATCATACGTTCTGAATAGTTCGGGCACACATTGAAAGCCGCCCATGTTTTCATCGGTCTGATCGGCAAGGGCCAAAACACCCTGTACATTTTGGGGTTTGGTTTCCGGGTCATAATCCCAGTGAATAAACCCTTTATATTCAAATCCCGGCCGGATGGGGAAATTCAGATTGGCCCTATCAATGGTCACCCATAATTTTTCAGTGCCCCAAATATCAACGAAAGCATCATAAACACGCGGAACCTGCCGGTTATCCCATAGGTACTGATGATTGTAAACTTCCACCATGCCGGTATTGGTAAGCTCCTTCATCTGCATTTCGGCGCGTGGCGGAGCGTACCAGGTTTCAGGGTTGCCGGGATCTTTTTCTTCAAATTCCCAAAGGAATTTAGCCAGGCGTTCAACCTGTTCTTTTGGCACGACGTTTTTAATTACAATGTACCCATTCTCTATCCAGAATTTCCAGTCATCCTCGCTTAAAACCCGTAGCGGTTTGCCATTGCTGCGGTCGTTAAGCTTAACGGCACTGCTTTTAGCTGTTGATGGGTTGCCCGGTATATTCTTGTGGGCATTGGTTGGCGCCGTGGTAGCCATTGTTGCCATTGTAGTATTTGCTTCTGTCTTCATGATATTAATCGTCCAATTGGTTAAATCAAAATTACAAATCGGTTTACTCGAAAACCACTCATTTAATGACCAATATTTGTACGGTATTGATATTTTATTTACCTTTTTAAATAATTTATGAAGGCACCGGTATATAAATTTACACTAAGTTTGTAATTATGACATTTTCTAATATTTTGTCGATGCAGCCCTGCAAGTCTTTTTTTATCTCATGTTCCCAAAAACGGATCACTTTAAACCCTAATACATTTAGAGCTTCATTGTTTTCAATATCCCTTTGCATGTTCCTTTCTATTTTGGGTATCCAGTAATCTTGGTTGTTTTTTATTTTATCTCTTGCAATACCCCAGTTATGCCCGTGCCAAAATGCACCATCGATAAACACGACGACTTTAACTTTTGTTATCACTATATCGGGAGAACCAGGCAATTTTTTGTAGTTTTTCCTGTAACGTATCCCAGTAGCCCAAAGCGATTTTCTTAACAAGACTTCCGTTTTTGTATCATTGCTACGAATTTTCTTCATGAGCTTGGACCTTTCGGGAGTCGTTTCAAAGGTGGAGTTTTTGGCAACCATATCACCATATAAACAAAAAAATTCACCAAATGATACTATTTTGGATTTATTTAAAAAAAACTTTCTCTGATACACTGTGCTATTTGAGCAGCCAGAGCAGGCGGGACGGCATTACCAACTTGTGTAAATTGTCGTGCAGACGGTCCTACAAATATATAATCATCGGGGAAGGTCTGTATTCGTGCGCATTCCCGAACACTAAGTGTGCGAGGAATTTCCGGGTGTAAATGAGACCTGCCCCCGCCATTAGTTCCTCCTGCTATCACGGTCTTTGAAGGTAATGAGGGATCAAGCCTATCAACTCGCCCTAATTGGTCTCTTTGCCCGTAATTAAGACGCATGTATCTCAATATTGATTCCGCTTTATGTTCTCTCGTTTCATTATTATTCAAACCTTTAGTATCAGTTAAAACGCTTCCCACGCTTACTCTTTTTAAACTTGGAGTAGGTTTTTTGAAAACGCCACTGCCTCGTGTACCGATGATAAACAGCCTTAATCGTTGCTGCGGAACATTATAATGAGCCGCATTAAGGACAAAAGGTTCTGTGACATTATACCCAGCACTATTTAACCGTTTAATAGCATCGGCTAATTGCTCTCCATTATCAATATCTCGTAGCCCTGGAACGTTTTCTATAATAAAAGCTTTAGGCCTAAATTCCATTATTAGGCGTACGTAGTCAAAAAGCAGGTTGCCATTTTTTTGGTGTGTGAAGCCTATACGCTTGAAGTTATCGTCAGACTTAGAAAACCTCTGATTGGAGGCAATAGAAAAAGGTTGACATGGAGGGCCACCTATAAATATTCCCTCAAATGATGGGCTAATCATAGGAGTAAGCGCATCGGCTATTTCTTCGAATCGTGATACATCGCCCAAATGAGTGGGCGGCCCAAATATGTTCCATTCTGGACGATTTCGTCGAAGAGTTTTGCAGCATAATTCATTAAATTCAAATGCAGCCAAATGCTCATAGCCAACAGCCTCAAAACCTAAATCCATCCCTCCGCACCCCGTAAAGAAACTTACCACTTGTTCTGAGTTACCCAATAATCTTACCCTGTCAAGTATCGCTTCGTGATTATTAGTATAGCTTTTTTTGTACGAGTTTTCATAAATTAAGTCGTCGTAAGACCAGCCTTCTTCGGCTAACACTTCTGTAAGAGAATCTCCGCTCTGTTCATATTTTTCAAGAAGTTCTATTTGCTTCTTGAAGTGAGTATTAGTTGCCTTAGATGGTGTTGTAATCATATAATCAATCCAGTAAATTGTGCCTTAATTTCTTGATATACACTCTTAGCTTCACGGCCGCTAACGAAATCTTTCCTGTTGTTTCTATCAAGCCAAATATCGTAATAGCGATGAATCCCTCTGTGACAATTTGGACAAACAGGCACAAGGTCATTCAACGTTGTATTCTGTCCTTCCACGCGCGTCCCAGAACATAATGGCAGCAAATGGTGGATATCAAGTACACGTTCAACCCAAGGATAAGTTTTTTTTGTGTTCAATAAGCAAATATCGCAAATCGGCGTGGAATTAACTTTGAAATATTGGTGTCGTAACCCACTATTTCGTTCGATAGTAATATGCGTTTTTCTTATCTTATTGCCTTCTCTAAAACCACTTTCAACAGCCATTTCGATAATCGTGTTAGGATAGTCGAATTCTAATGTACTGCCTCCTTTAAAAAGAGAAGCTAATCTACGGATTTCTGCGTTGCGCTCTGTTGAACGTGGACCTGATATTGGAACCAAGTCGTCAAAAATTGCTTGTGCATCCGTTGGATTCAACGATACAATTATTTTATCACTATGAACATGCAGGTACGAGATTTGCGAAATGACTTTCAGACTTTCTTTTGCTTGTCTCCTTAACTCATTCGGCACAACGCGGCCAATTTCTTCATAATTCTTTGTTGAGTTGACTATTGATATAAATCGTTCTTGTCCCTCACCCCCGATAAATTTACTGTCGACATAAGCACCTAATATCTCGTCAAGGCTTGCGACTGGAGTGTCCGTTATTACGGTCTTTGCTAAAAGATACTTTATTGCAAAAAGAAGGGGATAACGAAATATGGCATTTGGTCGCCAATCGGCTAAAGCTGGGGAGGGTTCAGTAAACGCGCAAAGCAAAAAATGAAGATATTCGTCGCAAGTTACAGCACCCGCATTTGAAAGTAAAAATGCTACAGGAGTTGCCTTGGCAACGTCATTTTCTTCGCTTATCAAAAGCATCAACTTCAATACGCGCGAATAATTGCGCCAAGGCGTATAATTCATAGGAGCAAACATTAATCCTGTTTCCGCAGATAAAATATTTCTATCGACATGCTTAAAATCATTCTTGACTATGAAAGAAGCGATTTGACGCAAAGCATCAAATTGGAAATACTCTAAACGACCTTGATCCCAATGCCACATTGTTTATTCTGGCTTTTTAGTTCTTGCTACAGTACCTAATAGTTTTGCAAAATTTCCTTCATCCTTTTTTTTCGTCTTCATTCGATGTATTTAAATCCGGTTGTTTTTGTTCGCCAACTTTTTATTATTGTCTCAGTGATATTCTATATTTTTTGCAATACGCTTTGCTTTTACCTATTGCTAAAAACAAATCTACGACTCCAATTCGATTAAGTCGTATTTTTCTTATTTGAATATTGCTTGACTTGATTGCTGTGTTTTATCACTAAATTTAACGGGAGAAAATCCTTCGGCGTTTAAGAAACGGCATGTAGAATAATTTCGGATTTAGGATGTTCGATTTCGGATTTAGGAATTTCCCCAAAAACTGATCTCCAACCTCCGATCACTAACCTCTAATCTCTACTTCAACTTCAGATCAAAAGTGCCTTCAACCCTGTAAAAAGGAGCATCGGCTTTATCATCTTTAGCCAAAAAAGCATGAAACGTCCCTTTGGCAAGCTCACTGCCCTGGTTATATCGTATAATATTGATATTGCCAAAATCCGTTTGCCCGGCGTACTTGCTTAAAGAGAGTTGCAGCACCGGCTTTTTATTATCAGTGCTTAACAAAAACTGGCTGCCTGCTATGTTCCTGTTAATATTGCTGTAAGCAAAACCCGATGAACTGATGCCAAAACTCATGTTATGCTCCTTGTTGATGGCAGTGATGCCGAAATAGTGGGTTTGGTCATCAACACGAACATTAATAAAAGCTATAGAATCTTTAGCTGCATCAAAGGTATAAGTCGAATCGTTATATTTAATTTTGAGTGTACCAGAAGCGGCAAGAAAATTCCCCGGAGATGAAAATGCTGAACTATCGGCGGTAACGTTTGTTTTTGGGGCATCAAGTTCCTTCACAGCAGAATCCTTCTGGCATGATGCAGTTACTGCCAGTATGGAAATAGCAAAGAATAGTAATACCCTGGTAAACCTTCCGCTGTGCATATTTAAAATATTAGTTAAATGTAATAAATATTAACGAATATAGACCAGCAATGGTTGTCTTTAAATGTAATTTAATTGACATTTTAACATTATTTAACCTTTTTTAAGAGTGCGGCGATTAAAAATGGTTTAACCACATTAAGACTATTATAAAGCTACACAATAAACGGATGGAGACACAGCAATTAATTAAATAATAAATTATTTTTTGCTAAAATTATTTGCATTCTATATAAAAAGTTCCTATCTTTACATCTGTTCTATGCCAATTGGCATTTTAATCATAACATTAATGTCTTTGCCTGCTTTTTTTACTGCCGAAGAGTTATCGCATAAAATAGATGCTTACTTCAATTATATTGAGGGTGAATTTCACCTGGAAAAAAAGCCGGGAAAAGAGCCGGATGGCGAAGCTCCTGCGGCGCGTAAAGTATGGGACCGTGAACCCGAAAACGGAACGATTGCAGGGCTGGCTTTCTTTCTTGGTTTTGACAGCCGGCAGGCTTTCGATGATTATGAAAATAATGGGAACTTTGCAAGCATCCTAAGACGGGGCCGATTGGGTATTGAAGCTATGTATGAAAAAAAGTTACATCTGCAATCATCGACAGGAGCTATATTCGCGCTAAAAAGTATGGGCTGGAATGATAAAACTGAAGGCAAAAACGGCCCTGATGTTCTCAAAACTCTAAAAGTAGAGCTCGTTGAAACCGGGCCCAAACCCGCTGCCACCGAGAAAGAAGTGGTTTTATAGACAAGCTTAACTTTACCTGGTATAAGTAAAATCGTCGATCTCGGTATCAACCTGGTCAGAATTGTTACGGTCGGTAATTAAAGATTCAGCATGAATAGCTAAATTGCTATCTGTCAGTACAGTAATCTTTTCTAATATACCGGCGCTTTCTTTACTGGTATATTGGGTTAAAGTTGTTCCTTTAAGGGTATAAGTAAATTCAGTAAGGCTGGGCGAAGGTGCTGAAGTCTTTGAGAAATAGCCAGAACCATCGCTATAGTATTCAACAAAATCATCAGTGGTAAAACTTGTTTTAGTGAACGCTTTTATTTGTGAACCATTATAAAGCAATTCCGAGCTTTGTTTAGTAATAAACCATTTTCCCACAATCGTCACGGTTGAATTTGGATCCGTTGAATCCTTTTTACAGGAATTTAAGGAAAACAAAAGAACAAGAACAAGCAACGGGCACTTATATTTCATGGCTCCAACCTTTGTCGTGTTAAATATACCACTTGTTTTAACAATTATGCAAGTTTCTTTTTTGAAGCTAATAAGTGGAAGAGCCATTAATTGAACAAGCCCGCGGCAAAAAATGCCTCAAATCTTATATAAAACTATTAAAACATTTGAAAAACAATAATGAATGATCAAAAAGCTTCGATCCTATTCAAACAAAACTATAATAGTAAGGCCCATATCGTTATTAACCAGGGAGGTACCAGCTCGGGCAAAACTTATTCAATTGAACAGGTATTGTTTTGCCTGGCATGCGAAACCGAAAAGCAGGTGATCACCATTGCCGGACAGGATATACCCAACCTTAAAGCAGGGGCGCTTCGCGATGCTTTGAACATATATTATTCATCGGTCATTTTACAGGCAATGGTAAAAAACTATAATAGAACAGACCGGATCTTCGAGTTTCATAATGGTACAATTATAGAGTTTAAAAGCTATGATAACGCGCAGGATGCAAAATCGGGCAAGCGTGATTATCTGTTTGTAAACGAAGCAAACGGCGTTGGGTGGGATGTTTATGCCGAACTCGCCCTGCGCACCCGCAAAAAAATTTTCATCGACTATAACCCCAACAGCGCCTTTTGGGTGCATGATAATTTAGTTGGGAAACCCGGCGTCGAGGTCATCATATCCGATCATCGCCACAATCCTTTTCTATCAGATCAAATAAGGGATAAAATTGAAACATTACGGGATGTGGATACAGAGTTGTGGCGGGTTTATGCCCGCGGCCTTACCGGCAAAATAGCCGGCCTTGTACTAAATAACTGGCAGGTGTGCGAACAAAAACCCGAAAGCGCCAGGCTGTTAGCCGCCGGACTCGATTTTGGCTTTACAAATGACCAAACCGGCTTCCTGTTGGTTTATAAGCAAAACGGTGAGCTTTGGGTTGACGAAGTGCTATATGAAACCGGCTTAACCAACCCCGATATATCAGCCCGGCTAACCGCTGCAGGGATAAGTAAAAGCATTGAAATTGTGGCTGATAGCGCCGAACCCAAATCAATTGAAGAGTTGCGGCGGCTTGGCTGGCATGTTACCGGCGCTAAAAAAGGCGCCGACAGCATTAAAAATTCTATAGATATACTAAAACGATATACCTTGAATATAACCCGGCAAAGCGTTAACCTGCGTAACGAGTTAGCACGCTATAAATGGAGAACAGACCGCTCCGGCAAAGCGATGAATGAACCTGTTGATTCATGGAACCATTTGATCGATCCTTTACGCTATGTAGCGCTGAATAAGTTAAAGATCAAAAAAATAAATAAAGTAAAAAGCCGGCTGCCCGAAATCAACTTTCAGCCCTATGATTTTGCCACCGCGCACTTGCTTAAATAAAGCCGTCACGCCTCACCCTGCCCTCTCCAAAGGAGAGCGTTCTAAAAGAGAATTTTCAAAGTCCTTTCCCTTGGAGAGGATTTAGGTGAGGCGTAATCGGTGAAATCATCTAATTAAAAATACTATGATAGAGAAAACCCTAAAAACAACCACAGGCAAACTGATGGTAAAAACACCAACGAACCTAAACGAAATTACATTAGGCCAAATGATGGAATTGCAGGAAAAACCATCGTTAACTGATATGGAAGCAATAAGCATCCTGGCCGGCATCCCTGTTGGCCAATTGCAAAATGTATGTAAAATTGATGATCTGATGGCATTTGGCGATGCTGTATGCGCTTTATCGGAGCAAATAATACGTTTATATGACAGCGATGCTATCCCCCAAAAAGTAACTTTTCGACGGCATGATGGCGATGTAACCATAGCGGTTATTAAAAACCTGTCGGTTGAGCCTGCGGGAGCATTTATGGCTGCCCGTGAAATTATTGCCGGCGAAATAAATGAGCATATCGCTGATTATGGAGAGGACGATTTGATGGAAAGCTTCAATCCTTCATTAAAGGCCTGTTGCCAGGTACTGGCGCATTATTTTTATTGCAGGGTTACAGCCAGGCAATATGATGAGTACGAAGCAGAAGAATTTTGCAACGAGGTAAAAAAACTTAGGGTAACGGAGGCGCTGCCCATTGCCAAACATTTTTTTACCTGTTATCCCAACTTATACAAGCCGAAAATAAGCTTTTGGCATCGCGTCCTTCGGTTTTAGAGAAGAAGGCGGGAATACAATCATTTAAGAAGTTTAAATATATCAACACTGTAAATTCCCTGGCTGGCGGGGACATCACTAAATGGAACGAAATATTAAACATGCCTTATGAGCGTGTATTAACCAAACTTTTGCTCAATAAAACAGAAGCTGAGTATCAGAAACGGTATAGCGAGTTGGTACAGAGTTGATTTACGATTTTAGATTTACGAGTTACGATTTAAAAGTATTTAGTAATTGTATGTAAACTCTTTATCAGTCAATTAAACCAATCACATTAAAAGCTATAACAACAATAAAAAAATCAAAAGTCGTAAATCTAAAATCGTAAATCTAAAATCGTAAATCTAAAATCGTAAATCTAAAATCGTAAATTAAAATGCCTATTCGTAACCAAATTGAAGCCATTACTCAAACATTAAGCACACCGTTAACTTTTGTTTATGGCACCGCTAACGAGCTTAACCTGCTGGCCGACGATGCCTCATTCCCTTGTGTATTCATGTACCCTTTGCAGCCTGTCGATGTATCGCCGCAGGTAAATGGCTCAGTCGATAATACCTTCTCCATCTACCTGGAGTTCCTGTTCAAAACAGCGTTTGACCAATATACCTCGGATAATGAAACCTATGTGAACCAGGCTTTAGCACTGGCAAACGAGTTTATCGTTAAAGCCTCCAAATATCGCGAAGGCGAAGGCCGTTATTTCAGGATAAAAGCCGGCAACAAAGCCAGATGCCTGCCGGTTTACAACAAGTTTGATGTAAACACCACCGGCGTAAACCTGACCATTAGTTTAGCGACAATGTATTTTGAGAGTTTTAATTAGTCCATAGTCGATGGACCATAGTCCATAGCCGATTATTTTTATGAATTCGCGTTTTAAACTTCACAACCTATTACTATGGTCTATCGACCATGGACTATGGACTACTTCCAATGAACAGCAACCAACTCATACAATTCCTCGAGTCACTCAAAGCCGATGTGATCAATTCCATGCAAGCCAATGGCAAAGATGCAACCGGACAAACGGCCAAACAGCTCACTATTGTCGAGTCCGGCAGCGATGCTCAACTACAATTACCCGGTTATATGCAATTACTCGAAACCGGCCGCGGGCCGACAAGCCCGGATGCTGTTTCAGGAGATTCGCCAATGATACAACGGATACAGCAATGGTGCCAGGAAAAAGGAATACCCGATGAAGCAGCCTGGGCAATAAAAAAATCGATCGATAAAAAAGGCTTTAAGGGCATCCCGGGCCTGCTTTCCGAACCGTTAGGCAATGACAGTGTTAACCTAAGACTAAATCCATTTTTGGATAGCGTTGCCAGTGAAATTAGCGAAGAGTTGATCAAGTTAATTGAGTATGGTTGAAGGGTCAAACAAGTTAAAAGGAGGCTCCGACGGAGCCAAAACAGTAAATATTGTTTGTCTATAAACAGGATGCTCCTCCGGAGCCTTTTTGATCCCTCTGATAGCGTTTGTTTTGACTCCAGCGGAGTCACCTGTTTATAGAACTAAAGCGGAAAGTTTAAAAGGCTCCATCGGAGCCTCCTATGAATTTTGCATCGGAACCATGCCAGCGCCTAAATTATTTTAATCAACTTTTAACACTTACAACCTTTTTTAACATTTACAACCATTACAACAACATGATTATAGCAAAAATTGATTATTCAAACACCTACGTAAGCGGCATGCAGGTAAACGGCCAGGTGTTTATCTCGCTTTTTGATGCCGCGACCGGGCAACCCGCTAACGGCAACAATGTAGTAATAAGTTTTGAGCAAAACCTTAACGGAACAGTTATAGAGGGCCAGGCAATTATCGCTGGCCAAAGCGCACCGATATACACCGGCCTGCTAAGCGACACAGACCCTTCACATTATTACTTTACAAAGTTCCAGGTAACCAATATCGGGACCGTTCCTGACCCGGCCCCGCCTGTTAATGTTTGCGACCTGGTTATCAATTATATAAGCGCAGATAACCCGGAATCAGCACCGGGCGCAGCCGATGGCCAGATAACGGTGAAAGCATCGTCGAGCTATGGCCCTATTATGTATAGCCTTGATAATACAACTTTTCAGTCGTCACCAACATTTTCCGGTTTAAGCGGTGGACTAAAAACAGTTTATGTAACCGATGCCAACGGCTGCAGCAATACTGCAGCCATAACAGTGCCCATATTAAGTAATTTATTGGTTAGCGATCCCTCCGTGAACTTACCAGGTGGCAACATATCACGCTGGAACGCGGCTTTTAACCCGGTTATTTTCACCTATCAGCGTAAAGATTTTGAGGTTACAGCCGTTACTTTAGATACGCTAAGCGGGAATGCAGCCGTAGCGGTTAATTGTGATACATCGGCTATCGCAAGGGCTATTGCCGCCAATAACCAGGCAGCGGCTAATGCCGCCGCCTTAGATGTGGTATTAATAAACAACAACCCGGTTTACGTGTACTTAAATGCCGGCGCCTATACAGGTACCATCCAGGTAAACTCGGTAACCGCTACCGGTAACTTGATTTTAAACACGCCTTATGTTTCAACTGCAACCGGTTTTATCAATATTAATTTATTAAAACCCTATTACCAGATCCGTACACAGATTACTTACCAGGATCCTATCAGCGGACAAACCAATACTATCACATCAACCAACAGGCCTGATAATACAGGCTTAATAAAAGCCGAGGTCAGTAACTTTTTGCAGAGCCTCCTCCGCGCAAAGGACAGCGGCAATTTTACGCAAATAAACTATCGCGATAGCAACCTGAGCGCCAGTTACCAAATTGCCTATGCCGAATACTGGGACGGTAAACTAACCGGCAATCAAACGCTAACCTACATTCCCATCACCAATCCATATTATGTGTTATATGCAGCAAAACAGTTGGGAGATAAATACGGCGGAAATTTGGCGGCATACGTGCCATTCCGCTCTGTCACGGATAGCAGCCAATTAGCTAAATGGGTAACAGATTTTGCGGAACCGGTTTATTCCAATGGTTACCCTTTTGATATTGGTTTTATTTACAGCGATGATTTGGTTGGCCTGCAACTATTGTATGCTTACCCCGCTTGATATTAACCGCAATCCCTTATCTGTCGGCTCGCAAACCAGCTATCTTTTAAATGATGACGGATCGTGGTTGTTGAACCAGGATGGTAGCAAATTCATCATTGCAAATCAAACATCAGTAAATACACCTGTGCCCGGCCAGCTTGGCTTAAACCGTTTGCTTATAAATGCCAATTTCAGCAGCGATGTTTATTATTTTACCCTGGCGCTTATGTACAACGATAACGGGGGTGTAGCACACACTGTAACCCAAACGCAAATTGTAAGGGTTGACGACGCTATTGACGAACAGTCTGTTTACCTGCGTTGGGTAGGATTAAGCGGTTGTTGGAACTATTATCGTTTTGTTTATAACCAGGAAGTATCGCTGGATGTACAAAACGCGGTGATCATAAAAAATTATGTATCCGACTGGGAGAACCAGGATAGCATTGAAGAAGTTATTGGAAAAAGCGCCGGTCAAAAAGTAAAGGTAATGGCCGAGGATCTTTCTGTTGCCGATATTAAAGGGTTGCAATCCATCAAATACTCGCCAAAGGTACAAATGCTGATAAACAAAAACCCGGTTAAATGGCAAACCATCGTGCTCAATACGGCTACCTTCAGCGAGTACGAAACACTTAATGGACAAGCGCCTTTTAGTGTTACTTTTAATTTGCCGGGTATTAATATACAGACACAGTGAGATTGTTGAAAGGTTGGAATGTTGTAAAGTTGAAAGGTTGTATTTTATAACTAAATCGAACCTAAGGATCCAGATAACATTACAACATTTCAACCTTACAACATTACAACAAAACAAATATGGACCAACTCCAATTATACATAAACGATCAGTTAACCGACCTTAGTAACGACAGCCCGATTGCCCTTACTTTCCAGATCAATAACCTGGCTGAAGTGCAAAACCAGCAGGGAAATACAAGCAACCAGTTTAAACTGCCTTTAACACAGCGCAACCGGCATATTCTTGGCTTTCCGGATGACGTGGCATTTACTACTAACTTGCCGTACCGGCAGTACCAGGCGAAAATTATCCAGGACGGATTGGAAATTCTACCGTATGGCATCGGCGAATTGAACGGCATTGATCAGGACACGGCCAATATCACTATCCTTTCAGGCAACGTTGATTTTTTTGATGCAATCGATGGTAAATTGTATGACATGGGCGATAGTACGAGTCAGTGGAGTAATTACGGCCAGAATTTGGTTTGGCAGCAATATGACCATGTTTGGAGTTTAGATAACGCCGCAAATTCACAAACTGAAACCAGTGGATGGATATATCCTGTAGTTGATTATGGCTTTATGACCAGTGATTTTACAGCGCCGATTGATGTACACAACATGCGCCCCGGTTTTTTTATTAAAACAGCTATTGATCTGTTATTGCAATCGTCAGGTTACAAAGCTACCGGGTCATTGCTTGGTGATCCGCTTTATCCTTTAATGATCGCACAGTTTTCGAACGGGAGCTTTGAACATGGCGCTGATTATCAAAATGAAATTGATAATAAAGGATGCGATGTATCATTAGCTGCAGCATTAAAGGTTACTTATAATAATCTTGCTGCGCCGGGAGGGACAGTATTATTTCCCAATGTTATATCAAACGCAAGCGGCTTTTATGATCCTTCAACAGGTGTTTATACAACTAATGAAATAAACAATGTTACGGTAACTTTAACTATTCCATCCTTTTATTTTTACGGCAATTATAACGGGAGTTATGCGGCAAATGTTGATGTCATAATAATGTACACCGACCCAATAAACGGGGATGTTCCATTAACTAAATCTAATTTTTATTTATCGGGCAACCCCGCCTTAACACGCATGGGGCCATACAGGCATGGTTATGTCATAACACCAAAAACTGTTCTTTCATTTCAAACGGAATTACCTGCAAACGGAAAAATAAGGATTACCTACCGGTTTAATGGTTATTCACAGTCAAATTTCATAATGGCTGACGGCACAGAATTAACTATTAAATCAGATAATCAGTCGGTGTTATTCGGGCAAACGGTTCAATGTGAACGTATTTTTCCTGATTTAAGTCAAAAAGATCTGCTAAAAGATACCCTGCAACGCTTCGGCATCATTTGTCAAACGGATAATACGAGTAAAACCGTATCCTTTAATTCGTTTCGGGACATTGTGAATAATATATCGATAGCTAAAGACTGGAGCAGCAAATGCGTTAACCAGGGCAAACAGGTTGCTTTTCAATTGGGTAATTACGCGCAGGTAAATTATATGCAATACCAAACCGATGAAAACATATTGCCTTTAAAATATGGTTGGTCACAAATACGAATAGCCGATCAAACGCTTCCGGCAAACGCCACATTATTTGAAAGCCCTTTTGGGCCAAGCTTAAACCGTCCCTATTATGGCGGAACAGTAGCGCAGATTGCCATGATTGACAGTACCAGCGGCAACAGCAATTTCAGCATTAGTGTAGTGCCCCGTATACTGATTGATCAAAAACTGAATATCGGCGCATTAGGCAAAACCGTAACATTTACTGATGGCAACGGTAATAATCGTATTATAAATGATGTAATAAGCGCCCCTTATTTTTATAAGCCTGATGCCGCCATACCAGAGCAGAGCTATGGCCAGTTAAGTTTAATGTTTGATGACCTGCGTAAAAAATATTATCCCGAATTAGAGAAAATACTCACCCAAACCAAAAAGGTGGTACGTTATATTTTACTTACCCCGCGCGATATACTGGAGCTTAATTTGTTAGTCCCAGTGTATATTCAACAAGATAGCGCCTATTATTATATTAATAAAATAGATGCCTGGCGCAAGGGGCAGCCAACAAAGGTGGAGCTGGTGAAATTGGGGTAGGGCCTCACCCTGCCCTCTCCAAAGGAGAGGGTTCTAAAACGTCTAACCAAAATGGGACGGTCAAAGTCCTCTCCTTTGGAGAGGATTTAGGTGAGGCGAAAATAGATGCCTGGCGCAAGGGGCAGCCAACGAAAGTGGAACTGGTGAAACTGGGGTAGCGCCCCGCCCTCTCCAAAGGAGAGGGTTCCAATGCTATTAAGTTAAGCGATAAATATTTGTTATTCAGATATTTATACGTATA
>DAIOXE010000036.1:0-34717 GCA_036758125.1 Mucilaginibacter sp.
CTCAGAAAATAAACCGGTTTAAAAAATGGAAAATCCTTAACTTAATAGCATTGCCAACCCTCTCCAAAGGAGAGGGAGTTACAAAAGACACTAAAATTACTGCCTTGCTCTTCAAAGTCCTCTCCTTTGGAGAGGATTTAGGTGAGGCGCGAATGTTTTGATAAAAAGATGAATGATTTTAGTAAGAAAATTATATCGAACCCACGTTAAATTATTAATAATGGCCTTAAGTTTGTATATTGTAAAATACGAAAGTGAAAACAACTTTTTTTAAAAAATGTAGTTATCTACAGTAGACGGATTTTATCTCATGAGTACCCTGTGGCAAAATATACAAACAAAAATGCTCCATTCGGGCAGTAAGCTAAACCTGCTGATCGGTATTAATATTATAGTTTTTTTGCTGGTTAATGTTGCATCCGTTGTAGCGAGGTCCTTCTTTAGTACCAATATAATAAGCTATTACAGCGATGAATATCTTAGCTTACCGGCTTATTTGCCTAAACTGCTCACACATTTCTGGACACCGGTAACCTACATGTTTATGCACGCGGGTATTTGGCACATACTGTTTAACATGCTATGGCTTTACTGGTTTGGGCAAATATTTGAGGAGTACCTGGGTAAAAAGCGCATCTTAGGCTTATATTTTATGGGCGGCCTGGCCGGCGCGTTTTTGTTTGTACTAAGTTATAACACGCTCCCTGTTTTTACACACAGCCCGGGTCTCGTTGCCGGCAGCACATTAGTTGGTGCTTCTGCAAGTGTAATGGCCATTATGGTTGCAACTGCTACACTTTTACCCGATTACACTATCTCGTTAATTCTAATCGGACCTGTAAGGTTAAAATGGCTGGTGCTGGTGCTCGTGCTCATTGATTTTTTGGGAATTACCGGTTTTAATGCCGGCGGCGAATTATCGCACCTTGGCGGCGCATTGATCGGCTTTTTGTATATTAAGCAGTTACACAGAGGACATGACTGGATCGGTAATATCGCTAAATTATTCAAGCCCCAAAAAGCAAAAATGAAAGTTGTCGCTAATAATCCTTCAAGAAAATCTTATGACTTGCCGCGACAGGAAGAAATTGACCTTATATTAGACAAAATTTCAAGATCGGGGTATGACAGCCTGAGCAAGCAGGAAAAGGAAATATTATTTCGCGCCAGCAATAATGGAGGCTAAAACCAAACTTTCTCTAATTGACAAGATCAT
This sequence comes from Mucilaginibacter sp., assembly GCA_036758125.1. Lineage (GTDB taxonomy): Bacteria > Bacteroidota > Bacteroidia > Sphingobacteriales > Sphingobacteriaceae > Mucilaginibacter. The sequence goes on from DAIOXE010000036.1 coordinate 1,217, forward strand.
ATTGTGGTTAAACGGCCTTTTGTGCTCCGCATTGATAATTAGCTATTTCGCGCCCACCGTTGATCCCAAAAAAGTTTGGGAAATCGCTTTTTTTGGCCTGGCCTATCCCTTTTTACTGATAGCCAATATAATTATCCTTATGTGGTGGCTGCTGCGGGGAAGATGGTACTGGCTGGTTTCGTTTATTTGCATTGCCGGCGGATGGAATGTGCTGAATAATACCATTGGTTTCCATGTTCCGCGGGCACATTCATACGCACCAAACCTGAATATTATACATGTTATGACTTATAACGTGCATGATTTTAAGCGCTACGGCTCAAAAAATGACATATCAACGAAACATGAAATACTGGACATCATAAGTCAGCAGCGTCCGGATATTATTTGCTTCCAGGAATTTTATACCCGCAACCAGGGCGAGTATGACATGCGCGATTCTATCGTAAATATCATGGGCGCCGCCTTTTATTATTTTGAACCAATTATTTTTAATAAAAGCGAAGCTATCGGAATAGCTATTTTTTCGAGGTTCCCGATAATAGGCCAGGGATTGATCCCGTTATCCGACAAGAAAAGTGAAAATGCATGTATATATATAGATGTAAAAAAAGGAGGAAATAAATTAAGGGTATACAGCGTTCATTTACAATCCATCCGTTTTGACCCCGAAGATTACAAATATATTAATAACATCACGCGGCAGGGAACGCCCGACATGTCGTCTGCCCGCCGCTTAGGCAGCAAACTAAAAAATGCGTTTATCAAAAGAAGCGGCCAGGTGGTTAAAATAAAAGAACATACTGCACATTGCCCTTATCCATATATTATATCAGGTGATTTTAATGATACGCCCTCCTCTTATGCGGTTAACTATATGGCGAAGGGACTAAAAAACGCTTTTCGCGAAAAAGGATATGGTTTCGGCCGTACCTATAATGGCAATTTCCCCAATTTCCAGATTGATTACGTGATGGCCAGTCCACAATTTGAGGTACTGGACTATCAAATCATCGAAAAAAAGCTATCAGACCATTACCCGGTGAGGAGTGATTTGTCATTGAGTCATTGAGTCATTGGGTCATTGGGTCATTGAGTCATTGGGTCATTGGGTCATTAGGTCATTGAGTCATTAGGTCATTGAGTCATTTGCTTCGCGTCATTAGGTCGTTGGATCATTGGCCAGTAGTTTTATTATTATTGCAGTTGCGCAAATTAATCGGATATTCAATTTTTATTTGACTAATCTATATGAGTAACCGTTTAGAAGATTTGGAAGTATATCAACTGGCCGAGTCATTTTCTGATGAAATTTGGTTTGTAGTTTTAGCATGGGATTATTTTCCCAAAGATACATTGGGAAAACAATTGGTGCGGGCTGCCGACTCGATCGGAGCAAATATTGCGGAGGGATTTGGCCGGTATCATTACAAAGAAAATAAAAACTTCTGCTATTTCAGCAGGGGTTCGCTAATTGAAACAAAGGGTTGGATTAATAAAGCTAAAACCAGGAGTTTAATATCCGAAGATCAGCATTCAGAATATTTAAACAAGCTTGGCACAATTCACCTAAAACTCAATATCTATCTCAAACGTATCGGCGCTAAAATCGACAATCCCAAAATTCCGCCCAATGATGCATTGACTCAATGACTCAATGACCTAATGACCTAATGACGCGAAGCAAATGACCTAATGATCTAATGACTCATTTCCCCCTGTATCGCCCTTAAAAATTCATTGGCTTGCTGGGAGCCGATGATGTAAACCAGGCCGTCCCTGTCGGTGAGATAGATGGCGTCTTTGCCCGCGGCAAAAAAACGGATAGCTCCTTTTGTGTGAAGATTATATACGGGGTTGTTAAATAAATATTTGCTGTACGTGCCTTTTTCAACTTTAACTATACTGTTAAGATCAATCTTTACGAGGCGGGTAGTCCATAAGCCATCTATGAGCACAGCTTTATTTTGCACACGGGTACGGAAATGGAGCAGAAAACCCATAATAATGGAGATGATAATGATGGCAAAACCCACTACCGCCAAAATATCAGCCTTATCATATTCGTCCGTAAAAAAATTAAAAGTGTATGCTGCAAAACAGCACACGGCTAAAACCAGGCGGATAGTAACAGGTATCCATTCCCTGCCCAGGTATTGTTTTTCAATAAAAACCGGTTTTTCATTCATTAATTTGAAAATTTGAAAATGTGCTAATTTGAAAATGAGTTTCTGCGTGTTTTAATAATTTTCAAATTATCAAATCAGCACATTTTCAAATTTTATTTAGTTCGAATATAGTTACTTTTTTAGTGTTATCGTTTACTTTATGCCTTTCATCAGGCCGGTAACCGCCAATCCATATAATATCGCCGTTACCATTAACTAATAATGGTATTTCATTTTTTTCATGCAACGGGACTTTCTGATCAATAAAAAAATCACTTAGTTTTTTACTGCCATTCATACCCAGCGGGTAAAAGTGGTCGCCCTGCTGCCAGGGGCGCAAAGTTAACGGATATATCAGTAAATCAGTATCAATAGACACAGCCATAGGGTTGTTTTTCACAATCAATGGACTGTCATCGTGTAAGATCGTTAGTTTATACCCACCATAACTAACTTCACGGTCACTCAGGCCAATTGCCGTTTCGTGATGCCGGTGTTCGCGTCGTTTTGTCAATACCAGTTTCCCCCGGTCGAGTATCAGTGTGTAACCAGGTGATTCAAATATTTTGCCGGAGTGTTTATCCAATACCGAAATAAGATCGTCAACAGTCCCCTCGTTAAATCCATATTCCTGCAGCAGTTTAAAAAGGAGGAGCCGCTTTGGTTCCAGTTTTTTTATTTCAGAAAGCAGCAGATGCAATTCATCCCCGTTAGGAATAAACAGTCGTTTTTTTAATTCAACAACCTGCTGTTCTAAAAATAGTTCCAGGTCGCGGAAATGTGCAAGGTTATTTTCGAACGTGTATTCCAGGGAGGGGTTCAGTTCTTTTAGTTTGGGCACCACTTCAAGCCTGATCTTATTGCGCGCATATTTTACTGAGGTGTTTGAGCTGTCTTCAACATAAGCCAGGCCGCATTGTTGAGTAATATGCTGTATTTCGTCCCGGTTTAAAAATAATAGCGGTCGCACCAAATTGCCATTTTTTGGCAAAATGCCATGCAAACCCGCGATGCCCGTGCCGCGGGTAAGGTTCAACAATATTGTTTCAATTGCATCGTTTTGATGGTGTGCCAGCGCAATAACAGTATACCCAGATTGATGCAGTACCTGCTCAAACCATTGATAACGAAGCTTGCGGGCCGCCATTTGAATGGATATTTTTTCGTCAGCGGCATATTTTGATGTGTCAAAAACAGTGGTATGAAAAGGCACGCGGAACCGTTCGGCCAGGTTGTTGCAAAATTCCTGGTCGCTTAATGATTCGTCACCGCGCAACTGAAAGTTACAATGGGCTATTCCAAAACTAAAACCGGCCGATTTGAGCAAATGCGCCATCACAACAGAATCCATACCCCCGCTCACGGCAGCCAGTACTTTACTGTTGTGACCAAATAAATTATTCTGTTCAATAAAATCAGAGAAACGTTTAACCGGCAGCATCCATCAAAATTATTAATTTAAAACTCCAACAAAAAACTAATTTTGCCATCGTGAGGAAATATGTTTTAAGCCTTTTGTTATTGATGGTCGCGGCAGCTGTTATGGGCCAAAAAAAATCGATAGTAAACCTGGTCAAATCACAAAGCACTACGGGCATAAAACGGAATGGTAAGGATGTTTTAAAGGTTTACCAGGGAACATTTAAACAAGATTATTCGACGCTAAGCTCAGACAGCGCCTATTTTTATCCGCAAGATAATGCTTTTGACGCTTTTGGCCATGTGATCATTAACCAGGGCGATACATTAAATATTTATTCGGACAAGCTCAATTATGATGGCAACACTAAAGTTGCTATCCTTACCGATAACGTGCGCATGGTTGATAAGGACGCCACCTTAACAACCAATCACCTTACTTATAATACAGCTACACGCATTGGCACCTATACCGATGGCGGCAAACTGGTAAATAAGGATAATACCCTGCTCAGTAAAAATGGTTATTATTTCGCTTTCTCTCGCGATGCCTATTTCAGGTATAATGTATCGCTCAAAACGCCGGATGCGCTGGTAATAACCGATACCATGCGTTATAATACAAAAACAAGAATATCCTATTTCTACGGCCCAACACATATTTACGGCATTCCAAAAAAAGGCGAAAGCCAAAAAGACAGGGACACCCTTTACACCGAAAACGGCACCTATGACACCAACACGGAACAGGCTGCATTCGGGAAAAACAATCTCTACCATTCGGGCACCAAATCATTATATGGCGATAGTTTATTTTATGATAAGCTTAAAGGGTACGGAAGGGCTGTTAAACACGTTACTTTTAACGATAAGGAACAAAAAGTAACTATTAAAGGGGATTTGGGCACTTATTTTAAAGATGAGGAGCAAACCATAGTAACGCAGGACCCCTATGTAATTATGGTTTCCGAACAAAAAGATACCACAAAAACCGATTCGGCAGCTAAAGCTGATTCCATTAAAAAGCTGCCTTCAAAAAACAAGAATGGTATTACAATGGCGCAACTGATAAAAAAGACTATACCTGCTGCAGCTGATACCATCGCCTCAAATTCAAAAAATATTCAGGCAAAAACCGATTCCTTAATAAAACCATTGCAAAACAAAGTAGATAAAGAAAAAATTGCCACGGCGAAAAAGACGATAGACAATTTAAAGAGCCGGGCAAAGGATAAACCCGGCGTCAAAGACAAAGAACCGGAAAAGCCGGCAACGGTAAAAGACACCTCGAAGATAAAACGGGACTCGATCTATATGTCGGCGGACACGATTGAAACGCGGATGCTTACCTATAAAGATCTTAAAATATACCAGGAAAAGCAGCGGCTGGCACATGTTAGGGATACTACAAGCAAAAAGGCAAAAAAGCTAAAAGTAAAAGAATCAAAGTTTTTAACGGCCTTGCAGGCTGGAATAAAAATAGATACCGGTTACCGCCAGCCCGATTTTTTCGGCAAACCCAAGCCGGTGGCTGTTAAAAAGAAACCTGTAAAGCCGCTTAGTAAAAAACAACTCGCGCTTGATAGCCTGGCTAAGAAAAAGCAGGCCGATTCCGCTTTAATGGCCAAGCTGGCGGAACCAAGCGATACGGCAAGGATACGGATCATTATAGCACACCACCATTTTAAGCTTTTTAAATCTGACCTCCAGGCCAAATCCGATTCTATGTTTTACAGCAACAGCGACTCTACTATCCGCTGTTTTGTACACCCTATGATGTGGACGCAGGGTTCGCAGTTGTCAGGCGATACCATTAACTTGCAGATGAAGCATAAAAAGCTGGATAATATGAAAATGTTCCCCAATGCTTTTATCGTAAATATTGAAAAGGACGACTCCGTACATTTTAACCAGGTTGCGGGTAAGCGAATGCGTGGCTTTTTTAAGGATGACAAACTTCACCGCATGTTTATTGAAGGCAATGCAGAAAGTATTTATTTTTCGCGCGACAGCGGAAAAACGACCATAAGCGGCATGCAGCGATCACTCAGCAGCAGCATAAGCGCCGATCTTAAGAATAATGAAGTTACCAATATGGGTTTTTATACCAAACCCGAAAACAGGTACGCGCCGCTGGATAAAGTGAAGGAGGACGATAAGATATTGAAAGGGTTTATCTGGAAACCAAAAGAAAGGCCGGTATCAAAAGAGTCGATCATACCATCTTATAATAAGAAAAAAACTATTGCGGTAAAGCCACCGCCGGGCAAATCAAAAACGGGTAAACAGGCGCTTAAAAAGCTGCACAATGGCAAAAATGTTAAAACCGTTAAAGACAGTACCGCAAAACCGCCGCCAGGAAAATTGCCGGGTTTAAAAACAGGAAAAGACAGCATCTTAAAGACCGACACCGGGAAAATGCCGGCTATAAACCCCCAAAAAGATACCGTAATTGTTAAACCATTGCAGGTAAGGGATAAAAATGAATAGCTGAGAAGCTGAAGCGCCGTTAGGCGCAAAATATCGGTAGAAAATGAATAATGAAGCTATAGCGTGCTGTTTGGTGCGCAACTTCGTCATGTTCCGTACCTTACGGCCAATGTCATTAGGTTAACGTGAGTTCGATATAAGTTCGCCATTCGCCTCACCCCAGCCCTCTCCAAAGGAGAGGGAGCCAATAACGAGTTTATTCTGCTGAAAATTAACCATTTTGCATCGAAGTCCTCTCCTTTGGAGAGGATTTAGGTGAGGCGAAACGGAATGCCTGAGTTAAAAAATTATATCGAACTCACGTTAAGGTTAAGAGAAAACTCCTGTATTCAACCTCTTTACCGCTTGCGGCAGGATGGCCGAACAGCGAAGCGTATTCTGGGTTAGTAAACTGTGCGTCAGGCATTTGCGTTAATGTCGCTCACATATTTACTCACCCGGTCTTTGCTTCGCTCGACCACCCTCTCTTTTGCAAGCAAAAAAGAGGGTAAAAAAATGTTTTTCCCTTAACTTTAACTTAATGACATTCGACCTAACGGCACGGTTTTTCCTTTTGAGATATATTCTGCCCTTAAATGAGGCTTTTTTATTTGATATACTAATTTTAGGCAAAACTTAATACAATGAAGGCGCCGTTCTTTTGGACACCCGGAAAAATAACGTTTGTTATTTTCATTTTTTCCATACTTGTGCTCGGGATTATAGCATTTTATATCTACCTCGGAGCAATCGAGGCAGCAGGCGGAACTGTTAAAAAATAATCTCTGTCCCAACTCGCATATCATTACCAAGTTTTTTGCTAAAAATTGCTATTTTTTGTAAACCTTTGTAATTCATAATTGCCTGATTATCAGTAATAAATGTAGTTATTTTTCGATTTATGTAAACTTTTGTAAACCTTTTTTCTGTTTAAATCCGAAATCGAACATCCGAAATCCGAAATAAAAATGCCACCAGTTTCTCTACCGCTTTAGCCCGGTGGCTGATCCTGTTTTTTTCATCCAGGCTCATTTCGGCAAACGTTCTATCATATCCATCAGGCTGAAATATCGGATCGTACCCAAAACCTTCAGCGCCTGCACGTCCATGGCGTATAGAGCCTTCGACGGTTCCTTCAAAAAAATGTTCCTCCCCGTTCCGGATCAATGAGATCACCGTTAGGAAACGCGCCCTGCGATTTGCTGTTGATCCTAAGTCAGCAAGTACTTTATTAATGTTGGCCTCATGATCGCCTTGCTTCCCTGCATAACGCGCAGAATAAACGCCCGGTTCGCCATTTAGAGCATCAATTTCTAATCCGCTATCATCTGCAAAACAGTTTACAAGATATTTGTGGTAGATGTAATTGCTTTTTATCGAGGCGTTTTCCCTGAAAGTTCGCCCGGTTTCGGCAATGTCGTCGTAACAGCCAATGTCAGCCAGGCTTAGCAATTTTACCCGGCCCTCAATTTTTGCAGCTGCCTCCTGCAGTTTATGTTGGTTATTGGTTGCAAAAACTAATTGCTGCATTGTGCTATAGTTGTTTCATTTGTTCCCAAAAGGCCTTTTTATTTTCATTATTATCCATCATTTCATCAAAACTGAAACTGAATAAGGCATTGCAGTTACTTAATTTCCGGGGCTTATTGAGGGCAAGCGGTTCAACACCATCAGGCAGCGCATGCTTGCCAAGTAAAAGCAATTTTTGAGGTTTAAAAAAGTCTATTAGCTCACGGTAGTTTGCGCCTGTATATTTTGCCTTGTTAAAAATGGCTGCGTCATCTATATTAAGATCCAAACGTTTAAGTATGTTTTCTAACGCCGTTAAATGTACTTCTTCAATAAATTCAAGTTCAGGGTAATGCACAATAATCAGAAAATTCTTTTTGTTGCCGCCTATGAAATTAAAATTAAGCGGCTGCGTTTTTACAACAGGCACAGGCGCTGAATTGATGTTATTTGCTGTTTTATCGTTATTTAACAGGTAAAGATCGTCCTGCATAATAAAGCTAAAGGCAATGGGATTTTCTACTTTCATTGGGCTGATGTTTACCCCCTCTGTCTCCTTCGTCGACATCTCCCCCTAAGCTTAGGGGGAGAAAGCTCAAGGGGTATTTAACAAATTTTAACCAAAAGTAGTTAAACAGTTTGAAGCATTATCGTCATATTCGCACAATTGTGGGCGGTTGTAATTAAATCAGGTTAATTATGCAGCCATAATTGATAAATTTTACCGAAATTCGGAGTTTTTACCCCCCGATGAAACCGGAATAGTTTAATTAGTATATAAATGTACATGAGAAAGTTTGGGACAGCAATTTTAAGTTTTATTTTATTTATATCGACAGCGGGCGCCCAGCAGCGGGTACACACGCTGGATAAAATTGCTGCGGTTGTAGGAAGCAGTATCATACTTCAATCGGATATAGAATTAAAATATGCCTCGTACCTGGCGGCGGGCAATGCGCCAAGCCCGGAAATTAAATGCCAGATACTGCAAAGTTTGTTAACTCAAAAGCTGCTGGCACAGCAGGCGGTTATTGACAGTGTGGATGTAAAGGAAGACGAAGTTGACGCCGATGTTGATCGCAGAATGCGCGGAATGATACAAAGGGCCGGCGGACAAGACAGGCTTGAGCAATTTTTAGGGCGATCGGTTATACAATATAAAGATGAGATACGCCCGGATATCAAAGAGGGGCTTGTTGCCCAAAAAATGCAGCAAAAAATCACAACGAATGTAAATACAACCCCGGAGGATATTAAAAAGTTTTTTAATAGGATACCAAAAGATAGCTTACCGGTCTTTAACAAAGAAGTAGAGGTTGGCGTGATAGTATTTAATCCAAAGCTTAACAATGCCGAGAAAGATGCCTACCGCCAAAAAGCGGAAGAGCTGCTTAAAAGGGTGAAAAGCGGTGAAGACTTTGCCGCCCTGGCACGCCTTTATTCGCAGGACCCCGGCTCGGCGCCCCAGGGTGGCGACCTGGGCTTTAACGACCGCACTACCTTTGTTAAAGAATTTTCGGCCTGGGCATTCAGATTAAAGGCCGGCGAGTTGTCTCCGGTATTTGAAACTGATTTTGGGTTTCATTTTTTGCAGGTAATTGAACGCCGTGGGGAGCAGGTGCATGTGCGCCATATTTTAATTGTGCCCGCAACCACTGAGGCAAGTATTGAAAGGACAAAAGCCAAGGCTGATAGTGTATATGATTTACTGATGCACAATAAAAAGATAGATTTTTCGACAGCAGCCGCTTATTATTCGGACGATAAGGATACCAAATATAATGGCGGGATGCTTTTAAACGCGGAGAACGTGGAAACCCGTTCAACCTATATCCCTACCGATAAACTTGATCCGCAAGTGGCGCTTATAACTGATACTATGAAGGTTGGGAGCATCTCAAAACCACAATTGTTTACCGCCCAGGATGGAAAAAAGAGCTATAAAATATTATACCTTAAATCAACCACTAACGCACATAAGGCTAACCTTGCACAGGACTATCCCAAGATAAAAGAATATGCTACCAACGATAAAATCAATCGCACGGTAAGTGAGTGGTTCCAGAAAAGGAGAAAAGAAACGTTTATTAAGATCGATCCTGAATATCAGTCCTGCCCTTCACTTAAAGGCTGGCCGACACCTGAAACAACCGCAGAAGTTAAACCTTAATATTCATATGCAACACAGCTCGGACGTGGAAGCTGCTGACGCTTTAAGACAGGCCTATCAGCAAATTACCACTGAAATAAGTAAAGTTATTATCGGCCAGCAAGAGGTTGTTAAATTTGTGCTTATTTCCATTTTTAGTAATGGGCATTGCCTGTTGGTCGGCGTACCGGGTTTGGCAAAAACCTTGCTGGTGCAAACTGTAGCCCAGGTGCTCGACCTTGATTTTAAGCGGATACAATTTACCCCCGACCTGATGCCATCGGATATTATAGGCTCCGAAATATTGGGCGAAGACAGGAACTTTAAATTTATACACGGGCCGGTTTTTGCAAATATCATCCTTGCCGATGAAATAAACCGCACGCCGCCGAAAACGCAGGCTGCCCTGTTGGAAGCTATGCAGGAAAAAGCGGTAACCGCCGCCGGCATCACCCATCGCCTGGCAAAGCCCTTTTTTGTTTTAGCTACCCAAAACCCTATTGAGCAGGAAGGTACTTACCCATTGCCCGAGGCCCAGCTAGACCGTTTTATGTTTAATGTGTATTTAGATTATCCCTCGTTTAAAGAGGAACTGCAGGTAGTTAAAAACACGACAAGTACGCTGCAATCCGAAGTGAACAAGTTGTTAAATGCCGAACAGATCATTTATTTTCAGCAACTGGTACGAAATATACCTGTAGCAGATAATGTGATGGAATACGCGGTAAAGCTGGTTTCCAAAACCCGCCCTGGCGGCGAACATGCAGCACCGCAGGTTAAACGCCTGCTTAACTGGGGCGCCGGCCCCCGTGCATCGCAGTTCCTGATCCTGGGCGCAAAATGCCATGCCGTTATCAACGGAAAGTACTCCCCGGATATTGAAGATGTACGGGCCATTGCAAAACCCATACTCAGGCACCGCATAGTTCGCAGCTACCACGCCGAAGCCGAAGGGTTGTCGCCGGATGATATTATTGAACAGCTTTTTTAGTTCGGATTTCACCGATTTTGATTTGATTTCACCGATTAAATAGTCTCAGGTTTGATTGTTTTTAACCTTCTGACTTATATAAATATACGATGATTTGCTCAGGCGAAATGTTTTCAGAGAGATATTTACTTAGCGCTGACCAATCAATTTATGGACTTAAAAATGTGCCAATTTTGCATACGGAAGTGCTATATTTATAAAATCTTAAATCTTAATTATGAAATCAAGTGTTGTCATGTTCTTGTTACTGATTCTGGTCGTATATAGACCGTTCGGTAGAATTTATAATATGCATCCAGAGACTAAACACTATTTTTCTACTGATACCTCCAGATATGCCATTCTTAAACCTGATAGTACCCCGAATTACATCTTTGATAAAAGTTATAAACCGGCCACATTATCGGATGCAGATATAATTCAGATTGAAAAATTAATCGATAAAAAAGTATCCGAAGTCAACGACGAAGTAAAGGCTACCGGACATTTCAAATCTGAGTACATTAAAAACCCGCAGAAATTTTATAAGCAATTCATTGCTGTTATTAATTCTAAGGGAGAAAAAGAAGTTTGGGTAAATTGCTGCTGCACCATATATAATAGGTCGGATTGGAAAACTCAAATTTTGCTTGTGTTGGATGGAGGGAGTTGTTTCTTTAATTTGAAAATTAACTTATCTTCAAATACCGTTTATGACCTAATGATAAATGGTTCAGGCTAATAAGGTTAAAATAAAAAATCCCGATCAAAACCAGGATTTTTTCAATTATTGATTTATTGAATGACTGAATTATTGAAGGACAAAAACCTTTCGCCTTTTACCTTTCCCCTTTAACCTCTTTTCAAAAGTTCCTCCGCCATAGCAGCGCCTATTTCCGCAGGAGATTCCACTACTCTAATCCCGCATTCGCGCATAATTTTCATTTTTGCCGCTGCTGTGTCATCGGCGCCGCCAACTATAGCTCCGGCGTGGCCCATGCGGCGTCCGGGAGGGGCGGTTTGGCCTGCTATAAAGCCTACCACGGGTTTGGTGCCGTTATCTCTTATCCAGCGGGCAGCTTCTGCTTCCATGCTGCCGCCAATTTCGCCAATCATGATGATGCCGTGGGTTTCGGGGTCGTTCATTAGCAGTTCAATGGCTGCTTTGGTCGGGGTGCCGATAATCGGATCGCCGCCAATGCCAATGGCAGTGGTGATGCCTAAACCGGCCTTGACCACCTGGTCTACGGCTTCGTAAGTTAGAGTTCCTGATTTTGAAACTACGCCAACATGACCTTTCCTAAAGATAAAGCCAGGCATAATACCGATCTTGCTTTCATCCGCTGTGATAATACCGGGGCAGTTTGGCCCAATCAGTGTTGAATCTTTGTCTGTTAAATATTCCTTCACCATGATCATATCCTTGGTCGGGATACCTTCGGTAATACATACGATAACTTTTATACCTGCCTCGGCTGCTTCCATTATTGCGTCCGCCGCAAAAGCAGGGGGCACAAAAATGATGGATACATCGGCGCCTGTTTTTTGAACCGCCTCCTCAACGGTGTTAAACACCGGCCGGTCTAAATGGCTTTGTCCGCCTTTACCGGGTGTAACACCCCCGACAAGCTGCGTGCCATACTCGATCATCTGCGAGGCATGGTAAGTGCCTTCATTACCTGTAAAACCCTGAACTATAACTTTAGAATCTTTATTTACGAGAACGCTCATTGATTTTTTGATTTTGTAGCGCAAAGCTAAAAAAAATTAGCCCCCTTGCCCCCTAAAGGGGGAATATTTTTCAGCCCCCTCTAAATCTCCCCCGGTAGGGGAGACTTTAAAAGCTACTTTAACGAAAGATTTTAAATGTAGGGCTATTCTCTTGTAACCATTGGTTCTTCCATAGAAGCGATATAAATAGTATGGTGTAAACAATTAATTGAATAATGCTTCAATTCGCCATCCCGAATATATTCTACAATTGTGTTATTACGTATATAGTCCAGATAATTAGATTTGGAGTAAATGCAAAACAATCTGCCCATTCTTTCTTCATTATCCTGGAACATCGAAAAACTCTCATTAATTACACAGTAAGCAGCATAGGTCCTAAAGTAAAATTCATATAGCTTACCAGGCCCATCAAATAGAACTCGACTTGCCGAACCTAAATTTTTATCTCCAATAATTATGCCTTCTTTTTCTTTGGAAATCGTTGCTTCTTTAATAGTTATTATTAATCTATTATCCTCTGGTTCGTCTATATCTAAAAGAAACAAATGTTTTAAATCATTTATTTCCTCAAAAAAGTCTATCATATTAATTTTTTATTCTTCAAAAATCTTTAATATCAAGCAAATCAAAAAGTCTCCCCAACCGGGGGAGATTTAGAGGGGGCTGGCTGGCGGGCTATATTCCCCTTCACTTTTCGCAATCACTATAGTAGCTATCCCGTTACCTATCATATTTGTAATTGCCCTTGCTTCCGACATAAACCGGTCAACGCCGAGCAGGATAGCAACCCCTTCTGCCGGAATAATTTTTATGGCCGCAAGGGTTGATGTTAATATAATAAAACCGCTGCCGGTTACTCCTGCGGCCCCTTTGCTTGTGATCATTAATATACCGATGATGGTAATTTGCTGCCAAAGGGTGAGTGGAATGTGGAACACCTGCGCCAAAAATATGACCGACATGGATAGGTATATCGTTGTTCCATCCAAGTTAAAGGAATAACCTGCGGGGATAACCAACCCCACAACCGATCGTGAGCAGCCAAACTTCTCCATTTTCTCCATCATAGCCGGCAAAACGGATTCGGATGATGATGTCCCCCATACGATCAATATTTCTTCTTTTATAAATTTCAGGTACTTCCACAAGCTGAATTTATATAGATAGCAAATCAGGTTAAGAACCCCGAAAATGAAAAAAATAGAAGTTAGATAAACCGAGCCCATCAGAAAAGCCAAAGGCTGCAGGGTTTTAATGCCGTAAGAACTGATGGTGTAGGCCATTCCGCCGAAAGCGCCAATGGGCGCCACCCGCATCACCATACGCATGATGTTGAAGAATACCTTTGAGAGTTTTTCGAATAAATCGATAACGGATTGCCCTGTTTCGCCCATCCGGCTCAGGGCAAATCCAAATAGTATCGCAAAAAATAGTATCTGCAAAACATCGTTTTGCGCAAAAGCGCCAAATATACTGGGCGGTACAATATGGATTATAAAATCGCCCCAGTGCATTTGGGAGGCAGCTTTCTGGTAAACTGCGATTTTAGAAGCATCGGCCGCAATTTTGCTTACAAAACCATCGCCGGGCCTTAGTACATTGGCTACTATCAACCCGATTATCAGGGCACAGGTGGATACGATCTCGAAATACAACAAAGCTTTGCCGCCTACCCTGCCTACCTTTTTTATATCGCTCATACCGGCAATGCCCAACACAATAGTGAGGAATATGATGGGCCCTATCAGCATCGTTATAAGAGTGATAAAAATCTGGCTGATGATTTTTGCCGTTGGTCCGAAAGCGGGAAACAAAACGCCAACGGCAATACCCAATATTATGCCGGTAATTACCTGGAAATTAAGATTGGTAAGGAGTTTCTTCATTCAAAACAAGTATAGAAAGAATCAAGAGAAAAAGAATCAAGAGCCAAGATAAGAAAGGACGCTGAAGAAATTCACAAAATAATCCGAAAGCCAGCAAAGTACGAAAGAAGCTATAGTCTGGATGTCAAAGGTAGAGACGCAATGCATTGCGTCTCGGACCACGCAACCTAAACGTTTGTGAAATTTATCTTAAATGCGACTGCGCTCGTTCAGAGATGCAATTCCTTCAGAGACGCAATTCCTTCAGAGACGCAATTCCTTCAGAGACGCAAAATATTGCGTCTCTACAACCCGCCTCTATTTTTTCTTGGTTCTTGGCTCTTGATTCTTGATTCTTGGCTCTTGGCTCTTGGCTCTCTACTCTATACCTAACTTACCGCCCCTGTTTGCAGGTTTACGGTATATACAGTACCGTTGATGGTAACCTTAGCCATTTGATTTCCGAGGAAAACAATAGTTCCCTGGTAGTTCCAAACTCCTTTGGGGCCGCTTCCTTTTGTATTAAAGGTTGCCGAACCGCTTACTACATCACCTTCAAGAGGACTGAAAATTAATGAAGTAAGGGCATAATTGAAGACCGAGGTACCGCTTTTTTTATTGTACACATAACTGCCATCTGAGGTCAATGAACCGCTTAGCGACAGATTGGAATTGTAATCGACAGGATTTAAGCTTGTCAGCGTTAAATTTTCGCCCACTTTATAGGTAAATGAAAGATCGGGGCTAGCCAATGATATGGTGAGATTATCGTTAGTGGTAAAGCCGGAAACTATATTATTTGTACAGAAAAAGCTGAATTTAACAGTTCCGGATATTGAAGCGGTACCGCCATTGGCAGTGCCCGTATAGCTCAAAGTAGTGTCTATAACTAAACCGCAATCCGGATTTGTTAAACTTTGCAGCACTTTTCCCTGGGTATGTACTGCAAAAGAAGTTGGCGCACTTAAACCGCCGGATATGTCAAATCCTAATCCGCCAAACAATGACTGACTGATGTTTATTGCTACCTGGCTGGCGACGTCCTGCTGACTGAGCGCCGGGCCTGCCGCGTTAGTACTTGATTTTTTACAGGCTGTATAAGTTAATGCAATGCCGGCAAGCAGCACAATGAAAAGTTTTAATTTGAATTTCATGATAAGGATTTTAATTTATTACAACAAATATAATAATATTTATTATAACAAATATAATAGAGTGCAATTGTCGCTAAGCAGCTAATTTTGTCAAGGCAGCCTTTTCAGCAGCCAATTTAATATTTCCAATCACTTTATTCCATTGACCGCTACCATTAATTACTCAAAGGTTTAATACATTTTGTACTCCTTTGTAACTCCATCGTTGCCCGGATTGCTTCAAACGTTTTTGTATAATCACTTTGTGAGCCGATTCAATTGCTCCCGAGCCGATTATCCCACAACCAATTTTCCTGTAACGGCTGTGTTCCATTCGTAAAAAATTGTCCTGGTAGTAATTCAGCAAATTTTCCTGATGCTCTTTTCCTTGCTTTGTTGGACATTTTATAGCTGTAATAGCCTGAATTACTTCTGCTGTTTTGCTTTCTAAAAGTTTATTTTTCTGTTCCTGCGCCCAATTCTTTCCTGCTTTGGCATCTTTAAAAACCAGCCCGACAAATTCATTTACACCAATTGTGTATCCAGACAGCAATCATAGAAATCCCGACCGTCGTTTAAAGCATGAAGCCCATCGTAGCGCTTGCCCGCAGCTTCCATAAATTCTTCTCTGGTCATCTTTATTTATTTTTATGGTTGACATTATTGTTTTGTTTCCCATAAAGTTATAAGTTACCTGCGAATTTGATTTGCACCCAAACAAACTTCAAAGTTTTTGGTTAATATGTATATATTTACTTAATAATCAGTATCAAACTTAAAACAATTAAACAATGAGAAAATTTTTGTTAATATGTTGCCTGTTGGCTGGCATCGCATCAATCAGCCATGCACAAAGCGGCCATAAACTTAGCGCTGATGATAAAATTAAACAATTGCAAAAACAACTTGCACTTAGTAAAAAACAAACGGCTAAGATATCTTCTATTTATAAGGCAGCAAGTGTAAAATTTGATAGTATAATAACCGCTTCACATGGCAACCAGGAGGCAACAATGAAGGCGATGCACCCCCTGGGAGAGGCTACCGATAAAAAAATTAAAGCTGTTTTAAATGCTAAACAGGCTAAAGAATTTGAGAAGATCAGGAAAGAAAGTATAGCAAAAAGCGGCAATGGCTGGAGCGCTTCTTAATTTTAATTAAAAAAAGAACTAATTATTGCAAAACCGGTCAATTGATCGGTTTTTTGTTTTTGCATGATGCCATTTGACTGATATTTCAGAATAAATAGCTACATGTTCCGATAGAAATTCAAATGGTATAAAATCGATTTAATATACTTTCTTCGCAGCCAAAGCATAAAGCATGGTTCAGACAAAAATCCGCAATAAATATTTCTATTTCATCGGGTGCAATTGTCGCATTCCATCAAGCGTTCCTACGGAACGCAAACGCTTGAATTTATTTTTTCTACCAACCAAACGTCCCGATGGGACGAACGAAATCAGTCGGAGAAACGTCCCATCGGGACGTCTGGTTGGTAGAATATACAGACAATCCATTCACACGTTCCGTAGGAACGTTTCGTGCTGGAGCGGCAATTTGATTTGCACCCATATAATAACGTTAAATTGTTACATGATAAACTTTACCATTGATGGTAACATCAGCCATGTGGTTTCCTAAATATTTAATTGTTCCGGTATAATTCCAGGGCCCAAAATTATTGCTTCCGCTTGTTACAAATGTTGCTAAACCGCTTGTTATATCATCTTGTTTTGAAAGATCGATGGTTAACCCGGTTAAAGCATAAGAAGTGCTGTCTGCAGTTGGTTTTACGCCTGCTTTATTATAGGTTAAACCGACGAATGATTTTAGGCTCCCATTAACAGAAAGAAGTGTAATGCCCGGATTTAAACTACTAATGACATAATACTGCGTTATATTATAAAAAAAAGAATAGCCGGGGGCTGTTCCTGTGGTTTTCAATGAATCGTTAGCCCGGTAGCCGTCAGGTTGTCCGTTGGTGCAATTAAAGTAAAAGATGATCCTACCATTGCTTTGCGATTTAATGGTATCGCCTATATTGGTAGTATAATTTAAAACGGAATCAACAGTAAAACCGCATATTGGGTTTGGGGCCGCATTGGCACTGGTTATAATTGATGGTGTTTTAATCCCATCGCCGATTTTAATGCCGCCGTAAAAGCCAGACAGTGACTTGGAAAGGTTTGAAGCAATCTGGCGGCTTATGACATCAGCGCTTGTCATTGGACCCTGCGAAGCATTTGTACTATCTTTTTTGCACGCCATATAAAACAGTGCAACGCCTGCCAACAGCACAAATGTTAATTTTAATCGCGATTTCATAACGGGAAGTGTTTTAATAATTTATCAAAATAAAACTAAACAATTATTGGGTATGAAGTATAAATAAAATGAAAAAAAGTCGTTTTTGTTTTAATGGCGCAAATCAAATTGTCGCATTGCACCAATCGTTCCTACGGAACGCAAGCACTTGAATTTATTTTTTCTACCAACCAAATGTTCCTACGGAACATGTCTCTAATATAAAAATGCGTTCCGTAGGAACGCTTGGTTGGTAGAATAGGTACAAGCCATTTTTCACGTTCCGTAGGAACGTTTCGTGCTGAAGCGACAAATTGGTTTGCACCCGTTTTAATACATCTGTTATCTATTTGTAAATTTGCGTTATGGGCGCTATCTGTAATTTTCATAAGGTGTCTGATCTTCTGGCATGCGCCGGGCAGCCACGGGAAGGTCAGCTGGTATTAATAGCAGAAGATGGCTATAGGGTTGTTATTAATTTAGGACTGGCTGATGGCAATTATGCATTAAAAGATGAGGCGGCATCGGTAACAGGGCTTGGATTGGAATATCACCATATCCCGGTTTTATTTGACAGCCCGCAGGTAACTGAACTATCATCATTCATTGAGTTAATGAATAAGCATGCTAATGAAAAAATTTTTGTACACTGTGCAGCGAATTACCGGGCGTCGGTATTCACCGGCCTCTACCTGTTTTCAGCAGGTAAACTTGATGAAGAAGCGATGCAGGAATTTATAGAGGATATATGGCAACCCGACCCAGCCTGGCAGTCATTTATTGAGGAAAGTTTGGTAGTGTTGAAAGATGGTTGATTAAGTTGATTAGGTTTTAACCTTTTCATATTATCTCAACTTTTCATATTATCTCAACTAATGTAATCTTTCTGGATTTACCATGCCCATTCAACTCAATCTAACTTAATCAACTAAATCACAACCTTTACAAAAAATCACTAATTTCGCCGACTCATACGCGGGAATTATAAAATGGACTATCAATTCAAGGATATAGAGAAAAAGTGGCAAAAGTTTTGGGCTGATCATCAAACGTTTAAAGCTGAAGATAAATCCACCAAACCCAAGTATTATGTGCTCGACATGTTTCCTTATCCGTCGGGCGCCGGCTTGCATGTGGGTCATCCGCTTGGCTATATCGCTTCTGATATTTTCGCGCGTTATAAACGGCTCAAAGGCTTTAACGTATTGCACCCAATGGGCTATGATAGCTTCGGCCTTCCGGCTGAACAATATGCCATACAAACGGGACAGCACCCCGCTGTTACTACAGAAGAAAATATTGCCACTTATCGCCGCCAACTTGATTTACTTGGATTCTCGTTCGACTGGAGCCGGGAAGTTCGTACCAGTTCACCCGATTATTATAAGTGGACACAGTGGATATTCACGCAGTTGTTTAACTCCTGGTATAATAAGGACGCTGATAAAGCGGAATCCATCGCCAAACTGGCGGAGCATTTTGAGCAAAACGGCGCGGCTGGCATAAATGCCGTTTGTGATGACGATGTTTTACGGTTTACTGCGGATGAATGGAAAACCATGGGCAATGAAGCCCGGCAGGCGGAACTGTTAAAATACCGCCTCACTTACCTGCGCGAAAGTACCGTGAACTGGTGCCCCGCGCTCGGTACAGTACTGGCTAACGATGAAGTAAAAGATGGCTTTAGCGAACGCGGCGGTTTCCCTGTTGAACAGAAAAAGATGATGCAATGGAGTATGCGCATCACCGCCTACGCCGACCGGCTGCTGACAGGCCTCAATACCATCGACTGGCCCGAACCTTTAAAAGAAATGCAAAGGAACTGGATAGGGAAAAGTGTGGGAGCTACAGTCAGATTTCGGATTTCGAGCCCCTCCCAACCCTCCCCGGTAGGGAGGGCTTTAGAAGAAACCCCAATTGCAGCTAAAGTCTCCCCAACCGGGGGAGATTTAGAGGGGGCTGGTGCCATCGAAGTTTTCACCACCCGCGCTGATACCATTTTCGGTACTACTTTTTTGGTGCTTGCGCCAGAGCATGAGTTGGTTGGGCCGTTAACAACGCCTGAACAAAATTCAGCTATTAAAGCTTATATAGCCCAGGCAAAAAAGAAATCGGAGCTGGAGCGCATGGCTGATGCAAAAACCGTTTCGGGCGCATTTACGGGAAGTTATGCCATTAACCCGGTTAATGGCGAAAAAATACCAATATGGATAGCTGATTATGTCCTTGCCGGATACGGGACCGGCGCTGTTATGGCTGTGCCATCGGGCGACCAGCGGGATTATCTTTTTGCCAAACACTATAACCTGCCGATAATCCCGATCATCGACATACAAAATATTGAAACCGAAGCTGATCCAACCAAAGAGGGCCGGTATATTAATTCGGGGTTTATCAACGGCTTAACTTATAAGGAAGCGACCGCAGTAGTTATTGCCAAACTTGAAGAAATGGGTGCGGGCGAGGCAAAAGTAAATTTCAGGATGCGCGATGCCATATTTGGCCGCCAGCGCTACTGGGGCGAGCCGGTACCGGTTTATTTTAAAGGCGATTTGCCTTATTTAATAGAAGAAAAAGATTTGCCGCTGGTGCTGCCCGACGTTGATAAATATTTGCCTACGGAGAGCGGGGAGCCGCCATTGGCGCGGGCTGAAAACTGGAAATATCACGCCTCACCTAAATCCTCTCCAAAGGAGAGGACTTTAAAAGAGGGTGAAGCTAACTCCCTCTCCTTTGGAGAGGGCCGGGGTGAGGCGTACGCCTACGAACACAGCACCATGCCGGGCTGGGCGGGTTCAAGCTGGTACTGGTACCGCTATATGGATGCGCATAATGATAAGGAGTTTGCATCAAAACAGGCCATTGAATACTGGAAGGATGTTGACCTGTACATTGGGGGCAGTGAACATGCTACGGGGCATTTGTTATATAGCCGTTTTTGGAACAAGTTTTTGAAAGATATTGGGAAAGTGGTTGAAGACGAGCCGTTCAAAAAACTTATTAACCAGGGGCATATACAGGGCAGGTCGAACCTGGTGTACCGTTTAATAGATGAGGTGGGGCGCGGCACTAACACATTTGTTTCATACGGGTTAAGAAACAGATATAATACATCGCCACTGCATGTTGATGTTAATATAGTGGAAAACGATATTTTGGATATCACCAAATTTAAGGCCTGGCGGCCTGAATTTGAAAACGCTGAATTCATCCTGGAAAACGGGAAATATGTATGCGGGTTTGAAGTTGAAAAAATGTCAAAGCGGTATTACAATGTCGTTAACCCGGATGTAATTGCACAGCGTTATGGCGCTGATACCCTGCGTATGTACGAAATGTTTTTGGGGCCCCTTGAGCAAAGCAAGCCCTGGAACACCAATGGCATTGAGGGTGTATTTAAATTCCTGCGAAAGTTATGGAGGCTGTTCCATGATGAGGCGTGGAATTTTAATGTACCCAATGGCGAACCAACCAAAGCTGACTTAAAATCGCTGCACAAGATCATCCGCAAGGTTGAGGAGGATATAGACCGCTTTTCGTTCAATACTTCGGTTTCCAGCTTTATGATCGCCATAAATGAACTGACTGATCTTAAATGCAATAAAAGGGCCATTTTGCAAGACCTGGTGATCATACTTTCGCCTTATGCACCGCATATCTGTGAGGAGTTGTGGGTACTGCTTGGGAATGAACCGGGCACATTGTCATATACGTCATATCCAAAGTTTAATCCAGCTTATTTGGTCGAGGATGAGTTTGCCTACCCTATTTCCATCAATGGCAAAACAAAAATGAACCTTAACATCTCGCTAAGCCTTGAGCCGGAGGAAATTGAAGCATTTGTTAGGGCAAGCGCCGATGTTCAAAAATATCTTGACGGCAAAACTCCCAGAAAAGTGATCGTGGTTAAGGGGCGGATAGTTAATATTGTGGTTTAGCGGTTTTTTTGACCTTCCGGGCCCCATCGCTAAGAAGTAAGCATAATATTAAAAACAAGCGCCGTTAGGCGCTAAATATTGGTAGAAACTAACAGAAAAGGTTTTGGCGTGCCATAGGTACGGAACTATTGAAGCGGACATTGACGCTAATGCATGGCGGTTGTTGCGTACCTACGGCACGCTATATCCTGCTGATCTGTTTTCTACCAATATTTGGCCCCGATGGGGTCGCTGTTAAATCTGACTGCATTGGCAATATTTTACTGAGATATGGAAAACTATTGGGCTATGTGAATTAATTTCATTTCCACATAACCCAACTATTATTTACATTGCCTGATGTTTTATAATATCCTTATTACATGTCCAAACAACTGATCAATCAGTATTACAATAATCTTGACCGTGCTGTACAGTTTGGAAAATCGACCAACGAAACTGCCATGCGCAATCATTTTTGGGTTTTATTGAATGAATATGCACGTAAACAAAATTATGAATTAGTAACAGAGGTATCATGTTTGGGCACCAAAGGGAAAAAGGTGTATCCCGATGGTATTATAAAAAACCTTTTCGGACTGGATATTGGTTTGTGGGAAAGCAAGGATGAAAAAACAAGTATCGATGATGAGATACAAGAAAAAATAAGGGACGGTTATCCATTAACCAATATTTTATTTGAGGACAGCGCCACCGTCATCCTTTACCAACGGGGCGAGCTTGCCATGCAGATACCCATGCGTGACGCTGATAAATTGCATGACCTGATCACTGCTTTTATAAACTTTAAGAATGCAACCGTTTACAAATTTGAGGAAGCGCTCGAAAACTTTAAGGCTGATATACCAAAAATTGTTGAAGCGTTGCGCGCGCAGATTGAAGCCACCGGGAAAACAAACAAAAGCTTTATAGCGGTAAGGGATACGTTCCTTGAATTGTGCAAGGTCGAGATCAACCCTGAAATTACGCTGGCTGACGTGCGCGAAATGATGATACAGCACCTCCTCACCAGCGATATTTTTAACCGCATATTTAACGATGCTGATTTTCACCGCCATAATACCATTGGTCGGGAACTCGAAAACCTTGTAAACGCTTTATTTACCTATAGTGAACGTAAAAATTTATTGGGCAATATTGAGCATTATTATGATGCCATAAGCGCGGCCGCATCAGAAGTAACCGACCACCACGAAAAACAAAAGTTTTTAAAGGTACTGTACGAAAACTTTTATAAGGTTTATAACCCCAAAGCCGCCGACCGCCTGGGCGTGGTTTATACCCCGAATGAAATTGTGCAATTTATGGTGGAGAGCACCGACTACCTACTCGACAAGCACTTTGGCAAAACGCTGGCAGATAGCAATGTAGATATCCTGGACCCCGCAACAGGCACAGGTACTTTTATTACTACAATTATTGATCATATCCCCAAACACCTGCTGGCCAATAAATACAGACACGAACTGCATGCCAACGAAGTAGCCATACTGCCATATTATATCGCCAATTTGAACGTGGAGTTCACCTTTAAGCAAAAGATGGGTTATTATGAAGAGTTTGTAAACCTCTGTTTTGTTGATACGCTGGATAATGTGGCCTCGCTTAAATTTGCAAAAAAAGATTCCGGCCATCAGACAGGTATGTTTGGCTTATCATCAGAAAACAGCGAACGGATAAAAAAGCAAAATGAAAAAAAGATTTCTGTTGTAATTGGCAACCCGCCTTACAATGCTAACCAGGCCAACGAAAATGACAACAACAAAAACCGCGAATATCCAATTATTGATAAACATATAAAAGAAACCTTTATTAAACAAAGCACGGCGCAAAAAACAAAGGTTTACGATATGTATGCCCGCTTTTACCGCTGGGCGATGGACAGGCTAGATAAAAACGGGATAATAGCTTTTATTACCAACCGCAGCTTTATTGACAGCCGCACTTTTGACGGATTTAGAAAATGCGTAGAGCAGGATTTTAGCAATTGCTATATTATTGATACCCGCAGCGATGTTCGTGTAAATCCTAAAATTGCTGGCACTACACATAATGTGTTTGGCATACAAACGGGTGTTGCCGTAATGTTTTTGGTAAAGAAGGAAAACCAGGACACAAAATGCAGGATTGAGTATATTGACATGCCGGATGAATGGCGAAAGGAAGAAAAATGGGCCTGGTTTAAAAATAACCGACTGGAAACCATTCCATTTAAAAGGGTTGAGCCGGATAAAAAATCAAATTGGATAAATTTAGCTGATAGTGATTTTGAAAGTTTAGTTCCGATAGCAGGCAAAGAGGTTAAATCAGGAAGAAGCAGTGAAGGTATTTTTGAACTTTTTTCTTTAGGATTAGTAACAAATCGTGATGAATGGGTTTATGATTTTAATAAAAATACATTAGAAAAGAAAATCAATTTTTTAATCAACGCTTATAATGAGGATTCAAAAAAATTAAAAGGAATTAAAAAAGACGATCTTAAAAATAAGGTTGATTATCAAATTAAATGGACAAGGGCTGTAATAAATGATCTCTCAAAAGGTAAGCTTTATAAATTCGATAAAGATCTGATAATTAATAGTATCTATCGACCCTTCACAAAAAAACAATTGTATTTCAGTCGTGAATTAAATGAAATGCAATATTTGATGAGACAAGTCTTTGGAGATTCTGGTAAACTTCAGAATAACACAATTTACTTGTCCGGTGTACCATCGTCAAAGCCATTTGGTTGTGTAGCTACCTCAACGATTGCAGGATTAGATTTTATTGAGAAAACACAGTGCCTGCCTCTCTATCGCTATGACAAATCCGGTAACCGTGTAGATAACATTACTAATTGGGCCCTAAACCTGTTCCAAGACCATTACCAACCAAAAGCGACTACTGAAAATGAGTTAAGCTCAATGAGCAATGCCGAACTGGCCGCATTTACTAATGAAAAGACAATTACCAAAGAGCATATTTTCCATTACACCTATGGCGTATTGCATAACCCGGCCTACCGCAAAAAGTATGAACTGGATTTAAAACGGGAATTTCCGCGCCTGCCCCTTTATGATGATTTTTACCAATGGGCAGCATGGGGCAAACAACTGATGGATCTGCACATTAATTATGAAACCGTTGAACCATACCTGCTAAAGCTGTTAGAAACCAAAGCCCAAATAACCGAAGCAAAGGAAACCCCACTTTTTAACGTGCTACGAGAGCCAGAAGCCTTATACAAAACACAGTCAAAAATAAAAGTTAAGCTGAAGGCCGATAAAGAAGCCGGCATTATTGAGCTTGACGAGCAAACAGCCCTGAGCGGCATACCCAAACAAGCCTGGGAATACAAGCTTGGCAACCGCTCTGCCCTTGAATGGGTTTTGGACCAGTATAAAGAAAAGAAGCATGTTGACCCTACTATAGCTGAAAAGTTTAATACCTACCGCTTTGCTGATTATAAAGAACAGGTGATCGATCTGTTAAAGCGGGTTTGTACGGTGAGTGTGGAGACGGTGAGGATTGTGGAGGAAATGAACGAAATTAAAAAGTATGAATAATTTATATTCCGTCCCCGCAGGGGTGTGTCACGATTGAAAAGAAAGGATAGTTCTTTTCAATGTTGTATAAAAGATGAAGGTAGGCCCTTCACATACGCCACCCAGTTGGAGTGTGTAAACCATCTAAAGGTGCTGTACTCAAAAGGTATGGTGCTGAACGTTTAGAGAAAAGGTATCGTAAAGACTGTATCAGGTAAGTGTAAAGAAGCTGGTGGGGACGGAGGATAAAATTTTAAGCACAGCTTTACTGGAGTGCTAAAAATTTCAAAGATTGAACAGGAAGTTATAATGTAACATGGATACTTACAATGACCCTTCGGATTGGTATGAATGGCTGGTAGCGCAAAGCCGCACCAACCATATTTATGATTTAATTCATGGCTATCTCGCGCATGATTTTTGCCCGGCGGGCACTTATGATTTTGTCTTGTTAAGCCGGGATGACTTGCCGCAGATAATACATACGGTTTCGGGGGCATATTATAACGTAAGCCGCAGAGATGCAAAAATCATAAACAGCATAAAATATGTTGTTATCAGCAATAACCACCTCACTGAATACCTTGAGGCGGCATGGCAAATGGAAGCTGTTGAAGATGAAGCCGGTAATAGCTATATCAGGCTAATATTTACGCGGCCCGATAATGAAACAGAAGATGAGGATGACGAACCTGTTGCAAACATGGCAGACCATGAGGATGATGTTTTAAAGCAATGCTGGGATTTGGTGGTAGCGGGGACAGACAGACAATTAGCGTTAACTTACGCCTTAGTTGGCGAAGCATTTTTAAAGACAAGACAGCAGGAATTAGCAACGGGCGGCGGAGCGGCAGGCGAGGTTATCCGTATATCAATAGGTTTTCATATTGTATCAGCCGCCTATGCGTGGAATGATCGTTTTACCGAAGCGGCCAAATGTGATGAACAATACATTTTAAAGCCGTTTTTATGGTCGCACATGGAAAAAGTAATAAAACCGTATCTTGAAATGCTGATGATTAAAAAGCAAACTGAATATTTAGATTATTTGTTCAGCCATACAGCGTTCAGAACCCACTTTTATGTTCATTACGAAACCCACATGTCTATCAAAGACCCCAATTTTGAATGGACCAGGATGCGGGAAATCGTACCTATTCTAAACCGGGTTGACAAAGGGAACAATTATTTATAAATAATCCCGGTACCTGCGGGGTCGCAAACCTCGCTGTCCGAAGTTTGTATTCGGATACAGTATGCCCGTAGATTGCATCTACAGAAAAATATCCACTTCCCATGCGCCCAAATGGGTGTTTCTCGAACCATTTCATACGTGATTTAAAACTATTATCCTCATGTTCAGAAAGATAACACTTGTCTATTGTTCAACAAAATTGCAGGTGTAGTTTTGTTTATATTTAGCTTTTTCTGAAATGTTCGACTAATATTTGACATTCATTTTTACTATGCATTATAAAGATGTCAGGGGCTAATTTAAAAGGGAGTTATTATTGAAGCAAAATTTATGAGCGAGACAAAAATAGATAAAGCGACAAGACTTGCGGTGGAACTCAAAGATCTCGTCTCCCGTTTCGGGCATAGAAGTTTTACAGCTCATCTTTGTCATATGGGTAACGCGCATGTTCGACAGCGGTCCGGGCAAATTAAACTTAGATCACCAGTCCGGCAATTAATGTACTTAATGAGTTTATATCATGCGACCGATTTTAAGGGAAACGAAGTTTACACACCAACCAGTGACGAGCATAAACGTATAATCAAGTTATTAAATGAAATCGAACGGGGATATGGTTATAAAGCTTCTCTTGCGGATAAAAAGAACCTTTCAGTAGATGAGTTTAATCGGGTAATAATAACAAATAGTACGTTCCTCAACTACTACTTAAATGCCCCTCTTAGTTTTTTTGAACAAGATGTAGAACGCATCAAAAGAACGTTTAGACATTTTGAGCCATTTATTATTGCGGAAACCGGCCTTGAAATAAATGATTTTATTAATTTTTTTTCGTTGTTAACCAACCTTGAGATCAAATATGTCAGTAGGTATTTGAATCATGATTATAATAAAGACCCGGTGTTTGAATCAGTTCGTCGCGGGAAAGATCCAAATAGGTTTTCGCTTGACCAAAAGGTTCACTTGATGGATTTGGCTGAGAATGCTGTCTATGATATGGCTATCCCGCTCGCTGACATCTACGATGCAATGGATAAAGAAAAAGCGAAAATATTGCTTGCTCATTTTACGCTTTTTCGTTCAGATAAATCTGAATATTTATATTATACAGATGCTTGCGAATATTTGCGCAGGCCAATAATCATGATGGACGGCGATCACATTGTTATGGTTTATTCCAAGCAATTAATCAACGCGATCTATGAGTTTCTTTTTGAATTGTGTTCTGCTGAATCAGCGCCAGGACGAAAGGTTTCTGAAAGGCGGGATGAATATTTAGAGGAGAAAACAACAGAAGTATTTGGCGATTTTTTTGGCAGTGATGCTCGGGTTTATACTTCATATTATATTAATGACAACGAAAAAGATATATTGGTGCTGGCTGGAAAAAACGCATTTATCATCGAATGCAAAGCCAATAAGTATAGGATTCCGTTTAGAGATCCTGTAAAAGCCTATGATCGGATAAATGATGACTTTAAAAAGTCCATTGGTAAAGGATATATCCAAGCAAAAGAAGTCGAAGATTTTTTTTACGGAGATAAATCGTTCGTTGTAAAGAATAAAAATAAAAAAGTACTCGCCAACATCAATCCAGAGGATTATGAGAACGTCTTTACAATACTGGTCACACAAGAAAGATTCGGACAAATCCAATGCGACCTTGCTTACTTGCTAACTGTCGGAGATGAGGATAATTATCCCTGGGCAGTGGCCATCGATGACCTTGAAAGTTTTTTGATCACACTTAAAAGAAAAGATAACCATTTAGGTGAGTTCAATGAATTCTTGCTGGCCAGAGAACAATTACAAGGTAGAGTGCTTTGTTATGACGAACTTGAACTTTGTGCTTATTTCCTGTTTGACCGAGAAACATTCATACGTAATTGTGGACGAAGCGAAATGTATCTTTCAAGTCATGACATGAATCTGTTTTTTGATCTCTTTTATCAGGTTGGTTTCGGATTTAAGGATGAGTTGAACTTATCGGATAAGATCAAGCGTAAACATTTTGAAGCAGAATCTGTAATCAGGTATCACAAATTAAAACCTGCTGAACGAGTTCTCGAATTTTTGTCTGGTGAAAACGGTAATACAATGGCCGATATCCAATAAGGCAGAGTTTTGGATAAAGAATTACTTGCTACGTTTATTATAAGGTCGTTAAAAAATCGCAATTTTTTTTTGAATAGTGTAGTCCTGAAAGGACGCTATATGTTTGCGGTGGACGTATCCCATCGACGCAAATATGAAAGCCGCCTTGTAAATACCCTCAAAATTTGGTAATACGTTTTAATTCCCTCCCTCGGGAGGGGCGCGATGGGCCATGAAGTGGCAGGGAGGGGTTTATGCGGCCCTGCAAGCAATATGCATTGTGGGAAGCGTGGGCATAATGGCTAAACCCCTCCCTGCCCTCCCCAGGGAGGGAATCGCACGCACCACTTGCTTTTGTTTTTTCGAAAGATCATCCTTCCAGGTAAAATTGTCCGGGAAATACAAATCTCTAATCGCCAATCTCTTCACCCCCCCTTGCAAATCCCCTCAAAATTTGGTATATTTGATTCAATCCCGCACCAATTAATATTTACAAGTCAAGCAATAAACACAGCGCCTTCAGCTCGTTTTTTAATCAAATTTCTTGTCGTTCTTTGAAATTTTTAGTATATTTGGCTGATATACAATTTGTTAATAAAATATTCAGGCAAATTCTTTTGGTATCCAAAACGCATTTTGCCTTCGGAAAGCATCAAAATTGTGATACCCAAAACGCGTTTTGCCTTCGGGAACCACCAAGATTGTGGTACCCAAAACGCGTTTTGCCTTCGGAAAGCTCCAAGATTGTGGTACCCAAAATGCGTTTTGCCTATGATAATCTTAGGATTA
This sequence comes from Mucilaginibacter sp., assembly GCA_036758125.1. Taxonomy (GTDB): domain Bacteria; phylum Bacteroidota; class Bacteroidia; order Sphingobacteriales; family Sphingobacteriaceae; genus Mucilaginibacter. The sequence goes on from DAIOXE010000036.1 coordinate 30,483, forward strand.
TCGCCATGAATGGCGGTTTAATCAGACAAGCAGACCAACCTTTAACAATAATTAACAAACGGCTGACCGTAACTTTAGCTAATAAAATTCATCTTAGCATAAACATCCGCTAAATGAAATTTACTTTACCTTTTGCGCTATTTTTATTACTCGGCTTCATTGCATTTTCGCAGCAGGTTACCCTCAGCGGGAAGATCACTGACGATCATAACAAGTCCATTCCCTTTGCCAGTGTCTACATCAAAAACACCACCAAAGGCACATCGGCAAACAGCGAGGGTGAATATACTTTACAGTTAAAGCCGGGCGTTTACGAGGTGCAGTACAAGGCCGTAGGCTACAAGCAAGAAAGCCGGAAACTGGATATAACCGCCGACCGAATATTTAATATCACCTTACAAACCGAAACGTACCAGTTAAATAATGTTGTTGTAAAGGCCCGGGGCGAAGACCCGGCGTATGCCATTATCCGCAAAGTCATAAAGAAACGCAAGGCACACCTCAACGAGGTTAATGCCTATACCTGCGAAGTTTACATAAAGGGTTTACAAAAATTATTGGCCGCCCCTAAAAAATTTATGGGCTTTGATGTGCAGAAAGCGGCCCGCGAAAATGGTTTGGACTCGAACCGGAGAGGGATTGTATACCTGTCAGAATCCGAGTCGAAATTCAGTTTTAAAAAGCCTGATAATGTGCATGAAGAGGTGGTGTCATCCAAGGTTTCGGGCAGTAACAGGGCCTTTACCTTTAACCGGGCATCGGATGTAAAAGTTAATTTTTATGAAAACATCCAGGACTGGGAAGGTTTGAGCAACAGGCCCCTGGTTTCGCCAATTGCTGATAATGCGCTGTTCTATTACAATTATAAATACATAGGATTTTCGGTTGAGAATGGTGAAACTATCGATAAGATACTGGTAATGCCCAAACGTAGCTATGATGCCTGTTTCCAGGGTTATATTTATATCCTTGAGAATGGCTGGCGCATTTACGGGCTTGACCTTTACATCACCAAAAAGCAGAATATTAATTTGGTGGATACACTGCATGTGAATGAGCAGTTTTTCCCGGTAAGCCAAAAAGTATGGATGCCTTCATCGGTTAAATTTGATTTTACCGCCGGCTTATTTGGATTTAAAGTTGGGGGATATTTTATATCCATCTATAAAGATTATGACCTTGACCCAACTTTCACCAAAAAAGAATTTGCCGAGGTGCTCCGGATCAATAAGGGGGTTAATAAAAAAGATTCGGCTTTTTGGGAAAACGAACGGCCCATCCCATTAACCGAAGAAGAAAAAACCGACTATAAGAATAAGGCCGTATTAGCCAAAAAGAGGGAATCAAAATCATACCTGGATTCGCTGGATAAAGTGAATAACCGGTTTAACGCGGGCAAATTGTTTTTGGGCGGTTACCGCCATAGCGACAGGTACAGGCATGAATATTATGACCTCGACCCGGGTTCAACTTCGGTACGGTTCAATACTGTACAGGGGTTTGCCATTAATTATGGCGCATCGTTCCGCAAGCGGGTTGACAGTGTAAATAACCGCTATCTAATGTTGGGCGCGAAGGCCGGTTATGGATTTTCGGACCGTAAATTTACCGGCGATGTGAATGGTTCGGCGCCGTTAGGGTCTTTTACCCTTGGCTTTAATGCAGGATCGGACATCATCGATTTGAACAATACTAACCCCATTTCGCCATTCATGAATTCGCTTTACAGTTTGTTTGAAAGACAGAATTATGAAAAACTCTATCAAAAGCAATTTGTTTCCATATTCCTGCACAAACGGATCGCAGGCGGCTGGCAGGCAACAGCGGGGGCAGAATGGGCCGACAGAAAATGGTTGCCAAATACATCCGCATTTAGCTTTTTCGATCCCGAAAACAGGAGTTATACTTCCAATAATCCGTTAACGCCTGCGCAGGATAAACCATTGTTCCCGGAAAATCAATCGTTCAAAATCACCATCCGGACGACGTATGATTTCAGCGACAAATATGAAACTTATCCGAACGGGAAGCGGTATTTACCATCGCCCTATCCAACCATCGGGTTCAGCTATATTAAAGGGATCAAAGATATTTTTGGCTCGGATGTGGACTATGACTTGCTATCTGCCGATATTTCAAAATCAAACATCAGCGCCGGGATATTCGGGCACACTTCATTTTATATCGGCGCGGGCAAGTTCCTCAACAACAGCAGTCTTTTTTATCCTGACTATAAGCAATTTGCAGGTAACGAGGTTTTGTTTTACAAGAATGGCATCAATAGTTTTTTATTGCTGAACTATTATAACTTTAGTACCTATACCCAATATATTGAAGGTCACCTGGAGCAAAATTTTTCCGGCTTTATCCTGAATAAGATACCGATAATAAGAAAATTAAAATTGCAGGAGATCGTCGATATAAACTATTTAAGCACGCCAACGATAAAAAATTATACCGAATTAGGCGTTGGCATCCAATACCTAAATTTCAGGCTCATGTACGGCAAATCATTCAACAGCGGCAGCAATGAAAATTCGGCCATCAGGCTGGGGGTGGGGTTTTAGAGTCCATGGTCGATAGTCCATAGTCCATGGCAAGAAAATGTTTTTAGTCCATGGTCGATAGTCCATAGCGAAAAAGCGTAGATTTGCCATGGTATAATGTATAGTCAGTATTCAATAGCAAAAAACTTAAATCTTATAATTAATGGCATTTAAATTCGAGAATCTCCAGGTTTGGCAAAAGGCATTAGATTTAACTGATGAAATAAATATTTTAGCAAAAAGCCACTTTCCTAAAGATGAACTGTTCATTTTAACTTCCCAAATAAAAAGAGCCGCTGATTCGGTGGTACTTAATATAGCGGAAGGATGTACTGGCCAAACTAATGCAGTTTTCAAGAATTTTCTTGGTTACTCTTTAAGATCGGCAATAGAAGTAGTTGCTTGTCTATTTATCGCTAAAAGAAGAAAAATTATCGGCGAAGATGATTTTCAAAGATTGTATGATGAATATCAATCCTTGACCAAAATGCTTACTTCATTACGAAACACTTTATAATTACCGCAGTTTTGCCATGGACCATCGACTATGGACTATCCGATCATGAACTAAAAACATTTTCTTGCCATGGACTATGGACTATCGACCATGGACTGACTATATTTACACCCTTTAATAATTACAATGAACAAATTTTATGGGACTGGGGTGGCTATGGTGACTCCTTTTCAAGCGGACGGACAAGTTGATTATGATGCTTTGGGCAAGCTCATCAACTACTTAATTGATGGGGGCCTGGAATACCTGGTTTCATTAGGAACAACCGGTGAGAGCGCGACATTAAATAATGAAGAGCGGAAAAAGGTATGGGCTTTTACCGCCAAAGCTGTGAATGGCCGCATTGGCCTGGTTGCAGGCATTGGGGGTAATAATACCCTTGAAGTTGTTGAACAAATAAAACGGTTTGATATAACCGGTTATGATGCGATATTATCGGCAAGTCCGCATTACAACAAACCAACACAGGAAGGCATTTATCAGCATTATAAGGCTATAGCGGAAAACTCGCCGTTACCAATTATTTTATACAATGTGCCCAGCCGTACGGGCAGTAATATAAACGCTGATACGGTAGTAAGACTGGCGCACGACTTTAAAAACATCATCGGTATTAAAGAAGCCTCGGGAAATTTTGACCAGATCAATCAAATTATGCGTGATAAGCCTGAAAGCTTTTTGATGATCTCGGGCGATGATCCGGTAACTTTGCCAATGATGGCTTTAGGCGGGGTTGGTGTGATATCGGTAACCGGAAACGCTTTGCCGCGCCAAACCTCGGACATGGTGCGCCTTTGCCTTGCCGGCGATTTTAAAGCGGCTCAAAAAATACACTCAAAATTAATTGATTTCACCCGGTTGATGTTTGTTGAAGGCAGTCCGGCGGGCGTTAAAACCGCCTTAAAATGCTTAAATATTTGCGGCGATACTTTACGGCTGCCATTGGTGCAGGTTAGCGGCCCAACAGCCGAAAAAATTAATGCCGAAACGAGGAAATTCATATAATGCCTAACCCAACCCTCTCCAAAGGAGAGGGCTAAAAAATGAGGAGTTCAAGTCCTCTCCTTTGGAGAGGATTTAGGTGAGGCGTGGCCAATAAAAAGCCCGCCTCTTTCGGCGGGGGCACTGAAAAAGTCCCTCTTTCGTGGTAAACTTTAAAGGGCAAACATTTA
>DAIOXE010000037.1:0-31981 GCA_036758125.1 Mucilaginibacter sp.
AAATGTTTGCCCTTTAAAGTTTACCACGAAAGAGGGACTTTTTCAGTGCCCCCCAGGGGGTTAGAGGGCTTTTTAATACTTATACCTTTCTCCCCAAAGTTTCCTTAGCTTTTCTTTGGTTTCAATCTCTTTCGTATTATTACCGGGAGTGTATATTTTTGCGCCTTTTATCGCATCGGGCAAAAAATCAAGTTCGGTAAAATTGCCCTCATAGCTATGGGCATACTTGTAATCTTTTCCATAGCCCAGGTTTTTCATCAGTTTGGTGGGTGCGTTTCTCAAATGCAGCGGAACAGGCAGGTCGCCGGTTTGGCGGACCAAATCCATAGCCGCCCCAATGGCTGTGGTGGCCGAGTTACTTTTTGCCGATGTTGCTGCTGTCCGTAGTTTGCGCGGATGCTGTCCGTAGACTGTTGTCTACGGATTGGCTATGCCTGTAGTTTGTAACTACAGTAACGAAAAGCCTGATAGAAAGACAGAGCCTGGCCGCGCCGGGCTTTGTTATTTAATGGCGTAAGCTTTAAGGGCTTTGCCATCCCTAGTAATGCCCTTTTAAAGAATATACTTTTAAAGTATTGTTTTCAATCTGATAAACGTACCTGTGCACATCGGTTATCCTGCGGGACCATTTACCGGCAAGGGCATATTTCAGCGCTTCGGGTTTGCCAATGCCTTGATAGGGATTTTGAATAATAGCTTCCGTTAGTTGTGCAATTTTTTTTAAGATGGCTTTGTTGCCTGAATTTATCCAAAAGGTTAAGTCTTCGTCAGCTTTTGGCAGGTATATTATTTCCATAAAGCGTTCAATTCGCCAATGGTCATTTTTTTACCTTTCCCTGCCTTAAAGTCTTCATCCCCTTGCAGTACCTTATCTACAAACGCCGGGTCGTAGGGTTTTTCAGGTGTTGCGATTTCAAACTTAATTTTGAGCGCTTTTACAAATGCTTTAAGTGCTTTAATTTGTTCTGTATTGGAAGGATGGACAATAAATACATTTTGCGTTTGCATATAGCCGTTATTTTGCCTTTTGTAAATTCTGTTACAAATTTAGGTAAAGTATTTTATCAAAAGAAATGCCCCTTTGGCGTTTTTTGCCGCTCCCATAGTTTACTCACCCGGTCTTTGCTTCGCTCGACCACCCTCTCTTTGCCTGCGGCAGAAAGAGGGTAAAAAAGTTCCCCCTTCAGGGGGTTAGAGGGCTTTTTAATACTTATACCTTTCCCCCCAAAGTTTCCTTAGTTTTTCTTTGGTTTCAAGCTCTTTCGGGTTGTTACCCGGGTTGTATATTTTTGTGCCTTTTATTGCATCGGGCAAAAAATCAAGATCGGTAAAATTGCCTTCAAAACTGTGGGCGTATTTGTAGTCTTTTCCATAACCCAGGTTTTTCATCAGTTTTGTGGGCGCGTTTCGCAGATGGAGGGGAACAGGTAGGTCCCCGGTTTGGCGGACCAAATCCATAGCCGCCCCAATGGCTGTGGTGGCCGAGTTACTTTTTGCCGATGTTGCCAGGTAAATGGCAGTTTGTGATAAAATAAGCTGTGATTCGGGCATGCCGATCACGTTCACCGCCTCGAAGCAGCTCTGCGCCAATAAAAGTGCATTAGGATTGGCATTGCCAATATCTTCCGATGCTAAAATGAGCATGCGCCGGGCAATAAATGAAGGGTCTTCCCCGCCAACGATCATCCGTGCCAGCCAGTAGACGGCGCCATTGGGGTCGCTGCCGCGCATGGATTTTATAAAGGCCGAAATAATATCGTAATGCTGCTCGCCGGCTTTATCATACAGGGCTATGTTTTGCTGTACGTGTTCCAAAACAGCATCATTAGTGATGACTATTTTTTTTCCTTCGAAAGCATTGACCAGCAACTCAAAAATATTGAGCAGCTTACGGGCGTCCCCCCCTGATAAACGAAGCAGGGCCTCATTTTCTCTGACAGTTATATCTTTTGTGCGGATTACCTCATCTTCATTTTTTGCTTTTTCTAATAAACTTAACAAGTCATCTTCGTCCAGGGGCTGCATAATATAAACATGACAGCGGGAAAGCAAGGCCGAGATCACTTCAAATGACGGGTTCTCGGTAGTGGCGCCGATAAGGGTTACTATTCCGCGTTCGACAGCGCCTAATAATGAATCCTGCTGTGATTTGGAGAAGCGGTGAATTTCATCAATAAATAAAATTGGCAATGTTTTTCCTTCCGCTTTTAGCAGGGATGCCTTTTCAATTACTTCCCGTACATCTTTCACGCCGGAATTGATGGCGCTTAATGAAAAAAAAGGCCTGTCGAGTGTTTGCGAGATAATATAAGCCAGTGTAGTTTTGCCAACACCCGGCGGCCCCCAAAATATCATAGATGGCAGCGAACCCGATTCAATGGCTTTGCGCAATACCGCACCCGGACCAACCAAATGTTTTTGCCCTACATAATCATCCAGGGTTTTGGGGCGCATGCGCTCGGCTAGTGGCGGCAGGTTGTTCATTCAGTAAATTTCTGAAATTAAATGCTAAATCCTAAAATTATTAGTACGTTTAAAATAATATTGTATCTGATAAACTTGAGTGTTTAATTGTTTGAATATAGTCAAAAGCTATTTGACACTGCTAAACGATACATTAATAAAATGTTTCACACGAATTATAAGAAATTGATGGAATGAGTAAAAATACAATTATCCAGGTTTTAGGAAGTGATATAACTATTAGTATCATAAATGATAGTGACTTTATTTCGTTAACCGATATGGTACTAAATAACGGCGGTAATGATAAAATCCAGCAATGGATTAGAAATAAAGATACTGTAGAATTTTTAGGGGTTTGGGAACAAATGTATAATCCGGATTTTAATTCTGTGGAATTTCACAGAATTATGTACGATGCTGGCGTATCAAGGTTTACGATTTCTATTAGTCAATGGATTAGCAGGACAAATGCAATCGGAGTTAAATCAAGGGCTGGGCGCAATTAAAGCGGGAATCACAAACAAGTATGATAGAGTTGTTGCATTAAGAAAAGAGGCAATATCACAGGTAAAATCTTTACGTTCAAGTACAGAATTGCAACATCAATTAATAGAAAGTCCACACTTAGCACAACAAAAACAATTAAAAGATACTGATAAAGTTGAAAGACAAACACCAGATTTAAGCGAATTTAATAAAAATCAAAAAGGTTTAACGGCCATTCCACCGCCAAAAAAGGATAAAGAACCACCAAAAGATGGAGAATTGTTTTAGACTACCATTCCCTGCAAACTATTAGGTGCTGTAGCAAGGGCTGGGAAACCGGAAAAATAATGAAAAAATTGTTTTTATTCCTTTTGTTTTTAACCATAGAAATAAATTCGTTCGGTCAGGTTGTAGGGTCGGCTGCGTTTAATCAAAAGGCAAAAAGTGTTTTTGTTTTTGTGCTTTATACAAAGGAAAAGGACAAAACAATATACTTAAGTAAAGGGTGTGGGTTTATTTTAAAGGATAGTTATGTAGTTACTTGTTATCATATATTCCATCCACAAGACGCAATAAAAATTCTCGAAATGTATGTAAAATACAATTTACGCATCATTGACAATTCTGTAGTATATGATTCTGTTTTTATAACAAATAATTATAAACATAGTAAAAGCCAAATTAATTTCAGTAAACAATTCGTTCAGGGAGATTATAGAACTGATTTTATAGTTTTAAAAATTAAAGGAAAGATTCTTTTTTACAAGTTTAAATCAAATAGCACATATGGCATCGGTGAGGATGTTTTTGCATTGGGTATCCATAGCACCATAACAAGCGACCGGAAAGAAACTATAAATTTTGCAAAAGAAAGAATGACTATAATAATTAAGTATTCAAATCATAATATTAATTTTTTTGGATTTTTTGGCGGGGCATCAGAAGGATTTTCAGGTTGTCCGGTTACAAATCAAGATGGTGAAATTATTGGAATGATACAGGCAGGGTGGAATGAATTAGATAAAAAAACATTGGATAAGTGGCTTTATGAAAATAAAATAAATCAACAAACTTATAATCAAATTATAGACGCTTATTACCAAAAATCACACAAAGAGGTTGGATTTGCTATTGATATAAATTCTTTAAAAAAATATTTGACGGGCTATCTGAACTGATCACCATTCTTTCATTGATTTCATTAATTTTTTCAAACTATCATCGGTAAGGGGTATTACTTTTGTTGTATCTATTAATTTTTTATTTGAGTTTGTTTTATTGTGTGTTCTATTGAAGCCACATCCCAAACACAAAAACAGCATCAATCCCACCAAAAATAATTTGGTGTAAATTAATATATCATTGCCAAAACAATAATATGATCAACCGCTTCACCCAATCCACCTACCACTCCATTTGCGATAAATTAGCAGCAATTGATACCGATCTTCAAACCATCATAAAAACCCACGGCTACCCGCCTTTCTGGTCGCGGCCAAATACTTTTGAAACCTTGGTGCATATTATTTTAGAGCAGCAGGTATCACTGGCTTCGGCGCTATCCGCCTTAAACAAACTTAAGGAGCGGATACAGGAGATTACACCCGCTCGTATATTATTACTCACCGACGAGGAAATGAAAGCCTGTTATTGCAGCCGCCAAAAAACGGTGTACATCCGTTACCTGGCTGAAGCTTTATTGAGCGGGCAATTAAATTTAGCCGAACTGGAAGAGTTTCCTGATGATGTGATCCGTGCCAAACTTGTTGCCCTTAAAGGTATCGGCAACTGGACCGCCGACGTTTACCTAATGTTTGTTTTACAGCATTCGGATGTATTCCCCATCGGCGACCTGGCGGCGGTGAATGCTTTAAAGCGGGTAAAAAAGCTGCCCGCAAATATGACAAAGGATGAAATATTGGCCATATCTGTTAAATGGCAGCCTTACCGCACCATTGCTACCATGCTGTTATGGCATTTTTATTTAGCCGCGCCAAAAACAGGGGCATGAAATATTAAACAAATATAATTCTAATTTTACCTTTGTCTGCCAGTATTTTACGAAACATTTTATAGCTTACATGCTCTTAAACTAACCGATGACTATTACCTTTCATGGAGCTGCCCGCGTTGTAACAGGCAGCAAACATTTACTCGAACTTAAAGATGGGACTCGTATTTTATTGGATTGCGGCATGTTCCAGGGCATGGGCGACCATACGGAGGATTTAAATGAGCATTTTGGCTTTAACCCCCAAAAGGTGGACTTTCTTATACTATCACATGCCCATATTGACCATTGCGGGTTAATCCCCCGCCTTGTCGCAGAGGGTTTTAAAGGGCAAATATTTTGTACCCCGCCTACTTTCGACCTGGTGAAGATACTTTTGCCGGATTCGGCCCATATACAAATGCTCGATACCGAATACAGCAACAAACACCGGCGAAAAAATAATTTGCCATTATTGAACGCCTTATATACCGAAGAACAAGTGGATGAGTCGCTAAAGCTATTTAAAACTGTGGATTATCACCAGGAGTGCGCGATTAGCCCATCAGTAAAATTTCATTTTACTGATGCAGGCCATCTGCTTGGCAGCGCCGCTGTGCATTTATCAGTTATTGAAGATGGCCGGCACACACAAATAACCTTTAGCGGGGACGTGGGCCGTTACGGCGATATTTTGTTAAAAAGTCCGCAAACTTTCCGCCAGGCTGACTATATTTTACTGGAATCAACTTATGGAGATTCATTGCATAAGGAGGCCGGCCCTATTGAAGAGAGGCTGCTTGAGGTAATTCAACAAACGTGCATTCAAAATAAGGGAAAACTGATTATACCGGCATTTAGTGTCGGGCGCACGCAGGAATTATTGTATGCCTTAAATTCATTGGAGCTAAAAGGCACACTGCCCGTCCTGGATTATTATGTGGACAGTCCGCTTTCCGAAAAGGCTACCCGCATAATAATGGACCATCCCGAAGCTTACAATAAAGCAGTCAGCGATGTTTTGAAGGTGGATTCAAATCCTTTCGGGTTTAAGGGACTGCATTTTGTAGAATCTACCGATGAATCGAAAGCATTAAATGATCGCCAGGAACCGTGCGTAATTATCTCGGCGTCGGGTATGGCTGAGGCGGGAAGGGTAAAACATCATATTAAAAACAATATAGGAAAGGAAAATTGTACCATTTTAATTGTAGGGTATTGTGAGCCAAACTCATTAGGCGCGCATTTATTAAGAGGCGACCGTGAGGTGAATATTTATGGAGAAAAATTTGAGGTAAAAGCGCAGATACAGTCTATAAAATCAATGAGCGCTCATGGCGACTATGATGACCTGCTCCATTTTATTTCGTCACAAGACCCTAAAAAGGTAAAAAAGATTTTCCTTGTTCATGGGGAATATGAAGTGCAGCAACATTTCAGAAAAAAAATATTAGATAAAGGATTTCCGGCTGTGGAGATACCTTATCAGCATCAAAAAATCGAGCTTATAAAATAAAATTGGAAAAACTTCTTTTTATTTAAGAAAAATTTCTATATTTGTTTTATAAATAGAAAAAATGGCAGCCAAAAAGAATAAAGCACATCAAACAGTGAAAGCTGATGCGTTAGGTTCGGCGGGTAAAAAAGAAGTTAGGTATAACTATGATAGCGCAGAGCCTGTTCTCCATTTCTCTGAGCCTGAATTGGTTTACTACAAACCATTTTATACCGATGATATCAGTTTGTTAAACCGTTCAAAAAAAGGGCTTAATGCTAAAGCTGCTTTGGATTTTCTTTCGCTTTCGGGCTTTACACAGGATGAGTTTCAGGAAACATTTAAAACTACCGTTAAAACCATACAAAATCACGTTACCCGCGAGTTAACGCTTGACGCCGCTTTAAGTGAAAAACTGCTTAAATCATTTGCTTTATTTGATAAAGGCGTTGATATATTCGGTTCTGCAAAAAGCTTTCATCAATGGCTTAGTACATCTTCGTACGGGCTTGGCAATCAGTTACCTTTTGATTTGATGGATACCATTACCGGCATACAACTCATCGAAGAAGAGTTAATCCGCCTTGAATTTGGAGATCTGGCCTGATCATGTTAGTTTACAGGATAACAGTTGCCAAATACAGCAGTAAATTAATTGCATCGGGCAGCGCCGCGCGTTGGAATCCGAATGAGGTTAATATGCTTTATACGGCATCATCGCGCTCACTGGCATGCCTTGAAAATGCTGTTCATCGCAGCCAGGCCGGATTGAGCCGCATTTTTAACATAATAACCATCGAAATTCCTGATGAGATCGAAATAAAAATTATCCTGTTAAAGGATTTGCCGGCTGATTGGACAGATTATAATCAAATGTTAGTTACGCAACATCTTGGCGAAAAATGGATAAAAGAAAATGGGTCGGCTGTATTACAGGTTCCATCGTCTATCATAGAGGAAGAAGTAAATTATCTGCTAAATCCGGAACATAAAGATTTTAAACATATCAAAATAATTAAAATTCAGCCATTTATATTTGATAAAAGGATAAAGCATTAGAAGAAAAACATCGGACACTGAAATTCAGTGTCCGATATTAAAAATTAATTTCTCGCGACAGCGGGCTGCACTTTTGGCAGCTCCTTTCGGGGTATCATTTCATCACGTTGTGAGGTGTTATAAACAAACGACGCAACAATTGTCGCTGCCTGTTTCAAATCGTCTGCACTTAGTTTATCGTAGGTATCCTGGTTACTATGGTGTGTACGTGCACCGTAATCAAGCCCGTCCTGGATAAACTGGAAGCCGGGAATACCCACAGCGTCAAACGAAACATGGTCGGTGCTGCCTGTATTCTGGATGGTAATGGTTGAGGCGCCCAAATCTTTAAAAGGCGCAAGCCATGCTTTAAAAATTGGCCCGGCTAACGAGTCGCCCTGCAAATAAATACCGCGTATTTTACCGGTGCCATTATCGAGGTTATAATAGGCCGAAACTTTTGCCTGTTCGGGTTTAAGCTCCATTGTTTTCGGATCGCCGAAGTGGTTAAGCACATAATTGCGTGAGCCAAACAATCCTTGTTCTTCAGAGCTCCACAAAGCGATGCGGATGGTACTGCGCGGTTTAAAATTAACCGCTTTTAAAATGCGCACCGCTTCCATCATAACCGCGCTCCCTGCACCATTATCTGTAGCGCCGGTTGCCGCATGCCAAGAATCGAGATGCCCGCCAATCATTACTACCTGGTCTTTCAACTTTTTATCGGTGCCCGGTATTTCAGCAACTACATCGTATCCTTGCAGATCATCTGTGAAGAACCGGGTTTTAATATCGGATTCCATCGTCACTTTTATGCCGGCTTTTACCAAACGCAGGATGCGCTGGTAATCTTCGCCGCCGGTTTCAAGCTCGGGCGAAGCAGCTTTGGCGGTATCGGCATATGATGCGCCGTTTGTTGTAAATACGGTTCCATCGGTACCGCGTGCCTGGCTCAATATAAGGCCCACATGCTCATCTGTCAAAAATTGGGTAACCGCCGCACGAAAAGCCCGCGCTTTCATAAATGCTGCGCGGTCAAACGCCCGCCGTTGACCGGCCGGTTGCGCAGTCGCTTTGGCCATCACGGCAAGTTCCTCGTCTGTAATTCGCGATGCGTCCGGTTTAAAAGTTCGCTCAATATTGGGTTTGGTATCAAATATTACAATTTTACCTTGCAGTGCGCCTTTATATTTATCAAGATCAGTAATGGTATCGGCTTTTATCAACACTACCTCACCGGTTATCGGTCCGTTAGTACCGGGCGTCCATGCTTTTGGAATAGCTATAATAGCGTGATAATAAGGAATAGTCATGGCCGCGTAGTTCTTTTGAATTTCCCAGCCTTTCCCAAATCTACCCCATGGTTCGCGCTGCGCATTTACCAAACCCCATGATTTTAACTGGTTTACTGCCCATTCCTGCGCATGTTTTAACTCCGGTGATCCGGAAATGCGGGGACCCGACACATCGGTAAGATAAAAAGCAGTTTCCATCACTTTGGAGTGATTTAACCCTTCTTCACGTATTTTTCGAACCATTGTTGTATCAACGGTTTCCTGGGCAAACGCCGTACCCATCGTGCCTGCTATTAGCAAACATGAGTAAAATATTTTTATATTCATAACAAACAATTTGATCAGTTAATCACAAACTTATTTATTAAAATTTGTAAAACTTCATAAGCGCTTTAACAAAGTTGTTACAACCAATTATTATTTTGAGGTATATTTGAATGATGAGTTCATACCCGTTAGACCGCACCGCCTTTAAAGCACAAACAGCAGAGGAAGCTGAAAAAAGCCATGCCGCCTATTATAGAAGCCTGACATGGCAGGAACGGCTGCGTATTGCAAATTATTTGAACAGTATTGCCTATAATTACCCGGAAAACGAACCACCAAGGTTGGATAAATCCGCTTTTAAAGTACGGCACCGAAAATAAGCATGGGAAATATTTTTAACGAAGACTTCAGGGATTTTATTAATTGTTTCAACGATTATAAAGTAAAATATATTCTTGTAGGAGGTTACTCGGTTATTCTCCATGGATATTCAAGAACTACGGGTGATATGGATATATGGGTAGAAAGAACTGCGGAAAATTATAAAAGTATTAAAACCGCCTTTTTACATTTTGGGATGCCTGTTTTTGATATGACCGAAGACGCTTTTTTGAATAATAAGACGCTGGATGTTTTTACATTTGGAAAACCGCCGTCCTCAATAGATATTATGGTAGCAGTTAAAGGGTTAAATTTTGATGAATGTTACGAAAATGCCGCATATTTTGAAGAAAACGGACTAATCGTACGAACCATACATCTCAATGACCTGATAAAAGCGAAAAAGGCCTCGGGGCGGTCAAAAGATATGGACGATTTAGAAAATTTAATGCCTGACTGGTGAAAAGCAGGATGATGATTAATCGATAAGCAATTTATATCCCCGGCCATGCACGTTGATGATCTCCACGTTGGGGTCATCTTTTAAATACTTACGGATCTTGCTTAAAAAAACATCCATGCTGCGGCCGTTGAAATAATTATCATCATGCCAAATATTTAGCAGGGCTTCTTCGCGGGTGAGCACTTCGTTTTTTCGCAAGCAAAGTAACCGCAATAATTCAGCTTCTTTGGTTGATAATTTCTGCTGCTTATCGCCGATGCTTATAAGTTGTGAAGTATATTCAAAGGTATATCGCCCTATCTTAAATGTAGTTTGTTTTTCTTCTTCGTGTTTTTCGGATTTGCCGGCCCTCTTGAGCAAGGCATTTATACGGAGTAATAGTTCTTCGATGCGGAAAGGTTTTGTTATATAATCATCCCCGCCTAAATTAAAAGCCTGGGTCTTATCTTCTATCATGCCCTTTGCTGTTGCAAAAATAATAGGGACATGGGCATTTATTTTCCTGATTTCTTTGCCCAGTGTGAAACCGTCCTTTTTGGGCATCATTACATCGAGGATCAGTAAATCGTAACTACTTTTTGTAAAGCTTCGCAGGCCTTCCTCGCCGTCTTTGCACAAAACAACATCAAACTTACCTTTTAGCTGCAGGTAATCCTGTAACAGTAAACCCAAATTAGGATCATCTTCAACCAGTAATATTTTTTTCATATTTTCAAGTCCGAAAGTCCGGAAAGTCCGAAAGTCCGAAAGATTTTTCTGTCTTCTTTAATAAATATCATCTCACTCTCACGAACCGTGCTGAACTTTCTCACTGGCTTCGGACTTCTGACTTCCGACTTCCGACTTCCGACTTCTTCCCTCACGCCACCTGAAATTTTAATTCAAATTCAGAACCCTTCTCTTTTTCCGACTTAACACTTATAATGCCGTTAAGCCTTTTTACTACTGTATTTACGTAGCTTAAACCTAAGCCGAAGCCTTTAACATCATGCAGGTTGCCGGTAGGGATACGGTAAAATTGCTCAAATATTTTTGTCTGCTGGTCGCGGCTCATGCCTATGCCTTTATCGGCCACCCTTATCACCACCTGCTCGTTTTTGTTTAATGTACTAATGGTAATATCCGGATTATCAATGCTATACTTAACAGCATTATCAACCAGGTTATAGATCACGTTCGAGAAATGCAATTCATCAGCATTTATAACAGCGTTTCCGGCATCAAGCTGCAATGTTATGGCGGCGTTACACTTTTGCAATTTAAGCTCCATACTGTCAATAACCACGGCGATCATTTCATTAACATCCAGTGGTTTCTTTTCAAGTTTAAAATCGTTTTTTTCAATGCGGGCAATGTTTAATACCCGTTCAATGTGACTGCCTAAACGTTCATTTTCCTCATAAATAATATTGGCAAGCCTTGCTACACGGCTACTGTCCTGAACAATTTCATTATCTTTTAAAGCTTCACTTGCAATCATAATGGTTGATACAGGGGTTTTAAACTCATGGGTCATATTATTGATAAAATCGTTTTTCATTTCCGACACCTTTTTTTGCTTAAGTATTGAAAAAATGGTATATCCGAAACAAAGGACCAGCACCAGCAATAAGCCGCCTGTAGTTGCCATAGTAGCCGTCATCCTGTTCAGAATGAGTGAACTTTTTTGAGGGAAGGCCAGCCTGATCAAGCCTGGGTCATTGATCACATCTTTACTGAAGATAGGGGTTTGGTAAATCGTTATATTACTAAAAACCGGCTTTGCGCCCGTAATATCATTTGCTTTCGAAAAAATCAAGGAGTCACTGTTTGCCGTTGTCACCTCATAACTAAAGGGCAAATTAATTCCTTTATTATGAAGCTCAAACCTGAGTAAAGTATCGATCCAAAATGGGTCTAACCGCATTTTCAAAGGCTCGTCGTACTTGCCATATTCTTCTGCCAGGTTTTCAATCACCGTTGATTTAGTGCGTGGAGTATTTTCAAGGGAGTCGGTTTCGAGCATTCTTCTAACTTCCTTTAATTGCCTTTCCTTTAGTTTTCTATTCTGCTCTTGCTGCCATTGCGGGTTTATATGCGGTATTGAAATTACCTGTTTTCCAAATTGAGGATCACTGTAAGTATAGCGTATGGTATCGTACTTATGCAGCTTTTGATGTTTTTTTAATACAGGAGCCGGATTTCTGACAATTATAGGTGTTACACTTCCGTGCACATTGCCAAATTCATCAGTAAACTCTTCATAATGTAATTGAAGGTCGATAGAGCTTCCCTGCAGTAACCGGGCCATCTCGTCGTCCATCTTTTTATGGATGATCATACGCTTGAGGCTGTCGCGCAACAAGGCGATTTTTTTTTGGCGGCTGCTTAGCCTTTTTTTTGAATGGTTATTTGTAAGGCTATTACCCACACTCCCCCCATCAGGATTTATTTTACCATTCCCTGCAATCGTTGGCCCTTGATAAGTACGACCGCCCTGTGCTTTTATATTTAAAAAATTAAGAGCATCATGTTTACTAACCTTGGCCACCACATTGTTTAAGGCTTCGTTAACTGATCGGTCGAAAAGTTCAGATTGCATTTGGTAGGATTGCCGTAAAAAGTATAATTGCATAGCCATTACACCCAATAATGCAAAGCTCATTAAGCCAATAATAAGGGCTATACTTCTCTTTTTCATCCTAAAACACAAAAATATTTGAAATAAGCCGATATCTGCCGCTTTTAACAATTTTTAACAAATTACTGCTAGAAATTAATGCCTTGAGATATAGAACTTTGATGAGGCGAAAGGTAAAAGGCGAAAGGTGAAAACTGATTCAACCTTTCGCCTTTCGCCTTTTACCCTTCACCTCACCCTTGCCTAAAGTATTTTTGCTTTCAGCGCTGTGTATTCTTCTTCCGATATTTTTCCTTCTTCCCTTAACTTTATGAGTCTTTCCAGGTCATCTACCTTACTTGTGCCTGTAGTGCTGCTTGTTCCGGAAGCGTTTGAGCCGGCAGCATTCGTTACTTTGGTTTTAAGGATTTCAAAACTATCCTGAAGGTTGTCTTCCGGGCTTTTCAGCAGCCATGCGGATGCTAAAACACCAATGGAAGCCAACATTGATATCCATATTCCAATCCCATAGCCGCCCACTAAGCTTTCGCCGCCAGATAGACTGGTCATAAATATCAGGGTAAAAATTAAGGCAATAGCGCCTGCTATCAATTCAACAAACCACATCGCTTTATCCAGTGGTTTGGTCTGGTCGCTGGTAATTGCTACAACGCCCGCGCCGATAAACCCTATAAATGCCATCACGCCATAACTATGCAGGCCATTTTCGCTAATACTTACGCCAAATCCTGAAACAGCAATCCAGGGCAAAAAAATGCTGATAACGCCAACTACAGCAGCAATTAGCGTAAATTTCCTTTGTTTGTTTAGTGTTGCAAAGTCCATAACAGTAGGGGTTAAGAGGTTATTGATTAATTGGTTATGTAAATATACTATTTGCAGGACAAAAGCAACTTTTATGAAACTTTTTTTTATTCAAATAATGAGCGGAAAGCGAAAAGACCAAAGCTGAAAGCAGAAAGGACGAGAGCAGAAAGCGGAAAGCCGCACTGGTATTAAAGCCAGTATTGGCGGTAGAAACAAAAAGCTTTTTGCTATCAGTTCTCAGCTACTTCAAAAGATGATAAGCAATAAAACTCGCCGCATACGCCAGGACGGTCATGTAGGCAAATTGTGTTGCCGGCCAGCGCCAGTTTTTTGTTTCACGATAAACCACTGCAACAGTGCTGGCGCATTGCATGGCAAAAGCATAAAACATCATCAGCGAAAAGGCTACCGCCAGTGAAAATACCGGCTGGCCTGTTTCAGGGTTTTTGGCCGTTTTCATTTTTTGCTGTACCGATTCCATTTTTTCAGCGCTGCCCTCTACGCTGTAGATAGTCGCCATGGTACCCACAAAAACTTCACGGGCGGCAAAGGAGGTAATGAGAGCAATGCCAATTTTCCAATCGAACCCTAATGGCCTTATTACAGGCTCTATGGTATGACCCAATACACCGGCATAAGAATTTTCCAGTTTTTCGGAATTGATGACCCTCTTAAGCTCGTTGGGCTTAAGCTTTTGTGTGTATTTAGGCTGGTGGTATTTTTGTTCTATTTGCTTAAACCGGTCGCCAGGGGCATAGGATGCTAAAACCCACAAAATTACCGAAATAGCTATAATTACTTTTCCGGCCTGTAAAACAAAGGCTTTTGCGCGATCATACATAGAGTAGGCTACATTGTTCCACCTCGGCATGCGGTAAACAGGCAATTCCATGATAAAATACCCGCGTTCGCGACCTTTTAGAATCAGCTTGAACACAAACGCCACAACAATGGCCGATATAAGGCTGAATACGTACATTCCGGTAAGGGCCAGCCCCTGCATATTGAACAGCCACCACACATTGCGGTTTGGGACAACCAACGCAATAAGCAGTGTGTAAATAGGCAGGCGCGCCGAACAGGTGACC
Organism: Mucilaginibacter sp.; assembly: GCA_036758125.1. Lineage (GTDB taxonomy): Bacteria > Bacteroidota > Bacteroidia > Sphingobacteriales > Sphingobacteriaceae > Mucilaginibacter. The sequence goes on from DAIOXE010000037.1 coordinate 14,397, forward strand.
AACGGCGTAACCATTATGGTGATCATGCGGTCTTTCCAGTTCTCGATGGTGCGTGTGCTCATGATTGACGGTACAGCGCATGCAAAGCCACCGATGAGCGGCACCACCGATTTACCGTTGAGGCCAACCTTACGCATCAGTTTATCCATCATAAAAGTTACCCGCGACATATAACCGGTATCTTCCAATATAGAAATAAAAGCGAAAAGGATAGCGATCTGCGGGATAAATACCATAACACCGCTTAGTCCACCGATAACCCCGTCGACCAGTAAACCTGTTAAAGGCCCGGCGGGAAGCAGGTGATGCAGATTGCTTTGTACCCATACAAAAAGATCAGCGATCAGCTCCATCGGGTAGGCCGACCAGGAGAAAATAGACTGGAACATGAATAACAGGATACCAAAAAAAATAATAAAGCCAAATACTTTATGGGTAAGTACCTTGTCAATTTTGTTGCTTAATGTTTCATCCTGTGCCGTTTCAGGTACTTTAACGGTGTCATATAGCAGGTCGTTAATAAAATTATACCGGGCTATGGTTTCAGATGCCTGTGCTTTTTGCGAATGAAAAGAATATTCGTGCTCCAGTTCTTCGATACGCTCACTTTGGGCCGGCGAAATAAATTTGATTGTTTCATGCTGGTGCGCAAGCTGCAAGGCGTAATAGGGATTGTCGAGCTTAAGTTCCTTGCTTATCTGGCCTATCAGCTGCGGGGCAATAGTCTCCACATCGATCGACTCTTCCTGCAGCGCTATTTTATTGGCGAAGCTCATCGCTGCTTTCAATTTATCTATTCCTTCAATGCGCCTTGCAGACATCGGGATTACCGGAACCCCAAGTTTTTTTGAAAACCGGTCGATGTCAATGGCTATCCCTGCTTTTTTGGCAAGGTCCATCATATTCAGCGCGATGATAACCGGTATTTTTAAATCAGCGACCTGGGTATACAGCAGCAGGTTGCGTTTCAGATTGGTGGCGTCAAGTATCACAACAACCAGGTCGGGGGTGAGGGGATTTGCTTTATCAGCCAGTATGGAGAATACGATAGATTCGTCCTGGCTTTTCGGATAGAGGCTGTAGGTACCAGGCAGATCGATGATCTGCGCACTGCGGCCATCAGGCAACTGGCAGTAGCCGGTCCTTTTATCAACGGTAACACCCGGAAAATTTCCTATCTTTTGATTTAAACCGGTTAATGTATTGAAAAGAGTTGATTTACCGGTGTTGGGGTTTCCTACGATTGCAACTCTTATATCGGTTTTCAATGTTTAAAAAGCTACAGCAAAATAACGGTAGAGGCTTCAAATCTGCGCAGGCTTAACTGGTAGCCTGATACATTAACGGCAATTGGGTCGCCCAGGGGGGCGATACGCGCTATAGTGATCTCTTCACCAGGCAAACATCCCATTTCCATCAATTTTACCGACATTTCGAGGTCAGTAAATTCTTTTACAATTCCGATTGCCCCTTGTTTAAGTTCTGAAAGCGTCATATTATTAAAATCTTAGGCCAAATGTAGGTCTTATTTATATTTAATCCAAATAAGATTATGTGATCTGTATCACTTTTTTGTTAGATAGTGGTCATTTTTTGATTTGAAAATTAGTCGATTTGAAAATTTGAAGATGAAAAAGAATATTGGAAGATTTGAATATGTGCTAATTCGAAAATAATAGCCTGATTTTTCAAATCGACTAATTTCTAATTTTCAAATTTTCAAATCAGCAAATTTTCAAATTATTTACTGTCTTCACCCGGCCAAATTTGGGGCAATGGCAGCCTTTATGAAAGATCCCGCATGATGAAAGTGAGATCAATCCTAATAATCCAATTATAATAAACTTATTCCTTAACATAATTCATCGCCTTAACAGTTATTATTGTTCCAAAAGCTCCCATTGACGCCCCCACGGCGTCGGCAAAAAGATCGGCCCATTCGCCACTGCGCCAGGTAAAAATGGTTAGTTGCAATAACTCAATCAAACCACCATATAAAACGGCAATTGCTGTAATTATTATTATAGACTTATACGATATGGCCTTGCGTGATTGTTGCCTTATTAAACCTGTGCAGCAAAAAATCACTAACACAAAAAAGAAACCGCAGTGCGCCAGTTTATCAAACCCGGGAAAAAATATGGATGCCTTGCTTATCCCGCCAAGGTCGATGCTGCACATGATCAAAACAAACGAAGCCCACAAAATAGCGGGCCCGTAATATTTGAACAGCGCTTTCATTAAACGCCAATAAGTGATTTATAGCTATCGGCAGATAATAAAGAGTCGATAGATGACGGATCCTGTAATGTAGCTTTTACCATCCATCCATCCCCGTAAGGATCAGTGTTAACCAGTTCGGGCTGTTTGTCAAGCTTAGGGTTAATTTCGGTAATAGTTCCGGAAGCAGGCATAAAAAGGTCCGAAACAGTTTTAACTGCCTCAACAGTGCCAAAAACCTCATCTTTGGCAACTTCTTTTCCTATGGAAGTAATATCTATATAAACAATATCGCCCAATTCGCGCTGCGCAAATTCCGTTATGCCTATATAGGCATCGTTGCCATCAACTTTTATCCACTCGTGGTCTTTGGTGTACTTTAATCCTGCCGGAAAATCCATGTTTTTTGATTTTTAATGGGGCAAAAATAATAAAAAAGTCTGAAGTCTGAAGTAGAAAGTCTGAAGTCGGAGATCCGGAAATAAGAGAAAAGAAAAATGTCTTTAATGAGCTAATAAAACTCTATTCGTCAATCAAAGTAATTTTTTAAAGTTTCCCAATCTTCGAGGTCCAATGCTCTTTTTCTAATTTTTGCTACAATGCCGGTTTTATTTGACAAAAGAAAAGAGTTATCCTTCTTCAATATTTTAATCTCACTTTTAGGGTAACTTTCTTCCTTGGGTAAGAATGTTTATAATTTATATAAGATTTTAAAGTAACATAAGTTATTTCAAGACTCTCTTTATCAAGGCTCATATATTTTGGTTCAAATCTATTTAGATAAAGAACAAAATATAATTCAGCGGTCATGGCGAATGTACTCAATACATATCGATCTTCGCGAGAAAGATTAATCGTAATAAAAATCACGGCCCAAGTGACAGCCCAGACGGCAAACAGCCAATACATGCACTTGTCTAAATAATATGCCTTAAAAGTTATAACTTCCATATCAGACTTCTTTATGTCTGCCTTTGTTGGAGTTGTCTCCAACAAACCGCGATGTTAAAATCAACGGTACAATATACTCTTTATGAACTAAATAAATAAAATAATTCCGATTGTTGGAGACAACTCCAACAATCGCGCTTGGATACGCACAATGTTATTCAGTTAAGGGAAGTTGCCGTCTTCACCCTCTTTCCGGCTTGCCGAAGAGAGGGTCGAACAGCGCAGCGCATTCGGGGTGAGTAAACTGTGCGCCAGGCATTTGGGTTAAATGTCGCTCGTTTATTTACTCACCCGGACATCGCTTCGCTCGTCCACCCTCTCTTCCGCAAGCGGGAAAGAGGGGGAGAAAAATGTTTTTTCCTTGACTTAATGTGTTGGGATACGCCTCTTAAAAAGGCTAATACTATTAAATAGTCCAATACAAATTCCAGAAACACCAATCATTATAATTGATTGGCTGTTTTTGCGGCAGCCTCCGGCTGTTGTAAAACAATAAACACAACCACGCTCATCTACAGCTGGATATGACCAAATCCGGTAAAAATCCGGTTCATTCTTAAACAGCCAATGCATGAAACATCAGCCAGGCAGAACTCGTATACGGCCTCGTTGGCTGTATTAGGAATGCCATGTATTTGTTATCTATGCAAACTGTAAAACATACAAAGTTGTTATTAGTAGCCGGCGTATTAAGTTTATTAATAACAAGCTGCATAAAGGATACGCTTGCACCTTTACAGAGTTCATTAACTCAAAGGTCCCCGGTGGCTTCTACGGCTAACAGCATCCCTGCAGTGCCTGCAATATCAGGACCGATGTCTGTAGCATCGGGTTCTTCGATTACTTTGACAGCCACTTCCGCTGGTGCAACAAGTTATCAGTGGTATGTAAACAATGGGGCTATCGCCGGTGCAACCTCTGCAACACTTACTATAAGCAGTGCCGGGTATTACCAGGCATCTGCTGCGAATGCTATTGGCACGAGCCTGGTTTCTGCCATTTATTCAGTTACCGATGCCGCAATACCGTCAACACCAACCATCTCGGCGACAACGTCAGGTTCCGTTACAACGTTGACGGCCAGCAGCACCAATGCAACAAGTTACCAGTGGTATTTTAATTCTAATCTTATCCCTGGAGCGACCTCTGCTACACTGGACGTAACCGCCGCCGGGTATTACCAGGTAACGGCTACAAATGCTAATGGTACCACTCCTGCTTCTTACAGTTATTCACTGAATGGCGGTCCCTTCCCGGCAATACCAACCATATCCGGGCCAACCTCTGTTACTCCAGGTTCTGCAATAACCTTGACGGCCACTGCAGCTAACGCAACAAGTTATCAGTGGTATTTGAATGGCTGGCCTATCACGGGAGCAACCTCTGCTACGCTTGCTGTAACCGCCGCCGGCAACTACCAGGTATCTGCTATAAATTCTAATGGTGTCAGCGGTACTTCTCTTAGTTACCCCGTTAATTGATTCCGGGCCCGGTTGAAAGGGAAGGATGAAAGTACCCTCATTCGTATATTGCCGTTGATAAATGATTCCCATTCCCGTTGTTATCAAAGTATTTTTCCAATTCGCCACTGCATTTTCAAGCCCGTTTTCGTTCCCGATTTGCCGGCCAATTGTTACGACATTAGCCTTTATTTCATCTGATTAAACAGTCACATTAAAATACTTTCAAACTTATTTATGCGCCGCCTGCAGCTTTTTTGCGTTCATATTCTTCGCTAAGTGCAGTTATAAAGTCCTGGTCTTCCCTCGGCAGGAAAATCCCTTTTATGCAATTCATGTTCCTTATGCATATCTGGATATGGTTCTTTTTTTGAAGCTCAGCACCAGGGAAAGCCTCTCCGCCTTCCGTAAAAACTCCTCGTGTAGATTCAAATATTTTAATGTTGCTGAAGCTTTTATCCCTAATTTCCTTTTGATAGTCGGCAAATATCTGCTCATGCATAAACTCAATTGTAGCGCAATCCAGCTCCCTCAATAATTTATCCTTATGTGCATCTCTTTTTACGTTTTTATTTTGCGGGAGAGGTTTACCCAATACCTCATAATTAAACTTCATGAGTTCGTAATAAATCGCAATAAGGTTAATGTGGTTACTATCTAAGAAATCACAACAGATGCCGAGATGGAGGACTGCGCCAATTACCGCCGCTTCCCTGATTTCCCCGCGTTGTTCTTTGTCTTTGGCCTATTGTTTCGCCCTTTCGAGGTTATTTTCCCAAAAATACATTCCGTGACCGAGCCAGTCATGTGGCTTTTCACTTTTTTCAATATTCTTAGAATTAATAAGCAGGCGGTCGCGAACGGATTTGTCGCAGCCATGAAAGCCGATCACAAGATTTGGCCGGATATCGTACATACGGATCAGGCTACTATTGCCTCGAGTTCTTTATAAGGTTCGGTATATTCGCCGTTTGCATCAAGGATACCCGCAGTGATAAGAGAGTCCAATGCTTGTTCCTTAGAAACGCCAATCTTTAACTTCTCTTGAGCTAACTCTATCAATAAATTTAAATCTTTCTCGCTCATTGTTTACTGATCTTAAACGGGTTACTGTCCGATGAATAAAACAAATTTACTGATTAGATTTCGTATTAGCAATACCATTGCCTGAATTGCCTGCGACGACAAAAAATGAGGCCCTTAAACATCAACAACCATGTGCCGGCAGTTGCGGGCGGGTTCGATGGCTTATAATTGGCAGGGCGGGTTTTGTCAAAACAACGAACCAATGACCAAATGACCCAATGACTCAATGAGCTTACCGGCTACTCTTCCACCATTTCACTGTTCGGGCTGCTTATTTCCACTTTTTCGTGTTTAAAATAGCGTTTTTGGAATAGCAATATAGCAATAACGCCTATCGATATGGAAGCATCTGCAAGGTTAAATATCGGCTGGAAAAATTCGAAGGTTTCTCCGCGCCACAGCGGGAACCAAGAGGGATAAGTGGCCCTTATTAAGGGAAAATAAAACATGTCTACCACCCGTCCTTCAAATAAATGCCCATGCTGGTATAGCAGGCCATAAAAGGTCGAATCGATTATATTGCCGAGTGCGCCGGCAAATATAAGCGCCACGCAGATGATAAGGCCCCTATGGTATTTGTGTTTTACAAGATGAACAAGACCATAACCAATACCGAGAACAGCCACAATGCGGAAAAGCGTTAAGGTGAGCTTACCTGCCACGCCGCCAATCTCCCAGCCAAAGGCCATGCCGTTATTTTCGGTATAACGCAGCATACCATGGCTACCCAAAAAATGAATTTCCTGGTTGAAATCCATGTGCGTCCGTACCCAGGTTTTAATGACCTGGTCAACAAGGATAATAATGGCAGCTAAAAGAAAGGGTCTGAGATAAGCTGCCTTCATTTACTGCTTCAATTTTGCTTCCATACTTAAAGTAGTATGCGGCACGGCGCGTAAACGTTCTTTTGGTATCAGTTTACCTGTTTCGCGGCAAATGCCGTAGGTTTTGTTTTCAATGCGCACCAATGCAGCTTCCAGTTGTTCAATAAACTTTTTCTGGCGGGCGGCTAACTGGTTTATTTGTTCTTTTTCAAGCGTCGCCGATCCGTCTTCCAGTGTTTTATAGGTTCCCGCGGTATCATCGGTACCGTTAGCATTTGGTGAGCTTAGTGAGGTTGCAAGGGAGCTCAATTCTTCCTTGGCAATACGCAGTTTATCCAGTAACAGACCTCTAAATTCCTGAAGGTCTGATTCAGAGTACCTGGTTTTTTCGTTTTCTTGTTTCATTTAAATTTTACTAATAGCAATCAAAATATCGTTTTCATCTATCCGGGTCAATTCCCCTTCCTTTAGCTCATCATCACGCAGCACACTATCTGCTAAAATTTCGGCGCAAATATACGCTAAATTATTGTTCGCTGCTTCCCATATTACCGGGCTGCACTTTATACGTACATTTATCCTGTCTGTTACTTCAAATCCATTCGATTTGCGCATATTTTGTATGCGGTTGATCAATTCCCGCGCAATGCCCTCCTGTTTTAATTCATTGGTAATAGTAACATCTAAAGCTACGGTTAGTTTTCCCAAATTTGCCACCTGCCAGCCGGGAACATCTTCGGCGATGATTTCAACATCGGTGGTGAGCAGTGAGTGGTGAGTGGTGAGTGGCGAGTGGTTAATGTTTAGCTGGATGCTGCCCTCATTTTCAAGTTTCTCAATGTCGTCTTGCGTTAAATTACCTATGGCTTCGGCAACTGCCTTCATATTCTTGCCTACTTTTGCGCCCAACACCTTAAAGTTTGGTTTTATTTTCTTTTTTATGAGGCCCGCGGTATCGGTTATGTATTCAATATCTTTTATATTGGTTTCGGATAAGATTAAATCTCTTACCTGCTCAACCTGGTGTTTGAAATTTTTGTTAAGTATTGGCAACAAAATCTTGCTCAATGGCTGCCGGACATTGATGCCCACTTTTTTACGCAGGGATAATACCAACGACGATATATTCTGCGCCATTTGCATGCGCTCTTCCAATGCATGATTGACCAAATCTTTGTGATATTCCGGAAAATAAGCCAGGTGAACCGATTCAAAATCTTCTTTATGGGTCACTGTATTAAGATCGATATATAAGCGGTCGGCAAAAAATGGAGCGACCGGCGACATCAGCTTGGCAATGGTTACCAAACAAGTATATAATGTTTGATAAGCAGATAGTTTGTCATCCGGATTATCCGATCTCCAAAAACGCCGGCGGCTAAGGCGCACGTACCAGTTGCTTAAATGCGCATCGACAAAATCCTGTATGGCGCGGGCAGCTTTTGTAGGTTCGAAATCGGCATAAAAAGCATCAACCTCTTTGCTTAGTGTATTGAGTAGGGAAATGATCCACTGGTCTATCTCCGGGCGATGTTTTATGGCTATCTCCGCTTCCTTGTATGTAAATTTATCAATATTGGCGTACAGTACAAAAAAGGTATAAGTATTATAAAGCGTGCCAAAGAATTTCCGGCGAACCTCGTCTATTCCTTCTTCATTAAATTTAAGGTTATCCCAGGGTGCCGCATTGCTGATCATGTACCATCGGGCAGCGTCAGCGCCAAATTGCTCAATAGTTGAGAATGAATCAACGGCATTGCCTAAACGCTTGGACATTTTGTTGCCGTTTTTATCAAGCACCAGCCCGCTTGATACCACATTTTTAAAGGCGACGCCTTTATTGCCAACTATGGCATTTACCGCTTTCACTTCATCGCTCACTTCGCTCAGCATAACGGCTATGGCATGGAGGGTAAAGAACCAGCCGCGGGTTTGATCAACGCCCTCGGCTATAAAATCGGCAGGATAGGCATTTGCAAATTGCTCCTTATTTTCAAAAGGGAAATGCCATTGTGCGTAAGGCATCGCGCCGCTGTCAAACCAAACATCGATAAGGTCTGGCTCACGGTACATTGGTTTGCCTTTTGAGGAAGTCAATACGATATCATCAACATAAGGGCGGTGAAGATCAAAGGTTGAATTATTGAGTGATTGAATTATTGACTTATTTTTTTCAAGTTCTTCATCTGATAAATGGCCACTGCTTACTGCAACTGCTACTTGATCCTGCAACTCCTTAATAGACCCAATACATTTTTCCTCCGGCCCGTTTTCTTCGCGCCAAATCGGCAGCGGCGTTCCCCAAAAGCGTGAGCGCGAAAGGTTCCAGTCAACCAGATTCTCCAGCCAGTTGCCAAAACGGCCCGTTCCTGTCGACTCAGGTTTCCAGTTGATGGTTTTATTCAGCTCCACCATTTTATCCTTTAGGGCAGTAGTTCGGATAAACCAGCTATCCAGCGGGTAATATAATATCGGTTCGTCCGTCCGCCAGGAATGGGGGTAACTGTGCTCGTACTTTTTAACATCGAAGGCCTTGTTTTCTTCTTTCAGCTTAATGGCTATCATTACATCGGTAGCCTTAAAGCCGGGGGCTTCGCGTTCTTCTTTGGTATAATATTCTTCTTTTACATATAGGCCTGCAAAGTCCGTCACTTCATCCACAAAACGTCCCTGCTTATCAACCAGGGGGACATCCTTGCCCGCTTCATCTTTTACCATTACAGATGGCACCCCATTTTCTTTACAGGCGCGGAAGTCATCGGCGCCAAAAACAGAGGCGGTGTGTACTATGCCCGTGCCATCCCCGGTAGTTACAAAATCGGCCGGGATAACACGGAATGCATTTTGCTCCAGATCTTCGTTTGATACATAAGGCATCAACTGGTGATAGCGCAATCCCAATAACTCAACGCCTTTAAAACTTCCCCGTAATTCCCAGGGAATGACCTTATCAGCGCTTTTATATTCCCTGAATAAGGTGGTATTTTCGCCTTCTGCCTTAAAATACTTGCTAACCAGGTCCTTGGCTAAAACCACGCTTACCGGCTCAAATGTGTAAGGGTTAAAAGTCCGGATCTTCACATAATCTATCTTTTCACCAACCGCCAGCGCGCAATTTGAGGGCAAAGTCCACGGGGTGGTTGTCCAGGCTAATATTACCGTATCTTCGTTTTTATCTTCAAACAATAAAGGCATCAGCGGATGCTGCTGGTCGTTCTTTAAATGAAATTGCGCAACTATCGAAGTGTCCTTCACCATTTTATAAGTACCTGGCTGGTTCAGCTCATGTGAGCTTAACCCGGTTCCCGACTTTGGCGAATATGGCTGCACGGTGTACCCTTTATAAAGCAGATCCTTATTATAAAGCTCCTTCAATATCCACCAAAGGGTTTCAATATATTCGTTTTTATAGGTGATGTACGGATCATTTAGGTCCACCCAGTAACCCATTCTTTCGGTAAGATCGTTCCAGACATCGGTATAGCGCATTACCTCTTTGCGGCAGGCATCATTATAATCTTTAACCGAGATTTTTTTGCCGATATCATCTTTAGTAATGCCAAGCGATTTTTCAACAGCCAGCTCAATGGGGAGGCCATGGGTGTCCCATCCTGCTTTGCGTTCAACGCGATAGCCTTTTAAGGTTTTGTAACGGCAGAAAATATCCTTTATGGCGCGCGCCATAACGTGATGAATACCGGGCATGCCATTAGCAGATGGCGGCCCTTCGTAAAAAGTGTAGGGGTTATTTGCCGGGCGAGCGCTGATGCTTTTTTCAAAGATGTGATGCATCTTCCAGAACTCAAGAATATCCTTGCCTGTCTGCGATAAGTTTAACTGCTTATATTCCTTATACATCAATGTTCTCGACCTTAAATTTTAGAGGCTGCAAAAATACGGAATTTAAGCCAAAAAATGTCTTAGATTATGGATATTTTATATCGCTTTTTCCATAACTTCATAATCGTAGCCGTTTTTGGAAAACAGTTTGCCGGTTTGCAAGAAATCCGCCTTTAAATAAAAACCAATAGCCGCTGACCGTGCGTTGCACCATATCCGTGTACCGCCGTTGTCTTTTGCATAACCGATAATATATTGCAATAAAGTGTTGCCAATTCCCATTTTTTGTACAGATGGATCAACAGCCAGCTTCCTGAATTGAAAATCAGCTTTTTTTTGAAACAACGAAACTACCCCCGCCAGTTTATCATCTTTAAATGCGCCGAAATGTAATCCATGGCTATCCTCGTCCATTTCCATTTCAAACATTTTTTGATTGGGGTACAAAACATCCCGTCGCAATCGCCAGGTAAGTTGAGGAGTTATTTGTTCTATATGGATCATTTTTTAGGAGGCAAAAGGTAAAAGGCGAAAGGTTTCCAACCATTAATTATTTTTTAGATGATCGCCGTGGATGGGATCGCTTATACACCGGCGTTGATTTATTTTCGGAAATATACTTAGCAAGTTTTGCGTCCGCAACTAGTTTAGCAGGCGAGTTTATATTCAAGGCCATTTTTAAAAATTCTTTGACCTCAAAAAAACGCTTGTTTAAAATGAGAACTTCACTATCATTAATAACCATTTTAGGTGCCGAAAACTCAGGATGAGTTGGGTTAATCACATAATTCAACTCTTTGGGATCCATAGCAGAAGGAACACATAGAGCGATTGATTCTTTTTTTCTAAAAAATTCGTCCCCTAACTGTTTTGTTAACACCTCATTATGTATCCAATCCGGGTATTTAGAAATATCAAGAACAAAAATCTGATCTTTTGGTACCGCATAAGTGACCATAATTAGATTTGGGAAATCAAATTCGTTGATTAAAGAGTGAGATACCCATTCTAACTGAGCAATCGAACGATTAGCGCCCGCATAAATGCATGGATATTTATTAGAGTTCCATCTGCCGCCATTTCGCATCGTCGAACCATAACCATTATGCGGTTTAACAAAGTCAGCGTTACACACCCGGTAAACATAAATATATTCATCGGCCATTACCTATATACCCCGGTAGCTAGCATGATTAATTCTTCTTTCACCATTGTTCTGCCAACTGAATTTTGAATTAAACTTATAGGTTCTTTTCCTTCTAAAGTTCTTAACGGATGCAGCATCCATTGAATAAATTTTTTGTTTTCAGAAAAAACTTTTATACCGATGATAAATAGATCGACAAGATCAACAAGTGTCTCACTTACTTTATGGTCAAAATGCGCATCATCTTCTTTTATCTGGACTGTGCGTGATGTGATGCCGCAAATGGACGTAATTGTTGCTAAATTTAAGCCGATAAATGATTTTGCATGAAGAAAAACTTTCTTAGTTAATCCTTGTTCAATAATGTCGAACAAATCATAATCACTATTGATTTCTTGTCCTAATAAATGCTTGCCTCCCAATTTATCAGTCAATTCTTTATAATCTGATACCAAACGGGACCCAATTTTAGGCGCTAATTTAACTGCTTCCATATCCTTAATTTTAAATAACAAATATGCGAAATTTTTCGCATATTTACCGATTAAATCTGTTTTTTTTAACAGGTACCGGGAGGTTCTTAAACCTATCCTTCATTCCTAATAACCCCCATATCCCCCCACTATGGATAGCAAGGATCCGGCTTGACCCACCAAAATAATTCTTCGCCGCAAGATCATACAAGGCATACAGCATTTTACCGGTATAAACCGGCTCTATCAATATCCCGGTGGAGGCTACAAACTGTTCTATAAATTCGATGAGCCGCTCATCCGTCTTCGCGTAGCCGCCAAAATGATAATCTGTGTGTAAATGATAATTTACCGGCGACGTTAAAAGCTTGCCGATCTCTTCTTTAATGAAACTGCCATTTTTTAATACAGGTACTCCATGAAACTGTGTGTTCAGGCCATGGCTATTTATTCCGTTTATAATTCCTGCCGCAGTAGTGCCTGTTCCGCAGGCGCAAAAAATATGATCATAAGTTTCGGTTAGCTCATCAATTAATTCGCTGCAGCCTTTAGCGCCTTCGGCAGATGCGCCGCCTTCATTAATAAAAAATGCTTCGGGATCGTCTTCAAAATGTTTTTTGAACAGCGCCGGCTTGTCATGATAGCTTTCACGGTCGGTAAATAAGAGGTCCATCCCGTGTAAGCGGCAAAGAAACAAGGTGTCATTATTAACCGGTTCACCGCGTACGACGCCTGTCGACTTAAACCCAAATTTGGCAGCCGCGGCAGCCGTTGCGAGCAAATGATTTGAATAAGCACCGCCAAAAGTTACAAGATGGGTTTTATTTTCGGCTTGCGCCTGCTTTAAAAGGTATTTTAACTTGCGCCATTTATTGCCCGAAATAATAGGATGGATAAGGTCGTCGCGTTTTATGAAAACTTTTAAGCCTTGTTCATCAAATAACTTGTTTGTAATTGGATGAACAGGGCTATAAAATTCAAGATCAATACCCATAATTTGAAAATCATTTAATTTGAAGATTTGAAAGTTAAGACATTTTTCAAATCTTCAATATAATTTTCTTATCAAAAGCATTGGTCTTTTTAAGGATTGAGGCAGTGTTATCATTAAGTTAGGAGGGAATATTTTTTTACCCTCTTTTTTGTTTACAAAAGAGAGGGTGGTCGAGCGAAGCAAAGACCGGGTGAGTAAATATGTGAGCGACATTAACGCAAATGCCTGGCGCACAGTTTACTCACCCCGAATGTGCTGCGCTGTTCGACCCTCTCTGCGATAAATCGCAAAGAGGGTAAAAACGGCAATCTCTTAAGTTAATAGCATTGAGAGGGCAGGGGTGAGGCGTGATTTAGAAACCAAGTCCGATGCCCCCATTTATAGACTGGTACTGGCCCGGGCTATATGATGCGAATATCCGCAAAACAAATAAATTCAATTGAAAGCCAATATCGGTGCGAAACCCGCTTACACTGTTTTCGTTAATATGAACCGGGTCAGTAACAGTTGTATATGTTGCCACGGATGAAGCAATGGGATAATTGCCTAATACGCCAAAAGTCGTATTGGCGCTTTGATAAGCTATTGACAGGAATGGTGTAAAGAAGAGTAATTTTTTAGATATAATGGCCTGTACATTTGTCCCGCTGAAAGAACCTGAAATGCGTTGATTTGAAAAGTCTGTCTGGCTTCCGGGCGCAGCTACTGTTCCAGCGTCGGGTTGTACATTAAGTGCTTTAGAATAGCTGATCTTGTTGTAATTTACGGCGATAGCCAGGTCAAAAGGCTTCGGTTTTCCTTTCCCTGCAAAGTCCTGTATAATATCATGCTTAATGCCGAAGCCGATCATCCCTATCGATCCTGAATTACTGCCGATATTGATAGTGGGCATGGTGCGGATAGTTAAATCGGTGTTCTTAAATATCCCTACGGTAAGCTGAATGTCTGGCGCGGGAATGTATTGTATCATACCATTCGGCATATTAAAAGTTTCTATTGTATTTCCATTGTTATCTTTAATATCCATTAAAGGGGTTGTTCCATTTTTGCTGCCGCCAAAGGTTGGCGCAATTGAGGTGGGCGAACTTGCGTCAACCTGTAAATGATTCGACAGGCCGATTTGAGTTACATCAAAGCTTTGGGCGCTCGTGGGCACCTGGGCAATATTAGCTGAAATGCGCAGGTCAAAATGCAATATTTTCTTGGTTTTAGCCGTATTATTCCAACCGCTGTTTAAGCCTATGCCAAAGCCTTTAAACAAAGGTTCCGCATAGTTCTGAACAAGTTTTGTGGCATCGCCGGGGCTTGATTTAATTAACTGGTCGAAACCGCCGCCATTTCCGCCATTTCCGCCCCCACTCTGGGCGCTAGCATCCAATGCCGCAAAACTCAAAGCGGCTAATGCTAATAAAGTGTAAATTCTTTTCATGATTTTATTTTAAGCTTTATAAATGTTCACTTGTATATTGTTATCAATAAACGAGTACTTTTGCCCAAATGGCAGATGATATCCTATTAGTTGAGCAAGATGAACAAGACTTATACGAGCACTTGCGTATAATTGTTGACAGAGGTCAGTCACCCATTCGTATTGATAAATTTTTGATGCACCGGGTTGAAAATGCATCGCGCAACCGCATACAAAATGCCATTGAACTGGGGACGGTACTGGTAAATGATAACACAGTAAAAACAAGCTATAAGGTTAAGCCTCTTGATGTTATTTCAGTAGTATTACCCCATCCGCCGCGTGATACTGAAGTATATCCAGAAAACATGCCGCTGGATATTGTGTATGAAGATGATGACGTGCTGGTGGTAAATAAACCGGCCGGTTTGGTAGTACATCCCGGTTACAATAATTATACAGGCACCTTAGTAAATGGCCTGGTTTATCACTTTCAGCAGTTGCCGACTTTACCGGGTAATGAGGGACGGCCCGGTTTGGTGCACCGGATTGATAAAGATACCTCCGGGTTGCTGCTCATCAGCAAAAACGAGCGTGCAATGACCTGGCTTGCAAAGCAGTTTTTTGATCATACCATTACCCGAAAGTATGTTGCATTGGTTTGGGGAGATATTGAAACTGACGGCTCAGTAACCGGTTATATTGGCCGCAGTGTGAACGACAGGCGGGTAATGTCTGTTTATGATGATCCGGAAAAAGGCAAATGGTCGGTAACGCATTATAAAGTTCTGGAACGAATGGGGTATGTAACTTTAATTGAATGCCAACTGGAGACCGGCCGTACACACCAGATCAGGGCGCACATGAAACATATAGGGCACCCTTTATTCAGTGATGCCGCCTATGGGGGCGACAAAATATTGAAAGGCACTGTTTTTAGCAAATACAGGCAATTTGTTGAAAACTGCTTTGCGCTGATGCCGCGCCAGGCGCTGCATGCCCAAACACTGGGGTTTTTGCATCCCACACTAAAAAAACAATTGCTTTTTGAAGCGCCGCTGCCGCCGGATTTTAAACTGGTTTTGGATAAGTGGCGGTTTTATAGTGATAAGAGATTGGAGATTAGTGATTAGTCCGGAAGTCAGTAAAGTCCGAAAGTCCGGAAGAAGGTGCAACTGACGTTTTGGTTAAAATAACTCAGGTTATAAACTTAAAATCCCAAATCCCAAATCTCAATTCTAAAATCTCAAATCTAATGATACCCAATCTAATAAATTTTAATGGCGAAATACTTCCGGTGGATACGAAGGTGCTGACGCTAAAAAACAGGGCATTCAGATATGGCGATGGTTTGTTTGAGAGTATGCGCATGATGAAAGGCCAGCTTAAATTTGCCGATCTGCATGCCGATCGCTTGCAAAGGGGAATGAAGGCACTTAAAATTGACGGCTATTCGCAGATGGATACCTGGTTCCTTAAAGAAAAAACAGAGGACCTTGCCCGACGAAATAAAGCCAGGCATGGCCGCCTGCGTTTAACCGTTTTCAGGGACGCGGAAGGTTTGTATACGCCATCGCAAAACAAAATGGCCTGGTGCCTTGAACTGCAACCCCTGGATGAACCCCGATACTTTTTAAACGATAAAGGGTTGATCATGGATATATTTACTGATCTGCCAAAACCCACAAATTACCTGTCGAATATTAAAACGTGTAATTCATTGATCTATGTAATGGCCGGCCTGTATAAAACCCAAAACAAACTTGATGATGTTTTTTTGCTGAACCAAAACGGTTTTTTGTGCGAGGCAGGGAGTTCGAATATATTTATAAGATACCAAAATCATTTATATACCCCGGCTTTAAGCGAGGGCTGCGTTGAAGGGGTTATGCGCCATGTGATCATTAACATCGCAAAACAAATTAATATTCCGCTTACTGAAGCGCAGATCAGTCCTGATATATTATATGAGGCCGATGAGGTATTTTTAACGAACGCAAGCCGCGGCATACAAAGCGTAATGGGTTTTGGCGTAAGGCGTTATTTTAATGAGATGAGTAAGGTGCTGGTTGAGGAGCTGAATAAATTATAGTCCGAAAGTCCGGAAAGTCCGAAAGTCCGGAAGAAGCTGCAGAGAGTCGGAAAGTTTGGAAAGCTGGAAGATTCGGAAAGAGGCCGCAAATACCAGGGGGTTATGGGAGCCCAATTTTTTCCCCCTCATTTGAGGCCACTCCTATTAATCAATAAAAATAAGATAACGAGCGAATTTGCCCGGTCAGGGTTTAGCTCCTGACCGGGCAAAAGCACGGTCTCCGGTAAAATTCAACTAACGGGAAGTGCGCCTGATCCCTCCGGTAATAACCAACCGCGGTAAAAATAATTACCTATTCTTTTTTCAAAGTACCAAAAAGGCCATGCGCTCCAAAATCCGGGCCAGCTGTGAAATATAGCGGACTATGGCGGTTTATGCCGGGCTGGTTATTTTGCAGAAAATCAATGGCCCATAAGCCCGGTATGGTTATGAGCTGCCGGTTAGTACCTTGCAACTGGCCTCTAAAATCTCCGTGCATATCAAAAATATTAATCCGGCCATCGCCAAAATTGCCTATAAGTATTGCTATCCCAAAATCTGCAAATCCTCCGGGTGCAAGGGCGATACCCCATGGAGAATTAAGGGTTCCCTGTGAGGCAAAATTTCTCAGGAGCGAGCCATCGGCATTAAAAATATCGACATATCCATTACCGGCGCCGGGCTGGTCAAATATATTATCAGGAGCCTTTTGTTTAGCATAAGTAACATATAACAGGCCGCCGATATTCTGAATGTTAAATGGAGCAAAACCGGCCGGTATGCTGGAATCAAGAAATGGCATAGACGAAACGTAGTTAAAGTCTTTATCGAAAACATCAATTTTCGCCTGCCTGAAATTAGTGGCATACAGATAATTTGAGGAGCCGCTCACGGCTATTGTTAGCCCCGTGTATTCGGCCCCTGATGCTGATCTGTCTGCAACGGTTACTGCTGAACTACTACCTGGGGCCCATGCTGTGATCAGGCCGTCCGCGGTCGCAAAAATGAATTTGCTTCCGGCGAAATCTGAGGTACTGTTAAAAACCTGTCCTGTTGGAGACCCTCAATGCTATTAAGTTAAGCGATAAATATTTGTTATTCAGATATTTAT
>DAIOXE010000038.1:0-31008 GCA_036758125.1 Mucilaginibacter sp.
AAAAACATGCATTAACTAATACCATATCAGTCCAGGCTAATGTAAAACGTAAAAGATATAAATAGCGTGTTTCCATAACCACAGTTTATAAACAACATTTAAATTGAAGGTTAAATGAACCTGAAATCTGGCCGCAAATTAGTAACCTTCCTTTCGGTATTCAAGGCGGAAAACACGCAAAACTGTTACTGCTAACACGTATTTATTTCGCGTAGTTTTACGCGAACTATATGCCTGGCAGGAGAATAAAAAACTACGCCCTCGTCATTTTTTGTTTAATTTGTACAAAAATGATCACTCATCTTCAGTGAATACAAAAACTTACCTGGGAATAGAAATTGGCGGATCGAAACTTCAACTTGTTCTGGGTGATGAAAATGCCCGAATATTGAAAAGGTTCCGTTTTGTTGTCGACCGGATTGCGGGTGGAGAAAAAATAAGGCAACACATTTCGGAAACATTGCACCATCTTAAGTCCAGGAAACTTTCAGCAATTGGGGTAGGTTATGGGGGGCCAATCGACCGGATAACAGGAAAAGTGCTGGTATCCTATCAAATTGAAGGATGGTCGGGGTTTCCGTTGAAAGAATGGCTCGGGGATTTGACCGGTGTTTCGACCGTTGTTGAAAATGATGCAAATACGGCGGCATTGGGAGAGGCTTTGCATGGAGCAGGTAAAGAGTACAATAATGTATTTTATATAACGCTTGGCAGCGGCGTCGGATCGGGCATTGTGCTTAATAAAGAAATATATCACGGTGCGTTGCCCGGCGAAGCTGAAATGGGCCATATCCGGCTGGATAAAACCGGACGGACTATAGAATCGTCCTGTTCGGGATGGGCAGTGGACAAAAAGATACGGGAAGCCGTCAGCATTTATCCTGATGGGCAATTGGCAAAATTGGCCAAACAATGTGAGGGGGCCGAAGCAAAATCGCTTGGTGAAGCTATAAGTCTTAACGATAAACAAGCGATAAAAATACTTGACGAAACTTGTGACGACCTGGCTTTTGGTATTTCGCATGCTGTCCATTTATTGCATCCCGAAACTATTATTTTGGGCGGAGGCCTGTCCTTTTTAGGAGAACCGCTTCGTAAATTAGTAGAACAAAAACTTTCAAAATACCTTATGGATGTTTTTCAACCGGGGCCGCCAATCCGACTATCTTCATTGAAAGAAGATGCCGTGCCTGTGGGGGCGCTGTTGCTCGCGATTCGATATAAAACATAAAAAATAAGGTAATAATCCGCTTCTTTGGACAAGAAGTTAGATTTAGTATAATTAAATAATCACTTCATAAATATAAATCCTTTTTCAGGTATACAGGCTTTAATAAATAGTTTGCCAAATTCTGTGGTTTGTAACATGCCGTGATTTACTATTCCAATTTGAATATTTTTTTCATTACGAGGATACTCACTGTTTTGTATATGCCACGTAAGTAAGTTTAAACTTTCTAAATGTGAATAATACATTTGAAAATTTTCAGGGAATGTGAATTCGTTAACTGGTAAGTCGTTTTTAATTATTTGATAATTGTAGAATTTATTCTTTTCGTAATCTAAATCCATAGTAGTCGTCGTCCCTAAATCGTTATCTTTTAATTTAAAAAGAAAATAAGCTTCATCAGGAGAGAGTTGGTCTATAATATGCAAGAATGCTGGGTGTGCTTCATTTATTCTTTCTTTATCAATTGCTCTTGATAAGAGATTAAGATATAAATCGGTTAAATAATTAGTTTCTTCTAAATATTTTAATTTGTCGATGATTGGACCACTAATGAAAGCAGGTGCTTCAATCTGATTTTCTTTTGGAACCGAACTTCTAACTTTTTCAAAATATTTGGATAGTCTATCTTGATAGGATGCCAATAGCTGAATAGGTGCAGTAAATAATCTCGCAGTTTTGATAAAGTCGGTCGCTATTTTACCAGTTTCCTGAACTGGTTGAGATACCCCATCTTCATATATTTTTTTGACTGTATCTGCACCCAAAATATTCGCAAATTTCTCTAAATCCACCATAATGAAAGGTTTTATTTTTTGAAGGATTTGCTAATATATTAAACAATAACTTTATTTTTTTTAAAACCGATTTTAAGTAACTTTTCATACCGATAAATACCTCTCAAATAAATATTAGATGTTTTTTCCTTAGCTTAGATTAATCAATAACCGTTATAATGGTAAGAGTAGAAAACATCTTAGGACAATTAAACGCTATCAATAACAAAATAAATAATGGTGATGCTGAAGAAATCAACAATCAGATTGATTTATTGGAACGCATTATTTCAAGATTTTTTGAAAACTCATCGTATTATCATCAACTTACAAACGGTAAAAAGGAAATAATTTGGGCAAGAAAACCTGCAGGTAGTAATATGGGTCATACAATAGAAAGAGCAATAAAAATCACTACCTCCTTACTAAATAATATGATAGAAGAAGTGAAAAACTTTGGAATTCCTTATAAAAATGATCTCGTTGAAGAAAAATTAGAAAAGTCAACGATGAAATATAATGTATATATACAATGTGACAATGGGTCTTTCAACATATTCAATTTGGACGAGAATTCGATTCTGAATGTTGTTAATGCTTATAAAAAAGGATCCAAAGGTGTTACCGTAAATTTTGTAAAATATCATTTTAAAACGATTAGTGAGATTGCAATTGTAACCAACGACAAAGGATTAACTACGGAGGAACTTGAAAAATATGCCGAACAATTTGATAGCAGCTTTTCATTTGGAAAATATCCGTTGGATACTGGGCTTCTGTCCCAATTTGGGAAAAATGTGACGAGCGATTTTTTAGAAGATAAGAATTTTGGTTATGAACAGACAGAAACAAAACCAAATAAAAAAACGGATTTATATGTAAACAGTAAAAGATTACAAGAACTCCAACAATTAAAACATTCAAATTTTGATTTATCTAAGCTCATTAGAATCTGTGAAGAATTAAATAGTAACTGGATAAATGAGAATTTTTTTACTGTTGGTTTACTCTTAAGAACCATTATTAATCACGTGCCCCCTATATTTGATGCAACATTCACTTCTTTTGACAAAGTTATAGGGGGGTATGGAAGTCAATCTTTTAAAAAAAATATGAAGCATCTAAATGAATCTCTTCGTAGTAGTGCAGATGGATACACACATTTTCTAATCAGAAAAAAAGAACCGTTACCTAACGAACAACAAGTAGATTATAAAAATAATTTAGACGTTTTATTAGCAGAAATAATTACAGTCTTACACTAATGTTTTTTTGCCCAAAGAAGCGGATTATTACCAAAAATAAACGCAATGATTAATTATTTTTCAGAATATATAGGTCTCCAAAAAAAAGCATTGGAGAGCATCCATAGGGAAACCTTAGCAGAAGTGATCGGGCTTTTTAAGTCGGCTCTTGATAACGAGCGGCAGATCTTTGTTTTCGGCAACGGTGGCAGCGCCGCAAATGCTTCACACTTTATTACCGACCTGGGAAAAGGCTCGTCGGATAAAACCCATAAACGTTTCCGGTGCCTGTCGTTAAACGACAACACCAGCTGGATCACCGCGATAGGTAACGATTATTGCTATGAAGATATCTTTGTGCGGCAACTAATGAACCAGGCTAAACCGGGCGACCTGTTACTGGTGTTGAGTGTTAGCGGAAATTCGCCAAACCTTGTCAAGGCTGTTGAATGGGCCAAAGCTAACCGGCTTCACTGTATCGCCTTAGTAGGTGGTAAAAAAGGAAAACTTGCTGAACTGGCAGATACGGTTATGGTTGTTGATGATACCCATTACGGAAGGGTTGAGGATGCGCACATGGGCATTTGCCATATGATTGCCTATGCATTTATGGAAAAAACAGAACTGCAAAAACCGTAAGCGAAAAAAAATAATATCGAATGATAGATTCTTGGCTCTTGATTCTTGGCTCTTGATTCTTGGCTCTTGGCTCTTGATTCACATTACTTGCCTGTCAGTACTATTACAACTCGCCTGTTTTGATTCTGATCATCAGCGCTTCGCTCCGGATAAACCTTTGGCTCTTTGCTGCCTAAACCTTTATAGCTTAGCCTTCCAGGGTTTATTCCCTCGCTTACCAGGTAATCGTATATAAATTTTGCCCGCGTTAGCGATAGATTATTTTTTCTCGTATCAAAGTCCAGGCCATCCTTTTTGTCATACTGACAACAAATATGTCCTTGAATTTCTATTTTAAGGTTTGGGTGGGCTTTCAGGCAGTCTTTTAAAGCCACCATGTAATGTATTGCCGCCTGCCCCCTTAAAAAATGCCGGCCTGGCTGAAAAGTTAGTTCTTTAAAACTCAGGCTGTCCCCAACGTTCAGTTTTGCTAAATTATTTATCCGAATGTAAACACTGTCGTCCTTCCTTTTTATAGGTGTCGTATTCTTTAAATGAATAACAGCAGTTTTACTTTTCGGAGCTGCCGTCGCAAAAATTATGTCCACCCTGCGATTTAGCGGCTCCCCTAACGCAGAAAGATTTGTTGTTGTGGCGTCAACCTGGCCTTTGCCTTCAGGTGCAATCCGTACATTCTTGCTGTGCAGGGTTAATAAATACTTTTTTACCGTTTCTGCCCGGTATTTTGATAAAGTATAATTAGAATCCCTCTTCCCCAAATAATCCGCGAAACCATAAATATGCACGGCAGTGGTATCGCTTAAAAAATGGCTAAGCGAGTCGAGCGTGACTTTATGCTGAGAAGAAAGCTCTTTTTGGTTGATATTATAAAACAACTTAATCGTATCCAACCGGCAGGAAAAGGATGGCAATGCTTTTAGGATGATAATCAGGCAAATTAAACTTTTTATTTTCATCGTTTAATCAATTCGCATCAGGCAAGGGCTTCACCATAATATTTTTAAAATAGGTCAAACTGTTGGGATCGTGTCCCTGTAATGCAAAAGTACCGCTGGAAAGCACCCGCTGCTCGTCACCTTTACCGCGTTGTACATTATCAGGCTCGGTATAGTCAAGCACTGTCTTATCATTTAATTTAACAATGATCCTTTTTCCGTGCACGGTAATGTACATGGTAAACCATTCGTTATCTTTTACATACACCTCTTTAATATTCACTATGCCGTACAAGCTGCCGGTTCTTATCCAGTCGGTATGCGAGTTATTTACCTGTACCTCATAGCCTTTTGAGGGCCAGCCGCCTTCCTGGTAGGCAGTGTGAATATAAATTCCGGAATTTGTGCCCTTATGGGTCATAACATCGGCCTTAAATGCAAAATTCTTGAAATTATGATCCTGTACCGGGCCGTCGTAAAATAAATGGGCGGTTTTACCATGCACAATGATCATCCCGCTATCTACTGAAAATGTTTCAGCATTGGCGCCCACTCGCCAGTCTTTGAGCGAATGTCCGTCGAATAAGGATATCCAACCCGTTGATGAACCGGGTTTTGAAGCAGAAACCGAAAGCAGGCAGCAGGCAATAAAGCAGCAGAAAATAATGTTTTTCATGACGCGTATTTAAATTAAAAATAGGTTTAAAAGAACGGGTTTAAAGCTAAGAATATTTTCAGGGAATATACTTCTTAAAATATTTTAAAAAGTTATTTTAGATATGCATAAATAGCCTATATTTACTCAATCAATTATTTCCTAATAATTTATCCATGCGGTATTATTTTATTGTTATCCTTTTGGCATCGGCTTTTTTTAAAGTAGCCGCCAAAACCATCGAACCAACATTTAATGCTCACGACTTGAGCATCACCTGGGAAGCCCTGCAAAATGATGCCCCAAACCGTGGACAATCCTTAAATGCCATCACCATCACCAACGATGGTAAAAATACATTCCCTGCCACAGGCTGGAAAATGTATTTCAACTCGGCGCGTTTAGTCGCATCGGCAACCGTTACTGGAAATGCAACCATCAGCTTTGTAAACGGCGACCTGTTCAGTTTAACGCCGACAAATACTTTTACCGAAATAAAACCCGGTGAATCAGTAGTGATAAAATTTATCGATGAAGAACCCGTAGTTACCCTTACCGATGGCCCCGAAGGCTTTTACGTGGTTTGGGATGAACAGCCGGATAAAGGTTATAATACCGGGGCATTTACCATTAAACCTTTTAAACCAAATTACGTGGGTTTGGTAACGCCCGCTATTATTTATGATCAGAATAAAAATATTAAGGATATACCGGAAGAGCAGTTAACAAAGGTGTTCCCAACGCCGGTGAGTTATAAGGAGACGGGGGGCGTGTTTAGTTTGGATGAGCGTATTGTAATGGGTTATTCTATTGATAACAAATTTGAGCAAGAGGGCAAAAATTTAAGGACATTTTTAAATTCGTTTTTTGACGGAAAGTATAAACCGAGCCCCAAATCAATTAATCTGAATGTTATTCAAATTATACCTGACGGAAACCTTAAGGAGGAAGAATATGAACTTTCGGTTGCTCCCCATGGTATTACCATTAATGCGTCCACACCGATCGGTGCATTTTATGCCATTCAATCCCTGAAAACATTAATCCCGCCATCAGCCTATGCCCATACACAAAAGGAAATCCAAATCCCCTGCGTTGAGATAAAAGACGAGCCCCGTTTCCCATACCGCGCCTTTATGCTGGATGTTGGCCGAAACTTTCAGCCTAAAAGTGAAGTATTCAGAGTGCTTGATGTGATGGCGCTTTATAAGCTCAATGTATTCCACCTGCATTTAACTGAGGATGAAGGCTGGAGGCTGCAAATACCATCCTTACCGGAATTAACGGAAGTAGGATCCAAACGCGGGCATACTTTGGATGCCAAACATTTTTTGCCGCCATCTCATGGTTCGGGTGGCGAAGTTGAAAATAAGACCGGAACAGGTTTTTATACAAAAGCCGATTTTATCGAAATATTAAAATATGCCGATAAACTGCACATTATGGTAGTGCCCGAAATTGAGTCGCCAGGCCATGCACGCGCCGCCATCAAATCAATGAATGCCCGTTATGACCGTTTAATGGCCGAAGGAAAAAAAGCCGAAGCCGAACGCTACCTGCTTTATGACCCTAATGATAAATCGCAATACAGCTCCAACCAATACTGGACCGATAACATTATTGATGTGTCCTTACCCTCAACTTATAACTTTATTGAAACCGTGATCAATGATATTGTAAGTATGTACAAAGAGGCCGGCGCCCCGTTAAAAACCATAAATTTCGGCGGCGATGAAGTTCCGGCGCATGTATGGGAAAAATCCCCGGCTTATTCGGCGCTGAAAGCAAATCACCCCGAAATTCAAAGCACGGCAGATCTTTGGTATTATTTTTATGGCAGGGTTAACAAGTTGGTAAAGGCAAAAGGGTTATATCTTTCGGGATGGGAAGAAATGGCCCTGCGCAAAACCGCGCTGGATGGCAAGCCGTTTTACGTGCCTAACCCCGATTTTATGCCAGAACATTTGCAGGCCGAAGTTTGGAACAATTCATTGGGTGACGGTAACGAGGACCTGGCTTATAAACTGGCAAATGCCGGATATAAAACCGTGCTCACCTGCGTAAGCAATTTATATTTTGACATGGCGAATTATAAATCGTTCGATGAGCCGGGCTACTATTGGGGAGCTTTTGTTGATATTGATAAGCCTTTCTCCTTTATCCCTTACGATTATTTTAAAAACTCAAAAGTTGATAAAAACGGCCTGCCGATAAACCGTGATATCTTCATCGGCAAACAACGTTTAACCGATTATGGTAAAACCAACATTTTAGGTCTGCAAAGCGCCGTCTGGGGCGAAAATATAAAAAGCACCAGCCGCCTGGAATATATGTTGCTGCCACGATTATTGGGTTTTGCCGAGCGCGCCTGGAGCAAAGACCCGGACTGGGCCACGGAACCAAATGCGGCCAAAAGCGATTCGCTTTACCAGGTTGCCTGGGTAAACTTTTTAAACGTTTTAGGTAAAAGGGAATTGCCCCGTTTAAGTTACTACAATGGCGGCTATAAATACCGGGTACCAAAACCAGGCCTTGTTTTACAGGATGGCAAGTATGCCGCCAACATACAGTTCCCCGGTTTAACCATTCGCTATACGACCGATGGTAAGGACCCGGATGCAAAAAGTAAAATTTATAACGATGCTGTTACAAACGATGGACCCGGCATAAAGTTCCGGGCCTTTGATACTAAAGGCCGGGGGGGCAACGTTTCAGAACCAGTTACTCCATAACCAAGCAGTGGGGGCACATTGAGGGTGCTCCTACTGCTTTCCAGTTTTAAAACACCACATTAAACCCCACATAATAATTCCTTAACGGCGCAGCATTATAATACCGCCCGCCAACAGCATTCAGGTCATCCCCTAAACTGTATTTTTCATTGAGCAGGTTATTGGCCCCAGCGTAGATTTCAAGCCTGCTTTTGCTGTTAAATTTATGCTGCCACCCAGCTTTTGCCTGTAATAAATTGTAATGCGGCGCATAAACAGTGTTGGCATCATTAAGCGGGATGCGCGCTGTGTAATTATGCTCAACAAATAAATATAAATATTGAGGCAAGTTAATTTGCACGCCTGTAACAATTACTTGTTCGGGCACGCCGGTCAACTGGTTGCTGCTGTTGCTGAAGGTAAACTTATCATAGGTGACTGATTCATTAAACTGCAGCCCCCGGATAAAGCCTGAATTATCCTGGCGCACAATCCAATCAGTAAAATACAATTCGGCGCCTGGCTGGTTGGTCCCGCCTGTATTAATAAAGTATTGGGTACCATCAGCATTATAGCGGAGCCCTATTGCGTTTTGGATATGATAATAAAAAACAGAAGCATCCAAAAACATACTTTCATCTATGTTCCGCAAACGGAAGCCTGTTTCATAGTTCCAGCCGTATTCGGCTTGTAAGTTTGGATTTATGGTATGGTCTGTCGGACGTATTTCGGCTGTTGTCGGAGTCGAGTAGCCCCGGCTAGCCGATGCCCTCCATATAAAATCATTTGTAAATTGGTAGGATAATGCCACCCTTGGCATCAGTTGCGGCGTAAAATAACGGTCGGTGTAAGCAGTTTCGTCATTTGGATAGACGTTTCTGAATTTATAATCATAAAAATTGAGGCTTAATGCCGCTTCCAGGTGTAATTTTTTATAAATATCGGCCACATACCGGGTAAACAAAAAATGCTGATTGGTATGTATTTTGTCCAGTGTTTGAGCCGTATCCCGTATGCCGAACCTGTTGCCATAATTATTAATATCCGAATTGGTTTGCTGCCATTCCAGGCCTAAATTTGTTTTCCAGTAAAAATCAACCCGCTTCTCGCCGGTAAGCTCAAAATAAGTGCGCAACCCGTAAGTAGTTTCATAACGGTTTTGGTAGTCGGTAATAAAAGGGTTCGCAAAATCGACATAAGTTCCAAATACCGATAGTACATTGCGTAAATGGTCATTAAAGTGATACTCATTCACTGCCCCGCCAAACAGCATTTTTTGGTAAATTCCTGCATGTTGCTGTATAGCGCCTGGAAAGGCCTTTGTTGGCAGCCTTGCCAATTGAGGGTCTGCCTGGTATTGGCTTAAAGTTAAACCGCCGGGTGTTTCATAACTCAGATCTGAATAAAAGGCAAGTACCTTGAAATCATCTTTAGCATTATATGTCCAATTATTTACTGCCTGAATATAATGGCGCTGCATATAAGTGTTTTGACGGTAACCTCCGTAGCTTTCATAAGCCTGGTTCAAATTTAGCTGGTAATTGCCCGACCGGTTTTGTAAAGCGGTATTTTCGTGTATCAGCCCGTACGATCCTCCGTTTAACCCGGCTGAAACATAATTACTATCTGCATAGCGGTTAACCGGGCTCAATAAAACCACGCCGCCCGAGTTTGCACCAAACAAACTACCATCGGGGCCCTTTAATATTTCTATGTTATGAATACTGTTGAAATCAATGGCATTTAGATAAGTGTTGCCTCCGGCATCAGTGAGCGGGATATCATCAAAATAGATCTTTACATCGCGTACACCGAAAGGTGAACGCAAAACGCTGCCCCTTATAGATAAGCGGTAGCTGCCCGGCGAACGCTCTTCGGCCCTTACACCAGGTTCACTGTTCAGAACAGAAATAAAAGAGTTATCAGGCTGTACGTGTAACTGTTGCTGGTTGATGACGCCTACTGAGGCGGGTACGCTAAGTATGGGCTGTTCCGAAAGGTATGCCCTGACGGTTACCGGCTGTAACTGTTTTATGCTGTCTTTTTTTAGCGTATCGGGCTTTTTTTGGGCGCTAACAACTGATGTGGCAGCAAAAATAAAAATTAAAGGCAAGTAAATTTTTATCATAGGCATTAATCAGGGCACCAAAAATAGCTTTTCTAGTTATAATTTTTTGCATATTTGCTGTAGTAACCAAAATAATACCTTGTTGAGGAAAACTGCGTTGCCCCGCATCATATAAATAATTTATTTTTGAAATACTACTGTAGTATTTAGACGAACCAATTGATGCGACCAATTTGCTTCAAATTATTTTTACTATTAGCTTGTATAGTATTTGCCTTACAAAGCTATGCGCAAACCTGTAACGGCAGTTTGGGCGATCCGGTTATTAACCAGGATTTCAAATCGGGGACAAATCCCGGGCCGCAGTTGGGGCAGGGTGTTACCGATATGACCTATCAGGCCGCGGGATGCCCTAATGACGGCTTTTACACTATTGCCAATAGCTCAGGTGATTGCTTTGGCAATTCGTGGCATTTTTTAAACCAGGATCATACCGGGAATGCTAATGGCTATATGATGATTGTTAATGCATCCATTCAGCCGAGCATCTTTTTTACACAGCAAACAAGCGTAGGTGAGTTATGTCCGAATACACAGTATGAATTTGCTGCCTGGATAACTAACCTCGACCTTCCTTCAACATGTGGAGGGCCGATATTACCCAATATTACGTTCTCTATCGAAACAACAGGCGGTACTATATTAAAGACATATAATACCGGCGATATACCAACAGCAGCAGGCATTAAATGGAGCCAATATGGAACATTTTTCACTACGCCGGCCGGCACTTCGGAGGCGATAGTAGTTAAAATGACAAATAACGCCCCGGGAGGATGTGGTAATGATTTTGCCTTAGATGATATTACTTTCAGGGCATGCGGCCCAATTATCCAGTCAGGTTTTGGGTCAACAAACGGGCCGTCGGAAAAGGCGTTGTGCCAGGGGGATAATGCGGTTTACACCTTACAGGCCCAGGTTATTGGCAGCAATAATCCGGCCTATCAATGGCAATCGAACATCAACAGCATTGGATGGACGGACATGGCCGGAGACACTGCCAATTCAGCTAAAATTCCTTTCAGTAATGCTATTGCAGGGGTTTACCAATACAGGCTTGGCGTAGCAAATGGTTCAGCAATTTCCTCCGTCAAATGCCGGGTGTATTCGCCACCGCTGACAGTTAATGTAAACCCGCTCCCTGTAGTTCCGGCCTTTGCCCCGCAAATAATTTGCGAAGGAAATACATTGACTTTAGCGGCGTCGGGGGGTGCAACGTACACCTGGACGGGGCCGAATATGCCGCCAACGTCCCAAAATCCACTGATCATTAATAATGTCTCGCCGGCAAATGCCGGAACTTATACGGTTGTCGCTATGTCTGACAGTGGCTGTGTGGCCGCGCCGGTAGAAGCCAAAGTAACCGTTGTGCCAAAAGTTGTTCCCACCATAAGTCCCAGCGTAACTATTTGTGCCGGCGACTCAACGCAATTGGCATCCTCGGGAGGTTTATACTACAAGTGGTCACCATCCACCGGGTTAAACAATGACAGTATTCCAAACCCTATTGCCAGGCCATTGCAAGCTACCACTTATACTGTTCATATAAGTAACGGGGGCTGCGTGGACAGCACTAAAACGGTAACAGTTACGGTAAATCAAATCCCTGTTGCTAATGCAGGCAGTAATATAACTTTATTCGAAGGGCAATCGGCCAAATTGAACGGGACAGAACAGGGCGATGATATCACAGGTTATTACTGGACGCCGTCAACCTTCCTTGATAATCCAAACTCACTTACACCGCTTACCACTCCTACGGATAACACCACTTATACTTTACATGTGATATCCAAAACCTGCGGTACCGCAACAAGCAGCATTTTTGTACGGGTTTATAAAAAAATAACCATACCCAACACATTTTCGCCCAATAATGATGGTATAAACGATTACTGGGCTATTAAAGAACTTTTTACATACCCTGATTGTTCAGTCATGGTTTACAGCCGTTACGGGCAACAGGTTTATCAAAGCAGAGGTTATGCAAGCCCCTGGGACGGCTCCTTTAGCGGTTCGCCACTGCCGCAAGGCACTTATTATTACATTATCGACCTCAAAAACAATACGCCAAAAATTTCGGGCTGGGTATTGATAGTACGGTAGGTTGCATTAGAATAGTCCGGAAAAGCCGGAACGGTTCCAGCGTTTGCACTGGTGTTTGCTTAGCATTTCCATTATGCTGCCTGCCGGGCGTGTGTTTTTCTCATGCGTATTCATTATTCGCAAGGTAAGTGCAGGTAATGGGTGGGGTGTTATAATGTTTGATAAGATATAAAAAGTGACCAAGATCACTTTTTTACGTGAATTTAGCTATTTTTGCGGGATAACCTTTTTTGATATTTGCGCACGACCCAAACCAGGTCATGCCGCTATGAAGAACATTATGGAAAATGCTGCCTTATTAAAAGCAATTATCGACAACGCGATAGACGGCATTATTACCATTGACGACCGCGGTATGGTAGAATCTATCAATCCTTCAGCATGTAAGCTTTTCGGTTATTCGGCCGAAGATGTAATTGGTAACAATATCACCATGCTGATGCCATCGCCTTACAGGGAAAATCACGATGAGTACATCCACCGTTACCAGCAAACCGGCGAACCGCATATTATCGGAATCGGCCGGGAAGTAGTTGGCTTAAAAAAAGATGGGAAAACGTTCCCGTTCAGGCTGGGTGTTACCGAAGTGCAATTACCGGCGCGGAAAATTTATAGCGGTTTTATCCATGACCTGAGCCGTGAAAAAGAGGCTGAAGAAAAACTTAAGGAGTATGCCGCCCATTTGGAAGAACTGGTCAATGAACGAACGCAATCGTTAAAAAACCTGGTGAATGCCTTGCAGGAGGCTAAAGAAGAAGTTAGCCTTTCGCTTGTAAAAGAAAAAGAGCTTGGCCAGTTAAAAAGCCGTTTTGTATCAATGGCTTCCCACGAGTTCCGCACCCCTCTAAGCGCGATACAATTATCCGCATCCCTGATCGACAAATATGCAGAGGGCTTTGAAAACCCTAATATCAGCAAGCACATAGCTAAAATAAAAAACGCGGTAGAGAATCTGACCACTATATTAAATGACTTCCTGTCGCTCGAAAAATTAGAGGCTGGGAAAATAGAGCCTTCATTCAGCCGTTTTGACCTGGTTAAACTATCCGAGGAGATCACCGAAGAGATGCAGTTAGTTGCCAAACAAAACCAAAATATTATTTACGAGCATACAGGCACCAGCAGCATAATTAATTTAGATCAAAACCTGCTGAAAAATTGTATTTTTAACCTGGTTTCAAATGCCATTAAATACTCCGGCGAAAACACTTTTATAGAATTTAATACGGAGATCAATGATCGAAACTGCATTATTACGATAAAAGATAATGGGATAGGTATCCCTGAAACCGATCAGAAGCATTTATTTGAAGCGTTTTTCCGTGCACATAATACAGGCAATATACCGGGAACAGGCCTGGGCCTTAATATTGTAGCCCGGTACGCCGATCTGATGAATGGCACGGTTGATTTTAAGAGCAATGTTAACCATGGAACGATATTTACAATTTTATTTCCGATACTATGAGCAAAAAAGTATTGATAATTGAGGATAATAATGATATTCGTGAGAACATCGTTGAAATACTTGAATTGGCAGGCTACACGGTATTTGACGCCAATAATGGGAAAACGGGCGTTGACCTGGCTATAAAAAATACACCGGATATTATACTGTGTGATATTATGATGCCAGAGCTTGATGGGTACGGCGTGCTGTATATGCTGAATAAATACCCTGAAACATCAGCCATACCATTTATTTTTTTAACAGCCAAAGCAGAGCGTGTTGACCTGCGAAAAGGCATGGAAATGGGTGCAGACGATTACCTGACAAAGCCCTTTGATGATATGGAGCTTTTGACCGCCATTGAAAGCAGGCTGAAGAAAAAAGAATTGCAGCAGAATTTCTATAGCAAATCTCTCGATCAGCTAACTCACCTGGTATCAAAAGCTGATGGCCTGGGCGAATTAAAGAAAATTATCCAGGAACGCAAAAGCCGCCAATTTAAAAAGGACCAGGTAATTTATTATGAGGGCGATAAGGGCCACGGCCTTTACCTGATGATAAGCGGGAAAGCCAAAACCGTTAAGCTGGCTGAAGACGGTCGTGAATTAATGACCGGGATGTATTCGACTGATGATTATCTTGGGATAAATGCAATGCTGGCAAATGAAGCGTACACTGACACTGCTACGGCTTTAGAAGACAGTTTGTTATGCATGATCCCAAAAGAGCAGTTTGAACGGTTAATGAACTTATACCCCGATGTGGCCGCTAAGTTTATAAAATTATTATCAAATGACATACGCGAAAAGGAAGAACAGCTATTGCAGCTGGCTTATAATTCGGTAAGGAAAAGGATGGCCGAGGCTTTGCTGCGCTTACACCGCCAATATAAAAACGAGAGTAATATTAAGATAACCCGTGAAGATATGGCCGCTATGGCCGGAATGGCGACAGAAACGGTCAGCCGTACCTTATCTGATTTTAAGGATGAGGGTTTGATTGACAAAAAAGGAAGTATAATTACCATACTTGACCTAACCCGCCTCGCTAAAATGAAAAACTGATTTAAATCATTTTTCTTCCTGATACCGCTCATATATTGCAAGCACTGCCGCAGGTATTTTTGTTTTTATTAAATACTTTGCAAATGAAAGCGATTGCTTATAGCATTAAGCCTTATGAAAAAGAATTTTTAGCGAAAGCCAACCAAAAGAGGCATGATATTACATTGATTTCAAATGCATTGAGTATTGCAACAGCTATTTATGCCAAAGGGAAAGATGCGGTCATTGTTTCTCCCAACGATGATGTATCCGCTGAGTTAGTTCAAAAACTGGCCGGGTTTGGTATAAAATATCTTGTTACACGTTCAACAGGTACGGACCATATTGACAAAAAGGCTGCGGCAAAATACGGCATTAAATGGTCGAATGTTCCATCTTATTCCCCCCAGGCTACTGCGGAGCACGCTATCGCGTTAGCGATGGCACTTGACCGCAAGCTGATAAGAGCGGCTATTCATAGCCAGAGTTTTGATTTTAGAAACGACGAACAGATCGGCTTTAACTTTTTTGGGAAAACGGTTGGTTTAATAGGTTTGGGCAACACAGGCCAGGCGGCAGCCCGTATCTTTAATGGTTTAGGGTGCAAAATACTTGGCTACGACACTTCTTTCCCTAAAAACACGCCGTATATATTACCGGCTACCTTAGAGAACCTGCTGTCTTCGTCAGACATTATATCATTGCACGTCCCCCTGACAACAGCAACCAGGTATCTTATCCAAAGGGACACTCTCGATCAAATGAAAAACGGTGTAATGCTGATCAACACCGCAAGGGGCGCGCTGATCAATACAAAGCACGTATTAACTGCCCTGGAAAACGGGAAGGTGGGTTACCTGGGCCTTGATGTATATGAATATGAAAAGGGCTTGTTTTTCGAGGACCATGAAGAGGATGCTGTTAAAGACCAGTTAATGAAAGAGCTATTGCAGCTTCCTAATGTCCTTATCACACCACACCAGGCTTACCTGACTAAAGAGGCCTTGCAGGAAATAGCTACTCAGACGATCAAAAATCTTGATCTGTGGCAGATGGACAAATGCCTTGAAAAAGCCTGTGCCTGTGATAAAATATGTGAAAAAAGTCGTTTGAAGGAAAACTATAATAATAAACTAATATGTTAGCTGATACCAGGTATCCGGACCTTTCTGAAAAGTATAATGTACCTGCGCCGCGTTATACCAGTTATCCTACTATGCCTTATTGGGATACGGAAGCATTTAACCTGGAAGCCTGGAAACAATCAGTAAAGTTATCCTTCGATGAAAGCAATGAAAAAGGCGGTATTAGTTTGTATGTGCACCTGCCTTTTTGCGAAAATCTTTGCACCTATTGTGGCTGCAACACGCGGATAACAAAAAATCACAGGGTTGAAGAACCATATCTCCTTGCCGTTTTGAAGGAATGGAAAATGTACCGCGAAATTATGGGCGGCAAACCAATAATTCGTGAAATTCACTTAGGGGGCGGGACACCTACATTTTTCAGCCCTGAAAATTTGCACCGGCTGGTTTATGGAATATTGGAAGATGCAGACATACATCCAAAAGCCGAATTTAGTTTTGAAGGGCATCCCGCAAATACAACAGAAGCGCATTTACAAACACTATACGACCTGGGGTTTAGCCGGCTTAGTTTGGGTATACAGGATTTCGATCCGAAAGTACAGTTTATCATACATCGTGAGCAGAGCTTCGAGCAGGTGAAGTCTGTAACGGAGCAGGCCCGCAAAATTGGCTATACCTCTGTAAATTACGATCTTATATATGGCCTTCCGCTGCAGACTATGGAAGGGCTTATTAATACCATTAACCTGGTTGCCCAGCTGATGCCTGATAGGATAGCCTTTTACAGCTATGCGCATGTACCTTGGGTAAAACCCGGTCAACGCCGGTTTACCGAGCTGGATTTACCCGGTACTGAGCTCAAAAGCAAGTTATACGAAACAGGCCGGCGCATGCTGAAAATATATGGCTATATCGAAATCGGGATGGATCACTTTGCATTGCCCAACGATAAACTTTGCCTTGCTGAGCATAGCGGGGAACTGCACCGTAATTTTATGGGGTATACACATCAGCATACACAACTGCTCATAGGCCTGGGGGTATCGTCGATCAGTGATTCATGGTATGCCTTTGCTCAGAACGTTAAAGTGGTTGAGGAGTATATCAGTTTGGTTAATGATAACCCGGAATTAGGACATAAAGGAACGTTCGCGGTTTTTAAGGGACATATTTTAACCGGCGATGACCTGATCATCCGAAAACACATCCTAAACATCATGTGCAAAGGAGGAACTACCTGGGGCCGTCAATTAGAAACATGCCCTTCTTTATTTGGCGTTTTGGAGCGGCTGAAGCCGCTTGACGATGACGGATTGATCGAACTCGATTCATTGGGATTAAAAGTAACGCCTTTAGGAAAGCGCTTTTTACGGAATATATGTATGGCTTTAGACGCAAGGCTATGGGCTGACAAGCCTGCTACGCAGCTGTTTAGCATGGCGATATGAAATAGGCCGTATGAAATTAATTGCTAATGCAACGGAAAACGTGGTCTATTTAATTCAAAAGAAAAAAGGGATTACGTACCTACGGCACGTAAGTCAATTTTAATCCTTTTCTCAACCAATATTCAGTCCCGGATGGGGTTTTTAACAAAAGAGAAAGGTTAATAGAGTTAACGGGTTATTGTCTCTAAAGTACAAATACAGCCACCATAACCGCATGTACAAGTACACTTATACCAAAAAAAGCAATTAAGGTACGTACGCCTGCACCACCCATGCCGCCAATAATATTTGCAAAAAAATTAATCAAATCAAAAAACATATATAAACAAATAATAAAACCACTATTCCCACCAAACTTCCGGCGGTAAACGCTGCAATATCGACCGATCGCGAATCAAGCTTGTAAAAAATAGTTTTCTGCATCGGGATTACTGATTGAGCAGACTGATCCATGGGGTTAATTATTGTTTTAGCCATTTTTATATATTTTGTTAAGATTCAAAGATGGCAGATATACGGTGCGGCAAATATGACCGTTGTCAATAAAAAATTTGATTAAGATCACTTTTAAAATTTATTGCTCTCAACGGCAAATACCGCTTCCCGGCACATACCTGGCGGGGCTCAAGTAGGGAATATCGAGTTCCATTCCCCTAAGTAAAAACCAAAGACCGAGACAAACCATAAGATAAGGTATGGTTTTATTGATGCCTCTTCGTAAAACAGGGCCGGCAAAACCTGCGCTGACAGTGGCCAGCAGCATTAGGGGAAAAGTACCCGCGCCGAACCAAAACATATATTGCGCGGCGGCAACCGGGGAGGAAGTATTGATGGCGCCTGCAAGGGCAAGGTAAACAAACCCGCATGGCAGAAAGCCGTTAAGCAATCCGATAACCAGGTGCCCTGCCCGATGCCGCAAAGCGTAGCTTAATAAACGGTTAACGGGTAACAGCAGCGATGAAAAAAACCTGTTCTCCACCAACCTGATCTTAAATATCCTCGAAAAACCGGCCATAATAATTAACAGGCCGCTTAACATGCTTACGCCCTGCTGAAATCCGTAAAGCCACAACTGTTTTCCGATAAACCCAATAATCAGCCCTAAAAACGTATAGGTGATTATGCGGCCTGTATTGTAAAGCATTTTATCGGCCACTATATAAAGCCAGCTATTCCGCGTGGAGGGCACAGCAAATGCCAACGGCCCACACATGCCTATACAGTGCACGCTGCCAAACAAACCAATAAAAAAAGCTATCCCGCTGGTATTCATTTAATAAAAACTTCCTGATGGTACAGATAGGCTTTATGACCGCTTTCCCATTCCATTGCCAGTTGCCATTGCCCGGCAGGGATTTTATCAAGCGGAAACGCTACTGTTCTCCCTGTGTCACTGTTCAGATCAAAGGCCATGTCTAATGCATTATCGGATGGCCGCAGAAACTTTATTTTACCTTTAACCGGCTGTGCGAATGTTAACTTTATCTCATCAGCCGCTAACACAATTAAAGGGCGCGCATGATCTTTAACAACCTGTTTCTCGCGGTCATAATCATGGTCAAAAGTTAGCCCTTTTTCGTAATACTGATGATCGTAGTCGTCCTTTGGGGCCATAAACATGTATATGCTCATACCGCTTATAAAGAGTATAAAAAGGCCCAGAACTACAATCATTCCTTTTCCCCAGTTCATAGTTTAATAATTTATTGGTCCAACAAAAGATGTAGTAACATTTTGTAAAATTTTATTATTCCTGATAAGCTGTAAATGCACATCCATATCAGGCTTAAGTATTTTTGAAGCCGGTATCATAACAAAAAACATAACTTTTATCGATCCGCCATTACTAATAGTTACTGGCGCCTGTATGTATTTTATTTTAATAGCCGGGTCGTCAGGCCTTAGTATAATATTGCAGCTTTTATTTGTTTTATTTATGATCTCGGCATTATAGATATTGCTGATGTACCCTCCTTTCTGTTGCTGGTACAGCATGCCCGGGCTGCGCATAACTGTAATATCCATATCGCTGCGGCTAAAAATAAAATAGCTTAAACAACCGATCAATATCACAATAACAGCGCTATAAGCCATCATCCTGACCGTAAAGGTCGGTTTCTCTTTAGCATGGATCATGTTTTCGGAGAAAAACCCGATCAGTTTGCGCGGCCTATGTATCTTATCCATCACCTCGTCGCAAACATCAATACAGGCAGTACAGTTAATACATTCCAGTTGCGTTCCCTTGCGGATATCGATCCCCGTAGGGCAAACTTCAACACATAACCTGCAATCCACACAATCACCTTTAAGACGGGGCAAAGCTGCCTTTTTATCTATTTTGCCACGGGGTTCCCCCCTTACATCATCATAAGCCACTACCAGGGTATGCTGGTCTATCATTACGCCTTGTAATCTTCCATAGGGACAAAACAAGGTACAAACCTGTTCCCTTATCCGGCTATAAACCATGTAAAATGCGATCGTAAACGCCCAGATAATGAGGAAGCCAAGCCAATGTTCGCTAACCGGTTCGGTAATGATCTTAATTAAGCTCCCGCTTCCAATAATATAAGCCAGGAAAGTATTGGCAATTAAAAAAGATATGAAGACAAAGACAACTGCCTTGAGGGACTTCTTTGTTATTTTTTCG
Organism: Mucilaginibacter sp.; assembly: GCA_036758125.1. GTDB lineage: Bacteria > Bacteroidota > Bacteroidia > Sphingobacteriales > Sphingobacteriaceae > Mucilaginibacter. Next base: position 20,105 of record DAIOXE010000038.1, read on the forward strand.
CTGGTCCAGGGTCCGGCATCCAGTTTTCTGCGCTTATGGGCATCCCCCTCTATCCATTCTTCTAACTTCCTGAAAACCATTTCCATAAAGATGGTCTGAGGGCATATCCATCCGCAAAAAATCCGCCCGAAAGCAATGGTGAATAAAACAATGCAAACTAAAAAAACCAGTGTAGCCAATACGAACAGGAAAATGTCCTGCGGCCAGAAAACCTGGCCCAATAGCACAAATTGCCGGTCAATGAAATCCAATAACAATAAAGGCTGCCCGTTGATCCGTATAAAAGGGCCTGTAAATAAAAATACAAGGAAAACATAACTTAGCCAGCTTCGCCATTTATAGAATGCTCCTTTACGGATAAGTGGATATATCCATTTACTTTTTCCGTCATTATCCTCTGCTAATAATCCGTCCATGAGCTTTTGTTTTAATGCCTGCTATTAGAGCCAAAAATCAATCGCCAGGAATCAAGATAAAAAAGTGAAAAACTTACATAATGCATTTTTACTGGTTCCTAACTCTTAACTCTTGATCCCTGGCTCTTGATTCTTGGCTCTTTCTCGTTCTATATTTCTTTTGTGCCCTGTTGTGCTTTGGCATTTGGCGGGTTTGTGCCGTGCAATGATTTTACATAGTTTGCTACATCAGAAATTTGTTTGGGCGACAACTGTTTTTCCCATGTTGGCATGGCTTTCGCCGGAACTCCGTATTCAATAGTTTTAAATATATCATTGATCTTGCCTCCATGCAGCCAATAATCATCTGTAAGGTTCGGGCCAATAATGCCCTGACCTTGTGCGCCATGGCAGGGAACGCAATTCGTCATAAAAATGGTTTTCCCCGAAGCCAGTGTGGCCGGATCGGTTGTTAATTTTACGGTACTTTCATCAACCCTGTTGGCGGCCTTGCTTAAAAAAGCTTTTTTAGCGATCGCTGCCTGTGCAACCTCTGCTTTGTATTCGCCGTACTGCAATGGGGCTAACTTAAATACGTGGTACACCAGCAAATAACATACGGCAAAGGCAATGGTTGTATAAAAAAGATACATGAACCAGGCCGGTGTTGGGTTATCCAGTTCCTGTATGCCGTCAAATTCATGCTCCATCAGCAGGCCCTTTTCAGCCGACAATGGCTGTAAGGACATAAGCTTTTCCCAAACTTCGCCTTTGCGTTTTTTCTCTTTAAGAGGCTGCAATTCGGTTGCGATCGTTTCTTCAGCATAGGCTTCGGATTTTAAAATACTCCTGGTCAGTACTTTAACGGCCCTCAGTATAACCAGCATGGCGACGATAAACAATGTGAGCATGGCTGTAATAGCCCCGTATGCAATATAATTTTGTGTACTTCCCGAAATCAGGCTGTGATCATCCACTGCAAAAGCAGGCTGGATCAGAATGCTTAGTCCAAATAATAATGTTGCGCGCAAATATTTCATAGCTGTAAAGATTTTGATGAATTTAACGTACTGTCTTCCAAAGGGAGGTCGCTCATATATTCCACATGGTTTTTTCTAAGTCTGATCAGCAGCACTGTTACCACGATAAAGAATATGAGGAATATTCCGAGTGAGGCGATCAGGTAAACCTGGTCCCCTTTTATATTTTCTGTGAATTGTTTAAACATGATCTTAATAATTAGTGGCTGTTTTATTCGCTTTTATGTCTATTCCTAACCGTTGCAGGTAAGCGGTAATAGCAATAATCTCTTTAGTGCTTTTTACTTTAATATTGCTACCGGAAAGGTCGGCAGCAATTGCTTTTGCCTGTACGTCCAAATCACGGTTAGCTATTCTCTCATATCCTTTTGCGTAAGGCACGCCTATTTTGCGCATCGCGTTTATCTTGGCTACCGTAGTTGTAGTATCCAGGTCCTGGGTAATAAGCCAGCCGTAATTTGGCATTATACTTCCGGGCGACATAAGGCGCGGGTCCATCAGGTGATTATAATGCCAGGCGTTACCATACTTACCGCCTTCTCTTGCCAGGTCAGGCCCAGTACGTTTTGACCCCCACAGAAAAGGATGGTCGTACACAAACTCTCCGGCCTTGCTGTATTCGCCGTACCGTTCAGTTTCTGACCTGAATGGCCTTACCGTTTGTGAATGGCAGTTGGAGCAGCCTTCCCTGATATACAGATCACGCCCCTGTAACTCCAAAGGCGTATATGGTTTTACGCTGGCTATGGTTGGAATATTTGACGATACAGTTAAAGTAGGCATCAGTTCCACAAAAGTCCCAACCAATATCACCAATAAAGCAACGATCAGAAACAGGATAGGCTTGCGTTCGAGCCTGCGGTGCCAGGCGCCTTCTCTAACAATGGTATTTGCCGGTGCAAGCGGCATGGCCTGGGCAGCTTCATTAGCAACCAAACTGCCTTGCATCATTGTGCGTACAAGGTTATAAGCCATAAGGATCACCCCGGATAAATACATTCCGCCACCTACGGAACGCATAATATACATCGGTATAATACGGAGTACGGTTTCAAGGAAGTTGGGGTATTTGAGCATGCCCTCATGCGTAAATTCTTTTAACATCAACCCTTGGGTAAACCCAGCCCAATACATAGGTATTACATAGAATAATATACCCAGCGTGCCGATCCAGAAATGGACCGAAGCCAGTTTTTTCGAAAAAAGTTCTGTTTTATAAATGCGCGGCACCAGCCAGTATAAGATGGCGAAGGTTAAAAATCCATTCCATCCAAGTGCGCCAACGTGAACGTGCGCTATGATCCAGTCGCTAAAGTGTGCAAAACCATTAATTTGCTTAAGGGATAACATCGGCCCCTCAAAAGTTGCCATGCCATAAGCGGTTAAACCAACCACCATAAATTTCAGAATTACATCATCACGTACTTTGTCCCATGCGCCACGTAAGGTGAGCAAGCCGTTGATCATACCTCCCCAGCTTGGCGCTATCAGCATAACCGAGAATGCCACACCCAATGACTGGGCCCATCCTGGTAAAGTAGTGTACAATAAATGGTGAGGGCCCGCCCATATATAAATAAATATTAAAGCCCAGAAATGCAGAATACTCAATTTGTACGAATAAATAGGACGGTTAGCCATTTTGGGCAGAAAGTAATACATCATGCCGAGATAAGGCGTGGTAAGGAAAAATGCCACCGCGTTATGGCCGTACCACCATTGTACTAAAGCATCCTGAACGCCCGCAAAAACCATGTAGCTTTTCCAGAAGGTTACCGGGATTTCGATGGAGTTACAGATGTGCAATACGGCTACGGTTACAAACGTGGCTATATAAAACCATATAGCCACATAAAGGTGCCTTTCGCGGCGTTGGATAATGGTGCCAAACATATTGATCCCGAAAACCACCCAGACCACCGTTATCAAAATATCAATTGGCCATTCCAATTCGGCATACTCATGCGAGGTTGTAAAACCCATCGGCAGTGTAATAACTGCAGCAACAATGATAAGCTGCCATCCCCAAAAATGGATATTGCTTAATACATCGCTAAACATCCTGGCTTTTAACAGGCGCTGCAATGAATAATAGACCCCCATAAAAATAGCATTGCCAACAAATGCAAAAATAACGGCATTGGTGTGCAGCGGCCTGATGCGTCCATAGGTAGTGTACTGGTTACCCATGTTCATCGCCGGATGATACAACTGAATGGCTATGGTCAAGCCTACAGTCATTCCAATGATCCCCCAAAGTACGGTAGCAATACCAAAGTTCCGGACGATCTTGTTGTCGTAATAAAATTTTTCGGGTTGCATAAATTGTTTCAATTATGTGTTACGGTAAAAATATTTTGCTTCAATGATTGACAGAATGACGAGAATTGGTTAAAAATGTGATTGCCGTCATTTTTCGGGTGGCGCCTCGTCGTTATCGTCAAGCAGGATACGGATTGACGGGGTATACAGGTCGTCATTCTGGCCGGTGCGCTGAGCCCAAAAGAATGCGCCTAAAAAAATCAGGGCCATCATTACGCTACAGCCTATCAGAAAATAAATGATGCTCATGTTAATTTTCTTTTTTTAGCGATGAGGTGTGTGGCAAGTGTCGTAAATGAAATAATGGTCACGGTACTTAACGGCATTAATATTGCCGCGGTAAGTGGTGACAATTTTCCCGTTATGGCATAGCTCAACCCAACCACATTATAAGTTAATGATATAAGGAATGAAAAATGAATGATGTTAACGGCATCTTTTGAAAACCGCAGGAATAAAGGTAATTTATAGAACGAATGACCATCGAGTATGGCATCGCTGCCGGGTGAAAAATTATTTACATTATCCGTAACTGCTATGCCCAGGTCGCTCTGTTTTAGTGCGCCGGAATCATTAAGCCCATCGCCGATCATCATTACTTTTTCGCCGTTTTGCCGGAGCGATTGAATAAAGTCGAGTTTGTTTTGAGGGGATTGGTTAAAATACATCCTTTGTGTATCTTTAAAAAAACGCGATAATTCAATCCGTTCATGGTCATTGTCGCCTGAAAGCAGAAACAGCCTGTATGAAGGTTCAAGCGCACTGATATTTTCCAGTCCTTCGCGGTAACTATGCGCAAAGCCGAAAAAACCAAGATAATTGCCATCAATCATCAGGTGTACGTTAGTACCCTGCACCGTTTCTTCCAGGCAGCCAGGAACCAGTTCTGTACTGCCGATTCGCAGCTTATGCATGCCAATAGTGGCCAATATGCCTTTACCTGCTATCTCTGAATATGCGCTTACAGGCAACCTGTTCTCACCCCCCAGGTAATGATAGATCATGCGGCATAACGGGTGAATGGAGTTAATACAGGCGCTATAAACCAAGGCCTTTTGCTCCTCTGTTAATGCAGCTTTTGTTTTTACGCTATTATGGTCGCTATCGGTAATTGTTCCGGTTTTATCCATAACAATAGTATCAATTGCCGCCATTTGCTCAACAACTGCAGTGTTTTTCAGATAAAATTTATTCCTGTCAAAAATACTTAGCGCTGCCGACATAGTAAAAGGGGTGCTTAACGCAAGTGCACAGGGGCATGCTACGATCAACACAGCGGTAAATGCGGCAAAGCCTCTTCTAATATCTGTTGGCAGCCAGAACAATAAGGATGCAAAGGCGATGGCGAGCAATACGATAGTAAAGTATTTGCTTACCTTCTGGTTAAAAGTTTGCATCTTGTTATCCTCCTTGCGGGTAAAGGCCTCATTGTTCCATAGTTGCGTGAGGTAGCTTTGGGAAACAGGCTTAATCACTTCCATCTCAATAGCTTCGCCTGTTTGGCGGCCGCCTGCGTAAACGATCTCGCCCAGTATTTTGCTGACGGGTAATGATTCGCCGGTTACAAAACTAAAATCGATCAATGCCTGACCTTTTAATAAAATGGCGTCAGCCGGTATGATCTCGTTATTACGGATCACCATGCGCTGGCCGGTTTGCAATTTGGATAAGGGCACGGGCTTTTCAATACCATTGTCGATAATATGTACTGCTACCGGGAAAAATGAGCGGTAATCCCGCTCGAATGAGATATGGTGATAGGTCTTTTTCTGAACAAACTTGCCTAAAAGTAAAAAAAATACCAGGCCGCAAAGCGTATCTCCAAACCCAGCGCCTGTATAGGTAACTACCTCGAAAACTGTGCGGACAAATAAAACAGTGATACCCAACGCAAGCGGGAAATCAATATTTAAAACTTTGTTCCTTAAATTTTGCCACGCGGAAACAAAATATCCCTGGCCGCTATAAAATACTACCGGGAAGCAGAACAAAACGTTTAACCAGCCAAAAAAGTGCCTGAATGATTGTTCATATACCGACAGCCCGAAATATTCAGGGAAGCTTAGCAGCATCACATTGCCAAAACAAAACCCCGCTACTGCTATCTTCTGCACCAAATTATCTTTAGTCGCTGAGTTTTGTTTTTTTATAATATCCTGCAGGCTTATCAGCGGTTCGTACCCAATATCATCCAAAAGCTCAACCAATTGCTGCAGGCTAAGTTTATTATGATCAAAGCGGATGTTAAGCTGCTTCTTTAAAAAATCAACACGGCAATAGTGAACGGCCGAATTAATCTTGTTAAGTTGTTCAAGGAGCCAGAGGCAACTGCTGCAATGTATCTGCGGTATGTAAAAAGTAACAATTGTTACCTGCTGATCGGTATAATCGATAAGTTCGCTTACGATAGATGGCTCGCTTAAATAATCAAACCTTTTATCGGTACGCGCACGTGTTGCCCCCGGATGTTCATTGTAGCTGTAATAACTGCAAAGTTTATTTTCAGACAATACCTGGTAAACGGCCTCACAGCCACGGCAGCAAAAATGTTTTTCATCTACAATATAATCGCCTGATAGACAGTCATCCCCGCAATGGTAACATATAGTTTTTTCCAATAAAGCGTTTGGCCGCATCTTAAAATCTCCTCAAGTTCCAAAACTGCAATGTTCCGATGTTATAAAGAATGATTAGTAATTGGTGAAAAAGTGACCTGCGTCAGTTTTTTTAGCTGTAGCAAACGTAACTTTGACAAATTGAAGGTGCCGGAGATGACACTTTCATCCACTATTTAATTATATGAGTCATACATTTCATATCCCTGTGTTAGGATTAGGTTATTCCGTTGATACACCCCTTAAAGTCGCCCGTTACGGTATTTCGTCAGTTATTTCAATAGTTGATGATGAACTGATAGAAAGAATGCGGGAATATCATACCAAAAATAAAGCAGCATTTATACCTATAGCCAAATCGGCGCCCGATAAGAGGGAAAAACGGATAACTGCCTATTTAAACCTTATCAATAAGCTGGTTGATGATCAATTTGAGCAATTAAAAAATCAACTTTTTGAAACAGGCAGTGATATCTGCCGGTATTTTGAGCTATTGCCCGAATCTTCCCAGTTAAAACAAGGTTATGACTTAATGATGGAATACCCGGATTGCGATCAGAAGTATATTTTCGGGGATATATTGCGAAGCCAGATGACCAAAGGGGCAATTGACGTAAATATCATGTCGAAATTAGATAAGATGAACTTCAATGCAAATGGTGAATATACAGGGGATGATAATACAGACGCCCTTGTTGCGTTGCGGGCATTTGCTAAAAGCGACCTTAAATCGTCTATTATTTTATCTGCCGGCATGAATCCGCGGTTATACAGCTATCTTGAAAATTTCAACGATTTCCTTCCTGACGATAGCGGGAACTTAAAGAAAAAAGTCATTTTAAAAGTGAGTGATTTCAGATCGGCTTTTATACAGGCTAAATTCCTTGCAAAAAAGGGGATTTGGGTTTCAGAATTCAGGGTAGAATCGGGTCTTAACTGCGGCGGGCATGCATTTGCAACGCAGGGTTATCTTCTTGGGCCGATCCTTGAAGAATTCAAACAAAAAAGGCAGGAAATGGTCAATGAATTATTTGGACTTTACCATGCAGCTTTACTGAATAAAGGTTTAAGCTGCTTAGCTGCGCCTGTACAGCGTTTAAGTGTACAGGGCGGCATCGGCACCCATAGCGAGAACGATTTCCTGCTTGAATATTATGAGCTTGACGCTACCGGCTGGGGCAGCCCGTTTTTATTGGTGCCCGAAGTCACCAATGTTGATGAAGAAACTTTGAAACTATTAACAAACGCAACAGAGGAAGATTTTTACCTGAGCGGGTCATCACCATTGGGCATATTGTTCAATAATTTCAAAAATACCACTATAGAAAAACAACGGTTGCACCGTTTGGAAAAAGGCCGCCCAGGCAGCCCGTGTACCAAAAAGTACCTGGTATCCAATACTGAATTTACCGAAAAACCCATCTGCACGGCTTCAAGGGAGTACCAGAATTTAAAGATAAAGCAGTTACAAGCATTACAACTGCCCGAAGATGAGTACCGGCAGCAGTTTGACGCGATAACTGAAAAAATTTGCCTTTGCGAAGGCTTAGTTTCAGCGGCTTATATTAAAAACAATATCAGCAAGCCTAAAGAAAACAAGGCGGTTGCCATTTGTCCCGGCCCTAATCTTGCTTATTTTTCAGGCGTATATTCACTTGAAGACATGGTTAAACATATTTACGGAAAGCTCGACCTGCTTGATAAAATTAAACGTCCGCACATGTTTATAAAGGAGCTAAATCTTTATATCGATTACCTGCAGGAAGACCTAAAGGCGCATTTGAAAGACCTGAACGACAAAAAGAGGAAAAGCCTTGACAATTTTAAGGCCCAGCTGCAGGAAGGAATAGCGTATTATAAACAGCTTTTTAGCGAATTACCCGATCAGGCATCGACGATGATGATGATATGGTTTGATGAACTTACGACTTCAGAAAATAAGTTGAATGGGATGGTTATATAAATAAAGAAATATTGATATAAAATAATGAATGTCAAAAGCCGAAGTTTACTTCCTCATTCAACATTCGTTGTTCATCATTCGACATTAATACTTAACTGCGGCACATTCTAAAATTCAGGCACAACTGATACCGGGTATGGGTACACCAGCAAAGGGATGTAGGCGTGGTCAGCAATTTTTTTCGTGATACTTGGCTTAAAAAAGAAATCAGACAGATCGCCTTTGCGGTGGACCATTACCAATATATCAAACCTTATATTTTCAATTAGCCAATCCAGGCCTTCTTTTACATTATCATTGGGGATATTGCGGTAATAAACGCGGCTATAATTTATTTTATGCATTATCTCCTTTTTAAATGCGTTTATTGCCATTTGATGGTCTTCGGTTGCATGCGAGTGCCTGCTTACATTGGCGATCAAAAGCTCAGCAGAAAAAAGTTTGGCAAGGGTACTGAGAGATTTGATATATTCGATGTCATTATGAACAATATCCATGGCGAAGGTAAATTTTTCAATATTTTTTATGCTGCAGTTTTCCGGAACTATTAACAATGGCGTTGACGCAGCGTCAATAACCTGCCGGCAATTATTGCCCATCATAAAGGCCGATATATCATCGGTGCCATGCGTAGCCATTACTATAAGTACAAGGCTTTTATCTTCTTCGAGCTCAGCAATATTATTTGCGATGGCTCCTTCTTCACATTGATAATTTATGGCGGGCAAATAGTTCCAGGGAAAGCTATCTTCTTTTAACTCATTTTTCAATTTCCGGGCAAGTGCATTTAATTTCTTCTCCGTACTTTTTTTAATTTCATCATAATCTTCAGCGGGCCAGCCATGATCAGCGGCATGGGGCGAACTTGCAGGTACAAGGAATGCGTTGTATAGTAAAACATCTGCTTTAATCTTTCTTGCAATATGCAAAGCATACATGGCCGCATGTTCAGATCGCCTGGAAAAGTCTGTAAGTACTGCAATGGTTTTCATTTTATTAAATTTATCGTCTTTCCGGAAAAACCAGTAATGGAATGGTTATATGATCTGCCATTTTTTGAGTATGACTGCCATTGAGCAGGTTGCCAAAAAAGTTGTGCTTTCTGTGCACCATGGCCAGCAAGTCAATCCAGCCGTGCTCACATAACCAGTTTAATCCATTTTCAGTTTGGCTATTTTTTACGAGCCTGTAATAAATGTTGGGATAGTTTGCCTTGTTTGATAATTCGCCAAGGAATTGTTTTACCCATTTATGAAATTCAGGCGATTGATTTTTTTCATCGTAAACATGCGTTAACAAAACATCGGCATCGAGTAGTTTTGCCATGGGAATTAAATCATTAAAGGATTCCAGATCCTTTTCAGGGTGCTTAAAATCTGTAGCGAAAGCTATTTTTTTAATCGGGACATTCGAAGCTGTTGCCGGAACCAACAATAACGGAACAGTTAAGCTGTCAATCATAACCCGGCTATGGTTACCCAATAAAAAGCTGCTTAGCCCGCTGCTGCCATGTGTACCCATCACCACCATGTCTATCTTCTTTTTAGCAACAATGTCGTTAACTACATCAGCTACCGTACCTGCTTCACTAAAACAATCAATCGACGGCATAAAACCATCTGTATATTTCCCGAGTTCACCTTTTAATTGCTTTAACCCATCTAAACTATCATCCATCAGCACATCATATTCTTCCATTGGCCAGGATACAAAGCCCGCCTGAGGCATTTCTGCCGGAACTATAACAGCATTGCACAGCATAACATCAGCTTCGATCTGCTTAGCCAGGCTGTATCCGTATTCGGCAGCATGCTTTGCGTTCGCCGAAAAATCAGTCGGTACTAATAATGTTTTCATCTTCTCTGACCCTTAATTTAGTCCTGTAAATTTGGAAAACCAAAGTGTCTTAAATAATGACGGCGGTCATGTTTGGGAGTGATATTGATACTCGTGGAGGGAGAGAGAATCAAGAGTTAATTTAAACAGAGCTGTTTATTCCTATACAATTAATTTTTTATTGTTAAAGGCAACGTTTTTATAAAGCCAAACGTGTTACCTAAAAAGATGTGTCCCATTTTTATTGGCCGGCTGATAAAGAAAGGAGGATGATGGATAAAGGGAAAGTCAAAAAATAATTATCGGAAAAAAAATTTATGCACCTATTATACATCTATTTTATAAAATCATGAAAAATTTAATCAACGCCAGAGTTCTGCTTGCAGGGCTTGTGGCAATTCCTTTTTTATATTCCTGTCACAGAGAACATACACCACGCCCGGTTATAAATTTTATGGTTAAGCAAACAAATCTCGTTGCTGATGAAAGTAGTTTGGACGCGGCTAAGGTTGATCCTAACCTGGTTAACGCCTGGGGTATAGCAGCGCCGACTGCGAATGGGCCGATATGGATTTCTTCAAACGCCAAAGGACTTAGTACAGTATACGATACCGCGGGCATGACATTAAGGCCGCCGGTTACCATTCCCTCAGCTACGCTGCTCCATCCAGGGTCTCCACAATGCTATTAAGTTAAGGATTTTCCATTTTTTAAACCGGTTTATTTTCTGAGT
>DAIOXE010000039.1:0-30639 GCA_036758125.1 Mucilaginibacter sp.
ATAATTTTTGCGTTTTGCCAACCTAAATGCGTTTAGCCCGTCATAATTTTTTGAGTGGCAATTGATTTAATGCGTTGTAGATCAATCAAATATACAAACAAAGTTTAATAAAGGCAGCGAAATTTATGAAAAACTGAGTCAGGGCGCTTGTTTTGCCGATGAAAGCATAAATTTTGAAGGGTGGGATTGAATCAAATATACGAAATTTAAAGGGGATTGGCAAGCGACCAAGTTTTATGTCTTACAACCCTTGCTGTCTGATTTCGATGATTTAACTTAAATCTGCAAGAGACCCCGCGGGCACAACCACACAAAAAGGCCACACAGTTTCAACCGCATGGCCTTTCGAATATCAAATCATTTTATACTATTTACTTTTTAACTCGCTGATTGCACCCATGGGAGCCAGCGCCTGCTCATCCTTTTCAACCACCAGTTCTTTAGCCAACTTAAATTTGGCGGTTTGTTTTATGGCTTTACTGGAAGCGCCTATGTTAAGGGTATAATTTCCGCCTTCGGCTACCCAGGCTTCGCGTTTGGTATCATAGGAAGCCAGGGCTTTTGCATTAATGGTGAAGGTTAACGTTTGCGATTCGCCGGGTTTTAGTAAACGGGTTTTGGCAAAGCCTTTCAGTTCGATTACGGGCTTGTCCATTTTCGCGGCGGGGGCGCTTAAATACAATTGGGCCACCTCTTTGCCGGCCCTCTTCCCTGTATTGGTAATGGTTACGGAGGCAGTCAGTTTTCCTTTAAAAACAGGGGCGCTTATTTTAAGGCCCGAATATTTAAAGGTGGTGTATGACAGGCCATAGCCAAACTCGTATGCAGGATCAACCTTAAAAGTGCTATAATAACGGTATCCTACATAAATGCCGTCCTCGTAGGTCACTTCGGCGGGCATTATCGTGCGGTTCCCCTCCTTGGTAGCCTGGTCGGGAAATTCCTTGCCGGGGAAGTTTTTAGCCGAGGGCACGTCCTTGTAATCCATCGCGAAGGTGGTTGCCAGTTTGCCCGAAGGGTTTACTTTTCCGCTCAGCACATCGGTAATGGCATTGCCGGCTTCCAGGCCTGGTTGCCAGGCCAAAAGAATGCCGTCGGCTTCGTCGCGCCAGCTGGCTACTTCAATTACGCCGCCGATATTTAAAACGATCACCACCTTTTTGCCTTTGGCATGAAAGGCATCCGACACGTTTTTGATCAGGGCTTTTTCCGCATCCGACAAATAATAATCATCCGGCAGCTTGCGATCGGCGCCCTCGCCGGCGTTACGGCCAATGGTGATCACGGCAATATCGGCATCAACGGCATCCTGCTGCAAATCGTTATCGGCTATCGTCATTTGCGGTATTGGCGGCGGGGCCATAAACATGCCGCGCGTCGGTTTGGGCTGTTTAGCTTTTGCCCCGGCTATGTAGGCAGGGTAAGCGCTGAGCAACGTGGCATTAATTTGCAGGCCGGCGTTTTGCAGGCCCTGCGCCAATGAAATGGTATAGGCCTTGTTTACGTTGCCGCTGCCGGTGCCGCCGGCAATGATATCGTAAGCCGTATTGCCGAAGAGGGCCACTTTTTTAATGCTGTTAAAAGGCAAAACATTTCCGCTGTTTTTTAGCAGAACCATGCCCTGCGCGGCAGCCATGCGGCTTACCTGTGCGTCCTTTTTCAGATCGGGCGCATCCGAATATTTATAGTTTGCAAACGCCGGAGACCGCAAAATAATATTCAGTATATGCTCCACATTCGCATTTAGAACGGACTCATCGAGTTGCTTGCTATTTACCGCATCGATGATGGCCTTTGCCTGGTTGGGGTTGCCCGGCATGATCAGGTCGTTACCGGCTTTCATCTGGGCGACCGGGTCGTGGCCGCCGCCCCAGTCGGTCATTACAAAACCTTTAAAACCCCATTCGTTGCGCAAAATGTTGGACACCAAGTCGTGGCGCTCCGAGGTATAGGTGCCGTTTAATTTGTTATAGCTGGTCATCACTGTCCAGGGCTGGGCATCCTTAACCGCTATCTCAAACCCGCGCAGGTAAATTTCGCGCATGGCCCTTTCGCTCACAATGGTGTTGACCGTATTGCGATGTGTTTCCTGGTTGTTGGCCACATAGTGTTTAATGGAGGTGCCCACACCGTTGGATTGTATCCCTTCCACCATTGCCGCCGCCATTTTGCCGGTAACCAGCGGATCTTCCGAATAATATTCAAAATTACGCCCGCCCAGGGGGTTGCGGTGAATGTTCATGCCAGGGCCCAGTAAAATGTCGATGCCGTACTCGCGCACTTCGTACCCGAACGTAACGCCTACCTCCTTTACCAGGTCAACATCCCAGCTGGAGGCCAGCAAGGTGCCTACGGGAAAGGCGGTGGCATAGTAGGTTTTTGAACTATCACCATTGCGGATGGGACTGATCCTCACCCCGGCGGGGCCATCGGAGACCACAATTGCCGGAATGCCCAACCGTGGTATGGCGAAGGTAACACCTGCTGCCCCGGCTACTTTTTGCTGGGTACTGCCGATCACCGGCCCGGTCTGTACCGGTGGCCTGGCAGCGGTATCCTTTCCCGTTTGTCGTGTTACCGGCTGTTGCGGACCGAAGCCCCTGCCTGCGCCCACCAGCAGTTTTGCTTTTTCTTCGAGGGTCATCGCTGCGATAACCTGCTTGATGGAAGCCTTTCCCAATTGAGGCGCATTGTGAACAGGTGCTTGTCCCCGACAAATGTTTTGCAGGAAAAGGCAAAAGGCAAACAGGGGAATAAATTTCCACGGACGAGTGAGGTTTTTCATGATCATAAAGGTTATTTGGTTCATTGACAAAATTGCCCATTGCAGGGGGCGGCATGCTAATTAAGAGCTATTAATTAATATACTGAAATACAATAGATGAACAACAAACAAACATAGATAGAATTGTGATTTAAAGCGATAGCAGTTTTAGTTGGGATGATGAAAGTTTTGTAAAAATGTTGTGAGGTTGGGACGAGGTTCACTCTTGCAGGAGTTGTCTCCAATAAACCTCCCTCCTGGTCTAAATTAGCGCAGTGTATCTTAGACCTAAAATATTGCAAGCATCCTGCTTGCGAAACCAGGAAGATTATTAACTTGGCTCAATGGGAAGAAAATATAAATTTCAGCCCTGTTATATTGTTAAGCTGAAAGCTTAATACATTTTAGGTCTAAGATACACTACGCTAATCTTAGACCAGGATGGTGTAGTTACAAACTCTTCGGAGACGGGATAAATAATTGTTAATGTGCCATCTCGCCTTTTAAACGGTAGCTTTCAGTCTCCCATTCATTCATTCCGCCTGCAAAGTGATATGCCGTTGTCCATTTGCAGTTTTAATGCTTTAGCATCTATCGTTCTCATTTTATTTTATGGTGTAATCTTTAAACAGAAGCAATTAATTCCTGTATTTTAGCCATTAGCGCAGTGTCTGTACCTCCTGCTGAAAGGAGATGTACTTTAGTTTTGAGCATCTGCTCAAATTCAAAACGCTCCATGCAATGGCTGCATTCCGAGATATGCGTCAATAACTTCTGCCGGGCTTTGCCTTTCAGGTAATTGTCTATAAAATCATTGAGATGGGCTACCGCTTCCTCACAATTAATGGTTTTCATTTCTGTTGTTTTCTTTTTCACCTATTCTGTTATAAGACTTGATTCTTTAATTTCTTCTTTGCCGCATGTGCAGACATGTTTTTCTTTTGCCTTGGGGTTTACTGATTTGCAGATACCCAGTTCCTGTGCGTATATCCATAACTTTTCCTGGAGGATAGTACGGGCACGTGCAATACGACTGCGCACCGTGCCGATAACGACGAAGGTGATCTGAGCAATTTCGGCATACGAGAATTCTTCTACATCGCAGAGCATGACGGCAACTCTGAATTCTTCCGGAAGTGAACTAACAGCTTCCATTATTTTTTCTTTGGTGAGTTTGCTGATGAATATTTTTTCGGGGTTCCCGGTAGCTACAAAGCTGCTTGAAGCAATTTCCTCGAATAATGAAAAACCAGTGCCCGCATCATCATTGTTTTCAGCGGATAACTCCACCTCTATGTATTTTCTTTTTGTCCGGCATGCGCTGATAAAAGTATTGTTCAGTATCCTGAAAAGCCACTGCTTTATTTTTTCCCTGTCTTTGAGGCTATGAAAGTGCTCGAATGCCTTAACCACTGTTTCTGCTACAAGTTCTTCAGCTTCGGTATTATTTTTGCATAAGCTCATAGCGAACCGCTTTAAGCCATGGGCATTTAACAGTATGGCTTTTGTGAGTAATGCTTTTGCATCAACTTCAACGTTCATCAGCAGTTCTTTTTTTCTAATATAAGCTTTATTCAGAAATAGTTATACTGTGCATGAAATTTGACCATTCACCAGGGCCTCCACAACGTTTGCCGCAGTAACTATTTGCGCTCCTTCAATAAGATCTGCTTCAGTTATGCCACGAGGTTTGGTGCAGGCGCCACAAGCCCATATTTTTCCACCGTTTGCAAGAAACGATTGCATAATATCTTTCAGCGGTGTGAAACCTTCTTTGTTTACTTGCTCTGCATAACCTTTGGTAGCTAGCCTGACTCCCTCAATAGTCAGAAAGACAGTAGCTTCCTGATCGGCAGTTACTGCCACATTGGCAACAATGAATGGAAGAAGCGCACGTTCAGCATCATCTTTTCCATAAGAACAATGAATAAGTAATGGCTTTGTCATAATTTACTTTTTTTATTAGTTATAAATTTTTCTTTTTAATGTAAAACAGTATTTGTGTAGCATCCAATTCTTCCATTTCAAGCAACGTATGTCCTGTAAGCCTGCACCATGCCGGTACACCGAGGCGAGATGCCTGATCATCGCTATATACTTTAAGCACCTCATCGGGCTTCATCGCAGAAATGGCCTGCTTAATATTTGGCGTAAGATTTATGCAGGCAAGCCCTGCCGCCTTCAACTCTTTATCCGCTTTCATTCTTTTAATGTTTTTGTGCATATATGGAAACACTTTTTACGCCATAATCTTTCGAAGCGCCTTTTGCAGATTTGGAAATAAAACTGTATGCATCATTGTTCCTTACCAAAAACACCTGCATCCCTGCACTTTCGATAGCGGCACGGTAACTGTCTTGTTGGCTTGCACCACCTATGCATGATGCCCAAAGGGTTGAATTGCAAACAATATTTTCAGGTAATTGCGTTTCCGTCACAATATCTGCGATTACCATTTTTCCTTTTGGCTTTAAAACCCTCGCTACTTCTGCAAACACTTTTACTTTATCGGGACACAGGTTGATAACTCCGTTACTTATAACCGTATCGAAACTTTCATTTTCAAAAGGTAGCTTTTCGATGTATGATTTATGAAAGGAAATATTTTCAAACTTGTGTTCTTTGCGAAGGCGCTCGGCTTTTGCAAGCTGCTCGTCGGTCATATCAACACCTGAGACCGCGCCGGTTTTTCCTACCTTTAGCGCAGCTACAAATACATCCATCCCGGAGCCGCTTCCAAGGTCAAGCACTTTGTTGCCTTCATTAAATGTTGCCATATCAAAATAATATCCAACGCCTGCAAAAGACTCAATTGCTGCGGATGGAATATTATTAAGATCGCCAACATCATATCCCAGTTTTTCAGCGAGGCCACGTCCCATTTCAAAATGATATTCACGCTCGGGATTCAGCGCAACATCGCGATACATTTTTTTTACCTTTTCTTCAAGGTCGGTAGTATCAAGTATTTTAGTAGTAGTTATTGGTTCCATATAATTACCTTTGCTTGTTACAAGACGCACAAGCTTTAAAAAAGTTCCCGGTTTAGAAAAAAAATCAGATATAATTATTCGGCAATTATATTTTTAAAAACTTTCTCAGCTTTAATCGTGTTTTTTTTTAAAAGTTGAGGTCTGCATTCCGCCCCCAAACCCCTTCTGGTCCAAGATTAGCGCAGCATATCTACGACTAAAATAGTGCAAGCATTTTGCTTTTGAAACCCGGCAGATTACTAATTTAGCTCAATGGCAAGAAAATATAAATTTCAGGCCCGTTATATTGTTAAGCTAAAAGCTTAACACATTTTAGGTCTAAGATACGCTACCCTAATCTTGGACCAGTATGGGAAGAGAGGAATTATCGCGCTGTTTTAAACCATGGTGTATCAGAAATTAATAAAAATTTGGATATTAATCTTTTAAAAAATATTGCTGGAGTGATCGAAGGATTGGTGAAATAATAGTTTTCAAATAAATTAATTTTCGATTACCATCTTTTCAAATATTTAATAAATTATCTTAGATCACAGAAAAGACGTTGCAATGGATAAACCTCAAGATAATGGAGTAATTGTTGTTGAGGAAATTGGTAAGCTTTTTTCCAATCAGCAAGCCCGATTTGTAGTTGCGCATTCCGATATTTCAGAATAATCATTTGTATAAATTTATATTGAGAGTTAATTGATTTTTGTACAAGAACGTGCTTATATTTGTGAGTTAGCGGTTATGAAAAAATTTATCAACCAAAAGCAGTTTAATAAAAAAATTAAACTTTAAAACAAATATTATGACAACTCAGGATAACAAAGCACTTGTACAACGCTTTTACGAAGAAATTGATAAAGGAAACATATCAATCATTGATGAATTGGTTTCCAAAGATTACATAGACCATAATCCTGCACCATGGTTTGCACCAGGATTTGAAGGTGTGAAGCAATCATTTAAACTTTTTGCTGAAGCAACTCCTGGCTATCATAAAATTGAAGACCAAATTGCAGAAGATGATAAAGTGGTAACAAGACTTACATCCTACGGTAAACACGAAGGTGACTTACCAGGTGCACCACGAACAGGAAATGACATGAAGATGACCTCTATTACCATTCATCGTATTGCAGATGGCAAGCTTGCAGAAAAGTGGTCAGAAAAAGATATGATAGCTATGCTAACTCAAATTGGAAAAATGCAGCCATTAAATAAAAAAGAAGCATAATACATAGCCAACACAACCGCTAACAAGAGTATTGCCAATAGTGGGGCTGGACGTTGGAGTAATCGGCTGCATATCGCTTTCAGCTTTGGGCGGAAAGAACTCTTTTGAACATCAGAATAAATTTCTAATCTTTGAATAAATAATGAACTTCGGTTGCCAAGCGGAGTTTTTTTATTCCCCACCATCGGCAATACTTGTTCGTTAGGAGCAATATTAAATCATCACTAAGCTTCATTAACTAATGACTACAGGAAATAAATGTAAAAATAGAATTTACACTATTGAATTTATAATTACACAATTAATTTACTTTTATGGTTAACCCAGACACAATAACCGACTCAAGTTTTCAATCATTTTTACCAGTATGGGAAGAATGCATAAGTGGATTTATAAATGGCAATCCAAGTATTTGGAAAAACCATAATTCACAAAGTGACTCTGCTACCTTTTTCGGCGCATTTGGTGGCAATGAAAAAGGTTGGACGGAAATAAGTGCAAGACTTGATTGGGCATCATCGAAATTTAAAGAAAGTGGAGCAAAAGTAAGAGTTGAATATATTTCCATTATAGTAAATGAAGACTTTGCATATACTGTAAGTATTGAAAGGGGAGAGGAGCGGTTTGGTAATATGGAGAAAGCAGCTCCAAGAGCATTGCGGTCAACTCAAATCTTTAGAAAAGAAAACGGAGAATGGAAGCTTTTGCATCGTCATGCGGATCCTCTTTTTGAAAAAAAGGTAACGGATACAAACCCTCAGAAATAAAATTAAGAATATAAAAAGCATAGCGCGCCTAACAAAAGTATCCTATGTACCTAAATCCTCCTTAGAGAGTTAATATGGTATCTTCCATGAATTACAGGTAACCAGCAGTCACCCCGTGTAGGCAAGAAAAGGCTATAAGAAGCTCCCCAAATTAGTTATTGGTGCATTGGGTGGTCCACCTTATTTTTCCCCATCCTGGTCGAAGATTAGCGCAGCGCATCTTCGACCTAAAATTTCGCAAGCATTCTGCTTGCGAAACAGGCAAATTATTAATTTAGCTCATAGGAAGAAAATACAAATTTAATGACCGGTACCTGCCGATATGATGGCATTGTTAATATAGTTTTACCTACAAGTATTCCAAAATGAACTTTGCAGATAAAGTAATTCAATTCAACAAACAATTAGATTTTACGGGAAGCCTCCCGGCCAGTATCCGGATAATGAACCCGTTTAAAGAAAACCCGCAGGTTAATATTTTAATGGAGCAGTTTTATAAAAAGTTTTATAACGATGATCATAAACGGCGCCTGATACTTGGCATTAATCCCGGCAGGTTTGGCGCGGGCGTTACGGGGATCCCTTTTACCGATTCAAAACGATTAAAATCTGTATGCCAAATTAATTATGAGGGCAAAGAAACGCATGAGCCGTCATCGGTTTTTGTTTACGAGGTTATTAAGGCTTTTGGAGGAGTGTCTGAATTCTATAAACACTTTTATATCCATTCCATTTGTCCCTTAGGTTTTACAGCTATAGGCAAAAACGGAAAGGAAATAAATTATAATTATTATGACAGCAAAGAACTCACAGCTGCTGTTTATGATTATATAATTGAAAATATAAAAAAGCAAATTGCGTTTGGAGTTGATACGGATACATGTTTCTGTTTCGGCAATGGTCAAAACGAAAGATTTCTTCGCAAAGTAAATGCTGAAAAAGGTTTTTTTAAAAACATTGTCGCTTTGGAACATCCAAGATTTATTATGCAATATAAATCCAAATCAAAAAACGAGTATATTGATAAATATATTTCAGCTTTTAGGGAGGTCATAAACGGGTTTTAAAGAAAGCATCGCCGATTTTTAAACACAGAGAACACTAAGGCGGCGCAAAGAACACGGAGAAATAAGATGAAAATTGAGAATTTAAACTTAGCGCACTCCGTGCCTTCTCTGCATCTCTGTGGTAAAATCTTTAAAGTTATAAGGAAGAGTTATTTATACGCCTTAACCTCCTGCCTTGCTTCTCCCAAACCATCTATGCCTAATTCCACCACATCTCCGGCCTTGAGATAAAGCGGCGGTTTCATGCCTAATCCCACCCCTGCCGGCGTGCCCGTAGAAATAATGTCGCCGGGTAGCAAGGTCATGAATTGGCTGGTGTATGATACCAGGTATGGAATATTAAAAATAAAATTAGCTGTAGTGCCATCCTGCATAATTTGATCGTTTACTTTTAGCCAAAGGCGAAGGTTGTGCGGATCTTGTATTTCGTCTTTAGTGACAAAAAAAGGGCCTATCGGGGCAAAAGTATCACAGCCCTTTCCCTTATCCCAGGTGCCGCTTCTTTCTAACTGGAACTCACGTTCAGATACATCATTATGCAGCACATACCCGGCAACGTGGTCCATCGCATCAGCCGTGCTAACATAACTCGCTTTTTTGCCGATTACTACTGCAAGCTCCACTTCCCAATCGGTTTTCTTTGAGTTTTTTGGGATGATGATATCATCATAAGGGCCAACTATTGCACTTGTAGCTTTCATAAATATTACAGGCTCAGCGGGTGGTGTGGCATTAGTTTCCACAGCATGATCTATATAATTTAAGCCGATGCATACGATCTTTGAGGGCCGGGCAAGCGGGCTGCCCAGGCGTTCCTGTCCGTCCATTTCAGTAAGTACAGTACTTTCGAGAAAATCGTACAGACGGGCGATTCCATCCGTTTCAAAAAAAGATTCTCCGTAATCTTCGCCAAATGCCGAGGTATCATATTTTTTATTATCGATCATCACCCCTGTTTTTTCTTTTCCAGGCTCGCCGTATCGTATTAGCTTCATAGGATAGTCTCAGTTATTTATTTATAAAAAATCTATTTCATTACAAACACCATGGATATGGTCAATCCCATATAAAAGCGTACTCTCATTAATTGCCATCCATTGGAATAGCTGTAAAATAAGATTATAATGCTGCCTCACGTAGGTAGTATTTTTTACGGGTTGCCCTGGCAAAAAACATATGGGTTCATGATGTGCTATGCGATTACGTATATTATTAATTTGTGCTAATTGGTTGAACACAAATGTATGATTGTATTGCATAACCGGGGTACTTGAAGGTTTAGCAGGGAGGACTTGCAACAACGTTCTTCCTGCGGCAGAAAACTGATTTGCAGCAAACATATAACGCCAAAAACCGAAACCAAGTTCCGCGACTAATTTATTATGCGTGTATGAATAATTTAATTTATTCATCGACTCATTTATACTACCCTTAGTCAATCTGCAGTTTCTATTATCAAATATTCCACCCGAATTTACAGAGTCTCTTAGCCAATCGTTATTTAAACTTTTTGAATAGTGTTTATCTATACGATTTCTTAAAGCTATTTCGAAACAACTAATTACCGTAAAAAGTTCTTGCGACAATTGTAAATTTTTACGGTACAAGGTCATTGCTTTACGAGTTTTGCCACCACAGGCTATTAGATATCGACCCATCCTAACCGGACTCATTATATTTTCAAACTCAATATATTGCATAAATGAAAAATTATACTTAAATTTGTTTATCTTATTCCCGGTAGCCTCTGAAGCAATTCAAGCTATCGGGTTTCGCTTTTTATAGGGCTTCTTCTACTCGTCTTATTATCTCGCCGCCATTAGTTTACCAGTATTTTTAAATTTTCGATCTCGCCTGCCTGCCGGACAGGCTGGGATTTATTTTTTGATGTTGGATTTATAGGTTCGCAAGTTATAAATCAATATTCATTTTTTTTCAGAAAAGGTAACAAATGCCTTTTTCTGTACTTAAAAGTTGGAATTTGACTTAGATTAGTAGAACTAATATTTAAAGACGTCCGAATGAGCATGGCAGACCAGGATTTAACCGAATGGAACAAAAAATTAAATCACGCCAAAAGGACGTGGAACCTGCTGGATGATGGCGATGCCTTTAAAACCCGCTCAAGCTTATTACAGCCGGTCGTTTATAAAGGCGTCAAAGCAATGCTTAAAATTCCAATAAGTATTGAGGAATGCCGGGGTTCTGCTTTGATGATTTGCTGGAATGGCAAAGGATCGGCGCCAGTACTTGAACATGATGAAAACGCATTGTTAATGGAACGGGCTGTTGGACAGGGATCGCTTAAACAAATGGTCCTTAATGGCAATGAGGACAGGGCAAATCAAATTATTTGTGATGTCGCGGCAAAACTTCATGCAGCACAATGCAAGCACATTAAGGAGCTTATACCGCTTACCGAATGGTTCAACGCACTTAAACCTGCCGCACACCGATATGGCGGTATATTTGTTAAATGCAGCGAGGTTGCCGGTCGGTTATTAAGTACACCCATTGAAACCGTTGTTCTGCATGGAGATATTCATTATGAAAACATTCTTGATTCGGGCAGGGGCGAATGGGTCGCTATTGACCCGAAGGCATTATTTGGTGAAAGAGGTTTTGATTTTGCCAATATATTCTGCAATCCGGATATTCAAACCGCTGTATCACCCGGGAGACTATCAAGGCAAATTAAATTAATAGCTGCCGAAGCTGGTTTAGATGAAAAACGCCTGTTAAATTGGGTCATTGCATGGTCGGGGCTTTCGGCAGCCTGGATACTTAATGATGGCGAAGATGCCGAACTGCAAATGACAGTTGTTAAGATTGCGATTAATGAATTGAATAATTTTAAATAAAAAAATTTCTAAATCCGAAATCGAACATCCAGCCCCCTCTAAATCTCCCCCGGTTGGGGAGACTTTTTTGAGCTTCTGGAATCTAAACATTTCCAAGATAAATCCGAAATGAAAAAGAAATCCGAAATCGAACATCCGAAATCCGAAATCATATTAATTATTCAAGGTAATAAATCCGCCGTCAACAGGGTAATCACAGCCTGTAATAAAACCGGCTTCATCCGAGCACAGGTACAAAGCAAGCGCAGCTACCTCTTCTGATTTTCCCATACGGCCAATTGGCTGGCTTTTCGAAAGCTTTTCAAATATTTCCGCTTCCTGACCGGCATAATTCTTTGCGATAAAGCCATCCACGAAAGGCGTGTGTATCCTTGCCGGCGATATGCTGTTACAGCGGATGTTTTCATGAAGGTAATCACGTGCTACCGATAAAGTCATGGCATGGATGGCGCCTTTACTTGTCGAATAAGCAAAGCGGTCGGTAATACCCACATGGGCGGCAACTGAGGCAGTATTTAAAATTACTCCTCCATTATTGGCTCTCATTAATGGGATGGCGGCAAATAAGCAATTGTAAACGCCCTTAATATTCACATTATAGATCCGGTCGAAATCAGCTTCGCTGGTATTATCTGCCTTGCCGATATGCGCAATGCCGGCGTTATTTATTATAATGTCGATTTTCCCAATCTTACCAAAAGTGTCAATAACCTGCTGCTGATTACTTACGTCGCAGGGATAACTAAAGGCTTTGCCATTAGCGGAGGTTATTTCATTAACGGTATCAGCCGCCGCATCGGCGTTTAGTTCGATTATATGCACTTGCGCTCCCTGTTTTGCAAAAAGGACAGACATGGCCTTGCCTATGCCGCTTCCGCCGCCCGTAATAATTACTGATTTGTTGGTTAGTTTGAACATATGAGCAACCAGCCCCCTCTAAATCTCCCCCGGTAGGGGAGACTTTTTATATTTTAGTCAAAATCTTAAAGCCCTCCCTACCGGGGAGGGTTGGTTGGCGCCTATAACGACACCCCTCTTTTCCACGGTATAAAATCATCCTGGCCTAATTGAACAGCCTTTGGCTCAAGCTCGCCGCTGGCCACCTGTATCACATAATCCAATATCCGCTCACCGGCTTGTTGTATGGTTTCTTCTCCTTCTATAATAGTGCCACAATTAATGTCGATAATATCGGGCATTTTGACCGCCGTTGCCGTATTGGTTGATAATTTAATAACCGGTGAAACGGGGTTGCCGGTTGGCGTACCCAGTCCTGTTGTAAATAAAACAACGGTTGCCCCTGCCCCTACTTCGGCGGTAGTGCTTTCCACATCGCTGCCGGGGGTGCAAAGCAGGTTTAAGCCGCTTTTTGTAACCTTTTCGGGATAATCAAGCACATCAATAACCGGCGATGTTCCTCCCTTTTTGGCTGCCCCGGCAGATTTAATGGCATCGGTAATTAAACCGTCCCTAATATTACCAGGCGAAGGATTTGCATAAAATCCAGAGCCATCTGCCACGGCACGGGCATTGTAGGCAGTCATTAGTTTCATAAAATGATTTGCCTTTTCTTCGTCCAGGCAACGGTCACTCAGTTCCTGCTCAACACCGCACAGCTCCGGGAACTCTGATAAAATGACCGAGCCTCCCAATGAAACCAATAAGTCGGATACATAGCCAAGCGCCGGGTTAGCCGAAATACCCGAAAAGCCATCTGAACCGCCGCATTCCAGCCCTATACATAATTTCGAAAGCGGTGCAGGTTCACGCTGCTGCTCGTTGGCTTTTACCAATCCCGCGAAGGTTTGTTTTATTGCCTGCTGCATCAGTTCACTTTCAGTGCCCGTTTTTTGCTGCTCCAATATGATAAGCGGTTTGCTGAAATCGGCGTCGCGCAACTTTATCTCCTGTTGTAAAATGCTCACCTGCGCATTTTGGCAGCCTAAACTTAATATGGTTGCCCCGGCTACATTTGGATGAGTGATATAACCCGCTATCAAGCCGCATAAGGTTTGCGCATCCGAGCGGGTACAGCCGCAGCCCATTTCATGGGTCAGGAATTTTATGCCATCAATATTTTTAAACAGCCTTTTTGAATGTGCTTTATCTGCGCTCACTTTTATATCAGCATTCAATATGTCTTCGAGCGATTTTCCAGCCTGATAAAGTTCTATCAACTGATCAACTTCGTTGTCGTAATTTTTGGCTTTTTTATAGCCAAGCTTATCCGATAGCGCTTCTTTTAAAACATTGATGTTACGGTTCTCACAAAATACCAGGGGCACAACTATCCAATAGTTGCCTGTGCCCACCGAGCCATCGGTGCGGTGATAGCCCATAAAGGTTTTACCTTCAAACTTACTTGTATCAGGTTTATGCCAGTCAAGTTTACGCTTACCTAAATGGAACTCTCCCGAAGCATGGCTCACCGTTTTCGTACTTATCGGGCCTCCTTTCGGGATGTGCTGTATTGCTTTACCGACCAGCACGCCATACATAAATATTTGGTCGCCGGGTTGAAGGTCGACCAGGCTGAATTTATGTTTGGCGGCAATGCGATCGGTCAGCGTAAAGGCCTCGCCTTCAAAGTTTATTGTTGTTCCCTGCTCCAAATCCTGCAGCGCGACCAGCACATTATCATGCGGGTGTATCCTTAAAAATGTTTCTTTTTGTAATGGCATTTGTCTTTTTTATTACTTCTATGAATGTTTTATGCGAGTAACCGAAATTTATGACCCATAGGGTCAAACCCTTTGTAGAAACACCCGCATTATTTTTTTTTGCCTCGTAGAGGCTACCCTTTATCCTCCAGCTAAGCGATCTCTTTTGTTGTGAAAGAACCATCGGCTCAAGGGTAGCCTCTACGAGGCAATAACTTTAACCTTGTTTTTTTCTACAAAGGGGTTATCCCTAACGGGATATTCGGTGTGCAAATGCAATAATTGCGTTTTATTCTTATTGATTTAATGAAATTTATCACCATCACAAAACTTCATAGAACTATTTTATTTCCCAGGTAGCCACAAAATTTTATTGAAGCGTTAGCTCAACAACCGGTATCTCATAATCAGGCTTCTTAAGCGGAAGGGTTAATTCAAGGTCTTCCGTATTTGCCGATGGTTTATATAAGAGTTCCGAATGATCATTCAAAAACTGCGCATACTTTATCTTTCCCTTATAACCGGGCAGGGTCAGCTTGCCATCTTTCGGGTAAGTGTATAGATGTACGTATAAACGCCCAGTCGCTTTGTTATAAGTAAGTTTATCACCCTCAGGTATTTTATAGGCAGCCGGTGCGTAAGTGCAGTTGTAAATAGCAACGCTGTTGGCGTGCATCCAGTGTGCCAGGCTATCCAATGCCCTGGTTGCCCGGTAATCAAATTCGCCGCGCGCGGTTGGACCCACATTTAAGATCAGATTCCCACCATTGCTTACCGAGGTAATTAACAGATCGAGCAGTTGCCGATGGGTTTTCCAGGTATTTTCATCCCTGTAATATCCCCACGAACCGGAAAAGGTTTGACAGGTTTCCCAGGTTTTGCCCTTATATTTCGTCAATTCGGCCGTACTTACCTGCTCGGGCGTTTCAAAATCGCCGCCGTCCTTGTAGTCATAAAGGCCCAGCCTGTTATTAACAATAATGCCGGGCTGTAGTTTTCTAACCAGTTTCAGCAACTCTACCGAACCCCAATCTTTTGCGCCTTTCCCACGCTTGGCGCCTTTGTCCCACGACCAGTCAAGCCATAACACATCAATTTTTCCGTAATTAGTTAACAGTTCGGTTATCTGGTTGCGCATGTACTGCCTGTACTTTGCCATATCGCGCCCTTTATTTAAACGTTTATAGTTTGCCTCGCTTGTATCAACCTGCACAAGCGGGTGCACATCATCCATCGTATAATCAGGGTGATGCCAGTCGAGCAATGAGTAGTAAAATCCAATTTTCAGACCCTGCGCCCTGAAGGCGTTCACATATTCGCGCACCAGGTCGCGTTTGGCATGCGTATTAGTGGCCTTATAATCAGTGTATTTCGAGTCAAACAAACAAAAACCCTCGTGGTGCTTCGTGGTAAGCACTGCGTATTTCATGCCTGCTGCTTTAGCCTGTAGCGCCCATTTAGTTGGATTGAACAGATCAGGGTTAAACTGGTCAAAGTACTTTTGGTATTGTTCATCGGTCATGTGCTCATTGTGTTTAACCCACTCATGCCTGGCAGCGCCCGAATAAAGCCCCCAATGGATAAACATCCCGAAACGGCTATCCGTCCACCATTCCATACGCTTTTCTTTTTGCGTATCAGTTTCATTTCCAATCTTTTTTTGGGCAATTGCCGGCGGGAAAAACAACCCTGCCAACACAAATAATAGGAGTAATTTTTTAAGCATGATTTATTGGTTCACTGGTTCATTAGTTCATCGGTTCATTAGTTCATTAGTTCACTGGTTCATTAGTTCAAATCCGCCTTTGGTTTGCTGCAAACTGCTACCGCAAACTGCCTACTGCTGCTTACAGTTCAAATATTTTGTTCATTAAAACCCATTTTTCACCTTTAAGCGCCTTTTTCAATGGCTGCTGGTAGTTCCACATCAGGGCTTCCCATTCCTGAACTTTTGGGTTGGCTGTATCGATCTCTGCTTTTTTTGCAAAGCTAAAACTTTCATCGGTTTCCATTATCATAAATAAACGGGTATCATAGCGATATATTTCCATGCCGGTAATCCCCGAATCTATAATGCTTTTGCGAATTTCAGGCCAGATAGCGGTATGATACTTTTCGTATGCAGCTATCAAAACAGGGTCGTCTTTAAGATCGAGCGTTAAACAATATTTGGGCATAGCAGATTTGTTTGGTGAACCAGGAAATCGCTAAATTGAAATAAAATATCGAAAAATAAATCTTTTAGTATTTAATTATTTATGGAGTTATCATCCGTATATCGTTGTTGCCTGTATCTGTAACAAATACCCTTCCGTAAGTGTCTACAGCTACCCCCTGCGGACTGTTAAAAGACGCCGAAGTTAATGCGCCGTTGGCCGAACCCGCAGTACCTGATCCTGCAAGGGTGCTCACCGTTCCGTTGGCGCTTATTTTACGCACCAGGTTGTTATTTGAATCGCCCACATATAAATTTCCGTTTGCGTCTACGGCTATTCCTGCCGGCCCGTTAAATGATGCGGCTGTCCCAATTCCGTTGGTTGCCCCTGCAGTGCCGCTGCCTGCAATTGTACTTACCAGTCCCTGGGGCGTAATTTTGCGGATCAGGTTATTGCCTTCGTCGGCTACATATACATTTCCGCTTGAGTCGACCGCCACCGCCTGGGGCTGATTAAATGAAGCGGCAGCGCCGATGCCATTTGCAGAGCCCCGAAGGCCATTTCCTGCCAGGGTAGTCACAACGCCGGTTGGGGTTATTTTGCGTATCAGGCTGTTAAAATTATCGGCCACATATAAATTCCCTTTTGAATCTGCTATAATGCCGGTTGGCCCGCTAAACCTTGCCGAAGTATCATTGCCGTTTTTAGACCCCGGCTGGCCATCACCGGCAAAAGTGGTTACTACACCTTGCAAATCTATTTTCCGGATTACAGAATTATCCTCGTCTGCCACAAATACATTACCGCTTCTGTCCACAGCCACACCGCTGGGGAAATTAAAAGTAACCGAGCCTGCGGTATTTGAAAATCCGGATGACCCTGTACCGGCAATAACATTTACAACGCCCTGTGGTGATATTATGCGTATCGCATTATTTTGCCTGTCGGCTATAAAAAAGAAGCCATCCGTGCTAATTGCTATACCGGTAGGACCATTAAATGAAGCTAATTGTTTTGTGCCGTCTGCACCACCCGGAGAGCCGGTGCCTGCAAAGGTAATTACTGAAGGCGTGTTTGGAGGGATAACCTGGTTATTATTGTTTACACTGGTTTTTTTACTGCATGCCGAAGTGAATAATATCACTATAAAAAGTAATGTATAAGATTTTTTCATATTTTATGGTTTATTGATTAAAGGTATCCTTTTGAGGCGTAATCGCTTTAGCGGTTAAAAATAACAGTATTTATATTAATTTAGCTATAGGATTACGCAGCGAACTGACGAAACGTTACAGTCTTTTATAGCATATTTGAAACGTCAGAATGTAACAAATATTTCGAATATCTTAAGAAATTATTGGCCATTCTTCTTTTCATAAAATGAATACCTATATTAGTTAGTATCAATGTGTTTATACCCACCTGTCCGCTATAAAAAAACCCGTCTCGCTCCCACACCCAGTGGTTTTTTGCACCTGGGCAATGTACTGTCGTTTGCCATCACTGCTGCGCTGGCCCGGAAAAACGATGCCAAAATATTGCTAAGGATAGATGACATTGACCGGGCGCGGCTGAATAAATTGTACATTCAGGATATTTTTGATACCCTGAATTTTTTTGATATACCATGGGATGAAGGCCCGCGCAATATCAAAGAGTTTGAAGACAGCTATTCGCAACTGCACCGAATGGAGATATATCATGAAGCGCTTCAGCAACTAAGAGCTGAAGGAAAAGTATTTGCTTGTACCTGCTCACGCAAACAGTTATTTAACGCCTGCCAATGTAGCTGTTATGGTGAGCAAATATCTTTAACTGCTGAAAATGCAAGTTGGCGGCTGATAACCGGTAGTAATTCGGAGCTTGCAGTTAAAACCTATAACGGGCAGGTAATTAATGCCGCTTTGCCTGCTGACATGCGTAATTTTGTCGTGAAGAAAAAGGATAGCTTCCCAGCCTACCAGCTTACATCAGTAATCGATGATCTTTTTTACGGTGTCGACCTTGTAGTAAGGGGTGAAGACCTGTGGCCCTCAACACTTGCACAACATGAGCTGGCATCAGCGCTTGGGAAAAATGAATTCTTTAATATAAATTTTATTCATCATCCGCTGCTTATGGAAGCAGGCGAAAAAAAACTTTCTAAATCTGCCGGGGCAACGTCGGTAAAATACCTACGCGAAAACGGTAAAAGTCCAGCCGATGTTTACCAGCTCATCGCAGCAATGCTCGGAGCTAATGAAACCGTTGGCAGCTGGGAACAGCTTGCCGGATTAACAAACTTTATTTCCTATTTTTAGCATCTGTTTAGCCGCCCTGATTATAAAAACTGTTTCCCAAATGAGTGCTTCTTTAATTTTTTATATTATCCTGGCCTACTTCGTCCTTTTGATGGTGATCGCCAGGTTAACATCCAGGCACAGTAAGGATACCAGTTTTTTTGACGGCGACCGATCATCGCCCTGGTTTTTGGTAGCATTTGGTATGATCGGTTCAGGGATTTCGGCCGTTTCGCTGGTTTCAATCCCCGGTAATGTGGGCAACAACAATCTTTATTATTTTCAATTTATCCTGGGTACCATCGTCGGTTATTTATTCATCGCTTTTGTTTTAACCCCTATTTATTACAAGTTAAAGCTCGTATCAATTTATACTTATCTTAATATCCGTTTTGGCAATATCACGTACAAAACCGGTTCTTTATTTTTCTTAGTATCCCAAAGTTTCGGCGCGGCCCTCAGATTGCTCTTATCCATCAAAATTTTGCAGTACGCCTTTTTCGATAGCCTGCATATCCCTTATTTTTTAACCATCATTATCGTATTGGTGCTCATTTGGCTCTATACCAATAAATCGGGTATCAAAACAATTGTTTGGACGGATGCCTTGCAGTCCCTGTTTTTGATAACGGTTATGATCGTCTCCATTATTACTATTAAAAACTCATTAGGACTTTCACTTGCCGGGATGATCCGGACCATTGTTCATCATCCTTATGCAAAACTGTTTGACTGGGACTCTCGTTCGGGTTCTAATTTTTTTAAACAGTTTATTTCCGGTATATTGATTACTGTCGCGCTGGTGGGCCTTGATCAAAGTATGATGCAAAAAACATTGACCATAGCCAACATCAAAGGGGCAAGAAAGAATGTGCTGGCTTTTAGCTTTTTTATAGCGGGCGCCCAAACTTTGTTTTTGGGCTTAGGTATATTGCTTTACATTTTTGTTGAAAGGCATGGCATACAGCTTCATGCTGAAAACGGCCAGTTTGTGAACACCGACGGGTTATACCCGTATCTTACGTTGAATTATTTTGGCAAAATAGGCGCTATCGCTTTTTTTATCGGCATTATTGCGTCTACTTTCGCCAGTATTGATGCTTGTATTGCGGCTTTAACAACTGCATTCAGCTATGATTTCATGGACTTCGAAAACAGACCGCATGAGCAGAAAAGAAAAATAAAAAACCGCGTATTGTTGGGTGTAAACATAGTAATGTTTTTTATTGTTATGGCATTTTGGAGCAGCCAGGGGGCAATTATCAATACCATTTTCAAAATAGCGGGCTACACTTACGGACCTATTTTGGGACTGTATTTAACAGGCCTTTTTTCGGGCATTCAATTGAAAGAAAAATGGGTGCCGCCGGCCTGTGTCGGGGCCGCACTTGTTACATGGGGTTTAAATGTATTCTTCATAAATACATTTAAATTTGATTTTGGATTTATGAATATCCTTGTGAATGCCGTACTTACTATTTTATTTTTGACACTTATACAAAAGAAGATCAATGTCACCCAATAACCAATCTATCAGTATAGAACTTACGTCAAACGCTAGTGATTTTGAATTTTGTGCGGCTATGATGTCACGATCCGATCCCTGGGTTAAACTGGATATGGATTATGAGCAATGTTTAAAAGCTTTTGACGGCCCTTTTAAAGAAGTGCATGTATTAAAAAAAGGAGAGGAAATAATTGGCTTCGCTATTATTCAAACGCAGGGGACTTTTAAGGGATATATCCAAACAATAGCTATTGATGAAAGCTACCGGGGAGCAGGATATGGCACTAAATTGCTTCAATTTTGCGAGGACCGTATTTTAAAGTACTCTCCCAATATTTTTATTTGCGTTAGCTCATTTAATCAGGCAGCCATTAAACTTTACACTAAATTTGGATTTGAATTAGTGGGAGAATTGAAAAATTTTGTAAAAAAAGGATTTACAGAATTGCTGCTCCGGAAGACCGTTGGGCCAATGGTTGGTTATAAAGGCCGGTCGACCAAAGTATAAAACCGTTAAAAAAAATTCAAACCATGTTCAATCTTAAAGCCTCATTTTATAATAAGCTTGCCTCGTTATTCATAAGTTTAGTCCTGTTCTCAACTTTTTCAAATGCACAAAATGGAAAAGCGGTTAATGCCCGTTCATCTCTCATTCATAAAATTGACAGCGTACTGCAAAGCCAGGTGAACGACAGTAAAATTCCGGGCGCCGTGATCCAAATAAAAAAAGATAATGAAGTTGTTTATAAGCAGGCTTACGGCTACGCGCAAAAATTCAACTATGCTCATGAACTACTGGCTAAGCCAGAGAAAATGACAACGGAGCATATGTTTGACATCGCCTCGCTTACCAAGGTAGTTGGCACAACAACTTCCATCATGTTGCTGGCTGACAAGGGTCAAATCAGCATTAATGATCCTGTAAGCAAATACATTAAAGCATTTGGCGCCCCTGATAAAGCAGGCATTACCATCCGCCACCTCTTAACACATACTGCTGGGCTTTACGAATGGTATCCGCTTTTTTACCGTGCTTCCAATAAACAGGAAACTTTTAAATTAATAGGAGAACTGCCGCTTGCATTCCCCGTTGGGGCCCAGCGTAAATACAGTGACCTGGGCTTTACTATTCTTGGTGAAATTGTAGAAGTGGTTTCCGGTTTGCCGCTCGATCAGTTTGAGGCGCAAAATATCTTTATCCCTTTGGGGATGAAAAACACCAGGTACAACCCGCTTACTAAAAACCGGCATTATAAAATAGCGGCAACCTCTTTCGGCAACCCCTACGAATATAGAATGGTGCACGACCCATCGCTTGGCTATCAATTTAAAGAAATTAACCCAAATCAGTGGAACGGATGGCGCCATTATATTTTAAAGGGCGAAGTAAATGATGGCAATGCATGGTACGCCGAAGGCGGTATTTCCGGCGCAGCAGGTATATTTTCAACGGTTGATGACTTGCAAAAACTAGTGGATATGCTCATGAATAAGGGCAAAGCTGGTGGGCGGCAATTCATCTCAGAAAACACCATTAATACTTTCTTAACAAAAGACAAATTCAATAACGGCCTGGGCTGGATGATGGACTCTGCCAATTCATTTATGAAAGGCGCGCCCGAAGGAAGTTTTGGACATACCGGTTTTACGGGCACAAGTATTACGGTGGTTCCAAGTCAACATCTTTCCATTATATTATTGATAAACCGCCAGCAAATGGGGCTGATGGGTAACAGGGAATATTATAATGTAAATTCAATCAGGGCGCAGGTATTTAAGGCGGTGGAGGGGTATTGTAAATAATGAGTCGACCCGCTTAAAGATGATCCAAAATAAATTTAGGATCAATGTTAAGCTTGTTATATATTGCCTTTAAAAAAGGCACATCAGGCTTTCTTTTTCCGGTAAGTATTTGTGAAAGTTTTGGCTTCCCAATACCAAGATGGCTTGCTAATTTGGCTTGCGAAACCTTATTTTCATACATAAACAATTCGATCACTTCAGTTAAAGATTCTAATTTTTTCGCCGGTTTTAAGCCTAAAACTTCATCTTCAAATTTTTCGGCAGCAATCGTCATTGCCAATAACTTTTCATTTTCAGATTTATTAAGGTTTGCGCCGCCTTTATTCATCAGATCATAAATAAGTATCATGGTTTCATGATACTGTTTTTCTGAAGCTATTTTATATTCCATAACCGTTTATTTTTTATATGCCACCTTAGCAGCATCAATCTTATCATATTCTTTGTGGGCGCCAATAAACAAAATGAACACTGTTCGCACATTAAACAGTATCAGGGCAATCAGGCGGTATGTATTACCTTTAATGTTGAATACATATCGGTCATTACCTACGGCATCCACACTGTTAAAAGTGCTTCTCATTTCATTAAAATTCTTCCAGTCTGCATTTTTTACAAGGTCATACCAATCTTCCAGCGGGATTTCTGAATTGGGATGCAAAGCGGAGAAATCACGCAATGTGGCTTTGGAAATGACGACCATATACAAAGGTAACGTTTTATTTTTTAAAATAATATTTCATTTTTTGAAATAAATGTACATATTTTATTTTTACATATCGCAACTTTTTTCGAAAAGATGGTGATATATGAAACGAAGCTATTGGCATAAGGAGAAGCAATGCGTATCATTTAATGGATTTAATATCGAACCTCGAAGTTTTTACTTAAAAAAAGTTGTTGTGCGGCAATTTTTTGTTAATTCACCTGGCTTGTGTGCCGGAATCCTCCTTTTTAAAATAATTCAAAGCCTCCTTTAAGCTATCCAAGCGTTCAGGTTCCATGTTTTTTACAGGGATATCGAGGACAGTGGTCATCGAATCAACATCGCCATTGCGGTCATTATAGGTTTGTACAATAATATCATCGGCGATTGTTTTTAACTGCAAGGTGCCACTATTTGTGTCACCTAAATAATCCAGATCGCTAAACCGGTGCAAATTGAAAGAATAATATTCCTGCCTGTTTTTTGCATAGGTTTTGCGCAGTCGGATAAAGTAATCCGGCGTTACATAAAATTCTGCTTTTTTAAGTTTTACATCACCGGATGAATCATAAGATTGTGATAAGCACCTGTTGGTCCACAAAAGCCAGTCCCATTCGTTAAAACTATATTTAAAGCAATAGCTAACAGATATAGCAATAATAATGGCTGTTAAAAGGAGTGATTTTTTAATCTTTAAAAGAACTGAACTTCCCATGACAACAAAATTAATCCGAAGTTAATAAAATGCATAGCTTTGTAAATGCAATTTTCAGAAAATTCACGGGTTTGGGTTTATCAGTCGGATAAAAAGCTATCCGATAATGAAACACGGCAAATACAAGCTCAACTTGACGACTTTACAACCGGCTGGACAGCACACAATAATCAACTAAAAGCCAAGGCCGAAATCAGGTATAACCGCTTTTTGATATTGATAGTTGACGAAAGCCAGGCAGGGGCCAGCGGCTGCTCTATTGATAAATCGGTGCATTTTATAAAACAGATTGAGCAGCAATTTCATATTAACCTGCTTAACCGTTTTAACCTGGCTTACCGGGAAGGGAGCGAAGTGCTATCGGCGCCGCGGCATGAGTTTGAAAACATGCTAAAGCGAGGCAGTATCAATACCAATACGATTGTGTTTAATAATATGGTTCAAAACTTAAAAGAGCTGCAAACCAAATGGGAGGTACCTTTTAAGGACAGCTGGCACATACAATTGTTTAAGGATTTGGTGGTTAGTTAGTCATTAAGTCATTGCTTTACAGTGATCCATAAAAAAAATTTACAGAGTTAGTCGCTTGCATCTTGAAAATTCTAATCCCGATGCATCGGGACTGACTCAGACAAATTGAGCCATGAACTATGAACCATCAACTATGAACCAACTCAAAACTCCAGCGGCCCCAATCTTCGCATATTCCTCATGATCAAATAGCGCCGGTGCCTTAAAAACCGGGTAGGTCTAACAACAGACCATTTCAGCGGACTCGGAAATATTACCGCCAGGGAAGCGGCTTGATAGTTGTTTAGCTTTGATGCGGATTTATGGAAGTAAGCTTGGGAGGCGGCTTCGACACCGTAAATGCCATCCCCCGTTTCAATTACATTAAGGTAAACCTCCATGGTGCGCTTCTTGCTCCAAAAAATGTCGATCAGCAAGGTAAACCATGCTTCAAATCCTTTGCGTACAAAGGACCTGCCGGGCCATAAAAAAACGTTTTTTGCCGTTTGCTGCGTTATAGTGCTTCCGCCGATGAGTTTTTTGCTATGCTCATTTTTTTTGATCGCTTTTTCAATCGCGCTGAAATCAAAACCGTGATTTTCTAAAAATGTCTGGTCCTCGGCCGCTACAGCCGCCCGTTTCATCGGATCGGAGATGTCGTCAAAGTCCATCCATTGTTTATCAATTTTCCAGTCTTTGCCGGCAGCTTTTCGCTCAAAGCCACGCTCTATCATCAGGAAAGTGATTGGCGGATTAACAAAACGATAAAGCAGCACCAGGAGAATGCTGCCAACAAAAAATATAATAAGCAACAGCTTTATTATGCGAAATATAAACTTGAAGATACCTCCTTTGAACATGTAGCCCCCTCTAAATCTCCCCCGATAGGGGAGACTTTTTAAAATTTGAAGATCGAATAATTTCACAATATAAAAAAGGTGTTTCGCCGACGCAAAACACCTTTAAAAATCTTATCTAAAAGTCTCCCCTACCGGGGGAGATTTAGAGGGGGCTGGCCTACTCAGCAACCACCTCAAACGGAACCCGGACCTTTACTTCTTTATGCAGGTTTATGTTTGCCACATATTCGCCTGTAAATTTCGGCTCCTGGTCAAAAGTAATACGGCGGCGGTCAACTTCAAAGCCTTCTTTTTTCAAAGCATCGGCAATTTGAATGGTATTGATAGCGCCGAATATTTTACCAGTTTCGCCTGCTTTAGCGCCGATAGTAAGTTTTACACCTTCCAAACGTGCAGCGATGGCATCGGCATCCTTGCGGATCTTTTCTTGTTTAAACTGCGCCTGTTTCAGGTTTTCAGCTAAAACTTTGCGGGCCGACTCAGTAGCCTGTATGGCATAGCCCTTTGGTATAAGGTAATTGCGGCCATAGCCGGGTTTTACATTTACGATATCGTCTTTATCACCGAGGCTTTTTACGTCTTGTTTTAAAATAACTTCCATTTTTTGTGCCTCCCGATTATTTTAATGAGTCTGTAACATAAGGTAATAAACCGATGTGGCGGGCGCGCTTAACAGCCTGCGCCACCTTGCGCTGAAACTTTAACGAAGTACCTGTTAAACGGCGCGGCAATACTTTACCCTGGTCGTTAACAAACTTTAATAAAAAGTTGGCGTCTTTATAATCGATATACTTTATCCCGTTCTTTTTAAAACGGCAGTATTTTTTACGTGTATCCTCCACTTTGGGGGCGGTAACGTATTTAATTTGGTCATTTGCCATTAGCTTGCAGCCTCCTCTGTTTTAACCGGTTTCTTTTGGTTGAATGCGCCGCTGCGCTTTTTCTCATTATAAGCGATGGCATGTTTGTCCAAAGCTATGGTGAGGAAACGCAAAACACGCTCATCGCGCCTTAATTCGATCTCCAGTTTGTTAATTAAATCACCCGGAGCCCTGAATTCAGTTAAGTGATAGTACCCTGTAGTTTTCTTTTGGATAGGGTACGCAAGTTTTCTCAAACCCCAATTATCCTCCTGGACAATTTCGGCTCCGTTATCAGTAATGAATTTGCTGTATTTGGCAATAGCCTCGGCAGCAATATCAACTGATAACAACGGGGTTAGAACGATCACGATTTCGTACTGTTGCATTGTTATACTTTGATTTTAAATAATTTACCCGCTATTACGGGGCTGCAAAGATAGATAATCTTTGTGAAAATATGTATACTTTTTGTAGAAAATTTCGCGTTCTCGCCCTTGTTGGTGTTATCACCAACAAGTAACGTGTTTTTGAAATTATGCAATGGTTTTTGTTGGGTTGTTGTTTTTGTTTGCAGAGACGCAATATTTTGCGTCTCTGAACGAATTACGATGTCAACAAAGATATAGTTCGCAAACTTCAGGTTCGAGACGCAAAATATTGCGTCTCTACATTTCAGGTTCTATCAAAACTGATATTTAATTGGCAAAACAATACCTAATTTCGCTTGGTTTATCTATAAAAAGCGAATTAATGAACATCCCCAAAACAATAACCATTGCAGGCAAAAGCGACAACCCATTAACCGTTAACCGCCTCGGCTACGGTACCATGCGCCTTACCGGCGAAGGCATATACGGCGAGCCGCCAAACCGCTCCGAAGCCTTGCAGATATTGAAAAAAGCTGTAGCCAGCGGCGTGAATTTCATTGATACCGCCGATTATTATGGCGAGGATGTAACCAACCGCCTGATAGCAGAAGCATTGTTCCCTTACCCGTCCGATCTGGTAATTTGCACAAAAGTTGGCTGCGCCCGCAAGCCTGATAAAAGCTGGATACCCTTTAACCGTCCTGAAAATTTACGCAGCAGTATTGATAATAACCTGCGTACCCTTAAGCTGGAACAGATAACGCTTGTGCACTTCAGGACAATTGCCGGTGTTGGCGCGCCTTTTAAGGAATCAATGGATGCGATGTTCGAAATGCAGAAAGAGGGCAAAATACTGCTTGTTGGCGTCAGCAACGTAACCCGTGATGAACTGGAAACTGCAATGGCCATGGGCGAAATAGCCACTGTAGAAAATATGTACGGCCACGCGCAGCGTACCACGCATAAAAGTCCATATGGCGAAAGTAATGGCGGCGAAGAAGTGCTTGACATCTGCGAACAAAACGCCATACCGCTCATCCCCTATTTTTCATTGTTTTTATCAATGCCAAAGAAGGACTATCGTATAGCTGATATCGCAAAGAAATACGGCATCAGCGAAGTCCAGGCGAATATTGCCTGGCTGCTGCATCGCTCACCGTGGATATTGCCTATACCGGGAACTTCGTCCTTAAAACATTTTGAGGAAAATTTAAGCGCCGCTGAGATAGAGCTGACTAAGGAAGATATGGATTTCCTTAAATAATTTATCATAAAAAGACTTACGAAGTTTTCAAAACTTCGTAAGCCTGTCGATGTTTAGTATAAGATGATTTATTGAATTAAAGCCATTTGATTATGTTATTTAATGAATTTCAATATGGAACTGTGCCCTTTTCGAATCCGATTCCGACAAATGCCGAAACCGGGATAATAACCATGTCAATGCCCGGCGATGACGATGATGTTAACGACGAAGACGACGACTGGTCGGATATTGATGACGAGGACTTTGAAGACATGGCCGAAGATGAGGACGACCTGCACGAAATCGAGCTCGAAAATAACATTTTAGACCCGGACGATGATGACCATTTGCCGGAGGACGATGATTGAAAAACTTGAAAAAACTTGCGAAGTTTTGAAAACTTCAAGTTTGGCGCGTTTTAGCCGTTCCCGTCAACAAACAATTCGTCCAAACTCATAACAAAACCCGGGAGTACAGGAGTTGTAACAGCGTCGCCAATAGTTAGCGGTCTGGATGCTTGAAAACGACTTTCTATAAGTGAATATTTTATAAGTGACTTTTCTAATGGATAAATGATCCAATATTCTAATACACCAGCTTCCTCATATACTTCATATTTGTTTTGCAATTCTTTTTTATTGTTGCCTGGCGACAATATTTCAACGACAATGTCTGGGGTACCGATGCATCCTTTAGCATCAATTTTCCGCGGATCGCAAATAACACAGATATCAGGCTGTACTACTGTAATAATATCCCTGTCATTGATTGAACGTCTTATTAATCGAACATCATAAGGGGCCGAAAATACTTTGCATGGTTTACCCTTCAAGTAAGTATGTAACTCACTAAATACTTCTCCCGAAATTAATTGATGGATAGAACCCGGCGCAGGGCTCATCTTAAATATCTTACCCTTAATCAACTCCAGCCGCTCATCAAATGTCCATTTCAGATAATCAGCGTAACTGTACGTTTTCGATAAATCCAGATCGGAGAACTGCATAATTCTGATTCGTTTTCTACAAATTTAAAAAATTAAAGATAAACCTTGTCAGGCATCCAACCTAATTATGAACACTGCTTTTAAGATCGCCATATTGTTATTATCTTAGTGGCTGTGGATAATTTTATTGTTTCGGCACGCAAATACCGCCCTGTTACCTTTGAAAGTGTTGTAGGTCAGCAGCATATCACCAACACGCTGAAGAATGCGATTAGAAATAATCAATTGGCGCAGGCATTTTTATTCTGCGGCCCTCGTGGCGTGGGCAAAACTACCTGTGCGCGTATCCTTGCCAAAACTATTAACTGCGATAATTTACAGCCAAACGGCGAGGCTTGCGGGGTTTGCGCTTCGTGCCAATCGTTCCAAAACGGCAATTCATTTAATGTTCACGAATTGGATGCCGCGTCAAATAACTCGGTTGATGACATCCGCAGCCTGATTGAGCAGGTACGCATACCGCCGCAGGCTGTGCGGTACAAAATTTACATTATTGATGAAGTGCACATGCTGTCGCAGGCGGCTTTTAACGCATTTTTAAAAACGCTGGAAGAGCCACCCCATTATGCAATTTTCATCCTGGCCACTACCGAAAAGCATAAAATACTGCCAACCATACTTTCGCGCTGCCAGATATTTGATTTCAACCGCATCAGGGTGGACGATATGGCCTCGCACCTGGCATCCATCGCACAAAAGGAAAGCATAAGCTATGAACCTGATGGCCTGCATATCATCGCCCAAAAAGCAGATGGCGGTTTGCGTGATGCACTATCCATGTTCGACCAGATCGTTAGTTTCTCAGGTGGAAATGTTACCTACCGTTCGGTAATTGATAATCTGAATATACTTGATTATGATTACTATTTTAACATTACCGACAGGTTATTAAATGAAGACAATGCCAGTACGCTTTTACTTTTCGATGAAATATTAGCTAATGGTTTTGATGGGGCGCATTTTATTTCGGGACTGTCTGAACATTTTCGCAACCTGCTGGTCAGTAAAGACCAATCCACATTAAAATTACTGGAAGTTAGCGAGGGTATAAAGACAAAATACCTGCAGCAATCACAAGCTTCAACAGTATCATTTTTACTTTCGGCAATGAATATCGCCAACCAATGCGATCTCAACTATAAGCTCAGCAAAAACCAGCGCTTGCAGGTCGAACTTGCCTTGCTTAAAATGTGCAATTTGTTATCGGTCTTTAACCTTGCATCTGCGCCACTGGCCTCAATTCCCGCAACAAGCGGGGAATTAAAAAAAAACCCTGATACCGGACATTTACCTATAGAAAAAGAAAATAAAACAAACAGTGAATTACTGATTGCCAGCGATACACCTTCTGTTTATCAAACCGCAAAATACCAGGCTGCCGATAAACAGCCTCTAAAGGAGGCTAAGCAGGAGTTAATCGCCGAAAAACCGAAAGTATTTATACCAAATTCGCATATTTCATCAACGTCTGTAAAAATACCATCACTAAAAGATGTGGGTAAAATAACTGAAGCATTATTGGAGGAGGAGGACCCTTATATAAAGGGTGATGCAAAAGATGATTTTACACCGGAGCAGTTTTCAAAATGCTGGAGCGATTTTGCCGCCATGCTCAAAGCCGACGGCAAAAAGAATGCTTTAACTATTTTTACGACCAATCCGCCAAAACTAACCGGCCCTGACAGTTACGAGGTTGTAGTGGAAAATAAGGTGCAGGAAACTACTTTCAGAGAAGAACGCCCAAACCTGCTTAATTATTTGCGGATGACGTTGCGCAATTTCAATATTGAAGTAAGTGTTCGCATTGATGAAAAAGCTGTAGTTAAACGCCCGTATACCGCTGCTGAAAAATTCCAGCACATGGCCGCGAAAAACCCAGCCCTGGTTGAGTTGAAAAACAAGTTTAATTTAGATTTGGATTAGATGTTTGACCTTCAATAAGTGGCGGCCCGCGCGATTCCCTCCCGTGGGAGGGTAGGGAGGGGTTAGTGAGCTATTTATCCCAACCATGCTACGTCAAAGCATTTCGGTGCCTGATACTTTTATCCTGTTTAACTTCAAAAAGCAGTGGCCTCGTGCGATTCCCGCCTTGGGGCGGGTGCAGGGCGGGGTTTCACAAAGCGATAATGAAACTGCCCATATGTCAACAAAATAATCAACTTAAAGCTTGTTATTAGGGGCAAATAAAACAATTCTCCAAAGCAATCATCCGTTTACCCCTCCCTACCCTCCCCAATGCTATTAAGTTAAGCGATAAATATTTGTTATTCAGATATTTATACGTAT
>DAIOXE010000040.1:0-30446 GCA_036758125.1 Mucilaginibacter sp.
TAGACTATCAATGATTTCAAAGAACAATTTTTATTTTTTAATGGACACTAATGATGGCAGATATTTAAGCATTTGCAGTACGAGGGTCGGATTGCTGCCGCCTAATCTGCAGGGCTTATGGGCTAATCAAATACAAACCCCATGGAACGGCGATTATCATTTGGATATAAATGTGCAAATGAACCACTGGCATTTAGAAGTAGCAAACCTTTCGGAACTGAACCTGCCCCTTGTTGAGTTAGTAAGGGGCATGATAAAGAATGGGGAAAAAACAGCAAAAGCTTATTACAACGCCGATGGCTGGGTAGCGCATGTAATCACCAATCCATGGCATTTTACAGAGCCCGGCGAAGAGGCTTCGTGGGGAATCTCCAAGTCCGGGTCGGGCTGGTTATGTAATAATATCTGGGAACATTATGCTTTTACCAATGATAAAAAATACCTGCAAAGTATATACCCGATACTGAAAGGTTCGGCAATGTTTTATAACAGTATCCTCGTAAAAGATCCGAAAACAGGGTGGCAGGTAACGTCGCCATCATCATCACCTGAAAATTCGTTTTACATGCCAAATGGTAAAACTGCAAGCATTTGCATGGGGGCAACTATCGATAACCAGATCATTAGGGAGCTATTCAATAATGTAATTACCGCTTCAAAACTGTTAGGTAAGGATGAAGCGTTCAGAGCGGAACTAACCCTAAAATTAAAAGAATTGCCCCCGGCTGGCATTATATCTAAAGACGGACGTATACAGGAATGGCTGGAAGATTATAAAGAGACGGACCCTCAGCACCGGCATATTGCGCATTTATATGGCTTGTATCCGGCGCCACTGATTACCCCCGATAAAACCCCCGACCTGGCCGAAGCCGCAAAAAAAACCCTTAATGTGCGTGGCGATGATGGCCCGGGCTGGTCAATAGCCTATAAAATATTATTCTGGGCCCGCCTGCATGATGGCAACAGGGCATATAAGCTTTATACTGACTTGATGAAACCAACGCTTCGTACCGATATTAATTACGGATCAGGCGGTGGTATCTATCCCAACCTGCTTGATGCAGGCCCCCCGTTCCAGATCGATGGCAACTTTGGCGGAACAGCAGGAATTGGTGAAATGCTGATACAAAGCCATGCAGGATATATAGAGCTGATCCCTGCAATACCGGACGCCTGGAAGCCATATGGGCTGGTAAAAGGGTTAAGGGTACGGGGAAACTTCACCGTTGACATGCAGTGGGTGGATGGTAAAATTATAAAGTACAAGGTTACTTCTTCATCGCCCCGCAAAGTTAAAATAATGGTGAATGGTAGTCTAAAAGAAATAATGGCAAAAAAGGCTTGATACACTTTTCATAAAATTTTTCAACTCAGTACAGCCTTATGTATAAATACTGCCGTTTGTTTCTTGTAGTACTGCAATTTATAATTGTTTTTCCTGTTTTTGCCCAAAGTAATGACAGTCCGCTTCGTATGCGTTTTGGTAAAAATGGTTCTATTGTATATAATCTTAAGATGGGCCTCATCAATGTTTACAGAAACAATGTGGCTGTTTTTTCAAATGTATATGCACAGGTTAAGGTTGGTGACAGGCTCATTTCATCAAAAGATTACAATAACAGAACGTATGTAAGAATAATTGTGAACGATGGTTTTGGTAAGGGTGACAAATATATAATAAAATTGAGCGGCATGGGTCTTCCCGAAATGGACCTGGTTTTTTATACCTATGCTAACAGGGAATACTTTCTTACTGAAACAGATATAAGGGGGCGTAATTTAAAAAGTAATTACATGGCCCCTTTTTGCAGCCGCTTCGCTGCTATCGCCGGTGACGCCCGTACTTTATTTGTACCTTTTGATAATGATACGTTTATAAGCTACAATGCCATGCCTTTTAAGGAAAATTTACAAAATGTAAGCTCCGAGGTTGGTGCGGTTTATGATAATGCAAGCAGAAGGGGTTTTGTAGTCGGTTCTGTTGAACACGGGATATGGAAAACAGGAATATTTACTGCCTCAAACAATGGAAACTCGATAAGGGCCTGGGGTGGTTATACGGCTCCGGAAACTACGAGGGACAGCATGCCGCACGGCGTCATACATGGCGATTTATTAAAATCGCCCTTGGTATTTGTGGGCTGTTTTGACGATTGGAGGCGCGGGCTTGAAGAATACGGTAAGGCGAACCGGATAGCTGATCCGCCCTATATTTTTAACTGGGCCGGCCCTACGCCGGTTGGCTGGAATAGCTGGGGTGTAATGAAGGATGGATTAACCTTTGACAAGGCTATAAAAACAATCGATTTTTTTGCGGAGAGTCTCCCTGGCTTCAGGACCGGAAATACAGCTTTTATTGACCTTGACTCTTATTGGGATACTATGCTGACAAGAAGGGCGCGTGGCGACTTCTCAAAATTAAAAGAATTTACAGACTACTGTAAGAAAGCAGGGTTACAGCCGGGTATCTATTGGGCGCCGTTTACCGACTGGGGCTACAAGGGCGGAGGCGACAGGATTGCTGAAGGAACCGACTACAAGTTTGGCGATATGTGGACGAAAGTAGCTGATGGTTACCATGATCTCGATGGCGCGCGGGCCCTTGATCCAACACATCCGGGGACAAAGCAACGTATCGCATATATGATAAAAAAATTCAGGGACTGCGGCTTCAAAATGATAAAGATCGACTTTTTAGGGCATGCAGCAGTTGAATCGACCCGCTTTTATGATACCACAGTAT
Organism: Mucilaginibacter sp.; assembly: GCA_036758125.1. Taxonomy (GTDB): domain Bacteria; phylum Bacteroidota; class Bacteroidia; order Sphingobacteriales; family Sphingobacteriaceae; genus Mucilaginibacter. Next base: position 2,747 of record DAIOXE010000040.1, read on the forward strand.
GTACCGGAATGCAGGCTTATAAAAAAGGGATGGAATTTTTACTGGATCAGTTAGGCAGTCAAATGCTGGTTTATGCAGCAATATCGCCTAGTTTAGCAACAGGCCGTTACGCCCATATGCGAAGAATTGCATGTGACGCTTTCAAAAGTATAAATGACACTAAATATACCTTGAACAGCCTTAATTACGGTTGGTGGCAAACTTATCTGTACAATTATATTGATGCAGATCATGTTGTATTATCCACAGAAAAGGAAGGCGCGAACCGGGCGAGAATACTATCCGCCTTAATAACAGGGACATTTATAACAGGCGACGATTTCTCAATCAATGGACATTGGTCTTCTGTTGCAAAATCTTTATATCAAAACCCAGATTTGCTTAAAATAATAAAAAATGGTAAAGCATTTGAACCCCTTGAAGGTAATACAGGTACCGGGGCCACAGAAATGTTTACGGCTAAAACCGGCACTGATTTTTATCTGGCCGTTTTTAATTATTCCGATGAACCTAAGGTATTTCCAATTGACCTAAAAAGATTTGGGCTTCACCCTGAACAAAAATATACAGTCAATGAAGTACTTAGTGGCGTTAAATATGTACAAGGAATAAATGTTGACGCTGCCTCGGCGGCATTATACGAGTTTAAAGCAGACCAGGGCAAAAACCACTAGATGATGCGCAAAAGAAAGTTTATGAAGCTCATCGCCTGTTAACAGAAGCGAACAAACCAGTTACAGCAGCTATCCGCGACGTATTCCTAGCAAGACTGAAAAGCCACACTCGTTAATAGCGGCATTTAAAGAACATAACGAAAAAATGGAAGCGCTTCTTGGAAAGGAACACACCAGAGGTACGCTATGCGGGCACCAAACCTATCGAACTCAACAAATAGTATGGTAATTGTCAGCGATAGTTGCCGCCCCAAATTCGTCTTGCACCGTCCCTTTTTTTGTGTATCTTTAATGATTGGCAAATTCACTGCCGACTATTACAAACCAATAAATTGCCTGATGAATTTTAATGCCATAACCATTAAAGATATTGCGAGAGAACTTGGACTTTCCATTTCAACGGTTTCAAAAGCATTGAGCGATAGTTATGAAATCAGTGAAAAAACAAAAAAATTGGTTATTGAATATGCTAAAAAAAATGATTATCGTGCCAATCCAATAGCTAAAAGTTTAAAACAGGGCAATAGCAAATCCATTGGCATTGTAGTTTCAACCATTGAAAATAATTTTTTTTCGCAGGTGATCAATGGGATCGAATCCGTAGCTTACAGCAAAGGCTACAATGTAATTATCACCCAAACGCATGAATCCTATGACCTGGAAGTGCTCAATGTAAAACATCTTACCTTCCGGTCGGTAGACGGGATACTCATTTCCCCTTCAACTGAAACGAACGATGTTGAACATCTGAATGTACTGCACAAAAAAGGATTGCCGATTGTTTTTTTTGACCGGATAAGCAACGGTTTCGATACACACAAGGTAATTGCAGATAACCACGCCGGGGCCTATGAAGGCGCCGCTCATTTAATAAACTCCGGTTATAAAAAAATAGCGCACGTAACCAGTTCGTCAAATGTTTCTATCACACGCGAAAGATTGGCGGGGTACCGAAAAGCATTGGAGGATAACGGAATTGCCTTTAATGATAACTATGTAAAATATTGTCTTCATGGCGGCAGAGATCTCGAAGAAATAAAAGGCGCGCTGAACGACTTGCTTTCTATGAATAACCGTCCGGATGCAATATTTACTGCATCCGACAGGATAACTGTTACAACCCTCTTGCTGCTTCACGAACTGAAAATTAAAATACCTGAAGAAATAGCATTATTAGGATTCACCAATACGCAACTCGCGGATGTACTTAATCCATCGTTAAGCTCCATCTATCAGCCTGGGTTTGAAATTGGCGAAAATGCGGCTGAAATGCTGATCGGTTTGATTGAAAGCAAAAGACCGGTAACCGAGTTTGAAACTAGAGTTTTGCCAACGCAATTATTTATCCGAAACTCATCTACGCCGTGCCGGTAATCGCTCAGGCCTGAAAACGATTTCGTGAATAATTACACCATTCTGTTTGCCAAAGCCGTAAAGCCGCTATACTTTTGAGCGAATACCGTAATCCATGCCTTTAAACATTTAATAATTATAAACAACCATGAAATTTCTATTCTTAACAGGGATTGCAATTTTAACTTGCTGTGCCGTAAATGCGCAGATAGTTACTCTCGATTACTATTTTAATCACGAAGTGCATAAAAATGGCTCAGGTAAAATGGAACGCTTTCATTACATGTGGGAAGACAAGGAAAATACGGGTTTTTCCACATTAGGAAATGCTTTCAAAAAAAACGGCGCCGAGTTAAAATCGCTGGACGAAGCGCCGACCGCTGCCAATTTAAAAACTACCAATATTTATATCATAGTTGATCCTGATACAAAAAAAGAAAGTCCTGACCCGCATTATATTGAACAAAACGATATTAATGAAATAGTGAAATGGGTAAGATCCGGCGGTGTGCTGTTCATGTTGGCTAATGATAGTGCCAATGTCGAGCTGCCTCATTTTAACCAGCTTGCCGCGAAATTCGGCATGCACTTTAACGATGACCTGCAAAATCATGTAATTGATGATGATCATTTTGAGGACGGAGCGGTTTATCCGGTGAACAATCCCATTTTTAAAACAGCCCATAAAATTTTCATGAAAGATGTTTGCTCTATCAGCACTAAAAATAATGCAAAAACCGCATTAAAAAATAAAAATGGCGCGACCATTATAGCCATCACAAAGTATGGCAGGGGAGCCGTTATCGCTGTTGGGGACCCTTGGTTATATAATGAGTATGTAAACGGCCGTCTGCCTGCCGGTTATGAAAATAACAAGGCGGCTGACGATATTACTAAATGGCTGTTGAGTCAGCTTCCACAACGGATTAATAAGCCAAGATTTTAGAACTATACATGAAGAGGTATCTTATTTATCACTATTCAACTTTTTTATTGGCCTTCTTACTCGTATCATGTGCTATCAGAAAAACACCAACTGAAGACAGTCGTAATCTTTATGTATCAAAAGTGTGGGTTGCAGATAATGGCGATGGCACTTATAAAAATCCTGTTCTTTATGCAGATTATTCTGACCCGGACGCCATAAGGGTTGGTAATGATTACTACATGACAGCGTCCAGCTTTAACTGCATGCCTGGCTTGCCTGTATTGCATTCGAAAGATATGGTTAACTGGTCGCTTATCAATTATGCTTTAAGAAAGCAAATTCCCGAAAACATTTATGATAAGCCTCAGCATGGCAAGGGCGTATGGGCGCCATCTATCCGGTTTCATGCCGGCGAATTTTATATTTATTACCCAGATCCTGATTACGGGATATACATGATAAAAACCAAAGATTTAAAAGGTGAATGGGACGAACCCGTGCTAGTACTACCCACTAAAGGCGTTATTGACCCATGCCCGCTTTGGGACGACGATGGTAAAGTTTACCTGGTAACCGCCTGGGCAGCCAGCCGTGCCGGTGTTAATAGCCTTATTACTGTTTATCGGATGAATGCTGAAGGTACAAAGGTCGTCGATGAAGGCAAGCACGTTTTTGATGGGCATAATGATCAAAAAACCGTTGAAGGGCCAAAAATATATAAGAAAAATGGATATTATTACATTTTTGCACCGGCCGGCGGCGTTGCAACGGGATGGCAACTAATTTTGAGATCTACGAATATATACGGGCCTTACGAAGAAAAGATAGCGATGGACCAGGGAAAGACGCCGATAAACGGGCCACATCAAGGCGCCTGGATAGAAACTCAAACCGGAGAATCATGGTTCATACATTTCCAGGATAAGGGGGCATATGGAAGAGTTATGCACCTTGAACCAGTAAAATGGCTAAAAGATTGGCCGGTTATCGGAATTGACAAAAGCAGCGATGGCAAAGGTGAGCCGGTAGCCACTTACAAAAAGCCTGATGTGGGTAAAACATTCCCGGTAACTACACCTGTCGAAGCCGACGAATTTAACTCAGATACCCTTGGTTTGCAATGGCAATGGCAGGCTAACCCTAAAATAACCTGGAGCGCATTAATCAGAGGGAGGGGACATTTAAGGTTATTTGCTTTTCCACAAGATAAAGAATTGATAAATATGTGGGAAACTCCCAATCTGTTGTTACAAAAGTTCCCTGCTCCCAATTTCTCTGTCACCACAAAACTCAACTATACGATTGAATGGGATGTATGGCAAGGGAAAAAAGCAGGTCTCATAATTATGGGCAATGACTATGCTTATATTGCTATCGGTAAGAATGAAAAAGGTTATTTCATTGCCGAAGTTACGTGTAAAAATGCTTCAGATAATACGCCCGAAGAAATAATTGATGAGCAACCAATAAGTAACTCGTCAGTTTATTTGAAAGTCTCGATATCCGCTCCGGATGCAATTTGCAATTTCAGCTACAGTGAAAACGGGAAAGATTTTAAGTCAATCGGAAAAGCTTTTACTGCTAAACCTGATAAATGGACCGGATCCAAAGTTGGTATATTTTGTACAAGCAAAGCTGATGTGCGCATTGGCGGGTATGCAGATTTTGATTGGTTCAGGGTTGACAAAAACTAACGAGGCTAATAAAGTCTCCCCTACCGGTCCGAAGGATTCCCATTGGAGGGGAGATTTAGAGGGGGCTGGCCTACTGTTTTTCAAACTCTTCATCAACACTTTCCCTTAAATCATACAATAACCATTCTTTTTTCGCAATAGATTGCGCTTTTGACCGGATCAGCTTAACGAAATCTTCAACCCCCAAAGGTTCGTTACCATTGGCATGAATTAATACGATACTGCCTGGCTTTGAATGCTGCCCTTTGGCGAGCCAGGCATCAGAACCTATAGGTATTAGGCCAAAATCGGTGATCTTAAATACCAGCTGCTGGTCCGATACTAGCCCGGGGAACCTGAAAAATACAGAGGGCAGCAAACCATTTTTAAGCATCGCTTTTTCGGTTTCCAGCACTTCATAATTAATATCTGTTCCGGGCTCCAATAAAAAGTTTTCTTTGAGCGGGAGTTTGGAGCTAACCCGATGGTTAAAAGAATGATTGATCCATGTAATATAGATTTCATGGTCCGCCTGCATTTTTTTTAGCCAATCCAGGTCCGCAGGATGTTCGCGCATCCATAGGCCGGTAATGGATAAGGCAACAGGCACCGGACGTTCCACTTTTTGAAATTCCTTAAAAAGATCAGTAAAGATTACCCTGTCGAGGGGGCGGTGCGAGGGGCAAAGGTCGGCAGTAAGACTTATACCGGTTTCTTTAGGCATGCCTTCTTCTATACCGGCACCCTGAATTTTAGCCGATTGTTTTTCGGACTTCCGCAATGCCCTTTCATAAGGCGTATTTTTGAAGAAATTCCGTGATTCTGCCAGCGTCATCGGTTTAACTTTATAAACGTTGGGCTCATCAATCTTTGTTTCAAGCGTTTGAGGGTTTACCAGCAAATAATAGCTTTTGCCATCATTTTCAAATTGCCTTATGATTATCCAGTCCTGCGGATAATGGGTGGCCCAGCCGTAATAAACCTTGTAATTTGTTATTTTTAAGTAATTGGCCTGGGCATTTGTTACAATAACTGATCCCGAGAATAAAAAAGATAACAAGAGATATTTTAATCGTTGTTTCATCGTAATTTTGGATACCAATCCCGAAAGTGATTGGGACCGAATTTAGTATTTATAAGTTTGCATTTGAGATTTTGTGTTTACAAATCTTGAATATATCAGAAAATTAAAAATCCGAAATCGTAAATCCGAAATCCGAAATCAAAATGATCCGCTTATCCGTCAATATCAACAAAATAGCTACCCTGCGTAACTCACGCGGCGGCAACAATCCCGACCTTATACAGGTAGCCAAAGATTGCGAACGCTTTGGCGCCCAGGGCATAACTGTACATCCCCGGCCCGATGAAAGGCATATCCGTTATAATGATGTTTATGAACTAAAAAAAATACTTACAACCGAGTTTAATATAGAGGGCAATTGCCAGGAGCAAAAGTTTATCGATCTCGTATTAGCCAATAAACCCGAACAAGTGACATTAGTGCCTGATGCTCTCGGACAGATCACCTCGAATCATGGCTGGGATACAATAACCTATCAGCATTATTTAAGGGATATGATCGCTGTGTTTAAACAGGCAGGCATCCGCGTGTCAATATTTGTAGACCCTGAGCCCAAAATGGTGGAAGCCGCCGCTACAACCGGGACCGACCGTATTGAACTGTACACTGAAGCATACGCACATCATTATCGCCAGGGAAAAGAGATCGCCATTGCGCCTTACATACAAGCCGCGGAAGCAGCACAAAAAGCAGGCTTAGGCATAAATGCCGGGCACGATCTTGATCTGCATAATCTCAAATATTTTGCAAAGAACATCCCCGGTTTAGCCGAAGTTAGCATAGGCCATGCTTTGATCTGCGATGCACTATATTATGGGCTGGAGAATACTATACAAATGTATTTGAGGCAGTTGGCCTGAACAGGGCAAGGGATTTTACAGATTTTTTGGATGGATTTTTTCAAGTAAAATCAGTGTCAATATCATGTTTCTTAATTGCTACAGAATTTCAAAAATTGTACCTTTGCAGCAAAATTTAATTGACCCCAATTCATGAAGTTGAACACTGATTACCAGGAAAAATTCCAATCGCGGCATATAGCTCCAAACGAGGCGGATACCGCAGAAATGTTAAAGGCTATAGGTGTAAGTTCGCTTGATGAATTGATCGGGCAAACCATCCCGGAGAAGATCAGGCTGAAAGCCCCGCTTAATCTTCCGCCTGCCAAAAGTGAGTTTGATTATCTGGAAACTTTAAAGCAAACGGCGTCAAAAAACAAAGTATATAAATCATTTATCGGCCAGGGCTATTACGATGTAATCGTTCCGGGCGTTATTCAACGCAATATCTTCGAAAATCCGGGTTGGTACACACAGTATACCCCATACCAGGCAGAAATAGCTCAAGGGCGTTTACAGGCCTTACTCAATTTCCAGACAATGGTGATTGACCTTACCGGGATGGAAATTGCCAATGCCTCCTTGCTGGACGAAGGCACCGCTGCTGCCGAAGCGATGTTTATGCAATACAGCCTGCGTAAAAATCAAAACGCCAATGTGTTTTTTGTGTCCGAAGAACTGTTCCCGCAAACTATTGATATTTTAAAAACCCGCTCCCAGCCTTATGGAATCGAATTAAAAATAGGCGACCACCGCAAAGTTGAACTTTCGGACAATATGTTTGGCGCCATTGTACAATATCCGGCGGGTGACGGTGCGGTTTATAATTATTCTGCTTACGCAAGCGAAGCACATAAAAAAGGCATCAAACTAACCGTTGTTGCCGACATCATGAGCCTCGCGCTTTTAACCCCTCCCGGCGAATGGGGCGCTGATATTGTAGTTGGCTCAACCCAGCGTTTTGGAGTGCCTATGGGCTTTGGCGGACCACATGCCGCGTTTTTTGCTACAAAAGAAGAATATAAACGCTCATTACCTGGCCGTATCATAGGGGTTACTATTGATAATGCAGGCAATTATGCTTTGCGCATGGCCCTGCAAACCCGTGAGCAGCATATCCGCAGGGATAAAGCTACCTCAAATATATGTACAGCACAGGCTTTACTGGCTATTATGGCGGGCATGTATGCCGTTTATAACGGTCCTGCCGGGATTAAATTAATTGCAGAAAGGATACATGGCCTGGCAGTTTTATTGGCCCGGTCGTTAAAGGAACTGGGTTATGAGCAAATGAATGAGTCATTTTTTGATACTCTGAAGTTTGAGCTTGGCGATCTGGTCGGCCCTATACATGCCGAAGCCATTAATAACGAAATGAACTTTCATTATAAAGGTTCGGAAGTGACCATTTCAATTGATGAGACCACATCGCCCGAGGATATTAAAACGATAGTCCGCTTTTTTGCAAGGGTAAAAGGCAAATCGCTAACTGATGTAAGTTTTGATGAACTAAAAGAAAATATAAGAACCGTTATCCCGGCTGTTCTGCAGCGTAAATCGGCCTATTTAACCCATCCGCTATTCAATTCGCATCATTCGGAGCATGAAATGCTGCGTTACATCAAATCGCTCGAAGCAAAAGACCTTTCGCTTTGTCATTCCATGATTGCTTTGGGTTCGTGCACGATGAAACTGAATGCTACAACCGAAATGGTGCCGGTAACGTGGGCGGAGTTCAGCAAAATGCATCCATTCGCACCAACCGACCAGGTTGGCGGTTATATGCAAGTATTTGATGAGCTGAATAACTGGCTTTGCGAAATCACCGGCTTTGCGGCAATGAGCCTTCAGCCCAACGCCGGCGCCCAGGGCGAATACACCGGCCTGATGGTGATCCGCGCCTATCATAAAGACAGAGGCGAAGGCCACCGCAATATCGCCCTGATCCCATCATCGGCACACGGCACAAACCCCGCATCGGCGGCAATGGCCGGGATGAAAATTGTTGTTGTAAAATGTGACGACAACGGCAATATCGATGTTGCCGACCTCAAAGAAAAAGCAGAACAATATAAAAATGAGCTTTCCGCTTTGATGGTAACTTATCCAAGTACCCACGGTGTATTCGAGGAATCGATCATTGAAATATGTGAGATCATTCATCAGCATGGCGGCCAGGTTTATATGGATGGCGCAAACATGAACGCCCAGGTAGGCTTAACAAGCCCAGCCAATATTGGCGCTGATGTTTGCCATTTAAACCTCCACAAAACGTTTTGTATCCCCCATGGCGGCGGCGGCCCTGGCATGGGCCCCATTGGTGTGGCAAAACACTTGGTTCCTTACCTGCCGGGTCATTCGGTCGTTGATATTGACCGGGGCAAATCTATCCACGCGGTGTCATCAGCGCCATGGGGATCAGCTTCAATACTCGTTATTTCTCATGCCTACATCGCGATGATGGGCAGCGAAGGCCTCACCGATGCAACCCGCTACGCCATCCTGAATGCCAATTATATCAAAACCCGCCTGGAGCACCATTACCCGGTGTTATATACGGGCGTAAATGGCCGTTGCGCGCATGAGATGATATTAGATTGCCGCGCCTTTAAAAACTTTGGCATAGAAGTTACTGACATAGCCAAACGTTTAATGGATTATGGTTTCCATGCGCCAACTGTTTCTTTCCCGGTTGCTGGAACAGTTATGGTTGAGCCAACAGAATCAGAACCCAAACATGAGCTCGACCGTTTTTGCGACGCCATGATCGCCATCCGTCACGAAATCGATAACGTAGAAAAAGGAATAATTGATAAAACGGATAACCCTTTAAAAAACGCACCGCACACTGCATCGGTAATCACTGCTAATGAATGGCAGCATCCGTATAGCCGCCAGAAAGCTGCATTTCCGCTGCCCTATGTTGCCGCCTATAAATTCTGGCCATCGGTCGGGCGGGTAAATGACACTTATGGCGACAGGACGTTGATCTGCTCATGCCCGCCACTAACGGATTACGAGTTTGAAGAGAGTGAAGTAACAACGCCGGAATACGGAACGTGAAAGTTAGCCGTTAAAGATAAAATATTGTAATTTGAGGCTTCTTTAAAAGGAGCCATTTTTATGGAATATATCAATAAAAACGAGGGGCTATTGCGTCAATCTGTAACAGCAGGCTATTATATACTTGATTCTGAAATTACACGGTTTGATATTTATTTTGAGAACCATCAATTATATATTGATGTGTATTTTTCTTTGCCATACCATAGATTTAAAGCTGATAAAAGATTAAAACTCCATTTTATTGGTGTAACGGAGTATGAATTCAATTGGAATGATAAATACAATTTTTATACGATAGAAAGATATAAATTTAAAAAAACTGAAAAAGGTTTTTATATCAGCTTTGACCCCTATGATGAATCTGAGGAGGTTTCAGATGAAGATCATGGCATTATTTTGTGTAATGAAGTTGAAGGATATTTCTTGTGAGCAATATAACGCGTATTTGCAAAGTTGAACATGATTATAAATTGTTACCAAAATGCAATTTTGTCAATTCTAAATTCTGTAAATTCCGGTTAGGAAAAAATATTTTCACCGCTTAATTCCACGTTTTTACCGACTTCTTTTTACCGCTAACCTAATTCCCGTTGTCATTTTTTGTATCTGCATTAATTTTATATCAGATTTTAAAACAAACACAAACTGATACTGAAATGGACGCTTATCAAAACTCAACTACCGGATTTGCAGGCATGACAATGGACGAATATGATTTTATTCATCATGCCTCTGCCGGGCTTAGCCAAAATCAAATGCAAACCTTTACGCTGGTTTATAACAGCAGGAGAAAAAATCCAAATGATATCTTATTGGCTACAGTATTAGGATTTTTAGGCTTCGCCGGGATACAAAGATTTATGACCGGACAGATTATTTTAGGGTTGCTTTATTTTTTTACAGGCGGTTTTTTCATGATCGGTACAATGGTTGATTTGTTCACTTACAAAAGTATTGCTAACGATTATAACAGGCATTTGGCTTATGAATGTTACCACATAGCCAGGGCCGCAAATTAAAATTCGATTGCGGGTATTATAAAAATCTCCGCGACTCCATCATATAATAAGGGGCAAACCCCGCTAAAAATCCATCCATCTATAGATGATGAATGGATTTTTCGTTTTTATATAAAAGCTGCAAGCAAAAAGACCGACCGGAAACGAACAATTGACTGTATCAAAACGATGCAATTTAGTTGTCACTATTTAATACAAAATACTGATAACTAACTATTTAATACATCGGCACATAGTTTGAGCACCTATTTATATCAATACGATAGGTAATAATGAATCACCACAAAAAACCTGAACGGCGCACTTTTTTACAAGACCGTTTTGAGATTTTGATAAAAAGACAACAATCAGGGGAAGCAACCTTTAATGAGCTTACCGAATTGGATGAGATTGTAAACCGCGACCCGGTGATCAGGGATAGAATTATCCGGGAAAACATGCTGATGGAAGGAATGGATGAGTTTAATGAGCCGTCAAATAAACTTGATAAAGAAGATAATCCTTTCGTACCGCAAGTGCGGCGCCGAACCATATTAAACCGGATAAAATCCCTTATCGCACGTATTTTTACCGCAGTGATTTCAGTTGTAAGAATTGGAAGACTTCCTTCCTATATAAATTAAACTTTATCTTCGTTTGTATAGTCCAAACACCCAAATAACATATTATGAAAAAAATACTATTAATTGCAACACTCGTTGCTTTTACCTTTAGTGCATTTGCGCAAAATGTTGACCTGCGCCGAAAAATTACTGTAAGCGGCACTGCTGAACAGGAAGTTACCCCTGATATTATAAATGTTACAATCTCCTTGCAGGAATACATGAATGGCAAAACCAAAATAACTATCGACCAGTTGGAGAGTCAGTTGGAAAGTGCGGTAAAGGATGCCGGGATTTTAAAAGATGATTTCACTATTAATAACATTTCATCTTACAATAATTATTACCAAAAGAAAAAGAACCCGGATTTTTTGGCAAGCAAACAATACAGTATCAGGTTTCATGACCTGAATAAATTTGACCAGCTCTTGAGCAAGGTTGACCCTAAAGGTATACAATCAACCAATATCGATAGCTATGATTATTCAAAGATAACGGAAGTGAAACGTGAGCTTAAAATACAAGCCTTATTGGCAGCCAGAGATAAGGCTGCTTACCTTTTAAACAGTATAGGTGAAAAGCTGGGTGGCGTAATTGAGATTACTGAAGTTGAAAATAGTGGCATCAGGCCTCTTTTTTCAAATAAGGTAATGGCATATGATGCTTCCGCAAATACATCTGACATTGATTTTAAGAAAATAAAATTAAGTTATCAGATAAACGCGGTTTTTGAAATAGTGAAATAAGCATTTTGCGCTGATTAATAAGCACTTGACAATATGAATAATACATTTTATATTTATACGTCCTAATTAATATGGTCCGTGCACATTTTAAGAAAGTACTTTTGGTTGCACCCGATATTTTTCTGGATTGGTTATTAACCGATTATAAGAATTTAAAACACATTTCAACAATTGTAATTTTATATTTTTTTTAATTATTCTGTAACCTTTTAATATTCATTTCGTAAAAGGGAATTCGGACGTAGATGTTTCGCGGGAGATTATAAACCTTACTTATTGATTAACAGGCATTTGAAAAATTAAAATAAATATAAATATATATTATTCTTATCATTCCTAATTGATCGATCATGATGCGTAATAAGTCCGAAAAGATATTATTGGTGGCCCCCAATATATTTTCGTTGCAGATTTTAGACGGCAACAAGCAGATCAAACACATCACCTCGGTTGATCGTGTTTTCCCCGCCATTTACGAGATGGTTCCCAACATAATAGTATTTGACTATGATTATTTAAGTGAGGATATGGAAAAAATACTGCGCCGTATCCGCACGAATTCCTATTACAATAAAATTAAAATATGCTGCTTTAAGAGGAGCCCTGACAGAAAAATAGATAGCTTTTTAAAAGTCTTAGGCGTTAATCATGTGATCTATAAGGACGAACTGCACAACCAAACAAAAACTGCTATTAATCACGTTAAGTCAATATTTGATCCTTCCGTTACCGATTTGCTGGTAAACGCTTCTTTTTAAATCAGCAAAGTATTCAAAACTATTTTTCATTAGTTTATCCACTCAAACTTTGTGTAAGGCACAAGTACTTCGGGTATTTTTATACCGTTTTCTGTTTGATTATTTTCAAGCAGGGTGGCCACTATGCGGGGCAATGCCAGGGCGCTTCCATTAAGCGTGTGGGCCAGTTGGGTTTTACCTTCGGCATTGCGGAAACGCAGCTTTAAGCGATTACTCTGAAAAGTTTCAAAATTTGAAACTGACGATACTTCCAGCCAGCGCTGCTGTGCGGCACTCCAGGTTTCCATATCATAGGTTAAGGCTGATGCAAAGCTCATATCACCGCCGCATAACCGTAAAACACGATAAGGCAATCCCAATTTTTCTAGTAAGCTTTGTACGTGCAGACACATTTGTTGATGCACTTTATATGAATGGTCGGGATGGACTACCTGTACAATCTCTACCTTATCGAACTGGTGCAAACGGTTCAAGCCGCGTACATGAGCGCCATAAGAGCCGGCTTCCCTGCGAAAGCATGGCGTATACCCGCAATTTTTCACAGGCAGTTCCTCAGCCTTTAAAATAACATCACGGTACATATTAGTAATCGGCACTTCCGCAGTCGGTATTAAATATAAATTATCGTTGCCTACAAAGTACATTTGACCTTCTTTGTCCGGCAACTGCCCTGTGCCAAATCCTGAAGCTTCATTAACCATCAGCGGCAGCATTACCTCATTATAACCCGCTTTTTCTGCCTCATCCAAAAAAAAACTGATCAAAGCACGCTGTAGTTTTGCTCCCTTATCTTTATAAACGGGGAAGCCTGCGCCGGTTATCTTGACTCCCAGCTCAAAATCAATCAGGTTATATTTTGCGGCAAGCTCCCAATGCGGCAAGGCATTAGCGGGCAACGCGGGTTTAACGCCATTCTCAAGCACCACCTCATTATCCTCAGGAATCAGTCCCCGCGGCACCGACCTATGCGGCAAATTGGGTAATAAAACCAATTTTTGCTGAAGTTCTTCTTCTACGTCAGTTAATTGCCGGCCTAACTCTTTTATATTCTCTTTCCAGACGGCCGTTTTTAATTTAAGGGTTTCGGCTTCCTCCTTTTTACCAGCCCGCATTAGTTCGCCGATCTGCTTTGCGGCGGCGTTAGCTTGGGCCGAAACATTATCCAAAGCGGTCTGAGTTTGACGCCGTTTATCGTCCAGTTCAATAATTTCATCAACCAGCAAGGGCTGTTTAAAATTTTTTACAGCCAAACGTTCTAAAACCTGTTCCCTGTTATCGCGGATATAACTAACTTGCAGCATTATTTTATTTTTAGGCAAAGATATAATTTAGTTCATGGTTCATGGTTCATGGTTCATGGTTTTTTGTCCATAGACCATAGTCGATAGTCCATATATTTATTTTTATATCATTTCCGTAAACAGAACAAATTTAAAAAGGGCCATTAACAAAGTTGGCTATGGTCTATGGTTCATCGACTATGGACTACAATGAACTATGAACCAAAAAGGTAAACTCTACTTAGTTCCCACCCCAATAGGCAATCTTGAAGATATGACCTTTAGGGCTGTACGCATTTTGAAGGAAGTCGATTTGATTTTGGCGGAAGATACGCGTACATCAGCGCCTTTGCTCAAGCACTTTGATATTCGTCAAAAAGTATTTTCGCACCACCAGCATAATGAGCATCAATCGGCCAACGAAATCATACGGTTTTTAAAGGAGGGAAAAAATATAGCGCTGATATCCGATGCAGGTACACCGGCCATATCTGATCCTGGCTTTTACTTAGTTAGGGAAGCGCTGAAAAATGATCTCGAAGTGGAATGCCTGCCAGGAGCCACTGCATTTGTGCCCGCGTTGGTAAATTCGGGGTTCCCGACTGATCGTTTTTGCTTTGAGGGATTTTTACCTTTAAAAAAAGGCAGGCAAACACGTTATAAAACGTTGGCAGCCGAAGAACGCACCATTATACTTTACGAGTCGCCGCACCGTTTGTTAAAAACATTGGAGGAAATGGCTACCTATTTTGGCGCTGAACGACAAATATCCGTATCGCGGGAACTGACAAAAATGTTTGAAGAAACAGTGCGCGGAACGGTTAATGAGGTGAAAACTTACTTTGAAACCCATCCGGCGAAGGGGGAATTTGTGGTATGTGTGAGCCCAGCCCCCTCTAAATCTCCCCCGGTAGGGGAGACTTTAAAAACCATACTTTAAATGATATGCTACATTTTAAAAACGAAATTTGACGTTGTTATGCTAACTGATGGTGAATTTTTAAATGATAAAGACGCAAATAAAAGTCTCCCCTACCGGGGGAGATTTAGAGGGGGCTGGCTAATATGGAAACTTATTTAAACAGCGTAAAAAAGCGTTTTGAATATTACAAAACGCTTGGCGAAAACACATTTGCCCAGGTTGAGGACGAAGGGCTTTTTTGGCAGTACAATGAGGAAAGTAATAGTATTGCCACCATTGTGAAACATATATCGGGCAATATGCTTTCGCGATGGACGGATTTTTTAAATACCGATGGAGAAAAACCATGGCGGAATAGGGACTCCGAATTTGAAAGTGATATAAAAACCAGGCAGGAACTGTTTGATAAATGGAACGAGGGATGGGATTGTTTGTTTGAAGCCTTGAATTCAATAAGAGAAGATGACTGGCAAAAAGATATTTATATCCGCAATGAACGGCATAGTGTTGTTGATGCCATTAACAGGCAACTGGCTCATTATCCGTACCACATAGGGCAGATTGTATTTATAGGAAAAATGATTGCCGGCCCGAAATGGAAGTCGCTGTCTATACCAAAAGGAAAATCGGAGGCATTTAACAGTGAAAAATTTGCGAAACATGGAAATAAGCCATCTTAAGTATACTTTTACCACGTAAATGCACCTTAATTAACTAATGAAGAAAAATATCCTGCTATCCGCGTTTTCCGGGCTATTGCTTTGGATTGCCTGGCCGCCAACACATTATACAACATTCTTATTATTTGTTGGCTTAGTGCCCATGTTAGTAGCAGTAGAAAATATTATCAGGTCAAACTATACCAAAAAAGGAAAGAAAATATTCGGAACAGTTTTTCTCGGTTTTTTTGTATGGAACACCTTATCTATTTATTGGGTTTACAATTCCTTAAAAACCGTTGGGGAGGTGGTAGCTGTCCCTATTTCATTAATACCTTATTCATTAGGGCCCATATTAATGGCAACGGCCTTTTGGCTGTATTACAGGTTACGACGCATCACCAACCGGGGCATAAGTTTATTTGGCCTGGTTTGCTTTTGGGTAGCGTACGAATATTTACACCAAACCTGGGAACTGGCCTTCCCCTGGATGACCCTTGGAAATGGCTTCGCGATAACCCATCAATGGGTGCAATGGTATGAATATACCGGTGTTTATGGCGGTACTATGTGGATATGGACATTAAATATTTTGTTGTTTTTAGTTTACACGGGGTTAAAGGAGGCACAAAACAAAGCGTTAAAACTAAAACTTATTTCGGCGTTTGTCGTCATGTTGGTGTTTCCCCTTAGCTTTTCATTGTACAGGTATTACAACTACCAGGAACAGCGTAACCCATCCAATATTGTGGTTGTTCAGCCAGATATTGATCCTTATGCCAAAGAAACAACTATGCCTGTTTCCAGGCAAATAAGCATACTAACTCATCTTTCCGATTCATTAGGCCAGGCTAATACCGAATTTTTTTTGTGGCCGGAAACGGCGATACCTGAACCATTGAATGAGGATAATATCCGCACAAATAATTATTTTTTGCAGGCACAGCATTTTTTAAATAAATACAAAAACGGCAACCTCATAACAGGCGCCGAAACGTTTAAAATTTATAATAACCGGGCAACTAAAACTGCCAAACCTTATGACCCCCGGGGCTCGCAGTTTTATGATGATTTTAACGCTGCCGTAAACATTGAAAACTCGGCCGAGGTACAATTTTATCATAAATCCAAACTGGTGCCCGGCGTCGAATCATTGCCCTTTGGTAATACTTTATCCTTTTTAAAACCAGTATTTGAACACCTTGGTGGCGCGACTGGCAGCTATGGCAGCCAGGCTGAACCGGGGGTGTTTTATTCGCAAAGCGGTATAGGGGTAGCCCCTGCAATTTGCTATGAATCTATATGGGGCGAATGGATAGCCGGATCAGTGCGCAAGGGCGCACAATTTATAGCCATTATTACCAATGATGCCTGGTGGGAGGACACTCCGGGCAAAGACCAGCATCTTGATTACGCCAAATTGCGCGCCATTGAAACCCGCCGGTGGGTTTGCCGCTCGGCCAATACCGGTATTTCAGCGTTTATTAACCAGCGCGGCGACATAGTACAGCATACCAAATGGTGGGTAAAGACATCCTTAAAACAGGACATCAATTTAAATTCCGATCTTACTTTTTATGTGCTGCACGGGGATTATATTGCAAAGATTGCAAGTTTACTGGCTTTGCTGGGGATAGGGTTTATTGGGGTAAGAAAAATAATTGGTAAATAATTTTAGAATTCGGAATTTCTATTTCGTAAAAGGATAATCTTGAAAAAAGATGGCCTGCCAGTTGCTCAAATTTCAAATTTTACCAAGCTTTCCATTGAGGAAATAGAAAAACTGCAATTAAAATTAAATCCGAAATCACCTCCCATCCCAGCTCAAAATAAACGCCAAAAGGTCATATATTGGCTGCCGAATGATCTTACCTGCCTGGATGCCATATTCTTTACACACAGCTTTTAATTCATCACCAAAAACATAAGCAATTGACCCAACAAAATGGCATTTG
The DNA here is from genome assembly GCA_036758125.1 of Mucilaginibacter sp. Taxonomy (GTDB): domain Bacteria; phylum Bacteroidota; class Bacteroidia; order Sphingobacteriales; family Sphingobacteriaceae; genus Mucilaginibacter. The sequence continues at coordinate 20,305 of DAIOXE010000040.1, forward strand.
TAATTATCGTATTCGGGATACAATTTAATATTTGTCTCAATAAATTCAACAAGTCCCTTATGTAAGAGGTTCCGTGCATAGTCAGACGTCCTTACGGTGCTTAAAAATTTACTGAATGAAGCCAAATATGAGTTAGGGTTGGGCTTTTGATAAACATTTTTTATTACAATCTCTTTATCAAGGTGATACTCATCGTCAAACTTTAAACTTATTTCTTCGGGCATATTGCCATACAAAAAATCGGTGATCAGCGCTTTACCGAACCATGTGCCAGAACCTTCGTCACCCAAAACAAATCCGAGCCCGTGCTGCCCGTCGTGTATGTCCTCACCATCAAAAAATGAAATATTTGACCCTGTGCCTAATACGCAGCAGAAGCCCTGTTCGTGTCCGCAGGTTGCATAAGCACAACCCAATAGGTCACTATCAACGCTGATATACGATTTGGGAAACAAGTGGCTAAGCGCATTCGAAACAATTTCGTGCCTGTCGGGGCTCGAGCAGCCGGCGCCAAAAAAATAAATCTCCGTAATATCCGCAGCATAAGCTGTCATATCCAAAGCCTGCTCCTGTAATATTTTTACAATTTCTTTTTCTGTTAAAAAATATGGGTTAAGCCCGGCCGTTCTAAATTGCCTCGTTTCTTGTTGGGTGACCGTAAGCAACCAGTCTGTTTTTGATGAACCGCTGTCAGCCACTAATATCATGGACAAAGTTCTTCGAGTGCTTTTTGTGTAAGAGGTTTATGCATAAACTGTGTAATATATTTGTTATCCATAGATTTTCGCAGATCCAATGGATCAAGAGAGGAGGACAACATAAATATTTTTATATTTGATTTATCGATATTTAGCTTATCATATTCTTCTAAAAACTCAAATCCACCCATTAATGGCATGCGGACATCCAGGAAGATTACATCAGGCTTCACAGAGCCATCGCGCAGAGAATTAATGGCATCCGTGGCCGACCGCACAACGATAATAGATTCGGCAAAGTTGGCGCTTTCTAAAATTTTACGCGTGACAAAGTTATCTATGTAATTGTCGTCGATCAGTAAACAGGTTTTAAAGCATACGGCCATTAAGTTCAAAAATAGCTTTTTAAACCAATTTAAATATACTTGTTTAAAAAAAATTTAAATTGCCTTCGGAAACAAAGTTTACATTCGGAAAAAATATCAATGAAGACGATTTTATCAGCCGTTTTTTTTTCTTTAATGCTTTTATTTATGAATGCAACCGCCAGCAATGCCATGGGCACTGTTCAAATCTCTTATTCGGTAACTTTCCCGGAGGCCCAGGCGCATTATGCTGATATTGAAATGGACATATCGGGCTTAAGGCAAAACACGTTAGATCTTAAAATGCCGGTTTGGACCCCCGGGTCGTATCTTATCAGAGAGTTTTCCAAAAATGTAGAATCATTCAGCGCTGTGTCAAAGGATAAATTGCTGCTATCCCGAAAGGTCAGGAAAAACTGTTGGCGCATTAATACAAACGGCCTATCGGCTGTTACTATTAGGTACAGAGTGTATTGCTTCGAAATTTCTGTGCGCACCAGCTTCGTTGATGCCGCACATGGTTTCCTGGCACCTCCCGGTATTTTTTTGTACCCTGATAAAATGCTTCATCTGCCTTCAATTATTCACATCACACCCTACCAGGGATGGACAAAAGTTTCAACCAGTTTGGAAGAAGAAAACGACGATCCGTTCACACGTCATGCACCCAATTACGACATATTATTCGACTCTCCCATTGAAGTCGGCAACCAGGACGCTTTTAGTTTTGACGCTGCCGGGGTAAAATATGAGGTTTGCATGGTTGGCGGCGGTAATTACGACAAAGAGCGCCTGGAAACAGACATGGCAAAAATTGTGGAGCAGGAAACCGCAGTTTTTGGCGAAAACCCTAATAAACATTATGTTTTTATAGTACATAACTACGCAAGAGGAGGAGGAGGCCTGGAGCATTTAAGCTCTACCACCTTAGGTGCTTCGCGCGACAATTACACGAATGAAAACGGCTACCGTAGCTTTCTGGGCCTGGTTGCTCATGAACATTTCCATTTATGGAATGTAAAACGCCTGCGTCCTATCGCATTGGGACCGTTTGACTATGATAATGAAAATTATACGACTGACCTGTGGATTGCCGAAGGGTTTACGAACTATTACCAGAATATTATATTAAGGCACGCAAATCTTATATCACCCGAAATTTGTTTAGATGCTATGGCAAACGAAATTAGTATTATTGAAAACACGCCCGGCGCTAAAATACAACCTTTGGCCGAAGCCAGCTTTGATGCCTGGATAAAAGCATACCGGCCAAACGAAAATTCTGTTAACTCTACCATATCTTATTATGGTAAAGGCGGCGCAGTGGCAATTATGCTCGATCTGGAGATCATTAATAATACAAAAGGAAAGTATTCACTGAATGATGTGATGAAATTTATGTACGATACCTATTATAAGTTAAAAAAGCGCGGTTACACGGATGCGGAATTTAAACAGGGGCTTGAAAAATTTGCCGGAAAAAACCTGAATGATTTTTACAAAAAATATATTTATGGCTTGACGCCAATCAACTACGGCCAATACCTTGGCTATGCAGGTTATAAAATTACCGATGAATTAGCTGCAACTAACGATCCAACTTTAGGAATAAATATTGCAAACAATAACGGAAAAAAAATAGTGACCACTGTACTGCGCGGCAGCGCCGGCTGGATTGACGGCATTAACGTTAATGACGAGCTAACCGCTATTGACGGCCAGCCAATAACAGATGTCGCCACTATGCTTAACGGCAAAAAACCGGGCGATAAAATTTCTGTTACCGTTAGCCGCGACGGATTGCCTATTATATTGCCCGTAACCTTGCTCAGAAACAACCGGGTTAAATACAAAATTGATGAAGTGCCGGAGGCGACGCCGCAGCAATTGGAGGTAAGGAAAAAATGGCTTAATTTATAAGTAAAATGCAGAAGATGCATTTACACATCTTCTGCATTAATAAAATTTCGGGGGAAATTATCCTCTTTCTTTTCTGGCCGATTCGTTAACGCCTTTCAGTGCTATCGACGTAAGCAGATTATTGGTGTATTTTTCTTCCTGTAAAGTGGCATCCAGTAAGTTCACAGCTTCATGGTAACCGAGAACTTCGGCCATGGTTTTTAAAGTGCCGTAGGAAGCTATTTCGTAATGCTCTATTTTTTGAGCAGCAGAAATAATGCCGGCATCGCGCGTAATGCTTCCCTTCTCTGTCTCGTTTACGATGACATTACCTTCTTTGATCAGCCCGGCCATACCATCGCATTTTTTTTCTTTTGTTTTGGTATCTACAACGTCAAAAACATGTTCTAAACGTGTGATATGGTTTTCGGTTTCCTTAAGATGGTTGCTAATGGCGGTGCGCAACTCATTTGAAGTGGCATTTTTAGCCATTTCGGGCAAGGCATTAATTAACTGCTTTTCGGCAGAGTACATATCCTGCAACTCTTCAATAAATAGTTCATTCAGGGCCGAATCATGTACATCAGTAATTTGATTTGATTTTACTTTCGTTTCCATAATACTATTATTTAAGTTTTCATTAATTAACCATTGATTAATTAACGCTCCATAAATTTATCTATTTTAATGCAAACGGAAATGTTATTAACTATAGTTACAAACATGTGTTTAAAACGCATATTCCTTCCCAGGTAATTTCATCGCCGTCTTCAGGTCGGCCCTTAGTTTTGGTAAAGTTTTTCCAGGGTCGTCAATATTTTTAGCCCTTTCGGGGATAATAAAAATGGTATAATCTCAATTAGCACTCGTGCCTTTTCAAATTACGCCGGTTTTTCCCCATTGCGAAGAGTGAGAAGTTCAGACGAATGATTGGGGGGATGGTTCATCCTATCCCAACCGCTCCCGCAATCATAAACAACCCTACCCCTATAACAACCATTCCGATAATCCGCGCAATGAGCTCACCGGCCGGTGCGAGACGTTCGGCCGTGATGGCTGCCATCACGACTGCCATAGCCCGCAAGTCCATTACCCCGACGACGAGGAGAATCGCCATCAGGCCGGCACAGCAGTAGCTGCAATGGAGGCCGAGGCGCAGGCCGTGTCGTAAGGCGGTGCCTGCGTTCGCAGGCAATGTATGGCAGCGCCCGGGCCCTTCACGGCAGCAGGTAAGTTGACGCGCCTTCCACGCGGTGAACTGGAGTACGCCGGCGATCAGGACTACCACACCGGCCGCTATCGGAACGATGTGCGCCAGCGCAGGCAGCTGCATTTCGGCCGTTGCCAGCGCGGTGCCCAACGGAAAGACGGCCATTCCGAACATCGTCCACACGAAGAAGTAGCCCAGGCCCACCAGCAAGATTAGCCAACCAAGCCGGGCCCCGCCTGTGCTGCCGACGGCCTGGCGGTAGCGCCACAGCATGGGAACCAGGGATGGCAGCATCATCGCTACCATCATCACGACCCACATGCCGAGGAACGATGCGGCATCGTCGGCCCAGGTCTGTCCGGGCATCTGCATCCACGTCATCGACATCGTCCACCCGCCGGGCATGGTCATCCCGCCCATCGCCGACATTGATGCGCACCAAAAGATGGTGACCGCGGCGCTGGCAGCGAAGAGCACCGCTGATACGCCCAAGAAGGCCCGCGCGGAAACCATGCATCGTGCTATCTTCCCATCGATGCTCTTCTCACCCACAGCTTCACTCAGCGTTTGCATACTCGTCGTGCCGCCGCCACCAGATGCCGTTCTCGTTGCGTCCCCTTGGAGCGCGGTCAAGCCACTGGTACATGCTCCAGAGGGCATCCAGTCCGCGCGCATAAGTGGAGTAGGTATGATAGACAACGCCGTCTTCGAGTACGAACGCGCTCATGCCCGGCCTCTCACGCGTATAGGTGGCCATATCGGTTCCGGTCATGCCCGCATTCTCGGCAACAGGCTCCTCGCCTTTTTTCGACAGCGAGTCGCCGATTCCGCTTACCGTCCATGCCGGTTCGCGCCGGTAGTTATATTCGATGTCCCCCTCGCGCTGTTGCTCCTTGGTAAACGAGGCGTTGAAGTCGAAGTTGAAGTCTCCGCCGAACGAGGACGCCCAGGGGAAACTCCAGCCCATCCGCTGCTTGTATGCCTGCAGTTTCGCGAATGGCGCCCGCGACACCGCCGAAAGTGTGACGTCGTGATTCGCCAGGTGCACGGCGAATCCGTCGAACCCGTCCGCGATGTTCGAGCAGGTTGCACAGCCTGCCGTATAGTCGGGCCCGAACATGAAATGATAGATAAGGAGCTGCGAGCGCCCCCGGAAGAGGTCGGCAAGCGAAGCGCTCCCATCCTCGGTCTCGAATCGATACTCCTTGTCGATCGGGACCCATGGCAGCTCCTGCCGCTGCCGCGACAGCTCGTCGCTGCGCCGGGTGAGTTCCTTTTCCGCCTTCAGTAGATCGAGGCGCGCAGTGAGCCACTCTTCACGTGTCCCTGTCCGATGTCCTGTCATGACGGGATTTTCTTTAGTTGTTTCCATAATAGTATGATTTAAGGTTTCATTAATTAAACATTGATTAATTCATGCGTGTTTTCTTTTAAATAATTTTTAACCGTTAGAGTTTTAATAAGTCAAAAATAAATGGATTTACAGAGATCGTAGCGTGGTAGAAATGACAATTAAATTAGTTGATATTGCCATGTGGACAATATCTTTATGTATTTATTGATCAGTTTTATCGGAAAGTATTTTTATGCGGATAGCAATACTTAATTTTGAACACGCGGTTCCTGCTTGTGTAACCGGACCAGCTGAAATATGGCGCGCATTAGATCATATGCAGCCTCTGACAGACGAGTCTTTAAACTATAATATTGGAATAGATTATATAAGAGAGCATAAGAAAAGGTTATGGCGCAAAGCATTAGATACGACTAAAGACGAACATCTGGCACCCGAACAGGTATATGACCTGGTGATCATTCCTGCCATGCGTTCCGCGAAAATTGATGATGTTGTAAAGCGCGAGCGCATGCTTGTTGACTGGTTAAAGCAGCAGCACAGAAAAAATGCTGATTTAGCCAGTATTTGCATAGGGGCTTTTTTACTTGCCGAAACTGGATTGCTTAAAGGTAAAACAGTGACGACAAATTTAAGGTTTGCCGATCTGTTTCGACAAAGATATCCGGAAGTACAAGTACAGGACGATAAAATTATTGTTGATCAGGGTAATATTTGCACATGCGGCGGGGCTTTCATTTTTACCACTTTTATGATCTACCTTATTGAAAAGTTTTTTGGACATGAGGAAGCTACTATGGTGTCAAAAATCCTGATGATCAATACCCATCAGCAACCCCAGCATACATTCTCTGTTTTTCAGCTTCAACGGAATCATGCCGATGAAAAGATCATGGAAGCACAGATTTTTATCGAAAAAAATTATCAGCATACTGTATCTATCGAAAAATTAGCTGGAAAACATTACATGAGTAGCCGGAATTTTATTCGCCGTTTTGAGAGGGCCACCAGTAATACGCCGCTTGAATATTTGCAGCGTGTGCGTATGGAAGCAGCAAAAAAGTTCCTTGAAAATAGTAATGATAGTATTGAGCAGATAGCAATCAAATGTGGTTATGATGATATTGGATTTTTCAGAAAAATATTTAAAAGACATGTTGCGATAAATCCAAAGGAATATCAGAAAAAGTATGGAAAAACAGCTTAATTTTAATTCAAATAAAAATCTTATTAACTATAATTATAAACATATGTTTATAACGCATGCTCCATCCCCAGCAATTTCATTGCCGCCTTTAGGTCTGCCTTAGTTTTGGTAAGGTTTTTCCAGGGGTCGTCAATATTTTTTACCCTTTCGGGGATATTAAAAATAGTATAATCCGAAAGTTTAAGATCATCATTTACTTCGCGCCAGTGCAGCGGTGTTGAAACGGTTGCACCGGGCTTTGGCCTCACCGAATATGGGCAGGCTATAGTCTGACCGCGGCTGTTCTGCAAAAAGTCGATGTATGTTTTATTTTTTCTTTTGGCCGGGTTTCTTTCTATACTCGTTGTCCCCGGCAATTCATCATGTATTAAATTTGCTGTATATTCTGCAAACTTTCTTGCTAGGTCATAATCGTATTTAGCCCCGGCATAACAATAAATATGCAAACCTTTTGATCCGGATGTCTTCACGAAAACATCCAGCTTCATGCGTTCAAATACTTCTTTTGTTTTCAAGGCCACTTCAACCGCTTCGGTGAAAGGGACATCATGCGGGTCTATATCTATAACTATAAAATCAGGCTTGTCCGGAGTTTTGTATGAGCTCAACCATGGATTTATTTCAATACACCCCAGGTTCACCATGTATAATAGGGTAGCCGCATCGTGCCCGATAATATAATTGACATTTTTATCATTGCTTTCAGAGTAAAGCGGTTCAGTCTTTATAAAATCCGGCAAATGAACGGTATCCGTATCTTTTTGAAAAAAACCGCGATCATCAATTCCGTTTGGCTGACGTCGCATCGATACAGGCTTGTCCTTTAAATAAGGCGCTATCCAGTCGGCCATATTAAGATAATAATTAATTAACTGGCCCTTGGTTATTCCTTCATCTTTCCAGAACACCTTATTCATGTGGGTCATTTTTAGTTTTTTCCGGCCAATTTCAATTATTTCTTCGTCAGCCAGTTGTTTATCAGGTGTTTCCATAACTATTTTTTCTGATTTTTTATCGGTGCGCAGTCCCTTAAAAACCGGTTGCCGCAAGTGATTATCGGCTGTCCATTCGGAATACCAAACTTCACAAACCAGCTTTGGTTCAACCCAGGTGATTTTGTTTCTCCTGCTTATTTTTTCGTCAAATGGCTTGTTGGCCGTTTCGAGCGGATGAAGTTTGGCATACAGTTCTTTTATTCCGGCTTCAGTAAAACCGGTGCCGACATTGCCGATATACTGTATCCTTTCGCCAGGCTTTATACCAAGGATCAGCGATCCAAAATATTTGCGAGACCCTTCGGGCGCGGTATAGCCGCAGATAATGGCTTCCTGCGAATTCTGCAATTTAAATTTCAACCACCTGTCTGATCGTTTGCCGCTGTCATAATAACTCTGCCCGTCTTTGCCGATGATGCCCTCCCATCCTTCTTTTTTTGCTTTGTCAAATAATTCAATTCCCTTGTTTTCAACGTGTTCATTGTAGATTATATCTGCATTGTCGATTGAAGACATGAATGACTTTAACAGCTGTTTTCTTTTGATAAGCTCCATCCTTCGCAGGTCATGACCATCCAGGTTTAGCAGGTCAAAAACATAATATTTAAGCTTCCGATCTTTTGTATCTCCCTTATACTGCTGTATGTCCTGGAAACGGCTTTTGTTGTTTTTATCTTCAATTACCAGCTCGCCATCCAAAATGGCTTTTTGCGGGATTTTTTTTAACGCGTCAGCAATTTTTTGGTAATCTTTGCTAAAATCAATATCGTTGCGCGAAATCAACTTAGCTTTCTCACCGGTATATCCAATTGCCCGGTAACCATCCAGTTTGCGCTCGTATATCCAATCCTCGTTATCAAATACTTTGGCTTCCAGTTTGGCCATCATGGGCCTGTAAGCTTTTACCGGATGGGGTTTACTATCATCAGCGGGATCTTCGGTTATTGCAGGGCTTTCTTTTTCTACCTTTATTTTTGTTGCGGATGACAGTTTAGTTGCTTCGCCGCTTTTATTATTCTTCAACTCCTTTATCTTGTCAGGCACATAGTCTTCGCTGTCAAAATGAACTTTGGCAAATTCATCCCTATGCTTAATCAAGAGCCATGAATTTTCTTTACCGCTATGCAATTTTACGAGGGCAAACTCGCCCTTTAAAATTTCACCGTTCAGCCTGAATTTCAGATTCCCCGATTTTAACCCATCCCGCAATGTCTTTCTGTCATCCTCACGCTTTTCAGCCAATGAAGTATAAGTGCCCTTATCCCAAATCAGCACTACTCCTGCCCCGTAATTGCCTTTGGGTATAATTCCTTCAAAATTTCCGTAATCGATGGGGTGGTCCTCAACCATCATAGCCAGTCGTTTGTCATTTGGGTCCATGGACGGTCCTTTTGGGATCGCCCAGCTTTTTAATGTGCCATCAAGCTCGAGCCGGAAATCATAGTGCAGATTGGTTGCGTGGTGCCGCTGTACCACAAACGACAAAGCTTTTGCGTTGCTTTTTCCGCTTTTAGGCTCCGGGGTTTTTTTAAAATCGCGCTTTTTAAAATAATCCACCAAACTCATATCAAGCCCCTTTCTTTGTATTTAAGCTTTGCATCAGCTGATGGTACAAATCATCACCTGTAGTTTTATGCGGCTTAAGTTTCTTAACGGTCGCCCTTTTGCCTTTCGATTTTGCCTCGATGATCTTCAGCAGCTGATCGCTATACTCATCCTTGAATTTCGAAACGTCAAAATGTTCGGCGTATTGGTTGATGAGCGCCAGGCCAACATCAAACTCTTTTTTACTTACTGCTACATCATCGGCAATATTTAAATCATCTGCGCTGCGTATCTCCTGCCCAAAACGGATTCTGGTTACCACCAGCACATCCTCAACCGGGTGAACTATACAAAGAGACTCCGTAGTGCGCAAAACAAACCGCGCCAAACCTGCTTTTTTTGATTTTGTGAGCGCCTGCACCAATAATGCATAGGCTTTATTGTTTTTTGTATCAGGCTCGGCATAATAGGATGTTTCGTAAAACATGGGATTTACATCTGCTATATCAACAAAGCCCTCAATCTCGATAATTTTACTTTTTTCGGGGGCTGCGTCCTCAAAATCATGTTCATCAACTACCACATAATCATCATTCAGCTTATAGCCTTTTACAATTTTGTCATAAGGGACTTCTTTATGGGTATGGTCATTAACCCGCAAATAACGTATCCGGGCATGATCGCGACTATCCAACATATCGAAACTAAGTGAACTGGGCTGAATGGCCGAATATAATTTTACCGGGATACTTACCAACCCGAACCCAACTGAGCCTTTCCAGATAGATCTCATAGCCAATTTATTTAATAATAAATATCATTACTGTCCACTTAAAACAAGCTGAGTGACAGTTGTTTACAATTTAGTT
>DAIOXE010000041.1:0-27932 GCA_036758125.1 Mucilaginibacter sp.
ACTCAGAAAATAAACCGGTTTAAAAAATGGAAAATCCTTAACTTAATAGCATTGGCACCCCTCCCGAGGGAGGGAATTTTTTAGCTGCTATTCTAATCTTCAAAATACCCCAAATCCGAAACCGAACATCCGAAATCCGAAATCAAAATAAATCCGAAATCGAACATCCGAAATCCGAAATCCCTCAAGCTTTCAGCACCTGCGTAATATACTTATAGCTTTCCGCGATGCTGGCAAAGGCGTCTTTTGGCATATCGTGCTCTACAAAGAAATGCTGCATTCCTGCGGTTTTTTGATGTTCAAATATCCGTTTAAAATCAATGGTGCCGCTGCCAACAGGCATGATGTTATTATGACTTGCATCCAAATCCTTAACATGCCATAGCGGGAACCTGCCGGGATGGTTTTTAAACAGCAATACAGGGTCTTGTCCGCCTTTTGTGGCCCAGGCAAGGTCGAGTTCCATTTTAACATTTTTGGGGTCTGTTTCGGTTAAGAGCAGGTGATATGGAACTTTACCCGCCACTTCGTGAAATTCCATATCATGGTTATGATAGCAAAACTGGATGCCGGCCTTTTTGGTGGCTTCGCCGGTTTTATTTAAAACTTCAACTGTTGACTTTATTTCAGCAAGCGTAGCGGTGGGCGAATTGGCGCAAACAAGATATGGTAAATTGCCTTCGGCAGCTTCGTCAACCAGTTGCTGCATGTTATCCCGCAGGTTCGGCATCTTGCCGGGGCCCAAAGTCATGGGCTTGCCATCGGGGCCATTCGGCATCTTGTAGCCTTTGGGCATTTTAAAAGGAGCCCCCAATACATGATGCGATTTCCACGACATGCCCAGGTCGTTTACAATGGCTTTAAATTCTTTTGGTTTCATGCCATAATAGCCTCCCTTTTTGCTGAAGGCCGATTCTATTTCCTTGTAGCCGATGGCTGCTATCTTTGACAAAGTGCCTTTTACATCCTCATCGATAATGCCGAAAACAGTAAAAAGCTGCAAACCAACCGGGTGCGGCGCCATAAAATTGATCAATGAACCGGCTTTGCCCGATAAGGCTATACCGCCAAGTGCCAGCGTGCCTGCACTTTGCAAAAACTTACGCCTGTTGTAATTCATGGTTATTGGTAATTTAGTTTAAATGGTGCTTAAAGCTAAATGATAAATTTGGGATTTGGAAATTTTTATTGTGTAGGATTGACACAATGTAAATCAGAGTCGCGTTTTTAGGCTAAAAACATAATATATATTAATTCTGTCCGTCTATTTTATGTGAGATTTTAAAAAAGATTCAACTACTGAACAAGGTATAAAAAATGGTTTTTTAGAAAATGTAATCTCAATTGTTTTTTCGAAAACAATATAGGTGCCATTAAATACCTCCCCTCAAGCGCCAGTATCGGCGTTGGCCTAACGGGCAGGCAATACTCGTGCCCGCTGACAGGTAACGAAGGTAGCTTCCCTGCTCATATCAGGCTACTCTAAACCAGCACCTGCCGTTCGAAGGCAACTTTGGCGAAGATAAGTTATCCCTCTTTTAAAATTATACCCAGATGAATATTTGTATTTGCCGCTTTTTCCATAACTTGTTTTTTAACGGGTTTCCAAATAATACATTTGTACAAAATGCTATTTTTTAGTAAATTCGTTTATTGAAAAAGCACGCCAATTCAGGACTTGACTTTATTATTGACAAGTTAACAAATTCTATCGAGAATACCCCTGACCGGTGAAGTGTTTGACACAGAAATTGTTAGATTAACAGGTGCGACCGCTAAACAGATCAAGGCAGCTAATTGGCAATTTAATTGGCATAAAGAGTTTAAGGACAAAACAAAAGAAATTTATAAACTAACAACAGTTAATAATCCGGCCATCATACAGGGACTTTTAAGCATTGAAGATAAGCAAGATCATATTTTCATGCACCTGATTGAAAGCGCAAAATTCAATAAGGGAAAAGATAAAGTGTATTTTGGTGTTCCCGGGAATCTTGTTGCTTACGCTTGCAAAGTGTCTTTTGACAAAGGATATGAAGGTTTTCTTGCCTTTGATGCTAAGTCGGCACTTATAAAACATTACCAGGAATCGCTTCACGCGACACATTTTCGCGGACTCCGAATGTTCATTGAAACAAGTGCTGCATTAAGGCTTATTTCAAAATATTTTAAAACTTAAAAAAATGGGACTCATTAAAGAACCGAAGAACATAGATTTATCAACAAAGTCTGAACCATGGACGGAGCAGGAACTTTCAGACTTTCGAAAAATCATGCAGGAAATTAAGGCCAAAAATGCTAAACGTAAAGGGAAAGCTTTGCGGCCTAACAGTAAGGAACAACCAGCGTGACGAGCCTCCTCTATCCGAGGAATATCCCATTCTTGAGCGTGGACGCTCAAAACGTTATTATTCAGGCGTGGACGCCTGAATGGGCGGGTGCAGGCTCTTTATTTCTTCGCTTTAATATAATATCCTTTATCTGCATAATGCTCCACTTCGGTGAAACCCGCCAATTTAAGTGCCCCGGCTATTTGCTCTATGGAATATTTATTAAATACGCTGTCAGGCGCTTTCATCAGGGCATTTCTATCAGCCATATAAATATGGAAAGCACCACCTTTTTTTAATAGTGAAAATACTTTCTCAAAAGGCCCTGCTAAGTCATCCCAAAAATATACAACATTCAAACAAAATATTTTGTCATAATCGTTACCAGTAATAATAGTCTTTAAAAAGTCGCCTTGCTGCAATAGCATGCTGCCTTTATCAATATATGGTTTATTATACCTGCTGGCCCGTTTATACATCAAAGGTGAAAAGTCAATCCCGTGAATAGTACAAGTGGGGTATGTCTCAGCAATCATATTAATTCCCACGCCAGGACCGTAACCAATTTCTAATAATTTATCACCGGGCTGTGTGCCCAGGTCTTTTATCAGCTTATCGTACTTACTCTTATTGCCCTTGATCATTATGTTTGACGTAAATATTCCAAACAGTCCTGTTGGCTTTTTAAATTGTGATGCGATAAAGTTTCGAAACATGGTGACGTTGGTTTACATTGTTAAAATTAAACACGGGGCAGATTCCCCAGAGTGAAGGAATAAAGCGTAGCTTTCTGTTTCACCGGCTTCGTTCTTCTTGCTGGTTATGCGGATTAACAAAGATGCTCATAATAACAAACTTACAAAATTTATTTGGGAAAATACTTGCTTTTTATGACAGTACCTGTGAACGGTAATAGCGCTTGCGGGAGCGGTGAAAACAGGAAAAGTAAAACCCAAAAAATTGATTTACCGCCCGGCCAGCATAGAATAGCCTAAAGCAATTAAAGTGAATGTCATTAACACAAGGGCTATCGAACCGATAACATTTGATAGTGTTTTATTGCGATAATCGCCCATAATTTCTTTGCTGTTGCAAATGTGCATTATTATGCCGATCAATAAAGGGGCAATGATACCATAAACGATTGTTGTGAAAAGCAGCGCTTTAACAGAGCTGATGCCAAGCGACTGCATTGCTATGCCAAAGCCCATGGCAAGGACGATAATGATATAGAATTCTTTTGCTTCGCTGAATGATTTGTTGAAACCCTCTTTCCAATTAAATGCTTCGGAAAGGATATAAGAAATTGACCCGCTTAATACAGGGATGATCAGGAATCCCGTTCCAATAATACCTATTGAAAATAAGGCAAAGGAAAGCTTGCCGGCCAGGGGCCTTAACGCCAGCGCTGCATCTCTGATAGTGTTAATTTCGTGAACATGATTGCTATAGAGAATTGTGCCGGAAGTAAGTATAATAAAATACATGATCACTACTGCGAAAAAAACGCCGGTAAAAATATCCTTGTGCATCGCTATGATAAAAAACCTTTTGTTGCCGCTACCCGGCCTCGCCCCGTTTTCTAACTCTTCCACTTCTGTTGAAGTTTGCCAGAAGAACAGATAGGGAGATATGATTGCCCCGGTTAACCCTGTCAGCATGAGTAAAAAATCCTTCTTAAAACTAAACGAAGGCAGTAATGAATTTTTGAAAATCAATGCGATGTTTTGCGGTGACAGAAACGGGACAATAATATATACCAAAAGGCTTAGGCAAACAAGCTTCAGAACGCCTGCCAGCTTATTGTAGGATAGCTTGAGCATTATTAAAAAAAGCAAACAGGTGATCATTATGCTGCAATACAAAGGGGAGATGGCAGGTAACAGCATATTGGCGGCTTCGCCCATCACCGAAATGTCTGCACTTATATTTAATAAAAAAGCAATACAACTCATTGTCACCATGAAGTACAGCACCGGCTTAGGGTAATACATTTTGACTACGCCCGCGATGCCTTTATTAGTTGCTAATCCAATCCTTGCACACATTTCCATAATAACTACAAGCATTGGATAGGCAAGCAAAGCCATCCACAATGTCGACAATCCGAAACGCGCGCCTGCCTGGGAAAATGTCGTGATGGCTGAAGGATCGTCGTCACTTGCCCCGGTAATAAGCCCGGGCCCGAGTGTTTTTACAAAACGCCTCATCCAGCCAAAAAAAGGGTTGCGTTTGTTCATGTTATTATTTACGGGTAATAAAATAGATGAGGGCGGGCATAATAATAGCTAATTCTGTTTACAGCATGGGATTTTCAAAAGAACAAAGAAACATATTTTATCTGCCCTTTCAAGTGTCACACTTGAAATCCGATGCGAATCATCAAACAATTGCCCCCTCAAGCGTGAGTATCGGCGTTGGCCCAAAGCACAGGAAGTACTCTTGCTCCGCTTACAGGTAATGAACTGTGCTGATAGCGTTGAAAGTACCTGTTTGGAATTTGAAAAGCAGATATTCTTTTATGTATGGATATTATTCAATAATCTCTTTTGTATCCAAACCCCATTTGCAAGCAAACAGTTTTTCAAAATATCCCAGGTTGTACATCATACTTGACCAAAGAAATAAAACCGTATATTTGATTAAAGGATAAATAAAATGTCTTTGGACGTTGAAATAAATGGTTTGTGAAGAAATATTGTTTAGTGATCACGCCATCACACAAATGTTTAAGCGAAATATTTCAGTAGATAACGTGAAAGCCGTTGTTAAGAATGGAGAAGTGATAACAGCCTATCTGCATGACAAGCCTTACCCAAGTTATCTCATTCTAAGCTATATTAGTGGGAGGCCTATACATGTTCTTGCAGGAAAAGATGATAGTTTAGGAAGGTGTATTATTGTCACCACGTATGAACCGGATGAAAATATCTGGAATATCGGTTTTAAATCTAAAAAAGAATAAAATGGAATGTGTATTATGCAAGGTCGGTACGACTGAAAAAGGTAAGGTAACAATTACCTTAGAAAGAGATGGTGCAATTGTATTGATCAAAGATGTGCCCGCAGAGGTATGTTCCAATTGCGGTCATTATTATCTTTCAGAAGAAATTGCCCGTATCGTTATGGAGAAAGGTAACACGGCTATTGAGAACGGAGCAGAGCTGGAGGTTTTTAAACTTCAGGTAGCCTGAACTGTATCAAATCAGATAAGAGACGAAATTTGGTTTGATACCCCAGACCCCCGCCGTCAGAAGTTTGCAAATCGGATTGAATGATGAAATGGAATTTCGATATTCGGCATTCGAAATTCAATATTCGACATTATTTTTACCTTTATTTTCAGAACGTCCCTATCCCTATTAACACTAAGGCCGAACCGCCCAGGCCAGGCCGTCTGCCCCGCGTATTTCGATGTGCCCGGTAACCTCCAAAGTCTTGAGGTCTATAACCGCAACATAGTTGTCGGCGGTACAGCCGATAAACGCGCGTGATCCATCGTCATCTATGAGGATGCCTGCCGCGCCGCGGCCGGTATTTATGCGCTTCAATTCCTGATGCGATGCTACATCGTAGATGAACAGGTCGCCGGTCCTCAGGCTCGTGATCAGTACCCGCTTGCCATCCGGCGTGAACTTGAGGCGGTTAGCACCCAAAGCTTTTGCATCTATTGTAGAGGTCAGTTTTTTGGCTGCAAGGTCGATGATGGCGATTGTGCCATCGTCCGAGGCGGCCGTCCACAATTCCCTGCCATCGGGCGATACATCAAAGCCCTCGGAGCCTTTGGATACCGGAATAACTGTCTGTACCCAATCCATGTGCGCCGGCGGCGCAAACCCCATTGGAGAAGCGCCCGGCTTGATCAGGCTATCAACAAGAATGCTGACTGTTCCTGATGCCACGTTTGTGGTGTACACTTTTTTCCCGTCGTTGGTAACGTAGATCATGTGCGTCCGGTCCTGGCCCGTTCCCATCGCCCAGTCGAATTTACCGGTTGCCGGGTCATAGCGGCCAACGGCTTTGGCGCCCTCGGCGGTGAACCATACCTTACCGCCAACAAACGTAAGGCCATGCGGACCAATCAGCGGCCTGGTATCGATTGTGGGTAAGGGTTTTTGTGCGATAAGGTCGATGACATTAAGTTCGTGCAGGCTGCCGCCCCCGTAGATAGAAACATAAGCCGTCTTCCCGTCGGACGATGCGACAACCTCATGAGGATCGGGCCCGACCGGCACTCGCGCGATAACTTTCAGCGTAACCGGGTCTATAATAGCCAGGATATGGTCTGTTTTCGAAAGTGCAAGCAGGGAGCGCGCCGGTGTAGCCTGGGCGGCACATTCGGTTGCAGCGTAAACTAACGCTATCAATAAAAAACCAACGGCAATTAGCCTGGTCAGGCCGGATCTTATAGCTTTAACATTCTTAAAGATCTGATTGTTCGGGGATTTGTTCATGATATTCACAGATTGGTGTAACAGGTAATAATTTGTTTGAGAGTTTAACTTCCTTTCCTGGTAACAAATATAGTGATCCCCGCTAAGTTTTTTTTACGGTTGGCAGATGAATCGACGATTGCCGGAAGGTTACCGACCAGGGGTTGTTTTTAATCGACTGTTCGTGCGCTTGTGGGGTGGTCTCCAATATTTTCAACTCCGGGCTCCCTGTACAACCCAAAATCACTCAAAGCAATGCAAACCGGTGATTTGGTAATACGCAGCCTTACTTTACTGGTGTTTACGGCCTCCGGTAAGCGGATAAGCCTGTTGCCGCCTATGCTTGTTGCAGCAGCGATTTGCGCCCACTTCCCATTTTTATACGCATCAACGGCAACTGATTCAATACGCTGGCCAAGTTTGATATTTTCCCTTAAGCGGATAACATTAAATGTTTTATGCTTATGCAGATCAATGATCAACCGGGGGGTTGTTATATTATCATCTGTGGCCCAATAGCTGTAACGGTTGTTATCCAGTAAATTTTGCGGGCCAAATTTTGCTTTGTTGCCGCCGCGTATATTACTGGCTTTTAAGGTCGCGTCCTTTGCAAGATTAACGGCAAAGGTTTGTTTCAGTATTTTACCAAATTGCTTCAATGAATTTACATCGTTATCATTCAATAGTCCCCGCCTGTCGGGCGATAAACCCAAATCAAGGCATGCCCCCCGCCCTACGCTCTGATAGTATAAACTAAGTAAAGTGTCGGGTGGTTTTACCTTATCGTCCTGATCCTTGTGATAAAACCATCCGGGCCTTAGCGCAACATCGCATTCGGCAGGCATCCAGTATTTGCCGTCTCGCTGGCCTTCGGTTCCTTCATAATCTTTTGTATAGCCGTTTCCGGGAGCTTTTCCGGGGTCAGGGGCATGGGGCGTATAAGTTTCCCAGCAGGTTTCCCCGGCATGACCCTTTTCATTGCCAACCCATCTGACATCAGGGCCTACATCCCCAAATAACACGGCTCCCGGTGCAAGTTTGCGGGGAATTGCCCAGGTGGTATCCCATCCGTAATAGGTCGAGCGGTCAATTTTGCGTACTTCACGGGCGCCGCCATAATAGCCATCGCCTCCATTGGCGCCATCAAACCAGGAAATAAATATGGGGCCGTAATGGGTATAAAGCTCTTCTAATTGTTTGCGGTACACATTGGTCACATATTCCGGTTTGCCGTAAAGTGCGCTATTACGGTCCCAGGGTGAGCAGTAGACACCCATTTTCATGCCGAGCTGATTGCAGGCATCGCGGTATTCCTGTAAAATGTCGCCCTTGCCATTTTTATAAGGACTTTTTGATATATTATGATCTGTTGTTTTTGTCGGCCATAAGCAAAAACCATCGTGGTGCTTGGCAACCACCACAATGCCTTTAAAACCGCCCGCTTTTGCCGCGCCTACAATTTGCATGGCGCTAAACTGGGTTGGGTTAAATATCCGCGGGTCTTCGTCGCCATAGCCCCACTCCTTATCGGTATAAGTATCCGGCCCAAAGTGGATAATACAATACATTTCTGTTTCCTGCCATTTTAATTGCCGCTCAGTTGGTAGCGGCCCGTAGGGTTTTGGCGCGGGCTGGCAAAAAGCTGTAAAACAAATGACCAATAAAAGTGAGGAAAACAACAGATTTTTCATTCAGATAAAAGATTACTCTAAAACTTTAATTAAAACACCAATCCCAAAACAATCCCGATAATAATGATCACCGGGGTCTTTATTTTAGTAAAATACAAAAGTAAAAACGTACACGCCATTACTATATATGCCAGCCAATGCAATCCAAAAGGCCGCGCTAATAAAATCAACGCGGTCGCCATAAAACCAACAGCAACTGCATTAATACCGCTTAATGAGTTTTTTATGCGTGTTATTTTTTTAAGGTCGTTCCAAAAAGGAACAATAAACAGGATGAGTATGAGGCCCGGCGTATTTATGCCTATCACCGCTACCAAACTGCCTGCAACCTGGCCAATAATATTTCCTCCTTTATTCCCCATACTAATACCTCCCAAAAATGAGGTGAAAGAAAAAGTTGGGCCCGGTAAAGCCTGCTGCAAAGCATACCCTGAAAGAAATTCGGAATTTGTGAGGTAATGCTTAGCCTCGACAAATTCGGTGTACATAAGGGGAACCAATACTTGTCCGCCGCCAAATATCAATATCCCGTTGCGGTAAAAATTTTCGAACAAACGTATAGGTAAACTAAACGGCGATGTTTGATTCACCAAGGCGCCTAAAGCCGCAAAAAACAATAATATCCCAATAAAATAGGTAACCTTTTTTGGGTTTACATTTGAAAACAACTTGACTCGCAATTCATTTTCCTGCGGCTGTGTTTCTAACGCCGATGAAATAATTCCTCCTAATAAAATAAGCAAAGGGAAGGCATAAGCATTGTGAAGAATTAGCGTTACAATGAGCGAGCCACCGGCAAGCATGGCGCTAACCCTGCTTTTTAAAAATTTGTAAGCAAAAGTATAAGTCGCGTAAGCTACGATACCTACCGCTATCGGTTGTACAAAACGTAAAATTTCCGTAAATTTTGACCTGCCGGCAAATATTTTATAACTTATAGCGGCAATGCACATTATTGCAGCCGATGGCAGTATCCATATTAAAAATGTGATGATCGCTAAGCGCAGACCGCCAACTTTCCAGGCTATGCCAACCAATGTCTGTGTTGAAGATGGGCCAGGTAATAACTGGGACAAAGCGTTCAGCTCCATCAACTCGCTTTCAGTTACATACCGGCGCTTTTCAACAAATTCACGCATCAATATAGCAATATGGGCCTGCGGGCCGCCGAAAGCCGTGAACGTGTAGATAAATACATCCCGTAAAAATAAAAGTTGCTTTTTGTTCACTGGTTCATTTGTTCATTAGTTCATTGGTGCACTGGCTCATTAGTTTGGTCGTTTAGAAATATTTGAATTCAGCGAATTTGTCCATTATTTGCTGGTTTATTAATTTTGTGCGCAAGTGTACGTAACATTTGATAACGATAGTTTAAAATAGAGCAACCTTTAATGATCAATGAACCATACTGGAATTATTTGCGTCAATCCCCGCATACAGGCTCAATGAACTATTCTACCAATGAACTAATGAACCGGTGAACCAATGAACTAATCCTCATCCGTCAATTCGTTATAAACAGTCTGTAATTCCGAAAACGCATGGTTATCATGCTGCTCGCGGGTAACTTTCATACCGGCTTCGTAGGTGTTTATAGCATCATCCTTGCGGTTCAACGCTTCATAAAGTTTTCCTAAATGATAATAAGTGCCGGCATAACCGGGGTGATTGGTTATCAGGTCTTCATAATATTCCAAAGCCCTATCTGTTTGATTTATACGTAAATATTCGGTAGCGAGCGCATATTTTAAAAACGGGTCTTCCGGTTCACTCTTTATAAATTCCAATAGCTTTTCTAATCTGCTTATCTGCATTTTAAACTCTATATTTTTTAACTAAATTTGCAAAAACCTATATATGATGAAAATACTTGTTTGTATAAGTAATGTCCCTGATACAACGACAAAAATAACTTTTACTGATAATAACACCCAATTTAATACGAACGGAGTTCAATTTATATTAAACCCGTACGATGAGATTGCCCTGGCGCGCGCTATTGAGCTAACTGAAGGCGGCAATGGCTCGGTAACTGTAATAAATGTTGGTGAAATTAATACCGAAGCTACCATACGAAAAGCGCTGGCTATTGGCGCTACAGATGCCGTGCGCATAAATGCCAAACCGCATGATGCCTGGTTTGTTGCATTCCAGATAGCGCAGTACGTCAAAGCAAACCCATTCGACCTTATTTTAACCGGCCGGGAATCTATTGACTATAATGGCTCGAAAGTAGCCGGTATGCTGGGTGAACTTTTAGACATTCCATCCGTTTCTATCATAAAAAAGTTGGAAATTGACGGAGGCCAGGCGACTGTTGAACGGGACATTGAAGGAGGCAAGGAAGTATTAACTATTCCGCTGCCTTTTGTTGCGGGCGCGGCCGAGGGTGTTGCTGAACCCAAAATACCAAATATGCGGGGTATCATGTCAGCACGTACCAAACCGCTGAACGTTATTGAACCTACCGAAGTAAAAACATTTTCGGAAGTTATTGGTTATGAAACACCTGCTCCGCGCGGGCAGGTAAAATTGGTCGCAGCTGATGACCCGGCCAAATTGGTTGAGTTGCTGCATGATGAGGCAAAAGTTATATAAATAAAAGTCAAATGCGAATCAAGAGTCAAGAGCCAAGAGCCAGGAAAAATAGTTGTGGTTGAAAGGATATTCCCTTTTATCTTGATTCTTTGCTCTTGATTCTTGACTCTTGACGAGTGTGCTTAAATTAAATAAATACTATTTTAAATCTTAATATGCCAGTTTTAGTTTATACAGAAAATGCCGGCGGAAAATTCAAAAAGTCCACTTTTGAAGCGGTTTCTTATGCCCGTGCTATTGCCGATCAAAATAATACCAGCCTTACCGCCATTTCAATTGGAGATGTAAATGCAGATGAATTAGCCAATCTTGGGAAATATGGCGCTGAAAAAGTGTTAAACGTTTCGAACGAAAAATTAAAAAACTTTGTCAATCAGGCTTATGCTTCGGTAATTGCAGAGGCTGCCAAAAAGCTGGGGGCCGGCATAATAGTGTTATCAGGCTCATTTTCGGGCCGCGGCCTGGCGCCGCGCATCGGGGTTAAACTGGAAGCCGGTGTAGCGGATGGCGCTGTTTCACTGCCCGATCAGGCTAATGGTAAATTCCTGGTAAAGAAAACAGCTTTTTCGGGTAAAGCATTCGCTATTGTTGAATTGACATCGGCCAATAAGGTAATCACCTTAATACCGAATTCTTATAAAATTACTGAAACAGGTTCGACGGCAAAAGTTGAAGATTTTAATGCCGAAATTAAGCCCTCTGATTTTAAGGTAATGATCAAAGAGGTTGTTCGTTCAACCGATAAAGTTTCTTTGTCTGATGCCGATATTATTGTTTCGGGCGGGCGCGGCCTTAAAGGACCGGAAAGCTGGGGGATGGTAGAAGAACTGGCAGATCTGCTTGGAGCGGCATTAGCCTGTTCAAAACCGGTGTCAGACGCCGGTTGGCGGCCACATAGCGAACATGTTGGTCAAACAGGTATTACTGTCAGTCCAAATTTGTATATTGCAATTGGAATTTCGGGAGCGATACAGCACCTTGCCGGCGTTAGCTCGTCGAAAGTGATCGTTGTTATTAACAAGGATGCCGATGCGCCATTTTTTAAAGTGGCCGATTATGGCATTGTCGGCGATGCATTTGACGTGGTACCAAAATTGATTAATGCAATTAAAGAATATAAAGCCTCGGCTTAAAAAAGAATCGGTTGTGATGGGTAATGATATGAAAAAAATAAAACTGGATATAGTTGGCCTATCGTATAGCCAAACGCAGTCCGGTGCCTATGCCCTGGTTTTAGGCGAAGTTAGCGGACGCAGACGGCTTCCAATTATTATTGGCAGTTTTGAGGCCCAGGCAATAGCGATAGAGATTGAAAAAATGACACCAAGCAGGCCGCTGACACACGACTTATTTAAAAGTTTTGGCCAGGCCTACCACATCAATGTGCAGGAAATTATAATTTATAATTTGGTTGATGGGATATTTTACGCAAAGCTCATCTGTTCAGATGGTAAAAAAGTTGTTGAAATTGATGCCCGTACATCTGATGCTATCGCTGTAGCGGTGAGATTTGACTGCCCCATTTACACTTATGAATTTATTCTGTCGAGCGCGGGCATAGTAATTGAAGGTAACGACTTTGTTTATCTTGAAAACATCAGCGAAACGCCCGAAGAAAAAACAACCACTGCCGGAGGGTTTACTTCATTGAGTGTTGACGAATTAAAAACCAAATTACAGGAAGCCCTTGCCGAGGAATCATACGAAAAAGCTGCTAAAATACGTGATGAGCTTAACCGCCGGAAATCTTCTTGATTTCGGATTTCGGATGTTCGATTTCGGATTTATTTTTTATTAGCCTATCAGAATCTTATGCAATTATTGAATTATTGAACCCTGAAAGGGCGAGATATCGAATTGCCATTATGCTCTTGTAGGCTTTGTCTCCATTAAGTCCGGAATGTTGAAATTGGGCTAAATTTTATAATCCGACATCTATAAGTATGTCGTTTTTCATTGATGGAAAAGCGGGAAACATTATATCTAAATGGCTGCATGACGATTTGGCGGAGATGTCCAATATAAAGAATGACAAATTTCAAATACCTTTACCAAAACAAAATAATACCTTTACACAGGAGCGATTTAACCGATGCCTTTAACTATGCCTTTTGATAATCCTATTTTAAATAGCCCGTATGCTGAACCAAAACTTCACTATGATACTGATAGTGAAGGCAGTTTAGATTATAACCAAGTTTGCCAGGGCCGTAGAATATTTAAGGTTGACTCTGCTGTAATACCTACAAGGCAAACCGGGCAAAAAGAAATTTTTGCATGGAATGAAGCGCCAGGCGAATACATTACGCATATCATAAACCTATGCCGGAAAGAGATAGGTATTTGGCGAAATTCCAATTATCCAAACATAACGAGAGTTACAAAAGAATTGCTAACATTTTGGTTTAACAATCCTGACCGGCTTGTCACAAAAAAATTATTTTTCGCCCAGCAGGAAGCCGTTGAAACCGCCATTTGGATAAATGAAGTTGCCGCAAACTCAAATGCAGGGCAATACATTTTAACATTACTTCGTCATGGGCAGCAAACTGTTAGCGATGATCCGTCAGATCAATTGCCCCGGATTGCATTTAAAATGGCTACCGGCTCCGGGAAAACGGTTGTAATGGCATGCTTGATCTGCTACCATTATTTTAACAGGCAGGAATATAGAAACGACACCCGTTTTGCTGATTACTTTTTAATTGTGGCGCCTGGTATCACCATCAAAAGCAGGCTGGGGGTGTTATTTGTTGATACCGTAAATAAAAACCCAAAGGATATTGAAGATTATTACCGTGTTCGTGGTTTAATTCCTGTGAACATGGAACACCGATTAGAAAACCTTAATGCGCGATTAGTGATCACTAACTACCATACATTTGAACCTAAAATTTTACAAGGCAATAAACGAAGCCCTTTTGATGGAAAAGTAAATTTAAAAGGCGAAAAAATTGATACCGATAACAAAGAAGATTTTGCGCAGGTGGTAAAAAGGACTTTAGGAAAATTCAAATCAGGAAGCAGGGTATTAATATTAAACGATGAAGCCCATCATTGTTATCTGCCAAAATCAAAGAGTAAAACTACAGATAATGAGGAAGCTGATGAAAATGCGAGAGCGGCGGTTTTGGTTTAGCGGTTTAAGAGAAATTTCAAAAAGGTTTAAACTCCAGGCTATTTATGATCTTTCTGCAACACCATATTATTTAACCGGTTCGGGCAATTCGGCTTATAGTTTATTTCCCTGGGTTGTATCTGATTTTGGTTTGATTGAGGCCATAGAATCCGGCCTGGTGAAAATTCCTTTCTTGCCCGAAAGTGATAATACACAAGAATTGAAAATGCCCGTTCTGCGTAATTTGTACGATCATGTAAAGGATGAACTACCAAAAAAAGGACAACGAACAAAGAAAAGCGAGGCTGCCGCTGAAGGTGTTAAGTTTAGAGAACTCCCTCCACATTTGCCAGCCCAAGTAAAAGGTGCATTAGACCAATTCTATAATCATTACGAAGAATATGATGCCGGTGTGAGAAGGTATAATGAATCGCGGGCCAATATATTTTCTGCGCCGCCGGTTTTTATAGCGGTATGTAACAATACATCGGTTTCAAAAGAAGTTTATAAATACATTGCAGGTTATGAATATGAAGATGAAGAAGGAAAAACTGTAACTACGCATGGTGTGAAAAATTTGTTTTCAAATTACGATTTATCAACAAACAAGCTGCTTAAAAGACCGCCAACATTACTTATTGACAGTGACGCATTAGAAAATGGTGAGCAAATCAACGAAGATTTCAAAAAGATATTTACTTCGGAAATAGAAGAATTTAAGAAAGATTACGCCAGATTATACGGTCAGGGTAGCACAGAAAATATAACGGATGCAGAAATTTTGCGCGAAGTTGTTAATACCGTAGGGCAGCAGGGTAAATTAGGCTCGCATATCCGTTGTGTGGTTTCGGTTTCTATGCTTACTGAGGGTTGGGATGCCAATACCGTTACGCATATTATGGGTTTACGCGCATTCGGTTCACAATTGCTTTGCGAACAGGTTGCCGGCCGGGCGCTGCGCAGAATGAATTATTTGCTAAAAACGTACAGGGTAGATACAGGCGAAGAAATTGATATTAAGGATAAATACAAATTCAAACCCGAAAATTTGATTGAAAAATTCCCGCCTGAATATGCACATATCATTGGTGTGCCGTTTAAAATGTTTAAGGAAGGTAAAACTGAACCACCTCCGCCGCCTATAGACCTGACACATATTGCAGCCTTGCCCGAAAGGCAGGAGACTATGGAAATTGCATTCCCTAACGTGGTTGGCTACCGGGTTGAAAATTTTGATGGCGAAATAAAATATGATTTCAGCAATATCGAAGATTATGAGATCGACGGGCATAAATTTCCAACGGAAACAATCATGTCGAGCCCGATTTCGGCAACGGAGGAGAAACTCGAAGTAAAGGCGGTTATCGAAAAACGGGAAAGCGAATTACTGTTCCTGATCACAAAAGAGTTGATCAAATATCATTTCAGCGATGATGAAGGCAATCCGCGTTTTCAAAAATTCAACAAACTAAAAAGTATTGTTGAAGAATGGTACAACACCAAAGTGTTATTGCTGAACATTAACGACCAGCGCTTTAAAAGGTTGTTGTACTTTGAAGACCCGAAAAAGATTGTTGATCATATCGTCCGCGGCATTAATCCCGACAAGAATACAACAGAACATATCCGCCCGGTATTCAATTATTACAATAAGTTCAGCAGCACCAAATATGTAAACGGCAACACCGTAAAAGAAGTGTACCCCACCAAACGCAGCCATGTTAATTATGTGGTGATGGATAGCGATTGGGAAGCCATTTGCGCCAAAACGCTGGAGGAACTGCAGGTGGAAAGCTATGTAAAAAACCAATTCCTGGGTTTTGCTATTCCTTATGTTAAGGATGGAAAAGACAGGCAATATTTCCCGGATTTTATAACACAGGTAAAAGGCAGGGATGGCGCAATAAAAAACCTGATCATTGAAATAAGCGGGATGAGCAAGGATAAAGCTGAAAAGAAATGGTTTGTTGAGAACCGGTGGCTCCCTGCTGTAAACGCCTTAAAGGAGAAATACGAATATCCCGAATGGCATTTTACCCAGGTTTTAATGTTACCGAATTCAGTAACATTAAAAAATTAAGTAGGACAATCGGTTTGAGGGATAACAAGGATTTCAATTCCCCCGAATTCGGGGGAATTGAATTAGGGGTACATAACCGTCATTTCAAAGGGGTCGAATTCGACTCCTTTATGCCAGGTAAGTATTTAAGATTGATTGGTTTAAATATGGCGAATTCGCCACAATTAAAATTCATGGCAAATGGCAAAAAATAAGATTATAACCGTAAAAGGAAATGATATTGCAGTTTTGCAGCAGCAAAATACTGATTTTATTTCTCTTACTGATATGGTTAAAGGGTTTGGGGATGATACGATGATCTATAGTTGGATGCGGAACAGGAACACGCTTGAATTTATTGGAATTTGGGAAGAAATGAATAACCCTGATTTTAAAGGTAACGAATTCGTAACCTTTAAAAGCCAGGCAGGACTGAACAGTTTTAATCTTACGCCTAAAAAATGGATTGAAGCCACCGCGGCAATTGGTATAATTTCAAAAGCAGGTCGTTATGGTGGCGGTACATTTGCGCACAAAGATATTGCTTTTGAGTTTGGTTCATGGTTAAGTCCTGAATTTAAACTTTATCTCATCAAAGAGTTCCAGCGCCTCAAAGACGATGAAAACGACCGACTTAAATTAAACTGGAATCTGCAGCGCACCCTGGCAAAAGTAAATTACCATATTCATACCGATGCCATTAAAGAAAACCTGATACCTAAAGAATTGGATAAATCGCAGATCAGCTTTGTGTATGCCAATGAAGCCGACCTGCTAAATGTCGCCCTGTTTGGTATCACGGCAAAACAATGGCGCGATGCCAACCCGGCAGCCGATGGTAATATAAGGGACGAAGCCACCATTGAGCAATTGGTGGTACTATCAAATTTAGAGAGCATTAACGCGGTTTTAATACACCAGGGCAAAGCGCAGCCCGAAAGACTGCTGCAGCTGAACACCATTGCTATTACTCAAATGCGCTCGTTATTAAACAGCAAACAAATCAAAAACCTTAAATAACATGGCAAAAAAGGTCGACTCGATAAAACACCCCTCTGACAAACGCGCCCATATCCCAAGCAAGGAAGAGGCCGGTTATGAAGATGCAAACGCCGTGGTGCAAAAAGGTAAAAAAGTAATGGAGCTGCCCAAATTGCAAAAGAACTCCTTACCGAGAGTGGATCCTGTTTTTTACAAATAAGTGATGAAAATGTGCATTTGGTAAGAGGTGTTATGGACGAGGTTTTTGGAAGTGAAAATTTCATAAGTTTAATTTCTTATCAAAAGAGTACACCATTGTCGACCAGCCTTTTGCCATCAACCTGCGATTATATTATCTGGTATGCCAAGAAAAAAGAAAATGTGAAATACCGTCAAATATTTATAAATAAGGTTGCTGGCGAAGAAGGTGCAAGTAGGTATAAAAATGTAGAAACCAAAGATGGCAAAATAATTCCCGTATCTGAATTTGAAGGTGATTTTTCAAAAGTTCGACTGTTTACAGATTCCGATCTTTCAGCACAAACATTAAGCATATCAAACACTTTTGAGTTTGAATTTAACGGAAAATCATATAAGCCAAGTGCTGGTCGCCATTGGCAAACACATAAAAATGGTTTAAGACGGTTAGCGGATAAAAATAGGATAATGATTCAAGGTAACAGGTTAAGATATATTAGATACTTTGACGATTTTCCTGTTAATCCATTAAATAATATTTGGACAGACATCGGGGGAATCCAAAGTCGCTCTGACCCTAAGGTATATGCTGTACAGACAAGTACAACGACCATTCAACGCTGTTTATTAATGACCACAGATCCGGGCGATTTAGTGTTAGATCCAACTTGTGATGGCGGTTCAACAGCTTATGTTGCGGAACAGTGGGGCAGGCGATGGATTACCATTGATACAAGCCGGATTGCTTTAAATATTGCCAAGCAAAGGGTAATGACGGCTGTATTTCCTTATTTTAAATTGTATGATGAAATTAATGAAGATGTACGTTTAGGGTTTAAATATAAAACGGTACCGCATATTACCTTAAAGAGTATAGCAAATGATGAGCCGCCCGACACGGAAACCTTATATGACCAACCCGAACAGGATAAAAAACTATTGCGTGTAAGTGGCCCTTTTACGGTTGAAACCCTGCAAAACTATGAACCGATTAGCCCCGAAGAATTGGATGATGAAGTAAGGGTAAACGAAGAAGAAGGCGCATTTGAAGAAGTGATAAAACAGCACCTGCTAAGCGCCGGCATAAAAAACGGCCGCAAAAATGAAATGGTTGTCTTCCGCAGCGTAGAGCTATTGGCCGGCGAGGCTTTACATGCCGAAGGTTTTTACCAAACGGTGAAAGGCGAAGAAAAAGCCTATTTCCATATCGGGCCAAAATTTGGCAGCGTTAATAAAAAACTGGTAAACGATGCCGTAAAGGAATGCCGGCAGCGCGGCGATGCCAACTGGCTGGTGATACTGGGCTTCAGTTTTGAAAGCGATATTGAAGGCAGCACCCAAACCATGAGCATGGGCACATTCGAGGTAACCAAAGTGCGCATACATGACGACCTGCTGCAGGAGGGCCTGAAAAAGAAACCGGCAAAATCGGCGGCGAGTTTTGTTACTATCGGCGAACCGGATATTGCCATAAACAAAGATGGAAATAAGGTTACCGTTGAAATACAGGGCCTTGATATTTACGACCCGATAAAAGATGAAGTAAAACCCCGCGATGTGCATGATATAGCCTACTGGATGGTCGACGATGATTATGACGGCAGCAACTTTATTGTAAAACAGGTTTACTTTTGCGGCGGCGACAAAGACGAGTTTGACAAATGGAAAAAAGGACTGGATAATCTTGCCAAAGAAAACACCAAAAAGAAAGTTGAAAAAACCTTAAAGATCGAGATCAACGATGAAGCGTTTGACCGTTTGTATGGGCATATTTCGCACCCGATAGAAATAAAAACTAAGGGGCAAAAAATTGCGGTTAGAATAATCAGTCAATTTGGGGAGGAGTGTACAAAGGTTTTAAAGGTTTAGCTTATGGATAATTTTAAAACAATAAGTACTTCTTCACATTCTGCGAAATTAGCAGAACCAATTGTAATTGAAGAAACAGGAACAACGAGAAAAGTGCTTATTGTTGATTTAAATGACAACAAAAAAGCTATTGGTGAAACAGTTGGAATTACTTTTGTTCATCAAAGAAAAAAACAGAAAGACGAATGGGAAGATGTGGAACATATCCCATTAAGTACATTAAAAGGTGGAGAAGGAATAAAACTAAATCTTGACAGTAAAAATACCCGTAAAATTTATGATGAACTAACAAAGCTATATGCTTTGGTGGATAAAGAAGGCGTTCAATATGGTACTAACGAATTTACGGTTGCAAAAGCGGACGAAATAATTCGGGTAAGCAAAGATAGAAAAACAATTATTGAACGGCTTTTAGCCGAAAACCATGCCGAAGAAGTTTGGAAAGAACTTGTAAGTACAAATCCAGACCTGGCAACCCGCTTATCCTTAGCCAGAGTCCAAACAAATCGTGCTGCTTCTTTGCAACATTTTGAAGAAAATTTAGATAGAAAAAATTCAGATGAAGGGTTTTGGCAAAAGTTTTTTTTCGACAATGACTGGATATTTGGGTATGGATTAAATTATCAATTTTTACATTTACTAAAAAACCAGCCTGATTATGGTGGCAGTAATTATACTGGTAAGGGCAGTCAAAAGGGTGACTTTTTAATGCAAACCAAAGCAGACGCGAGGTTTACTGTTTTAGTTGAAATTAAAACGCCTGCAACGAAATTATTGAGTTATTTACAGAGCGAACCTCGTAAAGTCAAAAATCCAAGAAATGATGTATGGTTATTAAGTTCTGATTTATTAGGTGCAATTTCACAAATTCAGGTTAATGCCAGAACCTGGGCTATTGATTCTCAAAGACCAGAAAATGTAAGGCCACTTGAACAAGATAATATATTCACAATCGAACCAAAAGGAATTTTAATCATTGGGAATACCAACGAGTTAAAAGGAAACGAAAGTATTATTAGTTGTTTCGAAAGCTATCGAAGAAATATAACAAACCCGGAAATATTAACCTTTGACGAACTCTTTGAGAGAGCGAAATTTATTATCAATAACAAGTAGTTCCTATTTTAAGTTTCCCCCCTACGGAAACTTATACACCACCCCCAAAGCAATCCCAAATTGTTTTATATGTTGGTTTTGAGGTCACTGTTTATCCGGGTTGTTCATTTTTGCAATTTCCAAAGCCCTGAGCAGTTTATCGGTAAACCATTCTTTACTTGGCAGTTCGGTACTGAACAGATAATTGCTGCGACAGTGTCGCAATAATCTTTGCGCGGTATTCAGCCCGGTCATTATGGATAAGTTGCTGATTGATATAATTGCCAACTTGCCAATAGAGCAAGGTGGTTTCGGCATTTAGAAATACTGCCGCTTTTTTTCTGGCATTCTCAATAATATGCTGAACGCCTCTGAAAATTGTATGCGTATGCTGTTGTATTTCCATCATGCATTTCGGGTCGTGATGCTGACAAATTTTTTTCAGGCTGTTTCACCTTGTTTCATCCCTTTTGCGCAATTAGATAATTGTCAGCACTTTAACATTTTTATTGTTTCACTTGTTTTTTTTGTGTCACTCGTTTCTGAAACAAAACATATGTCAAGTCCAAAGTCTTTAGTCCGAAGTCATAAGTCGAATTTGTCCTTTTTCTTCACTTAAGACTTCCGACTTAAGACTTCTGACTTCTGACTTCCGACTTCCGACTTCCGACCTCCGACTTCCGACTTCCGACTTCCGACTTCCTTTCACCCTTCACCTAAAAAATTCTTATACCAATGCCCTGACGATTTGATAATGCGTCGCTGTGTATTAAAATCAACATAAATTAATCCAAAGCGGGGGTGGTAACCTTCCGCCCATTCAAAATTGTCGGTAAGGGTCCAAATAAAGTAGCCGTTTATTTTGCAGCCCTCATTTTTCGCTTTTAATACTTGCTGCAAATAGGCTTCCAGATATTCAGTGCGTTTTGGGTCAATAACTTTATTTTCCGTGACTTCATCCGGAAACGCAGCGCCATTTTCGGTAATATATAATTTTTTTATCTGCGGGTAGTTATTGAACTTTTTTATCATGTGATAGATTGAAGGCGGGTAAACTTCCCACTTCATTGCAGTTAGCGGAACTTTTCTGTCTTCAGCTTTTACCAGTGACGCATTAACATAAGGTGTAAATAATGAATATTTTACAATTTCGCGGGTGTAGTTCTGTATCCCTATAAAATCAAAATCAAATTTCATTTTATCTTCATCGCCCGGCAGATAATAATTTTCTATTCCTTTTAATACCGGCATTTCGTTTACGGGATAACCCAGGCCCAATATAGGTTCGACAAATAACCGGTTAATTAATGCGTCTGCCCGTTTGGCAGCGTTTATGTCTTTTAGCTTATCGGAATATGGTTCAATATGCGAACATGAAAACGTTGTACCGATTTGCGCATCCGGCAATTTACTGCGTAATACTTTTGCGCCGCCTGCCATGCTTAAAACAGCATGGTGAATAGCGGGTAAAAAATTTTTAAGGCCGGTTCTTCCGGGAGCGTGTATACCTAAAAAATAACCGGCGCCTGTGAAAACGGCAGGTTCATTCATTACCATCCAGTGCTTCACCCTATCGCCGAATCTTTCAGCGCATACAGCGACATATGCAGTAAACCAGCCAACAATGTCCCGGTTCGTCCAGCCGCCTTTTAGCTCAAGTGAGTTTGGCAGGTCCCAATGGTAAATGGTTATCCAGGGTTCAATTCCTTTTTCAATACAATAATCAATAACCCGGTTATAATAATCAATTCCAGATTGGTTTATCCCGCCGGTACCATCCGGCAAAATCCTGGGCCATGATATGGAAAACCTGAAATTGGGTATATTCAGTTCTTTTATTGAATCAATATCTTTTTTATATTGATTATAAAAATCACAAGCAGTGCCGGGGCTATGCCCGTTTAAAATTTTGCCCTTTTTATTTGCAAAAACATCCCATATAGATTCTCCCTTACCATCAATGGCACAAGACCCTTCTGTTTGGAAGGCGGCGGTGGAAACCCCCCAAATAAAATCTTCTCCAAAAAGTTGTTTGCTGAACTTTATATCCTGAATAGTACTTTCCATTAAAAATTGAGCTGATTGAGCCCAAACTGTATACTACAATTATAAAAAAGATAATTTTATAAACCAATGATTTTAATGGATAAAAGAAGATCTCATACTTCTTAAGATCATCCGCTCACGAAACGTCTTAATGAGTTTTATAAAATTTGCGATGAATTTCATAACGAAAGCCTGTTTTTATTTAAGGATAAATATCGGTAGTTGATATAATGCTATCGTGTTAATAATATTATGTTATTATTAACAATTTCTAACATGAACCAATTATTTATTTTATTGTTTATTTAGTTTTTACTTTTGTTGAATGAAAACCTATTTCATCAACCTGTTTAATTATGATCGTTATGCAAATGAGCGTATTCTAAAATCTATTATTGAAGCTAAAGAACCTGATAAACCCGTTCAGCTAATGGCGCACTTACTTGCTGCTCAGCTCGTGTGGATTAACCGCTGCTTGGATATCCCGCCTGCTGATGTGGAATTATGGCCGTCCTTGGGTGATAAAAGGTTTAATTTTCCAGCTATTATCGCAAATAATCACCTCGCCTGGATAACTTATTTAAATAAACTGGAGGAAACTGATTTTGATAAGATCATTAGTTATAAAAGCCTAAAGGGCGACAATTTTAACAATCAGCTAAGCGACATAATTACTCAAGTACTAAATCATGGCACCCACCATCGGGCGCAGATAGGGCAGCAATTAAAGTTTTCGGGACTTGAAAATTTACCAAATACCGACTATATTTTTTACCTGCGGCAGCTAAAAAATTAGGGCAAACCACGCTTTATTTACAATATTTGCCATTCATAAAAGAATTAAAAAATGAAGAACACAATTGCCGCTGTTTTTATATCGTTTGCATTACTAGGGTGCACAGATAAAAAAGCGCAGGAAAAAGCCGCTTTGGACGATGTTATCAATGTACATGACAAAGTGATGGGCGCTGATGAACAGTTGATGAACAATAAACTATTACTCGACAGCATGGTGAAACATAATTCAACTGCCAATATAAAAGATTCGGTTCATATGTATTTAAACAAGGTGAACATGGCGGATAGCGCCATGAGCACATGGATGCATAATTTTGATCCTGATCATACCGGCAAATCCGATGAGGAAACTATGGCTTATATGCAAAGTCAGAAAAAGGAAATCATGGCAATAGATTCACAGATAAATGCGGCTATCGCTGAATCAAATAAATATCTTATTAAAATGAAAATGAAATGAAGAAACTGATGAGTGCAGTTGTGGTAATGCTGCTTTTGAATGCCTGTAAATCTAATAATAATAAAACATTGCCCGTTCTTGGTAACAAAAAGGTTGTTACTAAAATTGTAAATGGGCAGTCAATGACTGATACCGTCTATCAAACCATACCTCCAATTCATTATATTAATCAGTATGGCGATAGCGTAAGTAACAAAAACCTGGATGGTAATATTTATGTAGCCGATTTCTTTTTTACTACCTGCCCGTCTATTTGCCCCATTATGCAGCGCAATATGCTGAATGTTTATAACGCTTTTAAAGATTCAACGGGCTTTAAAATTATTTCGTACACAATTGACCCGCAGCATGATAGTGTACCCGTATTAAAGAAATATGCCGATAAATTGGGAATAAGCGGCAATACCTGGTGGCTTTTGCAAGGCCGCAAGGATGAAACTTACCGGATAGCGAAAAGCTACCTCGTTTCGGTAGAAGAAAAGAACCCTGCGGGTGAATATATTCACGATGGCTTTTTTATTTTGATAGATAAACAGAAAAGGATACGTGGGACCTACGACGGAACCAAACCGGATGACGTAAGCAAATTAATAGAAGACATCAAAATATTAAAATCAGAACCTGCTTCTTAAACGCTTAAATGAAGTTAAAGATCACCGCCGGCATCGGATTTTTCCTTTTTATATTGATCGTTTCGTGCCAGAGCGATGAACAGATTGAATTTGAACGCTATTATTCTGCAGGCAGTTTAACCTATCAAACCCGGTGTCAAAATTGTCACGGCGCAAGCGGCGAAGGCCTCCGGGGATTGATCCCCCCTCTTACCGACTCTTTATTCCTTAAATCCAATAAAAGCAGGTTAGCGTGCAGCATTAAATATGGTTTAAGAGGAAAGATTATCATTTCGGGAAGATCATATCAAGAAAAAATGCCGCCCACTGACCTTCCTTCAATCGAAATTGCGAACGTACTTACCTATATAACCAACTCCTTTGGTAATAAACTGGGTACTATCAACGCTCAAGCGGTGGAAGGCGATCTCGCGAAATGCAAATAGTCCATAGTCCATAGTCGATAGTCCATAGTCGATAGTCCATAGTTTTGCGCAATTTAAATCAATACATTGTACACTCTACTTTTCTATGGACTATGGACTAAAAACATCTATCTTTGTATTGCAAAACGTTCTATCGCTCCCAGCGCCTTGTTTGGGAGAGGAAAGTCCGGGCAACACAGAGCATCCTGCTTCCTAACGGGAAGGCGCCGACAGCCGGCGACAGCAAGTGCCACAGAAAATATACCGCCCTCTTTCTGCCAACCGGCGGATGGAGAGTAAGGGTGAAAACGTGAGGTAAGGGCTCACGGCTTTCCCGGGCGACCGGGATTGCGGTAAACCTCAGGAGTTGAAAAACCAAATAGGTCCTGAAAGCGGAACTGCTCGTTCCCGCTCACCGGCTACAATCGGCGATGTCAGGATGGGTAGGTTGATTGAACCTGTCAGCAATGGCAGGGCCAGATTAATGATAGAAATGATCCCGGTTAAAATCGGGGTTAAACAGAACCCGGCTTATAGATTTGCTGCTGTACAATATACCCCTTCCGTTAAAATGGGAGGGGTTTTTTTTGAATTAGTTTTGAGTTGATTGAGTTGGATTAGGTTGATTGAGTTCGATATGTCGTAAACGTTGTAGTTGCTTAGAACTATTAAAAAAAAATGACTTAATGACCTAATGACTTAATGACCAAATGATTTGTTTAGCGAGTGGTTGATTGAGTCGGATTAGGTTGATTGAGTTAGAGATGTCGTAAATATTGCAGTTGCTTAGAACAAAAAAAAATGACTTAATGACCAAATGACCAACCACTCACTTAATCAACTACTCACCCAATCAACCAATTTCACAAAAGTGTTTGCTTTTCTATACAATATAGATACCTTAGCGGCGTATTATTCTATACAGTATAAAAACCATGGCAAAAATTCTAATAATTGATGATGAACGGGCAATACGTAGCACTTTACGTGAAATTTTAGAGTATGAAGATTATACTGTTGAGGATGTAGATAACGGGATTGACGGTTTAGAACTGATACAAAAGTATGACTACGACCTGGTTCTTTGCGATATAAAAATGAACCGGATGGACGGTATGGAAGTGCTTACCGAAGGTCTAACAATTAAACCAGATCTTCCGTTTATCATGATCTCGGGCCATGGAACCGTTGAAACAGCTGTTGAAGCCAGTAAAAAAGGCGCTTTTGACTTTGTTTCCAAACCTCCCGACCTTAATCGCCTGCTCATAACAGTTCGTAACGCCCTCGACAGAGGGAGTTTGGTTACTGAAACCAGGGTATTAAAGCGCAAGGTGGCCAAAGTGCGGACAATGCTCGGTGAGTCGCAGGCTATTTTAAAAATTAAAGAAACAATTGAGCGGGTAGCGCCAACTGATGCCAGGGTACTCATCACAGGTGCAAACGGCAGCGGGAAAGAATTGGTGGCCCGGTGGCTTCATGAAAAATCTAACCGGTCGCATTTTCCGTTAATTGAGGTTAATTGTGCGGCTATACCTTCTGAATTAATTGAAAGTGAATTGTTTGGCCATGAAAAAGGTTCATTCACATCTGCCATAAAACAGCGGATTGGCAAATTTGAATCCGCTAATAGAGGTACGCTTTTCCTCGACGAGATTGGTGATATGAGCCATCCTACGCAAGCAAAAGTATTACGCGCTCTGCAGGAAAATAAAATAACCCGTGTTGGCGGAGAAAAAGAAATTGAGGTGGATGTACGCGTAGTGGCTGCCACTAACAAGGATCTGCTAAAGGAAATTGAGGCCGGCAATTTCCGGCTTGACCTATACCATCGCCTGAGTGTAATATTGATAAACGTACCGCCATTGGTTGATCGAAAGGATGATATCGCATTGCTCACACAAAGTTTTCTTGATGAAGTATGCAACGATTATGGCATGCCGGTGAAAAAGATATCGGATGCTGCCATCGAAGCGCTTAAACAATTACCCTGGACAGGCAATATCCGCGAATTAAGAAATATGGTGGAGCGCCTCATTATCCTGAGCGACAGGACCATTACCGATGCTGATGTGAAGGCTTTTGCAAACCCTATGACGCCCGCTATGGCATTAAACGGGAGCTCCTCCACCCAAACGGATTACGATCAGTTTACAAACTTCCAGGAATATAAAGATTATGCCGAACGCGAATACATAAAATTCAAGCTCGAAAAAAACAACTGGAATGTCTCAAAAACTGCAGATGAAATAGATATCCAACGCAGTCATTTGTACAGTAAGATTGAAAAATTTGGCCTTAAAAGGGGCGAGTGAGGAAAGTTTGCAGCAGGCAGTTGGCAGTTTCGGGTTTGCCGATAAAAACACGGCAAACAAAGCACGCTGGTAACTGCAAACTCAAAACTGCAAACTGAGTTCCTTTTTGGCATGATAATACCGTTTAGCTCTAAGCAGGTGTCCGCAGGCCATTTGGTTACACCAAAGCCTTGTGTTATTTTTTGTCCTGTCAAAGAACAAACCGCCGCAGGTTTTACATTGTTTTATCTTTTTCTGATCGGTCAGTAAAAGCAGGTCGGCAGCCATCTGGATAACCATACATAACGGCGCGGGTATCTCCTCATCTATATTAACCCACATCCGCTTCATGCCATGTGCTGTACTTGTGAAACGCAAATATTTTGAAACGCTTTCCAATGATAAATTAAATTGTTGCACAAAAATTTCATCGGCAGGCTCAGCTTTAATTACCGATAAAAATATTTCGCGCAGCATAAACCTGGTTTTGATCACTTCCTCAAACACAGTCGCCGCCTCCTTGAAATAGCAATACCCTTCCAAACTAAGCTGCTGGTAATAGTCATAGTCTATAACCTTCGCCTCGTAGCACCAATACACAAAATCTTCATAATTGGTTAAATAATCTTTGGGATTTTCACTGCCACGGTTTTTTAAAGTGTTTACAAAGTTTAATGCCGGTGTACCGCCGTCCTTCGGACTCACCGTGTTTTTAAAATGCAATTTGCGTTCCCGCGCCCGGCTTAAAGGAGTTTTCATAGTATTTAATATTTATTTATTGATTTTACAATTAGTGGGAGATCTCACCGATTATTTACCTGGGGTTTCACCGATTATTGCGAGATTTCACTGATTTATGATGGGCTAAACACGGTTAGCCCGTCATAATTTTTGCGTTTTGCCAACCTAAATGCGTTTAGCCCGTCATA
>DAIOXE010000042.1:0-1101 GCA_036758125.1 Mucilaginibacter sp.
GACTTCCGACTTCCGACTTCCGACTTCCGACTTCCGACTTCCGACTTCCGACTTCTCTCAAGAAACTGCCATTTCCCGATTATATTTATTCCGATAATTAACCGGCGACAGGCCGGTTATTTTTTTGAACATGGTACGAAAAGCCTTGCTGTCTGAATATCCTACCGAATACATCACCTCGTTAACATTTTCGCGGCTTGATTCGAGGCTTTTTTTTGCTGCTTCTATTTTAACGCGCTGCAGGTATTCGACCGGGGTATTGGAGGTGGCTTTTTTGAACCTTCTCTCAAAATTGCGGCGGCTTATTGCAAACATATCCGATAGCTGATCGACCGACACTTTATTGCTTACGTTATTTTCCATAAATAACTGGGCTTTTTTAATCGGCTCGTCTTCATGGTCTTTTTGCCCGGTAAATATGGCAAAAGGCGACTGGCTTTTACGCTCAATCTCTATTTCCAATAGCTTTGAGCAATAAACGGCCATTTCGCGCCCGCAAAATTTTTCAACCAGGTATATCATCAGGTTCAGGAAAGAATACGCGCCGCCGCTGGAGTACATGCCCAATTCATCGGTAATTATTTTTTCAGGTTGCAACTTTACATCCGGGAATGCTTGCCTGAAAGCATCAGCGGCAATCCAGTGGGTTGAACATTTTTTACCTTTCAGCAAACCGGTTGACGCCAGTAAAAAAGCGCCCGTACAAAGGCTGGCTACTTCAGCGCCCTGCTTATATTGATCGAATATAAAAGGAATGAAGGGGGAATTCATTTTTAGGCTTACCGGCATCTCTCCCTGTATCGCGGGAATAATAATAAGATCTGTTTTAGTCACATTTTCCAGCAGCACATCGGGGCGCACAATAAACAGGCCATCATATAACCGGGTTTCATTGGTAAGCCCGACCATCTTTATATCAAAAAAGGGTCTTTTGCCCCGGCTGGCAAGGGTCATGTTGACGGTGGTAAATACCTTATAAGCCCCAATAACACTGCTTAATATGCAAGGGCTGTTCGGAACTAAAATGGATACGTGTTTCATAACCGACTAAGATTTATATGATTTTAAGATTATAGGATTAAGGGGCAAGTCATCATATCA
>DAIOXE010000042.1:1201-24824 GCA_036758125.1 Mucilaginibacter sp.
AGTCAATATTCCATTGTCGCAATCAACCCCTAAGGTTGTCGTATTTACACGCTATTAAACTAAGATTTATATGATTTTAAGATTATAGGATTAAGGGGCAAGTCATCATATCATCCTTAAATCCTATGAATCTTAGTCAATATTCCATTGTCGCAATCAACCCCTAAGGTTGTCGTATTTACACGCTATCGGTATCGGTAAATGACAGTAGGTTTGGGAAATAAAAAGCACGCCAGCCCCCACCTAAATCCTCCCCCGGTTGGGGAGGACTTTAAAAAACGGCGGATGCGCTTAAAAGTCTCCCCAACCGGGGGAGATTTAGAGGGGGCTTAAAAACAATTTTAAAACAAAAAACTATGGATGCAACAGCAAATGCTTTAAACTGGTTCGAAATATCTGTAAATGATATTGCCAGGGCGAAAAAATTTTATGAAGAAGTTTTTTCTATCAAAATGGATGAAACAGAAATGATGGGCATGAAGATGGCCTTTTTTCCGGCAGACGCTATGAACGGAAAGGTAGGCGGTGGCCTGGTTGAAAGTCAATATCACAAGCCAAGCGCTGACGGCGCCAAGGTTTATCTTAATGCCAACCCCGACCTTGATGCTTTCTTAGGCAAAGTTGCAGCAGCCGGTGGAAAGGTTCACATGCCAAAAATGAAGATAAGTGATGACATTGGCTATATGGGCTTTTTTGTTGATACCGAAGGCAATGTAGTTGCCATGCACTCGAATGGGTAGCGGGTAATATTTACGATTTTAGATTTACGATTTTAGATTTTTTGAATCGTAAATCGTAAATCTAAAATCGTAAATTTCCTGTCTCACCAGCTTCCGTTAAAACCTTCTTTCAACGCGGCTTTATAATTTTCAAGATCGAACGAATAAAGGTATGGGGCTTTATGCGCTCCGCCTTTGCGGGGTTGCTCAGACCGTTTTAATATGCCAAAGCCAAGCATCCGCCGTTGAAAATTTCGCCGGTCAAGCTTTTTGTCCAGTATAGTTTCATAAAGCTTTTGCAGTTCGGGCATGGTAAACTCTTTTGGCATCAGGTTATAGCCGATCGGCTGATAATTTAGCTGTAGCCGCAGCGTGTCTAAGGCAGTTTTCAAAATCAGGGCGTGATCCAGTTTCAATTCCGGCAAATCATTAAGGTCACACCATGAACAGGTCGCCGAAAACTGGTCGGGCGCAGGATTTGTTTCGCAAAAATCAACAAGGGCATAATAACCTATGGTCAAAAAACGGTTGGTAAACCAATTTTCCTTTGCCGGGAGCATGTCCTTATACATTTCAAAGTGCTCTTTTGACCTTTCGGGATCGCCAAATACGTGGAATTGCTGTAAAAATATTTCATCCAGGCCCGTACGTTCTTTCAGGATGCGGTCAGCTGCCATTTCAATAGGCTCTTTTTTAAGCACAAAGCCGCCCGGCAAATACCATCCTCCCTCATTTTTTATTTTTAACAGCAATACTTTCATCAATCCCTCATGAAAACCAAAAACCACACAATCAATAGAAATGTGCGGGAGATAGCTCTCGCGGGCGGTAGTACAATACTCCTTAAGTTCTTTTTTGGTTAACATTTTTGCTATTCTACAAAAATACTTTGATTATTTAAATTATAATATTACCATTGTGTCAATAATACACTATTGAATTTTATAGTGCGAAACCAATTATAATTTTTTATTTCATATCGTTTAGTTAGAATCGTATATCCAATGCATGGCGTACATTTACTCACCCGATCTGCGCTTCGCTGGATCACCCTCTCTACCGCAAGCGGTAAAGAGGGCTAAAAAGACAGTTTTCACCCTCTTTTTTGCCTGCAAAAGAGAGGGTCGACGAGCGAAGCAAAGTCGGGGTGAGTAAATATAGGCCATGCAATGAATATGAGACAACTCTTAATTGAGCGGCTTTGTCCATCATCATTCACACATATCAAATCAGCTTAAAAATGAAAAAATATTTTTCAACCCTTGCAACTACCTCACTGTTTCTTTTGGCGCTGCCTTTTCACAACGCTTGGGCCCAAACAAAAAACGACGGTGCGAAAATGAACACGTTCATTGCCGGTTTAATGAGTAAGATGACACTTGATGAAAAAATAGGCCAGCTTAACCTCGAAACGGTCGGCCGGGCTACAACCGGCGCCGTGGTGAATAAGGGGATTGAGGAAAAAATCAAAAAAGGCGATGCCGGCGGCGTATTTGGCGTTTATGGTACGGATTACGTTTCCAAAATACAGGATATGGCTGTTAAAAATTCCCGTTTGCACATCCCATTAATATTCGGCTTGGATGTAATACACGGGCACCGCACTATTTTCCCGATCCCGTTGGGAATTTCAGCTACCTGGGATTTGGGCTTGATAGAGCAATCGGCACGGATAGCCGCTACAGAAGCAACAGCAGAGGGCTTAAACTGGGTGTTTTCGCCAATGGTTGATATAGCCCGCGATCCGCGCTGGGGAAGGATATCCGAAGGGGCGGGTGAGGATTCCTGGTATGGCTCACAAGTTGCAAAGGCGATGGTAAAAGGATACCAGGGGAAAAGCCTGAAGGATGCCGATGCGGTTATGGCCTGTGTAAAACACTTTGCCTTATATGGCGGCGCCGAAGCCGGGCGCGAATATAATACAGTTGATATGAGCCTGATAAAAATGTACCAGGATTACTTGCCGCCATATAAGGCGGCGGTTGATGCCGGGGCAGGCAGTTTCATGAGTTCTTTCAATACCATAAACGGGATACCTGCAACCGCCAACCAATGGCTGCTTACCGACCTGCTCCGCAAGCAATGGGGCTTTAAAGGTTTTATAGTTTCTGATTACACGGCAGTGAGTGAGCTAACAAATCACGGCCTGGGCGATCTCCAGACCGTTTCGGCGCTGGCGTTGAAAGCCGGCCTTGATATGGATATGGTAAGCGAGGGCTTTCTGACCACCTTGAAAAAATCATTAAAAGAAGGAAAAGTTACCCAGCAGGAAATTGACCAGGCTTGCAGGCGCGTGCTGGAAGCCAAATATAAATTGGGCTTATTTACTAACCCTTACAAATCAGTCGATCCGGAAAGGGAAAAGAAGGATGTATTTACGGATGATCACCGGAGCTTTGCGCGCAAGATCGCTGAACACTCCTTTGTATTATTAAAAAATAAGTCGCAAACATTGCCGCTTAAAAAATCAGGGACAATAGCCTTGGTTGGTCCACTCGCTGATAATCATTCAGAAATGCTGGGTACCTGGGTGATTGCAGGCGACCCCGGCAAATCGGTTAGCGTAATGGAAGGTATTAAAAATGTGGCCGGCAATAATGTTAATGTGTTATATGCAAGAGGGTCGAACATTACTGATGATTCACTTTTAAATGCCCGTTCATACTTTTACGGAATGAGACAGATGAAAGATAGCCGTCCGCCTCAGCAAATGATAGATGAAGCTGTTGAAACCGCAAAAAAAGCAGATGTGGTTGTCGCTGTTGTCGGCGAATCGGCAAATATGTCGGGCGAGTCATCAAGCCGGTCTGATATCAATATTCCCGAAAGTCAGCGCGATTTGCTGAAGGCGCTTGCCAAAACGGGCAAGCCGCTGGTCATTGTACTGTTTAATGGCCGTCCGCTCACCTTAACCTGGGAAGACGCAAATGCCAATGCTATATTAGATGTATGGGCGCCCGGTACTGAAGCCGGAAATGCCATTGCCGACGTGCTTTTTGGAAATTACAACCCGGCAGGTAAAATAACTGCCACGTTCCCCCGCAGCGTGGGACAGATACCTATATATTATAACCATAAAAACACAGGCCGGCCCTACGACGGTAAAGGCCCGGCGAAATTCAAATCAGATTATATCGACATTTCAAATGATCCGCTGTACCCGTTTGGATACGGGCTTAGCTATACTACTTTTAACTACAGCGACGTTAAGCTCAGCAAAACAAAGCTAAAAGGTAATGAAACACTCAATGCATCAGTAACAGTAACCAATACCGGTAAATACGCGGGTGAAGAAGTGGTACAATTATATATAAGCGATCCGGTGGCAAGCATTAGCCGTTCGGTAAAAGAGTTAAAAAACTATCAGAAGATAGCGCTGCAGCCAGGAGAAAGCAAAGAGGTATCATTTAACATTACCACAAAAGATCTTAAATTTTACAATAATCAGTTAGTTTATGATTGGGAGCCCGGCGCGTTTATTGTACAGATAGGAACTAACTCAAGCGATACGCACGTTGCTTCGGTGCAGTGGGTTAGATAAATTTGAGGTAAAAGGCGAAAGGTGAAGGGTAAAAGGTAAAAAAGCGATGGAAAACTTCACTTTCACCTTTCACCCTTCACCTTTCACCTTTCACCTTTCACCTTTCACCTTTCACCCTTCACCTTTCACCTTTCACCTTTCACCCTTCACCCTTCACCCTTCACCCTTCACCTTTCACCTTTCACCTTTCACCTTTCACCTTTCACCTTTCACCTTTCACCTCACTTTCAAAAATAAGTGTTATAATGACATTTTTAGCTATAACTGATGATATTTTAACATCAATTTTTTGTTATGGTAATGGCTTTTATAAAGGTGTATTAGAATTAAAAACGAAGGGCTCAAATGTCATTTTTGCGCAAATCAGAGCCTGAAGTGGTTTTTAATGTAATAAAAGGGTAGTATAATAACAATATTACATTTCTAATTTTTTAATGATATTGCTTGTTTTATAGGAATTTGTTAACTTTTTATAAAATTTTAAAAAGTTTTGGTAAAGTATAACGGTTTAAAATAATTAATTTGTAATTCTTATAAATTTACTTGTGTAAACAGTACACTCTATTTACATTAGTATCAATGCCAATATGATTTTTTGAGTCATCAAAGAATTATACAAAACCTGATATAATTATAACATTTATTGATTTGACGTCCGCTGTTTTCAGGGGATCGTTGGGAAAACGTGGTAGCGATAAGTTTTAATTTATTAATTAAAATATATGATAAAACTTTTACATTTATTCCTTTCTAAGCACATCATATTTAAAGACCCAATGTACCAGTGCCGGCACCTGATTTCTTTTGCGGTTAACCCGCGGGAACCAATCATGTTCAATAATATCCAATCGAATAATAAGCTTAAATCAAATAAATTAAT
This sequence comes from Mucilaginibacter sp., assembly GCA_036758125.1. Taxonomy (GTDB): domain Bacteria; phylum Bacteroidota; class Bacteroidia; order Sphingobacteriales; family Sphingobacteriaceae; genus Mucilaginibacter. The sequence continues at coordinate 6,342 of DAIOXE010000042.1, forward strand.
CAACTAAATCTCAAATCTCATGTTTAAAAGTTTACTCCTAAAGGGAAGAACGCTATGCCTGCTGTTATGCTGCATGGTTTCTTCATTGGTGGTTACAGCCCAGGCAGGCCACACCAACGTGTCAGGCAAGGTCATCGGCAGCGATGACAAATTGCCTGTTGTTGGTGCATCCGTAAGGATAAAAGGCACTAACACGGGCGCTGTAACAGACGTTAACGGTAATTTTACCCTAGCGCTAAGTCCCGGCAATGTACTTGTGGTAAGCTACATTGGTTATGTAACGCAAGAAGTTACCGTACGTGGCGCCGGTTTTATTACCGTTTCGCTGGCGCCCTCTGCCAGCACGCTGAACGAAGTGGTGGTAACAGGTTACACCACCCAGCTTAAAAAGGACATTTCCGGTTCTATTGCGACGGTGGATGTTAACGATGCGAAAAAAATACCTGCCACCTCTGCCGAGCAATTATTGCAGGGACAGGCATCGGGTGTTACCGTAATTAATTCGGGTTCTCCGGGTGCGCCAAGCACCGTGTTTATACGCGGTATTTCCAACTTTGGCCATACACAACCATTGTATGTTATTGACGGCGTCCAGGTTGGCGATATGTCGCAGATTAACCCCAACGACATTGAAAGCATCAGTGTGTTAAAGGACGCCGGCGCGGCCGCCATTTACGGTATATCCGGCGGTAACGGCGTAGTTGTTGTTACCACTAAAAAAGGCAAGGCAGGAAAAACAACCATCAGCTATGATGGTTATTATGGAGACCAGCAGCCATTACCCGGCAATGTATGGCACCTTATGAACCCCGAACAGCAATCACAACTGGCCTTTACAGCGGGCGATGCAGCTACCGAGCATTTATATCCCGGCGGCCCCGGAGTGATCCCTACTTATGGTTACCATGGCAATACGACTGCAGGCACTTTTGGTAAAGCAGGCGTTACCAGCGATCCCGGTGTATTGGCCTATTACCACTTTGATGCGGCCAACCCGGGTAACGACTTCCTGGTACAAAAATTCGCTACAGGGGCAGGTACCGACTGGTTCCACACGATTTTTAAAGCTGCGCCCGAGCAGTCGCACACCTTAACCGGCAGCGGCGGCAACGAACAAAGCACCTACTTATTTGCGCTGAACTATTTAAACGACCAGGGAACTGAACTTAACTCCTTCTATAAAAGATACCAGGCCCGTGTCAATACCAATTTCAGCGTACTTAATAATCACGTGCGCTTTGGCGAAAGCGGTTTCGTTACTTACCATGAGGCTAGGGACGACTACAACGGCACCCAGCAGCAGGAAGGCGGCCCTATAGCTTATACCTACCGTGAAATGCCGATCATCCCTCAATTTGACGTAGCCGGTAATTACGGCGGCGGCTATGACGGCCCTACCGGCGAACCATTGGGCAATGGCAGCAACCCTTACGCTATCCAGGCAAGGAAGGTGAACAACCATGAACATTTTGTGGATGTACAGGGGAATATATTTGCCGAGGCCGATATTAATAAATATATTACAGCGCGCACCAGCATAGGCGGCCATTTGTATAACCAGTATTATTGGAACCTTAGCTATAATCCTTATGAGAATTATGAAAGCCATACCAATCCAAATGGTGCTGGCGAAAATGAACAAATGGCAACCAACTATAACTGGACCAACACGGTTATTTACAAAGAAACATTCGGCAAACATAAAATACAGGTTTTAGCCGGTTACGAACAAAAACAAAATTCAGGAAGAGCGGTTGGCGCTTCTAACCAGGGTTACTTCTCTCTCGACCCTAATTATGTAACCATTGGCGCCGCTGTCCCTGTCAACCCCCCATACAGCAATATTTATCAGCCAACTTCAACCGAATCATTTTTTGGCAAGTTAGACTATAGCTATAACGACAGGTATATTTTGGGCGCTACCATACGCCGCGATGGGTACTCTATCTTTTATCCAGGCGATCAATGGGGCACTTTCCCTGCCGTTGAGGCGGCATGGCGCATATCACAGGAAGATTTCCTGAAGGGCGTTAGCTGGATAAACGACCTTAAGATCCGCGGCAGCTATGGCGAAGCGGGGAATAATGGTAATATCGGCGGCACTAATGCATACTCAACCTACGGTTCGAGTTTCGGGTCGTCCTATTATGGCATTACCGGCAGCGGCAGTTCTGTTACCCAGGGTTTTTATAACAACCAGTTAGGTAACCCAAAAGTTAGCTGGGAATTGGACAAGATCACCAACATCGGTTTGGACGCCAGTTTATTTAACCATTTAGACCTGAGCGTTGAGTGGTATAAAAAAGCCATCAGCGGTTTATTGTTCCCGCAAGCGCTTCCGAACACAGTTGGCGCCGCAAACCCACCGGTTGTAAATGTGGGCGATGTTGAAAATAGAGGTTTTGATATCTCCGCCACCTTGCATGGAAGGGTAAGCCAGGATTTTACCTATAGCATTGGCGCAAACATTACAACATACAAAAGCCTGATTACCAAGGAAAGCAGTCTTTCTAATTACTTTGATACAGGCGGTTCACGCGATTATCCTATCGTAAGGGATCAGGTCGGACATCCGATAGGGGAGTTTTTCGGGTTCCAAACAGAAGGTATTTATCAAAATGCCTCGCAGGTATCAAGCCTGCCCGGTTATTCAGGCGCGGCGCCGGGTTCATTTATATACAAGGATGTTAACCGCGATGGTAAAATTGACGCTACCGACCGTACCTGGCTTGGCAACCCGAACCCTAATTTTACTTATGGCGTAAACCTGAACGCTTCTTTCAAGAGGTTTGATTTCACCATGGTATTATATGGATCACATGGCAACAAGGATTTTAATTATGTAAAATACTGGACTGATTTTTACAGCACTTTCCAGGGCGGTAAAAACCTCGACCTGTATAACAAGGCTGCTATAGTTTCAAATGGCGTTGTAACCAATCCAGGCGCAACTTTGCCCGCTGCATCTTTTGCACAGGGTATGGGATCCAGTACCATCAGTTCATTTTATGTTGAGGATGGTTCGTTCTTAAAATGCCGGGTTGCATCAATAGGTTATAGCTTTGACCCTGCAATGCTTAGAAGCATTGGTTTTGATAAGCTGCATGTTTATTTTCAGGCTACCAACTTGTTTACCATTACCAAATATACCGGTTTAGATCCTGAACTGGTGCCTTCTTTGTCTAATCAAGGTACTGGAGGTCGTCAAAGTGCGGCTTTTGGTATTGATTACGGCGCCTATCCAAATAACCAGCGTCAGTATATTGTAGGCCTTAATTTAACATTTCAATAAATAATAAATAAAAAATTTTAGAGTTATGAAAAAGTCTTATTTTAAATTCATTGCCCTGGGGTCACTGGTCGTTCTTACATTAACGTATTCATGTAAGAGACTCCTTAATGTGGCGCCAACAGGGTCATTAAGCGCCTCAGTGCTTGCCAATAAGGCAGGGGTTGACGGTTTGCTCATCGGCGCTTACCACATGCTGAGCGGTTACTCCACCAGCTACGGTACAGATTTTGAGTCGGGTATCGAAAACTGGTCTGAAGGCGGTATTGCCTCGGACGATGCCTACAAGGGATCAAACACTACCGACCAGGCGCCTTTCGCGCCCGAAATTGAAAACCACTCCCTTGATGCTGCGAACGGGTATATCGCACAAAAATGGAAAGTCGAGTATGATGGCATACAGCGCGCCAATGATGTGATACGGGAAGTGCCGTTAGTTAAAGACGGCTCGGTGTCTGCTGCCTACGGCGCCGAAGTTATTGCTGAAGCAAGGTTTTTACGGGGCATTTTTCACATGGAACTTGCAAAATTATTCAGGAATGCGCCTTATGTTGATGAATCGGTAACTTATGCCGCAGGTAATTATAACTTGCCCAACTCCGGCCCTATATGGGATAAAATAGAAGCCGATTTCAGCGCGGCTATGGCGGTTTTACCTGCTACACAACCGCAAATAGGGCGGGCGAATAAATACGCCGCCGAAGCGATGCTGGCTTATGCCAATATGTTTGATCATAAATACTCGGCAGCCATACCGCTGTTAACAGACCTGATCACTAACGGCGTAACATCAGGTGGCGCCAAATATGCATTGGAACCTTATGAGAATAATTTTAACGCAGCTTTCAACAACGGGCCCGAATCGGTGGTCGCAGTGCAAATGACGGTTAACGATGGTTCAGGCGGCAACAACGGAAACCCGGGGCAAACATTAAATTTCCCCGCCGGCACTTATACCAGTTGCTGCGGTTTTTACCAACCTTCTATTACACTTGGAAATGCATTCCAGGTTGACGCGGCCGGTTTGCCGTTGCTGGGATATACCGGCGGCATCCCTAATTCAAACGTGGTTAATATTCCCAACGACCATGGCTATTTAATAAATACAAAAGGTGATTATACGCTTGGCGGATCATTGACCGGAACACCGTTTACGCCGCCGTCCACCGCATTGGATCCCCGTATCGACTGGACAGTGGGCCGTTATGGGATCCCTTACTTAGACTGGGGTTTGTGCGGGGGCGAACTATGGTCGCGCGGGGATGTTACTCCGTATAACCCGATCAAAAATGTTTTCTGGCATAGTGCACAGGCCACAACATCCGATAGTGGTTCGGGTTGGGCGCCTAACCAGGATGTTTCCAACAACTATAACCTGGTGCGCCTGGCAGATGTTTACTTGTGGCGCGCTGAAGCGGAAGTGGAAACCAATGACCTGGTCAGTGCAGAAGATGATGTAAACGTGATACGGAACCGTATGGCTAGCCATCCTGAATATTGGGTGCATGCTTATAAAGATAACAGCAACCCTTCAGCCGGGTTTTCAACTGCGCTTGCTGCTAATTATCATATAAGCCCATATCCTGTCGGAGCGTTTACCTTAATGGGACAGGCTTCTGCACGTAATGCGGTTGAAGTGGAAAGACAACTTGAAACCGGGATGGAAGGCAGGCGTTTCTTTGACTTGCAGCGTTATGATCCGCTGTATGGCGGTCACGAAAGTGCAGGCTTTATGGCCGGCATTGAAAATGCCCACATAACCCAGGATATAAAATGGCTTGGCACAAACCCTGTATTGCAGGGCCATACATTTACTGCGGGTAAAAATGAGCTTTACCCCATACCTGTCGTTCAAATTGACATAGACACTAAGTTAAAACAAAACCCTGGTTATTAATAACCGGTATTTTTTTAAAAAAAGAGGTGGTGATATATATCGCCGCCTCTTTTTTTGTAATTTAGCTGATTGGTTGATTGAGTTGATTATCGAGTGATTGATTAGGTTGGGAAAGTGAGTGTTTGATTGAGTGATTGGTTGATTAAGTTGAATATATTGTTGCAATGAAGATTATCCCCTGGTTTTTATTCTGTTTTATTCCTTTTTTGTTTATCTCCTGCAAAAAGAAAGCTACGCTGTTCGAGCAGGTTCCTTCCTCACATTCTGGCGTTCATTTCAATAATAAAGTTGTTGAAAACGATTCCATTAATCCCTTAGATAAGCTGAATATTTATAATGGCGGCGGCGTAGGTATCGGCGATTTTAATAACGATGGCCTGCAGGATATTTTTTTTACCGGTAACCAGGTCTCTAACAGGCTGTACATAAATAAAGGTAATATGAAGTTTGAAGATGTTACCAAAGAAGCCGGTGTTGGAGGAATAGGCGGATGGGGAAGGGGCGTAGCCGTTGTGGATATAAACAACGATGGTTTGCCCGATATTTATGTTTGTAACACTTTACTAAATGACTCTGCAAAAAGAAGAAACCTGCTTTACGTAAACCAGGGGCCGGATAAAAACGGGGTGCCCCACTTTAAAGAAATGGGCAAAGAATATGGTTTGGATATAAAAGTGCACTCCACAATGGCGTCATTTTTTGATTATGATAATGATGGCGATCTTGATATGTACCTTACCGTTAATGAGGTGGACCCAAAGGATAATACCAGCACTTTCAGGCCTATTATTAAGGATGGATCATTCCATAGTACGGGGCGGCTTTATCGCAACGACTGGGACCCGGTTTTAAAGCACCCGGTATTTCATGATGTATCAAAACAGGCCGGTATTTTGATTGAAGGCTATGGGCATACGGCCACTACGGTGGATATTAACCGCGATGGCTGGAAAGATATTTATGTAACCAATGATTTTTTACCCAACGATATATTATACATTAATAACCACGATGGCACGTTTACCGATAGATCAAAAGAATATTTTAAACATACTTCGAACAGTGCAATGGGGCAGGATATTGAGGACCTGAACAATGATGGCCTGGCGGACGTTTTTGAACTCGATATGTTCCCGGAAGATAATTACCGTAAAAAGATGTTTATGAGCGCAAATTCATACCAGGTTTACCAAAACTTTGATCATTACGGTTACCAGTATCAATACAATCGTAACACCTTACAGGTTAACCAGGGGCCGCGATTAGGCCAGAACGATTCCATTGGCGACCCTATTTTTAGTGAAACCTCATTTTTAAGCGGAGTAGCTCAAACTGACTGGAGTTGGTGCCCCTTAGTTGCCGATTTTGACAATGATGGTTTTCGCGACATTGTAGTATGTAATGGCTATCCGCGGGATGTTACTGATCATGATTTTACAACATTCAGGGCCGAGTCCTATTTGATAGCATCCAAACAACAGATACTGGCACAGATACCCGTTGTAAAAATTCCGAATTATGCCTTTAAAAACAACGGCAGCCTTCAATTTACTGATGTTACAAAAAGCTGGGGCTTAGATATTCCAACGTTTTCAAATGGTGCGGCATATGCTGATCTTGACAATGACGGCGATATGGATATGGTGATCAATAATATCAATGACGAGGCGCTTATCTACAAAAATACGTCAAGGGAAAGAGAAAAAAACAACAGCCATTATCTGCATATAAAGTTTACCGGCGGCCCGCAAAACAGGGACGGAATTGGCGCCTGGGCTGATATTTATTATGATCATGGCAAACACCAGGTATATGAAAACACACCTTTCAGGGGATATATATCAACCATACAAAACATTGCGCATTTTGGATTAGGCAAAGATGCATTGCTTGATTCGGTAGTGATCAGGTGGCAAAATGGTAAAAAGCAAACCTTGAAAAAGGTAAAAGCAGATCAAACGCTGAAGGTGAACATTACAAATGCTAAGGAGAATTATACTTTTGATCTGCCTAAAACAGATAAACAGTCTTTATTCCGTGAAGTAACCAGGTCGGCAGGCGTTACTTATAAGCACCAGGAAGATGACCTGGCCGATTTTAATATACAAAAGCTTATTCCGCACAAATTGTCGCAATATTCGCCGGCAATTGCGGTAGGCGATGTTGATGGCAATGGTTATGACGACATGGTGGTTGGCGGAACTTCCAAATACCCCGCACAACTACTTTTACAGCAGCCTGATGGTAAATTTATACAAAAGGACTTGCTGCCAGGGGGGGCAAATAAAGCGAATGAGCATTTTAAAGACCAGGGCCTGTTACTATTTGACGCCAATGGCGATGGCCGCCTGGATTTGTATGTTGCCAGTGGCGGGTACGAAAACCCTCCGGGCTCGCCTTTTTACCAGGACAGGCTATATATTAATGATGGCAAAGGTAATTTTACAGAAGCAGTTGATGCTCTGCCTAAGAATTTTACCAGTAAATTGTGCGTAAAAGCAATTGACTATAATAAAGACGGGAAGCTTGACTTGTTTGTCTCCGGCCGCGTTGAACCCTGGAATTATCCTAAACCGGTTTCGAGCATGATTTTGCGCAATGACAGTAAGGATGGGCACGTAAAGTTTACCGATGTTACCGCTACTGTCGCGCCAGGCCTGAAAAATATAGGATTGGTATGCGATGCTATTTTTACCGATTTTAATAATGACGGATGGCCCGACTTGATTCTTACAGGTGAGTGGATGCCGGTAACTTTTTTAAAAAATGACCATGGCACATTTAAAAATATAACGGCCAGCACAGGTTTGGGTGATAAATTGGGATGGTGGAACTCTATAGCAGCCGGCGATTTTGAGCACAACGGCCGTACTGATTACATAGTTGGCAATGTTGGCTTAAACACCTTTTATAAAGGAACTGATAAATACCCGGTTTATATTACGGCAAAAGACTTTGATAATAATGGCAGCTATGATGCTTTTCCATCTCTTTTTATAAAAGATAAAGATGGGGAAATGAAAGAGTTTCCGGCTAATACACGCGATGATATTATAAAGCAAATGCTGGGCATGCGTGTTAAGTTCCAGAATTATAAATCATACGCTGTAGCCACTATGGACTCTGTTATCACGCCGGAAATGAGAAAAGGAGCAATCAGATTAAAGGCCAACACAATGCAATCATGCTATATAAAAAACGAAGGGAAGGGAAAGTTTACCATGATCCCATTGCCGGTTGAGGCCCAGACGTCTCAGCTTGATGGAATTGTGGTTGATGATTTTGATGGTGATGGAAATCTTGACGTGGCAATTAGCGGCAATGATTACGGAACGGAAGTTATGACAGGACGGTACGATGGATTTAATGGTTTGCTGCTGAAGGGCGACGGGAAAGGTAATTTTAAACCCCTAACCATACAGCAAAGCGGTCTTTATATCCCGGGTGACGGCAAAGCCCTTGTAAAATTGAGAGGCGCTAAAGGTAGCTATTTGCTTGCTGCCAGCCAAAACAGGGGTGTAATGAAAATTTTTGAGTTGAAAAGGGCTGTGCATACTGTGCAATTGGAACCATTAGATTTATATGCTATTATTAAATATAAAAATGGTAAAACAAGCAAAGAGGAGTTTTATAATGGTACCTCCTTTCTGTCGCAATCAGGCAGATTCTTTAATATAGATAATACGATGGAATCGGTTAAAATAACCGATAGCTTTGGCCGTGTAAGAAATGTTTCACTGAATTGAATAATGTAATTATGAGATATTATAAATTAATGACCGTTTTGTTAGGCGTCCTTATGGTTGCTGGCTGCTCCCATAAACCAAAGTCGATATTATTAAATGATGCCGATGTGCTGCATGAAAACGAAGACCAGCTAACGCATGTAATTATTTATGACGTGTTTACCCCGCCTGTAGCTGCCAGGATATATGGATATACGTCATTAGCCTCGTACGAGGCAATGCGTTATGCTGATCCAAAGTGCAAATCAATTGTTACCCAGTTAAAGGGCTTCGGCAAACCGCCTGAACCCCAGAAAGGAAAGAAATACAATTATGCACTGGCTGCTACAAAAGCGTTTTTTACGGTGGCGCATAAGGTTACCTTTTCAATTGATACCCTTAAAAAGTATGAAAATAAAGTTTATGCGATGTATAAGGATAACCTTGACGATTCGACCTATGCGCGCTCAGTAGACTTTGGTGAGCAGGTAGGCAATTTAATATTAAAACGGGCCGATGTTGACGACTATCCTCAAACCAGGGGCAAACCAAAATACCTGGGCGAGAACACCCCGGGAAAATGGCGCCCAACACCGCCGGATTATACGGATGGCGTTGAATTTTGCTGGGGACAGATGCATTCACTACTGCTTGATACATCGACAATGTTTCCGCCGCCGCCCCCTCCGCCATACAGCGAAGATAAAAACAGCGCTTATGTTAAACAATACATGGAGGTGTATAACAAAAATAAAATTTTAACCAAAGAGGAAAGAGATATAGCTACATATTGGGATGATAATCCCTTCGTAGTACAGCATAGCGGACACATGATGTTTGCAGATAAAAAAATAACCCCCGGCGGGCATTGGATAGGGATTGCTGCCATCGCTTGTAAAAAAAGCCACGCCAATGGGGTTAAAACTGCACAGGCTTATGCCCTTACTTCCATCGCTTTATTCGAATCTTTTATTACCTGCTGGGAACAAAAGTACCTTTTCAGTTATGAACGGCCGGTTTCAAACATCAATGAAAAAGTTGATCATAACTGGCTCCCTTTGCTGCAAACCCCTCCTTTTCCTGAATATCCTGCAGGTCATTCAACTATAAGCGCGGCGTCGGCTGTAGTGCTTACTCATTTGTTCGGCGATAACTTTGCTTTCCAGGACACCAGCGATTTACGGTATATTGGCATGCAGCGTCATTTCGACTCGTTTATAAAAGCCTCGGATGAAACAGCAATGAGCCGGTTTTATGGTGGTATTCATTATCTCAACAGTTCACTTGTGGGTGCGGCACAGGGGAAAGAAGTTGGAAACTTCATCTGGGATAAATTAAAACTAACCAACTAAAACTTTTGCTAATTTATCATGAACCTTAAGAACACTCACTTATTCACATTTTATTTCCTTTTACTGGTTGGATCAATATCAATCAGCATGCTGATCAATGGTTGCAAAAGTAAAACTGAAAGCAATTCATCCTATAGCCTAATCGGTGACACTATAGCTGACGGCAAAAATCTTGTTCAGTTGAATTGTACTAAATGTCATGCTTTGGTCCCGGTTAATGCGCTTAGTAAAAATGTATGGAAACACCATACCCTGCCTTCAATGTCGCATTACCTTGGTTTATCAAGTTATATCGGCGGTTATTATAAAAGCGAAAAAGATACTTCAGGATTGTCGTTAAACGAGTGGCAAACTATCGTATCGTATTATCAAAAATTGGCCCCGGATACCCTTATCAGGCCTAAGAAACCCGTTCCCCTGGTTAATGATTGGGCAGGGTTTACTTTAAAAACACCGGCCCCTGTTAAATATACCAGCTTCACAACCATGGCGGTTGTTAACCCCAACAATCACAAAATATATACTTCTGACGCCATTTCTAATAAATTAATTGAATGGGACAGCAATTTTAAAATGCGCGTGGTTGACAGCTTGCCCTCAACCGCTGTGAACGGTATTTTTAGCAAGGATGCCAATGGGAATAACATCGGAATATTTTCATGCATAGGAGAGCTTAGGGCCATTGATTTTCCGAACGGCAAAGTATTAAATGTTAATTTGGATTCAAAAAATAATAAGGCTCAAAACCTGTTAGCTGATGATCTGGCAAGGCCTGTTCAAACGGTTGAGGGTGATTTTAATAAAGATGGATTAAATGATTATATAATTTTAGGGCAGGGACATCTGAAGGGAGGCATATATTTATTTAAACAAAACCCCGATCATACTTATACGCAAACAAACATATCCGATAAGCCCGGAGCTGTACAAGCCGTGGCCGGCGATTTTAATAATGATGGCTGGCAGGATCTAATAGTCCTGTTTGGCAGCGGGGACGAGGGTTTGTGGTTATTTTTGAACGATCACAAAGGAGGTTTCACGGCCAAAAATTTGCTGCGTTTCCCGCCTGTTTACGGGTCAACCAGCTTTCAGCTTGCCGATATTGACCATGACGGAAAGCCCGACCTGATCTACACATGCGGTTATAATTTTCGTGACTCGCGCATATTGAAGCCTTATCATGGGTTATATATTTTTAAAAACATTGGCGACTGGAACTTTAAACAACAATGGTTTTACCCGATAAATGGCTGCACCAAAGCAATTGCAGCCGATTTTGACGGCGATGGCGACCTGGATATTGCCACCAGCGCATTTTATGCGGACCTGGAAAATGAACCTGCGGAAAGCGTTATTTATTTTGAACAGCTAAGCCCTTTTAACTTTAAGCCGCACGCCATTCCTGTAAGTAAATATGGCCGCTGGATGAGCATGGATGTTGGTGATTATAATAATGACGGCAAGCCGGATATAATATTAGGCAATTATTCAAAAGGTTTCCTGTTTCAACCGGGATTAAAGCTATTTTGGGCGCAAGACCTGCCATTTATTGTATTGCAAAATAATTTTAAAAGTAAATAGTTTGTGACAAAGCAGTTTTAAACGATTATTTAAAATATTATGCTAATGACAAAATTGTTCTATTCAGTTGCTTTTGGTTTTTTGGTTAATTCATTTTTACCAACCGGCCTGTTTGCGCAAACCGGAGCAGTAAAACAGATTAGACTAACAAATTTCGATCTGCAATCGTCGGCCCTGGTTAGTGCATCGGGCGGCGAATTATCCACCGTTCAATATCATTCGGTTGTGTATTGGTTCCCTGTTAAAGTGCCCTCAACGGTGCTCACAGGCTTAGTTGCCAACCATATCTATCCCGATCCATACCAGGGTTTAAACAATATGCTGATACCCGATGCATCCGATCAGTTCAATAAAGAATACAACCTTGAACAATACAGTCATTTGCCAAACGACCCCAATCCATGGAAAAAACCATATTGGTACCGCACTACTTTTAAAGTACCGGCCGGTGATAAAGGACGCCATTTCCAGCTAATATTTAAGGGCATAAATTATAGGGCGGCGGTATGGGTTAATGGTAAACAAATAGCGGATTCATCCCAAATGGCAGGTATGTTCGCCGAACACAATTTAGAGGTTACCGGCGCTATTGTAACCGGCGGCGAAAATGCGCTGGCAGTAAAAATATATCCGCTGGATTATCCCGGCTATCCGGCAAAGGAGCAGTTACAAGCTTTAGGCCCATTTTATGAAAACGGCGGGCCAACAGGCGACATCGGCAAAAACGTAACCATGCTTTGCTCCGTTGGCTGGGACTGGATGCCACCCGTTCGCGACCGTAATATGGGCATCTGGCAGCCTGTTTACCTCCGCACCACAGGCGCAGTAACTATAGGCAGGCCAAAATTGGTAACCAATTTGCCTAAGCTGCCTGATACCAGCGTGGCCAAATTGTCATTAAGCCTCACGCTTTCTAATCATAGCGAAATTGCTCAAAAGGGAAAACTGACCGTCAGCATAAAGCCTGAGAATTTTACAGGTATACCCTCACAATTTTCGGAAAACGTAAGCATCGCTGCAAATGGCGCATCAGACATTGATCTGAATGCCGATAAGGTAAGCCAGCTGCTTATTCGCCAGCCGCATTTATGGTGGCCAAATGGCTATGGCAGGGCAAACCTGTACCGTATCCGGCTTCAATACACCAACGGCAGCGGAATAGCTGACGATACAACCTTTGTATTTGGCATACGCACGGAAAGTTCTCAGGGAACAATGGTAAAAGGCTTTGTCCGCCGTGATTTTTATGTAAACGGTAAACGTGTAAACCTTGTAGGTGGCGCCTGGGTTCCCGACTTGATGGTTAACCGCGATTCGGCACGTTATGATTATGAAATGCACTTGTGCCGCAATGCCAATGTGAACCTTGTCAGGATATGGGGTGGGGGAGTTACCCCTCCGGATGCCTTCTGGAATGCTGCAGATAAATACGGTGAGATGGTATGGTCGGATTTTTGGGTTACCGGGGATACCCAGGGCGAATTTAAAGGCTCACCCGACTGGCCGCTCGAAAGCAATGTATTTGTTAAAAATGTAGTGAGCACTATTTATCGCATCCGTAACCATCCAAGCTTGTTGGTTTGGACAGGTGGTAACGAAGGTCATGCCCGCAAGGAATTGTATAATGCCATGCGTGATAATGTAATCAATCTTGATGGTACAAGGCCGTTTATACCGAGTTCATCAGGTTTCGCAAAGCTGCCTGCCGGATGGAAAGGCTCCTTTCCCGATGATATGGCATCGGGCGTCTACAGCGGCGGCCCCTACCAATGGACAGATCCTAAGGAATATTATAAAAAAGCTGACGCCGGAGGTGATTGGGTGTTCAAAGATGAAACAGGTATCCCATCGCAGCCGCCGTATACCACGCTTGCCAAAACTATCCCCGATCTGGTTTGGGATACCAAATTGCCTTTTCCGCTAAATAATAGCTGGGGATATCACGATGCATGCACAGGCGCGGCCCGGTATGATAAGTATATTAGCGAAATGGTGAAAAGATATGGCCAGCCCACAACGATGGTAAACTTTTCTGATAAAATGCAGTTGATGAACGCGGTTGGTTACCAGGGCATTTTTGAAGCGGCAGGTCATAAATTGAATGAAACAGGTGGGGTGATGCTATGGAAATTAAATGCTGCCCTGCCAAGTGTGGTTTGGCAAATATACGACTGGTACCTTGAGCCTAATGCCGGTTATTACGCCATGCAAAACGCCTGCGAACCGGTACATATCCAGTTTAACCAGGATGATTCAACCGCAGCTGTTATTAACCGCACGCACCATGCAACCGGAGTTTTAACAGCAAAGGCCGATGTTTATGACATTGACAGTAAACTGATAAATTCATTTAAAGTAAACCATGTAGTGCTTAACGAAACAGGGGCACAAGAGGTTATTAAGTTAAAGGATATATTGATTGCAAATAAAGGCGTAAGTTTTGTTGTATTGAATTTGACTAATGCTTTAGGGAAAACCGTATCACATAATGTTTACTGGCTGTCGCCCGGGGACGATTTTACGGGTTTTAACAACATGACGGGCACAAAAGTCCACGTTAAAGTGTTAAAAGCAGAAAAGGGTGCATCAGAAAACAAATGGACACTGCAATTTAGCAATAATACAGACAAATTGGCATTTTTTATACGCCCGCAATTGATGAAGAATGGCGAAGAAATAATGCCAAGTTACTGGACCGGCAATTATTTTACGCTGGCGCCGCACGAAAGTACAACCGTATCGGTAAGTGCTCCGATAGCCAAATTGGGGAAAGAGCAGCCAACCGTTTTGGTTGAGGGATGGAATATTGAAAAACAGGTAATAGCCTTGCAGCTTAAATAAAAATCAACCGATCTAATAATTCGCGTTTAGCAGAGCTCCGGTTTTTATCGGAGTTTTTGCTTTTACCCAGCCAACTATCTCACTATCACGTCATTGCAAGTAGTAGGAGCGAAGCAATCTCTTCACACGCTATTCAAAGGAACGTGATTTTAGTTAGGCATTTGCGCAATCGCCCGGGTTCATAACGCGCAATACGGCATTGAACATTAACACAGATTCGGTGATTGGCATAGTTCAGAGATTACTTCGTTCCTTATAATTACGCTTGTAAGTCATTGATTATCAACGCGTTTTTAAATATTGTTTTATTCATTGCCGTCCGCTTTAGCGGACGGAATAAATAGTCAGGAAAATCGGCTTTAGCCTAAATAATAATGTGGCTAAAGCCCTGGACCGCCTCTTTTTTATCCGTTGGCTAAAGCCACAGCAATGAATAAATATGCCTGTTAAAGGCGTCATTCCATATTTCTTCCAGGGTTTGCCCCGGTGCGTACTCGCAATGACGCTTTGTTAGTTGTCGGTAATCAATTGGTTGTAAAGGCATAACTACCGAGGCCTGGGCGCATCGATAATAAAATGTTTATCTTCATATTCTTTCACTAATAGTGCAATGACATCTGCTTCATCACTTTCGGCTGAACCAGATTTTGTCTGAAAAATTTCTTCAAATCTTTTCAACGATTTCAGGTAATCTTTTTTTGTTTTAAGTATTTGAAGTTGCATGATTAAATATACATAAAATAACCAATTTGGTTACTTTTATTTTGTGCTTGGGTTCCGATAATTCCCCGGCTTACCGACGCTATCAATCTCTGGTTTTTATCCCGCTTGTTTGTTTTCCTCAAGTCCGTAAGCCCCGAGGCTTTTAATAGCAGCATGCCTGCCGGTTTCTACCATTTCTTCTGCCTTGTGAAAATCGAATGCACCACAGCAATGCCTTGAAACGTTTATTAGTACGTCCGGTGAGTATCTTTCGAGTGTCATTTGAGTAATATGATAGGTCATTAAACTAAAGGTTTTATTCATCAGGTTTAAGTATCCAAGTTTTTCTTCACTATTTAGTTTTTCCTCAGCATTGAAGGAATGCATAATATGCAACTGATTGTAAAAATCGATAAGCTTTTTATGATAGATTGAAAATATAGCTTCGGTTTCAACCTTTGTAATAGTTGGTTTATCTATGGGTACGTCGGCATTAACGTTTACAGCGATCAATATATCGTTGGGTATTCTTTTTACATGATTAATAGGAAGGTTGTTTATTACACCTCCATCAATCAGTAATCCGTTTTCCGTTTTTATAGGTGTAAAGACAGATGGGATTGCCATCGATGCCCTTACGGCGTCAAATATGCTCCCTGTTGTAAAGACAACTTCCTTTTTATTGATAATATCTGCGGAAATTGCTGCATAAGGTATATTCAGGTCTTCAATATTCGCATCCGGGATGAAAGTCTTAATCGTATTAAATAGTTTGTCTCCTTTAACCAATCCCCGTGTAGTGAAACTAAAATCGATAAGTCTGAAGAGCTTTATTTTATCAAGCGTATAGAGCCAGTTTTTATACTCTTCCATTTTTCCCATGGCATAAACTCCGCCGATAACCGCGCCCATTGACGTGCCGGAAATGGATGATATTTCAAATCCTTGTTTTATTATCTCCTCAATAACGCCGATGTGCGCTACTCCCCTGGCGCCGCCTCCCGATAATACTAACGCTACTTTTTGTTTCATTTTATTTCTTATACGTTTTCATCATGCCCAACGTTGCCGCAATCAATTGCGGGCTTTCGGGTTTATTACTTTATAACAAAAGTTAGACCTATCCGTATCAATTAGGTTTATATTATTCAAAAATCGTTATTAATAGTAAATCTTATAGTTTATTGGCGGATGTTTTAATCAATACAATTAACTTGCCTTTGTTTATATACAAATAACCAATCTTTAATGACCCATTCCCTGCCGTACATTCTTGCTTTTTTAACAGCTGGCATAGCACTCATCGTGGTATTGACAACTAAATATAAGGTCCCTGCTTTTTTTGCTTTATTCTTCGCCTGTTTATTGGTGGGTTTAGGTATAGGGTTGCCTTTGAGCGGTGTCATTTCTGTAATAAAGGACGGGTTCGGAAACATATTAAAATCATTAGGTTTAATTATTGTATTAGGCGCCACTTTGGGTTTATTGCTTGAATATACTGGTAGTACAGCCGTAATGGCCTCTTTCCTGTTAAAAAAACTTGGAAATAAACACGCGCCCCTGGCCATGAGCATTACCGGATTCATCGTTGGGCTGCCCATATTCTGTGATTCGGGCTTTATTGTTTTAAGCGGATTAAACCGGTCAATGGCCAGACGGACTGGTATTCCGGTTGCTGTTATGTCTGTTTCGCTGGCCACAGGATTGTACGCTATCCATTGCCTGGCGCCTCCGCATCCGGGGAGCACGGCCGCGGCTGCAACTATAGGTGTCGATTTTGGTAAACTTATATTAGCCGGCACGGCTGTAGCCATACCGGCAATGGTAGTTGGTAATTTATGGGCAAAATATGCAGGGAAAAACATACAGACTGCAGCAAGAGAAGATGAAATTTCAGTAAGGGAAACTGGTAACCGCCCGTCGTTGCTTATGGCTTGTCTTCCAGTGATTCTTCCGATTATTTTGATAGGCCTAAGATCATTTTTATCAAGTCCGCCAGCTTTATATCACGGCTTGCCTGCTGTATTATTTTCCTTAGGCGATCCGGTGATTGCCTTGCTAATTGGGGTTTTGCTGGCATTTAATTGCAAACGGAGATGGAAAAAAGCGGAGGTGAGCCAGCTGCTGCACGAGGCTACAGAAAAGGCCGGAGGTATATTAATTATAATAGGCATGGGCGGCGCTTTCGGCGCCATATTAATGGCGACGAAAATTGGCGGCCATTTGAGTCATTCGCTGGCTTTGGGCAGTATGGGGATCTTTTTCCCCTTTTTGCTGACTTCAGTATTAAAAACAGCCCAGGGTTCCTCTACAGTTGCCATCATTACTGCCGCGTCAATTGCATTGCCATTGCTGCCCGTGCTGGGTTTAAACACCGAAACAGGCAAATTATTATGTGTATTGGCCATGGGCGGCGGCTCTATGATGATATCGCATGCAAACGATGCTTATTTTTGGGTAATAGCAAAGTTTTCGGGCCTGGATATGAAAACTATGCTAAAAGTATATTCAATAGCAACGTTGTTAATGGGGCTTACCACGTTTGCAATGGTTTATATTTTATCAAAGTTGTTACTATAATAGGCATATTAACTTAAAATTTTGTATATTTACTTCAATCCCAAAACTTTGTAGTAGCCAATTTTCAGCGTAAAAAATTATTTAAAAGGTTTTTTGACCTGGTTCTTTGATGTTGCATTTTCAAATACTTTATAAACAGCCACTTAATAAATAAAACGTGTGATTTTTACTGGTACCCAAAACGCGTTTTGCCTTCGGAAATGATCAAAAATGTGGTACCCAAAACGCGTTTAGCCTTCGGAAGGCACCAAAAAAGTGGTACCCAAAAGGCGTTTTGCCTTCGGAAATGGTCAAAAAAGTGGTACCCAAAATGGGTTTCGGGTACCAGGAATTTTAGTCTATTGACAACAGTCCGGCTTGCCAGCGGGAATCGTGCTAAAAGTTGATCGGGGTTGGATTAAGCTAATTAGAGTTTGCTGCCACTACAATAAAGTTAAGGAAAAAGACTGTCTTCACCCTCTCTTCCCAATGCTATTAAGTTAAGCGATAAATATTTGTTATTCAGATATTTATACG
>DAIOXE010000043.1:0-18075 GCA_036758125.1 Mucilaginibacter sp.
GAGCGACTGACTTGTAATCAGTAGGTCATTGGTTCGATCCCGATAGGAGGCTCTGGTTTGATTTACGAGTTACGATTTTAGATTTACGAATGCATACAATCGTAAATCGTAATTCTAAAATCTAAAATCAAACCCGGGGGGATACCAGAGCGGTCAAATGGGACGGACTGTAAATCCGTTGCTTCGGCTACGAAGGTTCGAATCCTTCTCCCCCCACGGAGAGTTAAGGTTGAATTATTGAATTATTGATTTTAAGAAAATAAAAAATTCAATAAATCACTAATTCACTAATTCAATAATTAACAAGCGGAAGTAGCTCAGTTGGTAGAGCGATAGCCTTCCAAGCTATAGGTCGCGAGTTCGAACCTCGTCTTCCGCTCTGAGTTAAGTGGGCAGTTGGCGGTAAGTAGTTGGCAGTTTAGGCTAATCCTGCAAACCGCAAACAGGTAACTGCAAACTGAATGCAAGCCGACGTAGCTCAGGGGTAGAGCACTTCCTTGGTAAGGAAGAGGTCATGGGTTCAAATCCCATTGTTGGCTCAACGTTATAAATAAAATAGAATAAGATTTTTAACTAAAAATTAACCTACAAATAATTAAATATAAATCATGGCAAAAGAAAAGTTTGACCGCAGCAAGCCGCACTTAAACATCGGTACAATCGGTCACGTTGACCACGGTAAAACAACCCTTACCGCAGCTATAACTAAAGTACTGGCTGATAAAGGTTTCTCAGAAGCCCGTTCTTTCGATTCGATCGACTCGGCTCCTGAAGAAAAAGAGCGTGGTATTACTATTAATACAGCACACGTTGAGTATTCAACTGCTACGCGTCATTATGCGCATGTTGACTGCCCGGGTCACGCGGATTATGTGAAAAACATGGTTACTGGTGCTGCCCAAATGGACGGTGCAATTATAGTAGTTGCTGCTACTGACGGTCCGATGCCTCAAACACGTGAACACATTTTGTTAGCCCGCCAGGTTGGTGTGCCTTCATTGGTTGTGTTTATGAATAAAGTGGATATGGTTGATGATCCTGAATTATTAGAATTGGTTGAAATGGAAATTCGTGAGCTATTATCATTCTACGAATATCCCGGTGATGATATCCCTGTAATTCAAGGTTCGGCCCTTGGTGGTTTAAATGGCGATCCAAAATGGGTTGGCAAGATCATGGAATTAATGGACGCTGTTGATGCACATATTCCAATTCCTCCGCGCTTAACTGAGCTTCCATTTTTGATGCCTGTTGAGGACGTATTCTCGATCACTGGTCGTGGTACTGTTGCAACAGGTCGTATCGAGCGTGGTATAATCAACTCTGGTGAGCAGGTTGACATCCTTGGTATGGGTGCGGAGAACTTGAAATCAGTTGTTACAGGTGTTGAGATGTTCCGCAAAATCCTGGATAGGGGTGAAGCCGGTGACAACGTAGGTTTATTGTTGCGTGGTATTGAAAAAACTGATATCCGTCGTGGTATGGTTATTTGCAAACCAGGTTCGGTAACCCCCCACACAGATTTCAAAGCAGAGGTTTACGTATTATCAAAAGCAGAAGGCGGACGTCATACGCCGTTCTTCAATAAATACCGTCCGCAATTTTATTTCCGTACAACTGACGTAACCGGTGAAATTTCACTGGCCGAAGGCGTGGAAATGGTTATGCCGGGTGATAATGTTACCATCACCGTAAAGCTGATCAACGCTATCGCTATGGAAAAAGGTTTACGTTTCGCTATCCGTGAAGGCGGCAGAACAGTAGGCGCCGGTCAGGTAACTGAAATTTTGAAATAGTCCCCCAACCCCCTAAAGGGGGAGTTAATGGGTAAGGTTAACTTTGGCAAAGTACTTAGCTAAAAAATTGGCTAAGTACTTTGTTGATATAAAAAAGTCCCTTTAGGGATTTAGGGCTTAGGGTAAACGGGAATAGTTCAATGGTAGAATAGAGGTCTCCAAAACCTTTGATCAGGGTTCGAATCCTTGTTCCCGTGCATACAGTAAATAACAATACAGTAAATAACAAATATGGCTACAGTATCTGAGTATATAAAAGAGTCTTATGTAGAGTTGACGCAGAAAGTAACCTGGCCAACCTGGAGAGAATTGTATCACAGCGCTGTTTTGGTATTAATAGCTTCGATTATTATTGCATTGATAATATTGTTGATGGATCAGAGTATAAATTTTGTGCTTAGTCACTTTTATAGTTCACTAACTTAATAGCAGCATAGAAATGAGTGATCAAGTAAAATGGTATGTGGTACGGGCTATAAGCGGCAAGGAAAAGAAGGTAAAACAATATATCGATGCTGAGATTAACCGTTTGGGTATTGCCCATTTGGTTCCGCAGGTATTGATACCTACCGAAAAATATTACCAGATGCGCGATGGAAAGAAAATTGCTAAAGAACGCAATTTTTTTCCTGGTTATGTGTTAATTGAAGCGGCGCTTGATGCTGAGATCGAGCACATCATCAAAAATATAAACAGTGTTATTGGGTTTTTAGGTGATAAACAAGGTAACGCTATCCCTTTGCGCCAGGCTGAAGTTAACCGTATTTTAGGCAAGGTTGACGAAATGAGCGCTCAGGGTGAAACCATGAACGTGCCTTATTATATAGGCGAGGGTGTAAAAGTGATGGATGGCCCTTTCAACGGGTTTAGCGGCGTAATCGAAGAAGTTAACGAAGAAAAGAAAAAATTAAAAGTAATGGTAAAGATATTTGGGCGCCGTACGCCGCTCGAATTGAATTACATGCAGGTAGAGAAAGAATAATTATTGAAGGATTGAATTAGTGAATTAGTGATTTATTGATTCGATCAATCTTCAAATAATAAAAAATATAATAGTAAACATTTATTGAATTGACAGAAAATCAATAATTCACTAATTCAATAAATCACTAATTAAAGAAACAAATGTTACATAGCTTCCACTTACTAACATTGAGTTATAATTTAAACAAATAAAAATGGCAAAAGAAGTCGGTGCGATGGTGAAACTGCAGGTAAAGGGTGGCGCTGCAAATCCATCACCTCCAATTGGCCCTGCATTGGGTGCAAAAGGGGTGAACATAATGGAGTTTTGCAAACAGTTCAACGCACGTACCCAGGATAAACCTGGAAAAGTGTTACCGGTGGTTATTACTGTTTATGTCGACAAGTCGTTCGATTTTATCATCAAAACCCCTCCGGTTGCTATCCAGTTATTGGAAGCAACAGGTTTAAAAGGCGGTTCAGCCGAGCCAAACCGTAAAAAAGTTGCCAGTGTAAACTGGGAGCAGGTTGAGACGATAGCTAAAGATAAAATGACTGATTTAAACGCATTCACAGTGGAATCAGCCATGAAAATGGTGGCAGGAACTGCCCGCAGTATGGGAATAACCGTAGCAGGTACGGCTCCCTGGAACTAACAGGATTTACGATTTTGGACTTACGATTTACGATTTTTTAAATCTCAAATCTCACATCTAATATCTCAAATCTAAAATTAATTAATTTAACAAATCAGTTTAAGACAGTGGCTAGATTAACAAAAAATCAAAAAGTGGCACAGTCCAAAATTGAGGCAAACAAAGCGTATTCTTTACAGGATGCGTCATCTTTGGTAAAAGATATTACAACCACCAAATTTGATTCGTCAGTTGATATTGATGTTCGTTTAGGTGTTGACCCGCGCAAAGCCAATCAAATGGTACGCGGTATTGCAACCTTACCTCATGGAACCGGTAAAACTGTACGTGTATTAGTACTTTGCACGCCTGACAAAGAGCAGGAAGCAAAAGACGCAGGTGCAGATTACGTGGGTTTGGACGATTATATTGCCAAAATTGAGGGCGGATGGACTGATGTAGATATTATCATAACTATGCCAAGCGTTATGGCTAAGGTAGGTCGTCTGGGTCGTATTCTCGGCCCGCGTAACCTTATGCCAAACCCTAAATCAGGTACAGTAACGCCCGAAGTCGGGAAAGCCGTAACTGAGGTAAAAGGTGGTAAGATCGACTTCAAGGTTGATAAAACCGGTATTATCCATGCCTCAATAGGAAAAGTGTCTTTCCCTGCCGATAAAATTTATGAAAATGCTTTGGAAGTTTTACAAACCATTTCAAAATTAAAACCTTCGGCAGCAAAAGGAACATATTTTAAGAGTATTCATATCTCTTCAACCATGTCGCCTGGAATTGAAATTGAAACTAAAACAGTAGCGGGGATCTAAATCATGAATAAAGAAGAAAAACACGAATTAGTTCTTGCCCTTACTGAGCAGATGAAGGCATTTGGTAATTTTTATATTACTGATACGTCGGACCTGACAGTTGCAAAGATCAATAACATCCGTCGTCAATGTTTCGAAAGCGATATTACGATGCAGGTAGCAAAAAACAGCCTTATAAAAAAGGCGATGGAAGCTGCCGGCGGTGACTTTACGCCAATATATGATGTGCTTAAAGGTTCATCATCCATCCTTTTCTCAAAATCAGGCACAGCCCCGGCAAAACTGATCAAACAGTTGAGGAAAAAAGGCGAAAAACCTATATTAAAAGCTGCATATATTGATTCAGCTATTTTTATCGGCGATAACCAGTTAGACACTTTGATTAATTTAAAATCGAAGGAGCAACTGATCGGAGAGATCATCGGATTATTACAATCACCGGCGAAGAATGTTATTTCTGCATTGCAATCAGGCGGAAATATCCTGGCGGGAGTTGTAAAAACATTACAGGAAAGAGGTTAACCGGACACCTTAAAGTTCGATTTTTTAAAACAAAAGCATTAAAAGAAAACTTAAAATAAAATGGCGGATTTAAAAGCGTTTGCTGAACAGTTGGTAAACTTAACAGTAAAAGAAGTAAACGAATTAGCTCATATCTTAAAAGATGAGTATGGTATTGAGCCTGCTGCTGCAGCTGTGTCTATTGCAGCTGCTGCTCCTGCGGGTGGCGAAGAAGGCCCTGCTGTAGAAGCAGTACAAACAGCGTTCGATGTTATCCTGAAAGAAGCAGGCGGCGCTAAATTAGCAGTTGTTAAATTAGTAAAAGACTTAACCGGCCTTGGCCTGAAAGAAGCTAAAGACTTAGTTGACGCTGCACCTAAAGAGATAAAAACCGGCGTTACTAAGGAAGAAGCTGAATCTATGAAAAAGCAGTTACAGGAAGCCGGAGCAGTAGTTGAGGTTAAATAAAGCTAATCAACACCAATATAGCATAAGACTCCGGCCTTTTTTGGTCGGGGTCTATTGCTGTTTATATTGATGAGATATTTAGATAGAGTTTAGTGATTGGAGATTGGAGATTTGTTGCCTGCAATTAGGCCATAGAAATTTAATTCTTCTAATCTCTAACCTCCAGTCTCTAATCTCTCACCCAGTAACATCTACACCAGTTTATTAATAAACTAAATTATAATCCCTTGGCAAACAAAAATAATCAAAGAGTAAATTTTGCAACCAGCAGGAAAGTATTGGATTACCCGGATTTTCTTGATGTTCAGTTGCAATCTTTCCAGGAATTTTTTCAATTGGAAACTACCTCAGACAACCGTTATAAAGAAGGGCTGTTCAAAGTATTTGCCGAAAATTTTCCGATCTCCGATTCAAGAAACATCTTCGTGTTAGAGTTTCTTGATTACTTTATTGATCCGCCACGATATGATATACAAGAGTGTATCGAGCGCGGATTAACTTACAGTGTGCCTTTAAAAGCCAAGCTTCGCCTGTCATGTAATGACGAGGAGCATGAAGATTTTGAAACTATCGTTCAGGATGTGTACCTGGGAACCATTCCCTACATGACCCCTAAAGGCACTTTCGTTATTAATGGCGCCGAGCGCGTAATTGTATCGCAATTACACCGTTCACCAGGTGTGTTTTTTGGACAAAGCCGCCACACAAACGGTACAAAATTATATTCGGCCCGTGTAATTCCTTTCAAGGGTTCATGGATCGAATTTGCTACTGACGTTAACAACGTGATGTATGCCTACATTGACCGTAAAAAGAAATTCCCGGTAACTACCCTGCTTCGTGCGATCGGTTATGATTCTGATAAAGATATATTAGAATTATTTGAACTGGCCGACGAGGTTAAAGTGAGCAAAAGTGGCCTAAAGAAATTTATTGGCCGTAAGCTTGCAGCGAGGGTGCTTAAAAAATGGGTTGAAGACTTCGTTGACGAAGATACCGGCGAAGTTGTTTCTATTGACCGTAACGAGATCATCCTGGAGCGTGAAACCGTGCTGGAAGATGACCATATTGATATGATCATCGATGCCGGTGTTAAAACCATCATCCTTAATAAAGAAGATGCAGCCACCAGTGGCGACTATACCATTATATATAACACATTACAAAAAGACACTTCGAATTCAGAAAAAGAAGCGGTTGAGCATATCTACCGTCAATTACGTAACGCTGAACCGCCTGATGAAGAGACAGCGCGCGGTATCATCGACCGTTTGTTCTTTTCTGATAAAAGATATGACCTGGGCGATGTGGGCCGGTACCGCATCAACCGTAAGCTAAAGCTTACCACCAGCGAAGAAACTAAGGTTTTAACAAAACAGGATATCATTGCGATAGTAAAATATCTGATCAAACTCATCAACTCAAAAGCTGAGGTGGATGATATTGACCACTTATCAAACCGTCGTGTGCGGACCGTTGGTGAGCAGTTATATGCACAATTTGGTGTTGGTTTGGCGCGTATGGCACGTACCATCCGTGAGCGTATGAACATTCGTGATAACGAAGTGTTCACTCCAACCGACCTGATCAACGCGCGTACACTTTCATCGGTGATCAATTCGTTCTTTGGAACAAACCAGCTATCACAGTTCATGGACCAAACCAACCCATTGGCAGAGATTACGCACAAGCGTCGTCTGTCAGCCTTAGGGCCTGGCGGTTTGTCCCGTGAGCGTGCAGGTTTCGAGGTTCGTGACGTACACTATACCCATTATGGCCGTTTGTGCACCATTGAGACACCGGAAGGCCCAAACATTGGTTTGATATCCTCACTTTGCGTGCACGCTAAAATCAACAACTTAGGCTTTATCGAAACCCCATATAAACGTGTGGTTGATGGCAAAGTACAGGTGAAGGAGAATGTTATTTACTTGTCGGCAGAGGATGAAGACGGTAAAACAATAGGTCAGGCCAATGCGCATTATGATGATAATGGGGTTTTTGCTTTGCCAAAGGTTAAGGCCCGTTTTGAAGGTGACTTCCCGATCATCGAGCCTGAAAGGTTAGACTTGATGGATATTGCGCCTAACCAGATCACCTCTATCGCGGCTTCATTAATTCCGTTTTTAGAACATGATGATGCTAACCGTGCACTGATGGGATCTAACATGCAGCGCCAGGCGGTGCCTTTGCTGCGCCCTGAAGCGCCAATTGTGGGTACAGGTTTGGAAGGCCGTGTGGCAAAAGACTCACGTACACTGATCAATGCCGAAGGCGATGGTATAGTTGAGTATGTTGATGCCAATGAGATCCGTATCCGTTATGACCGTAATGAACTGGATCGTCTGATTTCATTTGACGGCGACACCCGGAGCTATAGGCTAACTAAATTTAAGAAAACTAACCAGAGCACTACCATCAACCTCAAGCCTATTGTTAAAAAAGGTCAGCGTGTTGAAAAAGGACAGGTGCTTTGCGAAGGATATGCGACACAAAATGGTGAACTGGCCCTGGGCCGGAACCTCAAAGTGGCTTTCATGCCTTGGCAGGGTTATAACTTTGAAGATGCGATAGTGATTTCAGAACGTGTGGTTTCGCAGGATATTTTCACTTCGCTTCACGTTGAAGAATTTGAACTGGAAGTGCGTGATACTAAACGCGGGGAAGAAGAACTGACACCGGACATCCCTAACGTATCTGAGGAAGCTACCAAAGATTTGGACGAAGACGGAATTATCCGTGTGGGCGCCGAAGTTAAAGAGGGCGATATACTGATAGGTAAGATCACTCCAAAAGGTGAGTCCGACCCTTCACCTGAAGAAAAGCTATTACGCGCCATATTTGGCGACAAAGCCGGTGATGTTAAAGATGCATCGCTTAAAACACCGCCATCAATTGCGGGTGTGGTAATTGATACCAAATTATTCAGCCGTGCCAAAAAAACTTCGAAAGCCGAGGAAAAAGCACAGCTGGAAAAACTGGATACCAAACACGATAAAGCGGTAAAAGAGCTGAAAAACACTTTGATCGAAAAGTTGTTCGAGATCGTGAACGGCAAAACATCACAGGGCGTTTACAATGTTTACAAAGAATTGCAGGTTCCAAAAGGTGTTAAATTCACTCAAAAAATACTGGTTGATCTTAATTATGAAAATATTAACCCAACCAAGTGGACCACTGATGACGATAAAAACGATCATATAAAAACTTTGCTTCATAACTATAACATTAAAGTAAATGAAGAACTGGGCGCTTACCGTCGTGATAAATTCGCCATCAGCGTGGGTGATGAACTTCCTTCAGGCATCGTGCAAATGGCTAAAGTTTACATCGCCAAAAAGCGTAAGCTTAAGGTGGGTGATAAAATGGCAGGCCGTCATGGTAACAAAGGTATTGTTGCTCGTATTGTGCGTGATGAGGACATGCCTTTCCTTGAGGACGGAACACCGGTTGATATAGTACTTAACCCGCTGGGCGTACCATCGCGTATGAACCTGGGCCAGATATACGAAACTGTACTGGGCTGGGCCGGTAAAGAGCTGGGCATTAAATTCGCTACGCCGATCTTTGATGGTGCAAGCCACAGTGAAGTGGAAGAGTGGGTTAAAAAGGCCAACTTGCCAGAATCAGGCCGTACCTATTTGTACAATGGCTTAACAGGAGACCGCTTCGACCAGCAAACAACTGTAGGTATTATCTATATGCTTAAGCTTGGCCACATGGTTGATGACAAGATGCACGCACGTTCAATAGGGCCATACTCATTAATAACACAGCAGCCATTGGGTGGTAAAGCCCAGTTCGGCGGGCAGCGTTTTGGTGAGATGGAGGTTTGGGCGCTTGAAGCATTCGGTGCATCAAACATACTGCAAGAAATATTGACCGTTAAATCGGACGATGTTATAGGCCGCGCCAAAACATACGAGGCTATTGTTAAAGGCGAAAACCTGCCAACGCCTTCAGTTCCTGAATCATTCAACGTATTGGTTCATGAACTAAGGGGCTTAGGTTTGGATATTACATTAGAATAAGGTAAAAGGTAAAAGGTGAAAGGTGAAAGGCAGAAATGTCAAAACCTTTTACCTTTCGCCTTTCGCCTTTCACCTTCAAAAAAAAGAAAGATATTATGTCTTACAAAAAGGATAATAAAATCAAAAGCAATTTCACCACCATTACCATTAGTTTGGCTTCGCCTGAATCTATACTGGAGCGTTCGAGCGGTGAAGTTTTAAAACCCGAAACCATTAACTACAGGACCTATAAGCCTGAGCGCGATGGTTTATTCTGTGAGCGTATTTTTGGTCCTGTTAAAGATTATGAGTGCCATTGCGGTAAATACAAGCGTATTCGTTACAAGGGTATAGTTTGCGATCGCTGCGGCGTTGAAGTAACCGAGAAAAAAGTGCGTCGTGAGCGTATGGGGCACATTAACCTGGTGGTTCCGGTTGCGCATATCTGGTATTTCCGTTCGTTGCCAAACAAAATCGGTTACTTGCTGGGCTTGCCCACAAAAAGGCTCGATCTGATCATTTATTATGAAAGATATGTAGTTGTACAACCTGGAATTAAAGAAGCTGACGGGATCAATAAAATGGATTTCCTTACAGAAGAAGAATACCTGGATGTATTGGATACGCTGCCAAAGGAAAACCAGTACCTGGATGATAAGGACCCGCAAAAATTTGTGGCTAAAATGGGCGCTGAGGCTTTAGAGGAGTTGTTAAAACGCCTTGACCTCGACGATCTGTCTTACAATCTCCGTCACCAGGCTGCTAACGAAACTTCACAGCAGCGTAAAAACGAAGCTTTAAAACGTTTACAGGTTGTTGAAGCTTTCCGCGATGCAAAAACAAGGATCGAGAACAATCCTGAGTGGATGATCGTTAAGATCGTTCCGGTTATTCCGCCTGAGTTGCGTCCGTTAGTACCGTTGGAAGGCGGCCGTTTTGCAACTTCCGACCTGAATGACCTTTACCGCCGCGTGATCATCCGTAACAATCGTTTAAAACGTTTGATCGAAATCAAAGCGCCGGAAGTTATTTTACGTAACGAAAAACGTATGCTGCAGGAAGCAGTGGACTCGTTATTCGATAACTCACGTAAAGTAAACGCAGTAAAAACTGAAGGTAACCGCGCGTTGAAATCACTTTCAGATATTTTGAAGGGTAAACAAGGCCGTTTCCGTCAAAACTTATTGGGTAAACGTGTTGATTATTCAGCCCGTTCGGTAATTGTTGTAGGCCCTAACCTTAAGCTGCACGAATGCGGTTTACCAAAGGATATGGCCGCCGAATTGTTTAAACCGTTTATCATCCGCAAGATGATCGAACGTGGTGTAGTTAAAACAGTAAAATCTGCCAAAAAAATCGTTGACCGTAAAGATCCGTTAGTTTGGGATATATTGGAAAATGTATTAAAAGGACATCCCGTATTATTAAACCGTGCGCCAACGCTGCACCGTTTAGGCATCCAGGCGTTCCAGCCAAAACTTGTTGAAGGTAAGGCTATACAACTGCACCCTTTAACTTGTACTGCATTTAACGCGGATTTTGACGGTGACCAGATGGCTGTTCACGTACCACTCGGTAACGCGGCAATTTTGGAAGCCCAAATTTTAATGCTTGCTTCACATAACATTTTAAATCCGGCTAACGGAACGCCAATTACCGTTCCTTCACAGGACATGGTGCTTGGTTTGTACTATATAACCAAAGGCCGTAAAACTGATGCTGAACGCGTTATAAAAGGCGAAGGTTTAACATTCTATTCCCCTGAAGAAGTTATTATAGCTTATAACGAAAGAAAAGTCGACCTGCATGCTTTTATCAAGGTTAAGGTATTAATTAAAGAGCGCGACGGAAGCATTGTAAGTAAAATTATTGACACTACGGTTGGCCGGGTATTGTTTAACCAGCATGTGCCTGTAGAGGTAGGTTATATTAATGAACTGCTTACCAAAAAATCACTGCGCGATATTATTGGCGAGGTAGTAAAAATTACAGGTATGGCACGTGCCGCCCAGTTCCTTGATGATATTAAGGAGTTAGGGTTCCAGATGGCCTTCCACGGTGGTTTGTCGTTTAACCTCAAGGATTTAAATATTCCTGACGAAAAAGTAAAATTGATAGAACAGGCTTCTAAGGAAGTTGATGATGTTATGGGTAACTATAACATGGGTTTTATTACCAACAATGAACGTTACAACCAGATCATTGACATTTGGACACGTATCAACAACCGCTTAACCGCGAATGTGATGGAAATCCTGTCGACAGATAACCAGGGTTTCAATTCAGTATACATGATGCTCGATTCAGGAGCGCGTGGTTCAAAAGAGCAGATCCGTCAGCTTGCAGGTATGCGTGGTTTGATGGCTAAGCCGCAAAAATCCGGTTCTGGTGGTGAGATCATTGAAAACCCCATCCTTTCAAACTTTAAAGAAGGTTTGTCTGTATTGGAATACTTTATCTCAACCCACGGTGCACGTAAAGGTTTGGCCGATACCGCTTTGAAAACTGCTGATGCCGGCTACTTAACCCGTCGTTTACATGACGTGGCGCAGGATATGATAGTTGGTGAAGTGGATTGCGGTACGTTAAGAGGCATATTTACTACTGCCCTTAAAGATAACGAGGATATAGTTGAGCCATTATACGACCGTATTTTAGGCCGTACCTCTTTGCATGATGTGCTTGACCCGATAACAAATGAGTTATTAGTTGAAGCCGGCCATGATATTACCGAAGAGATTGCTAAAAATATAGAAAACTCTCCGTTAGAAGGTATAGAGATCCGGTCGGTACTGACCTGCGAAAGCAAACGTGGTGTATGTGCCTTATGTTATGGACGTAACCTTGCCAGCGGAAAACGCGTGCAAAAAGGTGAAGCCGTTGGTGTAATTGCCGCGCAGTCAATCGGTGAGCCTGGTACACAGTTAACATTGCGTACATTCCACGTAGGTGGTACAGCTTCGAATATAGCGGCCGAATCACAGATCAATGCCCGGTTTGAAGGCAGGATTGAATTTGAAAACGTTCGTACGGTTGAGTATAAAACCGAAGAAGGTAAAGTAGATGTGGTATTAGGCCGTTCGGGGGAATTCCGTATTGTTGAACAGGCAACCAACAAGGTTATCGTTACCAATAATATTCCATACGGCGCATACTTATATGTGAAAGATGGCAGCAAGATCAATAAGGGCGACCGCATTTGCTCATGGGATCCATATAATGCTGTAATTATTTCAGAGTTTGCCGGCGCTGCTAAGTTTGAAGCCGTTTTGGAAGGTATTACATTCCGCGAAGAATCAGACGAGCAAACAGGCCACCGCGAAAAGGTGATTATTGATACAAGGGATAAAACAAAAAACCCTGTTATCCAGGTTGCTGATTCAAAAGGCAATGTGATAAAAGGTTATAACATCCCGGTTGGGGCACACATTGCTGTTGATGAAGGTGAAAAATTACAAACCGGGCAGGTTATTGCAAAAATACCTCGTTCAACTGGGAAAACACGTGACATTACAGGCGGCTTACCGCGTGTAACAGAATTATTCGAAGCGCGTAACCCTTCAAATCCGGCTGTTGTGACTGAAATTGATGGCGTTGTAACTCTGGGTGGCGTTAAACGCGGTAACCGTGAGATCACGATTGAATCAAAAGATGGCCAGGTTAAAAAATATCTTGTTCCACTGTCAAAACATATCCTTGTACAGGATAATGACTTTGTGAAAGCGGGCATGCCTTTGTCTGATGGTTCAATATCCCCGGCAGACATCCTCGCTATAAAAGGCCCGGCTGCAGTGCAGGAATACTTGGTAAATGGCATTCAGGAAGTTTACCGTTTGCAGGGTGTGAAGATTAACGACAAGCACTTTGAAGTGATCGTGCACCAGATGATGCAAAAAGTAGCTATTGAGGATGCCGGCGATACCCGTTTCCTTGAAAGGGAAGCTGTTGACAGCTGGGATTTCATGTTAGAAAACGACGACATCTTCGATAAGAAGGTAGTTATTGATCCGGGTGAATCATCAACCTTAAAATCGGGCCAGATAGTTTCAGTAAGAAAGCTAAGAGACGAAAACTCAATTTTAAAACGTAAAGATTTAAAATTGGCGGAAGTAAGAGATGCTATTGCTGCAACTTCAAGTCCGATACTGCAAGGGATAACCAGGGCTTCTTTAGGTACAAAATCATTTATCTCGGCAGCCTCGTTCCAGGAAACTACGAAAGTGTTGAATGAAGCTGCTATTGCAGGTAAAAAGGACCTGATGCTTGGTTTGAAAGAAAATGTGATCGTAGGCCACCTTATTCCTTCAGGAACCGGTTTGCGCGAATACGAAAATATTCGCGTGGGTTCACAGGAAGAATTTGACCGGCTGATGGCTTCAAAAGCAGAAGAAGTTGAAGCGTAACCGGTAATAAAAAATAAATATTTTAATAAGCCTTCCCCTAAATGGGAAGGCTTTACTATTTTCGTACCATGGAAGAACAAAATGAAAATCAGCTGAATATTGAACTTTCTGAGGAAGTCGCAGAAGGCATTTATTCAAACCTGGCAATCATAACCCACTCAAGCTCCGAGTTTGTGCTCGACTTTATCCGGGTTATGCCGGGCGTGCCGAAGGCTAAAGTGAAATCAAGGATCATTTTAACACCCGAACATGCTAAAAGACTATTAACCGCATTAGAAGATAATCTTGAAAAATTTGAAACCGTTAATGGCCGTATTAAAATTCAGCAGGACCCTTCAGGTTTTCCCATGAATTTTGGCGGCACTATGGGGCAGGCGTAGGTGGTTCATTAGTTCACTGGTTGAATTGTTCACTGGTTCATTAGTTCATTAGTAGAATATTCGATATGAATCATTGAACTAATAGACATAATAATGAAGCAGACCAACGAACAAATGAGCCAATGAACACAATAATGAAGCAGACCAATGAACAAATGTACCAATGAACCACACAATGGAGAAAAGCGCAAAAATATATATAGCCGGGCATCGTGGGATGGTTGGTTCAGCTATTTACCGGAAGCTGGAAAAGGAAGGTTATCACAATTTTATTGTCCGCATATCATCTCAACTGGATTTACGCAGCCAGCAGCAGGTGGCTGAATTTTTTGAACACGAAAAACCAGACTATGTTTTTTTAGCAGCTGCCAAAGTGGGCGGGATTGTGGCCAATGATACTTACCGGGCCGAATTTTTATACGATAACCTGCAGATACAAAATAATGTTATTCATAACGCCTATCTGAACGGTGTAAAAAAACTTATGTTTTTAGGATCAAGCTGCATATATCCGAAACTTGCTCCTCAACCCTTAAAAGAAGAATATTTACTAACCGGTCCGCTTGAACCAACCAATGAACCTTACGCAATTGCAAAAATTGCAGGTATAAAAATGTGCGATGCCTACCGTGCGCAATATGGTTGTAATTATATTTCGGTAATGCCTACTAATCTTTATGGTTACAACGATAATTACCATCCTCAAAATTCGCATGTTTTGCCCGCTCTTATCCGTCGTTTTCACGAAGCAAAGGAACAAAACGCACCAATGGTAACGATCTGGGGCACAGGATCACCAAAAAGGGAGTTTTTATTCGCTGATGATCTTGCCGAAGCTTGCTATTTTTTAATGCAGCATTATGATGAGGAAGGGTTGATTAATATAGGTACCGGCGAGGATATATCAATTAAGGATCTGGCATTACTGATAAAAAGAATAGTAGGGTATGAGGGTGGAATAAATTTCGATACTTCAAAACCTGATGGGACGCCACGCAAATTGATGGATGTTAGTAAAATTCACCGCAGAGGCTGGAAACATAAAATTGATCTGGAAGAAGGGATTAAATTAGCTTATCACGATTTTTTGAATAAATTCGCGCAAACTCAGAATCAAGAGTCAAGAATCAAGAGTCAAGAAAAATAGAGCAAAGCCAAGAAGACCACTATGCCGCAGTATTTAAATAAATTGTGTTTTATCTTGATTCTTGGCTCTTGATTCTTGAATCTCAAAAATAATGTCTTTCAAATTAAAACAATGAGTATAGTAGTTTTTGGCGCTTCGGGACAATTAGGACATTGTTTTAAAGTCCTTGCCGAAAAGGAAGGAATAGCCTCGATTTATTTCCCTTCCGAAATCGAAGCCAATATATTGGATATTAATGCATTAAAAAAAGTTTTTGAAACTTATAAACCGTTATACAGTATCAATTGTGCGGCCTACACAGCGGTTGATAAAGCAGAAGATGAGCCGGAGATAGCATTTAAAGTAAATAAAACGGGCGTAGAGAATTTATGCAGTCTTTGTGCCGAATATGATTCAACCCTTATCCATGTATCTACCGACTTTGTTTTTAAAGGAGATAAATCAACACCGCGGACGGAAGGTAGCGAGGCGGAGCCGGTGAATGTTTATGGGCAAACAAAGCTTGAAGGTGAGCGTGCAGTTGAAGCTTTATTAAAAAAATATTTTATAATCCGCACGGGCTGGCTTTATTCTGAATATGGAAATAACTTTGTAAAAACGATGTTAAAGCTTGGCGCCGAAAAAAACGAACTTAAAGTTATTGCCGACCAGGCCGGTACACCAACCTATGCCATGGATCTTGCGGCTTGTATCATGCACATTATTAAAAGCAAGAACACTAGTTACGGGATTTATCATTACAGTAACGAAGGCATAGCATCGTGGTATGATTTTGCAAAAGCTATTTTTGAAATTTCAGAAACATCCGTAAAAGTAATGCCTATAAAAACAGATGAGTATATTACAAAAGCAAAACGCCCGGCCTATTCGGTAATGGATAAAAGCAAAATAAAAAATACGTTTGAAATAGAAATTCCTTACTGGCGCGATAGTTTGGTAACTTGTATAAATAAACTGAAACAATAAATTAATTTACCGCACATGAAAGGTATCATTTTAGCCGGCGGGTCGGGGACAAGGCTTTATCCTATAACCAGGGCGATAAGTAAGCAATTGATGCCTATTTATGATAAGCCCATGATCTATTATCCCCTATCGGTATTAATGCAGGCGGATATAAGAGACGTTTTAATTATTACTACTCCCGAAGATAACCCCAGCTTTCAACGCCTGCTGGGTGACGGCAGCGAGTTGGGCTGCAATTTTGAATATGCAATCCAGGAAAAGGCAAACGGACTTGCCCAGGCGTTTGTAATAGGTGAGCAATTTATCGGCGCCGATAAAGTAGCATTGATCCTGGGCGATAATATATTTTACGGAACTGGATTTAGTGAATTGATCCGCGGTTTTAGTGATGTTGAAGGGGCCGCTATTTTTGCTTATCCGGTTGCTGATCCGGAAAGATATGGGGTTGTAGAATTTGATAAAGATTTTAAGGCTTTATCAATTGAAGAAAAACCTGTTAAGCCAAAATCGAGTTATGCGGTACCTGGCCTTTATTTTTATGACAATAACGTCATCGGAATTGCCAAAAATTTAAAGCCATCCGCCCGCGGCGAATATGAAATTACGGATGTAAATAAATTCTACCTTAACAAGGGCGATTTGCATGTGGGGCTAATGGACAGGGGCACAGCATGGCTGGATACCGGAACCTTTGATTCGCTAAGCGATGCTGCGGAATATGTAAGGGTAATAGAAAAGCGACAAGCCACAAAAATTGGCTGTATCGAAGAAGTGGCCTACCGTCAGGGATTTATTGATGACGAACAGTTAAAATTATTGATTAATAAGTATCTAAAAAGCGGCTATGGGGTATATTTGGAAAGTTTGTTGAGCTGATATTACTCGATAATTGTCTTTATTGCTGCCTGCATATCATTAACCAGACTTTGTTTGTCAACCTGGAACCACAGTATCTCTTTGTCTTTTCCAAACCATGTTATTTGCCTTTTTGCAAACCGCCGGGTGTTTTGTTTAATTAATCCGATAGCTGTTTGCAAATCTGTTTCCCCATCAAAATAATCAAAGAGCTCAGTATAGCCAACCGTATTTAACGCGTTAAAGTGCCGGTAAGGTAAAAGGAAACGCACTTCTTCAACCAGGCCTTGTATTATCATATCATCAGTGCGCCGGTTAATGCGTTGGTATAAAATCACCCTTTCCATTTTCAATCCGAACTTAATTATACGAAAGGGGCGTTTGTTAATATTTGAGCTGCGATAATAGGAAAATGGGTTGCCCGTAGATTCAAAAACCTCAAGGGCCCTGATAACACGTTGCGGGTTATTCCTGTCAACTTTCTCATAATATTCCGGGTCGGCAATTTTTAATTTTTCCTGTAAAGCATTAATGCCTTTTTCTTCAAACTCTTTGTTCAGTTTTTCGCGTACGCCTGGTTTAGCATCAGGAAACTTATCAAAACCTTCGCACACAGCCTTAATAAATAAGCCTGAGCCACCCACTAATATCACTACATCATGAATTTTGAAGAGGTCCCTTAGTAAATCCAGACTTTGTTTTTCGTAATCGCCGGCAGTATAGTTTTCTGTTATAGATAATGAATTTATAAAATAATGCTTAACGGCAGCCAGTTCTTCATTGGTGGGTTTTGCGGTGCCTACAGACATTTCGCGATAAAACTGACGTGAGTCGGCTGAAACTATTACGGTTTTATAATACTTTGCTAATTCAATTGCGGCAGCTGTTTTGCCCGAGGCTGTTGGTCCGGCAATTACGATGAGGGCCTTTTGTGGTTCATGGTTCATAGATCATAGTTCATAGAAGGAATTGCTAACAATATGTGCAGATGCCAAAAGCCATTTGGTTGGATAAACCCTTTAACAAACAATGCAGCTGCCATGAACCTTGAACTATGAACTTTTGATTAGTTCATGGTTCATAGATCATAGTTCATAGAAGGAATTGCTAACAATATGTGCAGA
>DAIOXE010000043.1:18175-23466 GCA_036758125.1 Mucilaginibacter sp.
CAAAAGCCATTTGGTTGGATAAACCCTTTAACAAACAATGCAGCTGCCATGAACCATGAACTATGAACTAAAAGTCATCCCCATGAGGCAGCTTTGGTTCATCCTCAA
The DNA here is from genome assembly GCA_036758125.1 of Mucilaginibacter sp. Classification (GTDB taxonomy): domain Bacteria; phylum Bacteroidota; class Bacteroidia; order Sphingobacteriales; family Sphingobacteriaceae; genus Mucilaginibacter. The sequence goes on from DAIOXE010000043.1 coordinate 18,284, forward strand.
ACCCTTCATCGTCCGGGAAGCCGGTTCCAAATTCATCATCTTCTTCATCCGCTACTTTTTCTTCATCCTCAACTTCCTCGCCTGTTTCAGTAACTTCCGAAAAATCTTCTGTATCTTCTTCACTTATGCCCATTTCATGCAGGAAATCAAAATCATCCCCTTCAGGCGGAGCAACAGGGGCAGTTAGTACATTGCCAAATTGTTTTGGCGCTTCGCCAACAGATTTTATAACAGCGGGGTAAACAACGCCGGGTGTCTCTTCCAGTATAATTTTCATCAGCTCCACATGAAAATCAAAAGGGCGGTCGAAATTAAAAGTATAGTAAAATTTTTGATGCGGGTCATCAATATAACTAAGCAGCTTTACCTTATCCATAAGCCGCACGCCCCGGTCAATCCTTTTTTGATTAGGCAAATAAGTAATTTCCTCACCCTTTGTCCATTGGTCATTACTGATATAGAATGAGGAAGGGTATTCCGGATTATAACCTGTCGATTGGTGGATTGCCCTGTGAAGGTCTTCAAATGTTTGATTGGACTTCACATCAATCTCCCGCATTACATCATCATAATCTTCAAAAGTAATCCTGAACCTATATAGCGCCATTTTTTTAGTGGGTTTTTACAAAAATATAATTTAATTTACGATTTTAGAATTACGATTTACGATTTAAGGAAAGCAATATCATTACTTAAGCGCAATCGTAAATCGTAATTCTAAAATCGTAAATCTTTCGCTGCAACTTTTAAGCCAATTTCTTTGCCTTTATTAATTGTGTATTCAATAGCTGCTTCGCGCTCGTTGGGGATCTCGCCCTCAAGTATTGCTTCTCTTATCTGGTTTTTAATAATTCCGACTTCCCGACCTTCTTTTATTCCAAATAGCTGCATTATATCGGTTCCTGTAACAGGCGGCTGCCAGTTGCGGATATTATCGCGCTCCTCAACATCCTTTAATTTTTGTTGAACAAGCTCAAAGTTCTGACGATATTTTTTTACTTTATATTCGTTTTTTGTAGTGATGTCCGCTTTACACAACAGCATTAAACTTTCAATATCATCTCCTGCTTCAAATAATAAGCGTCGTACCGCCGAATCGGTTACAATTGATTGTGCCAAAACAATGGGCCTTAAATGCAACTGAACCATTTTTTGTACAAACTTCATTTTTTCATTAAGCGGCAGTTTTAACTGCGCAAATATTTTAGGCACCATACGAGCCCCCTTGTCCTCATGCCCGTGAAAAGTCCAGCCATGTCCCGGCTCAAACCGTTTGGTAGCAGGCTTGGCTATATCATGTAAAATGGCAGCCCAGCGCAGCCAGAGATCGCCTGTTGTTTGGCAAATATTATCCAATACCTGCAAGGTATGATAAAAATTATCCTTGTGGCCTTTGCCATCGATGATCTTGACACCATAAAGCGCCGCCATTTGCGGGAATATTTTGTGCAGCAAGCCTGTATCGAATAAATAATTAAAGCCGATGGAAGGTTTAGCCGATAAAATGATCTTGTTAAGCTCGTCAGTTATACGTTCCTGGGATATGATGCTAATCCTGCCGGCATTACTTTTTATTGCGTTAACAGCAATTTCATCAATCTTAAAATTCAGTTGTGTGGCAAAGCGGACAGCGCGCATCATGCGCAAAGGGTCGTCGGAAAAAGTTTCAGCAGGGTCAAGCGGCGTCCTGATCAGTTTTAGCTTCAGGTCGGCAATCCCGTCAAAAGGATCTAAAAGCTTCCCGAAGGAATCGGGGTGCAAAGAAATAGCGAGGGCGTTGATGGTAAAATCACGGCGTTTTTGATCATCTTCCAATGTCCCGTTTTCGACAATAGGTTTTCTTGAGTGCAGCCGGTACGATTCCTTGCGTGCCCCCACAAACTCAACCTCGAGGCCCTGGTATTTGAGCGAAGCCGTGCCAAAGTTTTTAAAAACCGACAGTTTTACCTTTAGTTTTTTCGCGACTCTTTCGGCAAAAGAAATACCATCCCCTATAATTACTATATCAATATCCTTTGACGGTCGATCCAAAAAAATATCGCGCACAAAGCCGCCAACTGCATAAACCTGTACGTTTTGTTCAGCAGCCAGCTTTGATATAACCGAAAATATAGGATGTTGAAGGTGCTGTATCATTAGTATTTACGAATTACGAATTACGATTTTAGATTTTATGAATACAAATCGTAATTCGTAAATCTAAAATCGTAAATCAGGCTATCTTCTGATAAACTCAAATTTTCCATCGGGCGCTAACCTCATGATAGTTGAAGGTTTTTTAATTTCCATATTATGCTGTTCAATATCTACCACATAGTCAACGCCGTCAATTATTTCAGGGGCAATCTGTGCGAAATATTGAGGGGAAGGCTCACCGCTTACGTTAGCCGATGTGGATACCAGTGGCTTTCGTAAACGTTGTATCAATTGCTGGCAAAAAGGATGTTTTGATATTCTTATTCCCACACTGCCATCAGCTCCAATTAGCGCCGGAGATATATTTTTAGCGCCGGGCATTATTAGTGTTAAAGGATTTTCGGCATATTCAAGCAAATCGTAAGCCAACGGGTTCATTTCATTGATATAACTTTCCAGTTTGTTTTCTGTATCCAGTAAAATAATCATGCCTTTAGCTTCATCACGTTGTTTTAGTTTGTAAATTTTCTGTACGGCTTCGGTATTGGTGGCATCACATCCTATCCCCCAAATGGTGTCGGTAGGATAAAGAATGGTTCCGCCTTCCTGAATAATTTTTAACGCTTTCGCCACTTCATCTTTAAACATGGGGCAAATATAAGCTCAATGCATTAATGATCTGCAATTCATCTATCAGTTGCATGCATTTTGGCACGCCATACAATCGGCAGGTATTTTTAACACAGGGTTCGCAAGTGAGCTTGCCATAGCGCAATACCGTTAAATTTTGTTTGTTGTAAGGGGCAGTGTTATGTTCGTTACCGGCGCCAAATAAAACAATGGTTGGCGTACCCAAACTGTTTGCCAAATGGGCCGGCCCGGAATCCGTCGTTATTATCGCTGCGGAAGCAGCCATTAAAGTGCTTAATCCTGCCAGGTCAGTTTTTCCGGCAAAATTTACTATATGGTCCCTATCCATAACTCCGCCAATAACCTGGTCAACAAATGTGGCTTCATTTGATGTGCCGATAAAAGTAAATGTGGTATCCTTAAACGTTTTGGTAAGTAAGTTAATGATTGCCTTGCCTTTATCCAGCGGCATCCTTCTTGAACTTGCTTCCGAATTAAAGTTAATCAATACTCTATTGTTATTTGATTGCATGGTTTTGCCGGCATTCAATTTAACCTGCCGTTCGCTGATGGATTTACCTGTAAATTGTTCCAGTAATGAAAGATACTCGTCAACCCTATGAACATTTAACGGTCTTTTACAAACATTGGTCAGCAGAAGAAAGCCGCCTTCTTTAGCAAATCCAACGCGCTTTTTGGCACGGGTGGCCCACCCCATTACCAGGGATGACAATGAAGAAGGCAGGTTAAAAAAAAGGTCATATTTTTCGCGGCGCAGCTGTTTTCCAAAGCTGTAAACACCTTTTAAACCTTTATAGTCCTGCTTTGAAAATAGATGAATCGTTTGCAAGCCCGGTATCAGTGAAGCGATGCTGCTCAACTCTTTTTTAATGATCACATCCACCGAAGCTTCAGGATAAAGCTGCTTTACCGAAGCGATGAAAGCAGTACTCATCACCACATCGCCAAGCCAGTTAGGAAGCCTTATCAGTATTTTCATTAGGTGTGATTAGTTGATTAAGTGAATGGTTGATTAAGTGAGTGGTTGATTGAAACAGATCTGGGAAAATGCAACTACTCACTTAATCCAACTTAATCAACCACTCACTAAACAGAGACATTATTTTCCCTCAACGCATCGTTCAACGATGTTTTTTTATCGGTTGATTCTTTGCGTTTGCCAATAATTAAGGCACAGGGAACCTGGAACTCACCTGCCGGGAATTTTTTAGGATATGAACCGGGGATCACCACTGACCGTGCCGGAACAAGGCCTTTATATTCCATTGGTTTTTCGTGGGTAACATCAATAATTTTTGTAGAGGCTGTTAAAACCACGTTGGCGCCCAAAACCACTTCCGTTTCAAGATGGACGCCCTCAACCACTATAGCCCTCGATCCTAAAAAACAATTATCTTCAATAATAACAGGCGCCGCTTGTACAGGTTCTAACACGCCACCAATACCAACGCCGCCACTTAGGTGTACATTTTTGCCAATTTGCGCGCAGGAGCCTACAGTAGCCCAGGTATCAACCATGGTGCCCTCATCAACATAGGCGCCAATGTTTACATACGATGGCATCAGGATGACCCCTTTTGCAAGATGCGCCCCATAACGTGCTATGGCATGTGGCACAACACGCACACCCGTTTTAGCATAATCAGTCTTTAATTTCATTTTATCATGAAAAACAAAGGGGCCAACCGAGATTTCCTGCATCTGGCGGATAGGGAAGTACAATATAACGGCCTTTTTTATCCATTCATTTGTATGCCATCGCGTACCAATTAACTCGGCAACACGTATTTTGCCCTTATCTAGTTTTTCGATAACAGTGTCAATCGCGTTTATATATTCTGTATAACGCAGCAGATTCCTGTCTTCCCAGGCTTCTTCAATTAATTTTTTTAGGTCTTGCATCAGTAAATGAAAATTTTAGCAAATTAAAGGATTTTTAGCTGAATTTGTACAGCCGGAATTAATCTGCCATAAATTGCAAAGAAAGGCTGCAAAGCTTACCTCGAAGTCTCGAAGACTTTGTAAGTTTGCTATTAACTATGCCTGACAAAGAAAAATTGAGGATAGATAAATACCTGTAGGCGATAAGGATATTTAAAACCCGCACATTGGCGGCTGATGCCTGTAAGGCAGGCCGGGTAAAACTCGACAATCAAAATATCAAACCTTCGCACGAAGTAAAGATTGGTGAGATTTACCAGGTATCAAAAGGTATTGAACGTAAGGTGCTGAAAGTAACCGGCCTGCTCGAAAACAGGGTTGATGCTAAAACAGTTGTTGAATTTTATCAGGATATTACCCCTGTTGAACAAACCCACGCATTTAAATCGATGTTTCATGCCTGGTCTGATCATTTTTAAGGGTATTTAAAGCAACCTTATTGATTAGAGAAAAGT
>DAIOXE010000044.1:0-22824 GCA_036758125.1 Mucilaginibacter sp.
CTCAGAAAATAAACCGGTTTAAAAAATGGAAAATCCTTAACTTAATAGCATTGCTTCCCTTCCCGAGGGAAGGAATCGCACATGCCCACTGCTTTTAAAAGGTTTTTGGGAAACGCCAGACTTATTAGTCAGCGATTAAAAGTAGAGAAACGCCAGTTAAGATTAAAGTAGGTTTGCAAGAACAAAGATTCCCCTTTCCTATCTTGACTCTTGGCTCTTGATTCTTAAAATCTTGCTTCTTTCCTACAGCGTGTTCCCGTTCTTCAACGTGTACCTCGATGGTTTCATAGCGAAACGGATGCTCTTCACGCAATTTTTCAACCAGGTGTAAATTGATGAATACTCCACGTAGTTCCTTATGGTGTCGTCATTGCGAATGGAAGTTACTAAATCCCTCAGGATATTTTTTAGCGGGGTGCTTCTGCTAACGGTGGTCACCATTTCTTCCAGCTGGTCTGCGTAAACAACGGCCTCATACTCATTATCAAAAAGCAATATGGTTTGCTTTTTCCCTCTTGCCCTGATGCCTTTTGAAGGGAGGGGCAAATGGTATTTTATAAAATCGGCAAAGGTTATTGGTGCAGGACCGGTTGGAGGTAGGTTGATACGTAACATGTCATTAATATTTAATTTTTATTTCGAATAGCTTTTTACAAACTCATCATTATATATCGCCATAATTATACCATTTATTGCTGCATACTGCGGCGAGTCCTTGTCGCTTAATTGCTTTGCCATATCTTCCAGCTGTTCCGCATAGGCAATAGCTTCATCTTCATCCTCAAATTTTAATATCAGATCGTCATTAATTTCAACATCAGCCCCATCTCGTGGGGCAGGTAAGCCGTAATTCTCAAAATCCCTGAATTTGAGCTTTGGATTTCCTGCCGAAGATACATTAATAAATAGCATACAATGAATGAAACCGTTAGTTTTTTTTGATAATTTATTAACAGTATAAAGGTAAACCTGTTTGAATAAGTTGTGGAAATATATGCACAATTTGTGTTATAACTATGTCATATTCCACATTTTGAAATAACACATGCTTTAAGTATTTTATGGCGGTATTAAAACCGTTACGAAATCACCATGGCAAACGCTACAACCGAACAGTTAAAAAGAGTGTTAAAACCAATACACCTATGGGCCATAGCGGTTGGTTTGGTAATATCCGGCGAGTATTTTGGCTGGAATTATGGCTGGGCGGTTTCGGGCACTATTGGGTTTCTTATAGCTACGTTGGTCATCACGTTAATGTATGTAACCTTTATATTCAGCTATACCGAGTTAACTACCTCCATTCCACATGCGGGCGGGGCATTTGCCTACGCTTACAGGGCTTTAGGGCCATTCGGAGGTTTAGCGGCCGGGTATGCAACGCTTATCGATTTCCTGTTTGCTACGCCCGCAATTGCCTTTGCTTTAGGCGCTTACCTGCATTTTTTAGAGCCATCGATCCCTGTTTTATATTCGGCCTTGTTTTTCAATATAGTGTTTATAGGTATCAATATTTTAGGTGTGAAAGAATCGGCGACATTTTCCGTTTTCATCACCATACTGGCGGTGGCCGAGCTACTGTTATTCATGGGAATTGTTTCGCCTCATTTTAACATGACAAATTTTGTAAGCCATCCGATGCCGTTTGGATGGTCGGGCATTTTCGCCGCTTTACCTTATGCCGTTTGGTTTTACCTTGCCATTGAAGGCGTAGCCATGGTTGCTGAGGAAGTAAAAGAACCAAAGCGCAATATCCCGAAAGGCTACATTTCAGGCCTTGCCACCCTGGTATTTTTAGCTTTAGGGGTGATGATATGTACCGGCGGCTTAACCGACTGGCGCAAACTCAGCAGCCTTGACTACCCCCTGCCTGCAGCAATCAGCATTGCCATCGGCGCGACAAACAGTTTCACAAAAATATTTGCCAGCATCGGCCTTTTTGGGTTGATCGCATCGTTCCATGGTACCATCCTGGCCTCGTCAAGGCAGGTATTTGCAATGGCCCGCAGCGGTTATATGCCACGTTTTTTGTCGAGGGTAAGCCACAGGTTTAAAACACCGCATTGGGCGTTAGTAGCCGGTGGAATAGTTAGCTTTATCGCTCTTTTTACAGGCACTACCAGCCAGGTCGTAATAATATCGGTAATGGGCGCCGTGCTGATGTATATGATGAGCATGATCAGTTTGTTTATATTGCGAGTTAAAGAACCTGATCTGGAACGGCCATTTGCATCCCCGTTTTACCCGGTATTCCCTGCAATCGCGCTGCTCATATCAGGTGTAACCCTGTTTGCAATGATATATTTTAACGTTATACTGAGCCTTTACTTTTTTGGAGGGCTTGCCGTGGTCACACTTATTTTTGTATTAATGGGAAAACATAAACAGAAGATTACTATATGATTTCACCGATTGCCATATGATTTCAACGATTAAAAGGTAATAAGTAAATAACTCACTAATTAATTCACTAATTCACTAATTCACTAATTCACTAATTCACTAACTCACTAATTCACTAATTCACTAAATTCACTAATTGATTCACCGCTTCACCATTCGTAATATCGTTTACAGTTTTGATGACCTCAAAACACTGCTGGCCAAGGCTTCCCCTTACCGGTCGGGAGATGCATTGGCCGGTGTTTGCGCTGAAAGTTACCAGGAGCGGGTTGCGGCGCAGATCGCATTGGCTGATGTCCCTTTAAAGACATTTTTAGATGAAGTGATAATTCCTTACGAGCAGGATGAAATAACAAGATTGATCATTGATGATCATGATGCTGAAGCGTTTAATTTGATCAGCACTCAAACTGTCGGGGAATTTCGGGACTGGCTGTTGAGCGATGAAACAGACACGGCCATTTTAAAAAGCATTGAGGCCGGAATAACTCCCGAAATGGCTGCCGCAGTATCAAAGCTTATGCGTAACCAGGACCTGATCGCGGTGGCAAAGAAATGTGAAGTGGTTACCCGGTTTCGTAATACTATCGGCCTAAAAGGCCATTTTTCCACGCGTTTACAGCCCAATCATCCTACCGATGATCTGAAGGGGATCGCCGCCAGCATGGTCGATGGCCTTTTATACGGCAGCGGCGATGCGGTAATTGGTATTAACCCGGCAACAGATAGCCCTGCCGTGGTTATGAATTTATTAAAGTTGGTAGATTCGGTCCGGCAGCAATTTGAAATTCCTACCCAGTCCTGCGTGCTGAGCCATCTTACCACCACGCTCGAACTTATTGGCAAAGGCGCACCGGTTGATCTTTGTTTTCAATCTATAGGCGGTACCGAACAAACAAATACCAGTTTTGGGATAAACCTGGCCCTGCTTGATGAGGCATACCAGGCGACATTGTCGCTAAACCGCGGTACCGTTGGAAATAACGTCATGTATTTTGAAACCGGCCAGGGCAGCGAGCTATCGGCAAATGCGCATCATGGCGTCGACCAGCAAACCTGCGAGGCAAGGGCCTACGCCATCGCCAGGAGGTATAAACCCTTGTTGGTGAATACAGTTGTCGGCTTTATCGGGCCTGAATATTTATATGACGGCAAGCAAATTATCCGTGCCGCGCTCGAGGATCACTTTTGCGGCAAGCTGCTTGGCCTGCCAATGGGGGTGGATGTTTGCTATACCAACCATGCCGAAGCTGACCAGGACGATATGGACAACCTGCTCACTTTGTTAGGCGTGGCAGGCTGCAATTTTATAATGGGCATACCCGGCTCCGATGATATTATGCTGAATTATCAATCCACCTCATTTCACGATGCCTTATATTTGAGAAAGGTTTTAGGCTTGAGGCCCGCACCTGAATTTGAACAATGGTTAATAAAACAAGGAATTGTGGATGATAAAGGCAATATTTTGCCGGTTAGCTCATCGCACAGATTAATATCACGCATGTTGAAATAGCATTTATAAAGGAGGCTCCTATGGAGCCGCAACCTTATTTTAATTTTTCTATAAACAGGGTGCTCCTCCGGAGCCAACTGAGTTCGCAAATAAGAGAAAGCTCCGGGCAAACTGTTTATAGAAATACATTTATTGCTTTGCGGCTCCATAGAAAGTTCCGGAGGAGCACCCTGTTTATAGAAATACATTTGTTTGCTTTATAGCTCCATAGGAGCCTCCTTAAATGAGTTTAGAAAACGTAAAATGCTATGAAAAAGGAATTAGCGAATACTGATCCTTTAATTTCTTTAAAAGAGTTTACTGCTGCCCGCATAGCTATAGGCAGGGTAGGTAATAGCATCCCATTAAAACAATCGCTTGAGTTTAAGCTGGCGCATGCCCATGCACGGGACGCGATCTACTCGGTATTGGATACCGAAAAGTTATTTGCTGAGCTTAAGGTGTTTAATTTGCCCATTTTGCATTTGCACAGCAAGGCGCAAACCCGTCATAAATATTTAAAACGGCCCGACCATGGCAGGCAATTAAATGAAGAATCGGAAGATTCATTAAAAGACTACAAAAACGGGTATGATATAGCCATCATAATAGCCGACGGCCTTTCAGCAACAGCGGTTAATGAAAATGCGTTTGCTTTATTACAGCTATTGATACCCATGTTATTAGATGCGAAATTAAAACTTGCCCCGTTGTGCCTTGTAGAGCAGGGCAGGGTAGCCATCGGCGATGACATAGGTTATGGCTTAAATGCAAAATTTTCAATAATCCTTATCGGTGAACGCCCGGGATTAAGTGCAGCCGACAGCATGGGCGCGTACCTCACTTACAACCCAAAACCAGGGTTAACAGATGAATCGCGCAATTGTATTTCCAATATTAGGCCGCAGGGTTTAATGCATAAACCCGCGGCCGATAAAATATTTTATCTCGTAAACGAGGCTTTTAAAAGAAAACTATCGGGGGTAGCGCTAAAAGACAATGCCGGGGACATAGTCATTGGTCAATAAATGTTTTTTTGAACGTTATTTTCTTGATAAAATAAAACAAATTATGGGAATTTGGCGTTAGAACCAAGAATCAAGATAAAAAAGGTGAAGCTATATATACTTTTTTTTCTGACTCTTGATTCTTGAATTAAACGATATAAGTTATGAAAAGTATAGAAAACGGCCCTATTAAGAAAAAGGGCGATGAAAGAGAGGATTTTCCTGAATCTCAGTCCGAGCCCGAAGAAAAAGGAGTTTACTCGGACAATGACAAATCAAAAAATTATAACTATGGCGATGATGACGTTAACGGCCCCAATTGGGATAAAGACAGTAAAGACGTTGACGGGGACACCGGCCAAAATGCAGGTGTCTTCAAATAATATGATCATCGGCGAGGCTGTCTTTTTAAGGCAGCCTCGTTTTGTTTATCTTGAATACAGGAAGCGACTTTTTTCTAATCTCTGACCTCTGACCCCCCTCAATTCCCCATCATCTTCAAAAATGAAGTTAATTTTTCCTTCATTTCCCTGCGGTCGACTATAAAATCGAGGAAACCATGTTCCTGCACAAATTCAGCAGTTTGAAAACCTTTTGGGAGGTCTTTCTTTATTGTTTCCTTTATAACCCTCGGGCCGGCAAAACCTATCAATGAGCCGGGTTCGGCGATGTTGATGTCGCCAAGCATCGCGTATGATGCGGTTACACCGCCTGTAGTGGGGTCGGTAAGCAAGGATATATAAGGTATTTTTGCCTGCGATAATAAAGCAAGTTTAGCCGAGGTTTTAGCCATTTGCATTAATGAATACGCGGCTTCCATCATCCGTGCGCCGCCGGATTTGGAGATCATTAAAAAAGGCGCTTTATGTTCAATACAGTAATCAATGGAGCGGGCAATCTTTTCACCGACAACCGAACCCATCGAACCACCTATAAAATTAAAATCCATACAGGCAATAACGAGGTTTTGTCCGCCAATTTTACCATACCCGGACCTTATCGCATCTTTTAACCCGGTTTTTTTCATGGTTTCTTTCAACCGGTCTGCGTATTTTTTAGTATCCTCGAAATGCAATGGGTCCCCCGAGCGCAGATCGGCAAATAATTCCGTAAACTCGTTGTTATCAAATAATATGGAGAAATATTCTTTCGATCCAATGCGCATGTGATAGCCGCAATAATGGCAAACGTATTGATTTTCAACCTGCTCGGAATAGTGAAGAGGTTTTTTACATTCAGGGCATTTATTCCATATCCCATCGGGGGTTTCTTTCTTTTCTTCCGTGGTCGTGATTATCCCTTTGATTTCCCGTTTAAACCAAGCCATATCTATGTCTAACTCTTTCAATTGACTACAAAGAAACGATTTTTTTTTAAGATGTGAGATTTTAGATATGAGATTTGAGATTAGTGATTGGAGGTTAGAGATTGGAAAAAGAATAAAAATGGCAAAAGTGCCAAAAATCTCACATCTCATATCTCAAATCTCATATCTAAATTTTAACTTCGCGCCAAATTAATTTAATGGATTTAAAAAATTATAAGGGTGTCCTGCATGGCGATCAGGTGCAGGAACTATTTGAAGCGGCAAAAAAGCATCAGTTTGCTTTACCGGCCGTAAACGTAACAGGCACTAATACCATCAATGGCGTTTTGGAAACGGCAAAGGCGGTTAATTCGCCGGTTATTATCCAGTTATCCAATGGGGGCGCACAATTTTATGCCGGAAAATCACTGGATAACTCAAAATTACAAGCCTGTATTTTAGGCGGCGTTTCGGCAGCTAAACACGTTCATTTATTGGCGGAACATTATGGCGTAGCTGTAATATTACATACCGACCATGCGGCATTAAAGTTTTTGCCCTGGATTGACGGCTTATTAGATCATGGCGAAAAGTTTTTCGCCGAAACAGGCAAGCCGTTATTTTCATCGCACATGCTCGACCTTTCAGAAGAGCCGTTGCACGAGAACATTGAAATATCTGCTAAATATCTTGCCCGCATGGCTAAAATGGGTATGACACTAGAAATTGAATTAGGCGTTACCGGCGGAGAAGAAGATGGCGTCGATAACTCAGATGTCGATAGTTCGCGGTTATATACGCAACCCGAGGATGTTGCTTATTCATACGAAGAACTTTCAAAAGTAAGTCATCGTTTCACAGTAGCGGCTGCTTTTGGGAATGTTCATGGTGTTTATAAGCCGGGCAATGTAAAACTGCAACCGGTTATTTTGCATAACTCGCAGGTATATTTAAAGAAGAAATTTAACCTCGCTGCCGAAAAACCTATCAATTTTGTTTTTCATGGTGGATCTGGTTCAAGCCAGGCCGAAATAAGGGAGGCAATATCTTACGGCGCCATCAAAATGAATATTGATACCGATATGCAATGGGCTTTCTGGGAAGGGATTAAAGATTATTATCAATCAAAAGAAGGCTATCTGCAAAGCCAGATCGGTAATCCCGAAGGCGAAGATTCGCCGAACAAAAAATATTACGACCCGCGCGTTTGGTTACGCAAAGGTGAAGAGAATTTTGTCAAAAGGCTTAAAGTTGCGTTCGGCGATTTAAATTGCATTGATGTGAACGACAAACTTTAGGTGAATGGTTGATTAGGTTGATTGAGTTGACTAAGTTGATTAAGTGAGTTGAGTGAATAGAGTTGATTTCAAATCATCAACCATTCACCCAATCAACTTAATCAACTACTCACTAAATAGTTAATTAATTGAGTTGGGTTTCAAATCAACCACTCACCCAATCAACTTAATCAACTACTCACTAACTCATGATCCAGGTAAACAAAGTCACCGATCCTGCTTTTCTGGAAAAGGTATTTGCCATACGTCGCGAAGTTTTTGTGGGTGAGCAAAACTGTCCGCCCGAGCTGGAGTGGGAATTTGAGGACGAATCAAATCATTTTTTAGCTACGGTAGATGGTGAACCTGCGGGGGCGTCGCGCTGGCGCAAAACCGATAAGGGATATAAGCTTGAACGATTTGCCGTATTGAAAAAATTCAGGGGATTAGGCGTTGGTCAGGAGTTGGTAAAAGCTGTTTTAAATGACTTGCCAAAGGATGCTGAATATATTTATTTACATGCGCAAATTCAGGCGGTATCATTATACGAAAAATTCAATTTCAAAAAAATAGGACCCGAATTTGAGGAAGCGGGGATAAGGCATTATAAAATGATTTTAAAATAATTTCGGATTTCGGAATTTCGATTTCGGATTTAAAATAGTCCTAATTGGCGATGGAAAATAAGTATGAAATAATTCTGTACTGGAGTAAAGAAGACGATGCCGTAATTGCGGAAGTGTCTGAACTTGCGGGTTGCATCGCTGATGGTGCAAATTATAAAGAAGCTTTGATAAATATTGAAACTGTTATAGAACAATGGGTTCAAACTGCTAAGGATTTGGGCCGGGAAATCCCCATCCCAAAAGGGAAGCTAATGTACGCTTAGTAAAGTTCAAGCGCTTGAACCCGCAATAATTTTTTATGCGTAATTTTGATTGGTGTTAGAGGAAAGGAACAAAACCAGCGGGTTTTATTTTTTTAACCTCAAAAAATACATTGTGAAGATGGTCAAAATCTGCATCTGTAGTTACAAGCCTCAAACCTAATAAAGCTGCGAGGGCTGCTATCCATAAATCATTCTTTCCCATTTTGCGCGGAGTATTAAAAGGATAGGTTTCAAAGTCTGGATTCAATCTTTGGGAATAAGAATCGATTTCGGTATAAGCAGAAACGGATAATTGATTGACTTCAACTATATTCACTCCGTTCAAAAAATCATTAAGAAAATCGAATCGGTTTGTTCTCCATTTTTTCCTTATAGCAAATGAGCGGATTTCTGCCTCAGAAACAATTGAAATATATATTTTTGAATTTTCGGGATTAATAAAACGTAGAATTCCTGGTTCGTCGCGTGCCCTTATAATACTCAGAATGATGTTAGTATCAAGTAATACATTCATTACTTGTCCTTTTCAAGGTCCGCCATCAAGTCAGCCCATTCCTCGTCAGTAAACGGCTCCGGTTTAGGTGCTTTTTCCAGTGCTTTGATTAAGCTATCTCTGTCCTTACCCATTTTAAGTGCAAACGCAGTAGTACCTCCCGCCGCCAATACCTCCTCAGGAGTATATGACTTATGAGTTTTGAATAACCCCCCCTTTGCTGAAATATTTGCTTTCATCGGTTTTCCTCCTTTTAATACAAATATAAAAATTTATTGGCGTTTTATCAATCTTAAATGAGTCGCCATATCATAACCGGTTAATCGCAGATAAAGGTGTCTTGACACTGATTTGCGAACAAAAAACACATCTACAACCCCGCATAATACCCCAAACTCTCGCAAAGCTCATCGTGTGTGCATATATTGTCAAGCCTGCATTGCCCTATGTTAGTAAGCAAGGTGCAGTTAATGAGGCCGTTTTGGTTCTTTTTATCTTTCATCATTATCCCGCAAAGGGTCTCATAATTTGTATTCTCCAACGGATATTTTGGATACAGGCTGCTGATTGTTTCCACAATTTCTTGCAGTTCACTAAGCCTAAGCCCGGTTTTTTTGTAGGATAGATAAGCCTCGCAGATCATCCCGATAGCTATCGCTTCGCCGTGCGTTAACGGGTTTTCGTCATTGAGCAGTGAATTGGTCTCAATAGCATGCCCTATGGTATGGCCAAAATTAAGCGCCTTGCGTATTCCGTTTTCGGTCGGGTCTTCAATAACAACTTTGTTTTTTATTTGAACCGACCAATAGATCAACTCCGCAGATGGGACGCTCAGATCGCTGTCTTTAAGGGCGTTCCAATATTCTGCATCCATAATCAGGCCATGCTTGAGCATCTCGGCGAGGCCAGAAAGTATTTGCCTTGGCGGCAACGTTTTTAAAAATTCATAGGCGATAAATACCGCTTTTGGCTGGGTAAAGGTGCCAATGATATTTTTTATACTGTCAATATCAATCCCCGTCTTTCCACCGACCGAGGCATCGACCTGTGATAGCAGGGTAGTGGGCACGTGTATAAAATCAATCCCCCGTTTAAATGTAGACGCGGCAAATCCG
This sequence comes from Mucilaginibacter sp., assembly GCA_036758125.1. Taxonomy (GTDB): domain Bacteria; phylum Bacteroidota; class Bacteroidia; order Sphingobacteriales; family Sphingobacteriaceae; genus Mucilaginibacter. Next base: position 9,986 of record DAIOXE010000044.1, read on the forward strand.
CCCATATCGCTTATCACGCCGCCTCCCAGGTTTATCAGCAAGCTTTTGCGGTCGGCGCCAAAATCTATCAGCATTTTCCATATACCGATGCAAAAATTAATGTCCTTGCTTTCTTCACCTGCATTGATCTCGATGATATCGAAATTATCCATTCCCTCAAAATGATCTTTGATCATTGGCAGGCAATGTTTGACAGTATGCTCATCTGTTAAAATAAAAAATCTTGAATAATGTCCCAGCTTTACAAACTTTGCCAGCTCTTCAATGGCGTTATCGAAATATATGGGGTAATTGTTGCTCTGAATGGTCTTCATCTTATATAACCCTGATAATTTTATTTCTAAATTCAACGGTATCGCCTTTCCTTACTTTAAGGCGTTTCCGGTAATCAACATGGCCGTTATATTTTACTTCGCCCTCTGTTACAACAGTTTGCGCTTCGCCGCCGGTTTGTACCAGGTTGGCAGCCTTTAGTAATTGGATCATTGGGATATAATCGCCGGTTACTTTGAACTCTATCATGGGGCAGCAAAAATAAACTATTCGAGGAATAATGAGATATGTTTGCTTGCAATTTATAAATTTGTCACTTCGTGGGTTCATAGTTCATGGTTCATGGTAAAAAGCAGCTTGCAATTTGCTATCGGCGCTAAAGCCATGCGCGGCTATGAACCATGAACCCGCGAAGCGTAGCAGTTCATAGTTCATGGTTCATAGTTCATGGCAAAACTCCATTCACTTAAATACCTCCGGCTATGAACCATGAACCATGAACTATGATCCAAAACACTGACCAACTTTCTTTTGAAAACACGGAGATCGCTTTCCGTCATTCATCCAATTCCGACCTAAAACGTGCTTACTGGTTATTCAGGGTAATTAATGTTAATTTTTTGGTAAAGATCGGCCCCCCGCTAACCAATTTCGCTATGAAAATCGGCCTTCCGATAAAAAGCATCATCAGGGCTACCATCTTTAAACACTTTTGCGGCGGCGAATCCATACCGGGTTGCGACAAGGCAATAAAAAATCTTTATGACGGGGGCGTAGGTACTATCCTGGATTATGCCGTAGAGGGTGAAGATGATGAACTAGTTTTTGATAATACCCGCGATGAAATTATACACACTATTGAGCGGGCATCCGTAAACAAGGCTATCCCGCTTACAGTATTTAAAATGACAGGGGTCTCCCGTTTTTCGCTGCTGGAAAAACTTGATGCAGGTGTGGAACTTACTACCACCGAAGAGGAAGAATGGCAAAGGATAAAGGCCAGGGTATTGGCAATTTGCGAAAAGGCCCATTCTCTGGGAATAACGGTGATGATCGACGCAGAGCAAACCTGGATACAAAACACTATTGACGCGCTGGTTTTAGATATGATGCGGCGTTTTAACAGCAAAAAGCCCATTGTTTACCATACCTATCAATTATACCGGAATGATAAACTTGCCTCATTAAAAAGCGATCATGCCATAGCGATTAAAGAAGGTTTTATTTTGGGCGCCAAACTTGTTAGGGGCGCGTATATGGAAACTGAACGCCTGCGTGCAGCAGAAAAAGGTTACCCCTCACCAATTCATAACAGCAAAAAGGAGACTGATGCCGATTATGATGAAGCCGAAAATTTTTGCACAGACCACATAGAGAGCATTGCCTTTGTATCAGGTACACATAATGAGGAAAGCTGCCGTTACCTTGCCGAGTTATTGGATAAAAAAGGAATAGACCATAAAAACCCGCATGTGTATTTTTCGCAGTTGCTGGGTATGAGCGATAATTTAAGCTTTAACCTGGCCCATGCACAGTATAATGTAGCTAAATATGTGCCTTATGGACCTATAAAGGCTGTTTTACCCTACCTGTTCAGACGCGCCCAGGAGAACACTGCCATAGCCGGTCAAATGAGCCGGGAATTGGCCTTGATTGTGAAGGAGAGGAGGAGGAGGGCGGAGATCAGAGGTCAGAGGTCAGAGGTTAGAGATTAGTCAGAAAGTCGGAAAGAACTATTCTCATTTTAACCTTTACAACTTTTACAACACTTACAACTTTTTAAATAACTCTTGTATACTATCCGGCACGGTCATCAAATAAGTTTGTATCCCAAGTTTTTGGGCGGCGGCTATGTGCTGCGGACTGTCGTCAATAAACAGGGTTTCCGCCGGGTTGAGTGTGTTTTCAGTCAGCACCTGATGAAAAATTTCAGCGTCCGGTTTGCGTTTCCCGATTAGGTGAGAGTAATATACCTTTTCAAAAAGATGGTCGTTGCTGTCAAATCCAAACTCCGCTTTCAGATAGTTGGTGACATAATCATAATGAATAGGATTAATATTGCTCAATAAAAAAGTTCTGTATTTTGGCTTAAGGCTTAACAGCAGTTCATGGTTGCCTTTAGGCACGCCTACCAGCAGGCTATTCCAGGCGTCATTTATTTGCTGGTCCGCCAGGTTTGGATGATTTGCTATTTTCCTGATATAATCCCTGAATTCATCTGCGGCGACTTCTCCTCTTTCAAAACCATCAAAAATCTTGTCCTGCACTTTATGCCCGTAAAACGTATCGGCGTTATCAATACCCAGATCGTTCCACGCCTGGCGGCTCCTTGAAAAGTCCAGACTGAAGATCACATTTCCATAATCAAATATGATGTTTTTGATGTTGTTCATAAGGTTTTTTAATTTACGGCAAATATCTGCAATTAATAAAAAATAAGTAACAGTAAACAACTAAGCCTGCCGGATAAAATTTAAAATTTAGTTTCCGTACAAACTTAAAATTTATACATTTGCAGCCTGATATTAAGCCTTAAGTCGAAAGTCTTAAGTTCTAAGTTAAAAATGAAGAGAATTCGACTTAGAACTTCCGGCTAAAGACGTTTGACTTTCAATTAAGCGCCTATAGCTCAGTTGGTTAGAGTAGAAGACTCATAATCTTTTGGTCCCTGGTTCGAGCCCAGGTGGGCGCACAAGCTTAAAAACCCGCTTTTTGATATCATTAAGCGGGTTTTTTCGTTTTCCAAATGCGGGTTAGGATCACCTGCGGCACTGTTACTGTAACATATTTGTAACAGGATTTACATAGTTTTTTGTTGAATTTCACGCTGGTTTGTTACAAATATGTTACAGCTTTTGCGTGCTAAAATGAAATGTAAATCAGAGGTCAAGGCAATCCTAAAATAGAATATAGGACTTATGAAATAAGTCTGGGGATGACCAGCCTGTCTTGTATATCTGAAAGGTTTTTTTGTCGCTGTGTCGCTGTGTTGATGTAACGCAGATTAATAAACTGAAAAACTCCATACACCCGGTGCCTGGTTAGTTTTTGTTGACCCGGTAATGGTTAACTTCATATACCTGGCTTGGACATTTTTTGTGTCTGTAAGTGGTCCGGATAACACTTGGTTTGTTGTTTTATCAACATAGGTCGTCCATGAGTTGCCTTCCTGAGAGTATTCAATTTTGTATTGGTAAGCTTCCGTAAAGTATTCAAAAGCGGTAACTGTATTGTTTACTGTGACAGTACTTCCAAGGTCAACGATTATGTATTGCGGGTAGATGTTACTTCCTGCTTTCCACAAAGTACCGTTATTATGGTCCGTAGCATATGATGCTTTGTAGTTAGTGTTGTCTATTTGAGACGATGCGGTTGTTGTCTTTAAGTAGGCGAGATCAACCGCAGTATTCATAGTGACCAACGGATTCACTCCATTAACTGAAGGAGATATCGGTATCAGCCTTCCATTAGAATCAAACGAGAGTTGGTCTATACAAACTTGGCGGAACAGATCAGACGAGCGGAACGGATAAGCCTTACGATGGTATGCAATATAATAATTGTTGTTGATCTTAAATATAGAATTAGACCCGGTCGCGATCATATTATTCGTATAGTCAGGACCCAAGATAGGTGAGTAAGCCTGGCCTGTAATGTTATGCGGCGTGTACGGACCGCCAACAGCGGAAGCATACGCTGCGCTTACATTGTAAGTACCCGAAAGGCTTCCGTTAGCGTAAGTAAGGTAATAGGTAGCATTGCGCTTAAACACATAAGGCGCCTCAAAAAGATCATAATTTTGATAGATAAGTTGCGGTGTTGCGGAAAATGAAGTCATATTTAAATTCAATTTACCCAAATATACGGCACACTGGTTATTCACCTTTGGACCCATATAAATAAGGTAAATTGATCCATCATCGTCTCGGAAGGCTTCTGCATCAAACATATTGGCGTAAATGGGATTGCCCTGATTTTCAGCCACCCACGGACCCTTCGGCGTCGTGGCAGACACGACAAAACAGTTATATCCATCCTTAATATAATACATATAATATCTGCCGTTTGATGCTTTAATTACTGACAGAGCCCACAATTTTGTGCTTGTGTAAGGAAAATTTGACGGGTAATTAAGCGCAGTGAAATTCCAGTTAATAAAATCCGAGGTCTGCCAAACACCAAATGGGCCATTTGTAAATTGTCCCATATCATAGCCGTCAGTTGTGGAATATATATAGTAGTTGCCATCGTCGATTAACGTTGATGGATCGCCAAAGTACCCGGGAAATATGGGGTTGCCTGCGCTCGGACTGGTGATGGACGTGGCGACCCCACCACTCGCCGAACTTATTTTTGATGAATCTTGAACAGGTGGCGTATTTACAACTAAATGCTCTTTGGAGCAGCTTACCAGCAAAGTTCCGTTTAAAAGTAGTATTAGTAGTCTTTTCATAATTATTTATGCCTTAATTGGTAAACAAACATTGAATAAATAGTGTGAGTTCGTTTTATTCAAATCAGCCTGTATTTAACTCAAATCAACAATGTTTAATCTATAGCAGAAAGCAATTCTGATAACACGAACCCATTATACTGAACTATCTGTCAATCTGGCTCTTCATCTGAACTATGTATGTGGTATTTACCTTAAACCAACAGAAAGGCAGCCTCAAAAACAGTTTATTGAAGTCATTCACCCTGGCGTGAATAATATTGTAGTAGGTGTTGTGGTTCGCGATGCCAGGGGTCTTTCATAAAATTTCCATTTGTGGGAAAATAAGTGTTATTTAGACAATAATTAAAATTAGTTATGACTGATACCCAATATGTGATCGAGGTTGATTATGAGATGGGGTCGGCACGTTCGAAAATTGCAAACATTGCAAACCGGGAAGAGATCGCTTCATCATATTGCTATGCTCGCTGACGGATGGGATTATATTGTAATCCGGTGGTCAACAACCTGTTCAGGCAACTCCAATTCGGTGATATTGAAGGTCTGGAAGCCACCGTCAAAGGCTCTTTTCGACGTTTGAGGCTTTTCTGCCGCTTCTGATAAATTACGTCTGTTCTTTATCGCTGAAGTCATTGCACTGAGGAAGTCGAAAAGGTAATTAAAACGGTGTCAAAAGCTAATTGTTTTTGTTAATTTACTTACCAATAAACCATTAACTTTAATATATCATGTTCAGTAAATCTTGCGCAATTATATTGTTTATAATTTTAAACTGTTTTGAACTCTTTGCTCAACGACCAGTATTAAAGTTTCGCCATTTCAATAACGAAGAAGGCTTGTCGAACTCGACAGTCGACAAGATTATTCAGGACGACCTCGGCTTTATATGGGTGGGTACATCCGATGGTCTAAATCGATTTGACGGGTATAATTTTGAAGTTTTTAGAACAGATCTAAGGGACAAAAACAGTATAAGCAATAATTATATCAACACCATTTTTGAAGATCATTTGCACCGGCTTTGGATTGGCACCAACGATGGCTTGAATCGATTTGATCGGGTTTCGCATCGATTTATCAGGTATTATCATGATAAGGCGAATCCCAATTCTATTTCAAACAATAATGTAACATCTGTTGCTGAGGATAGGACAGGTAATCTATGGATTGCGACTGTTGGTGGCGGGATAGACGTAATGTTAATCAATGAAGGCCGATTGAAGCATTTTAAGCACATTAAAAGTAAAAATAGTTTGAGTAACGACAGCGTCAACGTAATATTCATGGATAAAGAGGGGACAATCTGGGCGGGGACTAACAGCGGATTGAGCAGATTTGATCGCCATGCAGACAGCTTTGAATCTGTTCCAAAAATTAATTATAGCATAGTGGCTATTAATGAACAAAACGGCAACCTGTGGCTGGGAAGCCAGTATAGTGGCGTATTGCTTTTTAATCCCAAAGTGGGCGTGTTCAAACAATTTATGCACAAAGACAGTGAAACTGCAAGTATAGGCAGCAATTTAATAAAGGATATTCTGGTAGACAACTCGGGGAGAATATGGATCGGCTGTACAAACGGCGGGCTAAATCTATATAATGCAAACAATAATTCATTCTATAGATATGACCGGGAGCCGGAAAATAGATTCAGCCTCTCACAAAAAAGCATCTATACAATTTGTGAAGACCGGCAGGGAAACCTTTGGGCAGGAACCTCGCGTGGTGGAATAAATTTATATTCGCCGCAGGCAAACAAATTCAGGCTGTTCAGTCAAAATGCACTTGGAACTGGCCTTAGTTACGATGATGTGCGCTCTTTTTACCAGAGTAATGACAATATAATCTTGATTGGAACGGATGGAGGTGGGATCAGTCTGTTCAATCAAAACGGATCTTTCCTGAGAAAATACCAGCATAACCCAGTAGACAAATCTTCATTAAGCTCAAATGCAATTCTAAATATTGCGGGCGATAAAAAAGGACATATATGGATATCTACGTACGGAGGAGGGTTGAATGTATATATTCCTGGTTCAAATAAATTTAAATCGTACCGGCACGACCCGCTTAATAAAAACAGCATTAGCTCGGATTACGTTACAAAAGTGTTTGAAGACAGTAAATCTAATTTATGGGTCGCTACTACATCAGGTTTAAATCGTTTTGATTATTACAAGCAGGAATTTAGAGAAGTCAGCGACGACGGTCCCGGTTCAACAGAATTTTTGGGGCGCGATTTCATTGACGTTGAGGAAGATCATGATAACAACGTGTGGATACTGTCTTTGGATGGGGGATTAAGCAAATATAATTTAGTGACTGGGGATATTTCTCACTATTTGAGGGGAAAAACCGATACGAAAGATCTTGCTATAGGGTTTACAGACTCTAAAAACAGATTTTGGATTGGAAAGAAAGGCTTATATCTCTATGATAAAAAAATGGACCGCTTTCAACTTTACTCCGAAAAGGCGGGGCTTTCCGATGAATATATTAAGGGAATCGAGGAAGATGACCGGGGGAATCTATGGATTTCAACATCAAACGGCATTACAGAACTTAATCCTTCAAACGCTCAATTTACAAAATTCAATACCGGTGATGGTCTGCAAGGTGCAGAATTCGAAGTCAAGTCGTGTATGAAAACGAAAGACGGAGAGATATATTTTGGGGGGATTAATGGCTTCAATTGTTTCTACCCTAATAAGATCACCATTAACAAATACAGTTCGCCAGTTTTTATTACTGGCCTGGATATTTTTAACAAGCAAGTAGCAGTGGGAGGAATGGAGTCACCACTAAAAGCGGACATCGGCCTGACCGACGAAATAAAACTGAATTATAGCCAAAATTCAATTGCTCTTTCTTTTACCACACTAAACTACGTTGTTCCCGAAAATAATAAGTTTTTATATAAACTGGATGGCTTTGATAACGCATGGGTCAAATGCGACCAGGGTCATAAAGCAGTTTATACAAATCTCAATCCAGGTAGTTACGTTTTTCATGTGCGTGCATCAAATAATGATGGTTTTTGGAGTACTTACGAAAAAACTTTGAGAATTAACATTTCACCGCCCTATTATGCAACATGGTGGTTTAGGACTTTGTTATCACTTATAATCGGGTATGCCGCTTACACGTTAATCAGATTCAGACACAAAATGTCAATGAAAGCCTTAGAGGATAAGAAAAATGAAGAAATGCATCAATTGCAGCTTCAATTCTTTACAAATATCTCTCATGAATTTCGAACTCCTCTAAGCCTGATACTTGGTCCACTTGAAAAAATTAAGGAAATAGACTTTTCTAAAAAACTCGCCCCTTACTTCCATACTATCGATAGAAATGCAAATCGCCTCCTCAATCTCATTCATGAACTGATGGACTTTAACAAAGTGGCATCCGGGGTATTAAAATTACGGGTTCAAAAAGCTGATCTATGTGGCTTTTTAGAAGAAATTATTGACGAATTCAGGCATCTTTCTGAAAACAAGAAGCTTCAACTGATCACTAAGGATGTTGAAATACTGGGTGGAGTTTGGTTTGATCCGGGTATATTGGAAAAGATTATTCTAAATCTTATTAATAACTCTTTTAAGTATACCGCCGAAAATGGGATTATCACCGTAGAGGTATTTTTATCGGCGGATGAAATTAAGCCTCCGTTCGAAAATGAATTAATTATAAAGAACCACCATAGAGCCAAAAAATATTTTTATATCAAAGTTACAGATAACGGAGTAGGGATTTCAAAAAAATCTATAGCCCACCTTTTTGAAAGATACTACCGAGTTAACTCATCACATTTGGGGTCAGGGGTGGGTCTCGCTTTTGTTAAAAGCTTGACACTGCTTCATAAGGGAGACATTTACGTCTTCAGTGAGATTCAAAAAGGCACCGAGATAATTATCGCCCTGCCATTAGGTGATAACTCGTATTCAAACGATGAAAAATGGGGCCAACTAACAGCAGAGGGCCTTGTTAACTTCGAGTCAGTTCTTCCAAGCGGTCAATTAACAGACAACCCGGAAAAGGCTGAAATCCAAATTACTCCCGATGGAGAATGCATTAAAGCAACGGAGATCATTCTACTGGTTGATGACAATGAGGAATTGCGTGATTTTTACAAAAAGTCCTTGGGCGAAGCCTACCAAATTATTGAAGCAATAGATGGCCAGGCAGGCATTGAAGTGGCAAAAAATGGATCGATTGATCTGATCGTAAGTGACATTATGATGCCGGTTATGAATGGCATCGATTTTTGTAAGGCTATTAGGAGTGACATTGAGACCAGTCACATACCATTTATAATGTTGACTGCCAAAAATAGACTTGAATCGCAAATCGAAGGGGTTGAATCCGGAGCCGACATATATTTGGCCAAACCAGTAAGCTTAACGCTTTTGCAATTATCCATTAAAAACATATTTGAACAGCGGCGGAAATTAAGGGATCACTACGTGAAAGATTTTTACGCAGAAGCAAAAGATCTCGTTAATTCCACTAAGGACAGGGAATTCATCGAGAAACTATTTTTAATTCTGGATTCACAAATAATAAACCCCGAACTGGATGTTGACTATATTTGCCGTGAGATTGGAATGAGTCGTACAAAGTTGTACCAAAAAATTAAAGGCCTCACGGGTCAGTCAATTGTTGAATTTATTCGTAGTTTCAGGCTGAAAAAGGCTATACAAATAATGACCCACGAGGATGTTTCGATCAGTGAGGTGATTTATCGGGTCGGGATTCAGACACATTCTCATTTTACAAAGTCTTTTAAAAAGGAATTTGGAAAAACTCCTTCCCAGTTCTTACAGGAAATACAGCGGCATACTCACTAATATTGAAAACTTTAAAGTAGTGGCTATTACGCCTGTTTTTAGAAAAGGAAACTGCACGAGTCCCGTCACCCTGGGTTGCTTGTATTAATATCCATACCATAGGCACTTCAATTTTGGGGCAATGGTTCCTACTAACTAATCAACTTTCCTTTGCATCGTCAGGGTCGCTGACCTCGAAAACGCTTACGCTATGAATGCTATCGGTTGACGGTTGTGACGAGTTGCAAATTTGAACAAATAATATGTGGATTCGGATAAAAGCAACCTCTCTTATTAGTACAGATTTGTATATCAAAAAAACCACAAGCGTAATTTAACCAGCGATTCCACCGTTCAGCTGCCCGCCAGCCTGCTGATAACGTTTGGGATATAGAAATAGATGATTTAAATCATGAGAATTAGTAAATCCATTGTCAAGATACTTCCAGAATTGAGTGACTTTGATATGATTGACGCAGAAGGGCATACTCGCCTGTATTTCCTTTTTAACAATTCCGGAATCACGGTTGCCGTAAGTAACCACGGCGCCAGGATTGTTAGTTTGATAGTGCCGAACAGGGTCAATCAGCCGACTGATGTCGTCCTGGGTTTTCACGATGCTCTTTCCTATCAAAAGAGGAATGCCTCCTTTTTCGGAGCGACGATTGGCAGGTATGCTAATTGCATTGCCCAAAGCATTTTTGAGACACAGGGTGCAATGTTCTATCTTGACCAAAGTCATAATGACAATTGGCTTCATAGTGGAGTCAATGGATTTGACAGAAGAACATTCAATGTGCTCTTTGCCGATGAAAAAACTATTGTGATGTCAATAGCATCTGATGGCGGAGAGGACGGACTCCCGGGGAAATTGCATCTGACGGTTACCTATCGATTGACCCTTAGCAAAGGGCTTGAGATCTTGTATGAAGCGACGGCCGACCGCGCTATGCCTGTGAACTTAACAAACCATACATTCTTCAACCTAAACGGTCGCGGGAGCGGAACTGTCATGAATCATTGCCTTCATATCAAGTCGGACCATTTTATTCCCATAAATCAGAACCCGGTCAGCACTGTTGCGATCCTGCCTGTTGATCGTTCACCATTCGACTTCCGAAAAGCGATGACCATAGGCTCCCGGATATATGATAACAGCGTACAACTCAAACATGGAAACGGGTACAATCATGCCTTTGTCACTAAAGGGAATTTAAGAAAGGTACCGGTTGTTCGCGTGATGGGCGAAAAATCGGGTATTATTATGGAGGTTTTCACGACTGAGCCGGGCCTGCATTTTTATTCTGGTAATGAATTGGGAGGAGCATCGGACGTTCCAGCGAACCAATACGGGTACAGGAGCGGTTTCGTCCTTGAAACGCGACATTTCCCGGATTCACCGAACACGGTTGATTTTCCGTCTTGCGTTGTGCGTCCAGGGCAGTCGTTCAGAAGCAGGATCATGTATAAATTCTTAACCTGACCGAAGAGATTAATTTATACTACTGATTTAAAAATCTGTTCGGCGACAAAGCCGAAGCCGATCTTAATATTCACCATTTACATCTAATATTTATAGCATAATCATAAAAAAAAACAATTTACAGTCATGAAGAACATTCTACTATTTCTTTTGCTTTTATTCTCGTTAAATACTGTTTTAGCCCAGAACGTGGCCGTTTTGCATGCAGATTCTGCCGGGCAAGTAATTAACCGTAACATTTATGGTCATTTTGCTGAACATCTTGGTAATTGTATTTACGGTGGCTTTTATGTTGGGGATACCAGCAGGATAAAAAACACCGAAGGTGTACGCAACGATATTATTGAAGCGTTGAAGAAACTTAAAATACCCATCCTGCGTTGGCCCGGCGGATGCTTTGCCGATACCTATCACTGGAAGGATGGCATTGGCGAGAAAAGCAAGCGCCCATCCATTGTAAATACCAATTGGGGCGATGTAACCGAAGATAACAGTTTTGGCACACACGATTTCCTGAACATGTGCAAGCTGCTGGGCTGCGAGCCCTACCTATCGGGCAATGTAGGCAGCGGCACCGTGCAGGAGTTGGGTGATTGGGTGCAATACGTGAATTTTGAGAACAAATGTCCCATGAGCGAGCTGCGTAAACAAAACGGGCAGCAGACTCCCTGGAACGTAAAGTATTGGGGTGTGGGCAACGAAGCCTGGGGATGCGGGGGCAATATGTCGCCTGAACATTATGCAGAAGCCTATAAGCAATATGCTACCTATATGGCCAATACCAGCAAAACAAAACTTTTTAAAATAGCGTCGGGTGCCAGCGATGCAGATTATAACTGGACAGAAACCCTGATGAAAAATATCCCCCTGAATATGATCAATGGTATAGCAATGCACCATTATTCTGTTATAGACTGGGACCATAAAGGCTCTGCTACAGATTATACTGAACAGCAATATTTTGCCACCATGAAATCAGCCTTGCTGATGGACGAACTGGTTACAAAACATAGTGCTATATTGGATAAATACGACCCTTCAAAAAAAATAGCATTGGTTGTAGATGAATGGGGTGGCTGGTACGATGTGGAGCCGGCTACCAATCCCGGGTTCCTTTATCAGCAAAATACAATGAGGGATGCCCTTATTGCCGGGCTTACCTTAAATATTTTCAATAATCATTCAGACAGGGTACGGATGGCCAACCTTGCCCAGTGCGTGAATGTGCTGCAAGCCGTCATTCTCACCGATAAGGGAAAAATGATACTGACACCCACTTACTATGTCATGCAAATGTACAACGTTCACCAGAATGCCACCCTGATCCCTTTGACTATCAAAAGCAATGATTACATATCGGGCAGTGAAAAGCTTCCTGCCATTTCGGGTTCAGCCTCAAAAGATTCACTGGGAGTTGTACATATAAGCCTTACTAATATCGATCCGGTAGCCGGACAGGAGATATCCATCAGTTTGAATGGGGCAAAATACAGTTCTATAACAGGCTGTATCCTTACCTCGTCTAAACTACAGGACTATAACTCATTTGAAAAACCTGATTTGATTAAACCTGGGTTATTTAAATCATTTACTTCCAAACAAAACACGTTGGCAGTAAAAATGCCTCCATTTTCTGTGGTTGTACTTGAATTAAAGTAGCATTGATTTTCGGCATTTATTCGGCCTGTTTAAATGGATACCAACGCAAATTGAATTATAAATAACCAATTGATTTTTAATAACAATTTATCATTAGTGTCCATTAAAAAATAAAAATTGTTCTTTGAAATCATTGATA
>DAIOXE010000045.1:0-21873 GCA_036758125.1 Mucilaginibacter sp.
GTCATTGGGTCATTGGGTCATTGGGTCATTGGGTCATTGGGTCATTGGGTCATTGAGTCATTGGGTCATTGGGTCATTGGGTCATTGGGTCATTGAGTCATTGAGTCATTGAGTCATTGAGTCATTGAGTCATTATTTCGCTGCAATAGGTTGTCCGCCCCGTCCGGAAGGTGTCGGTAAAAATGCCGGACGGACGCTTTTTTGAGTTACCAGTTTTAAGCCGTCAGTTTAAAGGGTTGTTACCTAATGAACTAATGAGCTAATGAACTAATGAACCAATGAACTAATGAACCAATGAACTAATGAACCACCTTAAATGAAAAAGCTAATCGTTTTTGATCTTGACGGAACCCTTGCCGAAAGTAAAGCTGCCATTGATAAAGAAATGGCAATTCGCCTGACAGCGCTTTTAACGGTGGCTAAAGTAGCGGTTATTTCGGGTGGTGACTGGCCTCAATTTGAAAAACAAGTGCTTGCAAATTTGCCAAAGGGGAAAAAGCTGCAAAATTTATCGATCCTCCCAACTTGTGGAACAAAGTTTTATCAATATAAAACCGGCTGGAAAGAGCTTTACGCCGAAAACCTGACTAATGATGAAAAAGAGAAGATCGTATCATCCTTAAATAAAGCCATTGATGCCTCGGGCTTTAAAGCCAAAAAAACATGGGGCGAAACGATAGAAGACAGGGGCAGCCAGATCACGTACTCGGCATTGGGGCAGGAGGCTCCGTTGGACGAAAAGAAGAAATATGACCCGGATTTTGCTAAACGCGATAAAATAAAAAAGCGCCTGGAAAAGATGATCCCGGAGTTTGCAATAAACCTGGGGGGAACTACCTCTATTGACATCACAAAAAAGGGTATCGACAAAAAGTACGGAATACATAAGCTGCGTGATGTTTTAGAGATAAAGATCAGTGAAATGATATTCATCGGCGATGCCATATTTCCGGGAGGTAATGATTATCCTGCTAAACAGTCGGGCGCTTATTCTATCCGCGTAAGTGACCCGAACGAAACAAAACGGGTTGTTGAGGGTATTATAGCTTGTTTGGATGAGGGTCATTATAAAAAGGGGTTTTGATGACTGACTTTCTTCATACATAAATAAAGTTGATAAAAAAGATGATCAAAGTAAAAAAGGAAGGCGTTATTCTTAGAGAAACAGCATTGGATTTTGAAAATGAAGGCGTGTTAAATCCTGCTGTGATAAAGGAGGGAAACATCGTGCATCTTTTTTACCGGGCAGTGCGTAAAGGCAACTTCTCAAGTATTGGCTATTGTAAACTGGACGGCCCCTTAAGCGTAAAAGAGCGCTGGGATAAGCCTATTTTATCTTCCGAATTTGACTATGAATCACATGGTATGGAAGATCCCAGAATGGTAAAGATTGACGGTGTATTTTATCTGACTTATATTGCTTTTGATGGAAATAATGCCCTCGGCGCCCTGGCTACATCGACAAATCTTCGGCATTTTAAAAAGAAAGGAATAATAGTTTCCAAAATAACTTATACCGATTTCGACCGGTTAACTCAAAACAATGCAAAAATTAATACAAAATACCTTTCCTATAACCCCGGTGCAAATATCCTGTCCGACAAGGATCTAGTATTTTTTCCGCGGAGGATAAAGGGTAAATTAACCTTTTTGCAAAGGATAAAACCGGACATACAGATAACCGCGGTTAATGAGCTTTCGGCACTTGACAAAAATTTTTGGAAAGATTATTATGCAAATTTTGAAGATCATATTTTCCTGATCTCAAAGTATAAGCACGAAGCACAATATGTTGGCAGCGGCTGCCCGCCTGTTGAAACAGAAAGAGGCTGGTTAATCCTCTATCATGGCGTAAAAATAGCTCAGAAAAGATATGAATATTCCTGCTGTGCTGCATTAATGGACATCGACGATCCGCAGAAAGAAATAGCCCGCCTGCCTTATCCTTTGTTTAAACCCGATATGCATTATGAATTGGCCGGCGATGTGGATGATGTGTGCTTTCCCACCGGTACAGCTTTATTTGATGATACCCTATACATTTATTACGGTGCCGCCGATGATATAATAGCCTGTGCATCAGTAAATTTACCGGCGTTACTGGATGAGCTTCTGAGGAATAGGGTTTAGATGTGCAAATGTGCGGATGTACAGATGAGGAGTTGAGGAGTTGAGTGGATGTGCAAATGTGCGTTGTGTATTTTTTTCATTTGCATATCTGCATATTCGCACATCTGCACATTTTTTTTCATCCGCACATCTGCACATTTGCATATCCGCACATCAATTAATTCATCCGCACATTAATTCACCTCAATCGTCCCGCTTTGCTCAATATCCCGTGATGAAGTACCTGCAAGCAGTTTATACTTACCTCGCTCAACCACCCATTTACCCGTTTTAACCTCATAATAAGCAAGGTCTTTAACAGGAATGTTTAGGATGACATTAACAGTTTCACCGGGTGCAATCTTTACTTTTTTAAACGCTTTCAATTCTTTTTCAGCGCGCTCAACTGTCGAACCTGGTTTGCTGACATACAATTGCACGGTTTCTTTGCCGGCATATTTTCCGGTATTCTTAACTTTTACAGTTGCAGTAATAGTTTCCGAAGGTTTATAGCTTTTTTTATTTGTAAAAAAGCCTGAATACAGATAATCTGTATAAGAAAGGCCGTAACCAAAACAATAAAGCGGCTCGATTTTTTTGGTATCAAACCAACGATAGCCAACAAGTACGCCTTCTTTATAATCCACCTGCAAGTTTTCACCGGGATAAGCATTCAGCGCATGTGCCGGTGAATCCTTAAGCTGTGCCGGGAAAGTGAATGGCAACCTGCCCGATGGATTTATCTTTCCAATTAAAACATCGGCAAGCGCATTGCCATTTTCAGAACCATTATACCACGACCATACAATAGTATGATTGTTCTTTTTGATCTTACCGATATCATAAGGAGCTCCGCCAACCACCACCACAACGGTATTTGTATTTGCTGCTGTAACAGCGTCAACCAGTGCTTGTTCATTAAAAGGAAGGTTTAGGTTTTTGCGGTCACGGCCTTCGCTTTCATAATCGCGGTTGCCGCCAATAAATAAAATGGCCATATCCGAATTTTTTGCTAAGCCCACAGCCTGCCCTATCATAGCTGAATCAGGTTTAGCGTTTTCATCCCTGGCATTTTTTCCATCAGGCCTGTAAACACCCGAGTAGCCCTGTGCATATTTAATATCAATTGTTTTACCGAGCCTGTTTTGTAAACCGGCTAATGCGGTCACTTCATAGCGGGCCTTAACACCTGCGCCAAAACCACCCAAATGAAACGTACGGGTAGCATTATCACCTATCACCGCGATGCTTTTTATAGCGGAAGTGTTCAAAGGCAGCAAATGCCGGTCATTTTTTAAAAGCACGATTGATTCAGATGCAATATCATAAACCGTTTTGCTGTGTTCGGGTGTATTGATTTTCCCCGCGGGCTGATTTTCGCTTAACGAGGTATGATATATTACCCATAAAATACGGCGCGCTTTTTCGTCTATTACCTTCATGCTTACTTTTCCAGCTTTTACCGAATCAAGCAGTTTGTCGGCAAAGTAATAAGTGTTGTAAGGAGGTCTCGAACCCATCTCAAGGTCGAGGCCGTTATTTACCGCATTAACAGTACTATGAGTGCCTCCCCAATCGCTTATCACAGCGCCTTTGAATTTCCATTCGCCTTTTAATATCTTGTTAAGCAAATAGTTATTTTCGGAACAATAAATACCACGTAATTTATTATAGGCGGACATGATGGTCCAGGCATTACCTTCCATTATCGACGCCTTAAAAGCCGGCAGGTATATTTCGCGCAATGCGCGTTCATCTACCGTTACACTTACCCGGCCACGTTCAACTTCCTGGTTATTTACCGCAAAATGTTTTACGCAGGCAGCCACATGCTGGCTTTGTATCCCTTTTACCGATTGTACAGCGAGCCGGGCATTTAAAAAAGGATCTTCCGAATAATACTCATAAGTGCGGCCGCAAAGCGGCGTACGGCAAATGTTGAATGCGGGGGCAAGCATTACAGTTTTATTACGTGCCCGTGCTTCTTCACCCATATCGTGCCCATAGCGGTAAGCCAGATCAGGGTTCCAGGTAGCGGCCAAAGCCGACCCGTTTGGAAAAAATGTAGCCGAATCTGTGGTAAGATTGGCTGAACCCCATCCTTCTTTAACATCTTCGCGTACACCCAGCGGACCGTCGTCAGTCATTATTTCAGGTATTCCAAGACGTTTTATGCCTCCGGCACTGAAGATGCCATTCGCGTGCAGCAGAGATATTTTCTCTTCAAACGTTAGTTTTTTAATGACCGATGATATTTTCGCATCGATGGACTGACTTTTTTTTGTCTGTGCGTTCGCGTAGGTAAATGATGAAACAATGAAAATGCCGCATAACAAGTACCTGGGAAATTTAGTTTTCATGATTATGAATAAGTTGGTTGCTCTTTCTATTGGTCTATAACCTGATACCCGGTTTAATCGGGTTTGATGTGCAAAGTAAAGCTAAAAATACCGGGTTGAAAAATTATGTTAATTTATAAAAGATATTCGATTAGATAGCACAAAAAAAAAGAGCGCGAAAAAAGCAATATCCGATATTTTTATTGATCTAATCAGCAAATAACTTTTGAAGATTTGAAACATCGAATCGCGAAACCACCGAATCACCGGCTATGACTTGCTTTCTTTTTAAGTGAACCCTATGGTACAATTCTCGAACCATTTTATAGTGGATTTAAAAAGAATATCTGACTTAGATTGCTTAAAATCAATTGTTTAACAATGATAAAAACGATATTTTTGACTCACGAAAATAGTTGCTTATTATTAAAACGCTCTTCGCTTAAACCAATCATATTAAATGACTCGTTTTAGTTGCAAGAACATTAAAGACTCAATTGATATCTAGTGCTTCTTCCACCGCCCTCTCCAAATGATATAATTGCACCCTTCTCCAATAAATTCTGAAGATCCCGTGTTGCTGTCGCCTTTGCCACCTTAGTTAAAGAACCATATTTACTGGCGCTGATACCGCCATCGAAGCCTTTTGGGCCTTCTTCAAGCATTCTTTTGATTACCTTTAACTGACGCTCACTCAATTGATCCCTATACTTGTCAAAAAATTTGGTCTTTTTCAATGCGAAATCAATTTGGTCTTCGGCATGTTTTTGAGCTGCCAGGATAACATCAACAAAGTAGGTGATCCAGGGTGTAATATTCATTGCCCTTTGTGCAACTTCTAGAGCGTTATAATAGTCGTTTTTATTTATTTCTATGGTTCTGGACAGGCTTAAAAGTGCTGGTCTCCCGATACTTTGTGATAAAGCTTTTTCTGCTACTGCACGGCCAATTCTGCCATTGCCATCTTCAAACGGATGGATAGATTCAAAATATAAGTGAGCCACTGCGCATCTTACAGGAGCTTTCTTGATTTCGTTTTTACCACCCGGACCAGTGTCATTAAACCATTTAATAAACGCATCCATTTCCTGTGGGACTATTTCGGAAGGAGGTGCTTCGTAGTGAATTTTTTCTTTTCCCATAGCTCCGGATACTACCTGCATAGGTTCTTGATGATCACGCCATGCACCAACTTTTATTTTTTTTTCTGTGCTCAAAAGCATAGTATGCCATAAGAACAGTTGTTCTTTATTTAATTTTTTCTGGTAAGTTTCACGTACGTTAATCATTAACTGACCAATCCCTTTTGATCTCTTGTCCACTACCTGGTCATTCTTTGGGTTTAATCCAAGATCATTTCTTATAGACGACATGACATCTTTCCTGCTCAGAAACTCTCCTTCTATTTCGGATGTTTTAATGGCCTCTGCTACCATAACTTCAACAATCGCTTCCATTTGCGTGTCTTCAGGCAGAGATTTTAAAATACCACTGATCAGGCCTGTTTTTTCTGAAAAGGAATATAGCTTTTCCTCAATCCCCGTCAGGTCGTAGGTAAACTCAGGCCATTCTTTTTGTTGCCAGTTATATTTCATGAGCCGATCATTTAACTTATTCGGCTCAAATATAATAAATTTATGAGCCGAATATTGAATTTATTCGGCTCATGATCAATAAAAATATCCTTGAGGAGTTGCAAATGTCTTTGCAATTGCATAATTCCCGAATCACTCTACCAGGCAAATTAGTTTTTATCGCCTATGTATTAAAATGAAAAAGGGAACAAAAAAGCTTTCGTTCCCTTTAGGTGACCCCTTTGGTCGAGATAACGAACACATTTGTAGCTGATTTGAAGCGTATAATCAATTTAGGCATTTATTTAGAGGACGATGAGCTTAATAAATGAGATGATAAGGTAGTGTTTATATCATTTAGAGCCTTACTTATTGGGTTGAATCTAATCTCTACTATGGAGTTTACTAATGCTCTACTATGGTCTTTTATAGAATATTTTAGAAACTTCATGCCCGTAGGGCCGACCGGTATTTTGAGGTGTTAGGGGGGTATTGGGATAAAGTGCAAAGAACAAAACCATTATTCATTTTCAAACATATTTATGGCTGATTTGAAGAAATACCTACTACGAAAGAAGATGAATAACACTCGGGACAATATGAAACCTACGCAGATATCGGGTTAAATAACTGGACGAAGTTACGAATTGAAGTGAAAGGGCAACAGGCAAAACTCTTTATTAACGACGGAAAGTATCCAGCCTTCCTGGTTAACGATTTAAAACTTGGGCCAGACGCAGCGGGTGCAATCGGCCTATGGGTAGACGGGGGTACAGAAGGATTCTTCACTGACTTAAATGTTCACCCCCTGGTTAATAAATGATGATAGATTTGAATGTGACTGGCATTAACTAAATGATCTGAAAGGAGGCCGATAATGCAGGGATAGTGCAGACTCGTTGACACCCAAATATTGTCTGGTCGCTGTCCCGCATCCGCCGGCTTCTTCTATATATGATGTCGAATTCGGTTTATTTTGTCGGCCGTCTACGGTGATATTTCTTCTGAAAACTGAACCTTATTTTTTCGACGATCAGATACATCGACGGAACAACGAATAATGTCAGGATCATGGAACTGGTCAGTCCGCCGATAATCACCCAGGCCATGCCATTTTTGATCTCAGAGCCAGCCCCACTGGCAATAGCAATAGGCAGCATACCCAGGATCATGGGCAGCGTGGTCATCAGGATTGGTCGTAAACGCTCTTTACCCGCTTCGATCAATGCTTCCTTAACATTGCGTCCTTCTTCTTTAAGCTGGTTGGTAAAATCAACGATCAGGATAGCATTTTTAGACACCAGGCCCAATAGCATGATCAAACCGATGATAGAAAAGATATTCAGCGTTTCCATGGCCAGCGCCAGGGCCAGCAAGGCGCCGATCAAGGCCACCGGTATGGAGAATAATACCACAAACGGGTAGATCACACTTTCATAGAGCGCCACCATAATGAGGTAAACCAGGACAATGGCAATAATGAGTGCAAGCCCCAGGCTGCCAAAGGCATCAGCCTGATTCTTTACGTCACCAAGATATTCTACAGCAATCCCTTCCGGAAGCTTGATTTTGGCTGCTTTTATTTTGATCTCGTTGGCGACCGTTCCGGTTGGCCGGCCGGCAACATTGGCGTTGACCGTGATGGAACCCAACCGGTCGCTTCGCTGCAAAACACTTTCACCCAACCCGTCCCTGACTTCAGCAAACTGGCTCAACACAAAGGATTGGCCATCATTATTAATGAACGAAAGGTTGCGCACATCGTTAATATTGGACCGGTCATAAAGGTCCAAACTGATCAGGATATCATATTCATTGCCAGATTGCTTGAACTTGCCCTTATTGTTGCCAGTAAAGGCGTTCTGCAAAGCTCCACCAACCTGGCTGGCGTTTATGCCCAGCAAAGTCATTTTGTCACGGCTAAGCTTCACCTCGACCTGCGGCTTCCGGTCTTTAACTGATAACTGAACGAACTTGGTACCGGGTACTGTAGCCACCATGTTCCGGTATTGCTCGGCGACGCTCCGCACGGCTTCCCGGTCCACCCCTTTGACAGCGATCTGTATAGGCGCGGAACTGGCGTTACCAGTGATGGAGGTTGACGAGGCGGTCACTTTAACCCCGGCAATGGCAATGCTCAGCTTTTGCTGAATGATAATGCCGAACTCATCGGCAGTCATGTTCCGATCTTTGCGGTCTTTCAGGCTCACCGTGAGCTCAGCCCTGTTCGCATTATTGCCGGTACCAACTACACCGCCGCTCACAAATCCGATACTGGAAAAAACTTTGTCAACCTCCGGCTGTGCCATGATCATCTTTTCCGCCTCCTGCGTTACCATATTGGTCTGATAAATGGACGCTGCCGGTTCGAGTTCAAGATTGATCAATAATTCACCCTGGTCACTCGAAGGGATAAATGATGCGCCGATAAAGCCTTTGCCGACCAGCATAACCGAGCCAATGATGAGCACAATTACCCCGGACAGCAACCAGCGTTTTTTGTTCAGCACCAACCAGTGATTACAGGCTAATGAAAAAGGAGAATGAAGAAAAGCTGGATAGATTTGATACAGAGCTTTTGGAACTCACAAAAGACAAAACCAATGTGAAAGACCTTATCGACCAATTAGTGAACACTGTTGAAAATATTGTGCCTTTATACGCTAATAGTGGAGTTGAATTTCAAAGACAGCTAATTAGCGCGATTTATCCTCAAAAATTGGTTTTCAATGGCGTAGAGTATCGAACACCCAAGTTTAACCCTGGGGCTAAGCTAATAGAGCTGGTTAACAAGGAATTAGCTAAAAATAAAAATGGGAAAGAATTGGATTTCTCCAATCTTTCCCATCAAGTGATCTCGCTGGGATTCGAACCCAGGACCCCAACATTAAAAGTGTTATGCTCTACCAGCTGAGCTACGAAATCGTTAAAACGTTCCCGTTTAAAGTGGTGCAAATATAGGACTATTCGATTTGGTGTGCAAGGCTTATTTCAATTTATTTTGAGGCCCCTTTAAGGCCTTAATTGCCAACCTTCTGCATTCGTAAAATACCTATTTTACCACCGTTTCCCGCCAATAGAATAAGTTTTCCATGCTTTGCCTTGCGGCAAACATTAAAGTTGGTGTTGTCAATTTTTTTCCAGGTTTTGCCGCCATCGGTGGTGATATTGCTGCCGGGAGTGCCGGTGGAAAGGAAAATACTATCCCTGATAAACTCAACACAGGATTGGAAACCGGATGGGGGCGTTTTAGATAAAAGTATACGACCGCCTGCATAAGTGCCATTGTAAAAGTAATATTCAGCAACCGAATCGGTAAGATGATCATTTTGGTAATCACCACCAACAATTATTCCACCGGAAATTGAAAAAGCTCCCTGGCTGGGTTTTCCATGTTTAAGTAAAGTTTCATTTGGTGTCCAATAAGTTGGGTACGAATCACAGTAAAGCACTAACTTACGGCTAACACTACCCCCAGTCACAATACTTATTGTATTTTTATCAAATCGCAAGCAAGTACCGCTTGCAGCAAAAGCAGCTTCGCCAGGTAAGGCATTTGGGCAGTTATTGAATATTTTCCAGATTTCACCGCCATCAAATGTTTCAAGTAAAACGAATTTATTTTTGATGGGATCACCTAAAACAAGGCCATGCTCCGGATTTGCAAAATCCATCGCATCAAAAAAATAAGCTGTATCAGCGTTGCGGTATTTTACCTGCCAGTTTAGGCCTCCATCCGTGGTTTTTAATATCAAGGCGGGCGTACCCGAGCTCATGATAACCGCCTCTTTATCCGAAAAAGCTTCTATATCCCTGAAATCAGCTTTTTCAAATCCCTTTACCTGTTGCCAATCCCAGTTTTTGCCGCCATCGCGGGTAATGGCAATATAGCCTTTGCTGCCGCTGATCCAAGCCACATTGTCATCAACAACCGATAGCCCTCGTATGCTTGTGGGTTTGCCTTGTTGCAGTACAGTAACGGTTTGAGCCTTTAGATTACTCGCAAATAATGAAATACAAAATAAAAAAGCTACATTTTTTAAACTGCTGATCTTCATTTTACCCTTGTCCAAACTTCAGTACGGCCAAATAAGGATATGCCAACATACCCCCGTATTTTTAAGCTGTTACCATCCATTGTCATTTTGCAGCTGTAGGTTTTACCGCTTTTAGGGTCGTAAATAGTGCCGTCCTCATAAACATTATCGCCGTTAAATGTAAAATCTTTTAATAATTCAAGCCCAAGGTCAGGGCGTGACCGCAATGCCTTGTCGGGATTGTGCTTATCAGTCTTTGGTTTGCCCTGCTCATCGTTTGGATGTTTTATCCAGTCGAGCTTGCCAAAATATTTATTTCCTTTTTTATAGATCAGGATATGGTCTTCGCCATTGGGATTAAGCCATGTTCCAAGTATGGCATCAGCCTTTTGCGCTGATGCGGCAAGGCAAAATGTTACTGCTATGAGCAGGGTAAAGCTTATTTTTTTAAGCATGGTTTATTAATTGATGTCCGAATTTACGCTTTGCATCGGCTTTAACAAAGTACCGGCAATTTTAAATTTATTTTTCACAGGCATTTACTTTAAAAAATTATATTTGCACCCTTATTAGACTGGAGATATGAGATATGTGCTTGTCTCAAATCTTATACATGCCCGGATGGCGAAATTGGTAAACGTTGCGGTCTCAGAAGCCGTTGAGAATTGTCTCTTGAGAGTTCGAGTCTCTCTTCGGGCACATCCTTTTTTAAAAGTCGAAAGTCTTAAGTCGAAAATCTTAAGTCAGATCAAAATGACTTAGAACTTTCGACTTAAGACTTTGTACTACAAACTGCCCGGGTGGCGAAATTGGCAGACGCACCATCTTGAGGGGGTGGCATTCGAAAGGATGTACGAGTTCGAATCTCGTTCCGGGCACTTTACTCTTTCTTTTATTTCACAACGACTATATCAGTTCCTTAACTGTCTCCGCAATCGCACCACCGCTAACAAACCTGTAAACGCCGGTACCCAAAAAAAGAAGCAGCGCAACCGCTAAGCCTGTTACCCATTTAATTAAACCGCTTTTGACTGTCTTTAATTGAATGTTTTGGGTTTTTATAATGAGCAAACTATCACTTGTTACTTTACCTATGACTGTACAGGCGTTTAACGCCCGGTTATCCCAAACAGTATCATGTACTGTTATAAATACATTGTTCCTGATCGTTTTACCTTGCAAATATAAGGTATCAGGCCTGCCAGGTTTGCCCGGTACCAACCGTTCGACCTGGTTGATAATGGTATCGGCGGTATGTTTTACTATTGTATCGCTTTTGGCTACGCCCGTGAAGCAGGGGTTTAGTTCGTTCGAAAGTCTTGTAAATTCGGTGTTGTATTGTAATGAAAGGACGTCTAGTTTTTTAACATCGCGCTTTATGTAATACGATGGCCCGCAGCCGGTAATTACGATAACCATCGGAAGCAGCAGTGTTGCAATGACGGTACCGGTTATTGGTTTTTTCATGTTATTTTCTTTTTAATTTTTTTATTTCAATAAGCTTTGCCCATATACTTAATACTGCCACTATCAGGCCCAGCCATATACCAAAACCTGCCACTATTTTTAAAAAGGCATCATTTGTAAACGCTTCCTTTAAAACGTACATTATCCAACTGGCGAACCCGGAGATTACGCCTATTTGCGGCTTGTTATTTAGTAAATCGAACATTTTTATCAATATTTATTTGAACGTATTT
This sequence comes from Mucilaginibacter sp., assembly GCA_036758125.1. Classification (GTDB taxonomy): domain Bacteria; phylum Bacteroidota; class Bacteroidia; order Sphingobacteriales; family Sphingobacteriaceae; genus Mucilaginibacter. Next base: position 11,760 of record DAIOXE010000045.1, read on the forward strand.
TGTCCCCGGTATAAACTTTCCTTCACTATGGAGGGTAATTAATCCATCCAGTGTTTGACCGTATTTCTTTTCAAAATGCGGATCATCTTCTTTTCCTTCCGGGAAATCACCTCCCCATTCCCAGCCATGTTTTTTCATAATGGCGACTACTTTCATCCAGTTAGACCCGACTGCCCAATCTTCTTTACCATTAGTGAACATTGTCATATCAAAGGCTAAGCCCCAGTCGTGCCATGATAGCCCTGCTTTTGCCCAGCTTACAATATTGCCCATCGGCTTTGCTTCTGATTTACGGTCAGGGTTAACTGTCGTACGGCCAAGTTGATAAAGCGCATCCGTCCTTTCAAAGCTTCTTAACGATTCGCAGACCCGCGCTTTAACATTCGGAGGCATAGACGCCTGTACTTCCATCCAGGCATTGGTACAATCAAACCTGGCGACAGGATGAAGCAAAGCAATCTGATTTACTGAATGCGCATCCATGTTTTTATTTTTATGATTTCACCGATTTTTTTATGATTTCACCGATTTTTAAAGGCTAAACGGTTAGAAATAATTGAGTTTCTTCTTTGCGGCGCTGCACAAGGGTTTCGCACACCACTTTCTCGCCGGTTTTTGGATCTGTGATCTTGTCCCAGGCTAAAAAATGCGATGCGGCTTCTGTGTAGTTTTTTTCATTGAGTTTAACCAGCAGGGTCGATTCTTGCAGGGCGCCTGTACCTTCATTATAGGTAAAAGATACCAGGGCATCAAATTGGTTTTGTGAGATAGGCGCTTTTACAAATTGGTTAACCGCGTTTTCATACTGGCCAAGTGTATTCTGGAACAAGGCGTCTGCCTGCACTTCGCTTGCAAGCTTATCGCCGGGCTTTACACGCTTGCCATCATGGTAACGCGTCGAGCCATAGCCTATGGTCCAAACACCCGCAACATCGCGATAGGCTGTTAAACGCAGCCCCTCAAAGTTTTTGATTATTTTAAATCCGTTTTCACTCAGTTGCATAATTTTAATTCATTAGTGATTAAGCGAAAAGCTAAAAGACCAAAACATAAAGCTTTTTTCGCTTTCTGCTTTCGCCTTTCTGCTTTTTGCTTTTCGCCTTCCTACTGTACGGGAGTGACGGTTTTTGCAGGCGTAAAGAAGTTTTTACCCAGGTAGGATAAACCGGCTGCCAGGGCGATGCCGCCGATAGCCTTCCAGTCAAAGGTTAATGATCCTGCCTGAAAGCTGGTTTCAATGGCGGCAATTACGGCCCCGCCGATAGCTACTAAAAGGCCTTTTCCCAGATCCTTAAAGTCTAAAGTGAATAGTGGTGATGTTTCCATTTAATTATTGAATTAGTGAATTAGTGAATTATTAGAGGTGATTACACCGATTTTTAAAGTTTGATTACACCGATTTTTTTTGTTGTAATGTTGGAAGGTTGAAATGTTGGAAGGTTGAAGCTACCTTTCGCCTTTTACCTTTCAGCTTTCACCTCAAGGAGCTACATTTAAAAAGTGAACAATTGCCCTTACATCATAAGTTGCCGTGCCTGTTATAGCGGTGGTTACCGTGATGTTTGTTGCGGCCTGACAGCTGATAATCACCGGCGAAAAAGAACTTGGCGAGGCCGTTGTTATGGTGAACGCTTTTGTTTGCGCCACATTATTATCATCGGTATAGGCAAATGTTTCGGTGACGGATGATCCGGCAGGAAGCACCGTTGGGTTTATATACGGGTTGATGCTGTAACTCCCCTTGTCGATAACTGTGTGCACGGTTTGGATACTCACGGTGATGCCTTTATAAACATCATTCGCTACATTGAACGATGCAGGCACGTTAGTCCAGCCAACTCCCGGAAGGTAAGCGGCAACATCATATGCGTTGGCGGTTGCGGGTAAGCCGATACCGGCAGCGCCAGTTGCGCCAGTCGCACCTGTTGCACCGGTGGCTCCTTGTGTACCGGGAGTGCCTATCGCACCTGTGGCTCCGGTTAACCCGACGGTTCCTGGCGGGCCAGCGAGGCCGGTTGCACCGGTGGCGCCTGTAGCTCCTTGTGGCCCGGCAGGCCCTGCAAATTGAGGGAATAAAGTTGCCGTTGGTGTTACCCAGGCGTCAACGCCGTTTACCATCATCCTGATCTGGCCGTTAGCCCCTTTCGGGATGGCTGCCAGGTGATGGTTGGCATTTAAATAAAATTCATCGCCAACTTTGCCATTGAGGGTGTTTACTGTGATGTCGCCGAGGTTGTCCTGGGCGTATGAACTGAAAGCTGAAAGGATAAAGCAGAAAGCGGGAAGCAATTTTTTCATTGTTTTTTTGTTAATTAGGTTAAAAACGGATTAGCAGCAAATGTCGCGGCGCCTTTCTGAGCCTAAGCTTACCGTAAAGCAACTTAAAAAGGCAGCTTAATGAATATAATTACAATCGATTCAACGGCAGCGTTCGTAAATACGGCCAATGGGCCGATATGCCGACAGCCTTTACAAATGCAAAACGGTTGATGTTTGGTAACACATCTAAGGGTTAGTTAAAGCAAAACCATTACTATTCAGTGTCGCCGGGCTTGTAAGCGTATAAACACCTTTCACCGACACATTCCCTAATAGCTTCTTAGCCCCGCTTCCCTGTAAAGTCAAATTCTTATAACCGGGGCTTGTAGAGTCAGATGGCACCTGTATATCCTGGTTGCCTGCCAATCCGTAAATGACTGCATTAGTCGCCTGGTTGCAATAAAGTTTGCCAGCTGTAGCCATTGGAGCGGTTGCGTTTTGATACATAAATGTTCCCCTGCAATCAAATATTGATGATGCATTGTCACCATCAAGCGTGCCGGTGAAATTAGGTATCGTACCACCGCTGGTAAATGTTGCCGTGATTGCTCCGCTTATTAACCAATTGGCTGCGCTTGAGCCGGTGAGATACGCGGAGAAACTAACGTTCTGATTATTTGTGGTAAATGACCAAGTTCCCGTTCCTGTTTTTGTCGGAGAGGCGGAATGGACGTCCAATCCGCCTCTGAATTCCACATTTGGATTACTTCCCGTTAAATCAAACCCGATGCTTCCGCCTGAATTTATTTGTACGAAGCCGATAAATAGAATGGCTGAAGAAACGCTGGCTGTGAAATCTCCCGCGCCTGCGCTGTTTCCATTGGTAAATGTTCCTGTAACAGTCAGATTATAGCCTCCGGTATCTAAGCCGCCATTATTTACCAATGTTTTATTAATTGTTGTATTAGCCAGTAGCGTCTTTGTTCCCGTGCCGCCTATAACTAAATTGGCAAACGAGGATTGAGGAAGAGTGACTGATCCATTAAATACATAACCGATTGTTGAGGTAGATATGTGGTTGTAATTAAACACGCCCGTTGTCATAGGTGTGCTGCTATTTCCCAAATACAGAACGCCTTCATTGTTGAAAGTAGAACCAGCCACGGTGCCGTTTATTGTACTGCTGGTTTGGAATATTCCATTGCCCCCGCTTCCGGTCAACGTAATGGTAATTGCGCCTGATACTATTATTGGCGAATTCCATATTGATGATGCTGAAAAAACATTAGCGGCAATCGTTTGGTTATTAGTTGTAAAGGTTGCCGTTCCTGTACCGGAATTAAAGTTGAACAAATGGAATGTAATGCCCCCTCTAAATTCTATGTTTGGATTTCCGCCGCTTAAATCGACAACATCCTCAAAATCCACGTTACCAATAAATAACAAATTACCTGCGCCGGTTTTGTAAAACTTAGATTGAAAAGAAGCGCTGCCAATTACTGAACTACCGCTTACTGTTAAATTGTAAACCCCGCAGTCGTAAATAGTGCTTTGCGTGGCGAGATTACCGCCCACTGTTATATCGCTTATCTGGTATTTAGCCGCCCCTTGTGTCGTAAGATTCTTATAGGGCAGATTTAATATTGACTGATTATATACCAAAGCGCCATAGATAACAGTTGAGTGAGCGCCCCCATTGAATCCGGTAGAAGGGATTTGATTGAAATATCCGTTAAGAATTAAATTATGAAATTGAGAAGGCAAGCTTATCAAACCGTTACCATTTACCCTGCAATTCCCATTTATAGTTAGAGTAACACCAGTTGAACTTATAGCAATTAAAGAGCCATTGACGTCCAAATCGTTCACGGGTGTGGTTGTATCGGCGGTCACATTATGATTTATCACCACATTATCTCCCACCCTCGGCAGCAGCACATTCTTTTTGTCCAGCGCGTTGCTCATCCAAATGGTAGGATCGCTCCAGTTGCCATCGCGGATGGTGTACCATGTGTTTAACCTGCGCAAAAGCATCGTACTAAAAGGTCTTCCAGCCAGTTCCATTCTTAACAATTATTGAATTATTTATTGAATTATTGAATTGGTGAGGTGTTGTTTTTTTTCAATCAATAATTCACTAATTCAATAATTCGTACTTATTTTAAATCCGAAATCTTTTAAAAATCTTTAAAACATACCCTTACATACATATCAGCCGTTAAAGCTGCCTTGTTAACTACGTAGATAGACCATTCCGTGCCGCTTAAACCACTTCCTTCTAAGCCTATTACCCTATTTCCCGATAGATCCAGCCCGAACAGAGCGGGAGCTAAAGCGGCCAATGAAGCCTGCGCCACCGTACCGTTATTGCCCGAATTAGCCGGAATAGCTATTTGTACGCAATTATATTCTGCGGTAGCCTGCGAACCTGTAGGGCAGATGACAATATCAAGGTTACGGGCATTGGAACCGTCAAGGTTCCTAAACAGCACATCTGTTACGAGACTACCATTAGTTGAGCCGCTCCCTATCAGGGTTGTGGTGTTTATAGTCAAGCCAGATGCGAGTTTGACAGGCGGCATCCTGAATGATTTCGTTGAAAATTGTGTCGTGTTTGAATTTGCGTTCATAATTTAAACTGTTGATTGTGCGTTTCCGAAAAAGGGTTTAGTTGATTGCGCGGTTACCGCCGCATCGGCATAAGCGGTTGTGGCAATGTTGGTGCTGTTATCCAGGGCGGCCTGTGTTGGCGCCGTGGGTGTTCCGGTTAACGCAGGCGAGGCTTTCGGCGCCAGCAAATTTAAAGCGGTCTCCAGATCTGTCTGAGCGCTCAGCGTGCCTGTGATGCTTCCCCATGTTCCCCCGCCGCCGCTGGGGGCGTCTATCCACTGGGTATTGCCATCGGTGTCATCAATTTTTGATAATAGCTGCCCTGTAGTTCCGCCCGCGGGTATTTTAAGTAAGGCTGTTATCTGCGCCTGCAGCTTGCCGAAGGCCTGCAAAACGGTATCCGTGGAAACTACAGCGCCGCCGGTTAAAAAGCTTACGCCGGTTAATACCGATGCTATCGCCCTGGCGGCTGTGAAATACAGGTTTGTCGCGCCCTCGCCGATGTTATCTGTGCTTAAGCTAACCGCGCCTGTTTGGCTGTTTACCGAGGTAACGCTCCCTGTTCCGCCAGCCACCCATAAATTGTTAGCCGTATCCCAAACATACTCAACAGCATCGGAGCCAGTACTTTCTACAACAGCATACTGACCGTCGAGCCCGACAGAATGAGCTGTGGACAAAGCCGATGCGCTGGCAAACACACCCACAAAATAATTGCTAAGGTTGGCAAGTTTAGTTTTCTCAGTGCTTGTGTAATCGTTACTGCTTAATCCGTAACCGGTTGCTTTGTCAACTTTGTTCGCTTCGGTAGCTTCGGCCCGGGCGGTTTCGGCGGTGATGTTGGCCTGGAGTGCTGTTAAAGCTGTCGAAAGGTTAATATTGTCTGCAGGTTCGCCCGAAAGGTTTGCAAAAGAATTGTCTTCCCAGGCAGTGTTAAAATCAGTGGCATCGGCCTTTACCAATATTTGGCCGGTCGTACCCCCGCCTGTTATGCCTATTCCAATAATTGAAACGCCGCTTCCCCAAACGCCTGCCGTTTTAGGGCCGAAGATGCTGTAAGAAGCAGTATTTATATAAAAATCACCATTAACACCAGTAGTTGTATTTGATGGAATTGTAGCGCCGAACAGTACTGTATTGCCATTGGTACCGTTTGTACCGCTGGCGCCTGCCATGCCCTGCGGTCCCTGGGGCCCGGTCGCCATTGAAAAAACCTGCGACCAGGCCCCCGAAGATTTTTGATAAAATATACCGGTTAAAGTATTTATATAGCTATCCGAATTTTTACCGGTTGACGAACCCGGCAAACCTGCGCCATAAAGCAAAGCGCCATCGGCTGCGCTGGCGGCTGGGGGCGTATAAACAATCGTCCAGGTACCGGATATTTTTTGAGCGAATGATCCGGCTGAAGTGTTTACAAAAACGTCGCCGTTGTTACCTGTTGTGTTTTGGGGTAGCATAGTCCCAAAAGAAACGTTGGCCCCGGTTGTAAGATTGGCTTCGAGGAAAGCGAGCAGTAAGGTAAACGTATACTGGTAATCCGTCCCGCCATCAACCAATACAGAAATATCCGATGCGTTGATGGAGGCGGCTATAGGTAATTCGCTTATTTTTTTATCTGACATAATATTTGTTGTTGATTACACCGATTTTATTGAAGATGATTACACCGATTGGAAAGGGCGATTTCACCGATTTTGGGGAGGCGATTTCACCGATTTTATTGAAGATGATTACACCGATTTTGGAAAATGATTTCACCGATTTTTGGTGATGCTCTCCTCTTAATTCAAATAATCTGTTAAATCCAGGTTGTTTGGCAGGTTAAAGCCTGCGGGATAGTTGAAATTCGTCCTGTCAATACTCCTGATGCGTGGCCCGGCCTGCCTGCTGCTTTTGTTTTTACCGTTATAGCACCATAGCGGGAAGTCGTCTTTATTATCCCAAAGGAATTTCTCGACTTCATTGGCGTGCGCGTTGGCTACACTTCGTTGCTGCTGCACCAGCTTAACGATGTCTTTGGGCGCTACGGGATCACCATTGTCATGATGTTTTATAACCGGCCCGGTTGCGGTATAATGCACTGCACCAGCTTCAATAAATCGCGCGAAAGTAAAGTAGACCAATGTTGGCAATAACCCTTCGTACAACACAATGTGCCCGTATTTATCCAGGTATTCGCTGCCGTTTAGCAAGTCTTTGTAGGGCTGCGGGGCAGTACTTTGTATGGTGCCGTCACTATTAAAATTCTGGATAAAGTCGTAGTACAAAGCGTGGCCTAAAAAGGGTTTCAGATCAAGATCCTGGGCCTTTTTTATAAATACATTCAGGCGCTCGGGTTTTATGTTGATTGAAATATCCTCGTAGTTTTGGAAAGTAGTTTGGTTGATTAAGATCATAGTTGATTAAGTTGGATTGGGTTGATTAAGTGAGTGGTTGGTTTGAGTTGGTAAAACTTTCAAAATAACTTTCGCAGAATTATGGATAGCGATGCCGGGTTAGTAAAATCGTCTGCCATTTATTGGCGCCCATGCCGCTTCCGTATTTACTCACCCGGTCTTTGCTTCGCTCGACCACCCTCTCTTCCGCAAGCGGGAAAGAGGGTTTAGAAGCTTCTTTTCCCGGCAGGCCGGCTTCGGGCGAAATCAGGCAAAACAATGGTGGCCGATAGCGCAGGAAGGGCATAGCAAATTTTTGCATACAGAGTATAAAAACGACAGGTTAGTCCGGCAAAACTGCGCAGCAATCTTGAGAGCCTTTAAAAAACAATTAAACCCGAAAAACGATTGCAGCCCCGGTTTTGCCTGATTTGCGGGGCAAAGGCCCGTGCGGCAAAGAAGCCTTCCTGCCGGGAGCGTTTTTGGTTACTTTTGTCGCACAAACGGCGCAGCCCTCTTGAGCACCTTAAAAAAATAAACAACATGCGAAAAACGTGACTAAGCCTCCGCGGCTATGAGCGGCGTGTGTATAGCTTGAACCAAAAATAACTTTCGGAGCCTGTTAAAAATATGGGCTGTCATATCCAACCTAATTAACCACTCACCATCCGCTCCGCCTCTGCTTGTTTAAAACCGTATGCATAAACCAGCGTGGCTATTTTGTTTTCGGCAGGGAGATCGGCTAATAGTAATAGATTTATATTGGCGCCTGCTTTAATGCCGGTTATATCATCTGCAACACTCGCCGGGACCTGGAGAATATTCCAATTATCCCCGGGATTGACATCGATATAATAATGACTGAATATTTCGGCGAAAGTTTCGGACAGTTCCAGCCTTTCCGGCGCGGTATTGTCATTGAACTCGCGTATGGCCTCTTTCTTTTGTCCGCCATTGCTTAAGCCCGACGTTCCTTCCGGGTTGATCAATTCTTTTGGGATTGAAAACCCTTTAATGATGCGTGCCTCGACCGATTTCTCGGTAGTTTCAAACAGCTTGTCATTATTTTGGATAGAGTAGGGCTTAAATTCCGGCTTCGAAGTCTCGTCCTCATATTCGATCACAATGATCTTCTGTGCGCTTTTTGCCCCCTGGAATGAGCCCAGGTCCTTTTCCAGCTGCGATGGCATATTGCTGTAAGGCAATTCGTCATTATCCGGTCGGCTGTTATCAGCCTCTTCGCGCCGCGATTGCATAAACAGCATGGTGGAAGGCAAAAATCCTGTGGTCACTTCACGGTTGTTGAATATCTTTATCCCGGCCTCAGTTTCAAAATCTTCCCATACCGAGTCGGCTTCTATCAAGGGGTAATCATCAACTTCAGGATTAAAATAGTATAACTGCCCTTTGTAGTTTCCCCATCCCCCGGCGGCCAAAACCTGGTCTTTAATGGTTTGTTCATCCGGGTTATATTTATCAAGGAAAGTGATCTTGCTGCGCATGATGTTTTTCCAGGTTTTACGCCCCCAGTCGGAGTAGATCGCATACTTGTCTGCAGTTTCAGGACTATCGGTATCGCCCATCCGGATATCCTCAAACTTTACGTAGCTTACCGAGGCAATCTTAAAATTGGCATTATAATTTACATGAATGCCAAAACCGGCGAACAATGCTTTATCTGTAGCAACCGCCTTTAGTAATTTTGCCATTGTGAGCCTTTTTGGTTGACAACCTTTTTACCCAGGTCAGGTTCTTCAAAACCATTGCCCGCGATAAATTTGGCCCGTTTGTTCCAGCAGTCTTTTGCTGTAGGCGATGCGGCTACCAGTTCGAGCATGCGTTGCGGATAAGCATTGTCCAGGTCGTAGTTAAGTATGCCGAATGTTTGATTTGGCCGTACTAATATCCTCCGCTCAATTTGTGGCAAATAAGTCTTCATTTAATTATTGAATTACTGAATTATTGAATGGGTCATTGAGTCATTGAGTCATTAAGTCATTGGCTTTGTTGATTTATATCGGGTTGACGATTTAGCCATAATTTCAATGACCCAATGACTTAATGACCCAATGACCAAATGAAATGACTATCCCACAAGCGCCTCAAGTGCGGCAATGGTGCTGGCGTAGGTAGCGCTGCCACTGGTTGGCGCAATAGATACGGCGCGGGGCGGGTACGGCTCCCTTAATTTATCCGGATTGGTAAGCTTTAATTTGTAACCGCCGTCTATAGTTTCATCAGCTGCGCTGCGTTCCGCATCAGTCAGGATCAAACCATTTACCGCGCCGAATAACTCTATTGCCGAATCGCTGACGTTGTAATTGTTTACCGCTATGGCGCAGACCCGGCCATAACCCATTGCCATCAGTTGTGTTTTTACATTTACCGAAATCCCCGCTATATTAAAGTCGATTTCTTCTGTATAACGAGGCCCGACAGATGTTTTAGCAAGCTTGGATATTGTATTGAAACTGTTGTTAGTGCCTTCAAATTTGTAGACGTTAACAGTACCGACCGCCGTTAACCCGGTAACGATGAGGGGATTGGTTGTATCGTAGGTAAGGGTGAAGTCATCCTTATTAAAGACGTATATCACATCCTCAATGCCAGCCGTAACAGGCGATGCAGTTCCTAAATTGAACCCTGCGTTTATTTTATTGTAAATTGACATGGGAATTAATTATTGAATTAGTGAATTAGTGAATTAGTGAGGTATTGAAGAATTAGTGATTCAAATTAATTATTGAATTAGTGGATTAGTGATTGAGTTAACGAATTAATCATTTTTGAAAGGCGATTGGTGATTTTTTACATTCACTAATTCACTAATTCACTACATTACTGTCCACTTAAAACAAGCTGAGTGA
>DAIOXE010000046.1:0-19882 GCA_036758125.1 Mucilaginibacter sp.
CATTAAAGCGCTGACAGCTGAAAAGTTCATCAATAATTTTAATGCGTTTGCCCTGGGTAAAAGGCGAAAGGTGAAAGGTAAAAGTCGCTGCGAATCGTCATTTTCGTTATCGAATAATTTTTCTCCCGGAAAATAAGTGTAACTTCGCGCAATTTTACAAATGCTCTAATTAATACCTGTTACCTTTGCATAAGGTTTATTCAGGAAAACTATTTTTTTTAAACGCGAAACAGCGCTCTTTCAATGACGCAAATTAAAAATATCGGACTTTTTACCTCAGGCGGCGACTCGCCGGGGATGAATGCTGCCATCAGGGCGGTTGTACGTTCAGCAATTTATTACAATCTTGAAGTTACGGGAATACGCCGTGGTTTTGACGGAATGATCAATGGCGACATGTTCCCCATGGACCGGCGATCGGTTTCAAATATTCTTCAGCGTGGCGGCACCATATTAAAAACTGCCAGGAGTGAACAATTTAAAACTGCAGAAGGGCGCAAACAAGCCTATGAGCAGTTAAAGCAACATGGGATTGATGCCTTAGTCGCTATCGGCGGCGACGGTACTTTTAGGGGTGCAAAGACTTTTGGAGAGGAGTATGATGTTCCAATTGTTGGTTTGCCCGGTACTATTGACAACGATCTTTGCGGCACCGATTTTACCATCGGCTATGATACAGCTATTAATACAGTAATTCAGGCGGTTGATAAGATACGGGATACTGCTGAATCGCACGACCGATTATTTATTGTTGAAGTGATGGGCCGGGATTCGGGCCTGATCGCCTTACGGACGGGTATTGCCGCCGGGGCCGAAGCCATATTGATACCTGAAAGTAAAACCGACCTCCCTGCCGTATTCGAGCGGCTTGAGAGCAGCCGGAAAGATAAAAGATCGAAAATTATTATGCTCGCCGAAAATGGCGAAGCGGGCGATGCTTTTGAGATAGGCCGGCAGATAAAAGAAAAGTTTCCAAACTACGATACGCGCATATCGATATTGGGGCACATACAGCGTGGGGGAAGCCCGACATGCATGGACCGCGTACTCGCAAGCCGCGTAGGGGTAGCAGCTGTTGAGGCTCTAATGGCCGGGCACAGAAATGAATTGATCGGCCTTATACACAATGAAATAGCTTATACCCGGTTTGAAAATGCGATTAAACACAATACTGATATCAATGCGGATTTTTTGAAGATTGTGGAGATATTGGCGATATAAAAAGGGGGCGAACTAACAACATCCTCGTTTTTTAATAAAAAAGATGTATGTTTGAATACGCCTTCCTAAGGCTTATCAGGTGAAAAAAATTTGGATCGTAATTTTACTGTTTGTCCTGTTTTCTTGCAGAAAAGAACACCCACGGTCATCGGGTCTTCCACCCGCCGACGGCTCTCCTGTTACTGTAAGTTTAAATCAAGACCGGCCCGGCCGTACAATTCCGAAAACTTTTGAAGGGTTAAGTTTTGAAACACAAATATTAACCGCCAACCCCGAATTTTTGAACGTAAATAATACGGTTCTCATTCAATTAATCAAAAACCTTGGTCCGGGTATTTTACGTATTGGCGGGGGTACCAGCGATGAAGTTTTTTGGTCGGAAAATATTCGCAGCGCCAATACCACAGCCGATTCGCTGACTAAAACTGATATTGACCGCTTATCAGATTTTTCAAAGGCTATAGGATGGCAGGTATTGTTTGGCTTAAACTTAGGCGACAATGATGTTATCGCAACTTCAAATGAAGCGATGTATGTCCACAATAGCCTGGCCGGTAACCTATATGCTTTGCAATCTGGAAATGAGCCTGATGTATTCCATTATGGTATGCGCTCGTCAGATTACAAATATCCCGACTATCAGAACGAGTGGGAAACCTATTTGTCTGCCGTTAGAAACAAGGTGCCGCAAGCGGAATTTGCCGGCCCGGATGTTGCTTATAATTCCGACTGGGTAACATCATTTGGCGAAAATGAAAACAATAATGTAAAACTGCTGGACGGACATTATTACACTACCGGCCCTGCGACAAATTCATCCATTACCTACCACACAATTTTAGCATCTAATGATAAATTATCTAATTTCCTGGGGGTGATCAAAAATGAGTCGGTCAAATATAATTTGCCTTACCGAATTACCGAAACTAACAATGTTTATGGGGGCGGTAAAAGCGGAGTTAGTGATGTCTTCGCTTCATCGTTGTGGGCGCTTGACGTTATGTGGACGGTAGCCGAAAATAATGGCGATGGCATTAACTTTCATGGTGGTTACGGTTTGTTCTATTCCCCGGTACTTATTCAAAATGACCTGTTGACCGCCAGTCCGGAATATTATGCGATGCTGGCCTTTAAATACGCTTCCGCAGGAGGAACAATTATTCCTGCAAGCGTTGATAACCCTGGCTACTGCAGCGCTTATGCTTGTGTTAAAGCCGGCAATATCTACTCCTTTACGCTGATCAACAAGGATGAAATACACACTTATTCTTTCGCGTTAAATTTAAACAAAGCTGCTTCCATTATACAAATTGCCCGGCTTACGGCCCCTTCGCTCACTGCGGCAACAGGAACCACTTTTGCGGGTAGTTTAGTAAATGCAGATGGCACATTTGAGGCCAAAACCATTGAACAATATGCAGTTAATGGAAAAAGTTTTGTGATTAACGTGCCTGCGGGCAGCGCAGCGGTGGTTACGGTGCAATAAATTTGTTGGTCATTGGGTCATTGAGTCATTGAGTCATTGGTCATTGGGTCATTCTTTTCTTCCGTGCCGGACTTCTCCTAATCTCCAATCTCTGACCTCCAATCTCTAATCTCCAATCTCTGACCACTCAATCAAGGCGATAAATACTTATTTTTTAATGGCCCGTCCATAAATGTTTTATCTATTATTAACCTGATCACCTCATCAATTTCGTTGCCAACCGTTAGCAGGTGTTCTATCACGTCTTTATTATCGGGGTTGAAAAAATTCTCCCTGTCCATAATATTCATCAGCCCCAGCAAACTTGCTACCGGACGGCGCAACTCGTGCGATGTCACCGATGCAATATGCCGTAAGCGCTCATTTTGGTCAATAATGGCTTTTTCTGTGGCAAGGCGTTCCGTTATATTGCGGGCAAAACAGCCAACCCCCGTAATATCCCCCTTAATTTTGTAAATAGGATTAAAGCTTATTTCAAAGCTCAGCACCTGCTGTGTAAGCGGATCCGCACTTTCGTTGATAATAGTATATCGCTCACCGGCAAGTGCCCTTGCATAATAATTATTCCATCTTTCAACCATCTCGTCACCATAGCTGTTGCTATAAGAAAAATCACCCTCTTTTGGCTCAACGCCCGTTAAACTGGCAATTTGGCTACGGTAGGCCTTGTTCATGTAAACGTACCTGGTTTCTTTATCAACCGACCATATTTGATCTTCTGTATTGTTAATCAGGGCCTCAAGATTATTTTTGGCCCAAATGGCTTCTTCCTGGTAACGTACTTTTTCCGTACAATCCGAGGCAACCATTATCCGGCAATTTCTATTTTCAAATTTTACATCCTGGCTGATTACATCGGCATAAATCAATTCGCCTTTTTTATTTTGATGTTTCCGAATACCCGAATAAATAATTCCATGCGACGCCGGCTCATTAATACCTGTTTGACTCAAGTAATTATTGAATTCTTCCAACTCCGTTTCGGGCCGTAATTCGAGGGTGCTTAGGGTTAAAAATTCCTGTTCCGGGTAGCCATACCATTCAATAGCCGCTTTATTTACCTTTAATATACGCAATGAAGGGATTTCATGTATAAGCATGGGATTTGGGTTACTATCAAACAAAAAGCTTAATTCACAAAGCTGATCGTTACTGATACCCTGTGCCCCATTTGTTAAATGTGTATGATCATGTGATTCAGTAAGAAAGCGATCTGACATAGGACAAATTATGCTATTTGGAGACAATGATAAAGTTAGGAATTATATTCTGAATATAAAACCTGGGTTTTTCAAGCTTCCGGACCTCGCTCAAATCTCCATCAACTCTTTTTTCTTTTTGTTTTTCATGCGCTTTGGCAAAAACTCCAGTATTTCATTTTTAAGCGCTTCTATCATCCTGCGTTTTAAAAAATTACGCTGGATAACAATGCTCACTTCGCGCGCAGGCTCCGGCGATTTAAAATATCGTACTTTATCTAACTGCTTATCATTGAGGTCGGCGAGGGCAAGTTCGGGCAAAATAGTGGCGCCGTTGTTTTGGTCAACCATGCGCTTTAAAGTTTCAACGCTGCCGGTATTATATTCAAAATGTTTAAAGCCTTGGGTCGATTTACGGCGCTGGCATATATTTAATACCTGCTCACGCATACAATGCCCTTCGTTTAATATCCATATCTCCTCCATATCAATATCCTCGGGGCTGATACTTTTCTTTTTGGAAAGCTTGCTGTTTTTTGATACATAAGCCACAAAGTTTTCGTAAAAAACAGGTATCTCTGTTAAAGAATTCTCATGCAGCGGTGTTGACAGCAATCCGCAATCTATCATCCCTAATTTTAATTGCTGAATGATCTGTTCGGTAGTTTGCTCCCATACGATGAGTTTTACCTGCGGATATTTTTGAATAAAACCATGCAATATTTTTGGCAAGATATAAGGCGCCACGGTAGGGATGATACCCACCTTCAATTCCCCGGACAACTCCTTTTGCCTGTCGGTAATGATCTCTTTGATCTTTTCGCCTTCGCCCAACAATATCCTGGCCTGCGAAATGATCTCGATGCCAATTTCGGTAGGCGTAACTGGTTGTTTACTGCGGTCGAATAGCTTAACGCCAAGCGTATCCTCTAATTTTTGCACCTGCATGCTTAATGTAGGCTGGGTAACAAAACACTTTTCGGCTGCCAATACAAAACTCCGGTAGGTGTCAACAGCAACAATGTATTCAAGCTGGGTAATGGTCATGATGAATTACGATTTATGAATTACGATTTACGATTTAAGAGTTAAGAATCAAAAGTCAGGAACCGGGCAGTAAAAAGCTTATCGAACGATCTCAGCTATGATCGCTGTATTTAAAACACCTCCGTCTTGGTTCTTGGCTCTTGAATCTTGGCTCTCCTTTATAGTTTTTCTCTATTCAAATATAGCAATTATTGATTTTTTCTATTAAATTATTACGATGAAATTTGTTCTATATACCCAACCGGACAATTTATACCGGTTAATGAGCGATGATGAAAAACATGCCCTTATAACAAACATCGTAAATGCAATGAGCGGTATTGACGGGCCAAAACGCGAACTGATCATCAACAGGCAGCTTTGCCACTGGTTCAGGGCCGATATTGGCCTGGGGATGGCAGTTGCCAAAGGTTTGCAGGTAAACACCAATGATGCGATGAAATCAATGGCGGAGCACGTTAATAGCCGATAATCTTGAAAAAGGATTATTGGCTATTTTTCAATGTAGAGAGGCAATATTTTGCGTCTTTGGCAATTAGGGTGAATGTGGGCAACCGCCGACGCAAAATATTGCGTCTCTGCAAAAACCTCAATCCGGACTGTCCTTTCGGCTATAAACTATGAACCATCAACCATGAACTACTCTACCGTTACCGATTTCGCTAAATTACGCGGCTGATCTACGTTGCATCCGCGCATTACGGCTATATGGTAGGCCAATAGCTGCAGCGGGATTGTTGCCACCAGGGGTACAAACGCTTCATCAGTTTGCGGTATCTCAATTACATAATCGGCCATACTTTTTACTTCGGTATCGCCTTCGGTAACAATGGCTATAACATGGCCTTTGCGTGCTTTTACCTCCTGTATGTTGCTGATCACCTTTTCGTAAGATGAATTTTGGGTTGCGATAAATACGACGGGCATATCCTCATCTATCAACGCGATAGGGCCATGTTTCATCTCGGCAGCGGGATAGCCTTCGGCATGTATATAGGATATTTCTTTAAGTTTCAGTGCCCCTTCAAGCGCTACCGGGAATGAGCTTCCACGGCCTAAAAATAAACAGTTAGTTGAATCTTTAAACTTAGCAGCGATTTTTTTGATATGCTCATTAGATTTTAAAGCCGCCTCAACCAGTTCGGGTATCTCATTCAGTTCGGTCAAATATTCAACCAGCTTACTTTGTGTAATGGTGCCTCGTTGCTGTGCAATATAAAACGCCATCAACGTTAAAACGCTAACCTGGGCAGTAAAGGCTTTGGTCGAAGCAACGCCAATTTCCGGCCCGGCATGTGTGTAAACCCCCGCATGAGTAGTACGCGGGATAGAAGCACCGACTACGTTACAGATACCAAAAATAGTAGCTCCTTTTTCTTTTGCCAGTGCAATAGCCGCCATAGTATCCGCAGTTTCGCCGGATTGCGAAATGGCGATTACTAAGTCTTTTTCGGTAATTATAGGATTGCGGTACCTAAACTCCGAAGCGTATTCCACTTCCACCGGTACGCGTGCATACTCTTCGATCAGGTATTCGCCAACCAGGCCCGCATGCCATGACGTGCCGCAGGCAACTATGATAATACGGTCGATGTTTTTAAGTTTCTCTGTATATTCTTTTATCCCGCCTAATTGAACCTTTCCTTGCTGCGGATATATACGGCCACGCATGCAATCACGAATTGACCGCGGCTGCTCATATATCTCTTTAAGCATAAAGTGCTCGTAACCGCCTTTCTCAAGCATTTCAAGCTTAAGATCAAGCTCATGTATATAAGGGGTCTGAACAGTATTATCGATGTTCTTGATCAGCAGGTTTTCACGGCATATATAGGCGATCTCGTTGTCATTTAAATAGATCACATTTTTAGTATATTCAACAATGGGGGTAGCGTCCGATGCAACAAAATATTCGCTATTCCCTACACCGATCACCATTGGGCTTCCCTTGCGGGCTGCAATTAACAGATCGGGGTCATCGGCGCTCATTATTACAATAGCGTATGCCCCCACCACCTTATTTAAAGCGACCCTTACCGCTTCACGGAGATCTAAGCCGGTTTCATTCTGTATATCCTCAACCAGGTGAATTAAGACTTCTGTATCGGTATCGCTTTTAAAAACATGCCCCTTAGCTAAAAGAGCTTCTTTAATTATACCGTAATTTTCAATTATCCCATTGTGAATAATGGTAAGTTTACGGTCGCCGGAAGAATGCGGATGTGAGTTGCGGTCGCTTGGCGCGCCATGGGTTGCCCAGCGGGTATGGCCCATGCCCATAGTTCCTCCTAAATCAATACCCTTGACAAAATCTTCAAGATCACTAACTTTTCCGGCTTTTTTATAAACCTTTAACTCTTTATCAAATAAAGAGACACCCGCGCTGTCATACCCGCGGTATTCCAACCGGTGCAACCCCTTGATAATTATCGGGTACGCATCCCTAAAACCTATATAACCAACAATTCCGCACATAGATTGAATATTAAATGTCGTTTTAGCAAAAGTAAAAAGATATTAGTAAGGATGATGGGACTTTGAATGTATTTTTTAATAATTGCGATCCACCTAATAATAAATATCCTGTAGACAATCATGCACCAATAAGGTTTAGTTAGAGATTAGTGATTTGAGCTTAGAGATTAGTTGTCACAATGAGTGTAAAGCGGTGTTTTTGCTTACAAGTTTAACTAATCTCTAATATCCAGCCTGTAATCGCTTTATTTACGCGCTACCTTGGTGTATATAATATTTAATTTTATCCGGTAAGGGGAGCTTTTATCCGAGCCTACAGCAACGGTGCGGGATGCAACCTGCACGGTAGGGTCAATATCAACATGAGTTGCGGCGTCCTGAGAATTTATGTCTATGGGCGCTATATATGTCCCGTAATCAATGGTTTTACCGAGCAATTGATCCTGCAGATAAGCCGTTAAAATAAAATGGTATTCATTCAGATTTGGGTTATAAAATCCTCCAAAAATGCCTACGCCGCCTGACCGGGCGTCCCCGGAATTAGCATCCTCGATCGGAGCACGCTGATGAGCTATGTCAAGCCGGTACATAGTAATTTTAGGTATGGGTGAATACGGAATATCGCTCCCGGGAGTTGGCGTGATGACCAACTCACCGCGGTTTATTACTAAATCGCTGTCCTTTTTTAGCAAACCGGCCCTAAGGTTCGCTAATAAATTAGGAAATTTTACTCTCGCCCTCAAACCGGCAAGCCCTTGTAAATAAAACGTGTTCCTGGATGTGGTGGTATCGGCAAGTTCGGCTTGAATCGTACTTGTGTAAGTATGACTTATCTGAGCCGCGAAACTTGATATCGGGAGGGAAATTTCGGCTGTATCAATACTGCTGCCATTATTGACCCTGTAATAAATTGATAACGAATCTGAAGGGGCTATCATAAAAATACCACCCGGGCCGGTTGTTTTAGTTTTATCAAGGGTTATATACAAACCTTTTACGGCATTCTGAAAAATTGCATTTGAAGAAAGTGTCGTACTGCTTGCATAAAAAATATTATTATTGATAAAGCTGGGGATAATTGGTATCCGGATTTGCGGCGGAACCTTTATAAGCGTGTCTGGGGCGCCAGCTATAATATGGTAGATTTTTATAGAATCGTGCGTCCTGGCATTAAAGGTAAGGGAACCGATCAATGATGATGTCGCCCCCAGGCTTGTTGTATTATAATAGGTTTTGCTGGCATCAAATTTATTTTGCAGCTGGTAAACATTAACCGTGTACTTTGAAGTAATTGAATCGCCATAAAAGCCATTGGCATATCTAAGCACCAGCCTGGCCGAATCGACAGTTATTGTACCGGTTGGAAGCGTATAAGCGGCAGAGCCCGGTAAATTAAGGTCGGTGGCTATATTTGATGTGGTTACTCCAAAAATCGGATCAGTAAAATAACCCAACGGATTCTTGGGAAGATTCCCTGAGGTTATAACTGAATCTTCAGGAACTGTATTGACTATAATTGTTGATGTATCAACCAGGTTCCCAGTTATTTGACCTGGCGCGGTTATGCCCAGCCCGACAGTATCCTGATTTTTACAACTATTCAAAATAAAAAGACTTATTAACAGGGTCAATAAGTCTAATCGGAAAAATTTCATATATGATCTCAAAGCTTATACAACATGTGCCAATTCCTCATTGGCAATTTCGTCGTAAAAATTGTAATAATTTTCGAAATCTGAGGTGGAATCGAATTCTAAAACCGATTTATTGCTGTTTTTAACATTATTTAACACTTCTTCGTCAATGTTCTCACCGGCTAAAACTATAGCATCGCTGTAGTGGATAGCGCCGGCATACAAGGCCGAATTGGTTCCTGGTTTGTAAACATCAATATGCTTTTCAGTCATATCGCCCATTATTGATTTCTGAACAAAATCCGGATCTAATGCGTCAGTAAAATCATTTTCATAAACAGAATAAACTACTTTTGAATTTTTGAAAGTAGGATCATCTTTAAATGTGGTTTTTAAATAAGCCGGAATCAATGCGCTCATCCAGCCGTGACAATGAATTACGTCGGGAGCCCATCCCAGTTTTTTAACAGTTTCTAAAGCGCCCTTACAAAAGAAGATCATTCGCTCATCATTATCCGCGTAAAATTTACCATCTTTATCCGTGAATACCTGCTTGCGCTGAAAGTATTCTTCATTGTCTAAAAAATAGACTTGCATACGGGCCGCTGGAATTGATGCAACCTTAATGATCAACGGATTGTCGTTGTCGTTAATGATAATATTCATTCCCGACAAACGAATCACTTCATGCAGCCGGTTCCTGCGCTCATTGATATTTCCAAAGCGGGGCATAAGGATACGTATTTCGTAACCTTTTTCCTGCATAGCCTGCGGAAGCCGCCGTGTGATTTCAGAAATTTTTGTGAGTTCAAGGAAAGGGGACATTTCGTGAGTTATAAACAAAAGCTTAGATTTACCCATCACTATATCTGTATTAAATTTAAGTATAAGAAGTCAAAAAAATTTGAGTGTGCAAATATAAGCATTATTATATAAACTGGCAACGAATAATGCAAGTAAGTTTTGGTAATTTTTAATCAATTGTACAACTTTGCCAGATTTTTTTAATTTCCAGTCATTTGAAGATATTTACCACTAAGAAAACCCTTCAGCAATATTTACAGCAAACCAGGGCTTCGGATAAAACTATTGGCTTTGTACCAACCATGGGCGCTCTGCACCGGGGCCATCTTTCGTTAATAAAGCAGGCACAGCAAAACAATGATGAGGTTGTATGCAGCATTTTTGTAAATCCAAACCAGTTTAATGACCCCAAAGACCTTGAGGAATATCCCCGTCCGATAGCGGAAGATGTTAAAAAGCTTGAACAGGTTAATTGCGATGTGCTGTTTAATCCCACGGCAAATGAAATATATGATGCTAATGAACAATGGCATTTAAATATAGGCGAACTGGAGTCCATGCTTGAGGGAAAATTCAGGCCCGGGCATTACCAGGGTGTTACGCAGGTTGTTTATAAACTATTTAATATAGTTAAACCCGATACAGCCTTCTTCGGGCAAAAAGATTACCAGCAATTTTTAATCATCAGGAAAATGGTTGAGTTGTTAAACATGCCGGTCAAGCTAATAATGTGTCCCATCACGCGCGAAGCCGATGGCCTGGCAATGAGCTCAAGGAACATTCATTTAACAACAGATGACCGCCGACATGCCCTTGTATTATCAAAAACGCTTAGGTGGGTACAGGATAATTTTGACAGCAATAACATTCCGCAGCTAAAAAAAGAGGCTGAACTGATGATAAATCAGGAGCCCTTCGTTGAACTTGATTATTTCGAGATTGCCGATAGCGATACTTTGCACCCCGCTAATAAAAACACCAAAAATATTGTTGCCCTTGTAGCCGCTAAAGTGGGTAAAACGAGATTGATAGACAATGTTTTAGTTCATGGTTGATAGTTTGGTTCATAGTTGATGGTTCATAGTTCATAGCCGAAAAGCTGCAGCTGCCATGAACCATGAACTATGAACTATGAACCATGAACTATGAACTATGAACCATCAACTAACTCAATATTCTCCCAGGTTTGCTTTTTATAATAGTGGAACATGATCCAGTTTAGGAGCAGGAATGGGATAATCATTATCCAAATGGCGGTTTCCCATTTCATTAGCATATAGTGTACAAAGCCTATACCGCCTATGAATAAAAGCATCATAAAGGAAACGAGCATCCTGCCCCCACCTTGTTTCGCAATAATCGGCCTCGAAAAAGGCAGTCCTTTTACCATAAACAGCGCCATTAACATCCCATAGATCACGCTCACTAAGAATGCCAGGATAAGGTCGTTAATGGTTTGCGGGCCCCATACAGCTACTATAACCGCGCTTACAACCAGGCAATAAGGTAAAAAGTAAAGCGTGATAATTGCCTTATACATCCCCGACAATATTTTACCAGGCTCTTTAACCGGTAAAGCGTAATAAACCCAGGCCGATTTATATTTTGTCGACATGGATATGTTCATCAAAATGGCAGACAATATAAGCGTGCATGAGTAAATTAAAAAAACGTAGCTATGGCCATTTTGCATCTCATTTAAGCGATCCGAAACATTTTCGCCTTTACTGTTCAATGCAAAATATATAAAATAAATGGGTATATACGCAAATGCAGGGTAAACCTTCATCTTAAATTCACGGGTGCGTGCAGCCAGTTTCCAGGTAATCTTAAAACCGGCATTTTCAACAGGATCGGGAGCCACTATCTTTGATATGCTATCGATAACATTGAATTTGCCTGCCTTTTTAATATTAGCAGCCGAATCACTGTTCCCTTCGGGGTTTGAAATTATGGCTAAGCGCCTGTTAAAGCCGGGCGCCAGCACTTTCGCCACAAACCATAGGCCTATCAAGGGAAGGGTAAAGCCAATTATAGCGAGGATACCCGTTACCAGGCCCGAACGGCCGGGATGCATAAGTAATTCATTTAAGGCCGTTATCCAAACCGGTGGCAGGCCATAAGCCCACCAGTGCCTAAGCAGATGGACATGCCCGATTGCCGAAACATTGATCAGCTTCGGCAGCAAATAATAGGTCGCAAATATTAATACCGAAAAACCTATCTGGAAATAGCTAATGATGTCTTTAAACCGTTGAGGGCTCACAAATTTCATCAGCACGAGGTAAATAATATTAACTATGAAAATGCTTAAAAAAGTAGCCTCGAGTACTTGTGCAAAAAACAGCGGAACAGCCAATATGCCGTCGATAAAACCAATGATCACCATGCCCGGCAGGCCCTGAAGTAAGGCGAGCCGCAAAACATATATGCTGATGTGGAGAATGCGCGATACGGTTATGGTACGATCATTTACCGGGCGGGGCAGCAAAATATACTGGTCGCGCACGTCAATTAACACAGTGGTAAAATCTGATATAAGCGTAAGCGCCATCATTACCATAAAAATGGTAAAGTATAACGTTTGGGCAATATATGGCGCCGCATTTAAAAACAATACCATGCTTATAAAAAAGCCAATCAATACAGTTAAAAAACTGATCAGCCAGGGATTTTTCACATTGGTTTCATTCTTCGCATTACGGCGGGCGGCAAACATCGCATTTGGCCTGCGGTTATCCATCAGCAGCTTTACCTTCAATATCTGGTAAAGCTGATCGGTATCAACACCTGTTTTTTCTAAAACCGGGTTCAAAAAAGTAACAAAAACTAAAAATATCTTATCCATAAATGGTTTTAATCGAAAGCATTGATAATAGCATCTGTCTCGGTTGCCGAATCGCCGCGACCGGTTAATTTTGAAAATATCAGCTCAAGCGTATCGCTGTGATTTTGCTTTAACGATTCAAAAGTGCCGTCGGCAATTATCTCGCCTTTGTTAATCAGCAATATCCTGTCGGCTACTTTTTCCACTATATCCATCATGTGCGAACAATAAAATATGGTCTTACCTTCGTGCGACAGCCGCATTATCAATTCTTTTATCATGATGACCGCGTTGGCGTCCAATCCGGATAAAGGCTCATCTAAAATAATGATCTTTGGATTATGGATGATTCCCGCTATCAGCAATACCTTTTGTTTCATTCCTTTTGAAAAGGTGTCCATCCGGTCATCGGCATTGATGGCAAGCCCGAATGCCGCCAGCAGTTTTTTCGCTCTTTCGTGCAGTGATGCTTCTTCCATCCCGTATAATTTACCAATAAAGTCGAGGTATTCCATTGGCGTAAGCACATCATATATTTCGGCGTTTTCGGGCACATAGCCGATCAGCTTTTTTATTTCCTGCGGGTCATCGGCCATGCTGATGCCGTTTACAATTACTTCGCCCTCAAAATCGGGGATAAGGCCGGTTAGTATTTTTACCGTAGTTGATTTTCCCGCGCCATTCGGCCCGATATAGCCCAATACCTGCCCGGGGTAAATATCAAGCGAAAGGTTTTTTAAGACCAGTTTTGTGTCGTATGATTTGGATAAATTACGGATTTGGATGATAGGGGTATCGCTCATAAATTGTTTTATAGAATTGTGGTAAGATAAAGAATATTTTTAGATATGAGACTTGAGATATGAGACATGAGATCACAATTTATTAGGTTTATCTCATATCTCATAACTCAAATCTATTACAATCTCACGTCTCAAATCTATTACAAATTGCAAATCACACATTAGTGATTATATTTGCGTTCTCAAAAAAAAAGCATATTAATAATACGATGAGAGAAATACAGTTCAGGGAAGCGCTTCGGGAGGCAATGGTCGAAGAAATGCGCAAGGATGATAAAATATATCTTATGGGCGAAGAAGTTGCCCAATACAACGGCGCATACAAAGTTAGTCAGGGCATGCTTGATGAATTTGGCGCAAAGAGGGTAATTGATACCCCCATCTCTGAAGCTGGTTTCGCCGGTATAGGTATAGGCTCGGCCATGAATGGTTTACGCCCAATCATCGAGTTCATGACTTTTAACTTTTCGCTGGTAGCTATTGACCAGATCATCAATGGGGCCGCAAAAATCATGTCAATGAGCGGCGGGCAGTTTACTGTTCCCATCGTTTTTCGCGGCCCTACGGGTAATGCGGGGATGCTTAGCTCACAGCACAGTCAGTGTTTTGAAAGCTGGTATGCCAATTGTCCCGGTTTAAAGGTGGTTGTGCCTTCCAACCCGGCCGATGCCAAAGGCCTGTTAAAATCATCCATCATTGATCCCGACCCGGTTATTTTTATGGAATCGGAACTGATGTATGGCGATAAAGGCCAGGTACCCGAAGAAACCTATTATATAGAACTGGGTAAAGCAAAAGTTACTAAAGAAGGCGCTGATGTTACCCTGGTTGGTTTTGGCAAGATAATGAAAGTGGTTAACGCCGCCGCCACCGGGCTTGAAAAAGAAGGCATCCATGCCGAAGTGATCGACCTGCGCACTGTACGTCCTATCGATTACGATACTGTGATCAATTCAGTTAAAAAAACAAACCGTTTGGTAATAGTTGAAGAAAGCTGGCCCCTGGGTTCCATAGCTACCGAAGTTGCCTTTAAAGTTCAAAGGGAGGCGTTTGACTATTTAGACGCGCCTGTGTTGCGCATTATGGGTGGGGACGTTCCCCTGCCCTACGCACCTACGCTGATACAGGAATATCTTCCAAACCCCGAAAGAGTAATCAAAGCGGTTAAGGAAGTAATGTATGTTGCGAAGTAGTTGGTTGATTAGGTTGGATTGGGTTGATTAAGTGAGTGGTTGCGTAGTCGTTGCAGAAGTTGCAGTGGTTGTAGTGGTTGTAGTGGTTGTAGAGGTTGTAAGTGTTGAAATTTAATGAATAGAGGCGTATCCCGATGTCATTAAGTTAAGAAAAAAACATTTTTTACCCTCTTTTTTGCCTGCAAAAGAGAGGGTGGTCGAGCGAAGCAAAGACCGGGTGAGTAAACTATGGAAGCGGCATTAACGAAAATGCATGGCGCACAGTTTACTCACCCCGAATGCGCTATGCTGTTCGACTCTCTTTTCGGCAAACCGGAAAGAGGGTGAAGAAGCAATTTCCCTTAGCTTAATCGACAGAGGCGTAGCCCCGGCCAATCTTGTAGCAACGGATTTTAATCCGTTGAAAAAGGATCAACGAATTATAAAGAACCGTAGGTTCGGCCAATATAATCCCGTACAAGCTGTTTTTACAACCTTTTTTAACATTTACAACTCTTTTTTAACTCAATATGAAACTCATCAACAAACTGCTCTTACTAACCGTTATCATTTGCAGCTGCACTTTTTATGCTAAATCCCAAAATGTAACCACGACTGCTGCCGCTAAAAAAATCAGCGTAAAGCTGCCGGTTGTATCAAAAACCCCGATTGCCCTGATAGATACTTTTTTTAAAAAATACAAAAGTGATGGAACAAGCGCGGCTATAGATTATCTATTTGGCACAAATAAATTATTTACCGATGCCAACCAGATAGCCCTTTTAAAGGTGAAATTAGATTCATTGCAAAAATCTGTCGGGCAATATTTAGGTAAAGAATTGATCGCTCAAAAAAACGCCGGTATGAGCCTGGTTTTTTATAGCTATCTTGTAAAATTCACCAATCAGCCAGTAAGGTTTACATTTATGTTTTACAAACCCCAAAACGACTGGGTGCTATACCGTTTTAAGTATGACGACCAAATGGATGCGGAATTAGAAGAAGCGGGCAAGATCAATAATAAAAGGCCGTGATCTCTCACATCCCAAAACTCCAATCTCACATCTAACAAAATGAAACAATACGGCCTCATCGGTTATCCGCTATCACATTCCTTCTCAAAAAAATACTTTACTGAAAAATTCGAAAGGGAAAAGATCACCGATGCGGAGTATCACCTTTTCCCGATCGAACATATCAGAGAACTGCCGGCTTTATTGAATAGCCATCCTAACCTTTGCGGACTTAATGTTACTATCCCCCATAAACTATCAGTTTTAAAATATCTCGACTGGATAGAGCACAATGCCAAAGTTGCCGGGGCCGTAAATTGTATTCGAATTAATGCCGAAAGCCCCGTCGAAGCGGCCTTTTCGGGCGAGGTGGGCATAAGGGGGCATGATTTCAGGCTTGAGGGCTTTAATACAGATATTTATGGTTTTGAAAGATCCTTAAGACCTTTGCTAAAAAGTCATCACGATCAGGCGCTTGTATTAGGCGATGGCGGCGCCGCAAGGGCTGTTAAATGTGTGCTGGAAAACCTGGGCATCAATTTTAAAGTAGTTACCCGCAAACCGTTCCCTGGCAATTTATTATTTACAGATTTAAAACCGCACCATATTAAACAAAATAAACTTATTATTAACACTACTCCTTTGGGCATGGTCCCAAACATTGGCGAATGTCCGCCAATACCCTACGAGGCTATTACTGATGACCATTTGCTCTATGATTTGATCTATAACCCTGAAAAAACCTTATTTTTAAAAAAAGGCGGGGAACACGGGGCAACTATAAAAAATGGCTATGAAATGTTAGTATTGCAGGCGGAAAGGTCCTGGGAGATATGGACCCACAAAGAAAGATATCCATGAAATTGATAACAATAATGGGTTTATCCCTGTTAATATTTGCTTCGTGCAACGGCAATCATGATTATTCGCCAAAGCCGCGGGGTTATTTCCGGATAATTTTCCCTAAAAAAGAATACCAGCCATACGCTGCCGCCTGTCCGTTTACTTTCATATACCCCAAATATGCCGTAATTGAGCCGGATAAAAAACCTGGCGCAAAACCATGCTGGCTGAATATGCAGTTCCCGCAATTTAACGGGACCTTACATTTAAGTTATGAGCATATCCTATCGAAAAATGAATTTAACGCACTGATAGAAGATGCACATAAATTAAGCTTTAAACATACGGTAAAGGCAACCGCTATTGATGAAGGGGTGATCAGCTACCCCGGCAAGAAGGTTTACGGCATATACTATACCATTGAAGGCAATACGGCGTCGTCCGTACAATTTTACCTTACCGACAGCACGAAAAACTACATTCGCGGAGCCCTTTACTTTAATACCGAGCCGCGGCTCGATTCGATACAACCGGTGCTTACTTTTGTAAAACAGGATGTGGATCTGATGATAAAGAGTTTCAGGTGGAGGTGAGGAAGAAGTCGGAAGTCGGAAGTCGGAAGTCGGAAGTCGGATGTCAGATGTCAGATGTCGGATGTCAGAAGTCGGAAGTGGGGAGTCGAAAATCGATAGTCGCGACATAGCAAACCGCTTGAAATTCCGTACATTTGTATAAAGTCCATCAATCTTTCAGGGATCTTCATTTATCGCCAAAAACGCCTATCGCATCAATGAAAAAGACGGAAATCGAGAAAATTCATGCCCTGAAACCATTCTTTGTTCTTTATTTTCATATATTTGCCTGATATACAATCCATTAAAAAATATTCAGCGCAATTTTTTATGGTACCCAAAACGCGTTTTGCCTTCGGAAAGTGGTAAAATTATGGTACCCAAAACACGTTTCGCCTTCGGAAAGTGGTAAAATTGTGGTACCCAAAACGCGTTTTGCCTTCGGAAAGAGTCAAAATTGTGGTACCCAAAACGTGTTTAGCCTATGAGGATCCCGAACATAAAACGTATTTTGCTCTCACATTAAAGTTCTGCCTGACCATTATGCGTAAATGCCTGCGTTTTCTCATTATTCTTTTTTACTGCTTGCCATTAAAAGCGCAGGTTCCGTTCCCCGCAATTAACGTGCAGCATTATAATTTCGCCATACAGCTTAATGATACAAATGATACTATAAAAGGGCAGGCTACGGTTACAGTCAAGTTTTTAAAGGATGTAAACGATTTTCAATTAAACCTGGTTAAAACCAATAGCGAAGGAAAAGGGATGCTGGTTTCAGCAGTGAGTGAGGAAGGCAAAAATGTTCCATTTTTCCAGGATAGCGATGTGATAAATATTAAAACATCCGCAAGAAAAAATAGCCTGCATAGCTTTACGATTGCCTACCAGGGCATACCTGCCGACGGCCTTGTTATTTCGACCAACAAATTTGGCCACCGTACTTTTTTTGGTGATAACTGGCCAAACCGGGCGCATAACTGGCTGCCCTGTGCCGATTATCCCGCGGATAAAGCAACAGTTGATTTTGTGGTTACCGCACCCGATCATTACCAGGTTGTTGCCAACGGGTTAAAAACTGAAGAAAAATTACTGGCAACCCATTTAAAATTGACGCACTGGAAGGAAAATGCACGGCTTTCAACTAAAATAATGGTAATCGGCGTAGCTGATTTTGCAATTGATCATACTGGCGACGCTGGTAATATCCCGGTTTATACTTATGTGTTTCCGGAAAACAAGGATGCGGGGTTTAAAAGCTATGCCGTGGCAAAAGAGATATTGTCCTTTTATATAAAAAAATTCGGCCCATATGCTTATGAGAAATTAGCCAATGTGCAGTCCAAAACTATCTTCGGCGGTATGGAGAATGCAAGCGCAATATTTTATTTTGAAAATTCTGTTACCAGTAAGGATATTGAATCGCTGATGGCGCACGAAATTGCCCACCAGTGGTTTGGCGACGCGGCCAGCGAAAAGAGCTTTGCTCATTTATGGCTGAGCGAGGGCTTTGCCACTTATATGACCAACATTTACCTCGAAAACAAATATGGCGGCGATACCTTAAAAAAACGATTGTACGCTGACAGGGAAACGGTTTTAAAATTTGAAAAAAGAAGGCTGACCCCGGTTGTTGATACGACGGTTAAAAGCAATTATATGCAAATGCTGAATGCCAACAGTTATCAAAAAGGCGGTTGGGTGTTGCACATGCTCAGGCGTAAATTAGGCGAAACTTCATTCTGGAAAGGCATCCGTTATTATTATGCAAAATACGACGGCTGCGATGCCAATACAGATGATCTGCGCGAAGTAATGGAACAAGCAAGCGGCCAGGATTTAAAGCAATTTTTTACGCAATGGCTGTATACGCCCGGGCACCCGCAATTGGACATCAACTGGAAATATGACGCAGCTAAAGGCGTTGTTGAGCTGAATATCACTCAAAGGCAAAATACATTGTTTGAGTTCCCATTGGGGGTTTCTATAGATCATAAGCTTCGCACTATCTATGTAAAAGATAAAAATACTGTGGTTCATTTTCCCATAACCGCGAAACCTTCGGCTGTAGTTGTTGATCCTGATGTTAATTTACTTGCTGGGTTTGAGGTGGTACAGATAAACTAAATTAACCGCGTTTAGCGATTGAAATACAATAAAAGAAATGAGTTTAAGGCGTTGGGCTGTGCGATCCCCCTCTTGAGAGGGAAGTTCATAACAGTCAAATTCTCAAACAATTACAATTTTATCATTCGAGATTTTTAATCGCTAAACACATTAAGTTAATTCTCTGAAGACGGATAAAATTTTACTTACTTACCAGGCCCCTGAAAACCAGCATGGGGTGAATATCAGGATCGTGGCCGCGAAAATCGCGGAATAGTTTGCCGTAATCTTCCGTATTGCCCCTTGAAAGCACCATGTCCCTGAAACGCTGCCCATTTTCGCGGGTGAGGCCGCCATGTTCCATAAACCATGCGAAGGCGTCATGGTCGAGCATCTCCGTCCAGGCATAGGCATAATATCCCGCGGCATAGCCATTGGCCCAGATATGCAAAAAATAGCTTGACCGGTATCGGGGCGGTACCTGCGGAAGGTCGAGTTTTGTTTTATGCAGGGCATCTGTCTCAAATTGGTCAACATTGGCCGGTGTATCATTTACTCCCAGCGTATGCCATTGCAGGTCAAGTTCGGCGGCGGCAAGGGCTTCGGTCAAAGCATACCCCTGGTTAAAGGGAGGGCACTGAAAAAGTCCTTTGGGATTAAAGGATAAAAAAGGAGCGGAAAAC
>DAIOXE010000047.1:0-19447 GCA_036758125.1 Mucilaginibacter sp.
TATACGTATAAATATCTGAATAACAAATATTTATCGCTTAACTTAATAGCATTGACCACCCTCTCTATCGCAAGCGATAAAGAGGGTGAAAAAATTTTATTTCAAAACAACGACGGATTTCCGCCCAGCTTTATTTTGCCTAAATGCTTATAGGCAAACTCAGTAACCTCCCGGCCACGTGCTGTGCGCATCAAAAAGCCTTCCTGTATCAAAAAAGGTTCATAAACTTCTTCAATGGTACCTTCGTCTTCGCCAACCGCAGTTGCGATGGTTTTCAAGCCTACCGGGCCGCCTTTAAATTTATCAATTATGGTGGTCAGGATTTTATTATCCATTTCATCTAACCCGTGTTCATCCACGTTCAGTGCATTTAAAGCATATTTGGCAATAGTGGTATCAATATTGCCATCGCCTTTTATCTGGGCGAAATCTCGGGTACGTCGCAGCAAGGCATTGGCAATACGCGGAGTGCCACGGCTGCGGCGGGCAATTTCATAAGCGCCTTCATCGCTTATAGGTGTTTTTAATATGGACGCTGAACGCAGCACTATAGTTGTCAAAAGCTTTGCGTCATAATACTCCAGCCTTGAGTTTATGCCAAACCTTGCGCGCAAAGGCGCAGTTAACAAACCTGAACGCGTTGTTGCGCCAACCAAAGTAAAAGGATTAAGGGATATTTGTACGGAACGGGCATTAGGGCCGCTCTCCAGCATAATATCTATTTTAAAATCTTCCATTGCCGAATACAAATACTCTTCTACCAGCGGACTAAGACGATGGATCTCATCAATAAATAAAATATCACCGGTTTCCAGGTTGGTAAGTAAACCTGCGAGGTCGCCGGGCTTATCTAAAACCGGGCCGGAAGTGATCTTTATGCCCACGCCCATTTCATTGGCAATGATGTAGGATAGCGTAGTTTTGCCCAACCCCGGCGGCCCATGAAGCAATACGTGATCAAGCGCCTCTCCACGCTGGCGGGCAGCCTGCACAAAAATTTTTAAATTGGCTAATATTTTATGCTGACCGGTAAAATCTTCAAATACCTGCGGACGTAAAACTTTTTCAATATCACGTTCAGCAGGAGTGAGGCGTTCGCGGTCAGGATCAAGGTACTCATTCATGCCGTTTAGTGATTAGAGATAAGAGACCAGAGGTTAGTTTGTTTCGTTTCAACATCTTTTACCAGCAATATCGCACCAAAAACCAAAGCTATTAAATAAGCAGTAAATTTAGTAAAAATTCAACAAAGGTAACGTATGTGTGACTGGAAGACGTGATATTGCAGACACCGAGTAATCAGCAACTAACGCCAACAATCTCTGCCGGACCTTATGAATTTTCAAACACTAATCTCTAATCTCCAGCCTCTAATCTCTCTAACCTAATTTCCCTAAAGCTGCTTTTATTCTTCTCACGGCTTCGACAAGCTTATCTTCGGCGGCGGCATAAGAGATGCGGATAGATTTTTTATCGCCAAATGAATCACCTCCGACTGTAGCCACATGTGCTTCTTCGAGCAGGTAAATACTCAGTTCATCAGCGTCATTAATGGTTTTTCCATTGTAGCTTTTACCAAAAAATGAAGTTACATCAGGGAAGAAATAAAATGCGCCTTCGGGCAGGTTTACTTTTACACCTTCAATATCTTTTAACAAGCTATAAACCAGGTCGCGGCGTTTTTTAAATTGCTCGCGCATTTGTAAAACGGTTTCTAACCCGCCTTCCAAAGCAGCTACACCCGCTTTTTGAGTAATTGAGCAGGTGCCCGAAGTGACTTGTCCCTGCATTTTATCACAAGCCGCTGCTATTTCTTTATTTGAAGCAGTGTAGCCAATACGCCAGCCCGTCATGGCAAACGCTTTTGAAAAGCCGTTGATGATGATAACACGGTCCTTTATATTATTAAACTGCGCTATTGACTCATGTTTGTCCACAAAATTGATATGCTCATAAATCTCATCCGACAAGATGTAAATATTCGGATGTTTTTCAAAAACTTTGGCTAAGCCTTCCAATTCAGCCTTACTGTAAACACTGCCGGTTGGGTTACATGGCGATGAAAACATAAACAGCTTTGTTTTTGATGTGATTGCCGCTTCCAATTGGCCGGGTGTTATTTTAAAATCCTGCTCAACGGGCGCATCAATAAAAACACTGACACCGTCGGCCAGTTTAACAACCTCCGAATATGAAACCCAGTAAGGCGTAGGTATAATTACTTCTTCGCCGGGGTTAACTAAACATAATACTGCATTTGCAATAGCTTGTTTAGCGCCTGTGGAAACAACAATCTGGCTAAAATCATAATCCAGGTCGTTTTCTTTTTTTAATTTATTCGCAACCGCCTTTCTTAATTCCGGGTAACCGGATACTGGCGTGTAGTAAGTAAAATTTTGATCCATCGCCTTTTTGGCGGCTTCCTTAATGTGTTCGGGGGTATGAAAATCAGGTTCGCCAAAGCTAAGGCTGATCACATCAACGCCTTTAGCGGCAAGTTCGCGGCCCATTTTGGCCATTTTTATTGTTGCAGATTCTGACAGGTTGTTTATCCTGGTACTTAAGATAGTCATATAATTTTTAATGTTGCCGCAAAGATAGAAAATAAGGCGAAAGGTGAAAGGGAAAAGGTGAAAGGGAAAAGGCAATTTAACCTTTTGCCTTTCACCTTTCGCCTTTTACCTAAAATACGTTTAAGCTTTCTGCTTTAAGCTTTAAATAATATAAATTTGACCGTAAATAAAATTGTTTTGAAAGAACAAAAAAGGATCATACTCATTTCGGTTATTATAGGTATAATCCTGATGCTGGCAAAATTTGGCGCTTATTTTTTAACTGCGTCAAATTTTGTACTTACCGATGCTGCTGAAAGCATAGTAAATGTACTGGCCAGTTCGTTCGCTTTTTTCAGCATATATCTTGCGGCCCTTCCGCGCGACGAGAACCATCCCTACGGTCATGGGAAAGTTGAATATTTTTCTGTTTTTATTGAGGGATCTTTAATAGGGATTGCTGCAATTGCTATCATTATTAAATCAGTTTCCAGTATTTTTTATCCTAATCAAATACATGATCTGTTAACGGGAGCCGCAATAATTGGGGCAACGGGGATAATAAATGGTGCTTTAGGTTTTTACCTGATCAGCAAGGGAAGATCGCTGCCATCTATCACGCTTGATGCTGATGGCCGGCATCTTTTAACAGACATGATAACCAGTCTCGGTTTAGTTGTTGGGCTGTTGCTGATAAATTTCACAAAAATAATATGGCTTGATAGTGCATTGTCTATAGTAGCCGCGCTTTATATTTTATTTAACGGCTATAAACTGGTGCGCAAATCTGTTTCGAGCCTGATGGACGAAGCTGATTTCGGAATTGTGACTGAAGTTGTAAATGTTTTAAACGAAAAAAGAAGGGATGCCTGGATAGATATACATAACTTTCGTGCCCAGAAGTATGGCAATGACCTGCATATTGATTGCCATTTAACCTTGCCAAACTATTTTGACCTGATAAAAGTACATGAAGAAGTAAAGCTTGTCGATCAATTAATTAACAGCGAGGTTACAAAAACCGAGTTATTTATACATACCGACCCGTGCATACCACAATGCTGTCACTACTGCAGCATGCCGAATTGCCCGATAAGGTCGGAGCCTAAAAGGGAACATATAGTTTGGACATTGGATAAGGTTATCCGCAACAAAAAACACTTTGAATAATGTATCCCTTTAATGTACGTGTGTATGGCTTGCTGATAAATCCTGAAAAAGAAATATTGATCAGCGATGAACAGGAATACGGCATACGCTTTACAAAATTTCCGGGAGGTGGGCTTGAATCTGGCGAGGGGCTTGTTGATGGTTTAAAACGCGAGTTTAAAGAAGAATGTGACTTAGAAATTGAGATAGTAAAACATTTTTACACGACCGATTTTTATGTAAAGTCGGCTTTTAACGATTCGCAGGTTATTAGTGTTTATTACGTTGTTAAAAATTTAACCCCAATAAATTTAGATATAAAAACCCTGGTTTTTGATTTTGACGAAGAAGGCGATATTCTACAGTCGTTCAGATGGCTTAAATTAACTGATCTTAAACCCGAAGAATTCCTTTTTCCAACCGATCAGCATGTCGCAAAGCTTTTAGTAAATAGTATATGAATTTGACCGACAGAGATTTAAAAGTAATATGGCACCCCTATACACAAATGAAAACCGCCCCGCCGCCCATAGCAATAGTGAGGGGAGAAGGCGCTTGCCTGTTTGACGAAAACGGCAAAAAATATATCGATGCCGTATCATCCTGGTGGGTAAATATTCACGGGCATGCCCATCCTTATATCGCACAAAAAGTTGCGGAACAATTAAAAAAACTGGAGCATGTTATTTTTGCCGGCTTTACACACGAAGGGGCAATAGAGTTAGCTGAAAGATTGCTTACGATTTTACCTAATAACCAGCAAAAAGTTTTTTACTCTGATAATGGCTCAACTGCTGTAGAAGTAGCCATAAAAATGTGCCTTCAATACTGGCATAACCAGGGCGAAAATCGCACCAAAATACTGGCATTTAAAAACGCTTACCACGGCGACACGTTCGGTGCAATGGCCGTAAGCGGCCGCAGCGCTTTCACCGCAGCTTTTGATTCTTTGCTGTTTGAAGTTGAGTTTATCGATCTCCCGGATGAGTCAAACATAAAAAATCTCAAATCTCAAATCTCAAATCTCAAATCCCAACTGGCTTGTTTCATCTTTGAACCTTTGGTACAAGGAGCGGGCGGGATGATCATGTACGAAGCCAAATACCTGGATCAATTGATGGCGCATTGCCGTAAGGAAGGTGTTTTGATGATTGCTGATGAGGTTTTTACCGGGTTTGGGCGCACAGGCAAGGCATTTGCATGCAACCATGTTAGCCAACAGCCGGATATTATGTGTTTTTCAAAGGGCTTAACCGGCGGCACAATGGCCCTGGGATTAACAACCTGCAGCTGGCAGATATATGATGCCTTTTTATCAGACGACCGTTTAAAAACCCTGTTTCATGGGCATTCATTCACCGCCAATCCTGTAGCCTGCTCGGCAGCCCTGGCAAGTTTAGATCTTTTTTTGGATGAATCGACAACGAGAAATATCTTAAGGATCGAAAACTCGCACCGGCAGTTTGCTATGAAAATTAAACATCATCCTAAAGTTAAAAACATAAGGCAAACCGGGACAATTTTAGCGATGGAATGGCAAACCGGCGATGACACCTCATACTTTAATTCATTGCGTGATATTTTGTACCATTATTTTTTAGATGCCGGTATCATTTTACGGCCGCTTGGAAATATCATTTACATTTTACCCCCTTATTGCATTACAGACGAGGAACTGAATTACATTTACAGCAAAATTATTGACGGATTGCACCGATTTTAATAAATGATTTCACCGATTAGAGTAGACGATTTCACCGATTATAAAAAAAGATTACACCGATTATATAAATGACTGAGCCGATTATAATATCTCAAATACTGCCGTTAATTATAGCTGATGACGAATTGCACGCTAAGTGGTTAAATACGTTATCATTAATGGAAAATACCGGCGCCCGCAAGATATCCGCAAGCGAAGACCCGCTTACTGTTACTTATATTATATTAAAACATGCCGCAGAAGAGCACCGCCATGCTTTTTATCTGAAAAAACAAATAGAAAAAACAATCGACGGCCTTTGCCCCACTTATGCCGCGGAGTATTTGCTGGCCCCTGCTTTTAGCAGGTATTATTTGAACCAGTTGGATGTAGAGGTATGCCGATACTTAAAAAATGATCTGGGCCTTACCGGGAAAGACCTGCGTTTTGCAGCCTACCTTCTGGTAACGTATGCCATTGAGGTACGTGCTGATGAGCTATATCCCATTTATCAGGATGCGCTTGAAAATGCGGGAAGCAAGATAAATGTGAAATCAATTATTTTAGAAGAGGAAGGGCACCTGGAAGAAATGATCAGCCAACTAAAAAGATTTTCGCCGGATTGGGAGCTGCATGCGCAAAAAGCTGTGCAGTTTGAAAGCCGCTTGTTTGGCGACTGGGTGAGGGCTTTATCAGAAAGTCTGCAGTATACA
This sequence comes from Mucilaginibacter sp., assembly GCA_036758125.1. GTDB lineage: Bacteria > Bacteroidota > Bacteroidia > Sphingobacteriales > Sphingobacteriaceae > Mucilaginibacter. The sequence continues at coordinate 6,117 of DAIOXE010000047.1, forward strand.
TTTTTCAGTTAGCAGTTTTCGGCAGGCAGTTTTCAGGTTAACAGATCAAGTCCAATTGCTCACTGCAAACTGCCTGCTGCAAACTGATTATCCGCCCGGCCGAAGGTCTGCTAAACTTCCCTTTTCAAAATCCTTCGGAATAGCAAATGTTCCGGCAGGCGCTTTGTCGCCCGCAATACTTGAGATCGTAATACTTTGTTCCTGCCCTTGCTGAAACGATGTGAATTGCACCGGGAACCCGCCTGCATTTGCATAATAAAAAGGAAAAGCGGTTGGCGGAACACTTATATCGTTGGTGATCCATACATCGTATGTTTTTCCGCTTTTACTGTCCTTCGCTACCACTTTTTTGCAGGTAAATCCGGATATCTGTTTTGTTTCTTCAGTGGGTGTAAAAGTGAAAGTTGGTAAGGCTGCTATTCCTTCTTCAAGTTCAGCAGGAGTTGCAATACCGGCTTTTTTGATAGATGCTACTGGTACATCAAGTACAACTGCCAAATAATCATGTTTGGCAGTGGTTAATACTTTGATATTGGCGGGGCCCATCGTTATCACAGCCGCGGAGGAGTCGGGCCTAAAGTATTGTTTAACATCGGCCTGCTGCCCCTGCATTTCCGTAGAATACATAACAACGCCCTCTGTATAAGTTTTTTGTGCGCTGGCACTGATAGCAGTTGCTGTAAGCACTATGCCCAGGGCAACGTTAAAAAGTTTGATGTTCATAAATTCAGGTTTGCTTTTTAGTTAGATATTGAAATAAGAGAATTGTTACGTTTTAATATTTTATAATTAATGCTTTTGCTTTCAGCATCCTTTTTAATTTGATCGGTCAAGTGGTCTGAATTACTTGCGTCAATAACAAGCATACGATACTCAAAATTAGTATTTAAAACGTTTAATGCCGCAATTGGATTGCCTGTTATGTAAATATAATCGGTTTTTATTTTTGGGTTTAATCGCTCATCCCCGATTTGCCCGTCAAAGAAGAATATTCGGCTACCTAAAAACTGTACAAAGCCGCCCTTTTTTACCAGATAAGTAGTGTTAATATCCTGGTTTAAATCAAATATCTGCGTGTTATTAACCTGGCAGCGATCCAGATAAGGTTGAATTGAATACTGATATATTTTATCGGTACTTTTAATGTCTGTCAATACTATTGCTTCATTTCCTTTTTTAAATATTATGCCTTTGTGCTTTTTAAGATTTAGCCAGGCAATATTGTTTGATCGTGCTTGGTTAATTTTTTTTATGGTCAAACTGAAACATAAAAGTAAAGTGCAAAAAAGACTTAATTTAAGCACCGAGGGTTTTTTATCATACAAAAAATAAAGCAGGCTGATTATGATCAGATACAACAGTAGGTATTCGGGCATCGTAAGCCATAGTTTGCTGATGCTGGAATAAGGTATATGTTCAATAATAGTAAGCCCTTTGTTCATTACCAGGATGATTTTTTCTAAGATAAAAGCTATCGACCCGGACACGATCGGTATCTGCGGAAGCAATAAATAAAGAATACCGAGATACATGACTGCCGCGGACGGAATGATAACGAACAGGTTGCTGATTAAAAAATATACAGGGAACTGGTGAAAGTAAAAAGCGCTGATAGGGAAGATAGCCACTTGCACTGCTATTGATAAAGAACAGAAGGCCCATAATTTATCGGCCAGTTTATTTTTAAATTTAAGCCATTTGTAAACTATCGGCTGTAGTATAATTATACCGGAAACCGCGATGTAAGATAGTTGGAATCCGACCTCTGTTATAAAAAACGGATCGTACAATAACAGCAAAAAGGCCGAAATAGCCAGCGTGTTCAAAGTATTGGTGTACCTGCTGAAGGTTTTGCCTATAAGAACCATGCTGACCATAACCGATGCGCGACAAACCGAAAGAGGAAAGCCTGTAAGCATGGCATAATACCAGATAATTGAGATAATAATAACCGCTTTAAGCAACTTGCCATGCTCATACTTTTCTAAAAACTTAAATGCAAATGCCAGCAGGAAGTATATAATGGCGACCTGCGCCCCGGAGACGGAAAGTATATGAATAGTTCCTGTTATTACATAGGCTTGCCTGATGTCATCGCTCAAATCGGCTTTATAACCTAATATTAATGTTGATGCCAGTGCATACGCGCCGGTATCGCGAATGGTGCTTTTTAGTTTTTCAACCAGTTGTCGTCGTAACCGAAGTGAACGGGCAATTATCGGATTGCCGGTATTCGTTTTTAAAACCACATATTGCTTTTGATATAGAAAAGCCTGGTAATAAATGTTTTTATTGGCGAGGTAGCTTTTATAATTAAACTCTGCAGGGTTAAATGGAGGTTCAACGGTGTTATATTTTGCCGGGATAAGCAATTCGTCGCCGTAATACAGATTTTTAGCGCTGCTGTCGTTCAGCGTGATAAGCAATGTTCCGCCGGTTGTCGAATTTTTACCGTTTTCAATGCTTTCTTCAACATTAGCAGTAAAGTGCAGCAAGCCGTTTTTTAAGGTTGGTTCGTTATTGATCTTTACAACAAGATACTGTGCACGATTTTTGGAAAAATGATTGCCGTTATTAAGCTCATTGTAATGAATTACGCTTAACCAGCCAAATAAAAAGAGAATAATGGTAATAAGTGAGCCGCCAACCCATCTTTGTTTATACAGGCCGAAGCGGCTATAAGTTAAATTGAATAAGATAAATGCAAAGCATAAGGTAAAAAAGGCGACTGATAATAAGGCTACATCGACGCCCGATAATAAATTAAGCCCGACCCCGATACCCAATAGAAAAGGCAATAATAATATTACAACAGGAATTTCGCCTTTGTGATTTGGGATCATAGATAAAGGTAGCCTTTCAACCAGTAATTACAACTGATCACGCACTTCGATAAGGAATTTTTTAAGGTTTTCGAGCGATGAGATCACACGCTGGCTGTCTTTGGTATCATTCATATTATTTTTCAGATATTCCTTTGCTCCGTTCAAAGTGTATCCTTTGTCCCTTATTAAATGAAAAATAATTTTCAGGTTGTCAATATCTTCGGGTGTGAAGTAGCGGTTTCCCTTTTTATTCTTTTTGGGTTGAAGTATGTCAAACTCTTTTTCGTAAAACCTTATCAGCGACTGGTTTACATCAAAAAGGGCAGCAACCTCGCCCATGGTATAGTACATCTTGCTGATCTCGCGTTCTTTATAAGGCATCTTTTGGATTTCGGATTTGGGATTTTCGATTTCGGATTTAAATATTCTCCATGAACAAATTTAACTTTTTATTTTAACTTTCGTCTAAAAGTAGGCTCAGAAATAAAATCAGCGAAATCCTTAAATCAACTTAATCAACGGTTCAGACAATTAATAAATCCGAAATCGAAATTCCGACATCCGAAATCCTTCAAAATCCTATCTTTGCATCCTATGACAGCTACCGAGATACGCCAGGCTTTTTTGGATTTTTTCGCCTCCAAGGGGCATGTTATTGTGTCATCCGCACCTATTGTAATAAAAAACGACCCGTCGCTGATGTTCACCAACGCGGGTATGAACCAGTTTAAGTCGATTTTTTTGGGTGAGGAGGTCGCGAAATACCCGCGAGTGGCCGATACGCAACGCTGCTTACGTGTATCCGGCAAGCACAATGATTTGGAAGAGGTCGGTATCGATACTTATCACCATACCATGTTCGAGATGCTGGGCAACTGGAGCTTTAGTGATTATTTTAAAAAAGAAGCCATCGCCTGGAGCTGGGAATTGCTGACTGAAGTTTATAAGATTGATATAGATCGCCTTTACGTTACCGTTTTTGAAGGCGATGAAAAAGAAGGCCTGCCAAAAGACCAGGAAGCGTACGCCTACTGGAAACAATTCTTACCGGAGGAACGCATTCTGCTCGGAAGCAAAAAAGATAACTTTTGGGAAATGGGCGAAACCGGCCCCTGCGGCCCTTGCTCCGAGATACACTATGATAGCCGTAGTGGAGGTGAAAGGTTAAAGGTGAAAGGCGAAAGCTTAGTAAATAGGGATGACCCGAATGTTATTGAGATATGGAACAATGTATTTATACAGTTTAACCGCCTGAAGGATGGTTCGTTGCAGCCTTTACCGGCAAAACATGTGGATACCGGTTTAGGCTTCGAGCGTTTGGTAAGGGTGCTGCAAGGGAAAACTTCAAATTACGATACAGATGTTTTTCAGCCGTTGATACAGTTTATTGCGGAGAAATCGGGAATATCCTATCAAGCTCCTCACCCTGCCCTCTCCAAAGGAGAGGGTTCTAAGAATAGGAACGAAAATAAAAAAGTCTCCCCAACCGGGGGAGATTTAGAGGGGGCTGATGATTCGGGCGACCCAAAAACAGACATTGCCATGCGCGTAATGGCCGACCATATCCGTGCCATCAGTTTTGCAATTGCAGATGGGCAGTTGCCGTCAAATAACAAAGCTGGTTATGTGATCCGCCGAATTTTACGCAGGGCGGTTAGGTATCAATACCAATACTTAGGCTTTAAAGAGCCATTTTTAAACCAGTTGGTGCCTTTAGTGGCTGATCAGTTTAAAGGGGTGTTTGATGAGTTGTATAACCAAAAGGATTTTGCACAGAAGGTGGTTTTGGAGGAGGAGGTTGCATTTTTGAGAACGCTATCTTCAGGAATTAAACGGTTTAATGAGTTAACATCCGTTTTTGCATCTATTACAAGTGTTGAACATCCCGCTGGAACAATCACAGATATAACTTATGGCCGAAAAATTCGCGGAAGCCATGCTTTTGAATTATCGGATACCTACGGTTTCCCTATTGACTTAACCGAATTAATGGCAAGGGAAAAAGGATTCACTGTAGATATGGAAGGCTATGAAGCCGCCCTCCAAGCCCAAAAAACCCGCTCCCGCGCCGCCACAGCCATTGATACCGGCGATTGGATAGTTTTAAAAGATGATGACACCGTTAAGTTCACCGGCTATGATGAAACGGAAACCATTGCCCACATCATAAAATACCGCAAGGTAACAGCCAAAGGGAAAGAGCAATATCAAATAGTATTAGATAAAACGCCTTTTTATGCCGAAAGCGGCGGGCAGGTAGGGGATACCGGCGAACTGGTTTTTCCGGATGGCGAGGTGATTGAAGTGACAGACACCAAAAAGGAAAATAACCTCATCGTTCATTATGTAGATAAATTGCCCGAAAAAGAAGAAATTAATGACGCCCTCACAGCCATTGTAAATGATGAACGACGGGTAAGCATCATGAATAACCACAGTGCCACCCATTTGCTGCATGCTGCACTAAAACAGGTATTGGGCAAGCATGTAAACCAAAAAGGCTCACTGGTAAATGCGGATTACCTGCGGTTTGATTTTTCGCATTTCGCAAAGGTTACCGATGAACAACTGGCCGAAATAGAAGCGATTGTTAATGAAAAAGTCCGTGAAAATATTGGGTTAAAAGAAGAGCGCAATGTGCCTTACCAGGAGGCTGTCAACAGCGGTGTTACTGCGCTCTTCGGTGAAAAGTACGGCGATTTTGTGCGTGTAATTACATTTAATGATGAGTTTTCGAAAGAACTTTGCGGCGGTACGCATGTCAAGGCTACCGGGAATATTGGCTATTTTAAAATCACCGCCGAGAGCGCCGTTGCCGCCGGGGTTAGGCGTATTGAAGCCATAACCGGGATTGCTGCTGAGAATTATATCAACGAGCAAAGCAGACTGGTAAATCAGCTAAAAGATCTGCTGAAAAACCCTAAGGATATTTCAAAAAGCGTTGAAAGCTTGCTGGATGAAAATGCCAGGCTAAAAAAAGAAATTGAAAAAGCAATACTTGAAAAATCATCCGGCTTAAAAAATAAGCTTGCACAAAAGGCGGAGGTTATTAACGGTATCAATTTTATCGCTCAAAAAGTACAATTGCCAAATGCTGACGCTATAAAAAACCTTGCTTACCAGCTTAAAGATATTGTGCCCAATCTTTTCCTGGTGCTTGCTGGCGATATTGATGGTAAACCAGGCTTGACGGTTATGATAGCCGAAAATCTTGTGAAAGAAAAAGGCCTGAATGCAGGAAATATTGTAAGAGAGTTGGCTAAAGAGATTAAAGGCGGCGGCGGTGGTCAGCCATTTTTTGCAACGGCGGGTGGGAGTGATATAAATGGGTTGGAGAAGGCGCTTGAAAAAGCAAAAAACTTTATAGCTTAATTTTGCATGAAAATTTTTGCGGTGACAAAGCTTCTGCAGTATGTTATTACTAATTGTTCAAGAGAGTTTGAAGAAGTAAAAAGCAGAAATATTAGCGATGTTTTAAGTTTTGAAGAGCAGGCTATTATTTATAAATATACAGAAGATGGATATGAACGCTTAAACGAAAGATTAAGAATAAGTAAAGGAAAAGAATTTTCACAGTTTGGTAAATTTTTGGATAAAGCATTGGCCAAACTTCCTAACTATGAAGATGTTACCTATAGAGCCGTAGATTTAACCAATACTGAATTGCAAAAATATATAGATGCTAAAGAAAATAATAGTATATTAGTTGAACATTCTTTTATTTCAGCCAGCAAATCAAAAGCGATAGCAAATGGGTTTGGTAAAAGTTGTCGATTTAGAATATTTAGCAGAAGTGGAAAAAATATAGAAGAGTTTGCCAAATATGGAATAAATCATCCGCAAAATGAAAAGGAGATTTTATTTCGGCCCAACTCGAGATTTAAGGTGCTGGAAGTAACAAAGTACGAGCAATACACGTTAATTACGTTAGAAGAAAGCAAAAAGTAGATGATGTTCGACACAGAAAACATTAATGTTATTGAAGAAGAAGACTTAACTAAAATTAGTTTAGCCATCTTTGAATCATTGCTTATTAAAAGAGAATATAAAAGGGAATCTGTTGTTGATTACAAAGAAGATATGATAAAAAGTGTTTCAGACTTGTTGAAAAAAATGCTCGTTCAAAATACTGGAATGTCCAAAGAATCAAAACTTAACATAATCATCCTGCTTGATAAGCTTAATACGCAGAGAGAGCATTTAGAAATTATTAAATCAAAAATTTCAATTTCAGATATTCAACAGGCTTCTAAAAGATTGTCAAAAAAAAGCCAATCGGCATTCGAACTTAAATAGTTATCGTCTATGCCGCGATAAAATATTATCACATTTATATTAATAACTTTATATTTGAGCTGTATTAAAGGCTGTTAAAACAGCTGTTTTTATTTTTTTATGGCAATTCTTACAGACGGGATCAGTGACAAATATGAATTAGTTGTAGGGTTAGAGGTACACGTGCAATTATCCACTTTAAGTAAATCCTTTTCTTCAGATTCAGCCGCATTTGGCGGCGCGCCAAACCAGCATGTCAGTCCTGTATCATTGGGGCATCCGGGCACATTGCCGCGGATCAACAAAAAGATGGTTGAATACGCGGTAAAGATGGGACTTGCCTGTAACTGCACCATTAATTTACATAATACATTCGCCCGAAAAAATTATTTTTATGCCGATTTGCCGAAAGGCTACCAAATCACCCAGGATCATGAGCCGGTTTGTTTAGGCGGTTCTGTATTGGTACGCTTATCTAACAGTTCCTCAAAAAATATCGCCATCCATCACATCCACATGGAAGAAGACGCCGGGAAAAGTATGCACGATCAGCACCATGCCGATTCACTGATAGACCTTAACCGGGCAGGGGTCCCCTTAATTGAGATTGTAACCGAGCCAGATATGCGCAGTAGTGAAGAAGCTGGTCAATTTTTGACCGAAGTGCGTAAACTGGTGCGTTACCTTGACATTTGCGATGGTAATATGGAAGAAGGCAGTATGCGCTGTGATGCAAATATTTCAGTGCGCCGTAAAGGGGAAACGGCCTTTGGAAACCGCTGCGAAGTGAAAAACCTCAACTCTATCCGCAATGTTCAGCGTGCAATTGAGCATGAATTTGAAAGACAGGTTGGCATTATTGAAAATGATGGTTATATCGACCAAAACACCCTTAATTTTAATGCAGACACGGGAGAAACCTCTGTGTTGCGCTCGAAAGAAATGGCAAATGATTACCGCTATTTTCCTGAGCCTGACCTGACGCCAGTTGTTTTAAACCAGCAATACCTCGACAAAATACGAAGCAGCATGCCTGCCCTCCCAAATGAGTTATATAATAAGTATACCTTAGAGTTGGGTCTGTCAAGTTACGACGCGGGGGTTATTACCGCAGACAAAGACTTTGCATTATATTTTGAAGGATTGATAAAAAATACGGACAATTATAAATCGGCGGCTAACTGGTTAATGGGGCCTGTTAAATCATATCTGAACGATAGCGGGTTATCTGTCAATGATATCCATATTAAGCCGGAAACGCTGGCGGACTTGATCAAACTGGTGGATTCGGGCAGGATCAATAATTCATTAGCTGCTCAAAAATTGTTCCCTGCTTTGTTAAAGAATAGTAATAAAAGTGCCGAAGAAACAGCAATTGAATTAAACCTGCTTATTATTGCGGACAATAACGATGTGAACCTATTTATACATAATGCCATCGCTAAATTTCCCGATAAGGTAAAGGAATATCAAAATGGCAAAAAAGGCGTTTTAGGATTATTTATGGGCGAAATTATGAAAAGCTCAAAAGGTAAGATCGACCCGCAAAAAACTAACCAATTGTTAATTAAAGAATTAGAATCAATGTAGAGGTTAGTGATTGGAGGTTAGAGATTAGTTGAGTCCGAAAGTCCGGAAAGTCAGAAAGACCGAAAGAAAAAGAAGACAAATTGAAACGGATCTCTATCCACCATTTCTAATCACAATATTAAAATCCCATGAAAAAGCATATTGCATTTTACACCATTATATTCTTGTCTTTATTTATATTCTCATGCAAAGACAAGAACGCTTTTACTATTTCGGGCACAATAAATAACCCCGGAAGTTTAAAAAAGATATTCCTGATCGAAGAAGACAGCACTCAGATTTCGATAGTCGATTCTACTAATTTAAATGAACAGGGTAAATTCCAATTTAAACGCAATGCACCTTACGCCAACTTGTTTAGGATACGTGCCGGCGGCAGTGTATTTGATTTTATAGCTAAAAATGGTGATGCCATCGATTTTTCAACCAACCTGACCGATAATACACATGCTTACCAGATGTCCGGTTCTGACGATTCAGAAAAAATAAAAGAGTTCAATAAGATAAATAACTTTTATAGCGATAAAGGCAGTAAAATCAGTCATGAATATGAGGATAAGGCACAGGCTTTGGTCAAGGGCCCGGATTCTTTAAAAGAAGCCGATTCATTAATTAAAGTTTACACTCCTTTATTTCAAAAAAACGTCGGTGACTATAGTACTGCGATCTTAAAATTTATAAACAAAAACAAAAACTCGCTTGCGGGTTATTATGCCGCAACATCATTAGACCCGGTTAAATATGAAGCGCAATTAATAACGTATGCCGATGCTATTAAAGTAAATTTTAAAGATAACCCGGCAGTGCAGCGGTTTATCAAACAAATGGAGCTGGTTAAACCTTTATCCATGGGCCAAAAAGCGCCCGATTTTACTATTGGCGGCATTGATGGTAATCCGGTAAAATTATCAGATTATAAAGGAAAATATGTTATGCTCGATTTTTGGGCTTCATGGTGCGCACCGTGCAGGCGCGAAAACCCTAATGTGGTAAAACAATATGCCATTTATAAACCATTGGGGCTTAATATATTAGGTATTTCATTAGATGTTGATAAAGTTACCTGGCAAAAGGCCGTAAACGATGATAAATTGTCGTGGCAACAGGCTTCCGACCTGAAAAACTTTGAAGGGCCGGTGGAGCGATTGTATCATATTGAACAGATACCGTCAAATTTTGTCATAAATCCGGATGGAATTATCATTGCAAAAAATATTACAGGCGCCGATCTTGAAGAATTTTTAAACAAAACATTTAATAAGCCTCAATAAATCGTTAACATAACGTAATATTTAACAATTTGTTAATATTGGGTTAACTATTTGCTTGTTTTTTGTACATACTTTTATGCAAAAATTCAACCTTTATGAGTAATTCTAACAAGCAGAAAATTCTTATTGTTGATGATGAGCCTGATATTTTGGAGCTGATTGAATATAATTTGAAAAAGGAAGGTTACCAGGTGTTTTTGGCGCGCAACGGTCAGGAAGCGGTAGCAGAGGCAAAAAGATCACTTCCTGATCTCATCGTTCTTGATATTATGATGCCAAAAATGGACGGAATTGAAGCGTGCCGCATTATGCGTACCATGCCCGAGTTTAAGAACACATTTATGGTTTTTTTAACCGCCAGGAGCGAGGAATACTCAGAAATTGCAGGCTTTAATGTTGGCGCCGATGATTACATCGCCAAGCCGATAAAGCCGCGCGCGCTGGTAAGCCGTATCAACGCCATCTTGCGGCGAAATGCGCCCTCGGAAGATTTACCCGATAACAAACTTGAAATTGGCGACCTGGTTATTGACCGCGAAGCTTATCTCGTTTTTCAGCGGGGCAACAAAGTTGTTTTGGCGAAAAAGGAATTTGAACTGCTTTACCTGCTGGCTTCAAAACCCGGCAAAGTTTATACCCGCGAGGTAATACTAAAAAATATCTGGGAAGATTCGGTAGTGGTTACCAACCGTACAATTGATGTGCATATACGTAAACTCCGCGAAAAACTGGGCGATGACGTAGTTGCAACAGTAAAAGGAGTAGGCTATAAATTTGAAGGGTAAATTTAATAACCGTATTTTTGACGGCAATGAAATTCCCGAAATTTGCCGATTTGATATTATTTGAGGATGATGATATAATTGTAGTGAACAAACCGCCGTTCATCAGTTCGCTGGATGAGCGCGAAGGCGGGGAAGTAAATATGCTGCGATTGGCCAAAAATTACTCCGCGGATGCGCAGATATGTCACCGGCTTGATAAAGAAACCTCCGGAGCTTTAATTATAGCCAAAAACCCAGACGCATACCGCGCGGTATCTATACAGTTTGAAAAAAGACAGGTAAAAAAGGTTTACCATGCCATTATTGATGGCACCCATGTTTTTGAGAACCTTTTAATCGACTTGCCGATATTAAATGTTGGCAAGGGCAATGTAACCATAAGCCGGCAGGAGGGCAAAAGGGCCGAAACCTGGTTTCAATCATTAAAATATTTTAAGCACTACACTTTGGTTGAGTGCCGCCCGGTTACCGGCCGCATGCACCAGATACGAATCCATTTGGCAACCCAGCGGGCATCAATCGCCGGGGATGAAATGTATAAAGGCCTGCCGGTTTTTTTATCAAAGCTTAAGCGTAAATACCATTTAGGCAAGGATCAGGAAGAGCAACCCGTTATGAAGCGTTTTGCCCTGCATGCCTACGAAGTAAGCTTTAAATTATTGAATGGCGAAACTATTACTGTTCATGCCCCGTATCCAAAGGATTACGAAACTTTGCTGAAATTGTTAGAAAAATTTGATGGTTAACATTATATAAATTCTTAGTCATATCTATGAAATTTAGTTTTTACGCTTTATTTTTTTGTATTACGTTCAATGTCGCCTGCGCAGGTTCTGCATTTAAAACCGATAGCCTTTCAAATATTCTCGGGGTAAAAGAAAAAAATTCGAGAGAAAAATTGCTTGCAGAGTACATCAGGCACGATTTCGCCGCTTCTCCGATTGGCGAAATTTATGCAGCCAAAACTGATATAGATAAATTCCTGGCCAAATACAATGAAAAAAACAAGCCGGCCTTTGAATATTTTGCTGAAAGTATGTATCAGAGGCGTTTATCGCACGTTAGCGATTCGGAACACGCTATGATCAATGCTATACAGTCGGCAGACAAAAATGGAGACAGTTTTTTATCATATACTTTTTTAAATTACCTGGCCGGCATGCAAACCGAAGAAGGTAATGTAATCGGCGCTGTAACCAGTTACAGGATGGCTAATAAGGATGCCATAAAGCTGAATGACAATAATTTACAGATGATAATAGACCTAAATATATCGGATGTTTATTATAAAAATTATTTTTATAGCCAGTCGTTATTTTACCTGGACCAGGCTCAGGCAACCGGCGCCAGGTTTTGGCCGGATGACCAGCGTGTAAAGAATATTATATACTATAATAAATCTGAAAATTTTTTCAGGATGAGTAAGCCTGATTCTTTAAGGGTTTATAATGAAAGGCTGAGACAATCGAAAGCTAATACTTACAAATTATATACTTATAAAAACCGGACAGATTACTATTTATACCTGTTGCATCATGAGTATAAAAAGGCGATAAACCTTATTCATGCAATGCAAAATGATGAGGGATATAAATTTGACGACCAGGATTTGCAAAATCTTTCGGATGCTTATTATAAAAATGGACAACCGGATTTGGCAAAGGTTATAATTAATGGGTTATTATCCAAGCCATCGGAAACTAACCACCCGGAAATTAAATTTCATCTTTATGATGTTTTAGGTGAAATCGCTGAAGAACAAAATGATTATTTGGCAGCATCCGGCTATTTTAAATTAGCGCTACAGCAATCAGAAGATAATATGACCAGGCTTACCCAGGTTGACAATATTTCTTCAATGATCAAATCTGATGACATTACAGGATACTATTCACAAATAGATGAAACCTATGAAAAAGAGCGCTTATGGCTGATATTTGGGATAATCCTCGCCCTTTTAATAATTCTGGTAATTGCAATGTTTTATCGGACAGTCAGGCAAAAAAGGCATTATGAAAAACTTTTGTTTGTTGCCAAAAAGGAAGAACTGTCGTTCATAAACTCACATGACGTGCGTAAACATCTTACCAACATATTGGGCTTGATCGGCGTGGTAAGGCTTAGTGAAGATAGAGAGAATGAATATCTGCAGGTCGAAGACCATCTATTTCATTCGGCACAGGAGTTGGACAAGTCAATAAAAAGTATTTCAGAAAAGCTGGACGGTTAAAAAGATAATTTCTTACCACATTACCTAAAAAATACTAATTATATTAGCAAAATTCTATATATTTGTACCGATAACTTATCCGTAGCTATCCCTCCTCTGCAGGCGCCTCTGAACTAATTTAACGCGCCTAAAAAAATAAACCAGGCCTGGAAGCAAGTTTCATGCCAATCAATTTATGCCTTTCTTGTTGACACCGTGTATTTTAATTTGCTGTTACACAGGAGCTTGTACCTTGTTTATACAACTTCTTTACCTTACAAATAGCTAAAACATGCCAAAAATTATGACGGGCAAAACGCGTTTAGGTTGGCAAAACGCAAAAATTATGACGGGCTAAACGCATTTAGGTTGGCAA
>DAIOXE010000048.1:0-17315 GCA_036758125.1 Mucilaginibacter sp.
GATTGAGTTGATTGAGTTGATTGAGTTGATTGAGTTGATTGAGTTGATTGAGTTGTTGCATTGGTTCGGCTAAATTAATACGAATCAGTGAAAAATCAACTACTCACTCAATCAACTTAATCAACCACTCACTTCTTAGCGAAAAATCAACTACTCACTTAATCAACCTAATCAACCACTCACTTTCACTAAGAAGAAACATCCCCCCGCAATAACCTGAAACGTTTACGTGCCTCATTTATCCACAGGCTTCCGGCATAATCGGTTATAATTTTTTGATAATATATTTTGGCCTGCTCTTTATCAGATAAATGATTTTCGTAAATATCGCCCAGCATAAAAACCGCATCATCAGCCCACAACCCTGAGCCATAATCTGAGTCAATTTTTTTCAAAAGCACAACTGCTTTTTCGTATTCTTTTTGCTGGATAGATAGCCTCGCTTTTGCCATCAATATATCAGCCGCAAGCGAATTTCCGGGGAATTTTTTATCAATGCTATCAAGCGTCAGCAATGCTTTACCGGGTTCTTCCGCAAATATCATCAGATCGGCCCGGGCGTACATTTTTAACGCTGCCCCGGTACTGTCGGCAGTAATATTATCCGAGATAAGAAGGGACAGATTTAAAGCGTCATTGGCTATTAATTCTGACGTTGCAGCCTTCAAAACATCAAGCTGCCCTTTGGCCCAGGTAAAATCGCCGGTATAATAGGCCAGTTTGGCATTCCTGTATTTTGCATCCTGGCCAATAGATGTATTGGGAAAATCAACTTCAACCTGGCTATATAATAGGGTAGCATCCCAGGGTTTGTTATTTAACAGGGTGACATCGCCCAGATCAAGCTTGCATGATGCAAGTAAGCCGGGTTTAGTACCGGGGATATTAATTGTTTCCTGGAGCAGTTTTTGTGCATCGCTTAATTTATGCAATTTAAATGCCTCAAGGTTGGCTAACCTTTGCATAGCGAAAGCAGTACTGCTGTTTCTGCCAAACTCATTAAGCAAATCAATATAATCCTTCTCAAGGCTTATCAAGTCATCTTTTACATACTTTCCAGCTGTTACCATCAGGTTTTTGGTATTGATCAGCTCAATTTTTGAAGGGATATAATAGGGCTGGTCTTTCCCTTTACTAACCAGGTATTCATACCCGCGTATGGCTGCATCATAAGCTTCATCTGAAGTGAGCGTACGGCATAGCTCAAAAATAGTACTCCCATCGTCATTCTGTCGCCTGCTTAGCGCAAGCGCTTGATTAAGGGCCTGGTCAAATTGCTTTTGCTGTAAAAATTGCCAGGTAAGCAGTTCGGTATAAAGGGTTTGCTGAGGGTCTTTTTGTATCTTTTTTAATAAGGCCACCTTAAGTATATCATAATCGGCCGGGCCATCATAAAGGCCGGATAGCGCATTCTCAGCCTGGTTTATAAATGCCGGGTTTGATGGTAAAAAGTTCAGGTACTCATCGGTTAATGCCACCTTATCCCTTTTATACCGGTAAAGGTTTATCAGCTCGTAGGAGAACAGGGCATCATTATGTAATATTTTACGGCCCTGCTGAAATATCTTTATAGCATAATCAATATTTGAATTCTGATAGAACTGCGCTGCAAGCATAGCTATTTCGCTTTGATCGGCTGGCAGGTTTTTAACCAGGTCATCATATAATGCATTCGCTTTTTCAATAGCTCCCTGTTGGGTATAGGCAGTACCTAACATAATAAGATATTGATGATCCTCCGGGTGCTTGTGGATCATCCTTTTAGTGATGTTTTCGGCTTCATCAAACTTTTTAAGTCCCAGCAGGCTGTTAACATAAATAGTATAATATTCCTCGTTATCCTGTTTATATAATTTTTTATAGATATCAAGCGCTTTTTGCTGCTCCCCGTTTGCTGCAAATTGTTTGGCAAGCTGCAACTCACTGCCCTGCGCCAAAAGCTTTGAAAAGCCGGCAAAAATAAAAAAAACAACCACGCAGAACCACTTCATGTGCTCAAAATTAATCAATTAATTGGTGAATTTGAAGAATTGACAATTTGACAATTTGAAAATGATACAAATTAAAAACGTTGGTAATGCCTCATCTTCAAATCTTCAAATCAACGAATTTTCAAATTACATAACGTTTTTACCGGGTAAAATTGTAGTGACAAGTTTGAATTGCTTGTTTAATTGCATAACTTAACCTGATTAAACAGACGGAGTATAAACAAATGTTAAAGCGTTTAAGAATATTAATCTTTATTAATGTAATTATTGCTTTATGCGCATGTAACCAACATAGTGCGCCGCAGATCCCTATAATTAATTTTTTTAAAACAGCAGAAAAAGTTGTGTTCAGAATATCGCCTGACGGTAAGTATATCTCGTATTTAAAACCATATAAAGACAAACAGAACCTGTTTATTAAGTCACTGGCTGACGGAAAGGAACGAATGGCCACCTCATTTAATGATTACCCTGTACAGGGCGATTATTTTTGGACCTATAACAACGAGATAGTTTTTAGCCAGGACGTTATTGACCTTGATCAATTTAGATTGTTTGCGGTGGATATATCTACACTAAAGGTGCGCAATATTCTCACGCTGGAAAAAGTAAGGATCGCCTTACTTAACCGGAACAAAGAGAAGCCCGATATTATAACTATCAGGATGAATAAACGCGATCCGGCTAATTTTGATATATACAGGCTAAATATTAAAAGCGGGGAATTAACGCCTTACCTTATAAATCCTGGCAATATAACCGAATGGTACCCTGATGCGGATGGCAAAATACGTCTGGTTACAGCTTCGGACGGTGTTGATAAAACTATACTGTACCGTCCAAATGACAATGCACCTTTTAAGCCTATTATACAAAATAATTTTAAAACGCTGGTTAAGCCAATTGCCTTTACAGGAGAAAAGAAATATTTCTATGCATTATCAAATGTTAACCGGGATAAATTGGCGCTTGTTGAAATTAATGCCGAAGATGGCAAGGAAAGGAAGGTGATCTTCGCCTGTGGGAATGCTGATATCCAGGACGTAGGGTACTCGAGGAATAAACACCGGATAGAACTCGTAAAATGGGAGGCGGCCAAACCACAAAAACATTTTTTGAACCAGGATATCCACAATATTTATAATAAATTGCTAACAAGTCTTAAAGGTAACGAGGTTGATTTTATTGACAGGGACAGCGCCGAAAATAAGTTTATCGTATTCACTTACACCGATCGAAATCCAGGTTCATATTATCTTTATGAGAACATTAGCGGCAAACTCACAAAGCTTGGCGATATAAACTCAAGCCTTAAGCCTGGGGATTTGTGCACTATGCAGCCTGTATCATTTAAAGCCAGCGATGGAATGATCATAAATGGCTATCTCACTTTGCCACTTGGCTCGAAAAGAACCGGGTTGCCTTTGGTTGTAATACCGCATGACGGACTGTTCAGAGATCGCTTTTCGTGGCGTTACGACCCCGAGGTACAATTTTTGGCTAACCGTGGTTATGCAGTTTTCCAGGTAAATTACCGTGGATCAACAGCGTATGGAAAGGCTTTTTTTAGCGCCGGATTTAAACAAGCGGGCGGTAAAATACAACAAGATATAACCGATGGCGTACTTTGGCTGATAAATAATAAGATAGCCAACCCTAAAAAAATCGCCATATTTGGGGCCGGTTTCGGAGGGTTTTCAGCGTTATATGGTGTGTCATTTCATCCCGGATTGTACAATTGTGCTATTGTACAGCATGCCCTTATTAATTTTTTTACTTATATTAAGGACGCCCCGCCTTTTTTAAAACCTAAGGTAAAAATGATGTATGAAATGGTAGGCGACCCCGAAACCGATGCCGGCCAGTTAAGGTCTATTTCGCCGGTGTTTCATACTGATAAGATAAGGGCGCCGTTACTTATATTCCAGGGAGCAAGGGACGAACGTGCCAATATCAGTGAGCTAAACCAGTTTGTGCGTGAATTGCAGAAACAAAACGGAAACGAAAATGTAAAGTATTTTTTAAAGCCTAATGAGCGTACAGGCTTTAGAAGTGAAAAAAATAGAACTCAAATGTATGCCGAAATTGAAAAATTCCTGGATAAGAACATGCGCGTTAAACCCTGAGATCCTTTATGAAAAGGCCGCAAAGCATTTACCGTAAAAATTTCTTATTGATCATCATTTTCCTCGTCCTGATCTCAGTAACCTTCATTATAGCGCTTTTTGTTTCTTATAACCTGAACGCCCGGTATGTTGAAAATGAGTTTTCTTCAAAAAAAATTGATGTACTCGAGCAAACTATTAAACCTTATAATGATCTTTTTCAAAACAAGATCCCCGAAATAACCTCATACCAGGGATTTCTTGATTCTGCGTCAGCGGCAAAATATGCGGACGCTGTATTCCAGAATTATCCTTTTGTTCAAAAGATCATTTTTTATGATGCAAGGATCAGTAACCAAAAAAACAGTACGGTGGTAAAGAATAACCTGGGGATTTCCATTAATGCGATGTACCAGTTTGTTCCGGAAAACGGGAGAGTATCGGGTTTAAGGATCTGGAATACCACGGGGGAAGAGGACTTTAAGCAAATGGCTATAAAACTGAGCGACTATATAGCTTTTTCGGACACGACCAGGCAATCGCCGCAAAACGAAATTTACAAGACGTTTTATGATGTGAAATCAGGTAAGATCAGCTATTCAAATATATTGCGGCGCACAGACATAAAAACCTACCGTGAATTAGGGAAAAATGGCAATCCTTCGTCGTACTATAAACAAAATATACTAACGTTTTTCTTAGACCCTTATTTATTAAAAATTAAGAACTTACATAAGGAACTTTATCAGAATGTAAGTATACAGCCGGTGGTTTATGACCCCTTTGATACCGAAAGCGATAACCTGGTCACAGAGGCGCCTTTGCCGGGCCCCTTTGCCGATTATAAACTGTATTTCAGTTCGGCCAGGGATTATCTTACCGCCGAAACAAATCGCCGCTTTATGCCTATCGGCGCATTGGTATTATTAATATATTGCTTCCTGGTGCTGATAGGCTGGCTTATTTATCGCAATCTAAACGTTAACATTAAGTTATTTAAACTACAGTACGACTTTATCAACAACTTTACACACGAGTTTAAAACACCCGTTAGTGTAATAAAAATCGCCGGGTCAAACTTAAGCGGCGACAGCGGGATCAGCGAACGGCAGCGTAAGCAGTACGGTAAAATTTTAAATGAAGAGGCTGATAAGCTTAATGACCTGATGAATAAACTGTTGTCATTTACACAGTTGGAAAATAAATCAATCGATATTAAAAAGGAGGAAATTGACGTTAATGATTTTGTTACCAGGTATAAAGAGACCTTTAAGATAAAATATCCCGACTTTAAAATTAACTGTAAGGTTTATGGCGTTAAATCTTTTTATACTGATCCGGTATTACTGGGCAGCGTTTTTCAAAACCTGATAGAGAACGCTTATAAATATTCGCATCCAAATAAAAAAGAGCTTTATATAAATGTTACGCAAGAAAAAAGGAATATTGTATTTTCATTTATCGACAGAGGCATCGGCATAGAAAAAAATGAATTGAACAATATATTCAGAAAATTTTACAGGATAGAGAACCAGTATAATCAAAACGGGAGCGTAGGCTTAGGCCTGGCATTTTGTAAAGAATTGGTTAATTTTATGCACGGAGAAATAGCGGTTAATAGCAAAGTTAATGAAGGTTCGGAGTTTATTATTACCTTACCTTATGAAAATTAAAACATGAATAAAGAAATTAAGATCGCGCTGGTTGAAGATGATGAAAACCTGCGTTTTTTGGTTGCAGAGCGCCTGCAATCTGAAGGTTACAAAGTTTTGGAAGCCGGAAACGGCGATGATGCCGAACAAATGATTTTGCAGGAGCAGCCCGATATTGTTTTATTAGACTGGATGCTGCCAGGCAAACAGGGATCGGATGTTTGTACTAACATACGCGCAAAAGGATTTGACAACCTGGTAATCATGATGACGGCCAAAGGGCAGGATGTCGACAAAATAAAAGCATACAATTTTGGCGTGTCCGATTATATCATCAAGCCATTTAATATGGATGTTTTGGTGGCGATGATAGACAACAAGATCAAATTTTCGCTGAATAGTGAAAAGTCAGAATCATACAAATTTGCCAATATGGAGCACCTGCCTAATACGCATTTACTTATAAGGGATAATCGTAAAGTAGAACTTACCATACTTGAAAACCGGATATTGCTTTATTTCCTGAAAAATAAGAATAAGGTAATTAACCGTGAGGAACTGATGATGGAGGTTTGGGGTTATAATGCCGATGTTAATACCCGTACCCTTGATATGCACATTGTAAGGCTTCGCAAAAAGATCGAGTCCAATGCCGATTCGCCGCAGTACCTGCAAACGGTAAGGGGAATTGGCTATAAGTTTGTTTATGCGGGATAGATGTCAAGTCAAAAGTCTTAAGTCCAAAGTCCTTAGTCATTTTCGTTCTTTTTACTTAAGACTTTTGACTTGAGGCTTCCTTCCTTCTATAAACTTAAATTATTTTAACCGAAGCATCAGTTGCAGCTTCTTTCGGACTTCCGGACTTTGCTGACTTTCGGACTAATCTCTAAACTCCAGTCTCTAATCGCACCCCCACCTACTTATCCGATTCAACAATATCGCCGCTATCGATACGGCTTCTTTTTACAGCCAGAACGACAGTTCCCCGGTATAATTTATAATCGTTGAAATACGATGGGATCCCTTCCGCCGCTATCTCCCTGGGACTGTTAATCACTGTATAGTAAAGGTGCGGGTATATGGCATTGCCCGAAAAACCAACGGTCCCGATTTGCTCACCGGCTTTTACCATTGTGCCGGCCCTCATCTTTATGCTCCCGCGTTCCATATGCTGCATAACACTGAATTCGCCGTTGCCATGGTCAATTATTACATAATTACCCATTCCCTTCGGGTCGACATTTGCATCAAGTTTTGGCGATTGGATGGCTTTGCCATTGTAGTCGTTATCCGGGATATTGTTTTGCACTACTATGAGCCTACCCGGTGACGGCACATAGACTGGTTTGCCAAAAACATACCAATTTTGTTTTTTAAACGGCGAACCATGATACATGCTCCCGCTTCCATCAATACTCACCAGGTTATAGGCATAGCGGTTTGAATTTTTTGATATATCGCCGGTTTTTCCTTCGCCTGGGTTATTAGGAGTTCTGCGGTGATCCGAATAAAAATCATGCCCATCCCAAACTATTATTTTACCCTTTAACGGAAGGTAATACACATTTTTAGCAATATATACTTCTGGTTTGATAACTTTTATAGCTGAAACATCAAAATCCATTGGCAACCGGTGGTTGTTATTATCTGTCTGCTGCTGATTGTCGGCATAATTAAAAAAGAAGCCGTATTTTAAACTTGCTATCGTTATGTCAGGTGTAAACGTATGAAAGGGGTTGAAAATACTGATCGATTCTCCGGGCTTTATTATTGTTTTTCCTAACACGTCGATACTCGGCGATTTGGCGTCATGACCGATGAATTTCCGTTGTACCAACTTGCCTGCATTGTCCATCACTGCTATTTCTATTGAATTTAACTCAAGCACATGGGTAGTTTGATTTTTAATGTTTATATCAAAGTTTAAATAATACCCGTAAATGTCTTTTTCAATAAGGGGCTTTGCAGGCGTAATTTTTATCGCCGCAATCTTTGAGGTGTCCATCACCGGCTCATCGTAGCCGGGATTAATTTTATTGGGGTTAAAGCTGTTTAACAGCAGTGAAAAACATATTAAAGCTAAATTTTTAAGCATCGGAAACTCTTGATAGTAACAGGTTAATTAATGCTTTTGCCGCCGGTATAGTTTTATACAATATTAGCAAAAGTGGTTGAACAATTGCCCGCTTATACGCTGATTACATTAGGATGTTGCGTCTAGTGCTGAATAATTATTTGCTTTTCAATTACATTATTCCCCTGTATCACATGTAAAAAGTAATTGCCATTTGCTATATCCCCAGTTGCGAAAGTAATACTCGAATTGCCATTTGCGTTTTGTGCCGACCTTAGGATATTCCCGGTATTATTGTACACGATTATTTGATATGACTGAGGCACAATGCCTGTAGAGTTTCCAGATGCGTCTGTAGTTGCAGGTATGTTATTGTTGGTTACCGTCATTGTGTTATCGGCAGGGTTTGGATAAATTACAACTGATTGGCTGGTCATTGCAGTAGTTCCACTGCAATAGGTATTATAAGCGTAACCGTTGTAAGTTGATATGCCGCAGGGCGTAACTGCCTGGCATTGATAATAAATGGTTGTGCAAGGTGCGATGGGATAATTTGTTAGTTGTAACCCGGTTCCGATCAGCGTTGTTGGCTGGTTATTCACTAAAAGGTACCAGCTATAATTACTTGCCACAGTATTTGGCAGTTGAGTGGCAGTGGCAGTTAAATACTGGTAATGGCTTGTTTGGACCGTTCTGTCGACGGTGCTGGTTACAACTAAAGGTTCAACACCAATGGTAATTGTTTTGTTTATGGTTATGGTTCCGCAATCCGGATCGGTTTTACCGGAGATATTTACGGTTATAGTCGCGGGCTGCCCGCTGCCGGCAGTAAAAGGCTGTACTTGCATGTAGGACATACCTTGTTGGCTAAGCATTTTCAAATTAGAGGATGTGGACCAATTATAGGTTGCATTACTGTAGTTTGTTACAGAATAAGTTGTTGCCTCATTACAAACAACCGCCTGGCCGGCGATCGAATTTATCTGACATAAAGCGTTACAATCGGCAATTGTTGGTGGCGTGGTTAATTCATTTGCCAGCCAGTCGCCGTTCCTTGTTTCGTAACGGATATGCCGTTCATTATTATTAACATTAAGGGGACTAAGAAGACTATAAGCGGTAATAAAATTCGTAAAAGACGTGTTTTTTTGTTGAGAGACAGGAGTAAACCCCTGTGTATACGGCACTGAATAGTCGCTTTCAAGCAGGCTTGTTGAGCCTTGCCCAATATCGAGCACACTTGGCGTAGGTACAAAACCAAAACTTGGCGCCATTGCAAATGTCAGGTTATATTTTGCAAGCATGATGTTGTATTTTGTAACCGTGATGCTATTTGAAAGTGACACCGGGTTGAAAGGCGACGCATAATAATCACCGGCGAAAGTTTCATATGGTAATGTTTGCGAAGGTGCGTTATAGGCTTGGCTTGTTAAATTAATACTAACGGGAATGAGCCACAAAATTGTCTTTTTGTATGTTATTTTACCTGTATAAATCTGGTTGCCTCCTCCGTCAATTGCTGCATTCGCCGCAAAATGCATTAATAGATCGTTACGGCCGGGTATTACACCCACTAAGAATGCAGGTTGTGAGGTAAAGGCGCCAATTACAGGAAAACCAATCATACCTAATACGTCCCCTACAATGCCGGTATGAAGCTTGCCATCAAGGTACAAAAGCTGGCCTCCTTGTGTTAATGTTTGCGACTGTCCGCATTCTGAGCCGTTACTGATGGCAACGTTGCGGATACCACCCTGGCTGGGGTAGCCCAACTTGGTCAATTCAGATTGCCATGCATTATGAACGGTGTTATCATCAAGCTGGAAATTATCATTTATGCGGTTTACCAGCATCTGTTTAGCAGCAGGCGCATCGGTTAGCAAAAGTAATCCCTGAACATTTGGAGAAGTACCAATAAACTCAATTGCGCTGTAAAGCGTGGAAACAAAACCCAGGCGCATGGAAAAACTATTCATATGATTTTCCAAATACTGAAATCCCAATGGTACAACGGCGCCCTGTTCGGGCGTCCCGTGACTAATAAATAAGCGCACCTGGTGGGTTTCGCCATTCTTTTCCATCATTATTAAGCCATAGCGGGCACAAAGGCCCCCCATGCTTTGCGCCAGCACCACGTTTTTTGCGTTGCCGGCTTTATTGGCGTTTACCCACCGTATCACCGATTCAACCAGCAACGCGTTACGGTGGATGTCGTCCGTTCCATTTTTAAAAGTGATATAAACAATGTCGTATGTTGCAGCAGTTGGGTCCTCCAATAATTTTATTAATGTAGCGCTTTTGCTGTTTGTGATATCTTTGTTAAAATCAGCTATTGAAGTGGTGCCTGCATAGCTTTCCGGATTTGTATAATAACCGATATCAAAGCCTTCCACCACGATCAACGGGTTTATTAAAGAGGAATGCCCATAGCCATAGTGCAGCGTAACCATTCCCTCTGCGTATTGCCCATTATAAGTTGCGCCGGTAAAGAAAAAATAATTGGGGTAAGCGCCTGATATCACATCGGCCGGAACTGTTGCCGTATTTGCGGTAACAGCAGATGTCTGTAACGTAGTCCCCGAGTCCCCACCCGGCGGGGTATAAGAGCCACAACCCGCACTGTAACAAGTCAAATTATTTACTGTTCCCCTCACCGTTACCTGGCTGTGGCTTTGCAAAACTGTACTGTTGGTTAAAAACACCTTGAAATTCCATGTCTTCAGGCCGGTGTCAGCATACATCACCGGCAGGGGCGTGCCCGTTGTAATAGTACGGTACCCTAACCCATCGCCTGCATCAACCTGGATTTTGCTTACCAGCGAAACGCTGTTGGTAAACCACAAATTGGCAGGCAAAACCATATTAAAGTTAAGCGCATTGTAAACCGGGCTTGCAGGCGCAAAACCTACTGTCTGGCCTTGCAGGTATGGGTTTTGCCACACGCCATTAACATATTTATCGAATAATTGATTATTGGTAACGGTAATTTTGCCGGTACTGTCGGCATTGCTTGCCAGGTAGGCATACTGGTAAAACAGCCCGCAAAGGGTAACCTGTCCGGGCTGCCGGGCTACTTGCCAAAGGCTGTCGATGGTGTTTGGATTGGGCAAGGTGCCTGTCGCAGCGCCAGTCATGCGGGCGGTTGCCAGCGTCATGTAAATTGATCTCAATATACCCTTGTCAATCATATTACTGTCAACAAGCGTCGTACCATTAAAATTTTCGAGATTGGTGAATTCCATGGCATAATCGCGAAGCAATCCAAAGGGTACATTTGCTGTATTTAACGTGCCGAAAATATGGTTCATGGCGGTGTTAAAAGTAGTATCGATATTTGCAGGGTTTGTGGCCTGGTTAACATTTACTATTACTGAATTGCTGTTAGCGCTTGTACTGTTGCTTGTGGTTATTAACTGGTAGTAAGCAGTAACCGTTAAGGCTCCCGGGGCATAGCTCCGGCTTGTCGCCCCGCTGATGTTGGTCCAAATGACGCCATTAGGCGAACTCTGCCATTGGTAAGCATAGATGCCATTTCCGCCGGTCGCTGCGGTGCCGGTTAAAGCCTTAGGTACCGTATTGTAACTGATGGTTTGGCTGGCCGGGCTGATGCTGCTTGCCACCAATGGAGGAAGGGCGGTTACATTTACTGTTAGCGATGATGGCGAACTGGATCCGGCGCTATTTACCGCTTCGCAATATACCGAGGCATATCCCGAATAAGAAGCGCTCCAATATACTGTTACTGAAGTGCCGCTGCCGCTGACAGTACCGGCAGCGGTACTTGATAATGACCAGGAATAACTTGAAGCGCCGCTCACTGCGGCAACGCTATAAGTGGCGGTTTGTCCCTGTTGTACTGTAGTTGGCCCCGTTATCGGCCCCGGGGTTGGCGGAGGATTTAACGGCTGGGTGACAAACGGTTTAACCTGTGCATTGGTTCGGTTGCTGATGAATTGGCTGATGAAAATGCTGCAGAGCAGCATTACAAGTAAGTTTGTTTTCATGTGTGGTTGTGATAAGTTTATGTTTATTTTTAGTTTATCTCGTATAGGGCATATCAAAACGTCCGTTTGTAATTTTTACGGTATCGCCTGTGCTATTTAAAGCGTTAAAATAAAAAGTTCCGGATACGATCTGCTTCATAGTATCTAATTTTGTTATCATTAACTGCCCCGAAACTTTAGCGTTAGTTTCATAGTCATTTTGTCCACCCGAATTATAGAATAATGTATAAGATGCTTGAGCATTTCCTTCAACAAATGTTTTGAACGCTAAAGTTTCCCCCTCGGCAATAGCTAAAGAATCTGTGCCTACAATTACATCAGTTACCGTGCCGCTGCTGTTTTTATTAGCACAAGCAACGGTAAGATGATAACCACCGGCTGTATAAATATAGTTGCATTGTAAATCAGGTCCCTCTAAAATATTCGTGTTTTTCGGCACAAAGGCCTGGCCGTTTACCAAACAGCCAAAGGTATTGGCCCCGGTTTGCGTGGCAGGCGGCAACAGGGATAATTGATCTACAGGCTTAATGACATGCTTTTTGCAGGATGATGACAGAAGCGTAAGGCTGAGGATGAGTAAAAAAATGAGATGCAACGTTTTCATAGAGAAAAGGTTTAATGTTAAGGTTTATAAATGTAGATATTTATTTTTGATAAAACCTTATTTTTTTCATAAATCGTTCACTAGAACGTAAGCAGATAGCAAAGAGTAACCTGGCGTGCTGCATCTGACGATGCCGGCGGCGGTACTTGATAATGACCAGGAATAGCTTGAAGCACCGCTTACCGCGGGGGCTTCAATAAATTTCCTTAATTGTATCCTGTCCGTTTATTCTCTTTTACGACTTAAAGAAATCCAGGTTTTTTGTTTTGTTCAGGAAGATTGGAAAAGCCATGAGCACCGCCCCGCACAAGCCCGCTAAGATGAGCGATTTGGTTTGTATGCCCAGGTCAATGGCTTTGTTAAAACTTCCTAAACCTATAGGTAAAAACAGGAATATACCCGTAAAAAGGCCCGGTGAGAACTTTCTTTTTGAACGGATATAGGGTATAATATGAAAAAATAAAGCGTCTAAAAACATTAGTGCCGGAAAGATAAGGCTAAACCTGGGGTGCGACCAGCCAACTTGGGCACAGGCTATGCCGATGAACAATATAACCACATTTGTGATGTAATAAGTATTCCAATCTACATCGAATTTCAGGATTTTCTGTGCCCAGGTTTTCCAATCATAGATATATTCTTCCAAAATGTGTAATGCGTAGGCAGCCAGGGCAACCCAAAAAATGTAATCAGGGTTCATAAATTAAAGTCAAAAGTCTTGAGTCTTAAGTCAAAAGTGTTGAATAAAATTAACAATAGCAAACTTGGGACTTTAAACTTAAGACTTTGGACTTTTGCTGCTCCTTTTTATTCCAGTACCCCGAATTTTCCGGATTGAAACTCCTGGAACGCCTCTTGTAATTCGCGATGGGTATTCATCACAAACGGCCCGTATTGTGCGATAGGTTCATTAATAGGTTCTCCGCTTAATAATAACACCACGCTGTCCTTATCTGCATTGACGTTTATTTCTTCGCCTTTGTTTTTAAACAAAACAAGGTCGTGCTGACCTGCCTTTTCGTTGTTAACTTCAATTTCGCCATTTACCACTAATAAAATTGTATTATGTGCAAGAGGTATTGAGGTTGTTAAATGTCCGCCTTTATTTAAGCGGATATCAAACATATTTACCGGCGTAAAAGTAGTAGCCGGGCCTTTATGTTCGTTAAATGAACCCGCAATAACATTTACCAGGCCGCTGTCATCAGCAAGCATTACCTTCCCCATCTGATCGGCTGTTATCGCCTGGTATTTAGGGATGGCCAGTTTATTTTTAGCCGGAAGGTTTACCCAAAGCTGTATCATCTCGAACGGGCCGCCTTGTGTTAGTTCTTCATTTGGGAAATAATTAAAAACCCTGAAACCATCACCAACCATCCCCGGTCTGGCTGGGCGGTTATATATTTTCTCGATTTGCTTTTCCATTTTTTTGAGTTAAAAGTTAAAAGGATAAGTTTCAGGTACCAGGCGCCCGTCGGGTTTTATATGCAGGGGATGCAAAGCTGTGGTTTGATCGATATACAGGAAAGCATCATACCTCGAACTTAAAATGGTCGGTACATAGTTGCCGTGCTTTTCGTGCTCCGGGTTATATACCACGCCAATAGCCCGGTGGGGCAATACTTCGTTGTACCGGTCATTGTTCTTTTTCCGGTCAAAAATAAATAGCCGGTTATCCCCATAGGTATAGTGCATCAGTTCCTCCACACTGCCATCCCGCGCGGCGGGCACCGGCATCACTTCCATATGCATTCCCCATTGTTTTCCCGCTATTACTGTGCCCAGGTATGAGCCAAAGCCTGCCAGCACCGTATCTTGTTCGCCCAATTGCTCCCTCGCCAGCTGACCTGTGTTATACATGCCATGGCGCTGCATATCCGTATACCGCGCATCACCGATGTGGGTATTGTGTTCCCATACAATGGCTTTAGCTCCCTGACCGTGAAACCTCAACAGCCGCTGCAGGGTTTCCATCATATGTGTATCCCGCAAGTTCCAGGTATTGTCGTTAAAGCCCATCATATTTGAATAGTATTCTTCTGCGTTAACGGCGATATTGGCGTTCTGTTCAGTGTTCAGTGCCGCTTCGGGGTCGTGGTCGTATACGGGAGCTTTTTTCCTGATCTCGGCCAGCAACCTGGTCACTTCCTGCCTGCAGGAACTTTTAACGCTGAACTGCGAACGGGCATATTGATGGGGATCTTCCTCATAAGGTTCAAAGCAACGGATCGCCTCTTTGGCCATTTGGGCGGCTTTGGGATCATTGGCTTCCAGGTAATTGACCAAAACTTCCATTGATTCCCATAAGCTGTAAACATCCAAACCGTAAAAACCTGTCCGTTTATTCGCCGGCTTATCAGCATTGTGCTGCTTTAGCCAGTTAAGCAAAACGTCCACTTCCCAATTGGCCCACATCCAGGTCGGCCAGCGTTTAAAATCATGCAATAGCTGGTGCGATTTTTTATCCTGGCCGGCGTAACCTTTAATATAACGGTTCAACCGGTAACAATCCGGCCAGTCGCCTTCCACAGCAATGAAATTAAAGCCTTTTTCAGTGATCAGCCTTTTGCTGATTGCCGTGCGCCAGGTATAATATTCGTGGGTGCCGTGCGAAGCCTCGCCCAGCATCACACAGTGGGCATCACCAATGCGTTCCAGCAGCGGGTCCAGGTCGCCTGCGTTTTTCAGCGGGTAAGTTGGATTAGTTACTATCCATGGATCAACGTGCGTATTCATAATTTATAACGATTAGATCAGGATTTAAACCTGTGGACCACTTGTTCTTTTAATTGATGGCCTTCCAGCGCCAGGCCGATATTGATCAATTGTTCGGGCTCCACCAGGTAATCATCCAGGGAGCGCCAGGTACCCGACCGGTTAGCAATAAAGAAACCGGAACCGTTAGGATGACGGATGCGGAAACCGTGTTCGCCCTGCATTTGTTCCGGCTTAGCCTCAAACCGAAGCAAGGCGCCTGTTGATGGATCTTTTACGTCAATTTGCATAAGGTAATAACCTATAGTTAATAAATTAACAGCCGGGTTTGATGAAAGTTTAAAATTTATAAACAAAAACGGGAATTAATTTTTTGCAGCAGGACGAACCTGGTGATAGAAAACGGATATAAGAACCATCGGAAGGAAATTAGCTTAGCGTGGGTTCGATATAAGCCCGGTCTCGCCTCCGTCCTCCCCCCGATGGTAGCCATAGTGTGTACACATTTCTTAATTAGATACACTGCTCCGTTAGGAGCAAAATATCGGTAGCATAATGGAATAACCCATTTTTGCGTGCTGTAGGCACGTAACTAATAGTTGATGTAACGCCAAACTATGGGCTGTTTGAAAAAAAAGCAAAAGGGTTAGGTACCTACGGCGCCCAAATCATTTTTAATTATTTCTACCAATATTTAACCCCGATGGGGTTTTTAGCAAAAAGATGTGCACACACCGCAGCCAAAGGTGAGTAAAAACGGATATCAAAATTGACAGCGTTGCTCTTAAAATCCTCTCCGAAGGGGGAAGCCGGAGACAAAAGCTTACCTAAGCCTGTTAACGACGCACACGGTTAGGATTGTAGGCAATTACATACTGTAGTTGATTTTTGGTCAGACTGTTCGGATCGAGTGCTTTATCGAGGTTATTCAGGCCCTGATGCAGCGTAGCTTTAATGATGTGAAACATTTCTGATAAAACCTCCGGCAAGACTTTAGCCGAGAGGGTTGGATTATATTTGTTTTCAATCTCCACCTTTTCAGCAGCAGTTGCCAGGCTCACTTGCCAATGTTCGTCAGCTTTAAAGCCATTCTCTTTGGCACAATTGTTTAAGTCAAAGAGATACTCCATGGCTTGATATTCAATACTTTGGTTATTCATGTTATTTTTGTTAATTAATATTATATGCGAATTAAGAACCAAGAACCAGGAGAAAAAATAAAACCAACTAAAGCGTTGTGCGGGTAGGTTAAATTTTTTCATTTTTGGACTCTATCCAGTTGCTGATTTTCTTGATTGTTAACTCTTGGTTCTTGATTCTTGACTCTTTTTTAATAGGCTTTTCTCAACGTAATTATGCGCATCCAATGCATGAGCTTCATCAACGGGTAAACCGGGTCTATCTCGAACCATTTTTTGCCAAAATTGGCACTGTTGGGATGCTTGTGGTGATTGTTTTGGAACAGTTCCCCGAGCATCAGAAAGTCAAATGGGGTAGTGTTCTTGGATTTATCTTTGTTATCAAAGTTCGCGTAACCGTACTTATGCCCGCACCAGTTCACAATTGCGCCGTGAATAGGCCCCATCATAAAATGTATGGGCAATAGTAAAAACATCCACCAATGGGTGGCGAAAAAGATATAAAAGCAAGTATAAGCCGCGCCAAATAGCAGCCTGGACAATATAGAAGACCCCACGCGGTCGATTAAAGGCCATTCCGGATAGTGTCCGGGAAATTGGGCCTCGGGATCTTTGGTCCTTTTAACATAATCGCCGAACGTTTTAATGGTAGCCTTCATCATTTGAAAAATGTCGACAAAAAAGTGCGGCGAATGCGGGTCCTTTTCCGTGTCGCTGAAAGCATGATGTGCCCGGTGCATCAGGGCGTAAGCCCTTGGATTTAAAAAGGAGGTGCCTTCAAAAAGGTAGGCCATCACATAAAATATACGTTCCCAGGTTTTACTTGTAGTAAACATCCGGTGAGATGCATAACGGTGCTGGAAGAAAGTTTGAAAGAATAGCGATAGAAACCAGTGCGCTATAAAAAAAATAAGTATGATCATAAAAACTGTTTTAATAATATCGTTTGAATAAAAAAAAAGCACCCGCTGGTAAAGGGGGGCACTGAAAAAGTCCCTCTTTCGTGGTAAACTTTAAAGGGCAAACATTTA
>DAIOXE010000049.1:0-15182 GCA_036758125.1 Mucilaginibacter sp.
GACTTCCGACTTCCGACTTCCGACTTCCGACTTCCGACTTCCGACTTCCGACTTCGGACTTCCGACTTAAGACTTAGCTCATGACATTAGCAATCGATATTGGCAATACCTGCACAAAAATCGCTGTCTTTAAACAGGATGAATTGTTGCATGCAGAACAATATACAAATGTCGGTACAGGAATAATAAATAATTTTCTGAATGATTACCAGGTGGACGGGGCGATCATTTCATCAGTAAAAAAAGAAAGCGCGGACTGGCAAATACTGTTGGCAGAAAAGATCCCGGTAATATATTTTAATGCCCAAATGACAAAAGGCATAATTAACCATTACCTGACAACTGAAACGCTGGGTCTTGACCGGTTAGCCGCAGTTATGGGGGCGAGATATTTATACCCGGGCAAAAACAGCTTGATCATAGGCGGGGGTACCGCCATAACTTATGATTGGGTTGATGCAGGGGGCAATTATTTTGGCGGCAGCATATCACCGGGATTGAATATGCGTTATAAGGCATTAAATAGTTACACTGCCGGCCTGCCCTTAGTTAGTGCTGACGAGGCTTTTGCGGGTAATTATGGAAATAGTACGACAACGGCGATACGTTCAGGTGTGCAAAACGGGATTAAATATGAACTAACAGGTTTTATTGAAAGCTATAAAAAAGACGGACAGGATCTGAACATTGTGCTTAGCGGGGGCGACAGTATTTTTTTTGATACCCTGTTAAAAAACAGCATCTTTGCCCGCTATATTAAAATTGAGCCCTTTTTGGTACTGAAAGGATTAAACGCAGCCATACACAACAGTAATGATTAAATACACCAGGATTTTTATAACTTTTTTACTCGTCGCCGTCGCATATGGGGCTACGGCGCAATCGGCACAATCAACCGCTACTACCAGCTCCCCCTATTCAAAGTATGGTTTAGGTGATATCAATCCCACTTTGCTGCCGCAAAATATAGGCATGGGCGGTATCGCTGCGGCGATAAACAGGATCAGCGGCTATAATAATATAAACCCACTTAACCCTGCTTCATATGCGTTTATAAATTATACAACTATTGATGCCGGTGTTTACGCGAACCTATCAAATTTCAGCCAAACGGGTCAGGCGAACGCATCCAATGCTAATTTCAGGCTCAGCCATATTGCATTTGCAATACCTGTAAGTAAACGCTCAGCGCTTAGTTTTGGCTTATTGCCATACAGCGAAATGGGGTATAATAATGTCCAAACCTCTACACGTAATGGCTCAAGCGGCAAGACGGGGCCTGATACCGTAACAAACTTTATTTATAATGGCAATGGCGGCTTATCAAAAGCCTACCTGGGATACGGTTTTGGTATTGGCCATCTGTCATTAGGTTTTAATGTATCGTATATATTTGGTGATTTACAGCAATTCAGTTCAACCGAACCCAACCTATATGGTACGTTGGATACAAGAACCGACCGGGATAACGCTGTTGGCGGGTTCAATTATGATTATGGCGCCCAATACTCGTTTGATTTCGGCGAATCGAAAACCAAACACCTGGTACTTGGATATGCCGCTTCTGCAAATAGCAAAATTAACACAACAAGTACTTATATCGTCAGTCAATATAACTACTCTAGCGCCGGAGTTGAAAACCCTGCAGTGGACACATTGATAAACGAACAAAGCGCAAAGAGCAAAATTCAACTTCCGCAAATCAATCATTTTGGTATATCATTTCAAAACGACGGCCATTTTATAATTGGCGCTGATTACACGATGGGCCACTGGTCGTCTCTTTCTATCGCGGGCGCAAACCAAGGCTTCCAGGATAGCAAAACATTTAATATAGGCGGCCAGTTTACACCCGACATCAACTCGCTGCACAACTATTTTGCCCGGACAGATTACCGCTTAGGTTTTATTTATGATGAAAGTTATCTCAATTTAAATAATACCAATATTAAAACCACAGCAGTAACCTTTGGCTTCGGCCTGCCGCTATCCCCTAATAACGGTAGTTTTTACAAAATTAATTTTTCGGCCGAAGTGGGTCAGCGCGGAACCTTGCAAAACGGTCTGGTTAAACAAAATTTTGTTAACTTACACTTAGCTTTCACACTTAACGACAAGTGGTTCCAACGATTTAAATTCGATTAATTTGGGCTATGAATTTAAAAAATCTGAAATCAAAGATCCGAAGGGAATGTCATTAAGTTAAGAAAAAAATCATTTTTTACCCTCTTTTTTGCCTGCAAAAGAGAGGGTGGTCGAGCGAAGCAAAGACCGGGTGAGTAAATATGCGAGCGAAATTGGTGCAAATGGATGGCGCACAGTTTACTCACCCCGACTACGCTTCGCTGGTCGACCCTCTCTTCGGCAAGCCGAAAAGAGGGTGAAGACGGCAATTTCCCTTAACTTAATGAAATTGCCTGGAGTGATACATTGTTACTGAAATCCGAAATGTCAGTCATATCTTTAATTAGGCGAAATTGGTTTATGGCGTTGTTTATTTGCATGCTGTCATTGAGCGCGTGCGAAAATTCATTAAACGATATTCAGAAAATAGCATCGAAAGAAGAAGACAAACCAATATCCAAGTCAACAGATGTTGATGTTATCTATAGTGATTCGGCAAAGGTTAAAGCGCGGCTGCTTGCGCCGTTAATGATCGAGCTGGACGATGCAGTTAAGGGCTACCAGGAAATGCCTAAAGGTGTTAAGATCATTTTCTACGATGAAAACCTCCAGCAAAAAGGGACCATAATATCTGATTACGCCATACGGCTCACAAAAGAGAATACCATTACCTTCCGTAAAAATGTAGTAGCCTCCAACGCGCAGGGCGAAACATTTAAATCAGATGAACTGATTTATGATCAAACCGCCAAAAAGCTTTACTCCAACAAGCCCGTGCAAATCACTATGACCAACGGCAATGTAATGAATGGCACAGGTTTTAATAGCAACGAAAGCTTATACCCCTGGCATATCGAACAATCGACAGGTGTTTTTCATGTTGATGAAAAACAGGAGGGGCATTGAGTTTTGGATTTGGAAAATTTCGGTTAAAGCTGTATAACTTTTAAAGTCCGGCTTATGATCACGGTCATTTTTTGCTGTTAAATATCTAACTACCTTTAAACCTTGGATCATAAATTATGTACAAACGACTTATACTTTTTCTGATACCAATAACCATCGGTTCAGCTTCTTTCGCGCAGCAGATCAAACGCTTCAACCCTGATACTATCCGCACTATTATTATTGATTCGGCGATAAATATTCATTCCCACCATTTAAACGCTCAGGATTTTATTGATGCTATGCTGGCTGATACCGGTTTTTACCTGGCCTTCCGAAACATGCAACAATATGAATTCAATGCCGAGAACCGCATTTATACCTATGATAAAAGAAACAAGGTTAACGGTAAAATATACCGGAAAATACGGCATAGCAACGTGAATGGTAAACACAAAATGGATTATCTTGAGAAACAGGACGTGGGTAATCTTTATAAATCCAACGGCAAATACCAGCTTTATACCGTTGAGATGTTTGACTATATTTTTATGAACGCCAATAACTCTGATTTTGTTAAAGGACCGGCATTACCGGGCTCGGGCGGCAAAAATGAATCGTATAAAGACAAATTAAAGACCCTGATATTTGCGCCCGGCCACAAAGTAAAAGGCATCCCATTCATCAGCAGTAAAACAGAAATATTTTCGAAAGATATGCGCGGCTATTACTATTATCAGTTTGCCCGCGGCAAGTATCTCGACTCGATACCTGTGTATCGGTTTAAGGTGGTCAGAAAGCCGAGCGAGGCCGATAATGATGTAGTAATAAAAGAGCTCACCACTATTTTTGACACCCGCAATTTCCAGGTACTGGGCAGGTATGTGGATATAAAATACAGCAACTGGATATTCAGTTTTGATATACAAATGAACATCGAGTTAGCCAATTTTAACGGCGAACTGCTGCCCACCAAAATCACCTACCAGGGAAACTGGGATATTCCCTTCCATAAAGTTGAACGGGCCAGTTTTTTGATAGTGCATAAAAATTACCGAAAAGAGTGATTACACCGATTTGAGTATGATTTCACCGATTACTGAACAAAACCCGGTGAAACATCTTCAATAATCCGCGTAATCACCTACTATAATCGGTGTAATCACAGACAATAATCGGTGAAATCACCTACCGAAATCATCTATTTAATCTCTTTCAACATTTCTTTAACAGCAGCCTCTAGTTGCTGGTCTTCGCCGGATAATTCCTGTTTATAATCGTTGCTTACTTTGATATCCGGCTCTAACTGGTGGTTTTCGGTGGCATGTGTTTCGTTTGTCCCATAAGTAGCTATCATCGGGATACCAAAATAAATGGAGTTGTCGACCTGGAGTTCCCACCAAACGGCAGTTCCAGTACCGGCAACCGGCATCCCAATAAGCTTACCAAGGTTTAGCTCCTTATAAATATAGGGAAATATAAATGCATCGGAATAATTGCCCTCGCTCATTAAAACGCAGCTTGGCCTGGTCCACTTATTATATGACTCACCACCCAATGTTTTATTGCCCTGTGGGCGAAGTGTTAAATATTCCTTGCCCCCTAAAAAAGTAACCAGATCATCATGAAGCCATCCGCCCCCGTTAAAACGTGTGTCGACTATGAGCGCCTTTTTATTTATGTTTTTTCCTAAAACCTTATCGAAAGTAACGCGGTAGCTTGGGTCATTCATCCCGCGCACATGCACATAGCCGATTTGACCGCCAGACAGGCTATCAGTTAATTGTTCCATTCTTTTTACCCATCTGTCATAGAGTAACTGGCCGCTTTCTTTCCCGGCATCAATAGGTTTAATATTTTCCTGGTAATTCTCATTCGTTTTAGGGTTATGAAAATTTACCTGTACGTATTTACCGGCTTTGTGATTTAATAATTTGGCCCAATCGGCATCATCAGTAATGGCTTCTCCATCTATTTTGTCAAGAATATATCCCTTTTTTAATTTGGTGCTTTGAATATCAAACGGGCCGCCGGCAATTATATCGTTTACTTTCAAACCGTTACCACCGGTTGTTACATCATACAATAAACCTAATGAAGCGGTTTCATCAGCGTCGGGGAATTTAACAATATACCCGCCACCCGTATGCGAGGCATTCAACTCGCCCAAAAACTCACTTAAAAGCACTTCAAAATCGTAATTGTTATTAACGTGAGGTAAAAATTTTGCGTAATCATCATGGTAGTATTTCCAATCCACGCCCTGCAGGTTGGGGTCAAAAAATTTCTTTTTTACCTGTTTATATATGTGCTCAAAAATGTATGCTCTTTCGGCAGCGGCATTTAATTCCATATTGGTATTGATCTTTACCGGTGTCATCTTGCCGTCTTCAACGTTTACCTTCATAATATTGCCGCCGGCCAGCACGAACAATGTTTTACCGTCCTTGCTCATTACTAATGAACCATTGGGGGTGTTTAATTCTGCCAGCACTTTGGTTTCATTTGTGCGTGGCATGGTTACCCACAAATTATACTCTTTTTCATATTTAGCAAGGTAATACAGTTTTTCGCCGTCATTCGAAAGCTTAGCGCCGGCCATCTCAGCAGAACTGATCGTTAATCGTTCGGTACGGTTGTCTGGATTATCAAGATATGGTACAAATTCAGGTTCCTTTGCTTTGGCTGTATCTTTATTTTTTTTTGTTTTGGCTTCCTTCTTTTTTATTTCGATAGAATCGCGCTTCTCCTGTTCATTTTTTAAGGTGAGGTCGTCTTTATTTAATTGATATTTATCCCATGCAGCCTGGTCGAAAAACATCCCAAAAACGTCTGCCTGGCTACCCCCGCTCCAATTTCTCATGCCTTTCTTATCCGAGAACCAGTACATCATTTTGCCATTCATTCCCCACTGCGGTTGTGTATTGATAAACCCGCTTTGCGTTAAATTAACACGCTTGCCGCTTCCGTCGGTTTTAAATAATATTACCTGGCTGCTGATCCAGCCGCCGGCGCCCTCACCGGATTGCGCCAATAAATATTTTCCATTGGGCGACCAGGTAAAATATTGGTCCCCATCTGCATAAGAAAAATTCACACCTTCGGGAAGCAGGGTAGTTGCAATTTTACTGCCGGTATCATATACTTTTATGGTGTTTCGTTCTTCCAGGTAAGCAATCTTTTTGCCATCGGGCGAGTAAACACCCTGGAATTCGTCTTTGTCAGTAGCGATTACGGGTTCAACGGTTAAAGTCGTCGACGCATAAAAATAGGGTTCGTTTTTATTCGCGATGGAAACCTTGTAAATGTCCCAGGATTTCTCATTCTCAACTGAATATAAAATACTGCGGCCATCGGGGCTAAATTGTATTATTCTTTCCTGGTACGGTGTATTGGTTATTCTTTTAGTAACAGCCCCGTCAGCAGAAGTAGCAAATATTTCACCCCGATAAACGAAAGCCACCTCTTTTCCATCAGGCGAAACAGCCATTTCGGTAGCTTCACCTTTCACCGGGATAGTTTTTATTTGGTCGTCATTAAAGTCCGCAGTTGCAGTAATTATAACTTTTTGCGGCTGCTGGCCTTCTTTTAAAGTATAAATATCCCCGCCTTGTGTAAATGCAAACGTTCCGTTATCAGCCCTCGAAAGGTTGCGTACCGGGTCTTTCTCGAAGTTGGTTAATTGTGTAACGGCATTAATATCGGCTTCCGAGGAGCCAAAAAGGTTTTGATTGCCATTGCGCTCGCTCAAATAATAAAACTTATTCCCATCGCCCCAAACCGGTTCCCGGTCCTCTCCGGCAAAAGGAGAAACTTTGGTGTAAGTACTGTTTTTAATGTCGTATACCCATATATCACGGGTTACCGCCGATGTGTGATGTTTGCGGTAGGGGTTTTCGTATCCTTTTCTATCCTGAAAAATAAATTTATCACCCGTTTTGTTAAAATGGACATACTCGGTCCCGGCGGAATTAACCATTAAACTGCGGCCGCCTTTGGCGGCTACCTTGTATAGTTTTGTAAAATAGTAATCGTTCGGAAACCTCACGGATGTAGATATATCATAGCGTTGCGTGCCAAAGTAAACCGTCTGATTATCAGGTGAAAAATCGTATGGT
This sequence comes from Mucilaginibacter sp., assembly GCA_036758125.1. Classification (GTDB taxonomy): domain Bacteria; phylum Bacteroidota; class Bacteroidia; order Sphingobacteriales; family Sphingobacteriaceae; genus Mucilaginibacter. The sequence continues at coordinate 7,128 of DAIOXE010000049.1, forward strand.
ATATCTTTACTTGAATTAAAAGTCAGCCTTGCTGCATTACCGCCGTTGGCCGGCATAATAAATACATCAAAATTACCGTACCTGTCTGACGCGAAAGCTACCGACTTCCCGTCGTGGCTCCAAACCGGGTAACCATTATAAGCGCTGTTTATGGTTAAGGGAATTGCTGCGCCGCCGATTGCCGCAACCTTAAAAATATTGCCTTTATATTCAAACGCTATCCAATTTCCATCCGGAGAGATAGCAGGCTGCTGCATCCATAGTAAACGCTCCTGCGCAAAAGAACGGCTTAAAAATATGCCGATAACGGTAACGGTAAGTATTAATTTTTTCATGGCGATAAAGATTTAACGACTAAAGATAATCACAGATTTGTATGGATTTAATGATTACACCGATTTTTTTAGGATTGCACCGATTACAGAATCAAAATCTGTGTAATCGTCCTCAATAATCGGTGTAATCATCCTCAATAATCGGCGTAATCATCCTCAATAATCGGTGTAATCGTCCTCAATAATCGGTGTAATCGCTTCCTAATAATCGGTGTAATCCTAACCTATAAATTAAACATCATTCTTAGCATCGCAATCCTTCCTGGCAGGGCATAGGAACTGGCAGTAAATGTATTGGCCGACAAATTGAGATAGCTGTAATTTTTAACATTTAAGAAGTTAACTGCGCTTAGTTCCACATCGGTTTTAAGCTTATTGAGCCTGAATTTTATAGAGGCGTCGGCAAAGAAATATTTCAGGTCGTTCCCCCGTTGATAAGTATAGTAATGATCGCCGGAAAGTTGAAATAACACGTTTTCTACCGGGTTATAATTTATCGCCGCCTGCTGCACCAGTTGTTTAACGCTATAGCCCGGAACGCCAACCGGAGAGCTGCTGCTGGTTTGGTTGAGATAAGCTTTATAACTGAAGGTTATCTGATCGCTTACTTTTGTTTCGGCGCTTGCATTCAAGGTTGTTGAAATGGTATTATAAGGCAGTAAGGTATTGTTCAATATCTGGTTCGAACTATTGGATTGCCATTGCAGGCCGCCGCTGAAGGTAGTGCGCAGGGCGAAGTCGTATTTGCTGATAAAGCCGTTGACCGTCCATGAGTTGGTTGCGTTTTGAAAAGGAAGCACAATGCGCTGCTGGAAATTATTGTTGATAAGGCCGGATGAAATATCATTGATCAAAATGTGATTAAAAGAAGTATTGATGCTGAAGAAAAAGAGGGTAAGGGCTTTACGATAATTGAACCCGAAAGCTGCGAGTTGATTTTTACTTTGACTGAGATCAGCATTATTGGCGTAAAACGTGCGGTAGTCTGTTAAAATATAACCATGATAAACATCCTGTATATTGCCTATGTTGTTGCGGTAATTGTAGAGAAGGCTGAAATAATCCTCAACGGTTACTTGGTATTTAATAAATAGCCGCGGGTTAAAATATAAACGGGTTAAGCTTTTGTTGAGGTTATACAAGCTGTCTGCATAGTTTATTTGCTGCAAGCTAAGCGGCAGGCTTAGGGTTATTTTCAGGATTTTTCCCGGCAAGTCGTAGTCGGCCTCGGTATAAACCTTTTTCCTCGACCAGTTTAAATGGTTCAATGAACTATCTGATACCAAATTGCTGCTGTTATTTAGCTGCACCGCGCTCAAATCCGATGCGAGCGTTTGCGCCTGCACGAGGAAACCGGCCTTGAAACTTTGAGTGATATAGTTAGATGGTATTTTAAATGAAAGATAATTATTGGTAAACCAGGTTGGGATATTGGCAGTTTGCACCAATTGACTATAATTAATGCCGTTGTTAAATATACCAGGGATGAAATTTGGTTCGATGATCCTGTTTTCGGGTTCGCTGGTATGGTTGATATAGGAGTAAATCTCAAAAATATTATTCGATTTTAGCGATTGCATGTAATTAAGCTCGTTCGAGAAATCCATCGTATTATCATTCAAAACCTGGTTAACAGCCGCACCATTGGTATTCAGGGCCGAATAATAATTTTTCTGGCTGTAATCAGTTATCAGTTTATCATCAAGGTAATATTTGTCTTTATTAATAGTCAGCGTAAACTGGCCGTGCAAAATATCGGGCCGGTATTTATTTTTTTCCGTCTCGGTATATTTTACAGTGTCGCCGGGTAAATAAATCTGCGTCTGCTCCTTATAATCCTGTTGTTGTGTATCATGCAGGTAATATAAATTAATCCGTAATTGTTCCCCTTTTTTAAGGTTTACCAAATTATTCAGGTTAAGAATGCCCGACTGGTTAAACAGGTACCTGTTTTGCAGGAGGTTGGGATTAGGGACTGAACCCAATGAAAGGACTGTAGATGGGAGGTTATTGTCAATCCTTTGCAGATAATCCGAAAGATTATGCGATACCAGATCGTTTGCAACGTCATCACCAACGTTGTTGCCTTTCAGATAATTTATGGCTTTATACGAGTCCTTAAACATCATGGCGTTAAGGTCCTCGTCATAGTTGCCCGGCAAGCCTGCACCGAGGCTTTCCTGGCCCACTAATTGCAGCTTTGCATCCTTTTTAATGGTCAGGTTCAATGCTACATCTTCACTCACCACTTTATTCTGCAGCATTTTTATGGGTTGATCGTTTTGTATCACCTGTACCTGCTCAACCGCGCTCTGGGGGATAGTATTGGTGGCGATGTTATATCTATCATCCAGCAAATTATCCCCGCCGATATAAAGGTTCGAAATTGACTTGCCGTTATAGCTGATCGTTCCGTCGGCAGCTACTGATATGCCCGGCAGCTTTTTGATCACATCGCCTATCACCCTGTCCTGCGGGTTGCTGAAATCGGATACCTTGTAGCTCAGCGTATCGCCGCTGGCGCGCAACACGGGCCTGCTGCTTTTGATGGTAACCGCCTGTAACTGATTGACCAATCGCGAGAGCACAAAATCTACCGGCGCATCAAAACCGGTGAGTAGTTTTGCCTGGCTTTTGAACCCAATGCACCGCACCTCCACAGTCAGAAGGTTTCCAGCGTTGCCCGCCGGCACCTGTAGCAAATAGGCGCCTTTAATGTCGGTTACCGCATAAGCAATGATCGAATTGCTTACGCTATTTTTTAAGTTGACGCTGGCATAAGGTACGGCGCCACCTGTACTGTCTTTGACCATTCCTTTTATGATTTGGCCAAAGACAGAGACAGAAAACAACATACCAATAACCAGAAGTCCTGCAAACCTGTTTAGTCGCATCATTTCTTTTCCGGCAATTCTATCGGGTTGTTGATCACAGGCGGAGGGCCGACTTTTATTTTTATCTTGTCCGGCGGCCTTGACCCATTACCTTGAGCGTTCATATCAGACGAAGCCATCATCGCCTGCACAAAAGCATCCGGATCCTTCCGCATAGCCTCCTGCAATTTGGTGAATTCCTTGTCCGTGGTTTTGATCGCGCGCGAAGGCAGTTCGATAATAGCCGGGTCAGTATCAGAATCGTCTCCGCCGATCATGACTATCTTGTGCCCGTCACCCGTCTGCGGTTCACTGGCAGCGGCGGCAGGTTGAGGTGGCGCCACTTTCTCGATGCCGTCAAACTTAAAAACCACTTCTTTTTTGGCATCGTACGCCTCCAGGATCACACCGGGCAGGCCATTCAGCTTCCACGGGCCGGCATGAAAAGGCATATCCGCGCAAAACCATGCTGTATAATCCCTGCCCTTAAAATGCGCAGTCGCTTTCTGGCAATGCATGCCGCCGAAACTGGCCGTATCAACGCTTATCTTCCAGTCAATAACAGGCAAGGTTTCTTCTGTCAGGTAACTGTTGATAAGGAGTGTTTCCTTTCTATACAGTTTTTGCTCACCGGGGAACTGATAGTATTGCGTAGGCGAACCCGTGTTTTGCCTCTGAATTTGGAAGTGACCATCGGGGGAGTTTGCCAATGCTTCTTTCACCTGCTTTTTAAATAAGGCGTCCTGGAGCTGCTTGTCGTAGCTTCTGTACACGCTTGAGTTTTTGCCCAGGAACAGCGCCATGTTTTCGGTGTAGAGGATTGCCCTATTAGTGGTATCTCTTAAATGCGAAAACTTATAATGCACCATGAACCCGGCAGTGTCAGGCTTTTGCGCTTTCACGCAGAGTACCGCTAATATTAGGGTCGCAGTAGTAAATAGTTGATTTTTCATAATAATTGTAAAATTTTAAGCAATACTATATTCCCGGTTTGGTGTATTAAAAACTTTGGTACGAACAGCATTTTATGGCGAGTGAAGTACTGATATTTGTTATTCGGGATTTCAAAAAAGGTTCATTTGGCGAACTATTTACTTCATTAATAACATAATTTATCCGCGTTGCCGCGGGAATTTTATCTTTGTTTAAATGCTTGCGCTACGAAAAAAACACCTGGCAGAAATTGTTATCCACGTATTGTTCTGGATCGGTGTTTTTTATGCGATCGACTCGCTTACCGGCTCGTCGGTCAAAATGCGGTTAAGCCATAACGGCGTGATCACAGAAATACACGAAAATCAAACCCTCTTCCCGTTTTCATTTATTACGCTGGGCTTGCTGATGCTATTGTTTTATACCAATATCTTTTGGTTGTATAAAAGCGTGCTCCGGTTCCCAAAAAGCATTAGCCGCATTGCAATAGTTGCGGGGTGGTTTGCGCTGATCTTTTTTGCCAATTACTTCCTGTTAGGCGCTTTAATGGAGCGCCCGAAGCCTGCTTTTCCCCATTTACAGCCACGCGGCGCTGCAAACCTTTTTTATAGTAAAGGGGACCATTTACAAGTGATTATAGCGCTCATCTTCTTATGTGTTTTGGGGCTTTCAATCGCCTATTTCTTTTTACAGGAATGGGGACGGAACGAACTGCTCCGCAAACAGATGGAAGCCAGCCAGATGAGTACTGAGATCAAGTTCCTTAAATCGCAGATCAACCCGCATTTTCTTTTTAATACGCTTAACAATCTTTTCTCCATGGCGCAGCATAAAGGAAATGATGATCTGGCTGATGGGATTTCGAAGCTTTCAGGAATGATGCGCTATATGATCTATGACAGTAATGCCGAAAGCGTACCGCTGAGCAAAGAAATAGCTTACCTGGAAGATTGCATCACCCTGAATAAACTGCGCTACGCCGATAACGAAGTAAAGGTGAGATTTGATTACCCAGCGCATCCGGGGAAGGCAACTATCGCGCCGATGCTGTTTATTCCTTTTGTGGAGAATGCCTTTAAGCATGGGGTTATGATAAACCAGCCTTCGCAAATTGATATGGCCATTGTCGTATCAGGTAAGCAGGTATTGTTTACTTGCGAAAACAAAAACTACAGCTTTGTAAAGAAAATGAATGACCAAACAAGCGGCATAGGCCTCGAAAATGTGAAAAGAAGGCTGGAGCTGGTTTATCCCGGTAAGTATGAGCTGGATATAAAAAATAATGAAGACAAATATACCGTTATGCTTAAAATTAATTGGGGATGAGTTCGCGCCTCACCCTGCCCATATCTTGAATAATAAAATCTCCGTGCACTTTGTGAATTCTTTGTGTACTTTGTGGTAAAAATTTAAACCACAGAGGTCACAAAGGAAGCACTGAGATCACTAAGATCAGCATATTTAAAAATGATAAATTGCATAGCCATTGATGACGAGCCAAAAGCTTTGGAGGTGATAGAGCGATATTGCCAAAAAATTGATTCCATTTGTTTAAAGGCAACATTTCGTGAGCCTGCTAAAGCCATTGAATTTTTAAACCGCGAAAAAATCGATCTCATTTTTTTAGATATTAATATGCCCGATATAACCGGCGTACAATTAATTGCCGCGCTTGCGGTTAAACCCATGATTATTTTTACTACCGCTTACAGCAATTATGCGGTTGAAAGCTACAGCCTTAATGCCATTGATTATTTACTGAAGCCAATAACTTTTGAACGGTTTTTAGCTGCCGCCGGTAAGGCGTTGAATATTTTTTCGATGAAAGACAAAGCAACAAGCAAAAATGAGACTGAATCATCTGTTTTCATCAAAAGCGGCTCACAAACCTACCAGGTTAAAATCGGCGATATACTTTATTTGCAGAAGGACGGGAATTATATCACCATTTTTTTGAAGGATAAAAAAATTCTCATCCGTGAAAATATGACCGATATTTTCGACATTATCCCCCAGGAAGAATTTGTGCGGGTACATAAATCATTTGTGGTGGCCATCAGGCACATTGCCATGATCGAAGTTCACCAGTTAATTATTAACGGTGAAAAGATTCCCATTGGCAGCACATATCGTGAGGCTTTGAGGGTGAGGCTGGGGTTGGAGTAGTTTGCAGTGGCTGTGGAGAGTAGCAGTAGATAGTGGCAGTGGCAGTAGTAAAATCTTTGTGCACTTTGTGAAATTCTTTGGGTTCTTTATGTTGAGAATCAGCTTGTGAAATGTTTTGGGGTTGACGTAAGTATAGTCAATTTTTAGCAGATTTGCAACTTCTTGATTTGTATTAATAACAATTCCCGTAAATTTATTACCGCCGTTTAAAGGCCAATTGCCCTGTTGATAAATAAACCTGTCTGTCATGAAAAAAATTGCTTTGATGATTATATTCTGTGCATTGATAACTATTGCCGCATTCGCAAAGGCACAGCAGACCCACCCTCTTAAGCAAAAACGGGATACCGTTCGTGATTTAAGGAACCAGCCTAAACCCCATGCCGTTAAAGGACGCAAACAGCGCATGCGTATGCAGCAACAGCAAATAAAGTATCACCAAAAACAATTAAAAAAAGTGCACGATGCACAACAAAAATTAAATAAAGAGCTGCATCGGAAAGATTCAGATTAACCGCAGAAGTTTCTTTAGCGTATCAGGGGATGCGTTTTTTATACCTTTTAAATGTTCGACCTTGCAATTATTGCCAAATAAAATTTGGTTTTAAAATTAATAATGAAACTTTATTAGGTACTGATTGTCTATCTATCACATCTAACAATATCTATGATGAAAAAAATTTCACGAATAATTCTTTTTTTAAGCATTGCATGCTTTGCCGCGTCAAAGACTTCGGCACAGGTCGATGTAGGGGTATCTGTAAGGATCGCCCCGCCTGAATTACCTGTTTATGTGCAACCGGCCTGCCCGGTTGACGGTTATTTATGGCAACCAGGCTATTGGGCCTACGATGATAACGATGGCTACTATTGGGTGCCCGGCGTGTGGGTGTCGCCTCCGGATCCAGGATATTTATGGACGCCCGCTTATTGGGGTTATTCCGGAGGCCTTTACGGCTTTCACTCCGGCTATTGGGGTATCAGTGTCGGTTTCTATGGCGGTATTAATTATGGCTATGGATATGACGGCTATGGTTTTGGCGGGGGAAGATGGGATGGAGGACGGTTCAGGTATAACACGGCAATAGTCAATGTAAACCGGACCGTAATTCATAATACCTATATCGACCGTTCAGTAATTCATAATTCAAATAATAATCGCCGTACAAGCTTTAATGGTCCGGGTGGCGTTAATGCGAGGCCAAGGCCGCAAGAAGAAGCAGCGATGAAAGGGCGCCATGTTCAGCCAACTTCACAGCAGCTTTCGCACCAGCAGTTAGCGCACAACAACAAAAATCAGTTTGCTTCGGTAAACCACGGCCATCCGGCAACCGCCGCAATGAACAAGGTAAACGGACGCCCATTTAATGAACAAGGCCACGTAGCAAAAACCTCATCAATGGGTCGCCCAAATACCGGTGTTAATAGTCATACTACGGCTAACAGCGGTACCCGTACAAATGTTACAAGGACAGCAAGACAAAGCCAGCAACGCGCACAACCGCAGCAACATGCACAGCAGCAGCAGGCACAACGACAACAAAGGGCACAACCGCAACAACATGCACAGCAGCGTCAGCAGGCGCAACGACAACAACGTGCGCAACCGCAACAACGGGCACAGCAGCAGGTGCAACGACAACCGCGTATGCAACCGCAACAACGGGCACAGTCACAACAGCGGGCACAACCCCAACAGCGGGCACAACCCCAACAGCGGGCACAACCCCAACAGCGGGCACAACCCC
>DAIOXE010000049.1:15282-15439 GCA_036758125.1 Mucilaginibacter sp.
AACAGCGGGCGCAACCTCAACAGCGGGCACAACCGCGACAACCTGAAAAACACAGATAAAAAATTCCGAAGTCCGTATATACAAAAAACCCCGCCTGTTTTTCAGAGGGCACTGAAAAAGTCCTTTGGGATTAAAGGATAAAAAAGGAGCGGAAAAC
>DAIOXE010000050.1:0-14801 GCA_036758125.1 Mucilaginibacter sp.
ATTACTAACCACTTTTTGATGCAGATTATTTACAAATCTTACGATATAAAGATACAAAATATTGAATTACCATACAATTTTAATGACTGGCTTTTAGTAAAAACATTAGTGGCTAACCACCCCTGCAAGCCATAGCGCACACCATCCCATTTTCAACAGTTAAGCAACCAACAGCGCGAGCCGGGTAAATAGTCAAGGCCGGGCAAGCCAATAAAAAACAAAACACAAAGCCCGTTTATATAGCCTTTACTTTTTACCCCGGCGGTGGGCTATCTTCGCGGATGTGGTGAAAATGGAATGCCATCCACCTATTCCTTGTGGCCAACACCAATTTGTTATAAGCAGAACTAATTTAAGTTTTGTTATAAAGTTATGAAGCCGGCGACAAAATGAAACTCGGAATGGATGCATTATTATAGTCGATAAATATCCTGCTCTTTAAATTAGCCATATCAATCATCCATTTTTGCTGATTCTACACTAATAACCTGGCTGCTAAAATCGTTTCTTCCTAAATTTGTACTGTAAAGTGACATGGTTGAAACGAGTTTGTTAATTGATATGATGAATGAAACCCGGAAAAGGCAACCTTAAATTTATAATTATTTCCATCTCTTTAGTATTAGTGTTTGTTCAATTTTAAAATGACCTAATTTATCGGATCGGGTATATTATTAAAAAAAAGGTGCCCCCATCTCACCTGGGGCACCTAAATTAATCAACTAATTAACAGAATCTCAATCTGTTATGCCTTAATTTTTTACAGTTATTTCACCAAATTGATTTTAATGGTGATAATTTTAAATTTCTTATTGTTAAATTTTTACTGTTTTGAAACTGCAAATGATTAAAAGGTTTTTGAGGAAAAAACACGCACGTCATTACACTCAAACCATTATCAGCAAATAATTCGATAGAAGAAGCGTCAACTATCAGTTTAAGATCAGATGAACCGGATGTTGATAAACGTGGGGCAAAAAATGTTTTTGCAAATTCAGGGTTAAAATCAACTCTACCTGATTTTGTACGGTCAATATAATACCTGTTGCTTGCTTTGTCATATCCGAGCACCAATTTTTTGCCGGCGTCATTTGATAGCACAATGGAATAATTCACTACTTTATCGATTCTGAATTTCACAGTATATTGAACGGGAAGGGTCTGGGATAACAACACTGAATTCCTTTTTAAAGAAAAAAAAGAAACATTTACAACAGGTTTCAATTCAATGCCGGTTAATTCTTTTACTGGTTCAGAGGCAAGGAGCATTTCGCCATTAATTTGTTTTAATGCAAGCTCCCTCGGTATGGTCATTGCGTTTCGCCATTTCTCTGTGGGAACCTGATTGGCGTATTGCCAATTACTCATCCAGCCTAAAAATATCCTTCGGCTACCGGTATTGCTCCAGGTGATGCCTGCATATTCGTCCGGCCCGTAGTCAACCCATCGAAGGTTATTATCAATTGGAGTAAACTTATTACCATCAAATTCACCAACAAAATATTGCGTGGCCGATCCTCCATTAGGGCCGCCTGGATTAAGGTTTACTATCAATACCCAATAAGTTTCCCCGTTTAATTTTAGCGGGAAAAGATCAGGACATTCCCATACGCCGCCATGTGCGCCCATTTCTTTACCAAATTCACTTTCTTTTTTCCAATCTTTCAGATTAGGCGATGAATAAAATGTTATATGATCGAGCGTTGCCAGCGTCATCACCCACTTTTTATCTTTAGCATACCACATTACTTTTGGATCGCGAAAATCCCTGATACCCGGATTTTTTAGTACGGGGTTACCAGCGTATTTGATCCAGGTTTTACCTTCATCAAGGCTGTAAGCGATGCTTTCATTCTGAAAATCATTTCTACCGGCTTTTTCACCTTTAGGATCGTGATGGGTAAATATGGCTACCAACGGTATCTTTCCGCCCTTCCCCAAGCCCGAGGTATTATTGGAATCCACTACTGCGCTGCCCGAAAAGATATAACCCAAACTATCAGGGTATAGCGCAATTGGTAATTCTTTCCAATGCACCAAATCCTTACTTATTGCATGTCCCCAATGCATCGGGCCCCAAATAATATCATCGGGGTAATACTGAAAAAAAAGATGATAAGTATGGTTAAAATAAACCATACCATTAGGGTCATTTGTCCAATGTTCTTTTGGTGAAAAATGGATTTGTGGACGGTAGGCTTCAAGATATGCTTTATTAGCCGTAGTTTGCGCCTTTGAAAAAAAGCAAACTGAAACACTTAATAGTAAAGACAATACATTAGCTATAATCTTCATAATTCTTTTTTTAAGTATAAGCATTAAGAATCGCCTACAATTGTTTAAATATCTGAAATAAATTTTCGGGATCGTCCTGATACATCAGCAAATTCCCTTTAGCGGAAAACAACAACATAGAAGGATACTTTCTGGGATTAAAATCAACAATGAATTCATTCTTCAGATCCTGCAGAATTGTTACATTGCGTTTATTGGCCAGGTGAGGAGCGTACCGATGTATAAAAACTGCTATTTTTTCCGGGCTGTCTAATGTTACCAGGTATATCGCCACTTTGTTGAACATCTTGTAATGTAAATCAATTTCATGAACCGCACGCTGACAATGATCACAATCGGAGTCGAAAAAGACAAAAAACACCTTTTTACCCGGTTGAATATTGTTTTTTGTAAACGGGCTTTTGTTTAATCTGTAGAAAACAAAATCAGGTATCCTTTCTATTGGCGTTTGCGCCAATAGAGCTTGGGAAAACAACAAAAATACAATAGTTATTGAGCAGTGTTTCATAAATAATTTGTAAATTAACGAGCACACCAGCTTATTGTATTGAGCCAGGCGCCCGTTAATTTTTTTAATAGTTTTAATAGCCAGGGTTTTGTTTATATAAACCGTTGGTAAATAAAATTTCGGATTGTGGAATTGGAAGGTATTCATCCCGCCCCGCAGTAAATTTGGCCGTAGCTAAAAATGGCCTTCTAACTTTTTCAACATTGATATAGTCGTTCAAAGTTTGTTCTGCAATCCCCCAGCGAACCAGGTCAAAGAAACGTTCTCCTTCGGTTGCAAACTCTAAACGCCGTTCCCATTGCAGGGCCTTGCGTGCATAAATCTGCGTCCAATTTACTGCAGTATAAGGTTGCAGGTTGTAATTTGAAGGGAAAGTGCCATCGAGTTTTTTAAGTCGTCCTGTGCTTGCAGCGGCTCTAACTCTGATTTGATTAATTAATGGCAGTGCCTTCGCCTGTTGTCCTAATTCGATATAAGCTTCGGCTTGCATTAATAAAACATCATCATATCTCAATATATCTACATTCTTTGCTGTACCCATAAACGGTCCAAGTTTAAAATAGAATGAGCTTGTGGCCAGTTGCTGCCTGCGCATGGTGTGAAAATTGCCATAAACACCAGGATCGCGAACCCAACTGTTACTAAATGGTTTTGTGTTATCGTATTTATAAGGATGTCCATCAATCCCAACCGTGTGATCTATTCTGGTGTCAACGGTCGCTACTGATAAATCAGCGATACTGTTATTGAAAGTATCAAAATTAGGTAAGCCATTTGCATCGGTTGTAAAGGCATTAACAAGATTTTGGCTTGCTGCGTGAAACCCGCAGCATCCATATTGTGGTGCTCCGTGCGGATAGTTTAACCCATCTTCGAAATCCATGCGACCGGCGGTAGTTCCGTCATTGATCGTAAATTGTATTGCGAATATAGATTCCGGTCCGTTGTCCATCTCAGGCAAAAAATTATCAGCAATATCGGGACTTAATGAATATTTACCAGAAGAAATAACATCTTGTAAAAGCGTAACAACCTCCTGCAATCTTGATTGATTGATATTGACTACATGGTGTGTGGCGTCTTGTTCATACGCCTGGTATAATTTTACCTTGGCTAAATATGCTTCAGCAGCTAATTTATTTGCTCTGGCTAATTCAGGCTGCGATGCGGGCAGATTGTCAACAGCATACTGAAAATCGGCGGCAATTTTGTTCCATGCATCGTCATTCGATAAAGTATTTGATGTTTTCAAGATATCAGCTGTAGTCGCATTTTCATCAAAAATTGGTATGTTTTTGTATAACAATTTCATCTCAAAATAGCTGTGCCCCCTTAAAAACTTCAATTCGGCCAAGCGGCTTTTCTTATTTGGGTATTCAGCATCAGAAAGTGCACTAACTGCCTTTAGCGCCACATTGGCCCTTGAAATTGATTTGAATAGATTTTTCCAGGTTCTTGAAACAAATGCGCCCATTGATGGATTAACCAGGTTGTAATGCTCCATAGCATCAATTTCTCCAACATCTCCGGTACCGCCGCCGCCTTTGTAAGCATCGTCCGAACGAACGCTGCCATAAGCCCAATTGCTGTATATTGGCCCTATCATATCGCCATTACCAATAGCTGCATACGCTGCGGTTACCAAACCCTCAACCGCTGTGGGTGATTTTAAATCTGCGACGGATAATGCTCCCTTTGGAGTATAATCTAATGCTTTTTTACAGGAACCAAAAATCATTAGCCCTGATAAAAATGTTGTTATTAATATTCTCGTTTTCATGTTGCGTAATTTTTTTGTTAAAATGATGCATTAATACCAAAACTGAAGATCTTTGGAATGGGAACCTGATCGAGGCTAAGCCTTTCCGGATCAGGACTTAAATATTGCTTGCTTTTTAAAGTAAACAGGTTCTCGGCCATAGCAAATACGCGTATCCTTGTAAAGATTGCTTTAGGTTCTATGCTATACCCGATTTGAATATTTCTCATTTTGAAATAAGATGTATTTACAATGAAATAATCAGAGGTATATGATCCTTCATGATTATTATCCTGCAGCGTCAGCGCCGGTATAGTTGTATTAGTATGTTGCGGTGTCCAGCCATTAAATACGCCAGGTCCTACATTTTCGCGACTGTGCATCAGGTTGTTATAAAATGTATAGGGGTCAAATCCTTTTCTACCGGCAACCCCTGAACCGAATATCGATAAATCAAATTTTTTATAAGTCAGGTCGATCCTGGCGCCGTACTCCAATGCCGGTAATGTGGTCCCGATCCATGTTTCATCGTTGGCATCAATTTTACCATCATGATTGGTATCTACGTAACGAATCCGTCCCGGTCCTGCGCCGGTTTGTGCAGGAGCTGCGTCAACTTCGGCCTGCGACTGGAAAAGACCTGCAGTTTTGTAACCAAAAATATCAAATTGAGAATGCCCAATAATTGTGTTGTCTATATTGCCAGGATATCCAGGTCTGACATCCTCTGGTAAGTTTGTGATTTTGTCTCTGAAATGGGAAAAGTTTAGCGTCACATTGTAATTGAAATCTCCTGTTTGCTGCCCGTGATAAGACACTATAAATTCCCATCCTTTGTTACTCTTTGATGCGCCGTTAACTGTTTTCGTTTGGCCCTCACCTAAGGCGGATGCAACAGGCGGAGTGATCAAAATGCCCGTGGTATTTCTGGTAAAATAATCAAATGAGCCTGAAATTTTATCCTTAAATAGGGTAAAGTCTAAACCAGCATTGATCTCATCGGTAGTTTCCCATTGAAGTCCGGGGTTTGCGGCCTGTGTTTGAACAAAACCAGAAGGTAAAGTTCCGGTTTTAATACCCGACAAGGAATACGCAGTACCAATATTCATATACTGCTCCCAGAAACCGGGCGTCAGTTCGTTTTGGGTTTTGCCATAATACGAGTAGTAAAGCAAGTAGCGCGACAGGTCGCCAATTTGCTGGTTACCTACCCGGCCTACTCCCAGCCTTGCCTTTAATTCAGAGAAAATGCCATTATTCTGCATAAAACCCTCCTTATCAATTCGCCATCCAACTGAGGCCGCCGGGAAAATACCGTATTGGTTATTGGCTCCGAACCTGGAAGAGCCGTCCCGGCGGATAGTAGCGGATGCTAAATATTTGCCATCGTAATTGTAATCCAGTCGGCCAAATTCAGAAAGCAGGGCATTCCCAAGTGAAGTGCCGCTTACTGTTGTTCTTCCTATCCCGGCATCTAATGTGAAATAGTCCTCGGTCTGAAGGGTGTAACCCTCTTTTTTGGTTGTCTGAAAGTCAGTGAAGGTCTTAATATATTCAGTACCGGCCAATACTTTAAAATGATTCTTGCTATTCAAATCATAGTTATACCGGATTGTATTTGACCAGGTGGTACTTAGATAATGGTTTTGATCAAAAAACAAGCTGTTGGTAGTGTTGCTTAAAGCGCCTTCAGTAAAAGTTGGTGAAATTACCTTGTTTAAATAGGTTGCGTTATCTGCACCGAAATTGGATCTAAAGAATAAATTTTTAATTGGCTGAATTTCCACAAAGACATTGCCAAAAGTGTTTACACGGTTTGCATTATTCCACTTTGCCAGGTCCTGCATGTGCAAAGGGTTGTTCCTGTCCGAATAACCACCGCCTGATTCACCTGCATAGGTAGTCCCGTCTTTTTGATACACAGGAATAGTTGGCGCTAATGTAACCGCCAAAAATGGGGTTGAAGCGCCACCAATGTCGTGAGTTGTCAGCGTTTCATTGGAATTGGTAATCTTTATGTTAACGCCAAAAGTAGCTTTACTATCAAAAGCATGTGTTAAGGCATTGATGCTCCCGGTGGTGCGGGCGTACCTGGTAAATCTGACAAGACCATTATTGGTGATATTACCAAAATTTATTTGAAGGGAAGAGTTTTTGTTGCCTACTGAAGCTGTTATATCATTATTGGTAACAACAGCAGTTTTATACAATACATTTTGCCAATCAGTATTACCTGAAGGGGTATTGGGATCACCGCCTACGAAAGGTTTTTGTGTCACACTATTTAAAACAGGATTTTGATAGTTATTATTCCAATCGAAAGAATATATATCACCATAGCCCGCTGCAGGATCCTGGCCATCATTTACAGAAGCTTGCCATAATGCCTTACCTCTATCCGCTGAACTTAACATCTTGAACCGTAAAGATTTTTCAGATTCAATTGACGTACTATTATTAAACTGGAACTGAACTTTATCCTGTGTATTTCCACCATTTTTAGTTGTAACGATAATAACACCATTTGATGCACGTGAGCCATAGATTGATTCAGCTGACGCATCCTTTAGCACTTGTACAGATGCTATATTTGAAGGTGATAAATTTTGAAACACTTCCGGCCTTGTAGTAGGTATCCCATCGATAACATAGAGTGGGTCGTTATTTCCTAAAGTATTTGCTCCCCGGATTAAAATTCTGCTTGTCGCGCCATTAACCGATCCATCTTTTTCGATGTACAAGCCAGCGACTCTGCCTTGTAAAGCCTGCATGGTGTTACCTGAACTGTTATTTTTAACCGGAGTTAAGTCAACAACCGAAACAGATCCTGTTAAGTCCTTCCTTCTTTCAGAAGTATAACCGGTTACAACCACTTCGTTAAGTGTGCTTTGATTGTCTTTAAATTGAATATTCAAATTTTGCGTGGCAGCAGTAATTTGTACGGTTATTTGCTTTACACCCACGTACGTAAATCTTAGCGTCTGGCCATTTTCAGCGCTTATTTTAAAATAACCCTTTTCATCTGTCGTTGTTGCTTTTTGGGTTTCAACAACCGAGACGGTTACAAAACCCATGGGCTTACCGTCGTTGTCGGTAACCGTCCCTGTTATTTGCCGGGACTGTGCATAGCCCTTGCTGATGAATAACAAAAGCAAGAAGCAAAAAAGTAATAATTTTCTCATTTTTTTGGTTTTTAATAATTGATCTGATAGTTTAAAATATTTGGTTTTTAAAATTTTCGAACTCTTCTATATGGTATTCCGGGCAACCTCCTTTCTTCGTTGCAATAAATGCCCCCATAGCTATTGCATTTTTTAATATGATCTCCGGTTGGCTTTTTGAAAAATGGCCTGCAATAAAAGCCGCCAGGAACGAGTCGCCGCTGCCAACCGTATCGGCTACCTTAACTTCATTTCCCCACAAATGATGACCCCGTTCATGGGTATAATAGGACGCTCCGAACTCACCTTTGGTGATAATCACTTCGTCAACATCAAAACGGTCAAGGATGAATTTCACCTGCTCCGCTTCGTTGCTCAGCGGGCCGCCAAATATGATTTGCACCATTATGAGTTCGGCCTCGTTAAGTTTTACAATGTTGGCGTGTTCCAATAAAACCTGTAAAAGTTCCCGGCCGATAAATGGCGGTCTTAAGTTGATATCGAATACTTTTATGGCTTCTGTGCGAAGCAGGTTTAATAAAGTCTCTCTTGATACGTCATTCCTGGACGCCAAACTGCCATAAACAAAATAGGAAGAGGATGTTAGCAACGGCAATACAGTGCAATTCCCTTCAATAAAATCCCAGGCAACCGGAAAAACAATTTCGTACGACACCTCATTTCCGTTCATTTTTGCGAGCACTTCGCTGGTGGGGTATTTTGTATCAACCTGTAAAAACTGCAAATCAATTCCCCATTTATCCAGCAAAGCTACAAGGCGTTCGCCGTTCAGGTCGTCTCCAATCCGGCTCATAATGCCAGCGGACAAGCCCCGCTTGTTCAGGTGATAAGCCACGTTTAGCGGCGCACCGCCTGGCTGCGGCCCTTCGGGCAGTACATCCCAAAGGATTTCGCCATAGCATATTGCCTGAATTGTGCCGGTGTTTTTTTTCATAGTCTTCAACACATTAATGCATTATAATACTGGTTTCTATCTGCTCCAATGATTTCCCTTTGGTTTCGGGCATAAAGCGCCACACAAAAATTAACTGCAGCACCATCATGGTACCGAAGAAAGAAAACGTGACCGCGCCGCCCAGTTTCTCAGCAAAAAAGGGGAATGCAAAAGCAATGATGGCCGCCATTATCCAGTGGGTTGAACTCCCCAGGGTTTGCCCCTTGGCCCGTACCTGGTTAGGAAATATCTCGGAAATAAACACCCATATCACCGCCCCCTGCGAGAAGGCAAAAAATGCTATGAAGATCATAATGTAAACGGGTACCGCAAAGCCACTGAAATCGCCCGCATAAAAAGTGTAGGCCACCATAAAAAGCGATGCAATAAGCCCGAATGAACCCACAAACATTAACGGCCTGCGTCCTACCTTATCAATAATATTGATACCCAACAAGGTGAATATGAAATTGATCATTCCGATGCCCACGGTTGACAGCAACGAAGAATGTGCGCCAAGGCCTGCCATTCCGAAAATACGGGGGGCGTAATATATAATAGCATTGATACCCGATACCTGGTTAAAAAAAGCAAACAATACCGCAAGCATCACGGGTTTTTTGTACTGTCCCGAAAAAAGTGCGTTACTATCCGTAGTGGAGGTGCTTTCGAGTTTTGAGTTCTGGATAGACACCAATTCCTCTTTAAAATTCAGCGGGTTGATAATTTCCAGTATTTCGAGCGCTTTTTTTGTTTCCCCTTTTTTAAGGATGAGCCAGCGGGGGCTTTCAGGAATAAACTTAATCAGTATCAGGAAAATGACCGACGGTATCGCCTGTACCCCCAGCATTAACCGCCACGAGGTATCGCCCAGCTGGCTGATCAGGTAATTGGATAAGTAGGAAATTAATATTCCCAATACCACGTTAAACTGAAACAGGCCAACCAGCCGTCCGCGTCTGTCGGCAGGGGATACTTCGGAAATATAAATAGGTGCGGTTACTGACGATGCACCAACGCCTAAGCCCCCGAGGAAGCGGAAAATCAGGAACACATACCAGTTATCAGCAAACGCTGTGCCCAATGATGCCAGCAGATAGGCTATTGCTACAAAATAAAGGGTGTTTTTACGGCCAAAGCGGTCGGATGGCCGGGAACCTAATAATGAGCCTATCACAGTGCCTATTAAGGCGATAGAAATGGTGAGCCCATGCGCAAAAACCGAAAGGCCCCAGAATTGCTGGATGGATTTTTCGGCCCCGGAAATTACGGCTGTATCAAAGCCAAACAAAAAGCCGCCCAGGGCGACAACCATGGACCAGGCCATGACAGAATTTTTACTCATAAAAAGGTATTACTATAATTGGTGAACTGGATGCAAATTAGGCCAGATCATGAGGTGGGGGTTATCAATTTTATTTCAAAATGCTTTGAAATTCTTACTATATGTAATTAATTGATTATCAATAGATTTATTTTTCGTCAATCACAATTTTGTTGCGAATGTTTAACTTTGTTACATCATATCTCTGATGAGGTTACATGCCTGACATATCTCCGTAGGCGGCTGTCAGACCCGGATTTGGGAAAATGATACTTTTTTTCTTATCTTTAAGGAAGGAATCCTTTTCCGGCCAATTATATTCAGTAAAAAACCTAATAAATATTTGTTATTATCATGTGTAATGGAGTTTTGTTTATTAATTTTTTTAAGCGGTTTTTCATTGTTCTGTTAATTGCATTGAGTGCGGTTAGCTGTAACGAAGCGAAAAAAAAGTCTGCTTATACTATTGGATTTTCACAATGTGTCGGCTCTGACCTTTGGCGCAGAACCATGCTGGAAGAGATGAAGACCGAACTCTCGCTGCATCCCGGGGCTAATTTTATTTATGCTGATGCCGAAAATAATAGCGACAAGCAAATCGGCCAGGTTAGTAAAATGCTTAAGGATGGTATTGATTTGCTGATTATTTCCCCTAATGAAGCACAACCGCTAACGCCTGTAGTAGAAGAAGCCTATAATAAAGGCATTCCCGTAATCGTTATCGACCGTAAAACCGCCTCATCCTTATATACGGCTTATGTTGGCGCTGATAATTATGAATTAGGTAAAATGGCTGGCCAATATGTTGGATCAACATCAAAAGAGCCCGTCAATGTTCTGGAAATCACAGGTCTGCCCAGATCCTCAGCTGCTATTGAAAGGGACCATGGATTTATGGATGGGATCAAAAAATTTCCGAACGTACAAATCAAGGCCAAAATATATGGAGACTGGCTAAAAGAAAAAGCTGAAAGTGAATTACTGAACTTCAAAGCGAATCTGCCTGAAATCAATACAATTTTTGCACATAATGACAGGATGGCTTCGGGTGCGAGGGAAGTGCTCAGAAAGTTAAACTACCCGGGGAAAATAAAAGTTATAGGCGTAGACGCATTACCAGGCGCTGGTGGTGGCCTGCAAATGATTGATAATAAAACTATAGATGCCAGCTTACTTTACCCTACCGGTGGAAAAGAAGCCATAGAAACTGCCTTCCATATACTTAATAAAGAACATTTTTCGAGAGAAAACATTTTGCAATCATTAGTTATTGATTCAACTAATGTACAGCTAATGAAAATGCAGTGGAACAAAATGAACAGCCAGCAAAATGATATAGTAAGGCAACGGTCATTACTGGAAGAACAGGAAGCTATTTACAGGAGCCAGCAAATTGTACTTAATATCATTGTTATTTCGCTTGTGCTGGCTATTGTATTCGGTGGCCTTGCATTTTATTCGCTGGTTGAAAACAGGAAGATCAATAAAAGCCTTGAAGCTAAGAATAACGAAATATTATTGCAGCGAAATCAACTGGTAGAGATGTCGGCCAAAGCAGAAGCAGCTACGGAGGCAAGGCTGAATTTTTTCACTAACGTGTCACATGAATTTCGTACACCGCTAACCCTTATGTTATCGCCCTTGCAGGATATGCTCAATGACAAAAAAATAATGGCATTGGCCGGGCGGGGCATAACAATGGTGAATAAAAATGCTTACAGGTTATTGAAATTGGTAAACCAATTAATAGACTACCGTAAAATAGAGTTTGATAAACAAACCATTAAGGCCTCTGAAAATGACCTTGTAGCTTTCATCAGAGAGATCAGGGATAATTTTTACGTATATGCACAAAAATTGGGCATACAATTGTCTGTTAGCACTACTGAAAAAGAAATCAAAGTTTGGTTCGATATAAACATGCTGGATAAGGTCTTCTTTAACCTGATTTCCAACGCAATTAAATTTTGTGGTGAAAACGGCAGAATCAAAATCAACATTCATAAAGAGGGCGACAATTACGTTTACATTGAAGTAGAGGATAATGGAGTAGGCATGTCCCCCGAAGACACATCGCTAATATTCAACCAATTTTACCAGGCAAATAATGCACCGGTAACCGGTTCCGGAATTGGACTTTCTTTATCAAAAGAAATTGTGTTGTTTCACCATGGCAACATCGAAGTTAAAAGTCAAAAATGGAAGGGAACGACTTTTACCGTCTCACTGCCGCTTGGGGATCAGCATTTAGCCCCAATGGAAAAGACATTTTATAAAAATGGCTTAAGCGACATAAAAGAAGGGGCAAAAATTTACCAGGCGGACCTGGAAAGGATACCCCAGGAAGATAAAAGAGACATTTTTGGCCCGCCAAAAGAGTTCTCCATTTTGATTGTTGAAGACAATCCTGATATGCTTGAATATCTATCCAATAAATTCAACGAGCATTATGAGGTTTATATCGCTACAAATGGTAACATGGCTATCACAAAAGCCTATGAGAAGGTACCAGACCTGATACTTTCGGATGTGGTTTTACCTGGTTATTCGGGAAAAGAATTATCCGAAAAACTCAAATCGGATATTCGCACGTCACATATTCCCATTATACTCCTTACGGCACAAGGCAGTATAGAACACCAGATATCAGGTATCCAATCAATGGCCGATTTGTATATCACCAAACCATTTAATCTTGATTATTTAATGGCAAGTGCCCAAAACCTGATAAAGAACAGGGTTATCCTTAAAGAACATTTTATCAGTGATATAAGTACAACTGAAAAGCTCCCTCTTTCCAAAAGCCTTGATAAAAAATTTGTTAATGATTTTGCCGGGATTGTAGAGCAAAACTTATCCAATGATAAATTTAACGTGGATGATATTTGTAAAATAATTGGCATCTCAAGGATACAGCTTTACAGAAAAGTTAAAGCGTTGCTCGGTTGCAGTATTACCGACTATATTTTAAACCGCAGGTTAAAAAAGGCAAAATACCTGCTGAACAACGAAAGTTTTACGATTTCTGAGATTACCTATATGGTAGGTTTTTCAAACCCGAACTATTTTTCGACCGTTTTTAAATCAAAGTACGGGTGTACGCCAAGTGAATTTAAAAAGATTAACGCTGCTGTTAGCTGATATTATTTTCAATTTCAAGCAAGGTTAGGATCTTTAGTTGAAATGTTTGAACTTTTACCTTTACTTAACATGCTTGTAACTAAAAATACGTCAATTGTCTTTTTTTTGACCCTTCAACGGGCTTGTCCTGTCTTTTTTGAAGTTAAAATTTTAGTTCATTAGTTTCAATAGTGCTATTTATATCGAATAATAAAAGTCTTGCCATAACAAATTTCATTTAATAAAGTGGCCAAAAGCAGGTATGATATGAGCGACAGCGAATTTCATTCCTGCTTGTGCGACAGCGAGGCTGGCGGCGAAATGAAACCCGCCGCGATAGCGTGCGTGGTGAAATGCAGCCGCTTGCCGCAGTTGCATGGGCGTTCACTTAAAACAACTTACATACCTAAACCCTGGTTTTGATCAGACCTCTTTTTTCTTTTCCTGTCTTCCGGGATGTTTGGCATATCTTTTTCTGACCCCTTACCTAATAATGTATCGAATATACTCCGCTGATGGTGAGATTGCTGGCGTTCTTGTTTCGTGAGTTGTTCCTCCTGCCGCTTTTCTTTCATTTCCAACCGTTGCTCATAACCTCCATGCTTTAAGGTATTGGCATATTTAAAAGTTTCTTTGAGTTCACGCTCATAATTAAATATTTGGTCAAACCGTTTTTCTGCACTTTGTTTGAATGCTGTGCGGTCAAACTGGCCCACCTTCAGGCTATGCGCCTGGTTTTTACCTCTGGAATTATTCAGGGGACTAAGTTTTATACCGTTACTGGCATCTTTCCGGCTGACAATAATTTGAACGTGCATCTGTTCGCCCGGTTTCTGATCGCCTTTTTTTGCATGGCCGTTTTTTACTTCTTCATCTTTGTAGGTATAGTATCGGTGGTTTTCCAGTTTGCCAAAATACACCAGGTCTTTATTGCTGTTAATATTGTTGCGCTTAAAATTAAGGGCGTAATCATTCATCACCTGGTTGGCGTATTGTTTCAATTGCTGTTTGGCCCCATCTTCACCGTATTGTTCCTTTAGATAACTGATCTCCTTTTCACTCGGACTAATGTTGATCAGAAAAAACTTGGTTTCATCTTTAGAAAGCTTGGCGATATTATTGTCAATGGTATATCTCACATCGTAGGGCTGTATATTGTTACTATCCTTGTTAAACCAGTATTCAGGCTGGTTTAGTTTTTCGGCAATACGGTTTTCCTTTTCCAAATAAGTAACCAATTGCCCGCTACTGCCTTTATTGTTACCGGTCTCGTTTTGTGTGATGTTGATATGCATAATTATTGCTATTAAATTATAAGTTCTTTACCTGTTGCCGCACATGGCTGGTAAGCTCATCTTTGTCCGTTTGCTTATTGAATACATTTAATTGTTCCCGGTTTTTAATGTAGTATTCAAGAATGTCGGAGAATTTAGCTTTCAGGACTTTTTTATCATATTGGGCTGTATCTAAGTTTTGAAGAAACTCGACCACTTTACTAATGTTGGTTGACTGCGTTTTAGAAGCTGCTTTTTGCTCGTCGTTGTGCTTAATGATATTTTCATTAAAAAAGTCAATAATCTTTCTCTGAGCACTAATCATTCTTTCGCCGTCTTTCTTTATCGGTCTTAATAATTCTTCTTCCTGGGTTTTTATAAAGCCTATGATGTTATCGGTCTTTT
>DAIOXE010000051.1:0-12874 GCA_036758125.1 Mucilaginibacter sp.
GTTTTCCGCTCCTTTTTTATCCTTTAATCCCAAAGGACTTTTTCAGTGCCCTCCCGATTGGGGGACGGCTTTTTTTATTGCTTTTGTTCCGGGATAAATTATTGGGGGGGGAAGTGGCCCATTGAGATTTGATAAGAATTGGTTCCATAAACGATAGTGTAGTGCCCAATTCGGTTTGCCTTTCGGCCGTTTGCGTGCCCACAAAATGACAAACCGGGTTTTATTAAAAAGGTTACGCCATTCGGTTTATAACCATTTGCATGACCCGTAGGGTCAACCGCTTTGTAGAAACGCCCACATAATATTTTTTTGCCCAAAGGTAGAAGCTACCCATTTTCAGTCCGACAAGGTATTAAACATATATATTTCGAATGAAATTTTAACCGGAACGCCGCTTGGTTTGTGGCCGCTGTTTTTTAAGATACTGCATAAGGGTAGCCTCTACGAGGCAATAAATTAGCGTTGTTTGTTTTTCTACAAAGGGGTTATCCCTAACGGGATATTTTCGATACTTTTTTCAACCTAAGTAGTTTTCCAAAATCCTTCATTAAAAACTAAAATCATCCCCAGCCAAATAAGTCCATCTTCCCTGTTCGTTTATTTCATAAAATTTTATGGTTCTGCCATTTATGACACCTATAGGGCCGGTGGTAAGATAGAATATATAGTCAACCTGGCCGGGGCTAACAAAATCTTTACCTTTCAGGTAAGTCCAGGTTCCTTGTCCGTTTTGCACATAAAATTTTACCATTCTTCCTTCCCGGATCCCTATAAAGCTGTTCATCAGATAAAATGCCCCATCAATATTGTTAGGATTGACGAAATCTTTAACCGCGCTTTTCGCCCAGGTTCCCTCATTATTTGTTTGGTAAAATTTTATGCTTCTCCCATTCCAGACCCCTATCGAGCCACCCATAAAACGAAATACACCATCGACATTCTCATGGCTGGTAAAGTCTTTACCGGGGCTATAATTCCAGGTCCCCTGTTGGTTCGTTTTATAAAATTTCACTGTTTTGTCGTGCCTGACGCCCATATAAGTGCCCCCAAAATAAAATACATCGTCAATAGATTCAGGACTTACAAAGTCTTTATCGGGGCTATATCGCCACTTTTTCGGTTCTTTTGATTGGTAGAACTTCACGGTACTGCCCTCTTGAATCCCTGCATAGTTATTGCCAAGATAAATTGCTTCTGTTTTTGAAGTGTGTTTGCATTTTGTTAATAACAACAAACAGATGACTAATGAAAAAATGGTTGTGATTTTCCTTACCATGATAAAAACTATGTGCTTTTGACAGTTAAAATACGCCTTTTTTCGATGAATTTATTCAACAAAAAAAACAATTTTGAGGCGATTTTACTGCGGGCTTTATATCCTATTGTAATCCAGTAGATTATAAGTCTTTTGAAAGGCGTTTTCCCTGTATGATTTGCAAATAAAATTGGGTTTATACCAGTTAAAGCGATATATTAGTAATCCAATTTTTTGCGTGATTTAATAATGAAGTATTTACAAAAGTTAATTTTTCCCCTGGTTGCATTATGTGTTTTTTCCTGTAAAAAACCAACCTTATTTCAGCAAATCCCGTCTTCGCACTCGGGCATCCATTTCAACAATAAAATAACCGAAAGCGATTCTATAAACCCATTAGATATAGTTAATATCTATAATGGAGGTGGGATAGGTATAGGCGATTTCAATAACGATGGTTTGCAGGATATATACTTTTCGGGAAATATGGTGCCAAATCGTTTATACCTGAACCGGGGCGACTTTAAATTTGAGGACATTACCGACAAGGCAGGTGTTGGCGGCATGGGCCGCTGGGGCCGCGGAGTTTCCGTCATCGACATCAATAACGACGGGTTGATGGATATATACGTTTGCAATACCATATACGCCGACTCAAACCGCCGCCGCAACCTGTTGTACATTAACCAGGGAATTGACAAAGACGGCATCCCGCATTTTAAAGAAATGGCAAAAGAATATGGCCTGGATATAAACGTACAGTCAACCATGGCCACTTTTTTTGATTATGACAATGACGGCAACCTCGACATGTATCTTACAGTTAACGAAGCCAATGAAAGTTATAATCCCAACATATTTGGCAGCAGCCGAACTAAAATCCAGAACCCAAGCCGGGGAAGGCTGTATCACAACGAATGGGACGCCCGCTTAAAGCATCCTGTTTTTCACGATGTTTCTGCAAAAGCCGGCATTAACCTGGAAGGCTACGGGCATGCGGCCACAATTGTGGATATTAACCGCGATGGCTGGAAGGACATTTACATAAGCAATGATTTTTTGTCGTCCGATATTCTGTATATCAATAATCATGACGGCACTTTTACCAATCGGTCAAAAGAATATTTTAAGCATACTTCATTTAATGGCATGGGACAGGACGTTATCGATATTAATAACGATGGCCTTGCCGATGTTTTTGAGCTGGACATGAATCCCGAAGACAACTACCGTAAAAAAATGATGCTTGGCGCCAACAGTTCCCAAAACGTACAAAATCTTCAGCGTTACGGCTATCAGTTGCAATATGTAAGGAATACGCTGCAATTGAACCAGGGGCCCAGGGTTTTACAGAACGATTCCATTGGCAGCCCCGCTTTTAGCGAGATTGCCTTTATGAGCGGCGTTGCACAAACAGACTGGAGCTGGACGCCGCTTATAGCTGATTTTAATAACGATGGCTTTCGGGATGTAGTTATAACCAACGGCTTTCCGAAAGATCTGACGGACCATGATTTTACAACTTTTCGCCAGAACGCGTTTGCCATAGCATCGAAAACACAGGTGTTAGACCAGATACCTTCGGTAAAGATCCATAATTATGGTTACCGGAATAATGGGGATCTTACTTTTAAAGACGAAACGGTTAACTGGGGTCTGAATATTCCCACCTTTTCAAATGGGGCGGTGTACGCCGACCTGAATAATGACGGGGCAATGGATATGATCATCAATAATATGAATGACGAACCGCTTATTTACAAAAACACATCGCGCGAAAATGATACAGTAAACACCCATTATATCCAGATAAAATTCAAAGGCGACAGTCATAACCTGAACGGTTTAGGCGCCTGGGCTGATATTTACTACGACCATAATAAACACCAGGTTTCTGAAAATAACCCTTACAGGGGCTACCTTTCAACAGATCAAAACATTGCCCATTTTGGCTTGGGTAAAATCAGCCGGATTGATTCGGTAGTTATATGCTGGCCCAATGGAAAAAAACAGGTGCTGCAAAATGTTAAAGCTAACCAGCTGATCACCGTTAATATTACTAATGCGAAAGAGCCATATACCTGGCCGCAGCCAAAAGTTACCGGCAAAGCTTTATTTACCGAAGTAACCAAAAGTAAAGGGGTTGATTATAAACATATGGAATCGGATTTTGCAGATTTTAACATACAAAAACTATTGCCGCACAAACTCTCGGGCTATACACCGGCGCTGGCGGTAGGCGACGTTGATGGTAACGGGTTGGATGATATTGTGATTGGCGGCAATACTTATAACCCTGCCCAGGTGTTTTTGCAGCAGCGAAACGGCAGGTTTATTCAGCGGGACTTACTACCGAAACAAAAAATCAGTTACGGAACTGTAAATGATGAAGGTATATTGCTTTTTGATGCTAATGGAGATGGCAAATTAGACCTCTATATATCGAGCGGGGGCTATACGAATGCGCCGGGCGATACAACTTACCAGGATAAGTTATATATAAACGACGGGAAAGGCAATTTTACTTTAGCAGCCAACGCCTTGCCAATAAACCATGCCAGTAAACAATGTGTTAGGGCCATTGATTATAACAGGGATGGCAAGCTTGATCTTTTTGTCTCCGGGCGGGTTGACCCATGGCATTATCCTAAGCCTGTATCAAGCTTTATATTGCGGAATGACAGCAAAAATGGGCAGGTGAAATTTACAGACGTAACCAATGAAGTAGCGCCCGGTTTGAAGAACATAGGCATGGTATGTGACGCGCTTTTTACAGACTATGATAATGACGGCTGGCCCGACCTGATCCTGGCCGGCGAATGGATGCCGGTAACCATTTTAAAAAATGAGCATGGGGTATTTAGGAACGCCACGGCCGCATCTGGTTTGGCCGGCAGGCCCGGCTGGTGGAACAGCATCGTGGCCGGGGATTTCAGGCATACCGGCAGAATGGACTATATAGTCGGAAATGTTGGCCAAAATACTTTATACAAAGCAAGCGAGCAGTACCCGGTTTATATTACTGCGAAAGATTTTGATAAAAACGGAAGCTATAATGCCATTACCTCAATTTTTTTGCCCGATAAGAATGGCGACAAAAAGGAGTTTCCGGCGGTGGGCAGGGAAGACTTAATAAAGGAAATGATAAGCATGAGAAAAAAGTTTACCAACTATAAGTCTTATGCCGTTGCTACCATGGATGAAGTTTTATCCCCCGAACAACGGAAGGGCGCATTAAAATTAAAGTCCAATACGTCGCAATCATGTTATTTACGTAATGACGGCAAAGGGAAATTCACTATTATACCTTTACCTAACGAGGCGCAAATATCTGCCATAAACGGAATGGTGGTCGATGATTTTGACGGCGATGGCAACCTGGATGTAGTAATGAATGGAAATGACTTTGGCACCGAGGTTAGCGTTGGAAGATATGATGCCTTAAACGGGTTAATGCTGAAAGGGGATGGTAAAGGGCACTTTTATCCGCAGAGCATCCTTCAAAGCGGAATTTATATTCCCGGCAATGGCAAAGCCCTGGTTAAGCTGCAAAGCAGTACGGGTAATTATATGCTTGCTGCAAGCCAAAATCAGGATGCGTTAAAAATATTCGAGCTAAAAAGAAAAGTTAATAATGTTAAACTGCAGCCGGATGATGAACGCGCTGTTGTTACTTACAAAAACGGGGCGAAACAAAAGCAGGAATTTTATTACGGGTCTTCGTTTTTATCACAATCCGGAAGATTTTTAACAATAAATAAAGATGTGAAAGTTGTTGAAATAACGAATAATAAGGGACAAGTGAGAAGCATAGCCTTTAATTGAGCGCCTCACTTAAACGGTCAGCCCTCATGAATGCCTATCCGCGATGGATGTGAGATAGTTACAGGCTCCGCAAGTCATTTTTGGTTCACTCTATACGCGCACCGCTCATAGCCGCGGGGGCTTAGTCACGTTTTTCGCATGTTGTTTATTTTTTTAAGGTGCTCAAGAGGGCTGCGCCGTTTGTGCGACAAAAGTAACCAAAAACGCTCCCGCCAGGAATGCTTCTTTGCCGCACAGGCCTTTGCCCGGCAAATCAGGCAAAACCTGGGCTGCAATCTTTTTGCCCTACTTCGTTTGCACCTGGCCTGCGCTTCAGCAAAAAGTTGCTATGCCCTTCCACCACACTTGGCCACCATTGTTTTGCCTGATTTCACCCGAAGCTTTCCTGTCGGGAAAAAACAAAAAAAGCCTCACCTAATCCTCTCCAAAGGAGAGGACTTAAAAAAGATACGGTTTCAAAAGCGGGTAAAGGCCTGCCAGAAAAGCGGGCCGGGTGTATGGCCTGCAGCGTGGAAGCTTTTTTCTGGCTTGATTTATTCGCATGTTGTATGTTTTTTTTGGGGCGCTCATGAGCTCGCTTTGCTTCGGTTTTTTTGGTACTTTTTTGTATCAAGACAAAAAAGGACTAGCCTCCGCGGCAATTGAGCGGCGTGCGTTTGTATGAACGAAAGAGCATCGGGTGACCACAACATCAGCCATAGGGTAATGGCCACGCTAATTATGTCGCTCACGCAAAAAAACCATGTAAAAAATGATTCGATCCCAATGACCCAATGACCCAATGACCCTGAGTTAGTTGGCTCCGCAATTCATTTTTGGTTCATACAAGCACGCGCCGCTCATAGCCGCGGGGGCTTAGTCACTTTTGTGCGACAAAAGTAACCAAAAACGCTCCCGGCAGGAAGGCTTCTTTGCCGCACAGGCCTTTACCCTGCAAATCAGGCAAAACCTGGGCTGCAATCTTTTTGCCGTGTTACCCTATCGCTTTTATACCCTGCATGCAAAAATTTGCTATGCCCTTCCACCACACAGGCCACCATTGTTTTGCCTGATTTCACCCGAAGCTTTCCTGTCGGGAAAAACAAAAAATGATTCGATCCCAATGACCCAATGACCCAATGACTCAATGACTTCCTTCCAAAAAAGAAGCAACCACCAACCCCAGCAATCCGCCATCAATTACGGTGATCAGGACGTTGCCATATTGGTACAGTGGGAGGCCGGTTGCCAGTTTAATGGCTATGGTTACCATTGCTACCAGTAACACCTGCAGCCAGAAGCCTGCTATCTGCTTTGGCCGCGTTAGCTTCCCCTTGGGCAGCATAAAACAAACTGTTAAAATAAGCAAGGCCCCTGCCGCGGTACTTGCATACTGAAGAACGGTATAAATATGTACGCTGTAGCCATAAAAATTGATGATGCTCTGCAGTTCCGGTATCTGATGCACAAAGTAACCGGCGCGATGCGTAAACCCATCCCAAAAAATATGTGAAGCCGCCCCTATTAAAACCGACAGAAAAATAGCAAAGAAATATTGAAGTGAGTAATACTCCCGGTAGCCTTTAAAGCTAAAAAATCTGCGGTTAAGGGCTGTGGGCAGGTGTGTGATCAGCGGGTCTTTTACCCAAAACTCGTATATGATCACCAGCATTACGCCTAATGGCAAATCAAACCAAATTAAGCCCGGCCAGGTATGACTGTATGCGCTTACCAGCCTCATGCGTATAAAATATTCAAAATCGGGCGCCATGCTTCCTATTACCAGGCCCGTTAGGGATAACCAGCGTTTAGTGAGCTTGCTGAAGGGCAATACAATGGCAGGATGCGCGAAAGTTAAAGGCATGTGCAAATATACGAGATTGCCACTATTCCACCGCTCTCACGTATCGCTGGATACACTAAAATTAGTTTTTCATGAATGTTTCAAAGTAGTCATTCCATAAAAACGCTTAACCTCCTCCTTTTCTTGTTCGTTCCCTCTTTCAAGTACGCGTTTAATGATAGCACGTTTTTGAGCAATCCAGTCAATGTTATCCATTTTCGTGTCCCAAAAAACAATCGGCCTGAATTTAGACATGTCGGGACGGTTAGCCTGCTTCAGCTTTTGTTTTTCCTGTTTTATATCGTAAAATAGCTGGAGCATCATCAGGTAGCCTTCTTCAAACCCCAAAGCGCTTTCAATTTTAAGCGCCAGCGGAATATTCATTTTTCGCTTACCTTTTGTTATCTCTCCCAAAACCTGCGGATATTCCTGCAGTGAAAGGGCGAAACGACTTTTAGAAAGCTTTCTTTTTTTAAGCTCACGCTCCACAATTACCCCTGGGTGTATCCCCTTTATTAAGCTTATATGCATCGGCATAGACAAATATAAACAAAATTGTTTATGTAAAACTGGTTATAATTTATTGTATTTCTTTGGAAACGATTCGCCAAATTACTTTCAACGCGTGTTTTTTAGCGTTTGCCGCGAAACGGTCAATTTTGAAGTACAGCACATATCGATAAAACAAAAATGAAGGGGACTAGCAAGGATTGTTTACACAAACGATCATTTGTCCCCCAAAGACCCTTACGGGCAACGGTGATGCGAACATAGTTATGATATCTAATCGGATATATGTGGATAATATTACACTTCGGGAGGTAAAATAAAATATTATATTTGGGATTGAAGGTTTAATTGTGTTTTTTTGCTAAAAATATTGGCAATTTGTCCTGGAAAATTATTAGGATAATTGTTCGAAAGAGTTTTGACGATTTGTAAAGGATAAAATAAAGTACATCGGATAAAAATTTATTAAACAAACTAAACTTAAAAATTAACACATGAATAATTGTTTTGATACTCAAACTTTAATGTTTGAAGAAGAATTACCATCTATCGTTCATAACGATGTTCAAAAGAAATTATTTAATATAAACAAAGAATTTAAAGTTGTTTCCTTATTCAGTGGTTGTGGGGGCTTGGATTTAGGATTTACAGGGGGATTCAAGTTTAGGGGAATAGATTATGAAAGGAACAATTTTAAAATCGAGCTTTCCAATGACATTGATCCAGCCGCTGAATTAGTATATAATGCTAATAATAACTTTTTTGGTGATCATGATTTTGTACGTGAAGACATAAAGAATATTAATCATAGCTCGATACCTGAATTTGACTTCCTTATAGCTGGATTTCCCTGCCAACCTTTTTCAAATGCAGGTTTAAGAAAAGGTATAAATGATGACCGAGGAAACTTATTTGAAGAATGCGAAAGGATTTTGCAAGAAGCTTCTAAAAAATCGAATCCTCCGATTGGATTCATTTTTGAAAATGTTAAAGGAATTTTATCATCAAAAATGTCCGATGGAACAAGTATCCCGGATGAAATTGTTAAAAGAACTGAAAAATTAGGTTTTAAAACTAAATACAAATTATTAAAAACAAGCGATTACGGAGTGCCATCGAATAGGCAACGATTAATAATTGTTGGATTAAGGAATGATATCGGTTACTTCAATTTTGATTTATTGGATAAGGTCGTGAAAGAGCATAACCTTCCAAATGAGCGAAAAAACCGATATGAATTATGTTTAGGTTCTATTCTTAGCGATATCCCTGAAAATGCCCCGCAGAAAAACGACTATTGGAAATTTTCTCCCGGGGGACAATATATGGTTGATAAAATTGGGCGCTGTGTAGATGGCATCGATGCTCTCAATAAATTTCGAGAAAAAGTTCCCGTGCATCAGATTTCAGATACAATAGGAACTGGAAAATCATGGAAGAGCATGGACCCTAATGATATGTCCGAAAGATTTAAAAAAATATGGGATAATCCATTAAAATATAGAGCGCCAAATTTTTATAGGCGATTTGCCTTAGGGGAAATAAATGGCACAATCACAGCATCGGCACAGCCAGAAAACTGTGGCATAACCCATCCGTTTGAAAATAGAAGATTTACAATCAGGGAAATAGCGAGAATTCAATCCTTCCCTGATGAGTTTCAATTTCCTTATACCACAATTGCCAATGCATACAAAGTGATTGGAAATGCTGTGCCACCTATTTTTGGGTGGGTCATAGCCAAAGCATTAAATAAACATCTTGGGAATGCCTAATATAAATCATATAAAGGCTTATTTATTGGGTTTGTTAGTTGGCGGCGGAAAGATTGATTTAAACACTTTCATAATTGATCTGCCATTCAACAAATGGGGAATGGAGCCCAAGCGGATGAACGTGATAGCAACTGATATTTTAACCAAAATTTGTCAGCATTTTGACTCTACTTATAATTTTAAGGTTACTTACGAAATAGCAAATAATAAGTGGCTAATAAAACCTATAGCAAACGCTGATATTGCAAGTTTATTAGAGGATCTTCAGTTTTTGAATCTGCCTACAGGAGGGTTTCTGCTTTCAACGGCGGATTTAACAAAAGCTAAGTCTATTCTTAGTGGCATTACGGTCCATGGATTTTTGTCTGGTATATTTGATGCGAGAGCAAGCCTAACAAAGTCGCATAGACGTTTTAATGATGACGCACCTATCGTTTCAATTGAGATTCCGGGCAGCACGAAAAATTTCAAATTTGTCGTTCAATTATGCTCTTGGATGACTGATTTGGGTTCTATTACAGATCAAATTTTATATAACCATCCCAATCAGCACTCTGCTTCGGACCCGGATTATAAAGGCTGGAAAAAAGGATTCAAAATTCGATTTTTAGTAAAATCATTTTTAGCCCAGCACTCATTTGCCTTGCAAGCTAAATCCATTGATATTAATAAAATTGAAAGGCTACAATTAAAATCGGAGCAGACGCCCTGTTTACTTCGTAAATTAAAACAACCGAGCCCTGTTAGTGTACATGTGGATCAAAATTCACCAGACCTGCCTGTTGAAGTTAGAAACAAGCTTTTTTTTCATTACCATCATTTTTGTTCAGTTTTGAATTGCCCTTACGCGCCTATTGGTGAAATAAGGAAATTAGTCACCCAAAAAGAATCATTAATCAATTTTTTTCCTCGATTGACTAAAGGAATGAAAAATGATTTATATTATAAGTTACAACAAATTCAGACCTTATATTTTCCGACAAGCAAATTGTCAGAAACAAAAATGATTGTAAAAAACATTTTAGAAGATGAGAAACTTCATGAATATTCCAGTATAGGCCAGGGAATCGCATATTTGTTGTCAAAAACTTTAAACGGGAAACGCCATATAGGCAGTATGGATCATATATTGAAGGCGAATACCGATGCTGAATTAATAGTCTATAGTATTGAAAAATATTATGAAAGCCCAATATTGATTGTAAATTCATTGAATGAACGAGCATTTTTAAGTTCATCGGTAAAGAACGCACTTAATCAATACCTGATTAGAAAGAAAGTTAATGTTGTGGGCCTAAAAGTAAATCTTGTTCAATGAATGAAATAAGCCATTACGAATCATTTTCACTTAAGTTTAAGCAATACTTGGATACTTACCTTGATAAGTCTTACACTTCATTTTTTTCTTGTAATAATACCCTGGACTTGTTAGTTAAGGATTTAGAAAAGCAATCGGGGTTGAAAATTAAACCAGATAATGTTTACATTCCTAAACTAAAAGTTGATATAGTATTCGCTATATGTAAAGAGAATTTTTCTAAATTGATACTAATTGAAGCGAAACTTCTAAATCAACTTACGCTTAAAGATTATTCGCAATTAGTTGGATATTTACAAGTCGCTAAATCAATAGGCATAGGTTTGCTGTTATTAATTCAAAAAAGCACATCTATAAATAAACTATCCAATGATTTTAATGAAATAATTAAGTTAAGAAAACTACCTATGAATTGGCAGATTGAACTTAACTCTATTACTCAAAAACATACATTTAAGACGGGATTAATAAGTTATATTCCGAATAATAGTTTAGACTGGGTGAATACGACCGAGATAAATGGGATCTCATCATTTGAAGAGTTATGCAGTATTATTTACGAATGAGTACGGAGATGATCTATAACAGTTGACATTGTCATATCTATGTTTTTACCTTTCAAATCGCATTCATATATTGTTAAAACTTTCCAGCCCAGTAATGCTAAATTATCACAATTGATTTTATCACGTTGTTTATTTCGTTGAATTTTGTCATACCAAAATTGTGTTCGTGTTTTTGGCAAGGATGCACTTTTACAATCTTGATGCCCATGCCAAAAGCAGCCATTTATAAAGATTACTGTTTTATACTTCTTTAAAATTAAATCGGGGGTCCCTGGGAGGTTTTTTTGATATAATCTATACCTAAATTCATTTTTAAATAAATATTTACGTACAAGTAATTCTGGTTTTGTATCGACTCCTCTAACCCTGCGCATTATATCGCTTCTTTTTTCCTTAGAAAAAATGTCTGTCATTTAAGTATAACGATTAAATTGCAATTTCATGATTACTTATATTGATAACATCGAGAAAATAGCAGAAGCTTTTTATCCCCTAAACCTGGCGAGTAAGTATCCGCAATGGGAAATGCGTTGGGCTACTAGTGTACCGCATTTTTCTTAACACCTGCGTTTCGCGTTAGGGGGTGCAGAGTATACCGGCCCCGCTTCCTCTGGCGCTAGTGTCCGCGCTGGCCACAGCACTGGGCAACTAGTGCCTCGGCATGCATAGGCCCGCAACGGCGCGCTTGCCTACTCAGAGATTGATTTTAATTGCATAAATGGCACATTGTTACTCAAAAAATGCCGATTGTAAAATCCAATGTAATATATTTGATGGTGGCATTTCGTTAACATTCAAATGAAAACGTTTTATTCAATGCTATACTGTACCATTCGTCCCAATGTGGATGAAAAGGTAAGTATTGGCCTTTTTATGGGCAATGAAAGCGTTTGTAAATTTCAATACTCGGTTGAAAAATTAAGCGTCATTAAAAACTTATTTTCTGACAGCGCCTTTGATACCATAAAAATCAATCTTAAAGCATTGCAAAAATTGTCCGTTGAAAGCGAGAATGACTTTTTAAATACTTACAAAGGCACTTCAACGCTGAAAGAGCAATATTTTACTTATTTATCAAGATACGCTAATAACCTAATTACATATTCGGAACCTAAAGCCATTGATGTGGCTATAAACGAAGGGACTTTTAACAAGCTTTTTGAAAAGTTCATTTATCAACTTCCTTCAATTACCGATTTAAAATTAAAACCGATTGAAAAAGTTAAAAAGAGGTTAGCTAAATCAATAGCCGCGAATGTTAACTTTGACGTTGAAATTAATAACAGCATAATTCCTGGTTTGGTTGTACCGGCCAAAGTTTTATTTATTGGCAAAAACGAAATGCAGGTAACTGGTGAAGCAAATGACTTTGGTGGTTCAAGACCTTACATTATTCAACAACAAATAAATGCCCACTTATTTTTGATCGAAAAAATCAAGGAGATGTCTCCCGGTAATCATGGCCAGTTTTTCTTTATTGGCGATGAGCCTTCAAAAAATCTGCCCGAGAACCACAAACTCTGGGAAGCTATCAAAAATTCATCTGACCTGGATTTAGTGCCTACTGATGAAATTGGGCGGATTGAAGAATATATGGTTGAACACGGCGTGAAGCCGCTTTTTAGTTTGTAATTCAATGATTTACCTGCGCCCCTCCGCGCAAACATAAGAAGTTTTCCTTAATGTTTTTACCAGGTAGTTTTCAAATTCTTCCTTAGTCACTTCATAAGCTTCCGTCTCCACAGGGTCTCTCCAATGCTATTAAGTTAAGGATTTTCCATTTTTTAAACCGGTTTATTTTCT
>DAIOXE010000052.1:0-12179 GCA_036758125.1 Mucilaginibacter sp.
CTCAGAAAATAAACCGGTTTAAAAAATGGAAAATCCTTAACTTAATAGCATTGCCTCTCTTCCGCAGGGAAGCGGTAAAGAGGGGCAAGGAAAACAGAAGCTTTATATGTAAATTGCATAGAATTTAAAATTCGAAAATATTTCCTGACGGGACATTCGATTTCCAAATTAAATAAATCCGAAATCGAAAATCCGAAATCCGAAATAAAATGCACATCCTGATTGCTCCAAACGCTTTTAAAAATTGCCTCAATGCAACGGAGGTTGCCCTTGCAATTGAGCAGGGATTAAAGCTTAGCAAGCTGGATTGCACAACAACATGTTTCCCTATTGCCGATGGGGGCGACGGGACAAGCAGCCTGATCATCGAAATGTGCAACGGGGAAACCATTTCAAAAGAAGTTCATGACCCTTTGGGAAGAAAAATAAACGCATCGTTTGGGATGATCGACAACCGGAAAACGGCAGTAATTGAAATGGCTGACGCATCAGGCCTTCGGCTGCTAAAAAAAGATGAATTGGAGCCCTTGCGCGCCTCGTCATACGGAACAGGAGAACTAATAAAATTTGCTCTTGATGAAGGTGTAAACAAGATCATCATTGCTATGGGAGGCTCTGCAACCGTTGATGGCGGCTGCGGGATGTTGAGTGCGCTGGGCGTTGTTTTTTTGGATGCGGCAAGCAACCGTTTGGAGGCGATACCAATTGAGTTGATCAATATGACTGCCGTTGACATTTCCAGGCTTGATAAAAGAATTTTTAATTGTGAAGTTGTTATACTTTGTGATGTGGACAATAAACTGCTTGGTCCGCAGGGGGCGGCATACGTTTTTGGCCCTCAAAAAGGCGCCACACCAAAAGCGGTGAATGTATTGGACGATTTTTTAAAAAACTTTGCAGGAATATCATTTGCGCAATCAGGAATTGACATCGCTAATATCAAACACAGCGGTACTGCCGGAGGTGCAGCCGCGGGTTTACATGTTTGGTTAAATGCAAAGCTGGTTAAGGGCATCGAATATTTTTTATCGCTCACAAATTTCGATGAAGCCTTAAACGGAAGTGATTTAGTAATAACAGGGGAGGGGAGCATTGACCGGCAGACGCTTCAGGGCAAAGGGCCTTATGGTGTGGCGCTTGAGGCAAAAAACAGGAATATCCCGGTTATCGGCATTGCAGGCAAAGTTCCATTGGAACAGGATGATGAATTGCAGAAATATTTTGATGTTCTGATCTCAATAAATAATGAACCTGCCGATTTGGCGATTGCCATTAAAAACACCAGGAAAAATTTAATCAGGAAGGCGCGAATAATAGGCGATTTGATGGCGGTTAATGATTTGTTAAAATGAAATTTTAGGCAAATGCGGGTTGAATTTTGCTAATGGTCGCGGCAGAAAATACCCTTTTATACAATTGGGGTTACAAACGCAAAGCTGTATGTGAAGCTTAGATGTGATCATGGCCCCAGGGTAAGCGGCGTTACCTTCCGGAAAAGCACAGCGAATAGTATCATAGGCTGGCAATCCTTCATCCTTATTAGTTTGGTGAATGTAGTTGATCACTGCGCAATCCAATGCCCGGTTTTTATCGGAATTGACAGGCATAGGTTGGCCCAGCGTATTCGTGAGATATTCTAATCCTTTGTAGGCCTCACTTAATATTCCGAGGGAAGTTGATTCAACGAGATTAAGACAATTCCCTAATTCAATAATGCTGCCGATCACAAATGGTACTTTAGCTGCTTTTTTATTCTTTTGTTTCCCCTGTGCGTTTTCTGTGGCATACTGTAAGGCGCGCAAAGGGTCCTGTTCCCAGAAATAAATGCCCCGTCCCAACCAATCCCAGCTATTTTCACTGGGCTGTAGTTCATCGTGACCATTTAGCAGCTTAAGGCCTACTTCCAAATCACAGCTATGAAATCCGATAACATTAAATGACTGGTAATCCGGCATTATTTTAAATGCGCGGTTGAGTGCTGATGGCTTCCCTTATAGTGAGGTTTTCTTGATTTGATCCCTGTTTGTGCGCTAACCTCAATCTTAGTTCCATTTAGATCAACCGCACTTGCACTGTAATCATGTTCTCTAATGATCCCGGCGCTTATTAGAAATGCAGCCGCAGCTTGTTTGGAAACCATTGCTTTAGCAGTGGCATCCCGTATGGCGGCAATTTGTTCCGAGATTTGCTTGGTAGTCATGAATCAAATATACGTATATTCTTTAAAAAATATTAATCTTTTCGAAGTTTAGGCTTTGCTAAATTTGCAGATGATTTATAATAACTCATTTTAAACATATCACATTTGAACAAATCCGACATCTTAATCATCGGCGCAGGCGCAGCCGGGTTAATGGCAGCCCGCAGCCTGACAAACACCGGTAAGAAAGTGACCCTGCTGGAAGCACGAGACCGGTGCGGCGGCCGGATACATACTTTAACTCAAGGGCCGGTTTTTAATACCGTGGAATTAGGAGCAGAGTTTGTTCATGGAGATTTGCCGGTTACGCTAAATTTACTTAAAGAGGCCGGTATCCCTTATCATCATACCGGCGGTGAAATGTGGCATTATCAAGAGGGACATTTTGATAAGGAGGGCCCGTTTGCCGGGGATTGGGATTTGCTGATGGATAAGCTCGGAAAACTGGAACGTGACATCAGTATTGAAGATTTTTTGCAAAATGAATTTCCGGGCGACAAGTATGATAGCCTTAAAAACTCGGTAAGAAAATATGCATCAGGATACGATACTGCAGATACCGCTAAAGCAAGTAGTTTTGCGCTGCGAAAAGAATGGCAAAGCGAAGAGTTTTCGCAATACCGCATAAAAGGCGGTTATGGCGCAATGGTAAATTATTTGGAGGAAGAATTTAAAAAAGGAGGTGGTGTTATCCATTTAAATTCAGTGGTAACCGCGATTCATTGGCAGGCGGGGAGAGTAAAAGTAATTACCGGTGCAGGAAAAACTTATGAGGTTGCTCAAATCCTAATCGCTTTGCCTTTGGGTGTATTACAGGCCGAAAAGGGCGCAACGGCTGCGATAGCTTTTTATCCGCCGATTCCCGGGTACACAAAAGCCATAAATGCCATG
Organism: Mucilaginibacter sp.; assembly: GCA_036758125.1. Classification (GTDB taxonomy): domain Bacteria; phylum Bacteroidota; class Bacteroidia; order Sphingobacteriales; family Sphingobacteriaceae; genus Mucilaginibacter. Next base: position 3,092 of record DAIOXE010000052.1, read on the forward strand.
GGCTTTGGGGCCGTTATAAAAGTACTATTGGAATTTAAGGAACCATTTTGGGAAGATAAATTAACAGAAAAGTTAGCTGGGAAAAGTCTAAAAAATATGGGCTTCCTGTTATCTGATGAAGACATTCCAACTTGGTGGACGCAGATGCCCCAGCATAGACCCGTCTTAACCGGCTGGCTTGGGGGCCCGGCTGCGGCTGCAAAGAAAAATTTAACGGATAAGGAGATTTTACAGCAATCGCTGCAATCAATAAGCAATATATTTAAACGCGATATAGAAGAATTAAGGAATAGACTGGCCGCTCATTATATAATGAACTGGACAAACAACCCTTTCACCCGCGGGTCCTATGTTTATGATACGGTCGAATCCGTGGCTGCACGCAAAATATTAAATGATCCGGTTGAAAACACCCTGTTTTTCGCAGGCGAATATTTGTATGAAGGCCCAATAATGGGAACAGCCGAAGCAGCGTTGACAAGCGGGGAGCAGGTGGCAAAAAAGATAATAGGCTGACCTTTAGGATTTGGAAAGATAAAAAACTTACAAAGGTTAAAATAAATAACCCTTGTGTTGATCAACCTCAATCCTTTAATTTTGTGATAATTTAGCGTTTTACCGAAAAAACACTATCTTGTATTATCCATTAAAACCAGGGACTATCGGCTATGGACTATGGACCATGGACTGCAACGCATGAACAAACTCAATCTTGACAAACAGGAAAGTGACTTTTTAAACAGTTCCATAGTGCATTGGGAAAAGGAGCATTTAATTGATGCCAATCTTGCCCAAACGCTCCGCCAATCCTACGAAGTTAAGGGCTTCGACTGGATGCGCCTGGCGAAATATTCTTTCTGGATAGCTTTGATATGCGGTGCTATTGCTATCGGATCACTTATTATAAATGACACGTTTATCAACTGGCTCAAGCGTCTTTATTACACACCGGATATTGTGATCAGCATTGCATCGGGTATTATCGCTGTTGTTTTCTTTTATTTTGGCAGGCGATGGGAAAAGAAATTTCCTGAAAAAATTTTTAGCAACGAGGCCACCATTTTTACCGGCGTGCTATTTACGGCCTGTTGTATTGCCTATCTTGGCAAAGCCCTTGATAATGGTTCGGGCCATTTCTCTTTATTGTTTTTATTATCGGTATTTGTGTATGGGGTTTTAGCCTGGCGAATGGATTCAAAACTGATATGGTTATTTGCTTTAGTTTCGTTGGGTAGTTGGTTTGGCACCGAAACCGGCTATCAAACCCATTGGGCCTATTATTTTTTAGGATTGAACTATCCTTTGCGGTTTGTACTGTTTAGTATGGTACTGGTAACCGCCTGTTATATCTTCAAAAAACAAAAATGGTTCGGCCGCTTTTGGGAGCTTACGTACGTTGTAGGGCTGCTATACTTGTTTATATCTTTATGGCTGTTAAGCATTTTTGGCAACTATGGCAGTATGGATAAATGGTGGCATATCAGGCAAATTAGTTTATTTTACTGGGGCGTTATCTCAGCTGTTGTCGCGGGGACTTTTCTTTTGTTTGGTCTAAAAACGAAGGATGTTATAGCCCGCGAGTTTGGAATTACCTTCCTGCTCATTTTTATCTACACTAAATATTTCGAATACTTTTGGGACAACACCAACAAAACTTTATTCTTCGCCATTTTGGGAGCGTCATTCTGGCTCATCGGAAGAAAGGCGGAGAGGATTTGGAATTTCAAGAATATTAGTTGATTAAGTGAGCGGTTGATTGAGTGAGTAGTTAAGAGAATTGGTTGATTAAGTTGAATTAGGATTTGAGGCGCTTGAATAAATGCCTGCTATCTCTTTTTCGATGCCTTGGCCTTCGGGTTAAAATCCAGTGCAAGCTTTATCCAATGGTCAAAATCCTTTTGATGCCGAAATCCTTCTTCACTAACATATACAAAATCCTTGCTGGGCCTGTTTCTCGCCATAATCATTTGGCGGACATTGCCGTTTTCTAAAGATTTTTCCATTTGTTCCGCGCCGATGCGGCACAATAATTCATTACCGCTCACACATACGCACATTTTTCCGTTCACCATAAAACATACGCCTCGAAACATCTCTTTTTCTTCTACATCAGGTAAATGCATCAGGGCCTCCCGTACCCGGTCTGCTAATTTTGTATTGTACATTAGTTCATAGTTAATTGTTCATAGTTCATGGTAGAAAAAGTCATTAGTCATTCAGTCATTGGTCATTAGTTCACGGATGACAAATTGTAGCTAACATTACCCTCGCCTCGCGTTAGGGATAGTAGCGGATACCGGCCCCGAGCCTAAGGCCTGCAGGCGTATGAGCGGATAGCCCGGCCCGCAGGGAACGCCCAAATGAAGCTTTTAACACCGGTGATTTTTACATGCATCTTTAAAAAAAAATCGCGAAAGACGCAAGAAAGACGCAAAGTATTGCGTCTCTACAATATTCAATATCGATAAAAATAAACCACAGTTTACTGATTTTCTCAATGGATTAAACGGACAATCGAGTAGAAAACGTCATTAGTCATTGGGTCATTGAGTCATTGGTCATTAAATCATTCAATTTTATTTGCTTTTAAACCCTTACCTCACCAATATATCTTTCGGACTTCCGGACTTTTCGAACTTCCGGACTTTTTCTCAAAATAAAATAAAATGTTTTAAAACCACAATCGTCTCTATATTTATAAAACAATAATACGTTGATCACCGCTTTAATGCCCGAAGAAAGAAACAATACTATCGTACAAGCTATTGGCTCGTATGGCAAAAGTTTGCTGGGCTTTATAAGGCGAAGGGTAAAAAATGATGCCGATGCTGAAGACATTCTGCAGGATGTTTGGTACCAGTTCAGTTCGGTTATAAATTCGGAGCCTATTGAACAAACAGGCGCATGGCTGTACCGTGTTGCCCGTAACAAAATAATAGATAAGCATAAAAAACGGACAGAGACTTTGCTGGATGATATGCTGCCTGATGAAGATGACGATGAAGCGCCGGACTTTAAAGACATGCTGATGAAGGAAGCAAAAACACCGGAAACGGAATACCTGCGCAACCTTTTTTGGGAAGAATTATTTTTCGCGCTGGATGAATTGCCTGAAGAACAAAGGCAGGTTTTTATCTGGCAGGAACTGGACGACATCCCATTTAAGGAGATAGCAGAGCGCACCGGTGAAAATGTGCAAACGCTGGTATCGCGAAAGCGCTATGCGGTACTGTACTTGCGTAAAAGGTTTGGTCAGTTGTATAAGGAAATAACAGAATATTAAAAATTAAAAACATGAGATCATTTTTTTATAGAGGGCGATTTATTTTTATTCCATTGGCAGTTGCCGCCTTCCTGTCGTTCGCCAGCTTTGTGGTGATGAGTTTATGGAACTTCTTAATGCCGGTAATATTTCACCTGGGCGTGATCACCTTTTGGCAGGCTATGGCCCTGTTTGTTTTAAGCAAAATACTGTTTGGCTTTGGTAAAGGAGGCCCAAAAGGCGGCGGCCCATGGATGCGCCACCGTATGGAGGAACGCTTTAAGAACATGACCCCCGAAGAAAGGGAAAAATTTAAGGAGAAATGGGGACAAAGATGCGGTCATGGAAGATGGGGCGGACATCATGATTGGGATAGTTACGCCAAAGAACCCGAAAAAACAACTGGTGAGTAGTGAGCGGTGAATAGTGAGTAAGAAGCAGTGGCAGTAGCAGTAACAGTACGTTGCATTTACACCACTCACTACTCACTACTCACCGCTCACCACTCACCACTCACCATTCACCATTCACCACTCACTAAAAATGGACATACTTATATTTACAACAAGCGTTGAAAAACCCGAACAGGTTAGCGAGGTAAAGCCTTTGCTAACCGCAGTTCCGGCAATTAAGGACTGGAATTTTGACCTGGAGGATTGTGATAATATTTTGAGGATAGAAGCTAATGATATTTCGCCGCGGTATATTGAGTCGCTGCTTCAAACAGCCGGTTTTAATTGCCGGGAGCTGGAGTACTAAGTATCCTTCGACCGTCGCTGAAAAATAACTACGCTGCTATTCGATTTCGTAACGGCGTTCAGCTTTATGCTTCTAGCTTTACGCTTTCTTCTTTACGCTTTCTTCTTTGCGCTTTACTTCGTATTTTAGGTGCTTTATAATTTTAGTGGACGACCAATCAATAATCACCCGAAGCCCGAAACAATTAAGGATAGGCGCTGCAATATTCTTTTTTATCTCAGGGTTCGGGTATTCAACATGGGCCTCACGCATTCCTACAATAAAAAATCAGCTTCACTTAAATGATGCCCAGTTAGGCGCCGTGTTATTTGCCTTGCCCGTCGGCCTGATGTTAACCATGCCCATTACCAGCAAGCTGTTAACCCACTATAGCAGCAAGGCTATTATGCTTTTTGGCTCAATACTATTAAGTGTTATATTAATTTTAATAGGGATTACCAATAGTATGTGGCAGTTGACCGCGATGCTATTTTGTTTTGGTTCGGCCCGCAACCTAATGACGCTTTCTATAAATACACAGGGGGTGGCAGTACAGGCTTTGTATAAAAAATCAATCATGGCTACGTTTCATGGTATATGGAGCCTTGCGGGCTTTGCGGGGGCGGCTGTAGGTTTATTAATGGTGTATTTTAATATTTCCCCTCAATGGCACTTTACATTTGTGAGTGTTGCCCTGGCAATTCTTAGCCTTTATTTTATTAAAGACACCCTCCATCAGAAACCAGCCCCGCAAAATCGCAGACCTGTTTTTTCACTGCCTGATAAATATTTATTAAAGTTCTCGCTCATCTGTTTTGCCTCCATGGCCTGCGAAAATACCATGTACGACTGGAGCGTCCTGTATTTTCAAAAAGAAGTACATGCAGAAAAAACAATCGCCACGGCAGCGTTTGTGATTTACCTGGTAGCAATGACCACCGGCAGGTTTTTCGGGGATAAAATAGTGACCAGGATGGGAATTAAAACAGTGCTGAAATTTAGCGGGTTGTTTATTTTTAGCGGTTTAATGCTGGCAGTGGTGCTGCCATATACCGTTACTGCTATATTAGGATTTATATTGATTGGCTTTGGGGTATCGTGCATTGTGCCTATGGTATTTAGCCTTGCCGGGAAATCAAAAAATATGAGCAGTTCATCGGCCCTGGCTTCTATATCTACCATCGGATATCTTGGGTTTTTATTTGTTCCACCATTTGTAGGTTTCATTGCACAAACCACCAATTTACGCTGGTCGTTTGGAATAATTGCCGTATTTGGGGCAATTATTGTTTACCTCGTTTCTAAAATAAAGGATGATAGCGTCCAAGCCGCTCCGGCAATGCTCTCTGAGTACGAATAATTTGTTTAACTAGATTACAAGTTAGCTCAAAACAGAATTTTATTTGGTTTTGTAATAAACATGCACTTAGTGTAATAATTACACTAACATGATGATTTTCGCCGATAAAAACCCCATCTTTGCCGACAAAAACATGGCGTTCGTCTATTTCATGCACTTTCAGTGTAACGTTTTATAGCCCGGTACGTCTTATTGATGTATTTAAAAATAATAAAAACACAAATTACTGACAATCAAAATAATAAAAAAATGAAAACAAGAATAATTTCCATAATCACAATGTTAGTTGTAGTATTTGGAATCACAAAATCAACTTATGCAGCATCTGCAAATAACACAACTGTTACTACTTTAACTGATATCAGCGCTATCAATAAAATCGAAGTTCATGGCAATGTTGAGCTGTATATTTCGGACGGCACTGCAGACCAGGTAAAAGTTTATAACAAATATTATTCTGAAAGCGCCCTGGTGCAAAGCACAAATGGCGTGCTTCGAATTACATCGTACAACCCAGAAAAACTGGTAGTATGGGTTACTGCTGCCGATCTTCGTTCAGTAGCAGCTTTCGATAATGCCGAAGTAAGATCATTCGGTGATATTTCAAAAATTGAATTCAATGTCGATCTGTACAATGATGCATCTGCAAAATTAAATTTAGATGCTTATAATGCCAGCGTTACTGTAAATGACCATGCGAAAGCCGACTTAAGCGGCACTGCTGATGAGCTCAATTTAAACCGCAACTTTGCATCAAGTGTTAACGACTACAATTTTAAAGCAATTCGTTATACCGAAAACAAGATCAATTTCCCGACCCCGGCTAATGAAGAGGTCGGCATCTAATTTTACTTTTGCAAAAGTTCAACATATATCCCGATAGCTATCGGGACGGAAAGCTATCTGTTAGTGCAGATGGCTTTTTTTTGCCGGGATTATATCGATTAATGTAAAGTGATTACACTGATTACTATTTGGTTGATTACACCGATTATTATTTGCTTCAGTGTTCGATATTAAATCCTTAACTTATAAACTTAGCAACAATGTTGCCATACCTCCATAAAACCATGGGGCTGAAGTCGAAGCGGTTGCCGTCATCAAAAGTACTTGTACGGCTTGTTTCATATTTTAACTTGAATAGTTTTGAGGAGAATTGATTTCAGGCGCTATCTTTATTTAGCAAGCCTGCGTATATAAGAAACAAGTTCCCAGCGCTGGGTCGCGGTGAGTATTGTCTTATATTGCGGCATTGGTTTTTTTCCTTCTGAAATTTTCCAGAACAGGGAACCGTCTTTTTCAGATTGTACCGCTGCGGAGGTATGATCAGCGGGTTTCGTAGTTAAAGCGGCGGCAGCAGGGCCGTTGCCTTTTCCCTTATTTCCGTGACATGGCGCACAATTGGTAACGTAAAGGATTTTGCCATCTTTGATTGTAGAAGGGGTTGATGCTACCGGGTTTTTAACTGTCCTGGCTGCTGCGGGGGCAACCCATTTTTTTGTTTGCGCCATAACGGCATTTGTACTAAAAATAATCATTAAAGAAATGGAAGTTAAAATGATTGCTACAGCTGTTACTTGAGATTTCATGGTTTTTGTTTTGAGTGAAGTATTGAAGAAAAATAGGAATGCGGATAAAAGAGGAATTTGTATTAGATGATCCTGCTTTGGTTAATGGATCATTCTATCAGTAGAAGTGTTATTAATTAACCTGACATTTATATAAAGGTTTCACTATTTTAAAATATGTATTAAAAAATCAGTTAGCATAAATTGCACACTCTAACCCAATCAACAAATTCATTTTCAAATTCCAAAAACATTTCCTACCTTTGCCTTCCCTGAAAGGAGGTATTTGGGAAATATATGATTATAATTAACGTAAAAGACGGCGAATCATTAGATAAAGCATTAAAACGCTTTAAAAAGAAATTTGAAAAGACCGGAGTTTTAAGAGAGCTTCGCAGTCGCCAGGCATTTGAAAAGAAATCTGTAACCCGCCGTCACGTGGTGAAACATGCCATCTACAAGCAAAATATGAACTTAGAAGCAACTGTTTAGTTTTTTTAAAATATTTAAAAAAACTTTCATTCTTTCTAATCAATATACAAAAACTATTTGTACATTCAGCGTTCGGATGTACAAGTAGTTTTTATGTTTTCAGAGCGTTTTATCCGGTATATTAAATTCGAAAAAAGGTACTCTCCGCATACCGTATCCGCTTATCAGTCAGACCTTGACCAGTTTTTTACTTTCCTTAACAATCCTGAAAAGTTAATACCAGCCCCTGCCAGCGTAATAACATATCCTTCGCAAATTACGCATTACCATATCCGTAACTGGATGGTGGAGCTGATGAACCAGAATATTATTGCCCGCTCCATCAACCGTAAGATAGCTACGCTGCGCAAATATTTTAAATTTTTGCTGCAGGAAGGAATTATAGAAGTAAACCCGGCTTCAAAGATCAGCGCTCCCAAAATTCCAAAAAACTTACCGGTTATTGTTGAGGATGCCCGGCTGATTCAAATGTTGGATGATAATGAGGTTTTCGGCGACGATTTTAAGGGCCTGCGCGATAAGCTGGTTATTGAAATGCTGTTTGGCACAGGTATGCGCTTATCGGAGCTTTTGGGGGTAAAGGAAACCGATATTAACGTTTATGAAGGTACGGTAAAGGTTTTAGGCAAACGCAATAAGGAGCGCATTATCCCGGTAAATAAGGAACTGAAATTATTAATTGCTGAATACCAGGAGTTAAAGAAAAAACAGGAATTTTCTGCTAACAATTCGTTAACATTAATCGTTACAGATAAAGGAGCGAATGCTTACGCGAAGATGATTTATTTAATTGTGCAGAAATACCTCTCCTACATATCAACCCAGAATAAAAGGAGTCCGCACGTACTGCGGCACACTTTTGCAACAAGCTTATTAAACCGCGGCGCCGACTTGAACGCCATCAAAGAACTTTTGGGCCACGCTAATCTTAGCGCCACCCAAATTTATACGCATAATTCAGTTGAACGATTAAAGTCTATTTACAAACAAGCCCATCCAAAGGCATAAAAAGGAGGAATCATGAAAATTACAGTGCAATCTATTCGTTTTAATGCAGACAAAAAATTATTGGATTTTATCCAGAAAAAAGCTGATAAGCTTGATACCTTCTACGATCGCATTATTAGCGGCGAGGTTTATTTAAAGCTGGAGAATGTAGAAGATGAAGCCAATAAGATAACGGAGATTAAACTGATGCTGCCGGGCAATCAAATATTTGCTAAAGAGCAGCGTAAAACATTTGAGGAAGCCACCGACCTGGCAATTGAAAGCCTGCGCAAGCAGATTGAAAAACATAAACAAAAGAAAACCACTGCCGAAGCTGCTAAAATAGCCGTTTTATTGGAGGCAACGGAAGGGATTTAAGCTAAATAAAAGCCAAAATTTTTATAGGATCGGCGGGTTTTTAACCCGCCGATTTTTTTTGAAAAATAAATTTTGTTCAGCATTAAAAATGTGTAAATTTGCAATCCCTTTCGGAAAGGCATATAACTGTGCCTCTTTTTTTCGAAAGGGACTGTTCTTTAAAATAAAAAATACAGCCTTATTAATTAACCGTTACTATTCCGAAGGTCATTAATGACCAGCGGGTGAAAAGAAAGGTAATAAATTATGCCTCCTTAGCTCAGCTGGTAGAGCGACTGACTTGTAATCAGTAGGTCATTGGTT
>DAIOXE010000053.1:0-11075 GCA_036758125.1 Mucilaginibacter sp.
CCTTTCACCTTTCACCTTTCACCTTTCACCTTTCACCTTTCACCTTTCACCTTTCACCTTTCGCCTAAATCAAATGTTTGAGCTGAATAACTTCACTTTCATCCAAATAGCGCCAGCGGCCGCGGGGAAGGTCCTTTTTGGTAAGATTGGCATAAACTACCCTGTCCAGCTTTACTACCTCGTATCCCAAATGTTCAAATATACGGCGTACTATGCGGTTTTTGCCGCTGTGTATCTGTATGCCTACTTCTCGTTTTGTTCCACCGGCTACATACGAAATAGCATCAGGTTTTATCAAACCATCTTCAAGTTCAAGGCCAAAGGCAATCTTATTCAGGTCGCCCTGGGTTAAGCTTTTGCTGAGCTCAACCTGGTAAAGTTTAACAATATTGTTACGCGGGTGCGAAAGTTTATCAGTAAGATCGCCGTCATTGGTCATCAAAAGCAAGCCTGTCGTATTTCTATCCAAACGCCCTACCGGGTAAATGCGTTCGCGGCTGGCTTTTTCAACCAGGTGCATTACGGTACGGCGCTCCTGCGGGTCTTCTGTAGTGGTAATATAATCTTTGGGTTTATTTAGCAGTACATAAACCATTTTCTCGCGTTTAAGCGTTTCGCCGTTGTAGCGTATTTCGTCCTTCTGCGGGTCAACTTTTATTCCTAATTCAGATACCACAACGCCATTTACCGATACTACACCCGCAGCTATCAATTCATCAGCTTTACGGCGCGAACATATTCCGGCGTTTGAAATATAGCGGTTTAACCTGATCAGGCCGGTATCCTTACTTTCAGCGCCTTTTTTACGGCCGCGCAGCGTTTTTGCCGGGGCGTCAAGGTCGGGTGTTATTTTTTCGTATGATGGTTTTGAACGTTGAGGCCGGTCGGAACTGTATGTTCTGTCTCCATCATGTTTTTTGAATCCGTTATCGGCTGATGGTCTGCCAGCGAATTTTTTTTCGCCAGGTCTTTCATCCTTATCCCGGTAACTATCGAGACTTCTTTTTGGCTTGTCGTAAGCCCTGAATGCTCCTGGCGAAGGCTTGCTGTGTGAAGTGAATGTTTTTTTACTGCCTGTTTTATCTTCTCCGCCCTTACGATAGTTACTGGGGCTGTCCGGACGCCTTTTTGGCCTTTCATCGTTATCGGCTATCCTTCCGCTGTACGGCCTGCTTTTTGGCGCAAATGATTTCTTTTCGCCTGATGATTCGCCAAAGCCTCTTTTCGGTCTCTCGTCATTGTCAGCGGCCCGGCCCGTATAGGGTTTGTTTCGTGGTGAAAATGACCGCTTTTCGTTACTGCTAAAGCTGCTTGCGGGTTTATCCCCGTCATTTTGCCTGCTTTGATAGGGTTTACTGCCGGAGGGTGAAAAAGATCTTTTCTCCCCAGAGCGTTCATTACTATATTTCCCGAATGGCCTGTTATTATCGTTCTGATCAGTACCGGATGAGGATTTTCCCCTTGGCGTGGATGATCTTTTTTTTGTGTCTGAGGCTTTCGACGCCCTGTTTGACGATCTGCCGGATTGGTCGTTGCGACTGTTTCCTGTTTTCTTAAATACCATATTTTTTAATTAGCGCTTTCGCAGCGTGAAGGGTCAAAGTTAGCGTTTTTTCAGCTGATAACCGTAATTTTTTTATCGGTTCAAAAACTACGTTTAACAGCATATGAGCGCAGTTTTTGAACCGAAAACCAATTTCTTAAAAAGTCGCTTAAAGCTAAGTATTTGATAGTCTGATCTATATATTGTACCTTTGCAGCACATTCTACCAAATGTTTTACTTAATTGATAAATTATGGTTAAAAAAGAAATAAGAAAAAAACACTTAGTCACGCGCTCCCTAATAATGATGCTGGTAATCATTTCAGCATTTAATATTTGCGGCGCCAAGACAAATATAAGACCCAAAAGACATGCCAAATCAAAACCTTCAACCCGGGCCTTCAAATCAAAATTTATTTTCAAAACTGCTGATGAAGATGATTTTAGTTTCGCAAATGAAGCTTTACCCATCAATAATCCCAATGTAGCCCGTACTTTGCAGCATTCCCTTAAAAAGCATAGTTACAAATATATCCAGTCGAACGTTTTACAGGCAAAGGCTGTGCAATTGTTTCCCATCATCGAACCTATTTTAAAAGCCAACGGCATTCCAGACGACTTTAAGTATATTCCTTTGGTCGAGTCGGGATTATGTTCCGGCACTTCGCCAAGAGGAGCAAGAGGCCTCTGGCAGTTTATGCCGGGCACGGCCCGCACCTATGGTCTTAAGGTTAAAAAAGGAACTGATGAACGCTTGAGCGTGCGAAAGTCAACCATCGCTGCATGCAAGTATATTAAAGAGCTTTATGTTGAATTTAACAGCTGGACATTAGCTGCAGCCGCCTATAACAATGGTGAGATTCAATTAGCCAGGGCTATAAGCAGACAAAATGAGGATAATTATTTCCTTATGCATTTAAACCGCGAAACAGCATCGTACGTATATAATATTATTGCAATTAAAGCGATCATTAGCCGGCCTTCAAAATACGGTTATAAAAACTATTATAGCGGTTTAAAACCATCGGAACTGCTGGCAGTTAACTAACAAAAGATTATCTTTTGCCGGTAAAATTATGCCACCGGGCAACTGGGGCCGGTCTTCATAACAGGAAGACCGACCTTTTTTGTGTACATTTGTGGATTGGTTGATTGGGTTGATTAAGTTAGATTAGGTGAGTGGTTGGAAACATTTGTGTGTTCCTGATTCCCAACTTAATCTAACTTAATCCAACTTAATCAACTTAATCAACTATAAAGTATGATTACTAAAACTATTGATCTTGGTGAGCAAAATAATGTTGAAGTTTACGGGGCCAGGGTACATAATTTAAAAGATATTGATGTTTCTTTTCCGCGCAATCAACTGGTTGTAATTACCGGTTTGAGTGGGAGCGGAAAATCCTCACTGGCCTTTGATACTATTTATGCCGAGGGCCAGCGCAGGTATATGGAAACTTTTTCGGCCTACTCGCGCCAGTTTATGGGCGGCATGGAAAGGCCCGATGTAGATAAAATATCCGGATTAAGCCCGGTTATCGCTATAGAGCAAAAAACGACCAGTAAAAATCCGCGCTCAACCGTTGGCACCATAACAGAGATATATGATTTTATGCGTTTGCTTTTTGCCCGTACAGGCGAAGCATACTCCTATGTAAGCGGCCAAAAGATGGAGCGCATGTCGGAAGAACAGATATTACGCACTATAGCCGAAAAATTCGAAGGGCAGCCGGTAAATATACTCGCTCCAGTGGTAAAAGCGAGAAAAGGCCATTACCGCGAACTATTTGAACAGATACGCAAACAAGGCTATTTAAAAGTGTGGATCGATGGAGCAATTGCGGATGTAGAACCTAAAATGCAGGTAGACCGTTACAAGATCCACGATATTGATATTGTTGTCGACCGTTTAACAGTCAGCGAAAACAACGGCAAACGATTATATACTTCCATACAGACTGCATTAAAAATTGCCAAAGGTATTATCCGCATTGCGGATAAGGATAATAATGTATTTTATTACAGTAAATACCTGATGGACCCGGTTTCGGGAATATCCTACGATGAACCGCAGCCAAATACGTTTTCCTTTAACTCTCCCTACGGCGCTTGTGAGAAATGTAATGGGCTTGGTTATATTTTCGAAGTAGACGAAGCATCGGTGATCCCCAATCCTAAACTAAACATTCTTAACGGAGGCCTTGCGCCTATAGGCGAATACCGCGAAACATGGATATTCCAGGTTTTGAAGGCGCTTGCTAAAAAGTTCGATTTTTCTTTATCAACTCCCATAGAAAAACTGTCAAAAGACCAACTGGATATTATCCTTAACGGATCGACAGAGATGATCACCGTGGCAGTTGAGTATAATAAATGGAATGTGCAGAGCTACCAGGTAAGCTTTGACGGGATTATCCGCATGCTGGAAGAACAGCAGGAACGCCGCGGCGACGAAGGCATGGATGACATGGAAAACTATCGCGTGTTGAGAACATGCCCGGTTTGTGATGGTGCGCGATTAAAGAAAGAGTCGCTTCATTTTAAGGTTGATGAAAAAAATATTTTTGAACTGGCCTGTATGGATATTCGTACGCTGCAGGAATGGTTTACCGGGCTTGAAGATCGCTTATCTGAACGGCAGAATGTAATTGCCAGGGAGATATTAAAAGAAATAAGGGCAAGGATAGTTTTTTTGCTGGATGTTGGTTTAAGCTATTTAACGCTTGACCGTACGGCCAAAACGCTATCTGGCGGAGAGGCGCAGCGGATCAGGCTGGCTACGCAGATAGGTTCGCAATTAATGAATGTAATGTACATTTTGGACGAGCCAAGCATTGGTCTGCACCAGCGCGATAATGAACGCCTTATAAACGCATTAAAAAACCTGCGCGACCTCGGAAATACGGTATTGGTGGTCGAGCATGATAAAGATATGATATTGCATGCCGATCATGTAATTGACATGGGCCCGGCTGCCGGTGTTCATGGCGGCGAGATAGTGGCGCAAGGCGCTCCTGCCGAATTAATGAAATTCCATACACTTACAACATCTTACATTAACGGTGAGCGTGAAATTGCCATTCCGGCAACGCGGCGTGAGGGGAGCGGCAAAATCTTAACCTTAAAAAAGGCTGAAGGCCACAATTTAAAGAAAGTTACTGTTGAATTTCCATTAGGCAAGCTTATTTGCGTTACGGGTGTATCGGGCAGCGGTAAATCCAGCCTGATCACGGAAACTTTGTACCCTATTTTGAACCATTATTTTTTCAGGGCCAAAAAGCAGCCGCTGCCTTACGATAAAATTGAGGGGCTTGAGCATATTGATAAGGTAATTGAGATAGACCAGGCTCCGATCGGCCGCACGCCAAGGTCGAACCCGGCAACCTACACCGGGGTATTCTCAGATATCCGTAATTTGTATGTACAACTGCCCGAATCAAGGATAAGAGGATACAAGCCCGGTCGTTTTTCGTTCAATGTAAAGGGCGGACGCTGCGAAACCTGCCAGGGCGCCGGTTTAAAAGTTATTGAAATGAACTTTTTGCCTGATGTCCAGATGCCCTGCGAAGAATGTGGCGGCAGGCGCTATAACCGTGAAACGCTGGAAGTCCGCTATCGCGGAAAATCCATCAGCGATGTGCTCGACATGAGCATAGAGGATGCTACACCATTTTTTGAACATATCCCGGCCATTTATCGCAAGGTAAAAACTTTGTTTGATGTAGGTTTGGGATATATCACTTTGGGACAGTCGTCGACTACTCTTTCGGGAGGCGAGGCGCAGCGGGTAAAATTGGCTACAGAACTCTCCAAAAAAGACACCGGCAATACTTTTTATATCCTGGATGAACCAACAACCGGTTTACATTTTGAAGATATTAACGTATTGCTGGGTGTATTAAATCAACTGGTAGATAAAGGAAATACTGTTCTGGTAATCGAGCATAACCTCGATGTAATAAAGGTTGCCGACCATGTGATAGACCTAGGCCCCGAAGGTGGTACAGGCGGTGGAAAGATATTATTTTCCGGCACACCTGAAGCGCTGTGTAAGTTAAAGGACAGTTTTACCGGGCAGTTTTTGAAAAGGGAGATGAAGGTGAATAAATAATTACATGTACAGAAAGTTGTACATGTAATTAGTATTGCTTATTTTTACGTTAAATTATTAAAACATGCTGGTTACAACTTACACGAATTTCCGTCAACAGCTAAAATCTTATTTAGATAAAGTTCGTAATAATCACACACCGCTTTATGTTACAAGCGCCAATGGCGAAGACGTTGTTGTTCTTTCAAAGTCTGACTATGAAAGCATTGAGGAGACATTTTATCTGCTTAAAAGCCCCGCTAATGCTGCAAGACTATTAGAAAGTGTCGAAGATCATAAAAAAGGTTTAGGACGAGAAAGAAGCCTTATCGAAGAATGAAGATAATCTTCCTTGGCCAGGCATGGGAAGATTATTTGTACTGGCAAAGTACAGATAAGTCTATGCTGAAAAAAATTAATTCTTTAGTAAAAGAAATTGACCGGACACCTTTTGAAGGTAGTGGAAAACCCGAACCTTTAAGATATAACCTTACCGGCCTATGGTTGCGTAGAATAAACCTTGATCATAGGCTGGTTTATAAAATAGAAGGCGAAGCTATTGTTATTCATCAATGCCGGTATCATTATTAGCATTTAGTAATAATGCTGATACGGCATAATAACAGGAGTAATATAACCTGTTAATACAAGCATTCCATCTATTATTCCCAGCAAGCAATTTTGCATCCTGTAAAGCTTCAAGTGCCTTGGACAAACGATATTCAATATAATCAAGCTTATAATCACTCACAATATAATCCCATTTTGCTGAATAGACTTGTACAAAGGTGTAATTGATAACCGGCTATTCCATTCTTCTTTAGCATAAACAAAAGTGGAGATATGCTCATCAGCTTCTAGCCCCAGGTCATACAAATTCTCTCTGAATAACTGCTCATCTTTTATCGAAACCGTTGATTTATCCACTAATATTAATATATCCCAATCCGAATCCTTTCTTGCTTTTCCGGTAGCCCTGGAGCCGTAAAGTATAGCTACGGCAGTTGGGTCTGTCTGTTTCACTACACTTTTTATTTGATTTAAAAATCTGTTAAAGCGGCTTTTCATTATACAAAGGTAAATAATAAAATCGCTTCTTTTTACCAGGGCGTACCGGAAGCATTGTATAAATAAAATAGTTTATAGGGCAATTTTTGAAAAGGGAGATGAAGGTGAGATAAATAATCATTCGGCATCATGAAAAATAATACCCACCGTATGCCGTTTACCCGAAGTAATTTCACTGACGCCATGTTTCATAGTTACCCGGCAATATCCTTTGCTCCCTTTTACAGGTCTGAAATTAGTGGTGAACATCAGCATATCGCCTTTGCGGGGTTTTAATACAATAGCTTTCGATTGCGCCCCGGGCCTTTGTTCAATCAATACAAATTCGCCGCCTGTATAATCTTTTTCCGGTTCATTTAAAAACAAAACCAATTGCATGGGGAAATAAACTTCGCCATACAAATCCTGGTGCAGGGTATTGTAACCGCCTTCGTGATATTGTAGTATTAAAGGCGTCGGCCTGGTCTGGTTATGCAAATGACAAAGCTCAAGCAATTCCGTCAAGCTATCAGGAAAATGCATATCAATACCTAAGGCACGCATCCAGTTATTGGCAATCGGCGCCAATCGGGGGTACACATTTTCCCGCAGCTGTTGTATAAAATGTGGCAGCGGATATTGATAATATTTGTATTCGCCCAAACCAAAGCGGTAACGTTCCATATTGATGGTTTTGCGGTGTAAGGCCTCATTATTGTATTGAACGATAAGTTATGCTGATTTGTTAACCTTAGCCGCCTCCCACCCTATCATAGCTGATTTACGAACATCTCCCCAATGATATTGTCCAGACTCTCCTGTTGATTTAATAACGCGATGACATGGGATCAAAAAGGCAACAGGGTTACCGCCGACGGCGCTGCCAACCGCCCTACTTGCATTGGGCTGGTGAATTGACGAGGCGACTGATGAATACGTGGATAAACCGCCCATCGGTATGTTAAGCAGCGCCTCCCATACTTTAAGCTGAAAACTGGTGCCTTTTAAGTGCAGTTTAATGTTTGACAATTCCGACCAGTCCTTTTTAAATATGAACAAGGCATTTTGTTGCGCCGCATCAACCATTTGCGTGTATTGTGCATTTGGGAATTGTGAATGCAAATTGTTGAATGCTTCACCCCTGTCATCGGCGAATGCCAGATAACAAATTCCTTTAGCGGTTGATGCCACTACGATATTCCCGAAAGGGCTTTCGGCAAAGCTGTAATTAATATGCAATTCTTTGCCGCCGTTTTTGTACTCAGCAGGGGTCATCCCTTCGATATTCATAAACAAATCGTGCAGGCGACCAGTGCCCGAAAGGCCGGTTTCAAAAGCGGTATCGAATAATGTGGCCTGTTTATCCTTTAATATGCCCTTGGCGTAATCCAAACTTAAATACTGCAAAAACTTTTTGGGGCTGATACCCGCCCAATCGGTAAACATACGCTGAAAGTGGAAGGGGCTTAAATTCACCTTTTCGGCAACCTCATCCAGGTTTGGCTGGTCTTTAAAATTAAGTTTTATATAATTGATCGCCTCGGCAATTCTTTGATAATTTATCGTTTCCTGTGAGCTCATAGCTTTAATATTTACATAACAAAGGTAGGTATGTACCACAGGTTGTGAAACCCGGAACTTGCTTTGTTTGTGGTTGGTTGATTAGGCTGGATTAAGTTGTAATTTGTTGTAAAGGGTTGTAAAGGTTGTAAATAATTTTAAAATGCGACAATGACAAACGAATCTATGACCCAATGTATAACCGCTCACCTAATCAACCCAATCCAACTTAATCAGCCAATCTTCTTCATCTTCACTATTCCCATAATTTTCCCATCCGGCAACAATAACAGGATGAAGAAATCCATTAAAAGGAAATAAAAAAACGCAGGAAATTTTTATAAGTTTGACAAATGAGTAACGAGCCATATCAAAAAATGATTGCCATACAGAGCATACAAAACAGGATTTACGAATTTCGGGGCGAAAGAGTAATGCTGGATATGGATCTGGCTGCCCTTTATGAAGTAGAAACCAGGGTACTTAACCAGGCTGTAAAACGCAATATTAAACGGTTTCCAACGGACTTTATGTTTCAGCTAACCGTTTCCGAATGGCAGGGTATGCGGTCACAATTTGTGACCGCATCACAAAATATACCGATGTCATCACAAATTGTGATGACATACACGAATAAGCGGCCCAATTCTTCACTGCCTTATGCCTTTACTGAGCAAGGAGTTGCTATGTTAAGCGGCATATTGAATAGCGATACCGCTATAAACATGAACATTGCCATTATGCGGGCTTTTGTGGCAATAAGAAAACTTACGCTCCAGCAAATGGGCATAAAGGAACAATTGCAGGAAATAAAAGAAAGATTGGGCGAACATGATGTGCAATTGAACCAAATTTATGATGCAATGGAAAATTTAATGGATGAGAAAATTGCTCAAAGAAAATGGGATGAAAGGGAAAGAATAGGTTTCAAGAAATAGGACAACGGCAAATTCATTGTGCAGGTTAACATACTATGAAATTGCCGGATTATAAAAAAACTCCTCGTACATAGCTCCGTTACACCTGTTACAAATAATCTCGTCATGCTCCTGCGAACGCGGGAAATATCCCGTACCATAACATTTTTTACATGGTGTCAGTGTTCTGATCGGTATATCATGTCCATTCAAATAAGGCACGCCTTGTTTTTTATTAAGTTGTTCAAGGCATACCGGGCAAATGGTTTGGAGCGAACTGTCGGGATAATCGCAGGGATCAAGGGTTTTTGAATAATATGAACGGTGAACAAGCAAGGAAGGGACAACTTTCCATGTATAATTTTTAAATATTTGAGTCTGCAGTTCGTAATTCTTTTGCCCGCCCGACTCGCCAGGGGTTGTTAAAACCAAATCATTATAATCCGTTAATTCCCGGTTCCTTACGGCAACCATTTTGGCAAATATTTCATTTTCGGATGATTCATCAATATAAACAACATGCCCGTTAGGTCCATTGAGCGGTAAAATGTTTAAATATTTCTTTATGAATACTTTATGATTAATTAATACGCCCTTTTTGTTATATCCATAAAAGCCAAATAATTTACCATCATAATTCTCTCCATGAAAGAACATAAGGCCAACCAAACAATTTTTCACCAGGTTAAAATTATTACAGGCCGTGCACTTAAAGCCGTCTCTAATTATAATTTTCTCTTTCTTAGCTTGCCAGTTAGCATCTGCTAATAATTCGCGATCGGTCATCAGGTTTAATCAATAAAATAATAAACATAAGCATTAATTTAATACAAACAGGGATATTTTAGTATCGCAGAGTTTTTTGCAATTTCTACAGAAAAAATTATTGTAAATACAAAAATCAAAATGCGCGTATTACAAACTATAACAAATCATAAGCACAAATGCCAGCTCGTGCGATCATCTTTATACGCGTCTGACTTTGAATAGGTTAGTCCTGTCGTTGTGCTGAACCCAAAGCGTAAAATTTGGCGGGAGAATACGCAGATGGTAAAGAACCTGGAACAAAAAACATTAAAGATGGTCAGGTTTGTAGCCGATGCGTTTTCTTGGAGGATTCGGCTTATTCTTTTTCTCCAACAATTCATCTAAATATTTAAAAACCAGTTCAATATTTTTATCGTGATTGTCGACTTTCCTTTTGATATACTCTATC
The DNA here is from genome assembly GCA_036758125.1 of Mucilaginibacter sp. Lineage (GTDB taxonomy): Bacteria > Bacteroidota > Bacteroidia > Sphingobacteriales > Sphingobacteriaceae > Mucilaginibacter. The sequence continues at coordinate 10,374 of DAIOXE010000053.1, forward strand.
TCCAAACGTAATTCTGCTATTGATCCCCCGGGATGTTGTTTAGAAGGTATAACATTTGTGATGCCACCTGTTCAATTTCAAGCGGGCTCAACTCAAACATAAAGTCATCCGGAAACAAGTCAATGTTTCTGCGCATTGCTTGTATGATTTTGAGACCTTCAAAAGGGGAATATTAAAATTCTATAAAAAAAGTTACTCGGTCTCTTGCAAATCTCAACTATCAATCGTAATATTGCAATATAATTATGGGCTTAACTAAAACGGAAATATTTACCGAAGAGCAAAACAGGCTGGCGACCATGCTGAAGGCATTGGCGCATCCGGCACGCATTGCTATTTTACAGCAGATCATCAACGCCAACGCCTGCATCTGCGGCGATTTGGTTGATGAACTCGGTCTTGCACAGGCCACCATATCCCAGCATTTAAAAGAATTAAAATCTGCTGGCCTGATACAGGGAACCATCGAAGGCGTTAGCGTTTGTTATTGTGTTGAACCCAAAGCATGGAAACTGCTAAGTGAACAATTAGACAATTTCCTCCGGTCGTATAATGAACCGGGAAGTTGCTGTTGAAAAAAGTCCATGGTCGATAGTCGATAGTCCATGGTTAGGAATATATGGAAAAGAAGTCCATGGTCGATATATTAATTCACTAATTCACTAATTCACTAATTCACTAATTCACTAATTCACTAATTCA
>DAIOXE010000054.1:0-10746 GCA_036758125.1 Mucilaginibacter sp.
AAAGAGGCTATCAAATTGTTTTATAAGGGAGGTATTGAGGTTGACCTGTTACCATTTGGCGAAATAGAAGGGCCAAACAGGAATATAAACTTAACCGACCCCACATTCGTGCTGAATATGCAAGGCTTCCGGGAGATATATCCTTTTGTCAATGATATTATGGTAGAAGAGAACTTTGCAGTCAAAGTTTGTACTATGGAGGGCATAGTCCTGCTGAAACTGATCTCCAATGATGACAGACCCGAGCGCACAAAGGACATTTCAGACATAGAACACATTATTAAAGTGTACTTCGACTTGAATTCAGGTGATATTTATGAGGAGCATTTTGACACGATGGATTTTTATGATATTGCCGAAAGCGACTATTTGCAATTGGTGTGTTGCCGGGTTATCGGCAGGAAAATTAAAGGCTTATTAAATGATTCCGATCAATTACGGGTACGTATTGAACGGATATTGGAAAAACGACCTACAGCCTGGTGGCATGCCATGCTTAACGGAATGAATGATGAAATTTAATTTAAATAGGTGTCTTAACCGTTCTTGAATAATCCGCACCATACTTTCTAATTAAGACGGCGATATCCTGATCAAATTGTAGTTAGATAGCTCCCATCTTTTAAGTAGCGGAAATGGAGGTAGCTGTCAATGGAAGCGCATTCAGATAGTTAATTGATTTGAATAAAAAACATGAAAAATTACCCCGCCTGATTACAAAATACTTTTCCGATTTAAAAAGCCGAATTTTGAATTTTGTTTTCAGCGCTTATATACACGAAATAACCAACCGGCATATGTCCTTTAGCAAAAGTACATTTAGGCAAAAGCTCCGTTTGGTAGGATTTCTTAATTGTCCTTAAATCGGCACCTTAAATATAACATTGCCAAATATGTAACTTTTCATTTGGCCAGGCACACTTTCACTACTACAATTGCGCAATCAAACGGCGTTCCAATTGAAACAGTAAGCAAAATGTTAGGGCATACAAAAATTACGACTACCCAGATTTATGCAAAGGTTGTAGAAAGGAAATTGAAGGAGGATATGCAAAATCTAAAAAACCGTTTAGCTTCCAAATAACTGATTTACCTTAATGATTGACAAATTCTATTACTATGGTATCACAACTTGTGATGCCATAAGTAAATCACTAATATTTTTGAGATTATGAAAGACCAATTAATGGCTGATAACCTTATTATTATTGAACTTACTGTGGACATATCAAAGCTTAATATTGATGCTAATCTGCATGAAATCAATGCCTCCGGATCATTTTACAAAATCTTCATTTTAGCAGTTTAAACGATGTGCTAACAATTATTTTGAAATGATTTTAAAAGTAATTAGCTTAGAAGGATTTTTAAAATATGAAACCCTATTCAGTCTTGTTACAAAAACGCCTTAAAGCCTATACCCTTACCGAGATCCTGGTGGTGCTCGTGATTATTGGTATTTTGATATTGCTGGCTTTGCCCAATTTACTTCCCCTGATCACTAAAGCTAAAAGCCTGGAAGCCAAAACGCAGTTAACCCATGTACAGACTTTAGAACAAAGCTATTTTTACGAACATTCGAAATATTCAAAAGATTTGAACGAAATAGGTTTTCTCCAGGACAAGCTGGTAACTGATAGCAAAGACGGCAGAGCAAACTACAGGATCGAAATTGTTAGCGCCACCAACACTGCTTTTATCGCAAGGGCAACGGCTGTAGTCGATTTTAATGGCAATGGCACTTTCAATGTCTGGGAGATAGACCAGGATAAAAACTTAAAAGAAATAACCCATTAACAAGGTGCTGTTTCTTGAAATTAACATACTTGTTGTTTTATCACTGATTTTTATTCAGGATATCAGGAGCAGATCGGTATACTGGGTATTATTTCCAATTTTGGTAGCGCTCTTTATTCTGTTGCATTTATTGCAGCATCATTCATTTGCGGTAACCTGGCAACCGGTTTTAATAAACAGTACGTTCCTTATAATCCAGTTTTTAATTGTATCAGTATATTTTTCTATAAAAAATAAACATTGGGTAAATATTACTGACGGCCATTTAGGCTGGGGAGATATTTTATTGCTGCTGAGCGTCGCTTTTTATCTGTCGGTGCTTAATTTTTTATTGTTTTATATCAGCAGCTTAATTGTTTCGTTAGTGATCTGGTTGCTGTGGCAGGTACTTTCAAAAGAAAAAAATAAACATATACCGCTGGCCGGTTTCCAGGCGCTGATTTTTACTGTATTTTTAGCAGGCGACTGGTGGTTTAAATATTTTGAGCTGACGAATGACAGCTGGTTGCATTATCTTATCACAAAATGAATTTGACTGAAGATATAATCCTGTTAACTGAAAACATACACTGGCTTACCAAAGACCAGGCATGGCATTACAGGGTTTTGCCGAAAGACCGATCAGACAAACAATTTGAACTCTACTGTGAGGAAACGGCAGATCAAAACGCACTAATACCGGAATTAGAGATATTGCTCAACCTCTCCATCAAACTTGAACCGATACCTGCTGAGCAAATAGCCAAACTTCTTTCTAAATATTATATAAAAGATAATGCCGCCCAGGGATCTTCACAATATCAAATCAACAATGCTGAAAACTTCCTGATGAACCTGATCCAGGAAGCCAAGAACCTTAAAAGCAGCGATATTCATGTGGAAAGCTATGAAAACAAATGCCGCGTAAGGATAAGGATCGATGGTATGATGGTGGAACGGTACCTGTTAAAACGGGACGAATACCCTGCGCTGATCAATAAAATAAAAATACAGGCCAATCTTGATATAGCCGAAAAGCGGCTGCCCCAGGATGGCCGTATAAACTTTAAACAGCAGGACCAGCAATTTGATATTCGGGTGTCTGTATTGCCAACCCTGTTTGGTGAAAAAGTTGTCCTGCGCCTTTTGAACAGTGATGCCACAGAAATTGACCTCAATACACTCGGGTTCTCCAAATTCGACCTTGATAATTATTTACAGGGCGTTAAAAAGCCCAATGGTATATTACTGATCAGCGGTCCGACAGGCAGCGGAAAGACAACCACGCTTTACGCCACATTGAAGCTATTAAATAAGGAAACAAGAAATATATTAACCATTGAAGACCCGGTAGAATATACCCTGGAAGGAATTAACCAGGTACAGCTGAAAGAATCCATCGGATTAGGTTTTGCTGCGGCCTTAAGAACCTTTCTCCGGCAGGACCCGGATGTGATCATGGTAGGGGAGATCAGGGATACCGAAACAGCCAATATGGCGATCAGGGCAGCATTAACGGGGCACCTGGTTTTATCTACGATACATACCAATTCGGCATGGGGCACGGTGTCAAGGCTGATTGATATGGGCGTACCACCGTTTTTGGTGGCGAATACATTAAATACCACAGCTGCACAACGCCTGGTCCGTCTATTATGCCCGCATTGCAAAAAACAGGAAAGTTTCAGCAGCGACATGTACCCAAAGCAATTTAAGCCCTACAGAACCGTGCAACATCATTATAAAGCCCAGGGCTGCGAACAATGCTACTACACCGGGTATAAGGGGAGAAAAGCCGTGTACGAAGTGATTCCCATAGACCAGGAGCTGGCGGTGGAAATAAAGAACGGCAACATGTATATCCAGGACCTATTAAAAGAAAGGGGTATTCAAACACTGGCAGAAAATGCATTTAATATATTTAGTGAGGGCCTGACCTCTATTGATGAAATTTACCCACTCCTATTTAATTACTAACCTGATGTATAAAAAATTCACACGCATAGTATTTGCCCTATTATTGTTTGCCTGCCCTTTCCAAATTTTTGCCCAGCAAACACCCCGCATTCAGGTGATACAGAAAAAACTGGACAGTCTTGCTAAAACCGTCCCCGGATTAAATCAAAAAGTATCGCTCCAGGTAAACGGTTCCATACAGCAATATTTAGCCGGTATATCAAGTTCTAATAATTTAAGTATCAGTGTCGATCCCAAACTCAGTTTTCCTATCAATGACAACTTAAATGATGTTACCGCATCAAATATTTTGGTGTTCCTGGCACAGAAATATAACCTTGATGTGACGGTCGTTGGTTCTATTATTTATATCACCCCTTACGAAGACCAGGGCCAATTTGCTAAACCTGTTGTCAAGCAAATTAACGCCATTTATAACCGGTCAGACAATAGCTTATCCTTAACCCTTGATAATGACAGCCTCACCAGCGTTGCAAAAAAGATCACTCAGATTTCCGGCAAAAACGTGATCGTGCCAAATTCGTTGCAAGGCAAAAAGGTTAGCGCTTTTATCGCAGCGGCCCCCTTTGAAACGGCAATGGATAAACTGGCTTACACCAACGAGATCAAGATGGTAAAAACCAGTGATAACTTTTACCTGTTCCAGCCGCTGGCAGAAAATGAGGAGCTATACGTTAACGGAGACCGGAATACATCTGTAAGGCAGACTTTCAAGCCGTCGAATGTAACCGCCGGGGGCAACACTGGCCTATTTACAAGAGTTGTTAATGGGCAGAAAATGATCTCTGCGGATGCGATTAATGCACCAATAGCAGAGCTGGTAAAACATGCTTCACAGGAGTTGAATAAAAGCTACTCCATCTACTCAGATATTAAAGGAACAATTACCATACATGTGACTGATGTGTCCTATGAAAACTTTTTAAGCTTATTGTTTAAAGGAACGGATTATACTTTTCATTCCGAGAATGATGTTTACCTGATTGGCGACCATAAACTGGAAGGGTTAAGGACTTATAAAATGATACAACTGCAGCACCGCTCATTGGATACCGTGATGTCTATGATCCCGGCTGACTGGAAAAAAGGGATTGAAATAAAGGAATTCCGCGAACAAAACAGTTTATTGGTGTCGGGATCAGGCGCACAGATCGCAGAAGTGGAAAGTTTTATCAAACAACTGGATGCGTTAGTGCCGGTGATCCTGATAGAAGTTACCATAATTGACATTAATAAATCCCGTAGGGTCTCAACAGGGATTTCCGCCGGTGTTGCTGACAGCGTAAAAACGGGAGGCACAATTCTACCGGGTTTTGATTTTACTTTCAGCGCCAGCTCCTTCAATAGCTTTTTAACTTCGATCAGCAAATTCTCCGGCGTTAACCTGGGGCATGTAGTCCCTAATTTTTACGTCAGTTTGAGGGCGCTTGAAACAACCGGTAATGTTGATGTTCGGTCTATTCCGAAATTGTCTGCTTTGAATGGGCATTCAGCTACTTTAAGTATCGGCAGTTCCATTTATTACAAAAATACCACCCAAAATGTTATACCGTCTGCGGTGACATCACAGTCCATTTTTTCCAATGTTTACGTAGAAAGTGATGCTAATCTGGAGATTGCTATCAGACCAGTAGTTTCGGGTGATGAGCAGGTAACTTTGGGAATTAAAGTCAATATCTCAGATTTCACATCCATACCAGCCGATGGTTCTCCCCCGCCTAAGTCCACCAGCAAATTCGAGACCAGCCTGCGTGTGCATAATGAGGATACTATAGTTTTGGGTGGGATTGAAAGGACCGAAACTGATGACAATATAAGCGGTACGCCTATACTGTCCAGGATACCTATTCTAAAATACATTTTCAGTAATAAGACAAAAAGCACTAAAAAAGTAATTTCCGTTTTGTTTATTAAAGCTACTATTTTGAGATAAGAAAATAAATCACATGCTGGAACAATATTACATGATCAATGAGGCAACAGGTGTCGGTATAACCATTTTACCGGACGGAAGTACCTCTATTAATGCCTGTAGTGTGACAATTCAAAACAACCAGCTGAATTTTGAAAAGAAAGTAACCGATCTAAATACGACAGAGGGATTAATAAAACACTTTCCCGCGAAATCAATAATCGCACTAAACCTAACAGGAAAAGGCATCTTACAAAAGCAAATAGAGCGTACAGAAGAAATCAACCAGCACAATTTCAGCAAAATACTGCCCAATGCCACTATTGATGATTTTTACGTGCAGAATTTCATATCCGGCGAACAGTCCTTTGTTTCGGTAATCCGTAAAGCAGAAGCCGACAAATGGATTAATCAGCTGATACAGGCTGGCTTTGTGCCGCTGATGTTAAGCATCGGGCCATTCCCGGTTCAACATATCATCAGTCAGCTAAATATTTATGGTGAAGAAGTTATATTTTACGGCCACACCATTCAGAGAAATGAAAAATCGGAATGGCTGTCCTGTCAATATGATGATTCAGTTTCGGCACCTTTGCCATTAAAGGTGGAATCTGAAAATATTGACGAGAAATTACTGATTCCTTATGCTGCGGCTTTTCAATTGGTCCTGGCAAATAAGTTAGAACCCATCCAGGCGGCAGTTGCTTCTTTAGCATCCGAATTTCAGAAACTCGTGCAGGAAAAGAAGCTGAAAGTTCAGGGTTTCCTGGTATTGTCTGTTTTTTTCGTATTGTTGCTGGCTAATTTCCTTGTGTTTTCCTGGCTCAGTTCCGCTAATACTAAATTAGCCGAACAGGTAAGCAGGACAGCCCGGAGTTCTGACGATATTCAGAAAATCAATAACCAGGTACAGCAAAAAGAAGCTTTAATTAAAGTATTGGGTTGGGAAGGCGGGGTAAACAAAAGTGCATTGATTGACCAGGTGGCCTCTTTGTTACCACAGGACATCTCCTGGAAAGAAGCATTCATCAACCCTGTTGATCTTTCAAGCAGCCGGAGCCAGAAAGCCATCGTTTTTTATAGCCGGAAAATCCGCATTACCGGGAACTCCGAAAAGATCATCCCCGTAAATGAATGGATAGCCCGGATAAAAACCAGGCTTTGGGTAAAAAATGTAACTTTAGATAGCTATACATTTAACAGCGAAGTAAATACCGGGCAGTTTATTATAGTAATTGATTATTGACATGCTGAAACAAATCCCCGTAAAAAAAGAATACCTTTTGATCGCAGCCTCAATCATCCTGTTATTGCTTTGTTACCAACTGGCATTCAAGAAAACGATAGAAGCCTGGCAGATCAATAAACATCTAAAAACACAGATAGCCCAGGCTGCCGATTTAAGTTACCAGCCTGCCTATCTGGAAAGGAAAAATAATAACCTCAGTAAAATTATCAGTCTTTATAAAACCGATACCGTAATATTCCGCAGCAATACCATCAGCGCCATAGCCTCCATTGCCGAAAAAGAGAATGTAAAACTAAGTGAAGTGCCTTTACAGGACGCGATGTACCATACTGATAAGTTGATCATTCAAAAACTTGATTTTGAAGGTGATTTCTTTGCGTTAACAAAAGTATTTAACAGGTTACAGGCAACAAGGGGCATTGGCATGGTGCGTTCTGCAGCCTACAAAATGACCGGCTTAAGAGCGGGCAATGATGATGTAAAAAAACTGATATTTGAGGTTTATTTGGAAACGGCAAAATAAATTCTTTATAAATCAATTTTGTTGATAAATAATTAAAAATAGTGATATAAATCATATTTTAACCGAAAAATAGTTTCTATATTGTTGGTATAAATAATTATACCTAAAACTATAACCTTTAAACCAATCAAAAAAAATGAAATTTTCGAGATTGCTCCAAACCTGATTTAAAAAGTTTCCGAATATTCTATTAAAACTAAGCTTTCGGAAACGAACTGGCATTACCTGACCTGAATTCTTTTACCATAATTTTATAAATGTCCTAATGAAATTTAAGCTACCCGTCACTTTGTGTGCAGCATTTAGCTTTTGCTTTTCTGCAAATTTTTTAAAAGCGCAAACTCCAGCCAGTGAGTATTTTATTCCCATGGCATTTCCCAAATCCCCTAATGCCGCTGAATTTGCGAAATATGGAGATTACCAGGTAAATCTTTATAGCGGTTTGCCCGAAATATCCATTCCTTTATATACTGTTGAATCCGGCGGGCTATCAGTACCTATTACTTTGTCCTATCACGCATCCGGGATCAGGGTGAATGATGCGCCGAGCTGGGTGGGTGCAGGCTGGTCTGTAAATTCAGGGGGAATGGTTAGCAGGAGAGTTGAAGGGACGCCTGATGAAGGCGGATATTTCGTGCCGGGCGTGTGGCGAGACGCGAGCACTTTATACCCGGCAACATATAACGCGGATATTGATTATTTAAGATACGTAGTGAGCACTTCCAACTCTAGTAGTTTTGATACACGGCCTGATATTTTTTCTTATGATATTCCCGGCCACAGTGGCAAGTTCTTCTTTAATGCCAAAGATGGCTATAAGGTCGAGAAGATACCTTTTTCGCCCATTCTTATTAAAAACACAGCCACACCATTTTCAACAGCAGTTCCAAAATTCACCATTCAGGATGAACACGGTAATATTTTTTTATTGGGGAATACCACTACAGAGCTTACGGGCACATCTGATGAGCATGGCAATCATAACACAGCCGTAACAGCCTGGATGCTGGAAAAAATGATCGCACAAAACAGGCGCGATACAATAAGCTTTTCCTATAACCAGCAAACAATCAGTAATCCTGGCCAGACGGGGCAAACCATTGCTGTGGAAGATTTGGAGGATGATAGTTATCCGGCTCACAGCCAATTTGGCAGCGGCTGCCCGGTAACTTATGCCAATCCCTCGTTGCAGCCACATTTAAATGGCACCTATGCCACGGTTTTGGAGCAGGATATCAGCCGGATCAACTTTAAAAATGGCAAGGTCGAGTTTAAGGTTTCCCCCTCACGCAGGGAAGACATTTATAATTATTCAAATACCATAGTTCACAGCCTCGATACGATTAACGTATCTTCTTACAACTTTAGCACAAAAAAATACGAGCTGCAAAAAAGTATCATATTTTATAAAAGCTATTACAATGCTGTTAACAGTGCGCAGGGACGCCTCAGGCTTGATTCCGTACAAATATTGGATAAGGCGGGAAGCATTGTACAGCATTACCGCTTTGCCTATAATAACCAGCCTGTACCAAATTTCGATTCCTTCTCTAAAGACTATTGGGGCTTCTATAACGGCAAAATGGATGACATCAATATCACGCCCCGAACATTAATACCGAAAACCCAGGTTACCTACCAGCCAAAACCGCTCGGATCGCCGACACAGATCTATATAGGCAGCAACGACCCCACCAGCCGCGACCCTGATTCTACCTTTATGCAGGCGGGGGTATTAAAAACCATTTATTATCCTACAGGAGGCCATACTACATTTGCCTATCAAACTAACAGGTTTTATGACTCCGGCGGAATCATGCACTTAACAGGAGGTTTAAGAGTCGATACCATCAGCAGCTATGACGGCATTTCAACCACACCCATCGTAAAAACGTACCAATACAATACATCCAGGGCAAACTTTATGACAAACGGTTTGACCAATAACATAAACTATGGTTTTTTTATGAATGCTGTTACGGCTCGTTATACGGTTTTTATGTCTGGAGTGGCTTTTTGCAGCACCAAAAGAGTGAGAACATATTATTCCGAATCGACGTCAAATTTAACACCGACGGAGGGTAACCCGGTAGCTTATAGTAACGTGACGGAATATATCGGCACTCCCGCAAATAATATTGGAAAATCGGTTTACATCTACAGGGATACCGCAGATATATGGGACGGCGCTGCAACCGCTACAGGCGTACCGGTAACCTATGACTATTTTTATGCGAGAGGGCAGCTCATGGGCAAATCCGATTTCCTGCGAAAGACAGATGGTACTTACCAGGTGGTCAAAGCGCAAACCAACACCTATACAGCCTTCCCGCCCATTACGTATGGTGGTGTAGGCATGGTAGTGGGGCAAAATGAAGTATCAGACGGTGCTATAACTATAATCTATCCCGGAGCTCCGGGGACTGGTGATGATAATGACGGTGCCCGTTTTCCATTTGATGATTACAGTATAGTATCAGATGATAATTATCAAACAGGCAGCAGCACCATCAATTATGATACATCAGATCCCACGAAATATACCACTTCGACAGTAAATTATGTTTATGGCGACACTACACACCAGCAAATTGCCAGGGTTTACCATACCGACAGCAAGGGCAATACCCATGTAACGGTAAATAAATACCCTTTTGACTATTTAAGCGGGACAACCACCTATAATGCTGTACTGGATACCATGCTTAACAGACACATGTATGCCGAAGTGGTAGAGAAATGGGATACCCTGAAAAATGCGGCCACCTCTGTAAACGCGGTAACCGGCGCACAGTTCAACCAGTTTCAATACGGCAGTATAACGGGCACTATCGTACCCTATAAGATAAGCACGTTAAGTGTAGCCAGCCCGCTTACCAATTTTGTACCGGCCAGCGTGGTTTCCGGAACTTTGACCGGAGATTCCCGCTATGCTCAGATGATCAGCTTTGATTGGTATGATTCAAACAATAACATTACCCAATACACGCCCCGAAACGCGACTCCGACGGCTATTATGTGGGATTACCTGCACGCGATGCCGGTAGCGCAGGTAAAAAACGCACCGGCCAATTTAACGGGAGGCACGATGGCCTATACCAGCTTTGAGGCGGATGGCAAGGGAAACTGGCTGTACAGCGGTACCCCGGTATTTGATCCGACTGCCCCAACCGGCAGCAATGTATATCCTCTAAGTTCGGGCAATGTAAGCATCAGCTTTTATACCAATACAAAATCCAATGTGCTTTCGTACTGGAGTAATGGCGGCGCGGCAACAGTAACCTGCGGAAGCAGCATAACCGGTACCGC
>DAIOXE010000055.1:0-10456 GCA_036758125.1 Mucilaginibacter sp.
TGTTTTCCGCTCCTTTTTTATCCTTTAATCCCAAAGGACTTTTTCAGTGCCCTCGAACTTAATCTGAAGGCTTTTTGTGGGAGTTACTGGGTTCGAACCAGTGACCCTCTGCTTGTAAGGCAGAAAATAGCCCTATTTTATGCTATATGTTTATTAGTGAAATACTACGTAAATGCACTGATTTACAGCTAATTATTAATAGTTGTTATTTTTATATTATTTGTTTATTTTGTATTCCTGTATGCAAATCGTATGCAAATTGTTTATATTTGCATACAGGAATTTACAAAATGGAAAAAGAAGTATTTATATCGCTTTACCTTGACACCCGCAGGATCAAATCAAATAACCTTTACCCGGTTAAGATTAGAGTGTTTACGACCAGCCCCCGCGTACAAAAGCTTTACCCTACTAAGTTTGAGTTTACTCAAAAAGAATTTGAAAGTATTTGGGAAACCACAAAGCCCCGGAAAGAGCTTAAAGAAACCCGCAGGGCTTTACAAGCTGTTGAAACTTTGTTTATTGAAACAGCCAATTTAATCAGTCCCTTTAGTTTTGAACAATTTGAAAAGAAACTTTACCGTGGCAAAGGCGAGGGCGAAAATGTATTTTATCAGTATGGCTTAATCATAGAAAAGTTAAATGGAAACAATCAATTAGGTACGGCCAGTAATTACGACCTAAGTTTAAAGTCACTTAAACTTTTCATTTTACATTTGAAAGGAAAAGAGATAACGGACAAAAAGGAACTTGAATCAGCATTGGAAAGCATAAAAAAACTTTTGTTCAGTGAAATTACCCCGGCATGGTTAAATAAATACGAAAGCTATATGATTAATACCAAAAACCGTAGCCGGACAACAGTGTCAATTTATCTAAGGGCTTTAAGGACTGTTTTTAATACCGCAATAGCTGATAAAGAAATTGAAGCAGAAAATTACCCCTTTGGCAAACGTAAATATCAAGTCCCCTCTGTTAAGAATGTGAAAAAATCTTTGGCAAAAGCGGAACTGAAAATATTAATGCAAGCCGAAGCTAAGACCCCGGAACAAGCCAAAGCCAGGGATTTTTGGTTTTTTAGTTATATCTGCAATGGCATGAATATTAAAGATATTGCTTTGCTTAGATATGAAGATTTACAGGAAGGGAAAATAATTTTTTACCGGGCTAAAACTATCAATACCGCAAAGGCTGATTTGCGCCCCGTAGTTGTTCATTTAACTGAATACGCAAAATCTATCATTGAAAAATACGGCAATGCTAACAAGGCCCCTAAACAGCTAATTTTTTCAATTTTAAATGAACATCAAAGCGAAGCCGAAAAATTTAAGGCAATTAAAAACTTTACCCGGTTCATAAATCAAAACGTAAAAAAGTTAGCCAAAGCCAATAATATAACTGGTGAAATATCAACCTATTGGGCAAGGCATAGTTTTGCTACCAATGCCATAAGAAGCGGCCTAAGTATGGAATTTGTAAGCGAAGCCTTTACACACAGCAGCATGAAAACAACCCAGGGCTATTTTGCGGGATTTGAGGAAGCCAATAAAAAAGAGTTGATGGAAACTTTAATGAATTTTTAAATTATAAGCTAATCTTACGAATAAGGAGTTAAATCCTCATCTATAAAAACCGATGCAACATTTTAAAGAATTTTTAACCCGCATTCAAATATTTACCCTGCAATTAACCAATCAGAAAGTATCTGTCAAAGCGGCTTCAAATGAAATGCGGGAAATGCCCGGTTATGACATCACCCGCGAAACGCAATACTATGATTCCTTTTCGTATAAAAGCGAACTACGGGTATTAAAAGACATGGCTTTCATTGATGTACTGGCTTTAGATAAGGAGCGTATTGGTTTGCAGTTGGTAGAATTAAATAAGGTAAAAAATCGCTTTAAGGAATTATGGCAGAATTACCACCAGCATTACCATGATTATCACCAGGACTATAAATCATCTTATCCTTTTACAATACACCTGGATACATTATTTATCGTTCATAATTTGCAAGGCGATAGCGCAGATGTTCTTGTAAGCGCACAGTTTGTAGAAGATCTTGCGGATTCTATTAAACTCCGGGAATTATTTTTAAAAGAACTGATACAGGATACAGAGGCAACTTTAAAGAAAACAGAACCGGCAATTAATGAAATAAGTAGCCAGTCCGAAGATATACAGCTTTCATCACAAGAACCGGTTAAGCCCATTATTAGGTATCCTATCTTTACAGATGGAACAACGGGGCAATTTTTTAATGTATTGAAACCTTATTTTGCGCAGGAAGATCATTCAAATTTATCCGACTTATTATTTAAAAATATCGAACCGGATACCCCGCTGATATTCCGGGGTAACGGTAACCAGTTAGCAGATGCTTTCAAACAACTATTTGATAACAATATAATTGTTGGTTGTTTGCAAACCGATCTGGAAAAATGGATAGCCCCAAAATTCTTGTATCTTTCAGGTCAGGGTCATCCGCGCGAACTAACAGAGGACTATCTCAACAGTTTAATATCAACTAAGACCAGGCCCTGCAAATCACCTATATTAAAAATTGAACAAAAAGAAGCGCAATTTTTAATCCTGCCCGTCCCCCGTAACAAAAAATAACAAGAAAATGGGTAGGTAACAGTGAGGTTGCTGTTTACCCACTTGTAACCGCACAAAGCAAGCCCTTACCATTGCTGCATAAAACAAAATATGCGTTATGGAAATACTAACATTTGACAAGTTGCCGGAAGCAATAAGTAAGCTTCTTGAAAAGGTGAACCACATTGAAGCCCTGCTTGCCGGGCAGCAACAGCAACAACCAGGGCAAGACGACCTGTTTACCATTACACAAGCCGCCAAATTTTTAAATCTTGCAGTACCCACCTTATACAGTAAGGTAAGCCGGAAAGAAATCCCCGTTAACAAGCAAGGGAAGCGGTTGTATTTCTACAAATCCGAACTGGAGGAATGGATTAAGCGGGGTCGCAAACATACGTTTAGCGAACTGCGTGAAAATATCCAATTACCCCGCAAGAACTTTTCTTCAAGGCGCAAATTTTCATAATTTTTAAAGCAGTTGGAATATACAAATATATGGCTTAGCGGCTTTGCCGCGGGAGCGGCGCTATTTCGTCCGCTATGAGGAGCCAGCTATGTTTCGGCAGGGCCGAAACTTGCTGGCCCCCGCTCATGCTATCGCATTCGGGGGGATTTTTTTAAAATAATTAATGCGCGTAAAACTTATGGAAAGTGCAGTTAAAAACAGAGATCAGATAAAAGATAAAGGAAATAGAGTACTCCTAAATAAAGGGGGTCGCCCAAAAGCGGAATTAAAAAGAGATGAATCGCTGACGGTAATGTGCAATATCGTGGAGAAAAAGATCATCCAGTCTAATGCCAAATGTGCCAGGACAAATGTATCCGTTTTTCTGCGCGAACTGGGTCTAAACGGCCGGATAAAATTGATGGTTAAAAGCTTACCGAAAGAGGTATTACAATTAACAGGAACATTAAACCATATAGCCGCCAACCTGAACCAAATTGCAAAAAAGCGCAACAGGGGCGAAGACCTGAACGCCTTGGACAGGGCTTTGCTGAACCAAAAGGTAAGAGCCATACTGGACGTAGTTAGGGATGTTAAAACTTTTTTGGAATGATCGGAAAAATAGCAACCGGTAAAAGTTTCCAGGGATGTATGAAATACCTGCACGAGGGCAGGTTACAGGAAAACGAGGAATTGCAAAAAATGGAAATGGCGAAGAAACAGGCTGAAGTGATTTATTACAACCAATGCTTCGGCAACAAGAAGGAACTGATCCGGCAATTTGTCGAGGTCGCTGCGCTGAACCCGAAGGTCAGCAGGCCTGTCTTTCATATATCCATCAGCCTCGCCCATCAGGATGCCCACCGGTTAGACCGACAGGATAAAGCGGATATAGCGGCAGAGCTGGCAAAAAAGTTTGATTTTGCAGATAAGCAGTATGTGGTCATTACCCACGCAGATACCGGGCATGAGCATTTGCACGTCGTTGCTAATCGGATCGGCTACGATGGTCCGACCGCCAGTGACAGCAACAGCTATAAACGCATGGCCGAGTTCTGCCGTGAGATGGAACAGGCTTATAAACTCACACAGGTATTAAGCCCCAATAAATTCCTGAAGCCGGAACAGCGGGTCGCACAGAGCCAGCGGGTAGACCAGCGGAAGGAGACATTAAAGCAACATTTAGGACAGGCCATAAAGCAATGTGACAGCGTAAAGCAGGTTGCAGCCTATATGGAAAAGCGCGGCTATACAGTAGAGCTTGGCAGGGGGATCGCTTTTATCGACCAGCAACAGGTTCGCTTCAAGGGCAGTCAGGTAGGTTATGCTTTAATGGACATTGAAAAGAAACTCAAACAAGAACAAATGTTAAAGCACCAACAAATCCAGCAGCAAAAGCAGCAGGAAGAATTAATCAGACAACAAAAACAGGAACAAAAACATTCACAGGGATTATCATTATGAAAACAAAAGAAATGGAAATGGATGAGCAGTCTTTAATCGCTGTATTAAAAGACATGCTGGAACAAGACGTCAAAACGCAGCAATTCATGGAAACTCAAAAGGAAGAACTGCAAAAAAGGGATTTGAAAATCGAGCAATTAGTCCAGCATATAAAAAATATAAAGGTGGAGGCGCCCAAACCTGATCTTTCAGGGGTTATAGGGGTAATAGAAAAGGGGCATCAAAACATCATTGCGGCTATTGAAAAGAGACCAAAGCCAATTCAAAGATCGTTTAGGATTTTACTATTTCCTGAAACCAACGCCAGGGAATATTACAGGCTGGTATTCGGTCGGCTTTTTTTCTGGGGACTAATATTTACTATAGTCATCTATGCAGCCTCATTTATTAATAAATCCATTGATGCCTACCAGGCGCATCAATACAATAAAGATGGCAATACTTGTGTTTCGGCATGGTACGACTTATACCGGCAATCAAGTAAAGCACAAAAAAAGGAAATGGATAAGGCTTTGGAAAAAGCGGCAAAAGAGAATTAATTACTTAATATTTATTAAATTTGAATAACGTTATGGAAAAGAGTATGGAAACACAAATTGTGACAGATGCAAGCGGCGAACCGGTAAGGGTAATTATGGATTACCAGGAGTATGTTAAAATGATCGAACAGCTAAACATGCCTTTAGCGCCAACGACCACAGTAAAAGAACGGAATCCGCTGGATTGGTATTCACTTACCGAAAGCGCCAATTCTATTTTGAACGGATTAGTGGCTT
Organism: Mucilaginibacter sp.; assembly: GCA_036758125.1. Lineage (GTDB taxonomy): Bacteria > Bacteroidota > Bacteroidia > Sphingobacteriales > Sphingobacteriaceae > Mucilaginibacter. Next base: position 5,284 of record DAIOXE010000055.1, read on the forward strand.
TAGCATCAAGGGAAACGCGAAAGGAGCAAAATAAGCCCGGCCCAGATCAGAAGAGAATAGAGGAATTAGGCAGGCTGCGTAAGGAAGCAATTGAAGCGGTAAATAGCAATGAGAATTTTTCCAGCCTCGAACGTATGGAGAAGGTTATTGAAAAATATAGCCCCATTTTATTAGCCGAGAAAAAAAAACTCCAGTTCTAAGCAGTGCAACTGTGGTAGACTACACAGAATCGTTAAAGAAACTTTATACGATTTCTGATCAGGAATTTCGCGAAATCCAACAAGACATTATTACCGATCTAACAGTCGGTAAAAAGCCATCTGATAGCCCAATAGTAATTATTTTAGGTGGCCAGCCGGGTGCTGGAAAAACAGAATTGGAAAGGATAGCAAGAACAGAGTTAGGCGGCGATATTATCGTCTGCAATGCAGATTTGTTCCGGGATTATCATCCAAACGCCGAAGAAATTAAAAACAGGTACGAAGCCTACTACCCCGAAATTACCGCCAAATATGCACAGGACTGGAATAACGGCCTAAGAGCCTATTGCGAAGCCACCCGAATGAATTATATTTTGGAAACCACTTTTTCATCCGGCACGACCATGAATAAAACGATTGATGAATTACAGCAAAAGGGTTATCGCGTGGAAATTAAACTGCTTGCAGTACATCCCCGTATAAGTTTATTAGGTACGCATATCCGTTTCGAGGAAATGAAAGCCAAAGAAAAAACCGGAAGATTAGTCGGTAAAGAGGCGCATGACTCCCGTTACAATTTGATTGCCCCAACCTTGTTTATGGTACAATCCACTTCCAAATACAACAAGCTACAAATTTATGGGCGTACTATTGAGGCAGTTGAAGGTTCTTACAAGGAGGGTGTTCATTTGGCCGTTACAAATCCACCCAACGCCGTGCAGTTATACCAGGAAGAAATTGACCGCAAGTGGACAACCAATCTTAAACTATATTTTGATGAACGTGTGCAAATGGTCATTGATCTGAAGCAGGCAAGGAATGCCCCCGAAAAAGAGATTAAAACTTTCAAAGAAGAAATGCAGGCAGAATATCCGACACAAAAGGAACTGCAAATGGAGTTGAAACAGCAGGTTAACGAACAAAAAGAAGCGCACAAATCACAACAAGATATCAAGAAAGATATATCAAAGGACAGAGGGGAAGATTTAGACCTGGGCCATAATTGGGGAATAGGCAGATAAGCTATTTTTATTCTTGCTAACCAAAGTACAACCCCGGTGTTGAGGCAGACGGCTGCATTACACCACACGCTCCGCTCCGGGTTCCATTCCGCCGTCAGCCTCAACGCCCCCGCCGCAAAACTGAAATTCGCTGCGCTCATAACAGATTTGCTTTTGGCCTGCCCGCTGCAATAGCTGCCATTCCCGATTCACCATTCCTGCGAAGATAGCACCCGCCGGGTTAAAATGTCAAGGCTATACAAGCGGGCAAATGTGTTTTATTTTTCAGTGGCTTGCCCGGCCTTGACATTTTACCCGGCTCGCGCTGTTGGTTGCTTACATGGTAAATAAGGAATGGTGGGTTCATAATAATTTTGCATGCCTGAAAGAATACAAATTAACATAATCTATTGATTATCAATTTATTTTTACATGACTGGAATCGGGAAAATATAATTTTGCAGTTTTGTTTATTTTGTTTCAGCCCGGAACAAACCCTAAAGCAGTAAAATATTTAACAAGATTTTGTATGCAAATTGTATGCAAATAAAAAAGCACTTATGGTTTTTATACCGTAAGTGCCTGATTATTAAGTGGTGGATACTGTACATATATCGAACCATTTCCTTTCGGATTTGCGTTTAATAGCGGATTTGAACCAGTTCCTACAGATACTTTAAAAAGATAGTGTCCTTCCGGCGTAACTATAAACCCGCAGTTGTGATATCTTTTTGTTGTTTAAAGACAAACATCGTTCAATGCACTAAGAGTCTCGATAATAACCTTTTACCAATACCTCAAAAACTAAATGAGATTGACTGGAAGCTTGGGCTCACTACAAAGCATGAAAAATTGTCAAAACATCTTTCAGCATTGGCTAATCTGCCGGGAAACAACCACCCTAGACACTAAATACTAAAATATGCTTTTTCAAAAATTAAAGGTAACTGATTTGTTTTGATTGTGTTTGCGAGAACTATGGATGTAAAGTTGATAAATTACGTTTGGAAACTAAAATTCATTTCTGAACTCTTAACAGTCAAAAAAGCTTTTGACCCATGGTTCAATTCGAGGCGGTTCCACTAAAAAAGCAAAAAAACATTACTCAGGGCAAGAATTTTCTGAAATTCCTCTATAAAGACGAATGCCCATTCTATTATGTTTTACAGTTAATTGTTTTTTAATGATTTATTAAGCGCCACACATTTATTTGTACGATCAATTAATAAAAAACCCCCGTATGTATAAAGCTGCTTTAACCCGTAATTTGTATAAATGAATTTAAAAACAGTCTCTTTTTTTTCCTGCGCCTTATTTGGGCGAAAATTTGCCTAAATAAAGTATTGCTCTATGCAAGGTTAACATCAATAAATAGATCGTACACCGGCATCGTTTAATATTTTTGTATAATCATTCGCATAAATTAAAAATGAATAAAAAAGTCTTCCAACTGATTGCCATTATATTTTTTATTGCAAATGCACCCGCAGTTTTGGCAAACACGGCAGTTACCCAACTAAAGGGCCAAACTCCAATTGATACATTGCTTGATGCTTATAATGTACAATGGGATTCTCCCGGTCCAGGGTCAGCGCAATCAATGCCTTTAGGCAATGGCGATATCGGGCTTAATGTTTGGGTTGAAAACAATGGCGACCTTGTTTTTTATGTCAGTAAAACTGATGCCTGGGGCGGAGAACCTGAAAATCAAAAAGACCCCTGGATGAAACAGGGCGGCGTGCTGATGAAACTCGGGGCCATCAGGGTATCCGTAAGCAATAACCCATTGGCAAAGGGTTCAGTTTTCAAGCAAATTCTCAAACTGTATAATGGTGAAATATCAGTACAGGAAGGTAAGCGGGATAACGCAGTAAATTTTCGTGTTTGGGTTGATGCCAATCATCCGGTTATACGCATCGAGGTCAAAAGCAACGGCCCGGCAGCTATAACTGTAAAGTTGGAGAACTGGCGCGCCGGGCTAACTGATACAGTTTTAAACCATCAAAAAAATAGCATTGCCTGGTATCACCATAATTCACCGGCAGCTGATCCTCATTTGGCTAACCTTACCTTTGGCGCCATAGTAAAGGGCAATGGACTGGTTAATAAGGATAATGTTACATTGCAATCACGGCAGGCGGTTGCTTCACAGTTGATCTCCATTTACCCTTTAACATCGGTTTCGGGCAGCGGTACACAGTGGCTCTCAAAATTGGAGCCAGAGGTAACTAAAATTGAAAAACTCAAGCTGGAACAAACCCGCCTTGCCCATCAGCAATGGTGGAAACAATTTTGGCAACGAAGCTGGGTGTTTCTGCATGGCGATGCGCAGGCTGCACAGGTTACACAAGGTTATATTTTGCAGCGCTTTGTAACAGCATGTGCCGGCCGGGGCGCTTATCCCATAAAATTCAATGGGTCTATTTTTGTGGTGGACAACCCGGCAAAAAACGAGAATGCAGATTTCAGAGCCTGGGGAGGGCAGTATTGGTTTCAGAATACCAGGGCAATGTACTGGCCACGGCTTATGGCCGGCGATTTTGATATGATGCTGCCATTGTTCAGGATGTATGCCAATATACTACCTGCTAATGAGGCGCAGGTTCAACAATATTACCATCATGGCGGGGCCTATTTTGCAGAAACATCGCCTTTTTGGGGAGGACTTAATTTTATGGGGCCTGATGTTAAAGCCAACTATACCAATCATTACTTTACCCCCATACTGGAGCTAAGCATGATGATGCTTGATTATTACCAATATACAGGTGACGCAGCATTTGCCAGGAAAACCTTAATACCAGTTGCCACTGCCGGCCTACATTTTTTTGACCAGCATTTTAAACGCGACAGCACCGGCAAACTTTTGCTTGATCCTGATAACGCTATTGAAATGTTTTGGAAAGTGCATAACCCTGCGCCCGATATTGCAGGCTTGCATGCCGTTCTTGGCGGCGTGATGAAATTGCCCGCCGGTATTGTTGATGAAAAAACACGTTCGCATTGGCAAAAGCTTTATAATGAATTGCCGCCTTTACCAACAGTAACCAACAACGGCATAACGGTACTGTTACCGTATACAGGGCCGCAAACTGCAAAATCATTTAACAGCGAAAATCCCGAATTATATGCCATATATCCGTTCAGGCTTTATGGTTTGGGTAAACCGGGTATTGATATAGCTATTAATACTTTTAATGCACGTAAACAGCGTGCAAAAGGTTGCTGGGTGCAGGACCCTATACAGGCCGCTATGCTAGGGAATGCTAATGAGGCTAAAGATTATGTATACTTTGCGCTTACCCGTAAAGACCCCAATCTTAAATTCCCGGCTTTTTGGGTTAAAGGCAATGATTATGCCCCTGATGAAGACAATGGCGGTAATGGCGAAAACGGCCTGCAGCAAATGCTGATGCAGGTTGATGGTAAAAAGATAATGCTTTTGCCAGCCTGGCCTGTTGGCTGGGACGCTGATTTTAAACTCAATGCACCATATAATACAACGGTGCAAGGACGCGTTGAAAAAGGAAGACTGACTAAACTAAAAGTTACGCCCGCCAGCCGTATGGCCGATATTATTGACATGACTAAAAAATAATTAAGGTTGTATACGCTTTGTGTGGGTACATAACAAAACTATTTAAGTTTTACCGCAGAGATACAGAGAAATCACAGCGTACACGGAGTTTTTATTAGTAACACGCAGCATTATTGAAGTTAAACCGCGCATTTTTTTTTTGTGTTCTTTGCGCCTCCTCTGTATCTCCAGTGGTTAATTTCATCCAGACGAAGCGTTATAGAACAAAAATTAAACAGCCTTGTCCGAAACCCGCGAAATAAATGATAAATTGGTATTAATATTTGTTAAATTTATACCATTAACTTTTGGTCGACTTTCATTGAATGGTTAGTATATCATATCATTACTGTCCACTTAAAACAAGCTGAGTGACAGTTGTTTACAATTTAGTT
>DAIOXE010000056.1:0-10343 GCA_036758125.1 Mucilaginibacter sp.
AAAGGTGAAAGGTGAAAGGTGAAAGGTGAAAGGTGAAAGGTGAAAGGTGAAAGGTTTTTTAAGGGTCTGTAAAATAAGGGGTTCATCTCGTCTTATTCACCCGCTTCATCATTTTGCGTTTAAAATTCGATATTGAAGACGTTTTACCTTTTACCTTTACCCTATTTTTTACCTTTAGCCTTTAACCTTTTACCTTTCGCCTCCAAATTACTATCTTGCAAGCCTAATTACCAATTCATCTTGCTATGAAAAAATTCCTTGTAATCATCTCCCTGCTTTTTCCGGTACTTATTTATGCACAGCATAAAAAAACAACTCCTTCAACTTACGATTTGCTTATTGGCGCCTATACAAAAGGCAAAAGTAAAGGCATCTACGTTTACCGTTTTTACCCCGAAACCGGCCGGGTGGCCTATTTAAATGAGATAGACGATGTAAGCAACCCATCGTACCTATGTGTTGCCGCCAATAATAAGTTTGTTTACGCGGTAAATGAAAACGGTAAAAACGGCGAAGTAAGCGCCTTCACCTTCGAGCCAAAATCGGGTAAACTGGCGTTTATTAATAAACAATCGTCATCGGGGGCCGACCCATGCTACGTTTCGGTGGATAAGGCGCAAAAAAATGTATTTGTCGCCAATTACAGCAGCGGAAGTTTGGCGGTTTTGCCCGTAAATAAAGACGGCTCACTAAGCCCGGCTTCGCAGGTTGTACAGGATGAAGGCCATGGCGTAAACGCCGAAAGACAAGAAGGCCCACATGTACATACAGCTATGTTATCCCCCGATGAAAAGTATCTGTTATATACCGATTTAGGGACCGACAAATTAAATATCATGCGCTACCATGCTTCGCATCCGCAGCCCCTGAGCTCTGCGATACCCCCCTTTGTACGCGTAAAAGACGGCGAAGGCCCGCGCCATATTGTTTTTTCGAATAATAAAAAAAATGTTTACCTGGTAACGGAAATGGGATCGGCAGTGCATGTTTTTGATTATGATAACGGCAAACTGAAAGAAAAGCAGTCCATTACTTTATTGCGCGATGGGTTTAAAGGCCAAACCGCTGGCGCAGCAATCCATATATCGCCCGATGGCAGATTTCTATATGCTTCGAACCGTTTGGAAACCAATGAGATCAGCGTTTATGCAATCGACCCTGCCAATGGAAAATTAATATTTGTTCAACGGATGTCGAGCTACGGCAAAAACCCACGTGATTTCGCAATCGACCCAACCGGCCATTTCATGGTAGTAGCCAACCAGGACAGCGACAACATTTTTATTTACCGGATAAATACAAGCAATGGCATGTTAAGCAGGGCGGCAACCAATTTTGAGGTTGGCAACCCGGTTTGTTTGAAATTTGCCCCGGCGGAGTAGGGGGGAGCTGAATGGCTGAATTAATGTATGGATAGCTTCAAATCTTTGCCGATTCCCAATTTAATTAACCTATAAAGCGTGTTTAGCTGTATGTCTGCCTTGCCTGTTTCAATTTTTGAAATATAGTTTCGGGTAGTCCCACTGTTCCGTGCAACTTCTCCTTGTGACAGGCCTGCTTGTTCCCTTGCGGTTTTTAAAAGCTGCCCCACTTTAGGGCTAGTACTTAGTTTGCTTATCAGGCAGCTATCCTGATAAAGCGTATCAGGATCTAAATCCAATACTCCGGTTATTACCTTTCCGCTTAGCAGGGTAATGGTTTGCTTTAAATTAGGCCAAACTATTGTATTATCTGGTGAAACAGTCGCCTGTTTAAATACCTCCCATTCCTTTAAAGATGAAAAACGGTCATCGCCGTGGGATATGCCTGATGCTATTTTTTTGCTTAGGTCTATTTTACGTTCTTCTCCATTAGTCCAAATGGTGTAAAGAACATAAGGTTGCTCGATATTCGTTATGATTAAAATCCGTGGCAGCTTCTTCATAAATTTTTTATTTGAGGGTTAAGCTCTTTGCCTTTGAATAAACGTTTATTTTTATTCCATCAATGAGCTCAAATAAGGGCATGACACAAAGATAATAATAGTATCTGATTAGGTGGCAATTTATGGCCTTTATTCGGAATATTCGTAATTTTACTTTATGGAATCACACTTGGACAGAATTACGGCTATCCCCGGGCTATGCAACGGTAAGCCTACCATCAGGGGTAAGCGATTAACTGTGCATACCTTATTGAGCCATTTAGCGGCCGGCGAAACAGAGACCGAAATTTTTGAATCTTTCCCTTTTTTAGAAAAGGGAGATATTACCGCAGCTTTGGCGTATGCGGCTTTGATGGCAAACCATCTGGCTTGATGAGGTTTTTGGTCGATGCAATTTCATTCCTTGCGCATTGTTTGGGTATGCAGATCAAAGCTATCAGCATCTTCTTTTGAAAATACGCCTCTGTATTTGTCGGAAAGTTTGGTTTTGGGAGGGGCCGTGTCATCCAATATTTTTATCAGGCACAACTCTTCCATCTCACGCAAAAGACCGATTACTTTTGGATTTATAAGTTTTATAAGGATTTTATCACTCATTTGCTTAAAACTACCCGTATTAATGACAAGGCAATTTCTACCTTTTACCTTTCGCCCTTCACCTTCTAAGCCCGCTCCTTGCACCGCTCAATCACCTCCACATAATAATTTTCGTATACAGGTAGTATTTTCGCCAGGTCGAATTCTTTGGCGCGCTCGAGGGCATTATTTTTAAATAGCTGTAATCTTTCCTGGTCTTCCAATATATAAATGGCTTTTTCGGCCATGCCATCCACATCGCCGACATCTTTTAAAAAACCTGTTACGCCTTCAACATTCAATTCAGGCAAACCGCCGGCATTGGAACTTATCACCGGAACCTTACAGGCCATAGCTTCAAGCGCAGCCAAACCAAAACTTTCCGATTCTGAAGGCATTAAGAACAAATCGGATACGGAAAGTATTTCTTCAATGGCATCCTGCTTGCCCAGAAACCGTATACCATCGTTAACGCCCAGGTCGCGGCTCAATTGCTCACAGCGTGAACGCTCGGGCCCATCACCCACCATCAGTAATTTCGCCGGTATCTTTTGTATGAGTTTGGCAAATATCTCTATTACGTCTTCGGTACGCTTTAATTTCCGGAAATTGGAAGTATGCACAATAATTTTTTCGCCCGAAGGCGCTATTGCTTTCTTAAAATGATCTTTAGCTTTCAGGCTGAAACGCCTTAGATCGATAAAGTTTGGTATTACCCTGATATCATTCTCAATGTCGAAATACTTGTAGGTGTCATTTTTCAAGTGTTCGGAAACAGCAGTAACCCCATCTGATTTATTGATCGAAAAGGTTACCACCGGTTTAAAGGTGCTATCCCTGCCTACAAGGGTAATATCGGTTCCATGCAGGGTAGTAACTACAGGTATATATATGCCATAAGTTAATAAGATCTGTTTGGCCATAAAAGCCGCCGAAGCATGAGGGATGGCATAATGTACATGAAGTATATCCAACTTTTCAAAACGCACCACGTCAACCAGGCGGCTTGCCAGCGCCAGTTCATAAGGTGGGAAATCAAATAGCGGGTAATTGGATACCGAAACCTCGTGGTAAAACAAATTTTCGGAAAACAAGTCGAGCCTTGCCGGCTGGTTGTAAGTTACAAAATGCACCTGGTGGCCATTGTCGGCAAGGGCTTTGCCGAGCTCCGTGGCTACAACCCCGCTTCCGCCAAAGGTTGGGTAACAAACTATTCCGATCTTCATTTATTAGGCTTTTATTAGGCTTTGCTGTTTAGTAGTAATGAAACTACCGTGGGCTGCTTATGCTTTGGCACAGGCAGTATGCACACGATAGTTTCACTGCTGCAAGTTTAACAGCAATTTATGGGAATAATGTTAAGCGGATGTAATTTGTTTAATTCGGATCATTCTTATTTCGGATTTCGGATTTTCGATTTCGGATTTGTTGAATACGGCTTAAATCCGAAATCGAAATTCCGAAATCCGAAATTCAAAGCCCTTTCTGTATCGCCTCGTAAACCACATCCTGTATTCTCGGCCTGGTGTTTAGGCTGGATAGTTTGCTGCTGACCATTGGGTTTACCCGGTTTGATAAAAAAATATAAACGAGGTTATATTTGGGGTCTACCCAAACACTGGTTCCGGTAAATCCTGTATGTCCATAAGTTTGCGGCGAGGCTAATTGGGACGGGTAATGATGCTCGGCAATGGGGTCCCAGCGGTCGAAACCTAAACCCCGGCGGCTTACGTCTGATTGTTTGGCGGTAAAAAGATCAACCGTTTGTGGCCTGATATATTGTATCCCGCCATAAGCGCCGCGGTTTAGCATCATCTGGTATAATATAGCCAGGTCATTTGCATCGGCAAACAAACCTGCGTGGCCTGCGACACCGCCCATCAGGGCAGCTGTAGGGTCGTGCACATACCCGTCAAGCAGGGCATGACGATAAACCTGGTCGTCTTCAGTGGGGATAATACGGTCGGTGGTAAAACGATACAGCGGTAAAAAACCTGCGGTTTGCATACCCAAAGGATTATAAAAGTGTTGCTGCACATATATATTCTCGGGCGTTGAAGTAAGCGTTTCGATTATCTGCTGCATAAAACACATGCCAACATCGCTGTAAACATATTGTCCCCTTGTTTTCACCGGGGAGTTGAGCATTTCAGCCCACATTACATCCTTAAAGTAGTCCTTCCTTAGATAATAATTGTCGTTCACTTTTGCGGGATAAGCTGCCGACGAATCGGCGCTGTGGTCTGCAGGCGTTATTACCTGAAACGTCGGAATATCCGGGACCAGGCCGGCCTGGTGCTCCAATATTTCGCGGACATGGATGTCATTCTTGTTGGTTTTGTGCGCAAGGGCAAGGTAATCGCCAACTGCAGCATTCAGGTTTAACTTGCCCTGATCGTACAGTTGCATTGTTTCCATCGTCGTCGCCGATATTTTAGTCATCGAGGCCAGATCAAAAATATCGGTAGTTTTATCGGCCAGCGTTTTATTGTAAGTATGATACCCATAGGCTTTATTGAATATCACTTTGCCGTCTTTAACAACCAAAACCACGCAGCCCGGCGTTGCTTGCTCAAGTATGGCTTCAGTGGCTATGTTATCAATCCCAATCAGGTTGTCCGAATTGATACCTGCATCTTCGGGGACAGTATACTGCAAACGTATGTTACTTGTAGAAAAACCCGTACCTTTTTTATAAAGAGCGGATAAATTCCTGTCTAATTTTTTTGTTATCGCAATTCCGCCAAAAATGGCCTGGGCGCTGAAAAATGCCGAAACGGGGGATACCCGTTCGCACCAGACAATGGGCGCCGAAACATTGTTTAATTTAATTAATGCATTGCTGCTGCCAAACAATGCGATAATCACAGTTTTAATTTTTTGATTTGAGTTGATAAAACCGGTGATCAGCGGATTGTTCAGGTCGGCATCGTTTAACTGTATAATGAGGGTGTTGTACCACTTCATATCTGACGACAGATCGTCAAGGCTTTTTACACCTGCCTGGCCGGCAGACAGGCCCGAATAAACATTGCCATTAAATACTTGCACTTTACTATATTTATTTAACAGGCTGTCAAACTCTGGTGCATAGCGGTTTGAAAAATGAATGCTGGCAATTTTTAGCCGGTCAAGGTTTTGCAGTGGGATCAAATAAGATGCATTGTTAAATAATACCGTCGATTGCTCAACCAGTCTTTTTTCCACAACGTATGCCTTGCCGGAAAAAGGGGGATTTTGTGCACATGCTGAATTAAGTAAAACGAATCCTGATAAAATTAAGGTGTAAAATATATATTTATTTTTTCTCATAAACTTTTTCGCCATTTATATAGGTTTTTAATACTTTAACATTGGGAATATCTGCGCCATCAATTTTCATAATATCTTCGTCAAGTATAACAAAATCGGCGTACTTGCCGGGTTCAATGCTCCCTTTTTCTTTTTCTTCAAAATTAGCCTTTGCTGCCCAAATGGTCATTCCTCTTAAAGCCTGTTCCCTGGTAAGGGCATTTTCGGGCTGAAAGCCGTCTTTAGGGTATCCGCTCAAATCTTTCCGCTCAACCGCGGCGTAAAATGTGTACATAGGATTTATATTTTCAACCGGAAAGTCAGTGCCCAGCGGCAGCCAGCCGTTTTGTTCGAGCAGCTGTTTATACGCATAGGATGATTTGAGGCGTTTTTTGCCAAGCCTGTTCACGGCCCAGTACATATCTGACGTGGCGTGGGTTGGCTGTACCGAAGGAATGATATTATATTCGCCAAATAATTTAATATCATCAGGTGATAACACCTGCGCATGCTCAATCCTCCAGCGGCGATCGTTTTTACCTTTAAGCACACCTGCATAAATTTTTAAGATCACGCGGTTTGCTGAATCGCCGATAGCATGTGTGCATAACTGGAAACCTTTATTCGCCAGTTTTTCTGCCACATCCATAAAGTGCTGCTGGCTGCTCAATAAAAATCCCCGCCAGTTTTTTTGATCCGAATAAGGCTGCAATAAACAGGCCCCTCTTGAACCCAGGGCCCCATCGGCGTACATTTTAAAAGAACGCACATCAAGGCCGGGGGTTTTATAAACACCCCGTTTAAATAAATAATCGTAGCTATCCGGTTCATCAGACAGCATAACATACATGCGCATTTTTAACGCGCCTTTATGCTGCAGCTGCGCGATTGTATTTACCATGGTATAAGGCAAGCCGCAATCTTCAACCGTAGTTAAACCAACCGCAAAACAATTGCTCTGCGCATCCAAAAGTGCGGTTTCGGTCATCTGCTCAGTAGGAGCTGGGATCTTCCGTTTTATTAAGCCTTTGGCGTTGTCGACCAATAAGCCGGTAAGTTTGCCGTTTACTGTTTCAATTTTACCTCCCTGGATGGTTTGGCCAGGCTTTATACCAGCAATATTAAGGGCGGCCTGGTTTACTATTATGGCATGACCATCGATGCGGGTTAACATAACCGGCCTGACGGGGAACATCAAATCTAACTTGGCTTTATTTGGGAAATTCTTGACTTTCCATTTATTTTGGTCCCATCCCCGTCCTATTATCCATCCCTCGGTATTTTTCCGGGCGTATATAGTTACCGAATCGATAACTTCCTGCCAGCTTTTGGTTTTTTCGAGTCTAACTTCCTGTAAACTCAAACCATAACTATAAAAGTGTGCATGGGCATCAATAAAACCGGGATATACAGGCTTGCCCTTGGCATCAATAACTTCCCTGGCCGTATATTTTCGTTGTAAGTCATCCGCTTTACCAATGGCTACGATTTTCCCGAGATTTACCACAAATGCGTCAGCAGTGCCAAAATTGCTGTCGACAGTATAAACTAAGGCGTTTTTAACCAGGAGGTCGGCATTATATTCTTTTTGTTTACAAGCAAAGCCCAAAACGAGCAATAGGAACAAAAATTTCTTCATGAGGGTATTTGTACAAAAAGTTGCAAACTACAAAACTATATACAAAAACAAAGGCATAAAGTTATGCCGTCAATTAATTAATTTGTTTGCCTCACCCCGCCCTCTCCAAAGGAGAGGGTTTTAAGAGAAGAAAAACAAAAAGTCCTCTCCTTTGGAGAGGATTTAGGTGAGGCTGCTAAAGTTATGCCGTCAATTAATTAATTTAGCGCCGAAAACGATCCACCTGTGGTGGAGAAGGGAAATTTTACCAAATGCCAGACATAATTCAGCTTTTACCAGATTCCGTAGCTAACCAGATTGCGGCAGGCGAGGTAGTGCAGCGGCCGGCATCTGCCGTAAAAGAATTGGTTGAAAACGCGCTTGATGCCGGTGCGGATAAGATACAGCTGATACTGAAGGATGCCGGAAAATCGCTGATACAGGTTATTGACAATGGCTGCGGCATGAGCCTTACCGATGCGCGTATGAGTTTTGAACGGCATGCCACCTCAAAAATACGCCGGGCGGAAGACCTTTTTGCCATTCGCACCATGGGCTTTAGAGGCGAAGCGATGGCTTCCATAGCCGCTATCGCCCAGGTTGAGCTAAAAACCCGCAGGCATGAAGATGAACTTGGCACCTGCATTTTTATCGAAGGATCGGAAGTTTTAAGCCAGGAAGCATGCTCGGCGAATACCGGTACATCCGTTTGTGTGAAAAACCTTTTTTACAATACCCCCGCCCGCCGCAATTTTTTAAAAAGCAATGCGGTAGAAATGCGGCATATCATCGATGAATTTCAGCGGGTAGCATTGTCGCACCCGCAGGTGTTTTTCACCTTGCATAACGATGGTCAGGAAATTTACCATTTGCCTGCCGCAACCCTTAAACAGCGTATAATTCATTTATTTGGCAGGGATTATAATGAGCGGCTGGTACCGGTTGAAGAAGATACATCGGTAATTAAACTGCGCGGATTTGTTGGCAAACCTGAATATGCGCGTAAAACACGCGGCGAGCAATTCTTTTTCGTAAACAACCGCTTTATAAGGGATGCCTATTTGAACCACGCCGTGCTAATGGCCTTTAAAGAGCTATTGCCGGAAGACACTTACCCGCTTTATGTGCTTTTTATTGATATCGATCCGGCTAAAATTGATATCAACGTACATCCTACCAAAACCGAAATAAAATACCAGGATGAACAAACCATATATGCCATTATCCGTTCGGCAGTAAAACGCTCATTGGGCAGGTACAATATTACCCCCAGTCTTGATTTCGACCAGGACAACAGCATCGGGCAATTGGTTATCCCCAAGCCGTTGGAAGAGATAGTTGCTCCTGTTATTAGCTTCAACCCGGATTTTAATCCTTTTAATACAGATAAGAAAATTGACCGTGAAATACCCTATTTGCGGAACAGCGGCGAATACCGAAGTTCGCCTATTCCTCAAAACTGGGATACACTTTATGAGATCAGTAAAAAAGAAACGGCCCTGCAGCAGGAGATCCATGAAGACAAAAGTATTTCGGTAGATGAGCAGGACATAAGTAAACCGGGCGAGCGGGCTTTATTCCAGGTCCACAACCGGTTCATCCTGTCGCCCATAAAATCCGGCTTCATAGTGATCAACCAGCAGGCGGCGCATGAGCGTGTTTTGTACGAACGTTTTTTGCAGCAATTGCAGAACCACTCAGGATTGAGCCAGCAAAGCCTTTTCCCGCAATCTGTTACATTAAATAGCAGCGATTTTGAACTGTTAAAAGAACTTTTACCCGATATTCGCGCGCTGGGATTTGATATACGCGAATTTGGCAAAAATACCATAGTGGTTGAAGGCATACCCGCTGATTTAAACAATGTTGGCGAACACGAGATGCTTGAACAACTGCTGGAAGGTTATAAAAATAACCAGGCCATACTAAAACTGGATAAAAGGGATAGCCTGGCAAGGTCGCTTGCGCGGAACGCTGCAACAAAAGCAGGCACAAAGATGTCATTAGAGGAGATGAATTTATTGGTCGACCAGCTTTTTGCCTGCGAAATGCCTAATCTTGCATTAAATGGCAAACTGGTGATCACCACCTTTACATTGAATGAACTTTTAGAACGATTTGAAAAATAACCCCGCTTGCAGGGGACTTAAAACTTTATTATGAGCGCATACAGGCAATCACCATTCGCTAATATTACCCCGGTTGTAAAAAACCTGCTGATCATTAACCTTATTTGCTTTATCCCATTTGTGGTATTAAGTAACGAAAGCTATGATCAGCTTATAGTTGGAAATTTAGGCCTATTTTACTTTGACTCACCTCTCTTCAAACCCTGGCAGATCATTACCTATATGTTTATTCATGGCGGCTGGACACATATTCTTTTTAATATGTTCGCTTTGTTTATGTTCGGGCCAATACTTGAGTATGCAATCGGGGCCAAGCGTTTTTTTAACCTTTATTTTATTTGCGGCTTAGGGGCAATTGCGTTTCAAATGGCAGTGCAGGCTTATGAAGTACATGCCATAACCGGCAGTTTTACCGTACCTTTTCATTTCAGCCCAAACGATCCGTCAATTCCTGAAAAATTAAGGGCGATCTATTATGGGCCAATTATAGGCGCCTCAGGCGCTATATTCGGTTTGCTGGTGGGCTTTGGAATGTTATACCCGAATATGGAGCTTATGATCCTGTTTATTCCGGTTCCGGTTAAGGCAAAATATATTATTCCCATTTATATACTTTTTGAAATATATGCAGGCCTTAGTCCTACAGCCGGTGATAACGTTGCCCACTTTGCCCACCTGGGCGGGGCATTGCTGGGCTTTATCCTGATAAAAATATGGCGGTACCAGTAGCTGTCGCCTCACCCCAACCCTCTCAATGCTATTAAGTTAAGCGATAAATATTTGTTATTCAGATATTTATACGTAT
>DAIOXE010000057.1:0-8235 GCA_036758125.1 Mucilaginibacter sp.
AGAACTAAATTGTAAACAACTGTCACTCAGCTTGTTTTAAGTGGACAGTAATGATCTGCCATATTGAAAAAACAACACCGGTAAACCATTGTCCGCAGATGGATCCTTATGGAAAGATACAAGTCGTTTGTCTGTTGTTTCTTTTATATTATTTGCATTCCCAAGGCTGATATTCACCCTGTTAAATAATTTTTGATAATTACTGATATGCCGCTGTTTTTCAGCTGTGTATGGTGTCTTTAAAGCAGTCTCAAGTATTGCTGCAGTTTTTTGTTTAAATGATTTTTCTTTGAAATCCGTTCCGGCTGAAATGTAAATAATTGCTTCGGTTGCACCGCTTATTACGATGGAATTGCTTGATGTGCTGACCGTGCCGCCATTTAATTTTGCTCTTACCCGTGCAAGGTATTCCATTCCTTTTCCATCGGTACCATTATCCAGCTGACCGCTCAATTGCAGTTCATTGCCATCAATTGCAGCAGTTCCCCGCTCCGGCCGGCTAATGGAAATATTACAGTTGAGTTGACCGGGTTTATCTGCGCTGAGTTTTATAATACTTACGTCATTGTCAAAACTTGTAAAGTATTCCCTGGTATAGGTAACGCCATTTATTTGGTAGGTGCACTTTGCAATTGCATTGTTTAAAGATAATTCGCGTTCGTAATTCTTAAAACTTGCGCCGGTAGTATCACTGCCACTATATTTAAACTTTATGCGGAGGTTACCAAACACCTGGTAACATCCAAACGGAACGCCGCCGCCCCCTTTGCCTTTACAAACAAAATCCTTATTAATTAGCTTTTGGGCCTCATCATTCTTCCCTTCAAAAAGTAGTTTGCGTATTTGGGGCAGGGCCTTATAAGCCTGGTAATTATTGGCATCTTGTGGCGAACCCGACCATAGCGTGATATCATTCAGTACAATATTTTCCTTCGTCACCCCGCCATCAGGCATCATCCCGAGGCGGCCATTCCCGAGAGGCAAGGTTTCTTCCCAAACCCGGGCGGGTTTATCATACCATAATCTCAATGGTTGCTGCTGGCCCAGGCATAGGCTAACTATAAATAATAATGTTACTGTTAATGGAAAAAATCTCCTGACCATTCGTTTGTATTTATGTATGTTAAGCTATCAATTAATTATTAATCAAAAAATTAACTATCCTGCAGGCATTTCCTTTACTGGCGCTGTTTTTTTGGTCGCTTATCCTGATCTTTAAAATGTGGTTGCCCTTCTTTAAATCACTGCCAAGCATAATATACCACGGCAAATGAAGCGTGCTGCTCCATTGGGTGTATAGGTCAATATTTTTGAAAGCACCATTGTCAATAGCGTAAGAGATAATTCCCGCATCGGGGCCGGAAACAATTGCTATTCCAACCGCTGTTCCTTTAAATGGCAGTGATAATTCTGCATCGGGTGTGCCCGAACTTAATACCGGGATATTTACAAACCCTTCGCGTGTGGGCAGTCCATCACCGGGTTGCCAATTTTCAGTAATTGTCCAGTCCTCCTTAAAATGAGCATTTTTAATATTGTAATATTTGCCATTTTGGAAACTTGCCTTGTCAAGCGGCTTTGGTAAAGCTATTTTGAGGCCGGTTATCTTATCAGACTGATTGTCAAAACAGTCCTGAAGCAAACTTTTGATAGTGGCAAAATATAACTCTTGCCCAAAAACGGCCGGATGCAGGTCTTTAAAATCATCGGCCCAGGTAAATTCCTTATTGTTCATTTTATCCCTTACTTCTTTGCCAAGGTTAATAAAAGGAAGGCCGTAATAATGGGATATTAACTGATGATTTTTGATCTCTGTTGGTATGACACCTCTATTATAGTCATTCGTTTTTTCAGGATCCGCGAAAGCCATCATCACGATGTCCATATCCGGATTACTTTTTTTGGCATGCCTGATGATGCCTTCCAACGCACGCACCTGGATAAGGCTATCTGTGCCGTTTGCTTTATCATTTACAGCCGCCTCGACAAAAAGGAGGTCGGTTTTTCCCGAATCCAGCACATCGCGCTGCAGCCTGAACGCATGGGGGAGGCTTCCCAGAGAAGGTATCCCGGCAGCTATAAAATGAAATTTAACATTATTCCAGCGGGTGGGCTCACAATTTCTGCCAGTAGTTGTTTAGATCTAATTTTTTGTGATCCCATTAGGATTCGAACCTAAGACCTACAGATTAGAAATCTGTTGCTCTATCCAACTGAGCTATGGGACCATCTGCGAATTTTTCGCGATGCAAATATGCAAAAATCTGCTTAAAAAGATAATAATACGCCGGGTAAAGATTGTCACAATATTTTTGCGATTAAAAAGTTATGATACTAAATTATCATTCCTGTTATGAAAACTTTGCCTTTACCATACTTTATAAGGGTGATTTTTAAAAAAGCAAAATCATCCTTTATAGTAAAATGGTTTAACCGTTAAATCTTGTGGTAGTGCTACGTTAACGAAAGGTATAATTACAATCCCTCTGTCTGTGTCCTCACAGGCAGCTTTGCTGTCGTTGTCTGTGAGGACACAGACAACGGGTGGGAGACTTCTGACTTCCGACCTCAGACCTCCGGCTTCCTTCAAAATATCGCCTCCGCAATTCTTTTAGTTGGCCCGGCATTGCTCATCGTATAAAAATGCAGCACGGGAACGCCAAAGGCCATCAACTCTTTACATTGATGTATCATCCATTCAATGCCAGCATCTTTTACCTCTTTCTCCGACTTGCAGGCATGTATCGCATCACTTAAATCCTCGGGAATATCAATATGGAATATTTTAGGCAGATTAATGAGTTGCTTAGAAGATGTTATCGGTTTTAAACCAGGAATGATAGGTACGTTGATGCCATTTTCGCGGCATTGCTTTACAAAATCACAATATTTGCTGTTGTCAAAAAACATTTGGGTTACGATAAAATCTGCGCCCATGTCAACCTTTTGTTTGAGGTATTTAAAGTCTGTTTTTAAGTTTGGCGCTTCAAAATGCTTTTCGGGGTAACCTGCCACGCCGATGCAAAAATTGGCATTAACCACTTCATGGTCTTCATATAAATATTTACCACGGTTCATATCGGCAACCTGCTGCAGTAGTTCTGTCGCGTAAGAGTGGCCGCCGGGAGTGGGTATAAACGACGTATCGGCCTGGCGGGCATCGCCACGTAAAACCAGCATGTTATCTATCCCTAAAAATTGCAGGTCGATCAGTGCATTTTCTGTTTCTTCCCTGGTAAATCCGCCGCAGATCAGGTGAGGCACAGCATCAACTTTATAACGGTTCATAATAGCCGCACAAATGGCAACCGTTCCGGGTCGCTTGCGGTAAGCTACTTTTTCGAGCAAGCCATTATCACGCTGCTTATAAATGTAATCCTCGCGATGATAGGTTACATCAATAAACGGCGGGTTAAACTCCATCAAAGGGTCAATAGCATCATAAATTCCCTGTATGCTTTGCCCCTTAATGGGCGGTAAAAGTTCGAATGAGAAAAGTGTTTTGCCTTTGGCGTTTTTTATATGCTCGGTTATTTTCATGCCCCCTGACCCCCTAAAGGGGGAATTGTTTTTTGTGATTAATTATATATTAGTTTTCCCAATCCCATTTTTCCTCCCCCTTCAGGGGGCCGGGGGGCTAATAATTCAAGTTCGGCCCAAGCCATCTTTCGATTTCTTCTACTGATAAATTCTTCCTTACCGCGTAATCCTCAACCTGGTCCTTACTTATCTTACCCAATCCAAAATACCTTGCTTGCGGATGGGCGAAATAAAAGCCGCTTACGGAGGCCGCCGGCGTCATGGCCAGGCTTTCGGTAAGGTGCATTTTGGTATTGTCTTCGGCCTTTAACAGTTCAAACAGCGTTGTTTTTTCGGTGTGATCCGGACAGGCTGGATAACCGGGTGCCGGGCGTATTCCCTGGTATGCTTCTTTGATCAGCTCATCAGCTCCCAATTGCTCACTTTTTGAATAGCCCCAATATTCTTTGCGGACAAGCTCATGCATTTTTTCGGCAAATGCTTCGGCAAGACGGTCGGCCAGTGCTTTACTCATTATACTATTATAGTCGTCATGATCGCGTTCAAATTCAGCAACCAATTCGTCACAACCGACACCTGCGGTCACGGCAAAACCACCCCAATAATCGGGAGTGCCGCTATCTTTTGGCGCTATAAAATCCGATAGCGCATAATAAGGCTCGCCTTTTACTTTTTCGGCCTGCTGACGCAGAGTATGTATCCGGGTAAGCAGCGTTTTGCGGGTATCGTCTGTGTAAACTTCAATATCATCGCCAACGCTATTCGCCGGCCAAAAACCTATCACGCCATTTGCCTGCAGCAGTTTCTCTTTAATGATTTTCTTTAACAATGCCTGCGCATCGTCAAAGAGCTTTTTGGCTTCAACTCCAACGTATTTGTCGTCAAATATTTTAGGATAGCTGCCGCGCAGTTCCCAGGTATGAAAAAACGGCGTCCAGTCGATATATGGCACCAGTTCTTCCAGCGGAAAAGCTTCGAAAACCTTTGTGCCAATAAATGTTGGTTTAGGGGCGATAGCGCCATTCAAATTGATTTGACATTTAAAATTCCGGGCGTCTTCAATACTTACAAAGCGCTTATCCGACCGTTTATTCAAATGGGCTTCGCGTGCCTTCGCGTATTCCTCTTTTATTCCTTTAGTATAGGGGCCACGCAGTTCTTTGTTCATTAAGCTGCTGCAAACCGTCACGCTTCTTGAAGCATCGAGCACATGAATAGCCGGGCCCGAGTAATGCGGGTCAACCTTAACCGCGGCATGGATGCGCGATGTTGTAGCGCCGCCAATGATTAGGGGAATAGTAAAACCTTCGCGCTCCATTTCTTTGGCAAAATGCACCATTTCATCCAGCGATGGCGTAATTAACCCGCTTAGGCCAATAATATCCACATTTTGCTTTTTAGCTTCTTCTATGATCCTTTGCGCCGGAACCATTACGCCCAAGTCGATAACCTCAAAATTATTACAGGCTAAAACCACGCCTACGATATTTTTACCAATGTCGTGCACGTCGCCTTTCACCGTTGCCATTAAAACTTTACCGGCATTAGCTCTGCTGTCGCTTGAATCCTCCCCGGCGTCAATAACCCTTTGTTTTTCTAACTCAATAAATGGCAATAAATAGGCGACCGCTTTTTTCATAACACGGGCTGATTTTACCACCTGCGGCAAAAACATCTTGCCGGAGCCAAACAGGTCGCCTACCACATTCATACCGTCCATCAATGGGCCTTCTATCACTTCCAATGGTTTGTTATAAGCAAGCCTTGCTTCTTCCACATCATCGTCCAGGTATTCAATAATTCCTTTTACCAGGGCATGTGATAAACGTTCGGCAACCGGCGCATTACGCCATTGCTCGTCCCGCACCACTTCTTTACCTTTTGATTTTATGGTATCGGCAAACTCCACCAGGCGTTCTGTTGCATCATCCCGGCGGTTAAACAATACGTCCTCAACCAGCTCCAGCAGATCCTTTGGTATTTCCTCGTAAACTTCCAGCATGCCGGCGTTTACAATACCCATATCCATACCCGCTTTAATAGCGTGGTATAAAAATGCGGAGTGCATGGCTTCCCGCACTACATTATTTCCCCGGAAGGAGAAAGAAATATTGCTTACCCCTCCGCTTACTTTAGCATAGGGCAAATTCGCTTTTATCCAGCGCGTAGCTCCAATAAAATCAACCGCGTAATTATTATGTTCTTCCAGCCCGGTGGCAATAGTTAAAATGTTGGGATCGAAAATGATATCCTGCGGCGGGAAACCAACCTCATTAACTAATATATCGTACGATCGCTGGCATATTTCCTTACGGCGGTCCAATGAATCGGCCTGACCTGTTTCGTCAAAGGCCATTACTACGGTTGCCGCGCCGTAGCTTAATATTTTACGGGCATATTCCTTAAATATTTCTTCGCCTTCTTTTAGCGAAATGGAGTTGACAATCCCCTTGCCTTGCAAACATTTCAAACCTGCTTCAATAACCGTCCATTTTGATGAATCGATCATGATGGGCAGTTTGGCAATATCTGGTTCTGATGCTACGAGATTAAGAAATTTAACCATCACGGCTTCCGAATCGATCATGCCCTCGTCCATGTTGATGTCTATCACCTGGGCGCCGCCTTCTACTTGCTGGCGTGCTATGGCTAAGGCGGCTTCGTAATCTCCGGCCAATATCAGTTTCGAAAACTTTGGTGAGCCTGTTATATTGGTACGTTCGCCTATGTTTACGAAATTGGTTTCGGGCGTAAGCGTTACCGCTTCCAAACCACTCAGGCGCAGATAGGGCTCAATTACAGGTTTTATGCGCGGCGGATATTTTGCCGCCCTTTCGGCGATACATTTAATATGCTCGGGTGTAGTGCCGCAGCAGCCGCCAACAATGTTTACCAGTCCGGCTTTCATGAATTCATCAAGCAGATGGGCAGTTTCGTGAGCAGTCTCATCATATTGGCCAAATTCATTCGGCAGGCCGGCATTGGGATAGGCAGAAATAAATACGTCGGCCTTTTGAGAAAGCTCCTCCAGGTGAGGACGCATTTCTTTTGCGCCCAATGCACAATTTAAACCAACCGATAACAAGTTGGCATGATGCACAGAGTTCCAGAAAGCTTCAACGGTTTGACCTGAAAGGGTACGGCCGGAAGCATCGGTAATGGTGCCGGAGATCATGATGCCCCCCGGCCCCCTAAAGGGGGAGTAATCTTTGCCCTGTTCCTGGCATTCGTTTTTATAGCGGTTTATCGCGAATAATGCAGCCTTGGCATTAAGGGTATCAAATATGGTTTCAATAATTAACAAGTCAGCGCCGCCATCAACGAGGCCGCGGACCTGGTCGTAGTAAGCTTCGGCAAGGTCGTCAAAAGTAACGGCGCGGTAGCCGGGGTCATTTACATCGGGCGAAAGCGATGCCGTTCTGTTTGTCGGGCCGATAGCTCCGGCCACAAACCGTGGTTTCTCCGGTGTTTTTTTATTGTAATCGTCAGCCACTTCCCGGGCAATGCGGGCGCCTTCATAACTGAGTTCATAAGCCAATTCTTCAAGGTGATAATCAGCCAGTGAAATCCGTTGCGTACTGAAGGTATTGGTTTCAATAATGTCGGCCCCGGCTTCCAGGTATTCCGTATGTATGGCCTTGATAACATCGGGGCGCGTAATATTCAGCAGGTCGTTATTACCTTTCAAATCAGAAGCATGGTCACGAAAACGCTCACCACGAAAATCCGCTTCGGATAATTCGTACCGCTGTATCATGGTACCCATCGCCCCGTCAATTATCAGGATTCGTTTTTGTAATTCGTCTGTAATACTCATTTTATTTTGAAGATGATTTCACCGATTATTTGAAGATGATTTCACCGATTTTATTATTCGATTTCACCGACTTATTTGATTACACTGATGATAATTCAAGACAATCCGGGATTAATAGGTGTTATCAATTGTAATCGGTGCAATCATTCAACAATCGGTGCAATCAAAAAAGTCTCACTTATATAGAAAAAGTCGGGTATAGTTGACTTTCGCTTATCTTTCCTGAAAGCCACAATAGCGATCAAGTAGAATGTGGCACCTTGTAAGCACAGGTTGCCAAGACTTCGCAGGGTCTAATCCCTCCGTCTTTCTCTATAAGCGGTACAAATATGAGAAATAAACTGGTAATATGCAAGAAGTATACTTCAGATTCATCGTTCGGGCGAAGCGATATTTTGCAAACTATTCGTTCCAGGGATTCGATTAGCATCCATCGTCTAAAATTGTGGTACCCAAAAGACGTTTTGGGTACCACAATTTTAGTATTTTCCGAAGGCAAAAGCGATTTTGGGTACCACATTTTTGGCGCTTTCCGAAGGCAAAAGCCGTTTTGGGTACCACATTTTTGACCATTCCCGAAGGCTAAACGCGTTTTGGGTACCAGTAAAAATCGTGCAGTTTATTCGTTAGATGTTTGTTTATCAATTATTTATAAATAGAACATCAAAAAAGCGGTCAAAAAATCTACTAAATAATTTTTTGTGCTGAAAATTGTCTGTTGTAAAACTTTTGGGATTGACGTAAATATACAAAATTTTAAGCGCTTAAACAAGCCCGGGTCTATGGATTTATATGAGGCAATAAAAAAAGCCGTCTCCAGTAATGGGGGGCACTGAAAAAGTCCCTCTTTCGTGGTAAACTTTAAAGGGCAAACATTT
>DAIOXE010000058.1:0-7633 GCA_036758125.1 Mucilaginibacter sp.
AATGTTTGCCCTTTAAAGTTTACCACGAAAGAGGGACTTTTTCAGTGCCCCCACCATAATGCGGTGGCCTTTTTTAAAGGTATGCGCAACGTCGGGCATGGTGTATTTTACTTTTGTTGGTTTGCCGGGCGTAAACGGTTCGGGGTTCGAGTAGCTGTTGCGATACCTGCCGCGCATAATTTCGGCCCGCACCAGCATTTGGTAACCGCCCATTGGGTATTTTAAAATGGGGTCGGTTTCAGCATAGATATCTACATCGTTATAACTTCCGTTATCCGGGAAAACGTCAATCAGCTTCACCACAAAATCGGCATCTGTATTTGATAAGCTAACCAGCAAATCAGCAACGACAGGTCCTGCCAATGTAACATCATTGGTTAAAGTATCGGTTTGATAGGTTAAAACATCAGTACGCCGGGAAGCAAAACGCTGGTCGTCGGTCATATAGTTACGGGTGCGGTTAAAGTGCACATCCTGAGTATAAGGGACAGGTTTTGCCGGGTCGCTGATATAAGTATCAAAGGATGGTTTATCTGTGCCGGAAGAATTGAATGATAATTTACCTTTTGGCTGCAAATAAATATCAGTAGCCTGAACATTGGCAGGCGGCCATTGCGGCATCTGATGCCATTTGTTTTCGCCGGTAAAAAATACGGTGGCTTTGCTGATGCTATCAACCGAGCCAACACCGCGCAGATAATAATCAAAAAACGGTATCTCAATATGGTTAGCGTACCATTCACTTGTATTGCTGCCCCATTGCATATTGCCGAGATGTGTGCCGTCGTTATTGCGCCATTCCTCGTGATACCAGGGGCCCATTACCAGGCGGTTATTAGTGGCGGGACTTTGCTTGTCGATAGCCTTATAAACGTTCCAGGCACCAAAGCAATCCTCGGCATCAAACTCCCCGCCGACAACCAGCATGGCTGGCTTAACGTCTTTAATACCTACCCTTGCATTGCGGGCCATCCACCAGGCATCGCGGTTGGGGTGGTTCATCATCTCGTTCCAGAATTTGAGGCTGTCGCCGGCTAATTTAGTGAGGTTAGGCAATGCGCCTTCGCTTAAATAAAACTGATAATTGTCGTGTATTGGCGGGTCATAAATTGGCGCAGGTGCGGTTGTTGGATGCGGATGTGACTGGCCAAAGGCGAACTGCTTATAAAAAGCAAAGGCATCCATCTGGAAAAATGCACCGTTATGATGAAAATCATCACCCACAAACCAATCAGTTACCGGCGCCTGCGGACTAACCGCTTTCAATGCCGGGTGCCCGCTCAATGAAGCCATGTTCGAATAAAAGCCGGGGTAGGAGATACCGAACACACCTACATTGCCATTATTGTTTTCAAGGTTTTTTACGAGCCAGTCGATGGTATCGTAAGTATCACTGGCCTCATCAATATCTTTATTGGTTTTTTTGTTAAAATTGAACGGGCGCACGTCCATATATTCGCCTTCGCTCATCCAGCGTCCCCGTACATCGGCAATCACCATAATATATCCTTTGCGGCAATATTTTATAAGGTGGTTTACCCAGAAGTTGCGGTATCGGTCTTTACCATAAGGGGCGCACGAGTATGGCGTGCGTTCCATTAAAATGGGATGTTTTTCCGAATTATCTTTAGGCAAGTAAGCCGAAATAAACAACTTAACCCCATCGCGCATGGGGATGGTTACTTCCTTTTTTGTATAATTATTTACGAACCAAACCGAATCGGCATTTTGGGCGAAGGATAAAATTGGGCACAGGAAAAATACAAGGAGATATAGCTTTTTCATGATCGTGCTTTTGAAGGTTGAAAGGTAAATATAATGTTTTTTGAGAAGAAAGAAATTTGGGAATTGATATAATCCGGCCATTACTCTCAAGAGGGGAATCGCACTGGGCCGCACTTTTTACAATCTTACATAATCATTATATCTCACGATTATTTCCCATAATAATCCCACGCCGCTTTTGCAATTTTGGCAATCACACCCTCACGGGTCGCCTCATCATTCGTTGAGTTACAAACAAAAACCGCAATAGCCAGGTGCTTGCCATTAGGCAGGGTGATAATGCCAACATCGTTTGTGGAGGGCGATAAACCTTCGGCATTGGTGGGGGATGTGCCTGTTTTATGGGCCACAACGGTTCCGGCGGGCAGCAAACCTTTTAATCGTTTAGGCCCTGTGGATGTTTCGGTCATTATCTTATATAAAAAATCGGTATTGACTTTTGACAGTGTCTTATTATGATAAATCATATCAAGCAATAATGTCATTTCTTTTGGCTTGCACCAATTAACGTATTGTAGTTCCCAGGCCGAAGCCATATCTGCTTCGGTGGCGCGGATAGCTATTCCGCGGATGCCAAGGCGCAGCATATAATCTTGCACAGGCTGGATCCCCTTAGTCACCTTACTAAGTAAAATATCACAGGCGTCATTATCGCTTAATAATACCATATAAGTTAACAGGTCCCTTACCGAAACATCCACATTCCCTTTTGGGTATTTATCACGCAAGGGACTGTAAGTTTTCGGAAGGTCCCTTCTTGATATATGGATACGTTGGTCTAAAGAAAATACACCCGAATCAACCAGGTGTAAAACGGTTAAAGCTATCGGGAACTTCATTACGCTGTGCATTACGAGGCGGGCATTGCCATTATAAGTTAAAGTATCCCGGCTTTCCAAACCTAAAATTGAAACGCCGACGATACCTTTTATCGGTTTTGCTATTTGTTCGATTTGTTTGCGAAGCGATGATTCTTTTTGCGCAATTACGCAAAGGGGAATTAAAAAAATAATTAATATGCTAAACGGTAGGAGGAATTTCTTCATACACAATAATAACGTCGTTATCGTGTATGAAGTTTATCTGGGTGCAAATCAATTTGTCGCTTTCAGCACGAAACGTTCCTACGGAACGTGTAAATGGATTGTCTGTATATTCTACCGACCAGACGTCCCGATGGGACGTTTTCTCCCAACTGATTGCATTCGTCCCATCGGGACGTCTGGTTGGTAGAAAAAATAAATTCAAGCGTTTGCGTTCCGTAGGAACGCTTGGTGAAATGCGACAATTTGGTTTGCCCCCAATTAAATTTTCTTTAATGGCAAAATTTTCCTTACTTGTAACTCCTAATCAAAACCCCGTCATGCATAGAAGGAATTTCTTAAAAACAGGCTCATTAGCCGGTTTAACCTTAGGCACAATGGCCGCAGGTTCATGTAATTTAGTTACGTCGGACCAAAAACAAGGGGACACTGCATATGCCGTAAAACCCGATAATTTTGAATTGAATGAAGTAACCATTGATGTGCTGCAGCAGAAAATGCAAAGCAAGGCATACACTTCCCGATCAATAACTGAATTATATTTAAAGCGGATAGCTGATATAGACAAAAGCGGCCCCAGGCTAAACGCGGTAATTGAGCTTAACCCGGATGCATTGAGTATTGCTGATGCAATGGATAAAGAACGTGCTGCCGGCAAAGTGCGCGGGCCTTTGCACGGTATCCCGGTTTTGATAAAGGATAACATCAGCACCGGCGATAAAATGCATACCACTGCCGGGGCGTTGGCTATTGCTGATAATATTATGAAACAGGATGCCTTTATTATTCAAAAGTTAAGGGAGGCCGGAGCCGTTTTATTAGGCAAAACCAATTTGAGCGAATGGGCCAATTTCAGATCGACGCACTCTACCAGCGCGTGGAGCAGTCGCGGCGGGCAAACCAAGTGCCCCTATATTTTAGACAGGAACCCCAGCGGGTCGAGCGCCGGATCGGGATCGGCGGCATCTGCTAATTTATGCGCAATTGCCATCGGGACAGAAACAGATGGTTCTATTGTTTCGCCATCTTCGGTAAACGGCCTGGTGGGTATTAAACCAACGGTTGGTTTATGGAGCCGCGCCGGCATCATTCCTATATCCAAAACACAGGATACTGCCGGGCCAATGGCGCGGACTGTTAGAGACGCCGCTATTCTACTAGGCGCGCTGGCTGGTGAGGACCGGCAGGACAGCTATACCCAGAGCAGCAAAGGAAAAGTTGAAGCCGATTACACGAAATTTTTGAATGCAAACGGTTTGAAGGGCAAACGCATCGGTATTGAAAAAGATGGTTTGAAGGTCAGTCCGGCCATGGATAAGATATTCCGGGAAGCTATAGAAGCGCTGAAAAGTCAGGGGGCCGCTATTGTTGAAGTTGAATTGTACAAACAAATAAAAGAGGCTGGAAAAGCCCAGATGACTGTTTTGCTGTACGAATTTAAAGACGGGCTGAATAAATATTTAAGCACCGCTAATTCAAAAGTAAAATCTCTGGCTGATGTGATCGCTTATAATAAGCAAAACGAGGCCAAAGCAATGCCGTTTTTTAAACAGGAAATTTTGGAACAGGCGGAAAAGAAAGGCGGGCTTGATGAAAAAGAATACCTTGAGGCTTTAACAAAAACTACCGGCGTTACGCGGAAGGCTATTGATACCTTAATAAAAGAAAACAACCTGGATGCCATTGCTGCGCCAACAAACGGATTTGCCGGCTGTATTGACCTTGTAAATGGCGATTATGATAATGGTTTTTCATTTTCCAGTCCTGCGGCAATGGCGGGTTACCCGCATATCACCGTTCCGATGGGATATTTTAATGAGTTGCCGGTTGGCATATCATTCGTTAGCACAGCTCATAAAGAAGGTGATATTATTAAGCTAGCCTATGCGTACGAGCAGGTTTCGAAAAAACGAATGCCGCCAAAGTTTAAGGTGGATTTGTTGGGGTGAGATGTAGAGACGCAATATTTTGCGTCTCTGACAAAATGTTATTTATTAATTTTGCAAAGGTCTGAGACGCAAAATATTGCGTCTCTACAAAAAAACTGAAATTATGGAATTTGGCCGTGTAACCTCCGAAGAGCTGTTTAATGTGGATTTTACCCTTCCTCCTGATCCTGAATTAACGATCAAAACGTTAAAGGCATCAAAGACAGATAAACCTTTGCAGGTTCATGTAGGCTGCGCCAAATGGGGGAGGAAAGAATGGATCGGCCAGATATATCCGCTTAAAACTAAAGAAGCTAATTTTTTGGATGAATATGTAAAGCACTTTGATTGCATTGAACTGAATGCGACGTTTTACAATATCTACGGCCCCGAAACTATTGCCAAATGGAAAGACAAAGCTGCCACTAACCCCGGCTTTAAATTTTGCCCTAAGTTTTCGCAAAATATTACCCACATACGCCGCTTAAAGAATGCGGATGATATCACTACAAAATTTTATGAAGGCATCATGGCTTTTGGAGAAAACCTGGGGCCGCTATTTTTGCAGGTGGGCGATAATTTTACACCCAAAAGTCTGCCCGACCTGGAAGCATATCTTGAAAACCTACCAAAGGACGTACCTGTCTTTTTAGAATTGAGGCATAAGGATTGGTTCGCCAATCCCGAAAACCGGGATCAAGTATTTGACCTGCTGCACCGGCTAAAAATCGGCGCGGTAATAACAGATGCATCAGGCCGCAGGGATGTGGTGCACATGGAATTGCCAACTCCCGATGCCTTTATACGTTTTGTAGGTAATGGCCTTCACCCTACTGACTATGCCCGCATTGATGAATGGGTGGCGCGTATAAAACAATGGCAGCAAATGGGACTGCAATCAGTTTGGTTTTTAATGCACCAGCATGAGGAAGAATTTTCGCCCAGATTGGCCGATTATGTTGTTCAGCAAATTAATAAGGAATTAGGCTTAAATATAAAACGGCCGGGATTTTTGGATAATGGCTAAGGGGTGTTTAATTGATATTGCCTGAACCGGATTAAGCAGATTTTATTGATTTTTTGATTAATCAACGGGATCCACAAATCATTAAAATCAACGGTTCAGATCATTGCGACACCATACCCGACACCACATTAATACTTAAAGCCAGTATAGCGGTATTAAAAGCAAACGACATTAAGGCGTGCAGCAGGCAAACGCGCCGTACCCTGCGCGAAGTAATATTTACATCTGATACCTGGAAAGTCATTCCGACAATGAAGGAAAAGTAAACAAAGTCAAGGTAGTCGGGGTCGTCCTTGCCTGGAAATTGCAGTCCGCCAACACCTTTGTTTTCGCCATCAATATCAGTGTTTACATCATAGTACAAATGGGCGTACCGTAAAGTATATATAGTATGCAGCATGAACCACGAAATAATTACTGCCCCAATTGCGAGCAAAATGTGCTCGTTTTTAGCTGTTTCAGATAATCCTTTTGTAGACTTCAACAGAAATACAATGGCTGCCAAACTCGCGATTGATGCGGCCGCTATAAATACAAACAGGAAAGTGCGGCTGGAATCCTGCAATTTGGCAATTTTCCTAACTTCGAGCGGGTGCGATGAGAATATAATTATCCAATCCAGTAAAATTATCGTCAATGCGCAGCCTATCCAGCTAACCAAGGCCAAAGCCGGGGCCGAAACTTTGCCGTAACTATAAACAAATACGATTGCGCTTATAAATAGCGCGATCAGTAACCGATAGTGGGCATCCAAACGAAAGAAAATCCGTTTATCGTATTGATTCATAGTTCTTCATGGTTCATAGATCATGGTTCATGGAAATAAATAATTCATAGAAACAAATAGTTGATGGTTCATAAAAATAATAGCAAGTTCGAAAAAAAAAGCTATGAACTATCAACCATGAACTCAAATTATTTCAATCACCCGGCCTACCTGTCCATCTTCAAGCCGCACTTTTATTCCACGTGAATGAAAGGTGGAACTTGTAAGCAAGTCCTTCACAATACCGCGCGTTCTTTTGCCTGATCGTTGATCTTTTTTAAGAATGATGTCAACTTCCAGGCCGGGGTAAATGTCGCTTCGGTTTTGTGCGTTCATACTTTTGTTGATTATTTTAGCTTTTTGCCTCGAAGTTCAAAAAGCTCATCAGTAGTAACAATATTAACAAAACCTTTTGTGTGCAGCCCTTTGAAGAGTTTTTTATCCCCCGACCATATTTTACATCGAAATTGTTTAGCATAAGCTACGTACTGAATATCTTTTATATCAACGCCATGAACCAAATCGAATGCTTCTTTCCAAAATTTGTAGCCGATCTGTTATTCTGAGATAAAGGTAATGTCTTTACATACCTGATATTCGGCCTCCATTACCTGTTCAATGTTTAAACCAGAAATCGATTGAAGTTTTGCGTATAAATGCAATATTGGCATCAACTATAATTTTCACTTTATAAACCGTGATTTATTTGTTTTCAACCATGATGAATTAACCTCATCGGCAAGCTTATCAATGTCTGATTGTTTAGCTTTTGATTTGGATGTCGCTTCAAGGTATTTCAAATAATCGATAAGGCGTTGCGGACTGAACCTATCTACCGATGAAGATACGGTGATGGTGATTTTATTATCTGTGTTTTCAATCAACATATACAAATATAATAAATTATTAATTATATGTGTGATTTCACCGATTATAGGATCAGGGCAAACGCATTAAAATTTCAGGAGCATGAGTAAATATTTAAAATCCCAGGCAGCGATGTTCTTTTTTCTTCGGATGCTAATGTTTCTGGTCTGATCATTTTTAAGGGTATTTAAAGCAACCTTATTGATTAGAGAAAAGT
>DAIOXE010000059.1:0-7095 GCA_036758125.1 Mucilaginibacter sp.
CCTTCACCTCCTTTAAGGCTGCTACGCTACATGATTATCTATACCTTTTAAGAACTTATCACCTTCCCCGTCACGGTTCAGATTTTATTTTGTCCCGCCATAACAACGGTCAACTTTCATTTTTTTATATCGCGAATCGCTCCCGATATTAGCCCCTTTGTTTTGGGATTGCAAAGGTAAGAACCTTTTTCTCTTGCGCAAACTTTATTTTTTATTTTTTAGTTTGCTTTTACAGAACAATCCACAACCTCTTTTGCGGGCTGCAAAGGTAGCCAGTTTTTTGGCTTTCACAAAAGCTGTATCAGAAATTTCGACAATGTTCCGATAAAGCTTTGCAAATGAGGCGGAAAAAGTTTAGTTCATAGATCGTAGCTCAGGTTCATAGCATGAGAAAAGCCATTGGGCAAGTCCTTCTTTCTTGGCATGACCATTATCAAAAGACAAACAACTACACAAGCTATGACCTATGAACCATGATTTACAAACAAAACAGCTATGAACCATGAACTGTGAGCCATGAACTTTCTGTTAAAAGATGTTAAATCGCACTTATATATATACCACACGCAAAACAAGCGTTATATATTAGCCAATAAATTAATTGACTGTTTTATATTATTCCCCTATCTTTGCAAAATGTTTAAAAAACAACTATCGTTATTAGCCGGTGTATTCGCTATGTTAATTATTACACTGGGCGGTTGTAAAAGTAAATATGAAAAATTGCGCAGCGGTAACGATAATGCGAAAAAATACTCTGAAGCCGTTAAGTACTACAATAAAAAAGAGTATACAAAGGCTTTAGGTTTGTTTGATCCTCTGATAACACGTTATCGGGGACAGCAACAAGCAGAAGACTTGTTTTATTACTATGCGTATACAAATTATAAGCTAAAAGATTATACTTCGGCAAGGTATCATTTTAAAACCTTTGCCGAAACCTATCCATCAAGCACAAGGGCCGAAGAATGCCGGTTTATGGCAGCCTATTGTTATTATCTTGATTCGCCAATCTTTTCGCTCGACCAGGATAATACCAACAAGGCTATTGAATCATTACAGCTATTCATAAACCTGTATCCGAAAAGTGATAGAGTTGCCGAAGCCAGCAAACTGATACAAAATCTGCGTGACAAGCTGGAAGAAAAGTCGTATGCTAATTCGAAGCTGTATTTGACTATCGGCGATTACGAGGCAGCAGTTATTGCATTCGGCAATACTTTACGTGATTATCCTGATACGAAATATGCTGAAGAAATTGAATTTTTAACCATCAGGGCACAATACCTTTATGCCGACCATAGCAGTGAACTTAAACAGGAAGAACGTTATAACCAGGCCATAGCCTACGCACAGCAGTTTATTGATAAATATCCAACAAGTAAATACTTAAGGGATGCTAAAGCATATGTAAAAGACAGCAACCAGGGAATAACAAAAGCTAAAAATGTATTGGCGGAGGCCTTTGGCAATCCAAAACTTGCCAAAAAAATAGCCTCCCAAAAAGATACAGTAATAAGTCGGCCTCCATCAGAAAAAGGAAACGAGAATAAAAAAATCGGAAATTAAAATTGATATGAACACTAATAGTAATATTAACAAGCCTGCTGTAGCAAGCAGCACAGTAACCCGCGACTTACGCGAGTTGGATGTAAAAACCGGCAACGTTTACGAATCGCTGGTGATTATGTCAAAAAGGGCAAACCAGATATCAAATAATGTAAAAGAAGAATTGCATCAAAAGCTTTCGGAATTTGCATCATCAAATGATAACCTGGAAGAAGTTTTTGAAAACCGTGAACAAATTGAAATATCCAAATATTACGAAAAGCTGCCTAAACCTTCATTGGTAGCTATCCAGGAATTTTTGGAAGACAAAATTTATTACCGCAATCCGTCAAAAGAGGTATAAGCTTTTTGTCTGAATCAGAATTTTCAGAATTAAAGAATTTTCAGAATTTGTTAATATTATCAGCCTCCGGTTCAGAAGATGAACAGGAGGCTGATAATTTATGATTAAAAGTTCGTGTCATCCTGAAAATTCTTTAATTCTGAAAATTCTGATTCAGACTGATACCGATTGTGTATTTTTACAAAATGCTTGAAGGTAAAAACATTGTTTTGGGTATTTGCGGCAGCATAGCAGCTTATAAATCGGCATTGCTTATCAGGCTATTGGTTAAAAGCGGGGCCAGCGTGCAAGTAGTTATGACCCCGGATGCTACAAACTTTATAACCCCCTTAACACTTTCTACCCTCTCTAAAAAACCCGTACTTTTTGATTACTTTACTCCCGAAAACGGGGAGTGGAATAACCACGTGGAATTAGGATTATGGGCCGATCTTTTTGTTATAGCCCCCGCCAGCGCCAACACCCTGGCCAAAATGGCCAATGGCTTGTGTGATAATTTGTTATTGGCGGTATACCTTTCCGCAAAATGCGATGTATATTTCGCACCGGCAATGGATATGGATATGTGGAAACATACGTCCACGCAGGCAAATGTTAGCACGCTTCAGTCTTTCGGAAATATACTTATTCCCCCTGCTAACGGGGAATTGGCCAGCGGCTTGTATGGAGAGGGGCGTATGGCTGAACCCGAAGAAATAATTGCCTTTATATCGTCATCCATTAAAAAAAAACTCCCTTTAGCTGATCAAAAGGTGTTAGTTACAGCCGGCCCCACTTACGAGGCTATTGATCCGGTGCGTTTTATAGGTAACCATTCATCCGGCAAAATGGGCTTTGCCATTGCGGATGAACTCGCGTCGATGGGCGCCGAAGTCGTCCTTATTTCCGGGCCATCCGCGCAGGTAAGCAAGCATTCCTCTATAAAACGTATTGATGTAACATCGGCAGCCGAGATGCTCAATGCCTGTTCGCTTCATTTTAAAAATTCAAAGGTGTGCATAATGAGTGCGGCTGTTGCTGATTATACGCCAACGGCCACGGCGCAGCAAAAAATCAAAAAAAGTGACGCTCACCTCAGCATTGAATTAAAAAAAACTGTCGACATATTAAATTTATTGGGTTCACAGAAGAAAGACGGCCAGATATTGGCCGGGTTTGCTTTGGAAACCAATGATGAGGAAAAAAACGCTATCGAAAAGTTAAAAAAGAAAAACCTTGATTTTATTGTGCTAAATTCGCTCAACGACGAAGGGGCCGGGTTTAAGAAAGATACCAATAAAATAACCATCATTGACCGCGACTTACAAAAAACCGTTTATGGCCTTAAAAGTAAGGAAGAAGCAGCCCGTGATATATGCAATAAAATTGCCGGATTGATAAAAGTATGAAAGCACTCATTGTATGTTTTTTACTATTGTGTTTGAGCGGCGTTGCAGTTGCACAAGATTTAAATGCGCGTATACAGGTTGTTTCGCCTAAGATACAAAGTACTAACAAGCATATTTTTCAGACGCTTGAAACTGCCATGAAAGATTTTTTAACCGGCCGCAAATGGAGCGCCGATGCGATATTGCCGCAGGAGCGCATCAATTGTAATTTTGTATTAAATATCACTTCGTGGGATGGGAGCAGTAATTTTGTCGGAGAGTTGCACGTGCAATCGTCAAGGCCGGTTTATAATTCAACGTATACCTCAACGTTAATAAACATTTTAGATAAAGATATTGACTTTACCTATACTGAGGGGCAAACGATTGACTACACCGATCAAAATTTTCAAAGCAATTTAAGTTCGATAATGGCCTTTTACGCTTATATAATTGTAGGCATGGACTATGATACTTTTTCGCGCTATGGCGGAAGTCCTTATTTTGCGCTTGCCCAAAACGTGGTAACCAACGCCCAAACATCCTCCTATAAGGGCTGGAAAGCATTTGATGGCACTGTGAACCGTTACTGGTTATCAGAAAACCTGAACAACAAACTTTACCAACAGCTGCGCAGCTTAATGTACGATTATCACCGTAACGGGTTGGATATTATGTCAGAGAATCCGGGCAAGGGCCGTAAAGTCATAGCCGATTTACTTCCTACACTCACCCAGGTCGACAGGCAACGCCTTGGCGCCATGTTTCCGCTTGTGTTTTTTACTGCCAAAAGTGATGAATTTATATCCATTTTCAGCAAAGCAGGCCAACAGCAAAGGGTATCGGCCATGAATATATTAAACCAGGTTGATCCGGCAAACGGGCTTAAATACCAGGCGCTGGGGAAGAACTGACCGCAGATTTTACTGATTTTTTTGATTTCGCTGATTTTTTGAACTGCTGCCCTTATATCGTACACTGCGGAGCGCATTCCTATTTGTTGGCTGGTGATCGGGTCTATGGCCCAATCAATTCCCTAATGTGAGATATAATTTCATAATCAGCAGGTTAATATTTTTAGATTTGACTACGACTTTATTTAGACCCGTCAATATTTTTCTTTTCTTACAAATAATCTAAAAAAAGACTATATCCCGCAAAAAAATACATTCTTATGGAGGATTTCGTAGCAAAAATTAAGCACGGAGAATTCGGAAGTTTCTCCGTTTGCTTTTATATCGAGCAAGATAGAATAATGGAGATTGGCAAGAAAATGAACGAAATCAATGAAATGGCGTATATGAATGGCTACAATTGGGAGGCCTTTTTAAAACGCTATTTACAAATTAATCATCCGGACATTCTCGGAAATATGGAAAGTGACCATGAGGCAGGCATGTACGCTGCATATTTCGAATCAAACCCGGAAAATGAAAAGAGAGCTGACAAACTTGTCGAGATTATTAAAAGACTGGTTGAAAATGAAAATGAGATTTATAAATTTGTTACAATAGAAGGTGGTGCTATAGAATGGGATTAAATATTAAACGTAGCTGTCGCCGTGTCAATCCCGATTTCCGATTCGACGTTCGTTACACCCATTTCAAATCCCGATATCTTAGCATCTGCATTACGTTGTTATAACCGCGGCTAATAATTTTAGGGCCTATAAACTCAAACGCCCAATATCCTTATTCCGAAATCTCCCTGTAACATTCCCCTTCTTCACACGTCTTTTTAAAAAAAATAAAAAATATATTTGCAAATACGAAATCTATCGTAGATATTTGTACGAAGAAATTCGTATAGGATAAAACATGGAAATAAAACCAACAGAAAGTGAGCTGGAAATATTGCAGGTGATCTGGAAAAAGGGTCAGTGTACCGTTCGGGATGTGCATGAAGAATTGGCAAAAAATAAAGATGCCGGGTACACCACCACTTTAAAATTGATGCAGATAATGCACGAAAAAGGATTGGTTGAGCGCGATACAACCGCTAAAACCCATCTATACAAGGCGTTGATCACCCGTGAGCAAGCACAGCAAACCGCGCTGGATAAAATTATATCAACTGTATTTAAAGGCTCGACAGCTGACCTGGTGATACAAGCCCTCGGCCACCACCGGGCGTCAAAAGATGAAATAGATGCGATAAAGAGTTATTTGGAGCAGTTTGGGGGAGAGTCCGAAAGTCCGAAAAGTCCGAAAGTCCGAAAGTAAAAAACTTCTGTAATGCTTTGAGCTTTTTGCTTTCAGCTAAACTTTAATATTTAAAAGGCATGGAAAATATACTATACAACATCAGCCAGGTTTTAGGGATAACCATTATCCATTCATTATGGCAGGGGCTTGTTATTTATTTCATGCTGAGGCTGGCATTAATGTTTTCTGCAGAGCTATCCTCGTCAAAAAAATACATGCTGGCCACATCAAGTTTGGTGGCTATAACCGGCTGGTTTATCTACACCCTTATAAACGAAATCCATATTTATAACTGGCTGGCAGTAAAACCTGGAAATCTATCGGCTATGCCGCTGATGCTGGAATTGCCGGCAGGTATACACCGGCTCGACGATGAAACCATCCGGTATTATTATAATATCGAAGGATACCTACCCTACATAACTGCGCTTTATGCTGGCGGACTATTGTTTAATGCCGCGAGGCTTATATTGTCCCGCAAAAAGATCAATGTCATCAGGCAGACCATGAGCATTGATATTGCGCTCCAATACCAGGTAACCAAATTCTCGGGCATGCTAAAGATTAGCAACAAAGTAAAAGTTGGGTTAAGTAAACTGGTTGACGTACCATGTATGGTTGGTTATATTAAACCGGTAATCCTTTTGCCTTTCAGTTTAGCAACCTACCTGAGTGCCGACGAAATTGAAGCTATTTTGCTTCATGAACTGGCACATATAAAGCGTAACGACTACCTCATCAACCTGCTGCTGCAGGTTATCTCTATACTATTATTCTTTAATCCTTGTGTGCAACTCATTAACGGTATTATTAACGAGGAACGTGAGAATTGTTGTGATGACCTGGTAGTAAACACCACCTCCAATCCGCTGACCTACGCAAAAGCATTGTTAAAGCTCGAACAGACCCGGGAAAACACCTTGCAGCTTGCAATGTCGGCAATTGGCAAAAAGTATTATTTATTAAACCGAATTGAACGAATCATGAAAACAAAAAAACCAATCGGCAACATACGCCACCTGGCACTGGCGATACTATTACTGGCGGGAAGTGCTGCCAGTATAGCCTGGCTTAATCCGAGGCCTGCCGAAGCTGAAAAAATTATAAAACCAGGCCTTTTCCATAATTTGCCTATTGCCTCAAATCTTGCGAATACCATAAGCGCTGTCCGGGTTGCAGGCGTTAAGGATTCAAATAAATACATCCTCGTGAGCGATACGACAAAAAAGTATAAGCATAAAAGCAAAGTTGTAGCTATTGACAAACATGGAAGTAAAAGGGATTACTATTCTACCGATTCCTTGCCTCCTGAATGGAAAGCTCAAATGGAGGTTATGAAAAAAGAGTTTAATAGCCCTGAATGGAAAGAACAAATAGAGGCCATGAAAAAACAGTTTAACAGCCCGGAATGGAAAGCTCAAATGGAGGCTATGAAAAAACAAGGTGAAGAAATGAAGAAAAAATTCAACAGCCCCGAATGGAAAAGCCAAATGCTGGCTATGAGGAAACAGGGCGAAGAAATGAAAAAACAATTCGATAGCCCCGAGTGGAAGGCGAAAATGGATGCCATGAAAAAGCAATTCGATAGTCCGGAGTGGAAGAACCAAATGGA
>DAIOXE010000060.1:0-4414 GCA_036758125.1 Mucilaginibacter sp.
AGAAAATAAACCGGTTTAAAAAATGGA
The DNA here is from genome assembly GCA_036758125.1 of Mucilaginibacter sp. Taxonomy (GTDB): domain Bacteria; phylum Bacteroidota; class Bacteroidia; order Sphingobacteriales; family Sphingobacteriaceae; genus Mucilaginibacter. Next base: position 28 of record DAIOXE010000060.1, read on the forward strand.
AAATCCTTAACTTAATAGCATTGGAGAGGGTTCCAAAGGCGTTCTTTCAAAATACCGCTATAATCGCCTTAAAATATTCCAATTAGCATATTAAACATTTAATCAAATTAACTCATGGCAGACGACATTAGCAAAAAAATCCTCATACAAGTACAGGCAGACACAGAACAGCTTGAACAGAATGTTGCTGATCTGAACCAAACTCTCGATGGTTTACTTCAGAAACAAAAACAGTTAGCCGCTGCCGGACAGCAGAATACAAACGCCTTCAGGGACATGGCGGTTCAGATTAAAACTGTACAACTCGCAATTGATAGTCATACCAAAGCGATTGATAACAATGTAAAAGCCCTGGCATCTCTGCTTCAGCAGCACGAGAGTTTGTCGAAATCAGAAGGCGATCATGCTGATAAAATAAAGGCGCTGAATACCCAAATTGCGGCATTATCAAATACTATTAGCCAACAGGTGGCTGATGTTACAAAAAACAAAGGGGCTTTTGACGCACACAAAGCCACTGTGAATGCATTAAGCTCAAGCTTTGATAAACTTAGAAATGCAACCAGTGCCTTTGGCCCAGGTTTAAAAGAGGCGGCTGAAAGTTTCAATATCATGAAAACCGGCCTGGCCGTGATAGGTGCGGGAGAACAAAATGTTATTAAAATAAAAAAAGCGGGTATAAAGCAAGTCGAAGATTATGCCAAACAATCTGCAGGCAAAATAGAGGCCGATGCGTTGAGCATTCTAAATAACAACATCCGGCAGCAAAGCGAGGCCAAAATTACCGGTCTTGAAAAAGATAAAGCCGCCGAACTGAACAACAGCAGCTTAACATCAGCTCAAAAACTCGCCATAGAACAAAAGTACAAACAGCAGGAGAACAAAATAAAAGTAAAAGCATTTAAAGAGGAACAGGAAGCATCAATAGCACAGGTGGTAATAAACGGCGCTATTGCGATAACAAAGGCCGAGGCCCAAACAGGTGTATTAGGGGCGCTGGTTATACCTGGGATTATAGCCGAAACTGCTGTACAGGCAGCGAAAATAGCCGCTCAAAAACCACCGGCCTATGCAAAAGGCGGGTTACACTATTCTTCTGACGGCGGTGGTGGCATATTGCCCGGCTACAGCAAAACCGATAATACTAATGCTTTTCTGCGCTCGGGCGAGGGTATTGTTGTATCCGAGGCCATGCAGGTTCCCTGGGCGCGTAACCTGGTGAGCGCCATAAATGTTGGCTTTGGCGGAAGGGATTTTTCTATAACCAACCCCGGCCGTGGCTATGCGGTCGGCGGTATATTTACAGATGGCGGCAATGCCAACCGTTATTATAACGCACCGGTAACCGATCAAAAGAACCTGGCCAATACCATCGCCTACCAGATGATCAACAACTTCCCTCCAGTTTATGTGGATGTTAAAGATGTGAACAACCAGCAGAACATTTTGGCGCAAACGATAAATAGGGTCAACCTGTGAGGTGAGTTGTGAATAGTGAGTGGTGAGTTGTTGTGAGTGACTGAATGATGAAAGGTTGTGAAAAATAATCAATGACCTAATGACCAATGACTAAAAGACTTTTTAAAATCGGTGAAATCGTTTTCCTAATCGGTGTAATCAACATAAAATAATCGGTGAAATCACAGTAATGGATATTAAACTTGCAAATACTTTATTTGATGATGGGATATTTTCGGCTATGTATAAGGCCGGGTTTATAACCACCAAAGTTTTTATATACAGGGAAATTTACCTGTGGGTGCAGGCGCAAGTTAAAGCACGCGGCATCAGCAAAAACCAAGCTGTTTTGGAGGCGGAAGTAAAATTTGAGAAAGATGAGCGTACCATCTGGCGGGCGCTGAATAGTTTTGGCGTCGACAGGTAAGTTTTTAAATTAGTTTCTGTGACGATCTCTGAAAAGCTTGTGTTTGGTAAACTTTATTAAGTTGATTGGGTTGATTAGGTTAGCAACTGACGTTGAATTTATTGCAGTTTTTAAAACCACTCACTTAATCAACCTAATCCAATCTAATCAACCATTTTCGGACTCGAAAAAAATACCTCTAATAGCTTTTGTCAGTGCGTAAATCAATAAACATTTAAATAAAATTCACGTTTAACTAACAATTATTCAGTAAACTTGTTAAGCTAAATTGTTTTATTACATAACAGCAGGCCTGTATGAAAACAAAGGAACTGACCAATACGGTAAAAGCATTGCTTGCGGGCGATAAAGGTTTGCTGGCGATGGACGAAAGCACGCATACCATTAATAAGCGCTTTGAAGAGGTTGGGATCCCGCAAACTATTGAGGACCACCGGGCCTACCGCGAATTAATTGTTACTACACCGGGTTTAGGCAAATGCATCAGCGGCGCAATTTTGTACGATGAAACTATTTACCAGGCTACAAAAAATGGGGTATTATTTGTTGATGTATTGAAAAAAGCGGGCATCATCCCCGGCATAAAGGTAGATGAAGGGACTACAGACCTGGCTGGTTTCCCCGGCGAAAAAATTACGGTAGGCTTAGACGGATTGCCGCAGCGTTTGGCCAAATACTATAGCCTCGGCGCCCGTTTTGCTAAATGGCGCGCTGTAATAGCCATCAGTTCGGTTATTCCAACCATGGGGTGCATTGAGGCTAATATGCATGCGCTGGCCCGATATGCTGCCATGTGCCAGAAGGCCGGCCTTGTTCCTATAGTTGAGCCTGAAGTATTGATGGATGGTTCGCACAATCTTAAAAAATGCTTTGATGTTACCGAAAAAGTTCAGCATGTGCTCTTTGACCAGCTTTTTGCGCAAAATGTAAATCTTCAACATGTAATTTTAAAGCCAAATATGATATTGCCGGGTTTAAGCAGCCCGAAACAGGCTGATATCGATACTGTTGCCGAGGCTACTGTAACCTGCCTGCTTCAATCGGTGCCTGCTGCCGTGCCAGGCGTTGCTTTTTTATCAGGCGGGCAATCGCCCGAAATGGCGACTGCCCATCTAAACGCGATGCATGTCAGGTACAAAGGAAAACTGCCCTGGGCGCTCACATTCTCGTTTGCAAGAGCGATACAGGAGCCGGCAATGGCGATATGGAAGGGTAAAGATGAAAATGTAAAAGCAGCCCAGCAAATGCTTTACCACAGGGCAAGTTTGGATAATGCAGCGCGGAGGGGGGAGTATGATCCAAGCATGGAGTCTCAAGTCTAAAGTCCAAAGTCTCGCATTCCATATCAATGGCAATGATTTTCGACTTAAGACTTTCGACTTCGGACTTAAGACTTAAAGAAACTTTCCCCCCACACTTTATGTTATGTATGAGCATGAAGCAAACAAAATTATATCCGCTAATGTTTGAGCCGATTTACCAGTACCGCATCTGGGGCGGGCGAAGGCTTTCGAATTTACTAACTAAACCTTTGCCGGCCAATGACCCCATTGGTGAAGCCTGGACATTAAGCGACCGCGATGATCATGCAAGCAAAATATGCAACGGTAAATTAAAGGGGCAAACCATCACCAGGTTACTTGAACATTCAGCAGAACAGTTAATGGGTAAACTTGCCGGAAAATTTAAACGCTTCCCGGTATTGCTGAAGTTTTTGGATTGCCAGCAGGTGCTTTCGGTACAAGTGCATCCTTCAGATCGGTTAACCGAATACATACCGGCAGGAGAGAACGGCAAAACTGAAGCCTGGATAGTACTGGAATGCGGAAAGGAATGTATAATTTATGCCGGCTTAAAACCCGGAACTACCAAAGCAAAGCTGCTGGATTCGCTTGAAAAGCATAAAGTTGCGGCTGATTTGGCACACTTTAAACCGAGGCCGGGGGACAGTGTGCTGATAAAAGCAGGTACAGTGCATACGCTGGGCGATGTCGTGGTTTTTGAAATACAGGAAAATAGCGATGTGACCTACCGTTTATACGATTGGGACAGAATTGATAAAAAAACAGGCAAGCCCCGCGACCTCCAGGTGGAAAAAGCTATTGCCTGTACAGATTTTGCCCAAACTGAAATTGGTCCGGTTACTCCCGCTATAGAAAATGATGGGCCTGAGATCCGTGAAAAGCTATTTGACAACGAGCATTTTAAATTATGGCGGCTTACAGGCGATACATCATTTATGGTTGGTAAAGATGAAATGCCCCGCGTATTGGTAGGTATCGAAGGTGAAGGCGAACTGGAATCTGATAGTGATTTTTACCCGCTTAAACGGGGCGATGTAATGCTTATACCGGCAGTTTCGGGAGCGTGTCCTTTTGTCCCAAAGGGCAAGGTGGTTTTGCTGGAAATAGCTCTTCCCGGAGATTAGATGGGGCATTGTGTCATTAGGTCATTGGGTCATTGGGTCATTGGGTCATTGGGTCATTGGGTCATTGGGTCATT
>DAIOXE010000061.1:0-2851 GCA_036758125.1 Mucilaginibacter sp.
TTAATAATTATTGTTTTTGATGCGGTTTGAAGCAAGCATCGAACTACTTACTATTTCGGGCTGACTGATAATTTTGAGATTATCAATATCTTTTTGTTTGATTTGGAGATACAGGTGGCGGTTTCCATTACGTTCGTAGAGTTCCACATTTATTGCCTGGTCTTCCGACAGAGAAAAACGGCGAAAACCAAATACTTTAGCGATCTCTTTGCTTTTTGTTATCGAGGTATGTTTTCTGAGGTTTGAATAAATGGGGATAATTTCCTGTTCATGGCTTGCCATACGGGCAACCGTCTTTAAATCCCTGATATAAAACCTGACAAAATCTATAGCGTAAGGCAGATTAGATTTGTTGCGAATATCCAGCCTGAAAAACAATTTATTGTTGGCGAGGGATAATTTGTTTACCCAGGCTTTAATTCCACCATTCTTTTTCCGGTCAATAACATCTGACCGCCTACCGGATGCGAGCAGGGCGCCAATTTTTGCATAATTAATAACCGGCGATTTGACTACTACAATCACAGGCAGCCTTTCACCTACTTGTATTCGGCGCCCCGCCTTACCGAAGGAATATTCCACAGCAATATGGTAAATCTGATGGGTAGATTGATCCTGAACGTCCAATTTTCCGGGGCTGAAACCATCTTTTAAAGCCTTTACCGTTATCAGGCCATTTTCTTTTTGGATGACAACCATATCCGATGGTAGTTTGCTGACAATCTTAACGGACGTTTTGAAAAATAAGGCGGTTACCTTTTTCTGGCTAACATAAGCGGTATCCTGCGCGAAGGAAATTGTTCCCAGCGTGGCAAGAAATATAATAATGATTATTGTTTTCATGATTTTCATATTTAATTATCCCTTTCGTTATTGTCTTTTAACAGTACTTCATAACCAGCCTTTATTTTGACTTTAATCTGTTTTACCCTATGGCCAAAAAGACCTTTGGCTGCTTCAATCCCGGCACCTGCGGCCTGCGTACCCACTGATTGATCCATCGACATTAATTGCATGGATTGCACCGCGTCGCCAACGCCATTTTTAGCTGCATCCCTGCCAATAGAACCCGGCACATATAAACCCTCCATGCCGTCCAGGTCATATACGGACAGTGCAACCGGGAGTATATTATTTAAGTAGCGAATGCTTGCGATCTTAATGATCAGCCGCTCATTATTCAATTCGCAGATACCATATACAAAACTGCCTTTGGGGATCATCCGGCCGTTAACATAAATACCGTCTACCAAACGCAGTTTGACAACCGCGCCGCTTACCAGTGTCTGATCTTCATGCACCACTGCCTGAATCGTATTACCCGGTGCCTGCCTTGTATTTGCGGAATGACGTTTTTTACTTTTACCCCTACCATCATAAGAAGCATAGCTGAATGATGGCTGATCGTTTGATGCACTGTTATCATCTTCGTCATCCTCTTTAGCGGCCATTACCGGATATGCCCGTTGACGGTTTTTTAAGGATTGATTACGAATCCGGCTATTTTCATTCCCCGGATTTTGGATGTCGTTAATCTGTTGCAGCATCTGGCTAAGCTGGCCCATTTCCGGGTCCTTGCCATTGCCGTTCATTGTTTTCATCATCATTTCCAGCCTTTTGACATCGGGGCCGGATTGCTGTTCCACATTTCCTGCTCCGCCATATTCAGGCGTTTCAGGTTGGCTTATTTGCCGGTTTATCTGCGCAAGTTTGGCTTGTATTTTTATTTCATTGGCATCTGCAGAACTTTCAGGCCCACCAACGTTATTAGCAGTACTTTTAGCAGAGTCTATATGATTGGCCTTTGCTGCATCAAATCCCATTGCGCGGGCGAAGCTTTGGCTGACACCGTTATTTCCTGAGCCTGCTGAATCTCTTTTGGCATTTTGATAGAGGTCCATTTTGTCTTCCGTTTTTTGGTCTTTAAATTGCGCCTGTGGCAGCGTGGCGTTCAGGCCTTTAACTGTTGAAGTATCCAATGCCATATTTTCCTGTTTACCACCTCCCAATGCCCAAAACCCCATTGTTAAGAATGGCAGGATTAATAGCGGGACAATCATTAAAAATTTGCGTTCTTTTAAAAACTCTTGCGAGTGCTGCGGCATTTGACCTTTAATTGATTTAGTTTCCATGATTTACTTTTTTATGGTTGACGAATCTGTTAATTGATGTTTATTAAAATTACGCTCGGGTATTCCGGAAGCCATCCCTATATGGGCTGAACTATAGTTGCCCTGAGGTATGAGCGGGATACTATAAAATGAACTAAAAATACCAGCGATTAAGAAAACTGATACCAACGAACCAATACAAAGCAGCATCCATTTCTTTTGATTAATCGAATAGGCATTAAACCAGGTATTCAGGTATTGCGCTATCCAGTGCTGACTTTTAATTAATCTGTTTGCAATTACCATGGCCAACTGGGTATTTACCCTATCGCTGCCCTCCTTTGGTTTATAATTTTTAAATAATTTCATAATTATTGGCTTTGGATAGTGGTATCCCTGTTAGCTAATGTTTCCCAATGCAGGATCAAAAAGCCATGCGGGTTATTATCGGAACGTGTAACGTTGCGCAGATAGCCTTGCGTAACCAGGCACCGGTTTACTGTTGAAGTTGAGCGGATAAGCTTTTCAGTAGCATAGCATTTGAAATAATAGGGATACTGGTTTATATCCAGTTGAATACTGTCTACCGTTATCTGCTGGCTGATATTTCCTGTAATCAGGTTATTGTAATAACTTTTTTCCTTTAAATCATTATATTGATTTTTGGCACTTTCATCGGCGAGATACAGGGCTTTGCCAATATTGGCATCGATAACCTTTTCGTCCGGGTCAAGCGTAAA